>NZ_CADIKL010000047.1 GCF_902859945.1 Paraburkholderia caffeinitolerans | reverse complement strand
GCCGTGGACGCTCCATCACCAGCACCGCGATCACGAGATGCTCAAGCCGGCGTCGCTGTGCAAGCCGATCGAGTATCCGAAGCCCGATGGCAAGCTTACGTTCGATCGCCTTTCTTCGGTGTTTATTTCCAATACGAATCACGAAGAGAATCAGCCCGCGCATTTGACGCTGAAGGATGCGACGGTGCCGGTTGGCATCAACCTGAAAACCTATGCGGGACCGGAAGCGCGCTTCTGCCCGGCAGGGGTTTACGAATTTGTCAAAGTCGATTCAGACGAGGATCGCTTGCAGATCAACGCGCAAAATTGCGTACACTGCAAGACCTGCGACATCAAGGATCCGACGCAGAACATTGTGTGGGTCACGCCCGAAGGCGGCGGCGGCCCGAACTATCCGAACATGTAACGCCCGCAGCGTAATCGCGGGCGAGTCAATGAACAAGGAGCGCAAATGAGCAAAGAAGTCGTGGTGGTAGGCGGTGTGCGAACCGCAATCGGCAAATTCGGCGGCAGCCTGAAGGACTTCGCGCCCACCGAGCTTGGCGCGATCGTGCTGCGCGAGCTGCTCGCGCGCAGCCAGGTCAAGCCCGAAGACGTAGGCCATGTGGTGTTCGGCAATGTGATCACCACCGAGCCGAAGGATCTCTATCTCTCGCGCGTCGCGGCAATTAATGCGGGCATTCCCGATTCGACGCCGGCTTTCAACGTCAACCGCCTCTGCGGTTCGGGCCTGCAGGCCGTCGTTTCGGCTGCGCAGACCATTATGCTGGGCGACGCCGATGTTGCGATCGGCGCGGGCGCGGAGAACATGAGCCGCGCGCCGTATACCGCACCCGACATGCGCTTTGGCGCTCGCATGGGTGACGCGCGTTTCGTCGACATGATGCTCGGCGCGCTCCACGACCCGTTCAATACGGTGCACATGGGCGTGACCGCCGAAAACGTTGCGCGCAAGTTCGACATTTCGCGCGAGCGCCAGGATGCGCTGGCGCTCGAATCGCATCACCGCGCAGCGCGCGCGATCGCCGAAGGCCGTTTCGCGAGCCAGATCGTGCCCGTTACGCAAAAGGTGCGGGGCCGTGAAGTCGTGTTCGATACCGACGAGCATCTGCGCACCGATGCAACGATCGAAGACTTCTCGAAGCTCAAGCCGGTCTTCGCGAAAGAGAACGGCACCGTGACGGCCGGCAACGCCTCGGGCATCAACGACGCGGCCGCAGCCGTGCTGCTGATGTCGCGCGAAGCTGCCGAGCAGCGCGGCGTCAAGCCGATGGCGCGACTCGTGGCCTACGGGCACGCGGGCGTCGATCCGCTGCACATGGGCATTGGCCCGGTGCCGGCTTCGCGCCTCGCGCTGCAGCGTGCGGGCCTGCGCGTCGAAGACCTCGACGTGATCGAGTCCAACGAAGCCTTCGCGGCCCAGGCGTGCGCAGTTACGCAGGAGCTCGGCCTCGATCCCGCCAAGGTCAACCCGAATGGCTCGGGCATCTCGCTCGGCCATCCGATTGGCGCAACGGGTGCACTCATCACCGTGAAGGCGCTGCATGAACTGCAGCGCATCGGCGGCCGCTATGCGCTGGTGACGATGTGCATCGGCGGCGGCCAGGGTATTGCGGCGATCTTCGAGAACCTCGCTTAAGGTTCGATACGGGTTCAATAAAAACCCGAAAGCGCATCGATAGTGCCGGCGCGTCTCGTGAATCGAACGGGGCGCGCCGTTGTAGTTGCGATTTGTAATTGATACACCGACTGTCAGGGACTGCCATGTACGACCAGGCTAGCGAAGCAATGTCATCGGCTTATGCCTACCCCCTCTTGATCAAGCACCTGCTGCGTACGCCGATGGCGCACGCGCCCAATCAGGAGATCGTCTACCGGGGCAAGGTCCGCATGACCTACACCCAGCTCCAGGAACGCATCGCGCGACTCGCGAATGGCCTGCAACGGCTTGGCGTGGAGCATGGCGCCACGGTCGGGGTGATGGACTGGGACAGCCATCGCTATCTCGAATGTTACTTCGCAGTGCCGATGATGGGCGCCGTGCTGCAGACGGTGAACATTCGTCTCTCGCAGGCCGAGATCGCCTATACGATCAATCATGCGGGCGCCCAGGTGCTGCTCGTGAACGCGGATTTCCTGCCGGTGCTGGCGGCAATTCGCGACAAGCTTGAACACGTGCGTGCGATCGTGCTGATCGACGACGAAGGCAATGCCGCAGCCTCGTCCGAGCTTGAATTCGCCGATGAATACGAGCATCTGCTCGCGACCAGCGACACGCACTTCGATTTCCCCGATTTCGACGAGAACACGCGCGCCACGACGTTCTACACCACGGGCACCACGGGTCTGCCCAAGGGCGTGTATTTTTCGCATCGGCAACTGGTGCTGCACACCATCACCGGGATGGCGGCGCTGTCGAGCCCCGCGTCGGGCCAGCGCTTCCATCGCGGCGACGTCTACATGCCGCTCACGCCGATGTTCCATGTGCACGCATGGGGCATCCCGTACATCGCGACTGTGATGGGCGTGAAGCAGGTGTATCCGGGCCGCTATGTGCCGGACCGGCTCGTCGAGCTGATGCGCGACGAAGGCGTGACCTTCTCGCATTGCGTGGGCACCATCCTGCACATGCTGCTGAGCTGCCCGCAGGCCAAGACTGCCGACTTCAGCAAGTGGACGGTCGTGATCGGTGGCGGGGCGCTGCCGCATGGTCTCGCGCGTACCGCACTGGAGCGCGGCATCGACGTCTTCACGGGTTACGGCATGTCCGAGACGTGTCCGTTGCTCACGCTGGCGCAGTTGAAGCCGAGCGCCGAGCCGCTCGACATCGACGAGGAAGTCAGCTTGCGCTGCCGCACGGGTCTGCCGGTGCCGCTGGTGGACCTGCGCATCGTCGACGATGAAATGCAGGATCTTCCGCACGACGGCGTCGCGAGCGGCGAGGTGGTCGTGCGCACGCCGTGGCTCACGCAAGGGTATCTGCACAATCCCGAGGCCACCGAGCAGTTGTGGGAGGGCGGCTATCTGCATACGCAGGATGTGGCGCGCATCGGTACGGATGGCTATCTGCAGATCACGGACCGCATCAAGGACGTGATCAAGTCGGGTGGCGAGTGGGTTTCGTCGCTGGAGATCGAGAGTCTGATCTCGCAGCATCCCGCCGTGGCCGAAGTGGCTGTCATTGGCATCAAGAACGAGAAGTGGGGCGAGCGCCCGGCGGCTGTGGTCGTGCTGCGTCCGGAGCATGGCGCGCCGGTGAGCGAAGACGAAATCAAACAGCATGTCCTGCGCTTTAGCGAAACCGGGCAGATCTCGAAGTATGCGGTGCCGGAAGTCGTCAAGTTCGTCGACGCGCTGGAGAAGACCAGCGTGGGCAAGATGAACAAGAAATGGCTGCGCGAGAACTTCGACTGAGTTGACGGCCTCGCCCGCGGTGACTCAAAAAATACTGATAAGCGCGTGCCTGCTCGGCAGTCCGGTTCGTTATAACGGCGCGGCCAAAACGCTTGTCCATCCGACGCTTGAAGCCTGGCGGCGCGAGGGGCGCATTGTGTCCGTCTGTCCCGAGTTGAGCGGGGGATTCGGCGTGCCCCGTCCGGCCGCCGAAATTGCGCGCGCGGAGTCGGGCGAAGCGGTTCTTGTGGGCACGGCGCGCGTGGTTGATGTCGCGGGCGCCGATGTCACCGCGCTTTTTCTCGCAGGGGCGCAGGCGGCGCTGGAACTCGCGCGCGAGCACGATTGCCGCTTCGCATTGCTGATCGACGGCAGTCCGTCGTGTGGCAGCCGCTTCATCTACGACGGGAGTTTCTCGGGCCAGCGCCGCGCCGGAGCAGGGGTGACGGCTGCGCTGTTGCGCCAGCACGGCATCGAAGTTTTCGCGGACTCGGAAATCGACGCACTCAGTGCGCGGTTGGCTCGCGAAGGCTGATTCCCAAACTCAGCCAGGCGTAATTGGCGCCGATCTCGGGGCGAATACAATCATCGCTCGCAATGAGATCCACTGGCGCTTAATGACACCGATTAAATTCATTCTCCGTTACACCGCCATTCCGTTCACAGCAATTGTGGCAGTCGTTATCTGGACTGCGGTGCCATCCTCGAAGGAAGTCGATGCAAGGCAGTACGCGGCCTTGTCGCGCGCCTATACGAGCTTTCCGGTTGCGTTCCGGCATGAAATCTCGGATGCGATGGATCACGGCCGCATCAGCGACTGGCAGTACCAGACGCTGGTTCGCGACTCCCTCGCCAACGGCGTGGCGCTGGATTGGCCGGCATCCGGCGTGAGCGACGTCGCGCTAGAACGGCAAAAACTCGCGGCGCTGATTCAGGCGGATCCCGATTCCGCAAAACCTTGAAGCCATCGGTCACGAAAAAGTAGGAATTCAACGTTTTACGTTGTATTATTAATCGAATCGACCTTACCCCTTCTCGCCATGTCCGACGACACTCTCGATGAAGTTCGTATTACCGCCGAAATCGAGCGGCTCAAGAGCGAATTTCCCAAGACCCGCGAGCTTTATCGCGAAGTGTGCGCGTTGCTGTTCTTTCGCTTCGGTGTTACGCCCACCGCCAACCGGCTTTATCAGCTCGTACGCCGTGGCAGCATGGGCACGCCCACGGCGGTGCTGTCCGAATTCTGGGCGGAGTTGCGCGAGAAAAGCCGTGTGCGCATCGAGCACGCGGACCTGCCCGAAGAGTTGCAGGGCGCGGCGGGCGAACTCGTGGCCGCGCTGTGGACGCGCGCCACGGCGGCCGCGCAGGACGCGCTAGAGGCGCTGCGCGTAGAGGTTGAGCAGGCGCGCCAGGCGGCCGAGGCGTCCGTTACCGCGATGCAGGGCGATCTCGCGCGTACCGAGACGGCGCTCGAGCAACGCACGAGCGCGTTGCTTGCAGCGCAGGTGCGTATTCAGGAGTTGGAACAGGCGCAGGCCGCCGCCGTCGCCACGCGCAACGCGCTGGAACGCGAGGTGGAGCGGTTGCAGCAGGATGGCCGTGAGCGCGATGCCGCGCTCGCGCAGGCGCGTGCCGATTTCGCCGTCGAACTCGACAAGCTTCGTGCTGGAGCAGAGTTGGCCGAAACCCGTTTGCAGGCTGCGGAAAAGCGCGCGCTGCTTGAAATCGAGCGCGAGCGCTCGGCCAATGTGCGCTTGCAGCGCGACGTCGAGGCGTCCAGCAAACGCGCCACGCGGGCCGAAGAAAGTGCGCGGGCGGAGATTCAATCGCTGCAGGGGCAGCTTGGCGACTTGCGGCACCAGGCTGGCATGCAGGAAGGGCGCTTGGAGACGCTGCGCGCGGCGCATGCGGCGCAGGCGCTGGAACTCGATGCGCTGCGCAAGAAGACGGGCGAGGGCAGTGGCGCAGGCAAGGCCGCCGGTGCCGCGCCGGCACAGCGCGTGCAGCGGCGCACGGGGCGTTCCGCAGATGCTCCGGCGAAGCCGCTGCGTCCCGCGCGTAAGACGATCACGAGAAAGTAACGCTTGCGGCACGAATCCGGCTGAAGGTGAGCTTGCACCGTGGCCCCAGGCGAATGCTCCGTGCTGGGTCTACCCATGGAGCCACCGTTTCGCTAACGTAATCGGCATCCGAACCCAATCGAGGAGATGCCGAGGATGTCCGATATCGATACCGCTTCTGTCAATGGCAAGGCGCCGTCGCCGCGTACGCGGGTGCGCCGCATCGCCGAGCGCGGGCATTACGATCGCGACAAGCTTTACGCCATTCTCGACGCGGCCTATCTATGCCACGTTGCGTTTGCCGACGAGCACGGCGTGCACTGCATTCCCACTGCGTGCTGGCGCGAGGGCGATCATCTCTACATCCATGGCTCCAACGGCAGCCGCATGCTGCGGCTCGCGGCCGAGGGCGCGCAGGTCTGCGTGACGATCACGCACCTCGATGGCCTTGTGCTCGCGCGCTCGGCGTTTCATCACTCGATGAACTACCGTTCGGCGATGATCTACGGCGCGTTCGAAGTGGTTGCGGCCGATCGCAAGGCCGCTGCGCTCGACGCCTTTCTCGACCACATTGCGCGGGGCCGCGCACATGAGGTGCGTGCCGGCGATCGCAACGAGCTGGCCGCGACGACGGTGCTGCGTTTGCCGCTCGACGAAGCGGCCGCGAAGATTCGCACCGGCGGGCCCAAGGACGATGAAGCGGATCTCGGGCGTGCTGTCTGGGCGGGCGTGTTGCCGCTAGCGCTTACGCCGCTCGCGCCTGAGCCCGACGGCACACCGCCGGGGGATGCCGCGCCTGACTATGTGACGGCGTGGGCTCGGCGTGCTGGGAGGTAAGCCGGGGCGGCGGGTCATGCCCGCCCCTCACCCGGATATGGCCGCGCTAAACACGCGTCAACGTCTTGGCCAGCACTGACGTCGCGGCCACGTCGCCCGAGTTCATCGCCACGCCTCCTGTCGACAGGGCTTTGTTGACATCGGTGGGATTGGCGGCCGCAAGTTGCCCGATCGTGGTGATACCGCCTTTGTTCAACGCTGCGGCGGCGCTCGATGACAAGCCGGGCAGGTTAGTGACCGGCGCGCTGGACGCCGCACCGGTCGCCCCCTGAACGCCAAGCGCCGCATTGACGACGTCGCTCCCGCCCGACGAGCGAATCGCACCGGCCTGGCGCTCGGCGAGGTCCGATGCGAGTGCGTCCGAATTCGCATACGAACCCGTATCCGGAAGAATGCTCACGGCGTCTGCGACGCTCATGCCGTTGTCGAGCGTCTGCGTCCCGTAGTTCTTGACCAGGTCGGCCTTGCTGACCGGCTTGCCGCCGAACTGCTGGAGGAATTGCGGATTTGACGTCATGAATTTCGCCAGACTTGCCGGGCCCGACACGCGCGGATCGCTGGCCGGGTTCGACGGCGTTGGTGTCACGTTCGGCAGCATGATGGTTCCCTGGCTGGTCTGCCAGACCGCGACATCCTTGTTGAAATACTTCGTTGAACCAACAAAATGAGCGTTCGTCGCGTCGAAGGGCGGAATGAAGGCTACCGGGGAGAAGCTCGGCGGCTCGTAGCTCGGGCGTCCCTGCGCGAGGTTGAACAAGTCCGCGTTGATCAGATTGATCTGGGTCCGAATTTCGTCGAGCAGGCTGCGAATCTCGGCGCGCATGTTCGCGAGGCACGCGAACACCTGGCCGAGGTCCGTGCGCACGGCGGCGAAGTCCTGCTCGATCTTGTGCAGGCGCGAGTTGAAGCCTTCTTCACCGGCCGATTGCTGGGCCTGCACCACGCTCTCGCCGTCCACCCAGTCCGTGTGGTGAAAGGTCGGCGTGAAGGTTTCGACGCAGTCCGTCTCGATAGCCGGGAAATCGGTCTGATAGTTGAAGACGCGCTGTTGCCGCGCGCCTTGCTGGATCAGCCAGTTGCCGAGGATGATCGACGCTTCCGAATCGCCAACGCCCGTGTCCCGAATGGACTTCATCACATCGGAGATCGCCATTCCATCGAGTTGCAGTGTATCGACAGCCATTTCGGTCTCCTATGCGCCTGTGTCGGCGGCGGGCAGTGGCGGAACGACAAGGCCGCGATGGCGGTCTTGCCGGAATGGGCGGAACGTGCGCGCGGCGCTGGGCGGGAGCGGATCGGCGTGGCCGTCTCCGTTCAGGTCGACGCCGCTCTGGCGCAGATCGAAGGTATTGACCAGCACGCCGATCGGCAGGATTTCCCCGAGCGTGTTCATCAGGTACTCGTACTGGGGGATCGTGAGCAGGGTGCCGTTCGGCACGCTGGCCCGGAATTCGTAGGGGTCGTTCAGGCCGGGCCGGCGCGCGTAGCCGAGCACCACAACCGCCGTGAGTCCGGCCGTCGCGGAAGTGAAGACGGTCCGGCTGCCGATCGGCTTGACCGTGCCGCCGCTGCCTGCGAGCGGGACGGTGTACCAGCGGAAGCCGACCGAGCGGCGATCGGAGAGATTCACGCCCGCGCCGGGCAGGCCGATCGCGCCGATCGTCAGGATCACGCGGTGGTCGGTGGTGGTGAGCGGCAGCGCCGAGGCGAGTCCGTTGGCCGCAAAAAGACCGACCAGCCGCTTCAGGTCGTCGGCTGCCGATGGTATGCCAGTCAGCACCGCTGTGGCCAGCGCGGCCGGCAGGGCGATGACGGCGACCAGTTCCGGCGGGAGCGCCTCGAGTTGCGCGACGATGGGCGCGGGCACGGTGAGATCGGCGAGGCCGGCGGCACGGAACACGTTGAGCGCCGGGTCTGCTGCCGCGTGGGGCGCGGCGGCGTTCCATGCGGTGGTGGCGTCGATAGCCGAGAGCGCGGTCCATGCGGTGCCGCCGGACGCCGTCCATTGTGCGAGCGTGGCGGCCAGGCCATCGTGGATCACGACGTTCGCCGTCGGGTCGCCCGGCGCCTGGTAAGCGGCCTGCAGCGTGGCCGATGCGTTCACAGCGCCGTTTGCCGGCCCGGCGATCACGAGCCCGAACGCGGGCAGGTGCGAAACGTAGAGGGTTGTGGCGTCCACCGAATAGGCGGTCTGCAGGCCGCACGCATTCAGGAACCACGCACCGGTTGGGTCGGTCGCGGACGACGCCGGCGTCATCGCGCTCACGAGCGCCGCAAGTTCGGCATCGGCGATGGCCGGCGGGTGGGCGACAGCTGCCGCGAGCGCGTCGAGGTCCGCAGCGGCGGGCGGCTGGAGGTCGGCGCCCAGCCCAAGCTGGTAGCGGCTGTTTGCGGTGCCATCCTGCGCGCGCGTGACGGTCCAGTGCGCAGCCTGGCCGAGTGCGCGCCGGCAGCGCCCGACGCGATCCAGCGCCGATGCGAGCAGCGGCGCCAGCGCAGCCTGGGTCGGAAAGTTGAAGCTCTGGCGCAGGCTCGCACGCAAGGTCTCGACGCTGGCGCGGCGTTCCGTCGACAGCGCCCGCGCCAAATGAACCCCGTTCGCCGTCGGTTCGTCCTGCGGCCAGATCAGATGGACCGCGCGAACGTAAGCGAGGAAGTTAGTGCGGACAGCGTCGCTGCCGGTGCTGATCAAATGAACCGCGACCGCGAACGGATTGACCTGTTCGTCGATCTGCAGGCGCGCCTGCACGCCAAGGCCGGCGAGGAGCCCGGCATTGGGCGCGTTGTTGGCGCCGGGGCCGTTCAGCGCTTCGTCGAGTCGCGCGCGGGTCGCGCGCAGGAACGGCCGGAACAGGGCGAGCCGGCGCCGGTAGTTGTCGTCGGGTTCCGGAACCGGTGCGCCGCCGGCGTCGGTCCACGGCTGGAGGACAATGTGGCCCGCATCGGCAGCGAGCCGGTCGGCGAGGCGCGGCACGGCCACTTCCGCGCCGACGCGGTCGAGCGCGTCGCCCGCCGCGCTGGCCAGTTGCCGCATCGCTGCCAATTCGCGCGCCTGACGCCGGATCGTGTGCTTCTCCGCTGAAAGCGCGTAGAGCAGCCGGCCGAAAATCCCTTCGATCAATTGAAGCTGGATCTGGTTTGCGATCTGGTTGACGGCGATGGCGCTGGTCGTGCCGTCCGCGGCGATGGCGGTCAGCGTCAGGACCAGCGTGAACGGCGCGGCCGTCCGGACGTCCGGATCGACCGTCGGCAGATGGAGCGGTACGAACGCGCCCGCTTCGGTCCACGGAGCGAACACGGCCGTGCCGAAGCTTGCCGGCGCGTTGCCCGGAAGCAGCACGGCGCTGACCTGCAGACCGGTCGCGCCGAGCGCGGCGGCTGGCGCCACGACGAGCAGCGGATCGCGGGTCACGTCGGCAATCGCCGCGTGGCCCGTGGCGTCGCACGCGATGTCCCGCACCTGCGCGCCGCCCGCGAATGGCGCGGTGAGATTCGCGAACATATTGCCTTGCGATGATGCCGCCCAGCGGTCGGGCTTCAGAATGTCAGGCATGGCGCCTCCTTGCGGCGCAGCGTTCGCGTGTGGCCCGTCACGGCGGTTGCGCGTCTCATATGATCGTCAGCACCGTTGCGGTGTCCACGAAGTCGGCCACCTGGTTGATCGCCAGATCGATGTTCAGGCCGCAGCCGGGTCCGGCGGGGCCGTTCGTCTGCGCCTGAGTGAAGTCGATGTTTTCCATCGCTGGCGGATAGCGGAGCAGCATGACGTTCTGGACATCGGTGATACCGGACTCGCTCATCATCGCCCAGATCACTTCCGAGACCCGCACCGGTTCGCCGAACGACAGGCTGTCGATGTAGCGGCGCAGCCGCTCGTTGAGCCGCGCTTTCAGCGCCTGGGCCGGTGCCGATGCATTGACGGACGCCTTCGAGCCGAACGGCATCGGAATGCCGCGCACGACCAGGTCCGCGTTCACGCAGATGCCGATCTGCTCGGCCTGCTGCACCTGCGGGAAAATGCCGAGCGGGCGCAGATCCTCGATGGCCGTGAGTACCGACGCTTCGAGACCGTCGGGTCCGTCCCAGATCGCCGAGTCCGTGGGCGACACGAGCACGGTGAAATAGTAAGGATTCCCTAGGTCTCGCTCGCTGCCGAATACGCGCTCGATGAAGTTGAAGTTGCCGAAGATCGACTGGTTGATGTCGAGCCCGCCCCACGCGTCGCGGATCAGCGCCTGGCGCACGCCTGGCACGAGCGACACCGCGATCTGGATCGCGTCGACGGTCCAGATCGAGTGCGGCGCGCGCAGCAGCATCGAGCGGTAGCGCGCGTCGGGCCATTGCAGCTCGCCGCCGGTCAGCTTTTCGTTGTGCGTGATGCTGATGAGTTCCTTGTTCGCGGCTTCTTCGGCGGCGCGCAGATCGGCGAGCTTCGTGTCGTACGGGTTCCAGCGGTCGATTTTTTGTGGATGGCTGTTGTCGGCTGCCGTGACGGCCGGATCGAGATTGTGCGAAGGCCCTGGGTAGAAGGCGACCACGGCGATATCGACCTGCGGGCTCGCGGCGGTGATCGTCGCCGATTCGTCGGTTGCGGCGTGATGCCCGCCCGGCGTCAGCAGCCGCGCGCCGCGCGGGATCGTGATCTGCGCGACGCCGGCCGGGAGCGTGCCCGTGAGCTTCAGCGTGATCTTGCCGGTCGCCTCCAGGTATGGCCTCGGCAGACCGAGTTCCGCGCCGAGGCTGCTCAATGCCTGGCCCTCGGCCGACACCACGAACATGTTGTCGTAGATCGCGCCCAGCGCCGTCCAGGTGCGGGCGTCTTCCAGCGCCGCAACCTCGAAGAGCTTGCGCACAACCGAGCCCGAGGTGAGGTCGAGGTCGGTGCCGAACAGCGCTCGGCCAAGCGCGAGCTTCTCGGCGAGCAGCCGCGCGAACGGCTTCGCGTAGAACCCTTGCGGCGTGACGCCGAACGGGGCCGCGCTGGTCGTCCGGATTACGGACGCGTCCACCGCAAGCACATCGGCGGTGTCGATACTGGTGGGGTTCTGGTCAGCCATTCGTGGTCACCTGGCCCGCGCCGAGCGCGATTTGATCGATATTGATGGCGTACGTGTCGCCCGAGAGCGTTTCGAACGCCACACGCACATCGAGGATGCGACTGCCGGCCGTGATGGGGTCGAGACGGCCATCCTCGAGCTTGACGTCGACGATGCGACGGATGCGCGGGTCGGCGCGCAGCACCTTGATGACCGCGATGCGAATGCGCTCGCGCATCAGGACCGGGTTGGTTTCCTCGGCGATCGCGTTGATGCCGTCGAAGCCGTAGCCGACGTTGAACAGGTCGCTGCCGAGCGCGGTGGTCAGCGCGATGGACAGCGACTGGCCCAGGTTGTCGATCAGCTCGACGCACGCGAGATCGAGCAGGCCGTTCGTCGTCACGAAGCGAATGTCGCGTCCGATATCGGCGTTCGCCTCGGCTGGGGCGCACGCGACGCCCCAGCCCAGCACCCTGCGCCGCAACGGGTCTTTCTGTTGGTCGGTCATCGGTCCTCCCTGAGGGGTGCCCTGACGTACGTCTTTGCGCTAACTGGCGGTGAGTTTTGTTTGGCCGGCGATGCCCGCGAGCAGTTGTTGCGGGGTGGTCTTGGCCACCATGCCGTCCGTGGTGCCCGCCAGCGTGTCGAGCATCACGGGTTGGCCGCCGGCCTGAAGCTTGGTCGCGGGGCCGCCCGTCACCGAGGCGACCGTCGCGCACGGCTTCGCGGTCGGGCCGGATGCATCGGAAGCGGGCGGTGTCGAGCAGCCCGCGATCGACTGGCCCGCAATACCGCTTTTCAGCAGTACGGCCGCGCCATTCACCTGCAGCTTTGTGGAGCTCGAGGTCGATACGTTTCCCGCGTGGCCGCACGTCACATTGCTCGCGGTTGTCAGCACTCCTGACATGGCGGTGCTCCTCAATGAACGTTCATGTTGGAATTCACCTGGACGTCGACGCTGTCCGCTTTCATCGTGATGGTTCCGGTTCCGGCATCGAGCGTGATGTTCTTCGCGGTGATGGTCACGCTGCCGTCCTGCTTCATCACGATCGACGATTGGCCGCCAGTGTGCTCGATCGTCACCGACCCCTGGTCCGATGGCCGGTCAGGACGCTCGCCCGCGTTCCCGAGATGGTCGCTGCCCACCCGCACCGTGAGCTCGCCGACCTCGATGATGCGGTTGCCGTCGGCGTCGATCAGGTCGTTTGTGACTTTGCCCGCATACTCGGCCGGCGTCGCTGTGTCGGCCGCCTGGCTGCGGTTTCCCTCGTCGACCCCGGCGGGCAGCGTCAGCCAGTAGTCGCCTGGCTGCGAGGCGGGTCCGTGCCCCGATGTCCACAATGCGCCGATGTCCACCGGATCCTCGGCCTGGCCGTTGCGATGCGCGAGCACCACGCGCATGCCGGGGTAGCGCGGCAGCACGAGCCCGCATTTGCCCCACGCGAACGGCGTCGCGTAGCTCACGCCTTCGAGCGGCGCGGGGGTGTCGCGCCGGATGTCGAGGCGCCGTGCCTGATTCGCGCGCCCGTCCGGATCGACGAGGCCGCGAAACACACGCTCGGTCTGGCCGGGCGGCTCGGTCGAGCCGTCGCCGGACGGATGAAAACCGCGCACCTCGCCGATGTCGACGCTGCGCGGCGTTTCTGCGCCCTCGCGCACCGTCTGGCGGATTGCGGCGGCCGCCGATGCGGCGCCATCCGAGCGGGCACCCGTGGTGCCGGTCGCACGGCCCGGCGCATGGGCACCCGCGCCGGTCGCGGTATCCCATGGCTGCGACAGGTCGACGATTTCGACGCCCGTTACGGTCGTCACGAATCCGGTTGCGCGGCCGAGCGCGTGCGTCACCGAGGTCACGTAAAGATTGATCGGATGGGTGATCGTGTCCTCGCCCATGCCGGGAAGAATCGAGCCAGCGAATGCGCCGCCGAGCAACGAATCCAGAAAACCCGGCTGGGTCGTCATTTCCTCGGGGGGGCTGTCGAATTTTGCCGTGTCGCCTGGCTTGATGTCGGGCCGGCCCTTGAGTGTGAGCTTGAATTGGCGGCGTTTTGGGGAAAGCGCGACCGCGGGGGCAGGGGAAGCCGCGGGGGCCGCGGGCGCGGAGGATGTTGTTGAATCCGGGGACGCGTCAGGATTGGCCTGCACCTGGTCGAGCGTCTCGGCGAGGAGCAGTCCGCTGCCGAGCGTCAACGTCTTCAAGCTGCCTTCGAGCGGAAATTGACGGATTCCGAAATATAGCGTGCCGTTGCGGATTACCATCAGGCCGCGGCCGTACTTGCCGCTTGCTTGCTCCATCCGTTTCGCGAGGTCCGTGAGCGCGGCAGCATAGGTGCCGCCCGTCTCGATCGTTACCTGTTCGTCGCCGGGACTCGTTCCCGGGTTGCTGCCTGAACTGCCGCTTGAATTGCCGCTTGAATTTCCGCTTGAATTTCCACTGCTCGTCGGCATCGAGCCATCGGCGCCAAAGCCCTGCAACTTGACGTCGACGCTGGTGGCTTGTGCGATCGCCTTGACTGCTTCGCTGAGCTTGCTGGCGCTCACCGGCTTCGCGATCCGCATCGTGAAGACGTTTTGATAGACCCGCTCCTTGCCCACGATCGTTGCTTCATAGCGGCGCACACCCGCCGCGCGCGACACCTTGACAATCCGCAGCTCCGAGACCAGCGACGACGCCATCGACGCGGGATCGAAGCGGCCGAGCGTGTCGGTCAGTCCGCCGAGATTGGCGAGATAGCCGAGCGGGCTCGCGTTCGCGTCGATCCAGTACAGGTAGAGCCGCACGACCGTCGGCTGCGTCGCCTTGCCGGTCTGGGCGATCTTCGTGTAATCGGCATCGGTCATGCCTTCGATTGTGATCGAACCGGCGCCGGGCTCCAGCCCGGCCGGCAGCGTTACGCTCAGCCGCGCCTCATAGTCGGCTGAACAAAACATGGTCGGCGCATTGGTGTCGGTCGAGATCTTGCCGTCCTTGTCCTCCGTGTGAAACGTGAGCGCCCAGCCGGACGCGTTGCCGATCATCACCTGGTTCGGAGACAGCGTCGGGAGGCTCATCGCAACACCCTCGGGATCGTGATGCGCAGCCGGTCATAAATTGCCTGCGCGAGGTTCAGGCTGACCACCGAGCGCATCGTGATGCTCGGCGGCAGACGCAGGCGCAGGAACGGATTGAGCGGCACCGGCCCGAAGGTCTGCACGCCCGTGTCGTTGCGGCGCCACGCGAGCGTGAGCGTCGAGCCGTAGTCGCCGGGGCCGATCATCGAGCCCGCGCGCAGATCCCATGACAGCACCGAGACTTCGAGACGCCCCGCTGCCGTGCCGCCGTCGGCGGGCACAGTGAACGTCGAGCCGGCGGTGAGCGGGATCGACGCGACGTTGGTGCCGTCGCGCTGGATCAGCAGCCGCGCCGTCGAGCGCTCGACGTTGCAGACCGGTGCGCTTACAACGGGATTCGCCGCCGGATCGCATGGGTCCGTCTGCACGGTGCTAACCGACACCACGGCGGACGGGTCTGCCTGTTGCCACTCGCCGCCGAGTCCCGTAGGCACCGCGAGCACGGCGGTGAAGTTGGCGTCGAGCGTGATGGGCTGCGGAATGCCGGTCATGATCTTCTGCGCGAGGGTCGCGAAGCCGTCGGGGGCGGCTGGCGGGTCGGCGGGCGTCAGGTAGCGGTCGACAGGGATGGGCGGCGCGGGCATGGTCAGTTCCCCCCCACGTCCATCAGCGCGCCCACGCCGACGCTCGCGAGATCGAGCAGCTTGCCGAGCGCGCCGGGCAGCGGCATGTAGGCGAGCTGGATCGATACGTCGAGCGCTTCGCGTTTCGTCGTGCTGGCCGTGAAGGTCAGCGACTGGATCTGCATGTCGGTGCGGATCGTCATCGCGGTGATCAGGATCAGGCCCGATACCTTGCCGCCCGTGAACGAGCCGAGCGCGGTGCCGCGCTTGCTCGACTCGGCCAGCGTTTCGAGCGCGAGCTTCCATGCGAAACGCTCCATGCCGACCAGCACGCCGGTCAGGTCGATGGTGTCGTCGTGCACGCCCACGATCGCCCGCGCGCCGGTGGAGCCGATTGGCGGCAGGTGGTAGGTCTCGGTGAGCTTCATCGTCGTGACGGCCCAGATCGGAATCGGCAGGATGCCGTCCGAGATGATCGCCGACGGGATGGTCGCGTAGTTCTGGTAGCTGGAGGCCATCTATTTCCTCCCGGTTGCTTCCTGCAGTAACGCGGCGATGGCTTCGTGCACGGCCGCGGGCGTGCCTTCTTCGGTTTCCACCGACCACGACACTTGCGCAGGCTCGAAACCGAGCGCGCTCGCGCAGTGCGAGAACGCGCCGATCACGCTGCGCCGATTGCGCTCCACGACGTCCGCCGGTTGTTGCCCGACTGGCCTGCCTTTGTCGTCGAAGCGCGGGAGCTGGCCGCTGAGCGGGTAGCCGAGCATCGGGAAGCGCATGCGGATCTCGCGCCAGTTCGCCTGCCAATGGAAACTGACATAGGCAAGCGTGAGCAGAATCGGCGGCTGGCCAGCGGCGTCCTCAGCCGTGACCCGGCCGTACCAGGCCGGCTCGGCAGACAGGTCCGGCTCGACGAAGCGAAGGCCGCCAATCAACTGCACCGCATAGCGATCTCCGGCGGGAAGCTGCTCGAAGACGTCGGGCTTCAATGCGGTGTGTCCATCAAGCTTCGTGACTGGCTGCTGAGCGACTGTCTCGCCGGGCCAGGGGGCCGCGTCGAGTTCCGGGGCGGCGGAGAGCGGCCAGTAGAACGGCTCCCCGGAGACCGTCGCGCGGCACTCCATCGGTAGAAAGACCTCCGGCGACCAGCGCGCCACCAGGCGGCGGAGGATCGTGGTCGGGTTGCCGGCCAGATCGCCCGTCAGTGGCAGGTCCAATTTCAGGTCTATCGCGCGCATCGTTTCGTCCCGCAGGGTCTCGTCGGTCAGGGCGTCCAGGTGTGAACCAGGGCGCCTCGCGAATTGTAGAAGCGAATCCGGCTGATATTCGTCCAGCCGGCGTTATCGCGGATCACGCGGTCCAGAAATGGCGCGAGCGATCCGTCCGCCTGCATCTGCGCGAGCAGAGCGTCATAAGAGAAGCCATCCACGGAGGGATCGATGCGCACATCGATCTCCCGGCGCAGCCAGCGAATCCCACCACGCCTGGCGTAGGTGCCGCCACTGGCGTAGGCGTCAACCTTGGTGCTGAGACTCACGCTGTTCAGGTTCCGCTGGAGCGAGCCGAGCGGATCGGCGCGGTCGACGGTGGGAATGCGCGTGGCCACCGACTCGCGCCCGATGGTTTGCCCTGTGTCGGTCGTGAGCAGGACGTCTGGACCTCTCTCGCCTTCACCCGCGACTTCAACTGTAGACACGTTGACATCGGTTGGCAGCGTGAGCATCGTTTGCGCCTGGGCCGGCGTGACGTTGTCGCCCAGCAGCCGTACGTACGCGCGCGCTTCCTCCGCTGCGGAAGGGAAGGTAGTGGCCCTCGGCCCGGTGCCAACCGTGCGGGTCGGAAAACCCGACTGGCCGATGTCGGCGGCGATCTGGTCGATTTCGGCAAGCGGCGTCGGCCCGCGATCGCTCACTGACTGGAGCGCCTGGATCAGGTCGGTCATCTCGAAGCGCTGCAAGTTGCCGCCGCTCAGCGCGCGCACGCGCGAGAGGAGCCGGCCGAGCGCGTCGATTGCCACGCCTTCGTTGCCGGGATAGCGGCCCACGAAAGTCCGGAACAGGGCGCGATTGGCGCCGTGGCGCAGCATCTCCATGACCTCGTCGTGGCGGGTGATGGCCTCGATGTGTCCCAGTTCTCGCCAGATCTGCAGGTCGGAGCGATACAACCCGCGCAGCGCCGAGTCGAAGCGCGCGCCCGTGAGCCGCTGAAATTCTTGCACCGTCATGCCCGAGCGCTCGGCGTACACGTTGTCCAGCGCGCGCTGAAGCTCTGCGTCGAGCGTCAGCTGCTGTTGCAGCACGAACAGCAGCGAGTCCGGCGGAACCCGGTTGCCGGCGCGCAGCAGCGTGGCGACTGCGAGATCCTGCTGGTCCTGCGAGAACGCGCGCAGCGCCCCGGCAAAGGCGTCGAGGCCGGCCACCGCCTCGGCAATCGTGGTGCCAAACGGGCCGTGCGCACCCGTGAGCGAGCGCAACGAGTCAAACCCGTTACGGCCGATGAAGTCGAGCGCATGCGGCGCGCTCGCGAGCGGCGCCAGGTAGCCGTCCTGCGCGAGCTGGTTGACGATTTCCTGCCGCTGCGAGCCAAGCCAGTGCAGGTAGCCGGGCGCGTCGGCGGCCGGGATCGCGCGCATCAGCGTGTCCGCTGCCGCCGACTCCAGCGCGCCGTACAGGCGGTCGAGTCCCTCGCCGACGCCGGCGTCCAGGCCGCCTTTTTCGAGCGCCTGCGCGACGCCTTCCGGCGTCACGAGTTGATCCGGACGACGAAGTATTTCCAGCGCCGATATCTGCTGTTCGTCGGTAAAGTGCGCGAGCCGGCCAAGGAAGGCGTCGCAATCGGCGGCCGAGAGCCGGAACGACGGCCCGGCAAGCACGTCCCAGATGCGGTTGATGTCGCCAGTCGTCAGGTGGTGCAGCAGATTGGACGACGACGCCAGGCCTTCGAGCTGCCCGCCGCCGATCAGCGCGCCCGCGCGTTCGTCAGTAAGCCGCCCGAGCGCGTTCAGCAGTTGCCTCGCGCGGTCTTTGTCGAGCGCCACCCGGTTCAGGAACGCTAGCAACTCTTCTTGCGACATGCGCGCCGCACCGGACTCGGTCGTCGACAACAACCGTTCGAGCCCGTCGGTTTCCACCGAACCCATGCCGATGTCCGCGAGTTCGAAGACGCGGCGGAACATCGAGAACTCGAAGCGCCGCCCGATGGCGCCGAGGCTCAGCCCTTCGCCGAGCGTCGCCATGCGCTCGCGCAGGCCGGTGATGATGGTCTGGACGCTCGACTCTTCGAGAAAGGTCGCGAGACGCTCGCGGATCGCGGACAGCGCCTGCGAGATCTCGGCCGCATAGCGGGCCGGCGACACGCCCGATCTGCGGATCACCCCGATGGCTTCGTCGGCGGTGTTCAGCACGGTTTGTCCGCCGACCCGAAACGCGCCCTGCAGCGCCGGGCCAATCACGAATTCGCCGAACAGTCCGAACACGGCGCCCATCGTCATGCCCCGCACGTATTGGCCGAGGCTCGGCCCCGGCCCGTCGTGCAGCAGGGTGTCGGCGAGCCCATGCGAGAACACCACCGCGCCGCCGCCGAGCGACCCGCCGACGACGCCCACGAACAACCGCTCCGCGACCCAGCCACCGACGATGTCCGACATCGTCGCGCGTCCGATGCGCAGCGCGATCGCGCGCCCGCCGATGCCCGCGAAGCGGAAAGTCAGCGCGAACAGATAGCCGTCGATTGCCGCCATCACGAAGCCTTCGAGGCTGTAGTGCTTCGCGGTGGCGAGATAGAGGATCTCCGAGACGAATACCGAGGTCAGCACGGCCCCGGTGCCGCCGGCTGCTTCGACCAGTGCGGTGACGATGCCGGCTTCCCACGCGACGGCGATCACCGCAATGCCGCCGATCACGAGCCCGACCGTCTCCAGCCGATCGCCCATGCGGCCCAGATCCCAGCCGAACAGCAGCCACTCGAATTCGAGTTCCGTGCTGGTGCGGCTTGTGCCGGGAAGGTCGGTCCAGCTCGATTCGCCTTCGATTTTCTGGACCATGTTGAACGTCACGTTGTAGCGTTCGATGCCGCGGTCGACGACAAACTCGATTGCCGTCACGCGCAACGACGTGATCTGGGTCACGGTTTCGAAGTCGTCGTTCGAGAGGTGGATCGCGGCTACCGCGCGGTTGATCGCTTCGTTCGCGAACTCCTGGTTGTTGAAGTCCTTGGCAACCCGGCCGGCCATGATGTCCGCGAGCAACTGATTGGCCGCGGTCTCCAGCGCGGTGTCGAACTCGGCCCGCCGTTCTTCGCGCAGATGCTTCACACGCGCGTGCGATGCATAGTCGGCGTACGCGTCGGCAACGACGCCGTTGCGCGCCACGCGCCGGTCAGCGTCGTGGTGCAGCCATATCGCGCCGCTGTCCGGGAAGTAGCGGTTTTTGAGCGCTGCGCGCGTCGCGTTGTTGTAGTCGCTCCGCATCTGGCTGATGCGCGGATGCGCGTTGTAGTGCGCGGACACCGTGGCCGCCTGGATGAAGTGCAGGGCTGCATCGCCTCGCGTGCTCGCCATCTTGTCCAACAGCGCGTCGAACCACCGGCCGCCGTCACGCCGCTCCAGCGCTTCCATCCAGAGGTCGAATATCGTGAGCCCACCGGCCCCGCCGGCGCGGGCCCCGAGGTCGCTGGTGCAGAGCGCGTCGAGTCGGCTCCACCAGGGGATTTCGGCCAGCGAATCGCCCTGCGGATAACTGCCGAGCAGCGTGACGATGGCATCCGCGATCTGCTCGGCCCGCGCACGATGGCTGACCGTGAACTGCTGGTTCTCACTCAGCGCGAAACTCGCGGACAGCACCGCGCCGCGCCAGCCGACCTGCCAGCGGCCCCAGCGGCCGTCCGCATCGAGTGCCAGCGTGGCCGGGGTCGTCAATGGCGCGACGGCTGTGCGCACGGTTTCCGGCAGCGTGTCCAGAGTGCTCTGGTTGAGCAGGAAGAGGTCGCGCTTGGGGTAGGCGATCGGGCCGGCGGGCGGCAGCGGGTCGCGTGTCTCGACGAGTTGCTGCAGCGTCGTCGGGAGCACCGGCGCTGTGACCTCGACAGGCGACACGTGCAGCGTCGTCGTCTCGTCGCCCATTCCGGCGATGAAATCGGTCCACGACACGCCCAGCGCATCGCGAAACCCGTCCTGGTAGACGAGGAACTCCAGGTCGCGGTTGCGGACCTCGACGTCGGCCGGCGTGCCGAGCCGCGCATAGGTCTCCAGCGAGATGGTCGGCAGGACCATCATCGTGAAGATCGCCTGCGCGCCGGGCATCAGGTAGAGCTCGCCGCCGTAGACTCTAAGGTAGCGGCTGTTGCTTCGCAGGTCGGGGGTGGCGCCCGCAACGAGGTTGTCGCGATCGACTTCGATCACGCGCTGGCGGTCAGGCTCCGACAAGTTGATCACCCAGAACCCGTCTTCGCGTCCGGGGTGCGCACGGCTCAGCTCCGACGCGCGTGCGGACAGTTCCGCCGAAAGATCGTCGCGCCGGTACGGACGGTCGACCCGCACGACCCACAGCGAGACCCATTTCAACTGCTCCTCGTAGTCTGCGTAGAGGGTGGCGTAGTCGGTGAGGCGGCTGTGAATGGAGGAGTCGAGGTACGCGAGGTACTCGCCGACCTTGGCGTGAAAGTTAATGCTCGTCAGCGTTTGCCAGCCGCGCCATGGTCGCCGTCGCAGGCTCGCGCTCGTTGCCGTCGTGCCCGTGGCCGGGCTTGTCGCCTGGGTGCGCGCCGAACGCTGGATCACGCGCGCGAGGCGCGCCTCGGTGTCCTGGCGCGTGTCGGCCGTGACGCTGCGCAGGTTCGCGCCGCGCCACAGGAACGTCGGGTCGTGCACGACGATGGCCGTTGGGTCGCCGGAGCGCGCCGTCACCGCCGACGAGCGCCGCATTGCGCGCGCCATCGCCGCCGCGAGCGCAGCGTCGAGGTCGGCCGGACGATGCTCGATCGCGTCGAGGTCCACCGACAAACGCACCGGGATGTTGACGTTGATCCGCATACGCGCAGAGAAACGGTATCAGCCGGTCAGCTCGCGGGCGAGCCGTTCCAGCGTGGCGTGAATCAGGCGGTCCTCGTCGATGGCCGCCACCGTGTTGCGGACCTCGATCTCCACGGGGAAGTGGTAATGCACCTCCGGCGGGCCGCTGCCGCTCGTTTCGTCCGCTTCGGAGCCGAGCGACCAGCCGACTGAATGGCCGTCGTGTACGAGGGCTCCCGAGTTCGGATCCTGAGTGTCTTGTCCATTAGGCATCGTCGGTTACTCCAGGCGGGGTTAGGGCAGCGTGGCGGTGGTGTTGTTCTTGTCGGTTTCGGCCGCGCTGAGACAGAAGCCGGAGAACGTCGCCGTAGGCGCGCCCGAAATGGTCGCGGTGGACGGTACCGCTGACGTGATGACGCAGTTGCTCATCACCACCGACGCGTACGACCAGTCGTTGCCGTTCGCCGATTCCTGCAGCGTGACGTCGAACGGCGTGCGGTTGATCGCTAGCGCCGTGAGCTCGGCGGCGATGGTGCCGATGGCCTTCACGGTCATCGTGAACGTCATCGCTTGCGGCGAGTAGATCACGCCGATGTGCGTGTGCTCGATCGAGTGCAATGGCTCCGCGGCGAGCGCGAAAGTGGGGGTGAACGAATCGATCGGGGTGATCGTTTTCGTCTGGTTGTTTGCCGTATAGGACACGGCCAGCCGGGTGTTCCAGTCGGGCATGTTGGGCTCCTCTTCGGATGCGAAGCGCGCGGGTAAGCGCGGGTAGCGAAGCGGTCGGTCAGAAACTCGGCGCCAGCGTGACGCGAAGCTGGTGCACTGCCGGGCCATAGGTAATCGACACGAACACGTCGACAGTCCGGTTCGCGCGCGCGGTCACGACCCGTGAACTGTCCGTCGCGCTCCAGGCCGACTCGGGCGTCATCAGAATGTTCAGCACCGGGATGGTGGTCGAGTAGTCGTCGATCACGGCGGCGTTGAGCAGCGGCCCGAGGATCGCGTCGATGCGGACCTTGACCTGAGTGAGGCCCGCCTTGGTGATGCGCGAATCGCCGATCAGGCCGATCAAGCCCGCCTTGAGCCGGAAATCGATGTCGTCGAGCACGCGCACGATGTCGATGTAGAGCAGGCTCGCGTCGGTCGTGTAGCAGCGGCCTTCGCCGAAGTAAAATCCGCCGCCGACGATCAGCGAGGGCTGGATGATCGGCACGATGCCGGCCTCCGAGAGCCCCGTGATCTCGCTTGGCCCGTACTGGCTGGCGGTCGGCACGCTGACGCCGCGCACCTGCTTGAGCACCATCGAGACCTGCGGCGCGTAGCCTGCGATTGCGCCAGTGGCGGCCGAGGCGACGTCGACCGTCGCGCCGCGCGCGGCCACCAGCACCATGCGGCTGAAGTCGCTCTTCAGCGGCGTGGCCGTGGCGTCGATGTCGTGAACGTAAGTGGGGGACTTCGCGGTCGCCGGGTTGACCATCGCCACGCCGAGCCGCTTCTGGCCTTGCGACGACAGGGTCTCGACGTGCGCCTTGAGCGCGAGCAGATTGGTTGGCGGATTGCCGCCGGCGGCGGGCACGCCAACGTCAGTTTCATTCGCGAGGCAGACGAAGTCGACGTCGTCCGCGGCTTCGAGCGACGCCAGCGCACCGGCATAGTCGTTGCCGTTCACCTTGACGCCGTAAACCTTGGACGGCGTCGGGCTTTGCAGCATCGCGAGCTTGAGCGAGGTCGACAGCGTCGTGTCGGCCACGCTGCCGTCTGCATTGATCTTGGCGAAGTGCTGCGACACGTCGGACGCCGTGTCGACGACGGTCGGCATGTCGAATGCCGCATCGCCGCCGTCTGCGCCGGCGGGGGTCTTGCCAACGATGGCGATCACGCCGGGCGAGCGCTGCGCGATGGGCATCAGCGCCGACGTATCGATGTTGACCAGGATGAAGGGGAACGCCGCAGGGACGGTTGCTGACATAAGTTGCTCCTTTGATGTCAGTTCTGAACACGAAACGGGCGATCCATGCCGGCCCGGGGAAACTTCGCAATGCCAGGTTTATCGGTTCATATCGCTATGGATTGCTAACATGGTTGCTCAAACCACGGCGAGGCCAATTCCCTGTAGCACCAGCCAGCCGGCCGCCGCCGTGCGCCGTGCGGTTCGCGCAGCGTCGGCGGCCATGCCTGCGGCGGCGCCAGGCCAGCCGGAGTCGTCGAATGCCGCGGCCGGCACGATCCAGGTGATCGGCAGCGGCTCGAGGATCGGCAGCGAGGGATCCACCGCCCGGGTGAGGCCCATCTGGCCG
Organism: Paraburkholderia caffeinitolerans; assembly: GCF_902859945.1. GTDB lineage: Bacteria > Pseudomonadota > Gammaproteobacteria > Burkholderiales > Burkholderiaceae > Paraburkholderia > Paraburkholderia caffeinitolerans. The sequence goes on along the minus strand of NZ_CADIKL010000047.1, from coordinate 40,614 downwards.
AGCTGCTGCCGCACGATCCGCGATTCCGTGAGCAGGTCGCCGACCGAAAATCCTACGTCGCGGATCAGCAGCGCGGTTCCGATTGGCAGCGGCTCCGGCAGCGACGGCACGTCGTTGGGCGGCGAAAAAGTGATCTGCAGGGGATAGGCATGGAGCACGCCGCGCAGGTTCGTGATCAGGTCGCCGACCGACGATGCGCCGTTGTCGTGCAGCCACTGGTCGAGCAGCGCACCGGTCATCAGATCGGGTTGCGCGAAAGCCGCGCGCAGATGCGTCAGCAAGCGCGTGCGCCGCTCGTTTTCGAGTGCGGTAGGATCGGCCGGCAGGGCGCCGAGCGCAGCCACGATCTCCGCGTCGATCTGGCCAGCATCGACAATGGTGCCGCGCGTGGCGCTTACATGTCCGGTAGGGGGTGTCGAGCGGGCGATGATCGAGCCGCGCCAGAATGCATCCACGCGAATCGAGCTTTCGCCGAGCCCGGAGAACACGAACTGCGAGTCGGTGCGCTCGCCCGTTGTCGAGCGTCCCCAGTATCCCTCGAGGGTGGCGACGCGCGGGACCGCGAGGCCGAGCTGAATGTCGTCGAAAACCGCGCTGTACGGTCCTTGAATTGGCATTGCGCTGGTGTCGTACGCTGTCGATGCGATCTGCGCGAGGCTGTCGCTGTCGAAAACACCACCGCGCGCCGCGGGATCAGCAAGCCTGATGAGGATCGTATCGACGAAGTTCACGCTGGCGCCCCTTCTTCGCTAGCCTGCAAACAATCGTGGCATCACGATGAAAACAGACAGCACGGTTTTGAATTGAAATTCAAAAGGCTTGGCCGTCCGTTGAGCGTAGACGATGGGTGAATCTTGTCAAGAATCGGCCCGATTATGGGTTGCTCGTTCTCCAATCGTGACGCGCCATACGCGCGAATCGGCCAGTGGAGTTTATTTAAGCATCTCACTATCGAATGTTTATTCACGTTTAAATGATTGAAAGCACTTTCACGCTTCTGGAAAACAAACTTTGGTATCCGAAGCGTGATAATAGAAAGTGAAGATCAGCTACTCGTCGAGCATCGAAAACGCTACGACGCAATGTAGCCAATATCCCGCGTGTACAATCGCGAGCATGCAAAACATTACCGAACAATTCACTCCACCCGTTGCCTGCGCGGTTTCGGATTTGCCGCCTCGGTCTGGTCGGCGTCGAAAGGCATCCCTGGGTAGTCACTGAGTGAAACTCTCTGCTCGTGTGGCTGCCGTGTTGGCGTGGCTTGTGTTCAGCTTCGCCGGAACCGTGTTCGTCGTGGAGCAATCCGTGGCCGATGTTCGGGCCCGCTTCCTTCAGGATTCGAGTATCGCCATCCGTCTGCTCGGCCAACGCGCGGCGCAGCACGAAGCCATTCTCGCGACGCTCGGCGCGGCGCCACTTTCGGCATCTCCCGCACAGGTGCTCGAGAACCTGCACGCGAGCATGCCGCAACTCACGGGCCTTGCGTTCTGGCGGCCCGCAAGCGGGTGGGTGGGCGCGAATGCATCGACACCCTCCGCGCCGCCGGCGCATGCTCATGCCGGGCAGGTTTCATTGACGTTCGACGGTGCGTCGGCGTATTGGTTGATCGGCAGTAGTGGATGGGCGGTGCGCGTCGATGCCCAACAGTTGCTTCAGGCGGGCGATTGGCCTGCTTCATTGTCGTCGGCCACGTTGCGGCTGCACTCACGCGCGTTCAACCTGCTGCAGCGCACGGCGGCGGATGCGCCATTCGGCTGGACACTTCACCTGGAAAAGCATTTGCCTGCTCGGCCCCAGGACTTTGTGCTGCTGACTACGCGGACGTTGCGCGCCGCTGATTTGCCGTGGCTGGCGATAGTGCTATGGAACACGGTTTGCGCGTTGATCGCTGCCGCTGCGCTTGGCACATGGCGCCTGCGGCAAGTACGTCGCCGCGAAACCGCGCGTGCAAGGCTCGACCGTTTCGACCGTCTCGACACGTTCGGCGAGATGGCGGCCGGTCTCGCGCATGAACTCAATCAGCCACTCACCGCGATCGTTTCACATGCGCGCGCCGCCGAGCGCCTGCTCGATGTGCCTGCCGAGCGCGACGACGTGCGCCGCGCATTACAGACGTGCGTTGCTCAGGCGAGGCGTGCCGCGGCGATTCTCGAACGCCTGCGTGGCGCTGTGACGTCCGCGCATGGCGGCAAGCGGTGCGCGCTCGATCCCGATGCCCTCATGAACACGCTGTTGTTTCTGTATCGTGACGAACTTGCGCGCGAGCACATCGCGCTCGTCTGGCGCAACGATGCGCCGCGCGAGCGTCCGTTCGCCGAGCAGGTTGCGATCGAGCAGATCCTGCACAACCTGATCCAGAACGCCCGCGCGGCACTCAAGGATTCGCCGCGCCAGGGGCAACGTGGCGAGATCCGCGTAAGCGGGGGCCGCGCGGGGCGGCACTATGGCTTCAGCGTTGCCGACAATGGACCGGGCGTGCCGGCCGAGGCTTTGCCGCATCTGTTCGAGCCATTCTTCACGACGCGGCCCGGCGGCCTGGGCCTTGGCCTGCCGCTGTGCGAGACGCTGGCGCAACGCCAGGACGGCTCGCTGGCGCTGCGCAATATGCCGGAGGGCGGCGTGGAGGCAACGCTGCTTTTGCCGCTCGCGCAAGCACCAGAAGGAGTGCGCCAATGAGCACGCATGAAAATACGCACGACAATGCGCGGGACGCCACGCCCGTGGTCGCCATCGTCGATGACGACGATGCCGTGCGCGATGGCCTCGCGCTGCTGCTGCGCACGGTTGGCCTGCGCACGCGCTGTTACGCGGATGCGAGCGCCTTTCTCGAGGCGCTCGACGATGTCGAGTTCGAGATCGCATGTGTACTGCTCGATATCCGCATGCCGGGGATGAGCGGTCTCGACCTGCTCGGTCTTCTCGGCGAGCGATGCGATTTTCCGGTGATCGTGCTCACGGGGCACGGCAGTGTGGATGCTTGCCGGCGTGCCTTCAAGCAAGGTGCACTCGATTTTCTGCGCAAGCCGGTCGACGACGACGAGTTGATCGACGCGGTCCAGCAGGCCGTGCGCGCACAGCGCGGCCAGCGTGAGCGCGATGACGCCGAACGCACGCGCGCCGCGCGTCTCGCGACCTTGAGCGTGCGCGAGCGCGAGGTGCTCGAGAACATCGTGCGCGGCTTGAGCAACAAGGAGATCGCGCGCGAATTGGGCTTGTCGCCGCGTACGGTGGAAACCTATCGTGCCAACGTGTTTCTCAAGCTGGAAGTCGACTCGCTCGTCGATCTCGTGCGCGACTACGCGGCGCTCGTTGGCATGCCGCCTCCGTAGCACTACGGAGGCGGCATCCGTAGACGGACGGGTTCTTTGAGAAGGGCACGCTTTCTACCATGACGGTCCTGGTTACTGTCATCGATAAGGAAGCGATTTACATGTTTAAAGTTTTTGCCCTGCCGTCCTCGGTTGCCTTGCTGATTTCCGGCGCCGCGTTTGCGGATACGAATGAAGCGCCGAAGCAAGATGCATCAATGAGCGATGCGGGCTATTACGCAACGGCGCGCGTCGTCGGGGCGTTCGACAACGCGGTCAATATGGAACTCACGAGCCCGCGCGTCACGAACCGCGTCGGCGGCCCGGACGTGCAATCGAGCGTGACCGGCGCGGTGGCGCTCGGCTACCAGTTCGGCAACGGTTGGCGTGCAGAAGGGGAATACACGTTCAAGCGCAGTGGCAATTTTGTGAGCTACTGGGCGCCGTTCAACGCCAACGCGAACGAATTTCACGTGTCCTCGCAGCGGCTGATGTTGAATGGCTATCGTGACTTCGATCTTGGCCACGGCTTCTCGGTATTCGGCTCGCTCGGGCTTGGCGTGGCGATTGTTTCGGCCGATGGCTGGCAAACCAACCCCAGCCGGCAATTCGCGTCGCGCACGCAAACGAATCTTGCCTGGGCGGGCGGCGCGGGCGTGAGCTACGCGATCAACAAGCGCTTTGCGGTCGACGTCGGTTATCGCTATGTCGACATGGGCAATATCGAAAGTGGCTACAACACGTTTGCTAACCGTGTGCTCGCACGCGACGAGCAACTCAAGGCCAAACTCAGCTCGAGCGAAGTCTTCATCGGTTTGCGCGGGCGGTTTTAAGCGTCAAAACCGGAACGCGTGAAAAGACGATTGCATCCGTGAAATTGTCGTGATAATTTTTCATGAAATTAAGCAGATGAAATTTCACGGATGCCGCCATGTTCGTCGAGTCGACCCGTCATGTGGAAAGTTATTACGCCCGCACGTTGCCCGGTGAGGCGCCTGAGCGCCCGGCCCTGGCGGGCGACTGCGATGCCGATGTCCTGATCGTCGGCGCTGGGTTCAGCGGGTTGCACACGGCATTGCGCCTGGCGCTCGCGGGCCGGCGCGTGGTTGTCGTGGAGGCGAGCCGCGTGGCATGGGCCGCGTCCGGTCGCAACGGCGGGCAGGCGCTGCTCGGCTGGTCGTGCGATATGGGGCCGCTCGAGCAGTCGCTGGGGCTCGAAGGCGCGCGCGAGCTATGGGACAGCATGCGCTGGGCGGCGCGCGAGGTGCGCGAACTGCCTGCACGCCACGGTTTCGACATCGACTACCGGCCCGGCAGCCTCTGGACCGCCGTGAAGCGCAACCGTATTGCGCTGCTGGAGGAGGCGCGCGACGAAGCCGCGCGCAAATGGTGCTACGACGCGCTGCGCGTCATCGCCGAGCAGGAGATGCCCGAATGGGTGGGCAGCCCGCGCTATCTCGCGGCGCTTTACGATCCCGAGGCCGGTCACCTCAATCCGCTCAAGCTGGCGCTGGGCATTGCCGCGGTCATCGAGCGCGCGGGCGGGCGCATCTTCGAGCAGACCCGCGTGCAGCAATGGCGCGAAACGCCAACCGGTTTCGTCGCGACCACACCCCAGGGCCAGATCCGCGCGGGCACGCTCGTGCTCGCCTGCAACGCGTATATCGACCGGCTCGACCGCGAGCTTGCGCGCCGTGTCCTGCCGGTCGGCACGTATCAGGTGGCGAGCGCGCCGCTCGATCCGCAACTCGCGCATACGCTTTTGCCGCGCAATAGCTGCGTAATCGACAACCAGTTCGTTCCCGACTACTTCCGGCTGAGCCCCGACCACCGGCTGCTGTTCGGTGGCGCGTGCACCTATCTCGGCGGCATTCCCAAGGATATTCGCGCGGCGATCCGGCCGAGCCTCGAACGCGTTTATCCGCAATTGCGTGGCGTCGAACTCGAATACGCGTGGGGCGGCCATATCGACATCAGCATCCGGCGCACGCCGGACGTCGGGCACGCGCGCGGGCGCTACTGGCTCCAGGGCTTCTCGGGACATGGCGTGCTGCCTACGCTGGCCGCGGCGCGCGCCGTGTCCGACGCGATCCTCGGCGACACGCGCTTGCTCTCGCTCTACGAGGCCATTCATAATCCGCGTTTCCCGGGCGGCGACGCGCTGGCCGCGCCGCTCGAAGCGCTCGGCAAGTTCTGGTATCGCATGCGCGACGTGGTTTGACTGAGGTATCCGGCATGGACAAGGAAGAAGAGATAGAAGGCCTCGCGATCCTCATTCGCGATCTGCGCAAGCACAAGAAGGTGACGCTGGCCGATCTCGCGCAACGGATTGGCCGCTCGGTGGGGTTTCTCTCGCAGGTCGAGCGCGGCATGTCGCGGCCTACGGTCGCCGATCTCACCGCCATCGGCGAGGCGCTGCAAACGCCTACCACGTACTTCTATAGCGTGAGCAAGCCGCGCGCGCTGCCGTGGGTCACGCGGCCCGGCGAGCGGCGCACGCTCTATTACGGCGGCGGGATCACCGATGTGCTGGTGTCGCCGAGCATGTCGTCGGGTTTTTCGATGCTGGAGAGCCTGCTGGAGCCAGGCGCCACGAGCGGCGAACGCCCCGTGGACGACAGCGACGAGCAGGGTGGCTTCGTGCTCGAAGGCGAACTCACCATCTGGCTCGATGGGGAGGACGAAGAAGTCACGCTCAAAGCCGGCGACAGCTTTCAACTGCCGGCGCGCTGCCGCTTCAGTTATGCGAATCGCTCGGACAAGGACGCACGCGTGCTTTGGGTGTTCACCTGAGGCCTGATTCGATGTCTGCCTCGATGTCTGCTTGATACGAAGCTACGGAAGACACGCGCCTTGCCGGCGCGCGTGTTTTCATGACGATTTGGAGTCCGGATTAAATAGCAGGTCCACCATTTCTCGCTAAAGAGGAACTCGACGTGAGCACCACCGCAACTGACCTCCTGAGCGAAGTACGCGCGTTTCGTGCGGCTCATCCCAACGTGCAATACGTCGACCTGATCTGCCTCGACATCCCTGGGCATTTCTACGGCAAGCGTTACCCTATCGCCATGCTCGAAAAAGTGGCGGCCGGCTCGCTGCTCAAGCTGCCCCAAAACTGCATCCTGCTTGGTGCGCAAGGCGGAGTGTATCCGATCGGCGAATATTGCTTCCACGACGGCGATCCCGATGTGCCGCGCCGTCTGGTGCCCGGCACGCTCAAATTGGCGCGCTGGGAGCAGCAGCCGCTCGCGCAAATGCTGATTACCTCGGACGGCACCGCGACGCCCATCGGCTTCGAGCCGCGCCAGGTGCTTGCGCGCGTGCTCGATCGTTTTGCAAGGCGCGGCCTGAAGCCCGTGGTCGCGTTCGAGCTGGAGTTCTATCTGTTCGACGCGAAGCTAAACGAAGGCCTGCCCCGGCACGCACGCGATCCGCTATGCGATGACGAAGACAACCAGCCGAACATGCATATCGAACGCCTTTCGCGTTTCGCGCCCGTGCTGCACGAGATGGTGGAGACTGCGCGCGAGCAGGGTGTGGACGCAACGGTCATTACCGCCGAGCTCGGGCCGGGGCAGTTCGAAATCAACTTCGGTCATTGCGACGACGCGTTGCGCGCGGCGGACTGGTCAGCGCTCTTTTGCCGGAGCACCCGCGGGGTGGCGCTGCGGCACGGCTATCGCGCGAGCTTCATGTCGAAGCCATTTCTCGACGCGCCCGGCAGCGGCATGCACGTGCACGTGAGCCTTTACGACGAGTCCGGCCGCAATGTGCTCGCTGCGCGGGAGCAGCGAGCGTTGCGTCATGCGGTAGCGGGCTGCCTTGCGCTGCTGCCGCATTGCATGCCGGTTTTTGCGCCCAATCACAACGCGTTCCGGCGCTACGGCGCGATGGTCAATGCGGCGAGCCGGGCGAGTTGGGGTTTCGAAGACCGCGATGCCTGCATCCGCATTCCCGAGTCTGACGAAGCGAATCTGCGCATCGAGCACCGGCTCGCGGGCGCAGATGCCAACCCGTATCTCGTGCTCGCGGCCATCCTCGCGGGCATCGAACATGGCCTGGAAGCGGGCCGCGAACCGATTGCATCGCTCAATCAAGACCGCACGAGCGGTGTCGATTTTCCATGCGACATGCTTTCGGCTGTGGCCGCCATGCGCGGGCATGCCGGGGTGCGCGAGGGGCTCGGCGACGATTTCACCATGGTTTATTGTGAAAATAAACGCCAGGATCACCTCGATTTTATGAATTCGATTGGTGCGCGGGAATACCGCTGGTTTTTGTAAAATAACGCAAAATAGTGACAAAATCGGCGAGAAAATCGCATGCAGGATTCATTCCCGGGAGTCGTCCGGCCTGTATGCCCCGTGTGCTTTGCGTTTCGATATGCAACGTAATTTGCCTGTTTGGCCCGTGTGAGGTAGGGTATGCAGGTTTTCTCAACTCAACACAGGTAGCAGATGAACAAACAGGAACTCATTGACGCAGTCGCCGCAAGCACGGGCGAGACCAAGGCAGCCACCGGAGCCGCAATCGACGCGATCCTCGAAGTGGTCACCAAGGCGGTCACGTCGGGCGATTCCGTGCAACTCGTCGGCTTCGGTTCGTTCTCGACCGGCCAGCGTGCTGCCCGCGTGGGTCGCAACCCGGCAACGGGTGCGGAAATCCAGATCGCAGCGGCGAAGACGGTGAAGTTCACGGCCGGCAAGGCATTCAAGGACGCCGTCAACGCGTAGTGATGCAGGCCGCCGCCGCGTGCGCGGCACAACCGTAAAGGTGGCGGGCAGCGAGTTGCTGTTCCCGCCGTCTTGCTGGTCGTGCGGCAGGTTGCGGTGGCGAAGCGCATCATAAGCCGGGAGCAGGGCGCATCACGCCTTGCTCCCGGTAGTTCTTTTTTCGGCGTTTTTTTGGCGCCAACCGCCAGAGTGTCAATCTGGTTATTTCAGTTCATTACAGCGTTTTCGCTTCCCGCTTTAGCGTGAAGGTGTCACGCTCGCGTTGAATTCATACGCCGTCATTGGCTACCGGGCTATCCAGGCTCGCGTCACCTGCATCATCCGCGCCAGTGCGCTGCAACTCGTTACGCCGCCGTTTGGCCTCATACATGGCTGCGTCCGCGGCACGCAACATCGCTTCCACGCTTTCGCCTTCCTCGCAGCTTTGCCAGCCCAGCGAAAAACTCAATCGCGGTCCGCCGTAGAACTGGTTGTTCAATTCAACAAGTTTCGTGATGCTCTCTGCAACCACTTCGGCGTCGCGCGGGCCGCTGCCGGCCATCAGCACCACGAATTCGTCGCCGCCGATGCGCGCGGCGTGATGAGGCTTTTGAATCGCTTTCGTCAGCACCTCGCCTGCGCGGCGTAGCAACGCGTCGCCGGCGGCGTGGCCCAACTGGTCATTGACAGCCTTCAGGTTGTCCATGTCCACCACGATCGCGCTGACCGGGAACGGCCCCTTGCGTTGCAGGCGGTTCATTTCGTCCACGTAGAACGAGCGGTTTTTCAGTTTCGTGAGCACGTCGTGCTTGCCGAGGAATTCAAGGTAGGCTTCGGCCTTCTTGCGCGCGGTGATGTCGGTGAGCGCGAGCAGCACGAGATCCCAGGATTCTTCGTGGCCGGGAAACACCGAGAATTGCAGATGCACGTTGAGCGCGCTGCCATCGAGTGCGTAATTGACGACTTCGCGCTGCTGGAAAAGACGGCCTTCCCATAGATCGAGAAGTTGCTCGCGAAAATGCGGGCGCATTTCGTCGCGGAACACATCGGGCAGGCGCGAGAGCAGCGTGTCCTTGTCGGGCGCGCGATACATGCCGAGCGTGTAGTGATTGACGTCGATCACCTGGATTTCGCTCATGCAGCGCTCGACGAATTCGGGGTGCACGTCGGTAAACGTCCTGAAATCGACGATGCCTTGCATGCGCACTTCGTCCAGCAGTTGGCGAATTGCCGTGAAATTCTCGACCCACAGCGATACGGGCGCGTGCTCGAAAATGCCGTGCGCGTATTGCTCGCTCATGGCTGCGCGATGGCGTGCATCCTCTAGTGCGGAGACGTCTTCGATCGAGACGAGCACGCGGCTCCAGTCGCTTTCGTGGCCAGGCAGAATCACGCCGCGCAGCAGGATGTCCATGCGCCGGCCGCCGAGCGTGTAGTTCACGCTCTTGCTCCGGAACGTCGTGTGGCCTTGCCACATCTGTTCGAGTTCGCCCACGTGCGCCTGGAACATGTCGTCGCGCAGTACGTCGGCGAGACGCGCAGTGAGTTCCTCATGACTGCGTGCGCCGTAAAGCGCGAGCGTGTGCTGGTTCACCTTCAGCACGCGGATACAGGCCGAGCACTCGGCTACGCGGCGCGGGTCTTCTTCGAGCCACGCGCGCAGATTCGTGACACCCGCCTCGCGCCACCGGTCGAACAGGGCGCGCAACTGGCTATAGTCTTCGAGCCAAAGCGAAGTGGGTGTGACGTCGAAGAAGTCGAGCAGGTCGACGCCCATGGTGGCAAAACTGGTGGCGGTTGCCTGGGTGCCTTGTTGCATGTTTCGTGCGGTGAAATGGGGATGGCGGGCGCGCGGGCGGCGCGGCAGATAACCCGCATCCTACCCGAATACCGGGCGCATGAAACTGCGTTCGTAGCTGATTATGCAACGCGTATCGGTTGCGTATTGAAAGGCGGCCTGGCAGGCGGGGTCGCTTTGCGATTGCGTCCGGTAGGTCTCGTATGCGGCGAGACTCGGAAACGAAAACAGGGCGAGCGCAATATTATTGGCGCCTTCGGAGGGCAGGAAATAGCCGTGATGCTGGCCGCCGAATTTTTCGACGAGCGGGATCCACATCTTTGCGTAGGCTTCGAATTCGGCCAGGCGGTAGGGGTCGATTACGTAGCGCAGGGAGCAGGTGATCATGGCCTGAATGATGGGTCAAAGGATGAGTGGAGGAACGAGTGTAGCGGAGCACTGGCAAGTGCGAGAGGCTGCGCTTGCCGTGCATGTGAAGTTACACCACGGCTTCGCCTGCAGCCAGTTCGAACCCTTCGTCCAGCCATCCGGTGACGCCGCCGGTCATGATCTTGACGGGGCGCCCGAGCTTGGCGAGCCGGATTGCACCACGTGTTGCTCCGTTGCAATGCGGGCCCGCACAGTAGGTCACGAAGAGCGTGTCCAGCGGATAGCCTTCGAGTTTCGAAGCGACGATCTTGCCATGCGGCAGGCTTACCGCCCCGGGCACGTGGCCGCGCGCAAAATGCGCGGGGCCACGAACGTCAAGCAGGACGAAGTCCGCTGAGGAGGCGCCGCGGGACAACGCGGCGTGCACGTCGGCGCAATCGGTTTCGAAGGTGAGTGATGCGCTGAAATGGGCGAGCGCCTCGGCGCTCGGTGCAGCAGGGACTTCGGATACGGATGACATGTCTGCTTCCTTGTCTTGGTGTTGGTGCCTTTATTTTCTCGCCCTACACTGTGGCTCCGACAGTGGCGCAATTGACAATTTCCAGTAACATCGCGCCATGTCTGATTCCACCTCTCACCTCGTTGTCGCACTCGCTTACGACCGCCTTTGCACTTTCGAATTCGGTTGTGTGACGGAGTTTTTCGCACTCGAGCGGCCGGAGCTCGACGTTGCCTGGTATCGCTTCGCCGTGTGTGCTGCCGAGAGCGGTCCGCTGCGCGCGGCGGGCGGCATTACCGTGTCCGCACCGTATACGCTGGCGATGCTCGATCGCGCGCAGACGATCGTGATACCGGGTTGGCGCGATGCCGATGAGCGTCCCCCCGAAGCGCTGCTCAGGAAACTGCGCGCCGCGCATGCACGCGGGGTGCGGCTATGCTCGATCTGTTCGGGCGTGTTCGTGCTTGCCGCAGCGGGTGTGCTCGACGGCAAACGGGTGACCACGCATTGGCGTTACGCCGAACGGTTGCAACAGCGCTATCCGAAGCTGCTTGTCGAACCGGATGCGCTTTATATCGACGAAGGGCAGGTGTTGACCTCGGCGGGATCGGCGGCAGGCATCGACATGCTGCTGCATTTAGTGCGCCGCGATCACGGCGCAGTGGTGGCCAATCGCGTGGCCCAACGGCTGGTCGTGCCACCTCATCGCGAGGGCGGCCAGGCGCAGTTCGTGCCGCGCCCGATGCCACGCAATGAAAGCAGTCCGCTCGCCAAGCTGATGGATTGGGTGCGCGCGAATCCGCGCCTCGACCATAGCGTGGCTTCGCTTGCAGCGCGTGCCGCGATGAGTACGCGCACGCTGCAGCGGCAGTTTCTCGATGCAACGGGAATGGGCCCTTACGCGTGGGTGGTGCGCGAGCGCGTGAGCCTCGCGCGCGATCTGCTCGAATCGCGGCCGGACTTGCCGATGGACCGCGTGGCGGATCTGGCGGGCTTCGGCTCCGAGGAGTCACTGCGGCGGCATTTTCGGCGCATCACGCTTACGAGCCCCACCGCGTATCGCGATCAATTCGCGCATGGCGAACAGGGCAAGCGGCCGCGCGCAACCGGCACAAAGCGACGCGCTTCCCTGCTCGGATAATCCATCGACTAGCGCATCAGTACTCCAGAGCAATTTTCCCGAAGTGGCCACCTTCCTGCTGCAGCCGGAAGGCATCGGCGATCGCCTCCAGCGGGAACGAACGGTCGATCACGGGTTTGATGCCGGTCGCGTCGATGGCGCGCACAAGGTCGATCTGATGCTGCCGGTTCCCTACGATCAACCCTACCAGGCGCTGCTGTCGACGCATCATCGTGCCGGTGGGCACCGGGCCCGCGATACCGGTCAGTACGCCGATCAACGCAATATGCCCGCCCACGCGCGTAGCCAGAATGGACTGTTCGAGCGTTCCAGGTCCACCTACCTCGACCACGTGATCGACGCCGCGCCCGTTGGTGAATTCCAGCACTTTGCACGCCCATTGCGGCTCGCTGCGATAGTTGATCGTGTGGTCCGCACCGAGTCGCCGCGCGCGTTCGAGCTTCTCGTCGGATGACGACGTGGCGATCACGGTCGCGCCCATCGCTTTGGCGATTTGCAGCGCGAAGATCGACACGCCGCCCGTGCCCAGCACCAGCACCGTCTCGCCAGCCTTGAGCACGCCGTTCACAACCAGCGCACGCCAGGCGGTCAGTCCCGCCGTCGTGAGCGTGGCCGCTTCGGCGTGGCTGTAGCCGCGTGGGCTATGCGTGAAGGCCGTGGCCGGCGCGACCACGGCTTCCCGCGCGTAGCCATCCACGCCGTCGCCGGGTGTAGTGGCGAAGTTGTCAAGCGTGGGCTCGCCGTCGAGCCATGACGGGAAAAACGTGGACACCACGTGATCGCCCACGGCGAATTCGTTCACGCCAGGACCCACGGCTTCGACTACGCCCGCGCCGTCTGACATGGGAATGCGCCCGTCGGCGGCGCCCATCTTCCCGAGCACGACGCCCAGGTCATGGTAGTTCAGCGAACTGGCATGCAGGCGCACGCGAATCTCCCCAGCTTGCGGCTCGCCTGGCGGGGCGAGATCCACGAGCTTGAGATTGTCGAGCCCGGCGGGCGCGATCAGCTGGATGGCTTTCATGACGATCTCCTGTACACGCCGCAGCGCGGCGTCGTGGGTGTTGGCGAGCTTGCCGTTGCAGGCAACAGACGAAGCATAGACGCGTGCGCGCAATCGAACCTGTGGGAATGCACGCCCGAAAGCCGTTGTTGCCGGGAGCACCTGGGAGTCGCCGCAATAGTTTACGTTTGACTAAATGATTAGCTATTGACAAATAAATTATGCAACTCCTATGATGCGCTCACGGTAGCCACAAGAGCGCGTGTCGTCGCAGCAATCATCCGCCCCCGAATTTGGGCTGCCGCTACTGGAGCTTTCATCGAGTCATTCCGAAGGCGCGTCAGACGCCACTAAACGGAGATCCGCGTGGCGCGGGTTTCCATAAAATCTGGAGACAGGCACATGCCGCAATCGATCATTACGGACCGCGCATCCGACCCCACGCTCGCGCCGTCCGCCGTCGCTTCGCCGACCAGCGACGACCTGCTGTACCGAAAAGTCTCGTGGCGCGTCATTCCGTTTTTGTTCGTCTGTTACGTCGTATCGTTTCTCGACCGCATCAACATCGGCTTCGCGCAGTTGCAGATGAAGCACGACCTCGGCTTCAGCGACGCCATGTACGGCCTCGGCGCGGCCATTTTCTACGTGGGGTACGTGCTGTGTGAGGTGCCGAGTAACTTGCTGCTCGCACGCTTTGGTGCGCGCCGCACGTTCATGCGCATCATGCTGCTGTGGGGCGTCGCCTCGACCTGCATGATGTTCGTGCATACGCCCACGCACTTTTACGCACTGCGTTTCCTGCTTGGCGTGTTCGAGGCGGGTTTCTTCCCTGGCATCGTGCTGTACCTGACCTACTGGTTCCCGCAGCGCCGCCGTGCTGCGGTGTTCTCGATCTTCTTCGCCGGTGTCGCGGTGGCGGGCGTGCTGGGTGGACTCGTCTCGGGGTGGATCATGCGCGACATGGGTGGCGTCCTGGGTCTGGAGGGCTGGCGCTGGATGTTCGCGATCGAGGGGTTGCCCGCTGTGCTGCTGGGCCTCATGGCGGCGTTCTGGCTTGTCGACGGTCCGGAGCAGGCACGCTGGCTCAGTGATGCGGAAAAGGCTCACCTGCTCGCGCAGCGCGATGGAGCGACTCTGGATCAACCCGCGGGCAAGCACGTAAAGACGTCGTCACATTCGTTCGGCGCGGCGTTGCGCAATCCGCGTGTCTATCTATTCGCGTTCATCTATTTTTCGCTGACCTGCGCATCGCTCACGCTCAACTTCTGGATGCCGCTGATGATTCGCGACTTCGGTGTGCATGACCTGCTGGCGATCAGCCTCTATACCGTGATTCCGAACGCGGTAGGCGCGGTGGGACTCATGCTGATCGCGCGCCGTTCTGACCGGCGCGGCGAGCGTCGCTGGCATTTCGCGGCATGCACCATCGGCGGCGGCGTGGCGCTTTCGCTGCTCACGCTGCACCTGGCGAGCTTTGCCGCGATGATGGCGATTCTCTCGCTGGCTGCCGTGCTGATCTTCGCCGCGCTGCCGATTTTCTGGGCCGTGCCGTCGGCCTACCTTACGGGCAAGACAGCGGCTGCCGGCATCGCGCTCATCAGCAGCATCGGCATTACGAGCGGAATCGTGAGTCCGTGGGCGATCGGGCTCATCAAGGTGCATACGGGCAGCATGGACAACGCGCTATATGTCCTCACCGCGCTGCTGGTGGCGAGTGGCGTGGCGTTGCTGATGGGCGTGCCCGCCGCGCAAAAGATGCGTTGAGCGTGAACGGACGGCGCGTCGAGAAGTGTCGCGCGCCGTTTTGTTCAGACGTCCAGTTCTTCGATGGAGTCCACCCTGTCGTGGTAGAAGGCGAGGTGGTCCTTGATTGACGCGACGGCGTCGTGCGGCGACTCGTAGGTCCACACGGCGTTGATCGAGCGCTCGCCACCCGGCACGATTGAGTAGTAACTGCAGTTGCCTTTGTAGGGGCAATACGTGGCATGGTCCGTGCGCGCGAGCAGCGACATGTCGGCGTCTTCACGGGGCACGTAGAGCACGGCGGGGTAGTTCGCTTCGCGCAGCATCAACGCTTGTCGCGTATCGGCGATGGTTTTGCCCGCGACTTTCACGACTACGCGCAATGGGCAAGGCTCGATCGTGATGGGATGCTCCGGGCCAGGAATTTTCACGGTTTTCGTGTGCATGGCGGCACTCCTTGCGGGCATGAATCGGGGGCCGGAGCCAGGTGATGCGGTTCGGCCGATGCCTTGCAGTGTAGGGCGAAAACCGGTTTTGCCGCCTGGGCTGCTTGTTTGTGCGAAGCGTGTGCGAAGCGTGCCGAAGTGCCTCGGATAATATCGGTGATAGTGATATTCCTTGTTTATGCCTGTAAGAGATATTGCCAAAATATCGTCTACAGGCATATACTCGTTTTATGCTTTTCAGGAATATCCCATGAAGATCATCGTCCATACGCCGACGGGACTCGCCGAGATCCTCCAGTCGGCCAGAAAGGCGTGCGGCATGACCCAGGCGCAGGCAGCCGCCTCGCTCGGCATCGGGCAGCCGCGCCTGTCGGCGCTTGAAACTACCGGCACAGCGAGCATCTCGCTCAATCAGATGCTTGCGCTGTTCTCGCTCTACGAACTCGAACTGTGCGTGCAGTCGCGCGAGCACGGCGAGTTGTACGAGGCGCGCGAAGACCGGCCGGAGTGGTAGCCGATGGGGCGCAAATCGCACTCCCGCACACTCTCGATCTGGGCCAACGGCGAGCGTGTCGGCACCTGGACGGTGCCGCCATTGGGCGAAACCGAACTGCGCTATGACCCCGCCTGGAAGGCCTCGGCGGCGGGGCGGCCACTTTCGCTTTCGTTGCCGTTCGGCTTGGGCGAGCGGCCGTTGCGCGGCGCGCGCGTCTATAACTACTTTGACAATCTGCTGCCCGACAGCACGCAGATTCGCCGGCGCATCGCGGCGCGCTTTAGCACCGAGTCACTTGGCGCGTTCGACCTCCTCAAGGCGGTCGGCCGCGACTGCGTGGGCGCAGTGCAATTGCTTGAAGAGGACGAGATACCGCAGCGCATCGAACGCATCGAAGGCACGCCGCTCGACGATGCAGCCATCGAACGACTCCTGCTGGAAACCTCAGGTGCGCTGCCGGGTGGCACGGGCGACCCCGACGAAGAACTGCGCATTTCGCTCGCGGGTGCGCAGGAAAAGACCGCGCTGCTCTATCACGAAGGGCGCTGGCATTTGCCGCACGGCGCCACGCCCACGACGCACATCCTCAAGCTGCCGCTTGGCCTGATCGGTCATCGCAAGGTGGATTTTCATACCTCGGTGGAGAACGAGTGGCTGTGTCTCGCCTTGCTCAAGGCCTATGGGCTGCCTGTGTCGAACGCGCAGATCGTCACGTTTGGCGCGCAGAAAGTGCTAGCGGTCGAGCGCTTCGACCGCGCGGTGTCACGCAGCGGCATGCTGTTGCGCTTGCCGCAGGAGGATTTTTGCCAGGCGCTTGGTGTGCCGCCGCACTTCAAGTACGAATCCCAGGGCGGCCCGGGCATACGTGAGATTGCGGACCTCTTGCGCCAGTCTCAAACCGCGCGCGAAGACATCGAAACCTTTCTCACCGCGCAGATTGCCTTCTGGATGCTGGCCGCGCCCGACGGCCATGCGAAGAACTTCAGTCTGCGCCTCTTGCCGGGCGGGCGCTTTCAGCTTGCGCCGCTCTACGACGTCATGTCGATCTGGCCCGTGGCCGGCGACGGCGGCAATCAGTGGTCGTGGCACAAGGCCACGCTGGCGATGGCGGTGTGGGGCAAGGGGCGGCACTACCGCATGCGCGACGTGAAGCGTAGCCATTTCGACACCACCGCGCAGTTATGTCACTACGGTGCCGACGCTACATCGATCGTCGAGCGTTTTGTCGCGCGCACGCCAGCAGTCATCGACGAGGTGGCCGCCACGCTGCCGGAAGGATTTCCGGAGCGTGTGGCGACGAAATTGTTCGACGGACTGCGCTTCTCCGCGCAACGGCTCGCGTCTTAGCCGCTCGCATCGGCTTGCACGCGAGCGGCGAGCGGAGCGATCAGCGGATGGAAGAGGGATGCTTGGCGAGCGGTGTGACATGCATCGTCATGTATGGGAAGAGCGGCAGCCCGGCAAGCAGCGTGTGCAGCTCGTCGTTCGACTCCACGTCGAAGATGCTGTAGTTCGCGTATTCGCCCACGACGCGATACAACGCTTGCCATTTGCCCTGGCGTTGCAGGTCCTGCGAGTAGGCCTTTTCACGTGCCTTGATTTCATCGGCCTGCACGGCGGGCATATCGGCAGGAATGTGTACATCCATACGCACCAGAAAAAGCATGTTCTATCCTCGATGAACTTAAATAATCAGGAAGACGAATCACTAGCGAACGACTAGCTACGACGATAGTGAGCGAGCTTGTCTTCGTCGATTGCAATGCCCAGCCCGGGGCCTTGCGGCAGATGCAGGCAGAAGTCGCGATACACAGGCCGCTCGACCACGATATCGTCCTTCACGAGCAGCGGCCCGAACAATTCCGTGCCCCACGCAAGCCTTGGCAGCGTCGCGAAGCAATGCGCCGCCGCGAGCGTGCCCACACTGCCTTCGAGCATGGTGCCGCCATACAGCGCCATACCGCCCGCGTCGCCCACAGCAGCCGTGCGCAGCGTGCCGTAGAGGCCGCCCGATTTCATGATCTTCAGCGCGAACACATCGGCGCATGCGCCGCGCACGAGGTCGAGCGCATCTTCGGGGCCCATCAATGTTTCGTCGGCCATGATCGGGACCACAAAGCGAGCAGCAAGCCGCGCGAGCGCTGCGCGCTGTTCGCGCGGCACCGGCTGCTCGATCAGGTCGATGCCGGCCGCTTCGAGCATGGCGATGCCGGTTGCCGCCTCGGCTTCGTTCCAGGCCTGGTTGATGTCCACGGTCACGCGCGCCCGGTCGCCCAACGCGCGCTTGATGGCCGAGACATGCGCCACGTCTTCGCGCACGCTGCGCCGGCCGATCTTGAGCTTGAAGGTGTCGTGGCGGCGCTCGCCGAGCCAGCGCTCCGCTTCCTCGATATCGCGCTGCGTGTCGCCGCTCGCGAGTGTCCACAGCGTGGGCAGGGCGGTGCGCACCGCGCCGCCGAGCAGCGTGGAGACCGGGACGCCAAGGCGCTTGCCTTGAGCATCGAGCAGCGCCGTTTCCAGCGCGCACTTCGCGAAGCGGTTGCCGCGCGCGACTTTGTCGAGCCGCGCCATGGCCGCGTGAACATTGGTTGCGTCCACACCTTTGAGCGCGGGCGCGAGATAGGTGTCGATGGTGAGCTTGATGCCTTCGGGGCTTTCGTCGCCATACGAAAGGCCGCCGATCGTGGTGGCCTCGCCGATGCCTTCGACGCCATCGCTGCAGCGCAATCGGACGATCACGAGCGTCTGCTGCTGCATGGTCGCCATCGCGAGCTGGTGGGCGCGAATGGTTGGCAGATCCACAAGGATCGCTTCAATGGAGCTGATGGTTGCGTTCATACCTGGCAGATTGGATCAAGTGAGTTGAGCCGAGTATGCAGGTCACGCGGGCGGCGTGTCCAACACCGAAAATGTCTGAATCGATACTTGCCGGGTATGGCGCCTGCGAAGCATGCGCATTGGATAGCGTGCTTGCTCAGCGCTCGGGCGGCGCGAGATGCTCCATTTTTTCTTCTGCATAGAGCACGTAGATGAGTTCGAGCATGCGGCGCACATCCTCGGATTCGTCGAGCATGCGCGTACTCATGATGATGGGCGAAACGAGCTTGGCATCGTCGAGATCCTTATACGACACGTCATCGCGCTTGAGGCCGTAGACGCTGCTCGGCACGATCGAAATGCCTTCGCCGGCCGCCACGAGCCCGAGTGCGATCTGCAGTTCGCGCGCCTCATAAATGTGTTGGGGTTCGAGCGCGCGATCGTGAAAAGCCGCGAGCACCTGGTCGGCGTAACTGGGGCGCGGGTGCTTCGGGTAAATGATGATGGTCTCGTTGACGAGTTCGCGCAGCGAAAGCGTTGGTCTGGCGGCGACGAGCGGATGCCCGAGCGGCAGCGCCACGATCAGGCGTTCCTCGCGCAGCACCACACGGCGAATGCTCGGATCCTCCAGACGAATGCGCCCGAACCCCACGTCGATGCGGCCTTCCTTTAGCGCCTTGATCTGGTCCGTCGTGGACATTTCGATGAGGCTCAATTCGACCTCACTATTCTCCTGACGATAGCGCCGGATGATCTTCGGTAGCATGCCGTAAAGCGTCGAGCCGACAAAGCCCACCGAAAGACTGCGCTCGATCTTGCCCACGCGCCGCGTCATGGACTCCAGCTCGGCCGTCTGCGCGAGCAGTTGCACTGCGTGCTGATAAAAGAATCGACCAGTATCCGTGAGCTTGAGCGGGCGCGAGTCGCGCTCGAAAAGTTGCACGCCCAGCATCTCCTCGAGCTGCTGGATCTGCCGCGAAAGCGGCGGCTGGGCAATGTGCAGCCGCTGGGCGGCGCGCGTGAAATTGCGCTCTTCGGCCACGGCCACGAAGTAACGCAGGTGTCTTAGCTCCATGTTCATACCTGCCGGA
The DNA here is from genome assembly GCF_902859945.1 of Paraburkholderia caffeinitolerans. Lineage (GTDB taxonomy): Bacteria > Pseudomonadota > Gammaproteobacteria > Burkholderiales > Burkholderiaceae > Paraburkholderia > Paraburkholderia caffeinitolerans. The sequence goes on along the minus strand of NZ_CADIKL010000047.1, from coordinate 21,191 downwards.
TATGATCCCGATACTAATTCAGTGTTGGACGCGCCTGCTGCCGCCAAACTATGCTTCTCTCACAGCATTCGCCGCGATTGATTATACCTTCGGAGCATGAAAACTCCGGTCCGATTGAAGCGGCGAGAAATGCCCGAGACATTTCCCCTGAAGATAAAGAAGTGGAGACAGTAGCCATGAGCGCGAAGGTATTCGACACCCAGGAAGTGCAAGACCTGCTGAAAGCAGCCACCAACCTTGGCGGCGCGAACGGCAATCCCCGCTTCAAGCAGATTCTCAACCGTTTGCTCGGCGATTTGTTCAAAGCCATCGACGATCTCGACATTTCGCCCGATGAAGTCTGGACCGGCATTCACTATCTGAACAAGCTTGGCAAGGACGGCGAGGCCGCGCTCCTGGCTGCGGGTCTTGGTCTGGAGAAGTACCTGGACATTCGCATGGACGCGGCGGACAAGGCTGCCGGCATCGAAGGCGGCACGCCGCGCACCATCGAAGGTCCGCTGTATGTGGCCGGCGCAACCTTGCGCGATGGCGTTTCGAAAATCGACATCAATCCGGATGCGGACGCAGGCCCGCTGATCATCCACGGCACGGTTACCGGTCCGGATGGCGAGCCGGTTGCCGGCGCAGTGGTGGAATGCTGGCACGCCAACTCGAAGGGCTTTTATTCGCACTTCGACCCGACTGGCGCGCAAACCGACTTCAACCTGCGCGGCGCGGTAAAGACCGGCGCCGACGGCAAGTACGAATTCCGCACGCTGATGCCGGTGGGCTACGGCTGTCCTCCCCAGGGCGCGACCCAGCAACTCCTCGACGAAATTGCCCGTCACGGAAATCGTCCCGCGCACGTGCACTTCTTCGTCAGTAGCGACAGCCATCGCAAGCTCACGACGCAATTCAATATCGAAGGCGATCCGCTGATCTGGGACGACTTCGCCTACGCCACGCGTGAGGAACTGATTCCTCACGTCGTTGAGAAAACCGGCGGTGCGGCGTTGGGCCTGAAGGCCGACACGTACAAGGACATCGAGTTCAACCTCGCGCTGACCACCCTGGTGGAAGGCAAGGACAACCAGATCGTCAATCGCCCGCGCGTCTCAGCCGCCGCGTAAGCCTGCAACAACCCGCTGTGACGGTGGCCGGATAACTCTGCCGCCACAGCGGGATCCCGCAAAAATCATTCGATACCGATGCGCGAGTTCTGTGCAGGGGCCAGTTCGCGTCCACGGAGAGGAACCATGTCCGCCATTATCGACAAAGCCAACGAACTGGATCATCTGCTCGCTACCGCGGTGCAGGACGACAAAGAGGCCGGTATATTCCGTTGCCGCCGCGATATCTTCACCAACGCCGAATTGTTCGAGCTGGAGATGAAACACATCTTCGAGCGCAACTGGGTGTACCTCGCGCACGAAAGCCAGATTCCGAACAACAACGATTACTACACCACGTGGATTGGACGGCAGCCCGTGGTCATCACGCGCGACAAGACTGGCGAGCTGAATGCCGTCATCAATGCCTGTGCGCACAAGGGTGCGATGCTGTGCCGGCGCAAGCACGGCAACAAGGGCAGCTTTACGTGTCCGTTCCACGGCTGGACCTTTTCCAATACCGGCAAGCTGCTGAAGGTAAAAGACGAACGGACCACCGAATATCCCGTGCAATTCAATACGCACGGCTCGCATGATTTGAAAAAGGTTGCGCGTTTCCAGAATTACCGTGGCTTCCTGTTCGGCAGTCTCAATGCAGATGCTGTGCCGCTCGAAGACTACCTGGGTGAAGCCCGCGTGATCATCGACCAGATTGTCGACCAGGCTCCGGAAGGTCTGGAAGTGCTGCGCGGCAATTCCTCGTACATCTACGAAGGCAACTGGAAGATGCAGATGGAGAACGGTTGCGATGGCTATCACGTCAGCACCGTGCACTGGAACTACGCCGCGACCATGGGACGCCGCAAGGAAGAAGGCACCCAGGCCGTGGACGCGAATAGCTGGAGCAAATCCGTGGCCGGCGTCTATGGCTTCGACTATGGACACATCCTGCTGTGGACGCAAACGATGAATCCCGAAGTGCGGCCGGTTTATCGCCAACGCGACGAAATCAAGGCGCGCGTGGGCGAGGTGAAGGCGGACTTCATCGTCAATCAGACTCGCAATCTCTGCCTGTATCCGAATGTGTTCCTGATGGACCAGTTCAGCACACAGATTCGTGTGGTGCGTCCGATCAGCGTGGATAAAACCGAAGTCTCCATCTTCTGCTTTGCGCCGAAGGGCGAGAGCGCTGCCGACCGCGCGACGCGCATTCGCCAGTACGAAGACTTCTTCAACGTCTCCGGCATGGGGACCGCCGACGACCTGGAAGAATTCCGCGCGTGCCAGAACGGCTACGCCGGCATTACGGCAATGTGGAACGACCTGTCGCGCGGTGCGCCGTTGTGGGTCGAAGGTGCGGACGACAACGCGAACAAGATGGGGCTGAAGCCGCTCATCTCGGGCGAGCGCAGCGAAGACGAAGGGTTGTTCGTGTGTCAGCACGAATACTGGGTGCGCGTGATGCGTGACGCGCTGAAAAAGGAACAGGAAGGGGCGCAGGCATGAGCTTCGAATATCGGAAAATTTGCGCTGCGCTCTACCGTGAAGCGCGACTCCTGGACGACCGTCAGTGGGACGAATGGCTCGCCTGTTATACGGACGACGTCACCTACTGGATGCCCGCCTGGGACGACGACGACCAGTTGACCGACGACCACGAAAGCCAGATCTCGCTGATGTATTACCCCGACAAAGGCGGGCTCGAGGATCGCGTGTTTCGCATCAAGACCGAGCGCAGCGGCGCTTCGACGCCCGAGCCACGCACCAGTCACAACGTTACGAATGTGGAAGTGCTGGACGAGCGCGAAAACGAAGTGGACGTGCGCTACAACTTTCACACGCTGAGCCACCGCTACAAAGTGAACGATCAGTATTTCGGCACGATGTTCGTGACCTTGCGTAAGGCTGGCGACGACTTGTTGATTGCATACAAGAAGATCGTGCTGAAGAACGACTATATCCGGCAGGTTCTCGACATCTACCACGTTTGACGTCGAGCCAGAATCCATCAGAGACAGGTATCAGAGGCAGTGGAGGAGGTTCCCATGTCCAGTTTCAAGGTTGCACTGAATTTCGAGGACGGCGTTACCCGTTTCATCGACTGTAAAGCGGGTGAGAAGGTGCTCGACGCTGCCTTTCGCGCGAAGATCAATCTCCCGATGGATTGCTCGGACGGCGTATGCGGTACCTGCAAGTGCCGCGCGGAGAGCGGCAGCTACGATCTCGGCGACGATTACATCGAAGATGCGCTGACCGAAGACGAAAAAGACGGCGGCCTCGTGCTGACCTGCCAGATGGTGCCGCAAAGCGATTGCGTGATTGCGGTTCCCACTTCGTCGTCCGCATGCAAGACGGGGCACGCCAAATTCGCGGCGACCGTATCGAAAGTCCAGCAGCACAACGATGCAGCCGTCGTGCTCGAAATGAATGTGGATGCGAACGCGCCGGTGTTCTTGCCCGGGCAGTACGTGAACATCGACGTTCCCGGCAGTGGGCAGCATCGCTCGTATTCGTTTTCATCGGCGCCGGGCGAAGCGAAGATCAGTTTCCTCATCAAGAAGATTCCCGGCGGCGTAATGAGCACGTGGCTGGAATCGGCTAAGCCTGGCGAGAAGCTGGAGTTGCATGGGCCGCTCGGCAGTTTTTATCTGCGCGACTTGCAGCGGCCGTTGCTGTTCCTTGCTGGCGGCACGGGCCTCGCGCCGTTCCTTTCCATGCTCGAAGTGCTGGCGCGCACGAACCCGCAGCAGAAGGTGCATCTGATTTACGGCGTCACGCGCGATCTCGATCTGGTGCAGGTGGAGGAGGTCGAGGCGTATGTGGCGAAGCTGCCGAATTTCAGCTTTGCGACGGTCGTGGCCGAAGCGGAATCGAATCATCCGCGCAAGGGCTGGGTCACGCAGCACATTCCGGCCGATGCGCTGAACGACGGCGATGTCGACGTGTACTTGTGCGGGCCGCCGCCGATGGTCGACGCCGTGCGCAAGTATTTCGACGACGAAGGCGTGAAGCCAAACAGCTTCCACTACGAGAAGTTCACTCCCAACGCACCGGCGAAGGCGGCTTGAACATGCAACGATTCACAGACAAGGTCATCGTTGTCACCGGCGCCGCGCAGGGCATTGGGCGGGGCGTGGCGCTGCGTGCGGCCGCCGAGGGTGGCAAGGTCGTGTTCGTCGATCGCGCCGATTTCGTTTCCGAAGTTGCTGCCGAGGCTGAAGGCGCGCAGACCGCGGGATTCGTCGCCGACCTGGAGACCTACGAAGGCGCGCAGGCAACCATGGCGTTTGCTGCCGAGAAATTCGGCGGCATCGACATCCTGATCAACGGTGTGGGCGGCGCGATTCGCATGCGCCCGTTCGCCGAATTCGAGCCGGCGCAGATCGATGCCGAAATTCGCCGCTCGCTGATGCCCACGCTGTATGCGTGCCATGCGGTGCTGCCGCATTTGCTCGCGCGGGGCGGCGGAACCATCGTCAACGTTTCGTCGAACGCCACGCGCGGCATTCGTCGCGTGCCGTACTCGGCGGCCAAGGGCGGCGTCAACGCACTAACCCAGGCGCTGGCCATGGAATACGGCGAGTACAATATTCGGGTGGTTGCGAGCGCCCCGGGCGGCACCCGTGCGCCTGCCCGCCGGGTTCCGCGCAATGCGGCCGGCGACACCGAGCAGGAGCAGGCGTGGACGAACGAAGCGGTGCAGCAGGTGACCGAATCGACGTTCTTCAAGCGCTACGGCACGCTCGAAGAACAGATCGCTCCGATCCTTTTCCTGGCATCGGACGAAGCCAGCTACATTACCGGCGCCGTGTTGCCGGTCGCGGGTGGAGACAACGGCTAATCGATGAACCCCATGCGTCAACTGATAAAGGATTGCTCACTGCCGGCTGTGCTTGCCGGATGCATCGCCACGCTTATTTCGTTCGCCGGGCCGCTCGTCATCGTGTTCCAGGCGGCGCAAGGCTTGCCCCATGCGCTGCTTGAGTCATGGGTGTGGACGATCGCGGTGGGCTCCGGCGTGCTCGGCATCGTGCTGTCGTTGCGCTACAAGGTGCCGGTGGTTATCGCGTGGTCGGCGCCAGGTTCGGCGCTGCTGATTTCGCTGCTGCCCACCGTCGATTATGCGGCGGCGGTCGGTGCGTATCTCGCCGCAAGCCTCGTGATTTGTCTCGTGGGTGTCACGGGAACGTTCGACAAGATCGTTTCCAGGCTGCCAGCGGGCATTTCGGCGGCGATGCTGGCGGGCATTCTGTTCGGTTTCACCTCGAAGCTATTCGTTGTGTTGCCCGCGCAGCCGGTGCTGGTCGGCTCGATGTTTATCGCGTTCTTTATCGGCCGTCGCGCGTTCCCGCGCTATGCCGTGGTTGGCGTGCTATTGGTCGGTGCATTGATCTCGGTCGCGGGCGGAAAGCTCACCGGCCACGCGCCGTCTCTGCAACTCACGAGCCCCGTCTGGACCACGCCGCGTTTCGACTGGCAGGCCATCGTCAACATCTCGTTGCCGTTGGTGGTGGTCGCGCTCACGGGGCAGTGGGTGCCGGGCATGGCAGTGATGCGCAATGCGGGTTACACGCAGCCAACGGCTGGGCCGGTCATTGCATGGTCGTCGGCGGCCTCCGCCTTGCTTGCGCCGTTTGGTTGCCATGGTCTGAATCTGGCCGCTATCACAGCGGCCATTTGCACGGGCCACGAGGCGCATGAAGATCCAAACAAGCGCTACGTCGCCGGGGTCTCGGGCGGCGTGCTCTATATCGTTCTTGGCGCTATCGCCGCGACGGTGCTCTCGCTGTTTGCCATGTTGCCGAAGGAGTTGATTGCCGCGTTAGCGGGGCTTGCGCTGTTCCCGACTGTCGCGAGCGCATTGGCTGCATCGATGGCCGATGCCGGCGAGCGCGACGCCGCGCTGGTCACGTTCATTGTGTCGGCATCGGGCATGTCGCTGTTCGGATTGGGCGCGGCTTTTTGGGGGCTGCTGTTCGGTCTCGCGGCGCATGCATTGCTGCGATGGAAGTATGTACGCCAATCCGGCGTGAGCATGATTCAGAAATGAACCAGAGGCACAGCGCGCACGGCGAAGCGTTATTTGCGCGAAACTAGTTGAAATTTTCAACTAGTTAACTATACTCCCATGCGTCACCGGTCTTGCCGGTGCGCGCCATGGGAGTATGCGCTTGTCTACAGGACTCTATTCCGGTTTTCTCACTTTCAGGCTCGATCTCGCGAGCGCGCTTCTGAGCGAGCGCGCCAATGCGGTTTACCGCGAGCGCTGGGGGCTCGACGTGCGCGCGCTGCGCGTGCTGAGGCTCGTTTGCGCCGAAGCCGGCATCACCCCCAAGGCCGTCTCGCAGCGTGCCTTGATCGAAAAGACCCTGCTCTCGAAGACGCTGGCCGAACTGGAGGCGCGCGGCCTGATCGGCCGCGATACGCATGCCCAGGATCGCCGCAGCGTCGCACTGAGCGGCACGCCCGAAGGCGTCAAGGTGGCGAAGGCATCGGCGAAGGTCGGGGCCGCGCTCGAAGCCGAACTCTCGGCTGCACTCACGCTCAGCGAGCGCAAGACGCTCGACCGCCTGCTGGAAAAACTTTCGGATAATTTGCTGGAGAGCGCCACCGGCGCAACCTGACACGCCGCCTACAAGGAGTGACACATGCCCAATCTGGCCTCATCGTTCGCATCTGGCATCGACGCGCTTTTGCCCGAGCTTGAATCGCTCTATAAGGATCTGCACGCGCATCCTGAACTTTCGATGCAGGAGTTCCGCACCGCGCAAATCGTGGCCGATTACCTGGAAAAGCTCGGCTTGGAAGTCGCGCGCGAAGTGGGCGTAACCGGCGTGGTGGCGCTGCTGCGCAACGGCGAGGGGCCGGTCGTGATGCTGCGCGCCGACATGGACGCGCTGCCCGTGACCGAGGCCACCGGTCTGCCCTACGCGAGCAAGGTTACTGTAAAGGACGAGGACGGCATGCACGTGGGCGTCGCGCATGCGTGCGGCCACGACATGCACGTGACCTGGCTGCTGGGCGCCGCGCGTCTGATGGCGGAGCACCGCGACGCCTGGCGCGGCACGCTCATGGCCGTGTTCCAGCCCGGCGAGGAAGTAGGGCGCGGCGCGCGCAGCATGGTCGACGACGGCATGATCGCGCGCTTTCCGAAGCCCGACGTCATTCTTGGCCAGCACGTGATGGTGGGCTCGGCGGGCACAGTCGGGTATCGCAGCGGCACGATTCTCTCGGCCGGTGACAGCATCAAGGTCAAACTCTTCGGCCGCGGCTCGCATGGTTCGCAGCCGCAGACGTCGATCGATCCCGTGATCATGGCGGCGTCCACCACGCTGCGCCTGCAGACCATCGTTTCGCGCGAGATCGCGCCGAGCGATACCGCCGTGCTCACGATCGGCTCATTGCAGGCGGGCACGAAGGAAAACATCATTCCCAACGACGCCACGCTCAAGCTCAATGTGCGCACCTACGACGAGGACGTGCGCGAATACATGCTCGGCGCGATCCGCCGCATTTGCTGCGCGGAATGCGCGGCCTCGAATGCGCCGCGCGAGCCTGAATTCACGCCGATCTCGAGCTTTCCGCTTACCGTGAACGACGACGCCACCACCGCGCGCCTGCGCACGGCGTTCGAAGCGCACTTCGGCGAGCGCGCTTACGAAACGAAGCCTGCGGCGGCCAGCGAGGACTTCAGCGTGTTTGGCCGCGAATGGGGCGTGCCTTACGCCTTCTGGTTCGTCGGCGGCACCGATCCCGAGATCTACGCGAAGGCCAAAGCGGCGAAGAAGATCAACGAGATCCCGAGCAATCACTCGCCGTTGTTCGCACCGGTTATCGACACGACGCTGCGCTCCGGGATCGAAGCGATGCTGTGCGCCGCCGGCGCGTGGCTTGGCCACGAGAATCAGCGCGAACGCAAAATCGGACAGGAAAGCGAGGCAGCGTGAGCGCAGCACTGGGCGCGCACGTCGGCGCGCATATGAACGCCCATACGGCGTACACGGTCCTCGATCTGGTCGGCACCTTCGCATTCGCGATCTCGGGCGCCGTGGCCGCGCGGCAGCGGCGGCTCGATCTGTTCGGCATCATCGTCGTGACCTTTATGGTGGCGTGCGGCGGCGGCATCGTGCGCGATGTCAGCATCGGTGCGATTCCGCCAGCGGGGCTGTCCAACTGGGCGTATCTGGCGGTGTCGCTGCTCGCGGCGGCGCTCACCATTGCCGCCTATCCGAAAGTGCGGCGGCTGCGCCATCCGGTGCTGTTCTTCGATGCGATCGGGTTAGGGCTGTTCGCGGTATCGGGTGCCCAGAAGGCGTGGATCTGGACCAATAGCGCAGAAACGGCGATCCTGCTCGGCATGGTGAGCGCGGTGGGCGGCGGCGTGCTGCGCGATATTCTGCTCTCGCGCGTTCCGGCGATTCTGGAGCGCGAGATCTATGCGTCGGCAGCGCTGCTGGGCGCGGCGTTGCAGGTCGGGTTCAACGTTGCCGAGTGGTCGTCGGTCTGGACACCATGGGTCGCGACCGTGGCCTGCGTGGCGCTGCGGCTCGCGGCGTTGTACTTCGGCTGGCGCTTGCCTGTGTTTCATACGCGTGAAGGCGCGAAGCGCTCACATTCACCCGCAAATCCAACCGACGATCGGCACAACTGACGATAGCGTTCAAGATGGCGGATGAAGCGCGGCAGTCTATGCCGGATTTCATCACGGAGCGCAGCAAAAAAGCATTCGCCTCAATTACGCGCTATATTTTTCCAGACGCAGCGCGACTGGATCAGCTTGCATTGAACGATGCCTTGCCCCAGGTGCCGCGTGAATCCCGGCGGAGGCTGAGTTGAAACGACCCCCACGCTCGCTTCGCTCGCTGCCCCCCGAGGGGGCGCTCAGCCTCCTTGGGGCGGCCCGGCGGAGGCTGAGTTGAAACGAACGCAACTAGGCGCGTGCGTCCTGCTCGCAGCCAGCACGGCTGCTTCGGCACAATCGAGCGTGACGCTGTACGGCCGCGTCGACGGCGGCATTGAATACCTGAACCATATCGCCAACGGCACGGGCGGCAGTTCGAGCCGCTGGAGCGCGGAGGGCGGCGATTGGGGCACCAGCATGTTCGGCCTCAAAGGCACCGAGGATCTGGGCGGCGGCACCAGCGCGCTATTCGACCTCGAAACGGCGGTGCAGATCATGAACGGCACTACGGGTGGCGGCCGGATGTTCTCGCGCCGCGCCTACGTCGGCATGAAGAACGAAACGTGGGGCCAGTTGCAGGCGGGCCGCAATCTCTTCATCGACAGTGACGGCGTGTGGGAATTCGATCCGTTCGTGCAGCAGGCCGTGTCATCGGCTTCGCTCGTGCGCGGCCGCAACTGGCAGCAGACCAGCAACAACGTCGAATATCACAGCCCTGTCTGGCACGGCTTCGACGTGCAAGGCCAATATGCGTTCGGCAATCAGCCGGGCGCCTGGAACAGCGGCGCACCGGGCGAGTTCGGCCGCTCGGACGGCATCATGCTCTCGTATCACTCGTCGCTCTTCGACGTGCGCGGCATCTACGACGAGTTGCGCGATCAGAACGGCCGTCTTTCCAACATCTTCACTGCGTCGCGCGAGTATTTCGCGGGCGGCAATCTGCGCGTGCAGAAGTTCAAGATTCAGGCCGCCTACACGCACTATTCAGCGCCCGACTCGCCCGTGGGTGTGGCGCATAGCGCCGACCACTACTGGCTGGGCGCGACTTACCAGGCCACGCCGCGCTGGGCCGTGACAGCCGCGGGATTCTATATTCACGTGGGCGAGGGTAGTGGCGATGCGGCGCACGATCCGTCGAGCCACGCCATGCTCTACGCGCTCGGGACGACTTACAACCTGAGCGCACGCACCTTCCTTTACGGCACCGTTGCGTACGTGAACAACAGCAAGAACGGCACCTTCTCGGTGTTCGCCACGCCGCGCGATTCGAGCTCGCCCACGAGCCCGATGGCCGGTGAGTCGCAAACCGGTGCGTACGTCGGCATGATGCACGTATTCTGATCAAGAGCGGTGAAAGCGGCGCCCTCAAACGGAGGTAGAGACCATCATGTCCAGGCAACCGACATCGTCGACGTCGCTGGGGTTCATCGGCGGCATTACGCTAGTTTTCACCGCGCTTACAGCGCTCTATCTGCTGATCGGCGGCGCATGGCTGCTTTCGCTCGGTGGCTCGGCGTACTACGTCGTGACCGGCGTTGTGCTGCTTGGTGTGACGTGGCTGCTGTACCGGCGCCGTCCCGCCGCGCTCGTACTCTATGCGCTCGTGCTGGTGGGCACGGCACTCTGGTCGCTGTGGGAGTCGGGGCCCGACTTCTGGGCGCTCGCGCCGCGCTCCGGCGTGCTGGTCGTCTTCGGCGTGTGGCTGCTGCTGCTCGTGAGCTGGCGTCTCGAAGGCGCGAAGAAGGGCGGTGTGAGCGCGCTCGTGGCTGCGCTCGTGATCTGGGCGGGCGTGCTGGTCTACGCGTGCTTCAACGATCCACAGACGATCAACGGCTCGTTCGGCGCTTCGGCGGGCACGACGCCTGCTGCGAATCCCGACGGCATCGATCCTGCCGACTGGCCGGCCTACGGTCGTACTCAGGAAGGCACGCGCTATTCGCCGCTGCAACAGATCACGCCGGAAAACGTGAAGAACCTGCAGGTGGCCTGGACCTTCCGCACGGGCGACACGAAAGGGCCAAACGATCCGGTTGAGATCACCAATGAGGTCACGCCGCTGAAGATCGGCAATCTGCTCTATCTGTGCTCGCCGCACCAGAAGATTTTCGCGCTCGACGCGCAGTCGGGTGAGCTCAAGTGGACATTCGATCCGAAGCTGCAAGCCGATCCGTCGTTCCAGCACGTGACTTGCCGCGGCGTGTCGTATATCGATCTCGCGACAAACGGCGCGTGCGCGCGCCGCGTCCTGCTGCCCGTGAACGACGGCCACCTCTACGCGCTCGACGCCATCACGGGCGAGCGCTGCGCGGGCTTCGGCAACAACGGCGACCTCGACCTGCAGCATGCCATGCCGGTCAAGACGCCGGGCATGTACGAGCCCACCTCGCCGCCGGTCGTCACGAACAAGGTGATCGTCGTGGCGGGCGCGGTGGAGGACAACTTCTCGAACCGCGAGCCGTCGGGCGTGATCCGCGGCTTCGACGTGCGCACGGGCGAACTGCTCTGGGTGTTCGACACGGGCGCGGAGGATCCGAACAAGATTCCGGGCCCGGGCGAGCATTACACGTGGAATTCGCCGAACTCGTGGGCGCCCGCCGCCTACGACGCAAAGCTCGACATCGTCTATCTGCCGATGGGCGTGAGGACGCCGGACATCTGGGGCGGCGACCGCACGCCGCTGATGGAGCGCTACGCGAGCGGCATCCTGGCGCTGCACGTCGCCACGGGCAAGCTCGCCTGGTTCTACCAGACCGCTCACCACGATCTGTGGGACATGGACATGCCCTCGCAGCCCACGCTCGACGACATCACCGACAAGGACGGCAAGACCGTGCCGGTGGTGTACGGCCCTGCGAAGACGGGCAACCTGTTCGTGCTCGACCGCCGCACCGGCGAGCCCGTCGTGCCGGCGCCTGAAATGCCGGTGCCGCAGGGCGCGGCGCCCGGCGACCACGTCGCGCCGACGCAGCCGTTCTCCGAGCTCACGTTCCGCCCGAAGAACCTGCTCACCGACGCCGACATGTGGGGCGCGACGATGTACGACCAGCTCGTGTGCCGCGTGATGTTCCACAAGCTGCGCTACGAAGGCACCTTCACGCCGCCTTCGCTGCAAGGCACGCTCGTGTTTCCGGGCAACCTCGGGATGTTCGAGTGGGGCGGCATTGCCGTCGACACGGACCGCCAGATCGCCATCGCCAACCCGATCGCGCTGCCGTTCGTCTCCCGGCTGATCCCGCGTGGTCCGGGCAACCCGCAGGAGCCGGAGCCGGGCGCCAAGGGCAGCGGCACGGAGTCGGGCATCCAGCCGCAATACGGCGTGCCCTATGGCGTGACGCTCAACCCGTTCCTCTCGCCGTTCGGTCTGCCGTGCAAGCAGCCGGCATGGGGCTACATGGCCGCGATCGATCTGAAGACCAACGAGATCGTGTGGAAGAAGCGTATCGGCACGGTGCGTGACAGCTCGCCGATCCCGCTGCCGTTCAAGATGGGCATGCCGATGCTGGGCGGCCCGATCGTCACGGCGGGCGGCGTGGCGTTCATCGGCGCGACGGCGGACAACTATATCCGCGCGTTCGACGTGAACACCGGCAAGGAGATCTGGCGCGCCCGTCTGCCGGCAGGCGGCCAGGCCACGCCGATGAGCTATTCGGTCAACGGGCGGCAGTATGTGGTGATCGCTGCGGGCGGGCACGGCTCGTTCGGCACGAAGCTCGGCGACTACGTGATCGCCTACGCGTTGCCGCAGTAACGCGTGCGATTTCGTCCTCGCTTTTGCGAACGGAGCGCGCCGCGAGGCGCGCTCGTTGCGTTCGTCTCGCTCTTTGTGCTGGCGGCACACGTGAGGGACGCGCATGCCCAAAGCACCGTCACGCTCTACGGCTTGCTCGACACGAGCATCGAAATCACCAACCCCGGCGCGGGCTACGTCGCGCGCATGGACTCGGGCGCGTATCGCGGTTCGCGCGTGGGCCTGCGCGGAGCCGAGGACATCGGCAACGGCGTGCAGATTCTGTTCGCTCTGGAGAACGGCTTCGGCTCGAACGATGGCACGTTCGCGGTGAACAATACGATCTTCAACCGCCAGGCGTGGATCGGCTTGGGCACGTCGTACGGCACGCTACGCGTGGGCCGCCAGTACTCGCCCATTTATATTCCGTTCAAGGGCGGGCTCGACGCGTTCGGTGCGGGCACCATCGCCTCGGGACTCAACAATCTCTCGAAGATCACACCGTACGTGAGCAATGCCATCACGTACCTTTCGCCCGAATTCCACGGTTTCTCGACGACGCTCATGACCGCGCTGCGCAATGCAGGCGATGGCGATGGCAACGGCATCGCCGGAAACATCGAAACCTTTGCGTACCACAACGGCCCATTCCGCATTTCATACGCGCACCAGCAAACGCACGGTAACGGCGCGCTACGCGCGAATCTCGGCGGCGTTTCGTACGTGTACGGCCCGCTCACGGGTTTTGTCTCGTTCTTCAACGGCGACGGCGGCGCGCCGCGCTATCACAACGATGGCGTGTCAGTGTCGGCGCGCTACGCGGTGAGCGCGCGTTTTCGCGCTTCGCTGGGCTACACGTATATGCGCGACCGCTCCGGCGGCGATAATGACGCCGACCAGTTCAGCGCGGCGTGCGAGTACGACGTCTCGAAGCGCGTTTTGCTTTACGCGAGCGCGGGCTGGCTGCGCAATTATGGGCAAGGCGAAATGACGCTGCGCGGCGTGAGCGTCATCGGTCTCCCGCCATCGTGGCCGGGCGCGACGGTGCGCGGCGTGCAGATCGGGATGATCGACTGGTTCTAGTCAAGCTAAACCAGTGACGAGACAGGCCGGGCGTTGCGCGCCTAGCCAAGCTCGAACGAAAAGTCGAGGCCCACTGCCGGCCGCCTGCGCCCATAGCCGCCGTCGATGAAAGGCATCACGCGCGGCGGCGGCGTCTTCGACTGTCCGGACGAATCGAGTTGGGGAATGCCGAGATTGTCGACCTTGGCGCTGTCGATGACGTTGCGCGCGGCCTTGGCCGAAACGCTGGAGCCGTTGAAAAACGCGCCACTGAGCGCGCCGCCCGTGGCGCCGACTTCCTGCGCTTGGGCAAGCGCCGGGGCCAATAGCGCTACGCACGCGATCATCGCGCACAGCGTCAATTGCCTCGTATTGCTAAACGAATCCACCGCTTGTCTCCTGAAAGCCGGGAAGCGCTGGCAGCAGGCTGCTCCGGCAGATTCGACTTTACGACGGCAGTATACGAATCCATTAATCGAAATACAGTCATTTTTAGGCGCTAATTGTCGCTTTATTACAACCCGTATTCGACCCCGTAAATCGAACAGCACACCGCCAAATGTGGCCCTGAAAATGCTGCATTGCGGCGCATAACACCGTTCAACAACACTGGGCAATGCGGACATCCCGGCGCTTTCCAGCGCGCGGCCGGTGCATAATGGACTCCCCGCCGATGCAGTCCATGGCCGTCCTTCCTGGAGTCCGCCATGCAAGTGAGAAACGAGGAATTCGTCACCCATCTGCTCTCCGATCTCGTGGAATTCGCACGTGGGCGTTTACCCGAACCCACCTTCCAGATCGTCGAACCCTTTCTACGGCATTACTACGACTTCGTCGACGCAGAAGACCTGCGCAGCCGCAGCGTGGCCGATCTCTACGGCGCTGCCATGGCGCACTGGCAGGCGGCGCAGCGCTTCGTGCCCGGCAGCGAGCGCATGCGGGTCTACAACCCGATCCTCGAGCAGCACGGCTGGCACTCCGACCACACCGTGATCGAGATCGTCAACGATGACATGCCGTTTCTTGTCGACTCGGTCTCCATGGCCGTCAACAAGCTCGGGCTCGCGCTGCATTCGGTGATGCACCCCGTGTTTCGCGTCTGGCGCGGCCAGGACGGCGCGATCGTGCGGGTAGACGTAGGCGGCGCGGGCACGGACGACGGACAATCGCAGCTCGCCTCGTTCATTCATTTCGAAGTCGACCGCTGCGGCGATGCAGCAAAACTCGATGAATTACGCGGCTCCATCGGCAAAGTGCTAGGCGATGTGCGCGCGGCGGTCGAGGACTGGCCAAAGATCGTCGAGGTGGCGCGCGCCACGATCAAGACGATGAAGGCGCGCGAGAGCAGCGCCGAAGACGTCGAATCGCGCGCGTTTCTCGAATGGATGGCCGCCGACCATTTCACGTTCCTTGGCCAGCGCGACTACGCGCTGGTCGAGCAGGGCGACGGCTTCGCCCTGCGCGGCGTGGAGGGCTCGGGCCTCGGCATTCTGCGCGAGTCGCTGCGCGCGCCCGGCACGCCCGACACTACGCCGTTGCCCAGCGCAGCAACGGAAATCATCACGGGCGCGTGGCCTATCTTCCTGACCAAGGCGAATTCGCGCGCGACCGTGCATCGTCCCGGCTATCTCGACTATGCGGGCGTGAAGCTCGTGGGGCCTGACGGCAAGGTATGCGGCGAGCGGCGCTTCGTGGGGCTCTACACCTCCACGGCCTATATGGTCTCCAGTTCTGAAATTCCGATCGTGCGCCGCAAGTGCGCGAACATCGTGCGGCGCGCGGGTTTCCTGCCCAAAGGGCATCTCGGCAAATCGCTCGTCACGGTGCTCGAAACGTGGCCGCGCGACGAACTCTTCCAGGCCGACGAAGACGACCTTTTCGACGTCGCCATGGGCGTATTGCGCTTGCAGGAGCATCAGCGCACGCGCCTGTTCGTGCGGCGCGACCGCTTCGGCCGTTTCGTGTCCTGCCTCGTATATGTTTCGCGCGACAAGTACAACACGGATCTGCGCCTGCGCGTTGCCAATCTGCTCAAGGAAGCATTCAACGGCGAATCGGTGGAATTCACGCCGCTACTTTCCGAATCGGCTCTCGCGCGTATTCATTTCGTAGTCCATGCGAAAACCGGCACGATGCCGGAAGTGGACACACGCGAGCTGGAGGCGCGGCTCGTGCAGGTCACGCGGCGCTGGCAGGACGATCTGGCCGACGCTTTGCTTGACGCATTTGGCGAAGAGCAGGGCACGCGGCTCCTGCACCGTTACGCCGATTCGTTTCCCGCCGGCTATCGTGACGACTACCCGGCGCGCACGGCGGTGCGCGACATCGAGTTGATCGAGCGCGTGCAGGGCACGGAGCGCATTGCCATGAATCTCTACCGGCCCATTGAAGCCGGGCCGCGTGCGTTCCGTTTCAAGGTGTACCGCACGGGCGAAGCCATCGCGTTGTCGCGCAGCCTGCCGATGCTCGAGCATCTGGGCGTGCGCGTAGATGAAGAGCGTCCGTACATCATCGCATCGCCGGGCTGCGAACCCGCGTGGGTGCACGACTTCGGCCTCGAACTCGCCGACGATGCCGAGTTCGACATCGAACGCGTGAAAGACCTGTTCGAAGACGCATTCGATGCCGTGTGGAGCGCGCGCATCGAGAACGACGACTTCAATCGCCTCGTACTGCGCGCGTATTTGAGCGCACGTGAAGTCACTATTCTGCGTGCGTATGCGAAGTATCTGCGCCAGGTGGGATCGACGTTCAGCGACGCCTATATCGAGCGCGCACTCACTGGCAACCCGGCCATTGCGCGCCAGCTGGTCGAGCTGTTCGTTATCCGCTTCGACCCAGCAGCGGGCGAAGCGGGTGAAGCGCGCGAGGCACGCACTGAGCGTGCGCTAAAGGCCATCGAAAGCGCGCTCGATCAGGTGCCCAATCTCGACGAAGACCGCATTCTCAGGCAATTTCTCGGCGTCATCAACGCAACGCAGCGCACCAACTATTACCGTCGCGAAGCGGACGGCTCACTGCTTCCATCGCTGTCGTTCAAGTTCAATCCGGCCAAGGTGCCCGGGCTGCCCGAGCCCAAGCCAATGTTCGAGATCTGGGTCTACTCGCCGCGCGTGGAAGGCGTGCACCTGCGTGGCGGGCGCGTCGCGCGCGGCGGCCTGCGCTGGTCCGACCGGCGCGAGGACTTCCGCACTGAAGTGCTCGGCCTCATGAAGGCGCAGATGGTGAAGAACGTGGTGATCGTGCCGGTGGGCTCGAAGGGCGGCTTCGTGGTGAAAAATCCGCCATCGCCTACCGACCGCGAAGCGTGGATGCGCGAGGGCGTGGCGTGCTATCAGACCTTCCTGCGCGGCTTGCTCGATCTCACCGACAACCTCGTGAACAACGCGATCATGCCACCGCCCGATGTGGTGCGCCACGACCCCGACGATCCCTATCTGGTGGTTGCGGCGGACAAGGGCACGGCGACCTTCTCCGATTACGCGAACGCGATTTCACACGAGTATGGCTTCTGGCTGGACGACGCCTTTGCTTCGGGCGGCTCGGTAGGCTATGACCACAAGAAAATGGCGATCACCGCGCGCGGCGCGTGGGAGTCGGTCAAGCGGCACTTCCGCGAAATGGGCGTCGATACGCAGACGACCGATTTCACGGTGGTCGGCGTCGGCGACATGTCGGGCGACGTTTTCGGCAACGGCATGCTGCTCTCGCCGCATATCAAGCTCATTGCTGCATTCGATCATCGGCACATCTTTCTCGATCCCAATCCCGATCCGGCAACGAGCTTCGCGGAACGTAGCCGGCTCTTCGCGCTCGAGCGCTCGAGCTGGGCCGACTACGATCCCTCGGCCATATCGGCAGGCGGCGGCGTGTTCGCGCGCTCCGTGAAGACCATTCCGCTTTCGTCCGCCGTGCAGAGCGCGCTCGGCATCGAAGCGGCCTCGCTCGCGCCGACCGAATTGATTCGCGCAATCTTGCTCGCGCCGGTCGATCTGCTCTACAACGGCGGCATTGGCACCTATGTGAAGGCCGTGCGCGAAACCCACGCTCAGGTGGGCGACAAGGCGAACGACGCGGTGCGCGTGAACGGCGCGGAACTGCGCTGCAAGGTGGTGGGCGAGGGCGGCAACCTGGGCGTCACGCAGTTTGGCCGCATCGAATTCGCCCAGCGCGGCGGGCGTATCAATACCGACGCCATAGACAATTCGGCAGGCGTCGACTGTTCGGACCACGAAGTCAACATCAAGATTCTGCTCGGCCTCGTGGTGGCCGATGGCGAGATGACGATGAAGCAGCGCAACACGCTGCTCGCCGACATGACCGACGAAGTCGGGCTGCTCGTGCTCAGCGACAACTATTACCAGACCCAGGCACTCTCGATCGCGGGCCGCTACAGCACGGAACTGCTCGACGCGGAAACGCGGCTCATGCGCTGGCTCGAACGCGCGGGCCGCCTGAACCGCGCGATCGAGTTCCTGCCCACCGACGACGAAATCGCGGAGCGTCAGGGCGCGAAGCTCGGCCTCACGTCGCCCGAGCGCGCCGTGCTGCTCGCCTACAGCAAGATGTGGCTCTACGATGCGCTGCTCGAATCGGACGTGCCGGAAGATCCGCTCGTCGCCAACTTGTTGATCGACTATTTTCCGAAGCCGCTGCAACAGCGCTTCAGCGAGCCGATGCAGCGCCACCCGCTGCGTCGCGAGATTCTCGCGACCCACCTGACGAACGCGCTCGTGAACCGCGTGGGCTGCGCATTCGTGCATCGACTGATGGAAGAATCTGACGTGCTGCCAGGCGACATCGTGCGCGCCTGCATCATGGCGCGGGACGTGTTCGACCTGACCGATGTGTGGCGCGACATCGACGCGCTCGACAACCGCGTGCCCGACGACGTGCAGGCGCGCATGTTCGTCGACGTTGCGAGGCTGCTGGAGCGCGCTGCGCTCTGGTTCTTGCGGCATTTGCAGGCTGGCGCGGTGGACAGCGAGGGCGCGCTGCTCGCGCGTTGCCGCGATGCGGCGCAGCGGCTCGCGCCGCAATTGCCGACGCTGCTGCCGGCCAGCGATCTCGAAGCGTTGTCGGTACGCCAGGCGGAGCTCGTGAACGCGGGTGTGGAGAGCGCGTTGGCGGTGCGTGTGGCGAGCGGTGAAATTTCCATCGCACTGCTCGATATCGCCGATGTGGCGGCGGCATGTGATCGACCGCTCGAGCACGTGGCTGCAGCGTATTTTGCGCTGGATATGCGCCTGAACTACGGCTGGATCAGCGAGCGCGCGGCGGCGCTGCCCACGCCCACGCATTGGGACACGATGGCGCGCGCGGCCGCGCTTGCGGAGGTGGCGCGCCTCAAGTGCGCGCTCACCACCAACGCGCTCGCCGCCGCGCCCGAGACCACCGATGCACAAGCACTCGTGGATGCCTGGTGCGAACAGCACGAGGCGGCGCTCGCCCGCTACGAGCACCTGCTTACGGAGTTGCGTGCGACGAGCGGCGTGAGCCTTTCCGTTCTGCTGGTGATCGTGCGCGCAATGGCGGCGCTGGAACGGCCTTGAGGTGCAGGGCGTCGCGCGGGAACCGCTTGTTCAATGGCGGGGCGGTTCCCGTACCTGGATAATGCGAGGATTCGCATTGCGTCAGTAAACTAAAAGATCACGCTAGCGGACTCGACAGTCCGGTGCGAGGCGCAATCATGACACCCGATCCCTCGGCGATCGATCAGGCCAGTCTGAACCTGGTGCCGATGTTCGGCCTGCTTATCGGTGGGCTCGCGCTCTTCCTGCTCGGGCTGCAATTCATGACCGGCGGCTTCAAGGCCATCGCCGGCTCGAGACTCCAGGCATTGATCGGCATCCTCACGGCCAACCGGTTTCGTGGCGTACTGGCCGGCGCGTTGGTGACGGCGGTGTTGAATTCGTCCACGATCACCACCGTATTGTTGGTCGGATTCGTCTCCGCGGGCTTGATGACCTTGGCCCAGTCGGTTCCGATGATCATGGGCGCGAACATCGGCTCGACCGTCACTGCGCAAATCATTGCATTCGACGTTTCGAAACTGACGCCGTTCATGCTGGCCATTGGTTTTGCCCTGTATGCGTTCGGCAAGCGCGAACTGATTCGCAGAGTCGGCGAAGTGGTGATGGGGCTCGGGCTCCTATTTCTTGGCATCGAATTTATGGGCGACGCCACGCGGCCGTTGCGAACGTACCCGCCGTTCATCGACGCGATGCAAAACATGGAGCACCCGTTGTTGGGCATTCTCGCGGGCGCCATTTTTACAGCGATCGTGCAAAGCTCCGCCGCCACGCTTGCCATCGTCATTGCGCTCGGCGCACAGGGGCTGATGCCGCTCGATGCGGGCATCGCACTAATCCTGGGCGCCAACGTGGGCACTTGCGGAACCGCGTTGCTTGCCTCGATCGGCAAATCCACCGAGGCGATTCAGGTTGGCGTGGTGCACCTCATATTCAACGTTCTCGGTGTTCTGTTTTGGGCCTTTTTTATTCCGCAAATGGCCGACCTGGCCCGCTTCGTTTCCCCTGCATACCCTGAATTGCACGGTGTTGCCCGGCTGGCTGCAGAAACACCGCGTCAGGTCGCCAACACGCACACGATATTCAGCGTGGCCAACACCTTGGTGCTGATCTGGTTCTCGGGAGGGATCGCGCGGTTGGCGAGAATGATCGTGCGCTCGCGCGAACCTGAAACGAAGCCGATCGGCAATCCTGCTTACCTCGACGAAACGTCCATGGCCGTACCATCGCTTGGACTTCAGCGCGTTCGTCTGGAGGTGATCCGGCTGGGCGATGAGGTCGTCGGGATCGTGCGCGACGGCGCCCATGTGGTGGTGAGCGGGTCGATTGAAGAGATCAATGCGTTGCTGGAGCGGGACAAGGAAGCGGACCGGCTCTCGGCGGAAATTCTGCATTACATTGGGCAGCTTTCGAAGACCGAGCACTCGGAAGAAGAGGGACGGTGGATGGTGGGTTTTACGCAGATCGTCACGAGTCTTGAGAGCGTCGGCGACCTTATTGGCACCAATCTGATGGCGGTAAGCCAGCAGCGGTTGACTGAGCAAATCGAACTCACGCGGCTGAACGATGTTGCGAACTCGCGTTTTGCGGAAGTCGTCGTGGAGAATCTGGGTGCGGTTATCGCGGCGATTGGCGGGCCCGATGCGGATGCGGCGTCTCGCGATGCCGGAACGAAGGCCGAGATCAAGGCGCTTGCCGTACAGGCTCGACAAGGTGTTCTCGGCGATCTGGATCTGGCGCAGAAGTCAGCGGTGCTGGATTATCAATTGGCCGTTGATATGATCGAGCTATATAGGCAGATTGCGCGGCTGTCTCGAGGGATGGCGAAGGTCGTTGGGGAGATGCAGGGAAAATAGGAGATTGTGCGGGCGGGCTCCTTTCCATCTTTGATTTTACATAAGACAAATTATCGAAGTTTTTGGTGTTACGGCTTTTTTGAAATGTCCGGTTCTGGCTCATTAGAAATGTCCGATTCCTGCCCTGGTTGAAGCGCACGCTCACGCGAGGCGTCGACCAGGGGCGAACCATGAACGGACGTGAGCTGATCACGGCAAGCATGCGCGAACTCGAGCGGGTCAAGGTCATCGAGGCGGTCGTTG
>NZ_CADIKL010000046.1 GCF_902859945.1 Paraburkholderia caffeinitolerans | reverse complement strand
GATCACGACGTCGTACTCCTTCTTCGGCTCGGGGCTCCTCCACTGCCGCTCCCAGTTCTCGTGATACGACAACCCGTTGCGGAACAGACTGAATATCGAATAGTGGCTCATCTTGCGGACCCCTTGCTCGTTACCTTGATCGTTACCATTAGCATTCGATGACGTTCACGGCCAAACCACCGCGCGACGTCTCCTTGTATTTCGTTTTCATATCGGCGCCCGTCTCGCGCATCGTCTTGATGACGTTGTCGAGCGTGACGTAGTGCTGGCCGTCGCCCTTGAGCGCCATGCGCGAGGCGTTGAGCGCCTTGATCGCGCCCATTGCGTTGCGCTCGATGCAGGGAATCTGCACGAGACCGCCCACCGGATCGCAGGTCATGCCGAGGTTGTGCTCCATGCCGATCTCGGCGGCGTTCTCGACCTGCAAAGGCGTACCGCCCATCACGGCCGCGAGCGCTGCCGCCGCCATCGAGCACGCCACGCCCACTTCGCCCTGGCAGCCCACTTCCGCGCCCGAGATCGAAGCCGTTTCCTTGTAGATGATGCCGATGGCCGCAGCGGTAAGCAGGAAGTCGACGATGCCCTTTTCGTTCGCGCCCGGCACGAACTTCACGTAGTAGTGGAGCACCGCGGGAATCACGCCAGCCGCGCCGTTGGTGGGCGCGGTCACAACCCGGCCGCCAGCGGCGTTTTCTTCGTTCACGGCCATCGCGTAGAGGTTGACCCAGTCGAGCATCGAAAGCGGATCGCGCAGCGACTCTTCCGTGCGCGAACGCAGATGCACCGAAAGATCGGCGGCGCGGCGCTTCACGCCCATCGGGCCAGGCAACAGGCCGTGCATCTTGCAGCCGCGCTCCACGCAGGCGGCCATCGTGCGCCAGATGCCCAGCAGCCCTTCACGCACTTCTTCGGCCGGGCGCGACGCGCATTCGTTGGCGAACGTCACTTCCGCGATCGAGAGGCCGCTCTCGCTGCACACGCGCAGCAGGTCGTCGCCGGTGCGGAACGGATACGGAACCTCGTGGCCGCTGCGCACGCCGTTCACGCGGTCGCCGTCGCGGTTCACGACGAAGCCGCCGCCCACCGAGTAATACTCTTTCTCGACCAGCAACTGGCCGTTTTCATCGAAAGCCTGAAAGCGCATGCCGTTCGAATGCAGCGTGTTCGCGCCGCCCATGGTCTTGCGATAGAAGCCGATGCCGTCCTTCTCGTCGAAGCGGATCGACTGCTTGCCGAGCAGCACGAGCGTCTTTTCCGCGCGAATCGCGGCGAGGCGCGGCTCGATGCGGTCGGGGTCGATCGTGTCGGGCAGGTTGCCTTCGAGACCGAGCAGCACGGCCTTGTCGGTGCCGTGACCCTTGCCCGTCGCGCCGAGCGAGCCATACAGCTCGACCTTCACGCGGCGCACGAAGGCGAGCAGGTTGGCGTCCTCGATATGGGACGCGAAGCGGCACGCGGCGACCATCGGTCCGACCGTATGCGAGCTCGAAGGCCCGATACCGATCTTGAACAGGTCGAAGACGCTGACGTTCATCTGACGATTCCCTTTATTTACCTGGTGACCTGGTTAAAACGTGGCGTGGCGCGCAAGGGTTGGAAATTGCACGGCTGACGTTAGACGCTAGTAGATCAAAAGCGCCAATGCGTCAGATAGAACAAAAACGCCATTGCCGTTGGACGCCCGCGCCAGCAGGGCTTTCGGCCCGATTGGAAATGCGTTTTGGCGATGATTCACGGCGTAAAAACACAAATCGGCGGGACCGCCGCTTGGCCGTCCCGCCGATGCTGAAATGCGATTGCTGCGCCGCAGCGCGAGCGCGCCGCGATCCGTGCAGGGCGCCTGGAAAGCGCTCAGAACGAATGCCGCATGCCGATGCGCACGTCCGCCTGGTTCGTGCTCGAAGACGGCGTGAAGCTGTAGCCGATCACGGCGTCCACGCCCTGCGAAGCCTTGAGCCAGTCGCCCGAGAGATAGATGTCGGTGCGCTTCGAAAGCAGGTAATGCAAGCCCGCCGAGATCATGTTCCAGTGATTGCCGTCGAAATGCGTGTACTGGTAGCCGCCAATCAGGCTCACGGCGGGGTTGATCTGCCAGTTCGCGCCGCCTTCGGCCACCTGCATGTGCTCGCTCTGCCCGAACGCCTTGATCTGCGTGTACGTGAAGTCGCCCGACAATGTGACAGGGCCGACCACATAGCTCGCGCCTACGCCAAACGCGCCTTGCTTGTCCACCGGGAACGGATTGCTCGCATAGAGATCGGTGACGGCGCCCGTGGCCGGGTCCACGCTCACGGTGGGCTTGCCAAAGAACGTATGCGTGCCGATCATCGCGTACGGGTCGAATGCGTAAATGCCGGACGGGTTGTTCAACTGGGTATAAGCCGTACCCATCGAAAAATTGCCGTTCTGGTATTGCGCGCCCACGCTCCACGCACTGCCCGTGTGGAAATCGCCTGGCGTATTGCTGAACGAATACATGCCGCCGAACTGGAAGCCGCCGTAGGTATTCGAAGTGAACTTCACGGAGTTGGGCAGATGGTCGCCGTTCATGCGGTCGAAGTCGCCCTGGTTGATGGCGTAGCCGCTCGCCCATGCGGAAATGTTGTACGTGTAGACCATATCCTGCGTCATGTCGGACTGGTTACCGAACGTGAGCGTTCCCCAATCGCTCTGCAGGCCTACATATGCCTGGCGCCCGAACAGCGAGCCGCCGTTGGTGAGTTGCCCGTTGCCGATGTGAAAGCCGCTTTCCAGCGTGAAGATGGCCTTGAGGCCGCCGCCCAGGTCTTCGGTGCCCTTGATGCCCCAGCGATTCGAATACGAAATGCCGTCGTCGAACTTCACCTGGTGCGAACCGCCCGCATTGCTCACGTAAGTCACGCCTGCATCGAGGATCCCGTACAGCGTCACGCTGCTTTGAGCATGGCTCTGAGTGGAGAGCGAGGCTACCGCGAGTGCGATGCCAGTCAATGCCGCCGCTTTTACTTTCTTCATGGTGTAGGTCTCTCTTGCCTTGCGATACGGTTGAAAGGCCGCACAAAGAAACATGCCCAATGCACGCCTTATGCGGATTGAGAGAACGTACAAATCCAAATCTCGCGCGACTTTCGCGCACACGACGCGTACTTGGGGAAATGCGCCGCCCTGCTATGACGCCGTTTTTATTGATTGATCGTTCAATAAAAAAAGTCTAGAGTGAGGACCTTCCCAGGACCCCGCCCTGAAGAATCGCCATGCCCAAGATCGGAATGCGCGACGTCCGTCGTGCGCAACTCATTGATGCGACCCTGCAATCGATCGACCAGTCCGGACTGTCGGGCACGACGCTTGCCACGGTCGCACAGCACGCGAAAATTTCCACCGGGATCGTCAGTCACTATTTTGGCGGCAAGGACGGCCTGCTCGAGGCCACCATGCGCCACATCCTGCGCGATCTCTGGGAAGCCACCATGCGCCGCCGCATGGCGGCGAAAGACGAGCCACGCGCGCGTTTGCGCGCCATCGTCGCCGCGAATTTCGACGTCTCGCAGGTGAATACGCCGGTCATGAAGACCTGGCTGGCGTTCTGGGCCGAGAGCATGCACCAGCCCGCGCTGCGCCGCCTGCAGCGCGTGAACACGCGCCGGCTCTATTCGAACCTGTGCGCGGAGTTCGAGAAGGTCTTGCCGCGCGCGGCCTCGCGGCGCGCGGCCACGGGACTTGCCGCCATGATCGACGGTCTGTGGCTGCGCGGCACCCTCACCGGCGAACCGTTCGACACCAAGGCCGCCCTGCGGGTCGCCAACGAATACATCGATTTGATGCTCGAAATGCGTGCCAAAGCGCGCTCGGGCAAGTCTGCTTAATCACGGAAGCACTGGAAGTCACGGAGTTATCGACCATGTCTGTCTACCCGCTCGAACGCCTCTTCATTGATGGCGCATTCACCGACGCCACCAGTGGCGAGACCTTCGAAACGCGCGATCCCGCCACCGGCGAAACGCTGGCGACAGTGCAGCAGGCCAGCGCCGCCGATATCGACCGTGCCGTGCAATCGGCGCGCGCCGGCCAGCGCGTGTGGGCCGCCATGACGGCCATGGAGCGCTCGCGCATCCTGCGCCGCGCGGTCGAACTGCTGCGCGCGCGCAACGACGAACTCGCCGCACTGGAAACGCGCGACACGGGCAAGCCTATTTCCGAAACGAGCGCCGTGGACATCGTCACGGGCGCCGACGTGATCGAGTACTACGCAGGGCTCGCCACCGCCATCGAAGGCCAGCAAATTCCGCTGCGCACCGATTCGTTCGTCTATACGCGCCGCGAGCCGCTGGGCGTCACGGCCGGCATTGGCGCATGGAATTACCCGATTCAGATAGCGTGCTGGAAGTCGGCCCCTGCGCTGGCCGCCGGCAATGCGATGATCTTCAAGCCGAGCGAAGTCACGCCGCTGTCCGCCTCGAAGCTCGCCGAAATCTATCTCGAAGCCGGCGTGCCGCCTGGCGTATTCAACGTGGTGCAAGGCGACGCGCGCGTGGGCGCGATGCTCAGCACGCATCCCGACATCGAGAAAATCTCGTTCACGGGTGGCGTGGAAACGGGCAAGAAAGTCATGGCCGCGGCCGGTGGCTCGTCGCTCAAGGAAGTGACGATGGAACTGGGCGGCAAGTCGCCGCTCATCGTGTTCGAAGACGCCGATCTCGATCGCGCCGCCGACATTGCCGTCACCGCCAACTTCTTCAGCTCGGGCCAGGTCTGCACCAACGGCACGCGCGTGTTCGTGCATGCGTCCTTGCTGCCCGAATTCGAAAAGCGCGTGGTCGAACGCGTGGCGCGCATTCGCGTGGGCCACCCCGGCGACCCGGCCACCAACTTCGGCCCGCTCGCAAGCGCAGCGCAGCTCGACAAGGTGCTCGGCTATATCGAAAGCGGCAAGCGCGAAGGCGCACGGCTGCTCGCAGGCGGCGAGCGCCTCGCGGACGGCGAATTCGCGCGCGGCCAGTATGTGCAGCCGACCGTGTTCTCCGCCTGCCGCGACGATATGAAGATCGTGCGCGAGGAAATTTTCGGCCCGGTCATGAGCATCCTGTCGTTCACTGAGGAATCCGAAGTCATTGCGCGTGCGAACGACACCATCTATGGCCTCGCCGCTGGCGTAGTCACCGAGAATCTGTCGCGCGCGCATCGCGTGATTCATCGCCTGGAAGCGGGTATCTGCTGGATCAACACCTGGGGCGAATCGCCCGCGGAAATGCCCGTGGGCGGCTACAAGCAATCGGGCGTGGGACGCGAGAACGGCATCACGACGCTCGAACACTACACGCGCATCAAATCCGTTCAAGTGGAGCTGGGACCGTATCGGCCCGCTTTCTGAGCGAATTCGAGGGAATTGGAGGAGACACGGCATGGCAGCGCAAGAGTACGACTACATCATCATCGGCGCGGGATCGGCGGGCAACGTACTCGCCACGCGCCTGACCGAGGACCGCGACGTCACGGTCCTGCTGCTGGAAGCGGGCGGACCCGACTACCGCTTCGACTTCCGCACGCAGATGCCGGCCGCGCTCGCGTATCCGTTGCAGGGCCGCCGCTACAACTGGGCCTACGAAACCGACCCCGAGCCGTTCATGGACAACCGGCGCATGGAGTGCGGGCGCGGCAAGGGACTCGGTGGATCGTCGCTGATCAACGGTATGTGCTACATCCGCGGCAATGCGCTCGACTACGACGGCTGGGCCGAGCGCAAAGGGCTGGAGAACTGGAGCTATCTGGACTGCCTGCCCTACTTCCGCAAAGCAGAAACGCGCGACGTGGGCGCGAACGACTACCACGGCGGTGAAGGCCCCGTGCATGTGACGACCAGCAAGCCCGGCGTGAACCCGCTGTTCGAAGCGATGGTCGAGGCCGGCGTGCAGGCGGGCTACCCGCGCACCGACGACCTCAACGGCTACCGCCAGGAAGGCTTCGGCCCGATGGACCGCACGGTGACGGCCAAGGGCCGGCGCGCGAGCACTGCGCGCGGCTACCTGGACCAGGCGAAGCAGCGGCCCAACATCGATATCGTCACGCACGCGATCACCGACCGGATTTTGTTCAGCGGCAAGCGCGCGAACGGCGTGGTGTTTCTCGACGGCGGCGCGCAAGTGACGCGCTACGCGCGCCGCGAAGTGCTGGTGTGCTCTGGCGCAATCGGCTCGCCGCAACTCTTGCAGCGCTCGGGCGTGGGCCCCGGCGCATGGCTGCGCGAACTCGGCATTCCCATCGTGCTCGATCTGCCCGGCGTGGGACAGAATCTTCAGGACCACCTGGAAATGTATATGCAGTACGAGTGCAAGGAACCCGTATCGCTCTACCCCGCACTGCTCAAGCGCAACCAGCCTGCCATCGGTCTCGAATGGATGCTGCGCGGCACCGGCATGGGCGCGAGCAACCATTTCGAGGCGGGCGGCTTCATCCGCACGCGCGACGACGATCCGTGGCCCAACATCCAGTATCACTTCCTGCCCGTTGCGATCAATTACAACGGCAGCAATGCGATCAAGATGCACGGCTTTCAGGCGCACGTCGGCTCGATGCGCTCGCCGAGCCGCGGCCGCGTGAAACTGCGCTCGCGCGATCCGAATGAGCATCCGTCGATTCTCTTTAACTACATGTCCGAAGAGCTCGACTGGCGCGAATTCCGCGACGCGATTCGCATCACGCGCGAGATCATCGCTCAGCCGGCGCTCGATCGTTATCGTGGGCGCGAGTTGAACCCCGGCGCGGAGCTCAAGACCGACGCGCAGATCGACGCCTTCGTGCGCGGGCGTGCCGAGACGGCATTTCATCCGTCGTGCTCGTGCAAGATGGGTTATGACGACATGGCAGTGGTGGATGCGGAAGGCCGCGTGCACGGCATCGATGGACTGCGCGTGGTGGATGCGTCGATCATGCCGCTCATTACCACGGGCAATTTGAACGCGCCGACGATCATGCTTGCGGAGAAGATTGCTGACCGGATTCGTGGCAGGAATCCGCTTGCGCGGTCGACGGCGCCGTATTACGTGGCGAATGGCGCACCGGCGAGGGGTGGGGATTTGCCGTTGCGGTCAACGGGGGGCAAGGAAATGAAAGCGGTGCAGAGCGCAGCAAAACGGAAGGCGCACAGCGTATCGTAATCTCGCCATTCCATCGATACCTGAATAATTGAGTATCCCTGGCGGACCGGAATCGAAGCACGGCGATTCCGGTCCGCATGCATTTATACGAGCGAAATCCTCAGGGATTTTCCGCATGCCGCTGCGTATTTTCGCAGCGTCGCCAGCGAGGGCGAATGCTTTTCGCTCGCGAGCGACGATTCCAGGCGGGATACCACGGACGTGGTGGTGCCCATGCGCTCCGCGACCTGCGCCTGCGTGAGACCCGCTTCCTTGCGGGCGGTGAGCAGCGCGTCAAGCGCGGTGAACTCTTCATCCAATGCTTCATACGCAGCCCTGAACGCCGAGTGCTGCATCATCCGCTCAATATCTGCTTTCGTATGCGGGACAGGATCGTACCGATCCTCGAGTTCGCGCTTCACTCTCGCCTTAGCCATTGTCCAAAACCTCCTTCAAGCGTTTTCCGAATACGAGAAGTTTGCTGGACGGCGGCGGCGGAACAATGAGCCTGCGCAGGAATAGGGCAAATAACACGCCCCAAAACAAAACAGCGTCACGCAGCACCGCAACTCCCGATGCCCGCGTGACGCCGCAAAACCAACCACCTGAAAATTAAACCCGCCCCGCTACGCCCTCGCAGCAAAATAATGCGAAACCGCAATCGTCAACGCGGCGCCAATCAACGCAGCATAAGGCAACATATCTCGCCACTTGCCGCGTGCGGGAATCTCCACTTCCATATCGAGCGCACTGCCCGCCGGAAATTTGCCGCGATCCTGCCAATAATGGCGATATGCAAACACCGGCACGATCAGCAGCATCGCGATCAAGCCATCGCGCAGCGTATTCTCTCCTTGCAGATTCGCACCCGCACCCACGAACACGAGATTCGCGTAGCCACACAGCGCGCCCAGCCCCAGCAGCCAGGTCGGGCAGCGGAACGGACGGTCCCAGGTCGGACGATCCATGCGATGAATCCAGCCCGATTGCAGGTTGAGAAACACGAACAGCATGTAGCAGACGTTCGAGATGGACAGCACCGTCATGTAGTCGGACATCGCCAGCAGCACGAGGTTGAAGCCCAGATCGGTCCACATCGCGGCGGTCGGCGCGCCGTGTTCGTTCACGCGCGAGAGGTAGCGCGGCAGCCAGCCGTCCACCGATGCCTGGTAGAGCGTGCGCGAGGACCCCATCATCGAAGTCATCACGATCAGCAGGATCGAGAGCATCAGCATCACCACCACTGCGTTGCCGACCCATGCGCCGCCGCCCACGATGGACGCCATTGCCATGCCCACGCCGGTGCCGTCGCCAATGCGCGGATCGAGCATGGCCTGCATGCCGAGCGAGCCCTGGAAGGCGAGCGGCACGAGCGTCATCACCACGAGGCACAGCGCGCCCGACCAGAAGATCGCGCGTGCGGTGTCGCGGCGCGGGTCGCGGAATTCGCGCGTGTAGCACACGGCGGTCTCGAAGCCGTACGAGGCCCAGCCAGCCATGAACATGGCGCCCAGCGCCATCACCACGCCCTTGCCGTTCCATGCGCCGAACACCGAGGCGCTCAGATTGCCCTGCGCGTCGTGGCCGAGCGGCAGCAGCGGGAAAAGATGTGTGGCGGGCACGTCGCCGGTCACGAACGGCACGAGGCCCACGATCAAAAGCGGCGTAAGCGAGGCAATGCCCAGAATCTTCTGCGTTTTCGCGGCCTTCGATGCTCCACTATGCTGAAGCCGGAACGTGATGAGCAGGAACGCCGCCGCAATCATAAAAGTCGCGTTGATGCGCAGCGTGAGGCCGGGCTTGATGAAGTCGAGGTTCGCGAGCGTCCAGTGCCATTGCAGAATGGCCGCATTGGGAGCGAACAACGTGGAGAGCGCGTAATTCGCGGCGAGGCCGCAGCCGAGCGCGAGCATGGGCGACCAGGCGAGCCAGTTGCACCACACTGAAACCGGCGCAATCGTCTTGCTGTAGCGGACCCAGCCGATCGCTCCGTACACCGAAGCGCCGCCCGATTTATGCGGGAACAGGCCGGAAATCTCGGCATAAGTGGCGCTTTGCACGAGGCCCATCGTGATCGATGCGATCCAGATGGCCCATGCGGGCTGGCCGATGGTCGCGCATACGCCGCCGATTGTGAACAGCACACCCGCCGGTACGCCGCTTGTGACCCAAAATGCGTCTTTCCATGTGAGGCCACGCTGCAATGCGTGGCTGTGGTCGCTTCGTGCGCCAACTTCGTCGGCACCCCGCGCACGTATTCCAGCCTGCTCCATCCAATTCCTCCTGAGGTCTTACGCTAACTAAACAAAATTCCCGCGCCAATTGGGGCCTTCAGGGATCGCCAAGGGCGTGCAATTGCACGGTTCGCCCTTGACGCCCTGCGCCCCGGCCATTCGCAAGAGGGTGCGAACGGCGGCGGCGTGCCTGAAAGTCAGGTTAGTGCGCGCCCAGATACGCGCGCACGGCGGGCAGACCCGGCTTGCCGTCGAGGGTCGTAACCCCGGCGAGCCATTTGTCGAGCATCTGCGGATTGGTCTTGAGCCAGTCGGCAGCGGCCTTGTTCGGGTCCTCCTTGGCCGCGATAGGCACCATCAAATGGTTCTCGATGGCCGTCGTGAACTGCAGGTTGGAAACGAACTTCGCGACGTTCGGGCAGCGCGTGCTGTAATCGGGCGGTTCCGCGGTCAGCACCTTGGCCGCGCCGTAATCGGGCCCGAATACGTCGTCGCCACCCGTGAGGTAATCGATCTTCATCTGCACGTTCATCGGATGCGGCTCCCAGCCGAGGAACACGATCCACTGCTTGTCGCGCACGGCGCGGTTCACCTGCACGAGCATGCCCGCCTCGCTCGACTCCACGAGCTTGAATTTGCCAAGGCCGTACTGGTTCCCGGTGATCATCTTCTGAATCAACTGGTTGCCGTCGTTGCCCGGCTCGATGCCGTAGATCCGGCCCTGCAATTTGTCCGCGAACTTCGCGATGTCCTGGAACGAATGGAGGCCGGCCTGGTACACGTAGTCGGGCACCGCGAGCGTGTATTTGGCGCCGGTGAGGTTAGGCGTCGGCAGCACCTTGATCGAGCCTGATTTCGTGAATGGCGCGATCATCGGGTCCATGGTCGGCGACCAGTAGCCGAGGAACACGTCGATCTGCTTGCTCTTCAGGCCCGCGAACGTGATCGGCACCGAAGCGATGGTCTTGGTAGGCTCATAACCGAGCCCGGCGAGTATGGTGGACGCCACACCGGTGGTCGCCGCAATGTCGGTCCAGCCAACGTCGGCGAAGCGCACCGCCTTGCATTCGGCGGGATCCGCCGCATAGGTGCTGGAACAGGCGGCTGCGGCGAACAACAGCGCACAGGCCTGCAGGGTCTGGAATCGGCTCATCTTCGTCTCCTCGAGATTTGCACAGCGTCGATCGGTTCCGCATGGAAGGGATGGCGGCAAACTCGCGGACGGACTGCGTGTGGCCCGGTGCAAGCTGCGTGCCCGCCCCCGCTTCCTTGGCCCGATACCCACTGTGATGGGGCTTACGGGAAGAAAGAAAACGAAGGCGTGCATCCCACGGTCAATAGTCGTTCGGCAAAAAGCGGATCAACGTAGCAATTGCGACGAGGTCTTGCGCAGATGCGACAACTGGGGGCTGTGAACGCCGTGTGGCAGGGTTTTAAGTTGATTGAACGATCAATCGAAATACGGCGGAGTCGGGGTTGACCCGAAATGCATGAGCGAAATTGCAGCGTTGCTTTCAGCAACACTGCAATCGCATAACGGGTTATTTCCTCTGCTTTCGATTGATTTACATTGAAGGCGAATAGAGGTCTGCAGGGCTGGGAACGCTCCCGTCGACAGTCAATTACAGTCGGCTTTTATTATTCAGGATTCCGATTTATATAGCTTCGGATCGCAGATAATCCGATGCACGCCAACACGGGTCCACGCGGTTACGCCGGCGGCCAAACTACGCGCCCAACGCCTCGAATCCCGCCACCAGCGCATCCAGCAAGTGACGAACGGCGGGCACCATGCCTCGCCGCGTGGGGAAGATGGCGTGCACGAGCCCCGGTGTCGTCGAAAGCTCGGGCAACAGATGCAACAGACGTCGAGCCTGAATGTCGCCGGTCACCTGCTCGCGCGGCAGCATCGCCACGCCCACGCCATTTCTCGCCGCGACCCGCAGCGTAGCTAGATCGTCCGTCGCCAGCCGTGGACGATGCGCCCACGCAATCGCCCGCCCTCCGGCATCCACCAAGTTCCAGACGTACTTCTCGCTGCTGTTCGCCATCGAGAGCGTCGGCCAGGTCTTCAGCGCTTCGATCGACTCGGGCGCCGGATAGCGCGCCGCCAATTCAGGCGCGGCAACCAGAATATGAGCCGACAAACCCAGTTGCCGGACCGCGAGGTCCGTGTTTTCCAGCGGCGCCGGCCGGACCCGAATCGCGAAGTCCAGTCCTTCCTCGACCACGTCCACGCGCCGGTTGGTTGCGTCGAGCAGCACCTGGACCTGCGGGTTGTCTTCGATGTAGCGCGAGAGCATTGCCGCAATGCCCGAGTCCAGCAACGCCACCGGGCAACTGATGCGCACCGTGCCTTGAGGCTGCGTCCGGGTCTGCTCGACGATGTCCTTTGCGGCCTTCGACTCCGCCACCATCGCCACGCAATGCTGATGAAACTGCCGCCCCGTCTCCGTGAGCGACAGGCTGCGGCTCGTGCGATTGAGCAGACGAATACCCAGTTCCTCTTCGAGTGCGCGAATGCGCCGGCTGAGCTTCGAGGTCTGCACCCCGAGACTGCGCGCGGCAGCCGTGAAGCTTCCATGCTCGACCACCAGCACGAATAGCCGAAGGTCGTTGAGGTCGGTGATCTGGCTCGTCGGCATCCCCACTCCTCGCCAATTCGTTGCTTCAAGAGCAATGATAGCTTGCTAAAGCGGACATATGCACGCGATCTTTGCGCGTATAGCATTCCTCCATCGCAAGCCTCATCTGAGGCGCACGAACAAGGAAGCCGCCATGCTTGAACATCGACGCTGGGCATCGCTGGACGCAGCCGACTACGGCTGGCTGCGCGCGAAATACCATTTCGCCGGGGCCGGCCTACCGGTGAGTCCGGATGGCAACGCCGCACATCGCGCGCTCGGCCCGCTGATCGTCTGGAACGACGACGAAATTGCGGTCGGCGGCGGTTTTCCGGAGCATGGGCACCGCGACGTGGAAATCGTGACCTATGTGCGCCAGGGCGTGCTCGGTCATCGGGACACGCTCGGCTCGGAAGGGACGATTCGCGCAGGCGACGTCCAGGTCATGAGCGCGGGCACCGGCATCCGCCACTCTGAAGTCAATCAGGGCGACCGGCCGCTCAAGCTCTATCAGATTTGGCTGCAGCCGCGCAAAGCCGGCGGCCAACCCGCGTGGGACACCAGGTCGTTTCCGAAACACGATCGATCGGGCCGTTTCGCCGTGCTCGCGAGCGGCTTTCCCAACGATGAAGGCGCACTGCCGATCCGTGCGGACGCACGTCTCTTTGGCGCGACGCTGAAAGCGGGCGAGCGCGTGCGGCATGTGTTGCCCGCCGCGCATCAGGCCTATCTCGTCGTTGCATCGGGACGCATCGAGGTGAACGGCGAAAGCATGAACGCGCTGGACGGCGTCGCGATCGCGAACACGGCAGCGCTCGACATAACCGTTATCGAAGATTCTGAGTTGGTGATGGTGGCCACCCGCTGAGATTTCCTTTCTTCATTGCTCACCAGGTGGTTTAAATTTTTGGAGAGTGTCATGGATAGCTATAAGTTTCTTCCCTTGCTGGGGCGTGTTTTGATCGGCGCGCCGTTCCTGATGAGCGGGCTCGGCAAACTCGCTGCGTACTCCGCCACCGTCGGCTATATCGCGGCGGTCGGGCTGCCGGTTCCACCGCTTGCGTATCTCATCGCCGTGATCGTTGAAGTGGGTGGCGGACTGCTGCTGATCTCGGGTTATCGCGCGCGCGGCGTGGCGCTGGTGATGGCGCTGTTCTCGCTGGCAACTGCCCTCGCCTTCCACCACCACTTCGCCGACCAGAACCAGATGATTCACTTCCTGAAGAACGTGATGATGGCGGGCGGCTTGCTGCAGATCGTCTACTTCGGCGCGGGCGCATTCAGTCTGGACGCGCGGCTCGCACGCCCGGCCCCGCGCACGGCAACGCTTCGAGCCAGTTGAGAAGCCGCGCGGGCCGGTTGACCGTGTCCCGGCCCGCCGGCTGCTTCGATCGATGGAAACCGTAAAGGAAACGTCATGAGCGAACGCATTCATGAACTGCTTTATCGCAATCTTCAGGAAGTCTTTGGCGAGGGTGACGCTAAACGTCGCCGCGCGGCCATCGAGGCGCTCTATACCGAAGACTGTGTGATCCACACGCCGGCGGGCTCGTTCGTCGGACATGATGCGCTCGACCAGTTCGCCGGCGAACTTCGCGCCACCCACCCGCATTTTGCCTACACGCCGCACAGCAAGGCCCAGGCGCTCGCGAGCGCAGGCCGCCTCGCCTGGGGCTCCGGTCCGCGCGGCGGGGCGCCCGAGTACACGGGCGTGGACGTCGTCACGGTCCGCGACGGCAAAATTGAGGCACTCTACGTCTTTCTGGATTCAACGCCGACGTAGCAGCATTACTGCTTCCCTCGCTTTCCCACCGCGGTTTCGCCGCAACCATGCAAAAGGAGTGGCAAATGTCCAAAGTCCTGGTGCTGTATTACTCATCGTATGGGCACATCGAAACGCTCGCCGGCGCCATAGCCGAAGGCGCGCGCTCGGCCGGCGCAACGGTCGACATCAAGCGCGTGCCGGAAACCGTGCCCGAAGAAATCGCCAAGGGCGCGTATTTCAAGCTCGATCAGCAGGCGCCGGTGGCGACCGTCGCCGAACTCGCCAACTACGATGCGATCGTCGTGGGCACGCCCACGCGTTTCGGCCGCATCTCTTCGCAAATGGCGGCGTTCCTCGATCAGGCGGGCGGCCTGTGGATGAGCGGCGCGCTCAATGGCAAGGTGGGCGGCGCGTTCACGTCGACGGCCTCCCAGCACGGCGGGCAGGAAACCACGCTGTTTTCGGTCATCACCAACCTGCTGCACTTCGGCATGACGATCGTGGGCCTGCCGTACAGCCACCAGGGGCAGATGACGTTGGATGAGATTGTCGGCGGCGCACCCTATGGCGCGACGACCATTGCCGGCGGACAAGGCCAGCGCCAGCCGACTGAAATCGAGCTTGCCGGGGCGCGGCATCAAGGCGAGTTGATCGCCAAAACGGCAAACAAGCTGTTCGGCTAACCGGAATGCAAAAGGCCGGTCAGTCTGCCTGACCGGCCCGTTCC
Source organism: Paraburkholderia caffeinitolerans (assembly GCF_902859945.1). GTDB lineage: Bacteria > Pseudomonadota > Gammaproteobacteria > Burkholderiales > Burkholderiaceae > Paraburkholderia > Paraburkholderia caffeinitolerans. Next base: position 49,535 of record NZ_CADIKL010000046.1, on the reverse strand, counting down.
CCCACCACCCGGCATGCGCGCGCAATCAAAAACGACCACAAGAATCAGCGCATTTCCCGGTCGATATCGCGCCGCAAGACAATCGACGTCGTCAGGTCATCAACCGTCTCATAGTTCGCGACCCAGTCACGGACACGATTGAGGCCGTCGATATTGCCCGCCTCGATCTCCACGATCAGATCCAGTTCGCCACTGACCGACGACACGCGCCTGACTTCCGGCTGCTCCGCCAGCATGTCGAGCAGTTGATTCGCCGGGGTCCGCTTGAGGCTCACCATCAGAATCGCGCGAATCACATTGGGGTTGATCTCGCCGATGTCCGCGCGATAGCCCCGTATCACACCGCTCCTCTCGAGATTGGCGACGCGCTCGCTCGTGGCGCTGCGCGACAGCCCGATGCGGGCCGCCAATGCCTTCAATGCAATGCGGGCGTCCTTGGAGAGGACAGTCAGAATCTCACGATCAGTTGCATCAAGCTCACGCATCAGGCACCTTTCCTGTCCACCGAATACATGCCGGTTCATTCCGACATTCTGCCGGGCATTCCGGCAACATACATGATGTCGTAAAACCCATCGCATGCCAACATACGGTCAGGATGCGCGTTCAACATAGCGCCGGCCCGGCCGGGGCGCTTCCCGGCAAGCCGTTGGCCTCGGCCTGACTCGCCGACCGGTCCGCTTTGCCCGGGCGTCTTCCCACGACTTCCGAGTCTGCGCATGACTTTAAATACGGATTCCTGATTATCACCGTTCTAAACGCGCCTTTTGCCAATCCACGCTGGAAGCACGATATGACCGATCTCTCTCGTCCCGCACCTCACTACACTGTCGCCGACGCCGAAAAGCTCAGCCAAGAAATTTTCGGCGTGACAGCAACAGCTTCCTTGCTCGATGGCGAGCGGGACCGGAACTTCCGTCTGAAAACGGGAACTGGCGCGGACTGGATTCTGAAGGTCGTGAACGCCAGCGAACCGAAGGTCGAGAGCGAACTCCAGACGGCGCTGCTGCACCACCTCAACGAGGCCGGTTCGAGCATGCTCGTCCCGTACCTGAAGCCGAGCCTGTCCGGCAAACTGCTGGCGTCGACGATGTCTTCGACCGGCGAAGAGCACGCCGTGCGGCTCGCGAAATGGATTCCGGGCACGCCGCTGGCCACGGTCGAGCGCAGCTTCGACCTGTTGCGCAATCTCGGCCGTGCGATGGGCGATCTCGATCGCGCCTTGCAGGGGTTCATCCATCCCGGTGCGTTGCGCAATCTGGATTGGGACGTCCGGCACGCAGCCCGGGCACGCACGCGTTTGCACTTCGTGCGCGATGACGAGAAGCGCTCGATGCTCGAACGCTTTATCGCGCGCTTCGAAAACCACGTAGCGCCAAAGCTGCCGCGCCTGCGCGCCCAGGTCGTCCATAACGATGCCAACGACTGGAACGTGCTGGTCGACGAAGCCGATCACAGCAAAATCGCCGGATTGATCGACTTCGGCGACGCCGTGCATACGGTGCTGATTGCGGACGTGGCGATTGCATGCGCCTACTCGATCCTCGACACCGAAGATCCGATCGGCGCAGCGGGCGCGCTGGTGGCCGGGTTTCACGAGCAGTATCCGCTTCTGCCGGAAGAGGTCGATGTTCTGTTCGATCTCATCGCCATGCGGCTCGTGATCAGCGTGACCTTCTCGGCATCGCGCCACGACCGCACGCAAGACAACCCCTATCTCGCGATCAGCGAGGCGCCCGCGTGGCGGCTGCTGCACCGGCTCGACGCGATGAATCCGCGCTTCGCCACGGCCATTCTGCGCAAGGCTTGCGGGTTCGACGCAGTGGAAGGCGCGGGAGCCACGCGCCGCTGGATTGCCGCCAACACCCGACACTTCGCCCCGATCGTGCGTCCGCATCCGGCCACCTTGACCAAGGCCCTCGTTCCGTACGGCGATGCCTCGCACGAGATGACGATCGACTCGGCCGCGCAGCGTCCCGACCAATCCACCGCGTGGTGGAAGGACTTCTGCGAGCGCCATCATATTCAGCTAGGCGTGGGACCGTGGGGCGAAAAGCGCACGGTCTACCGCAATGCGGCGTTCGAATCGCGATTCATCAGCGGCCAGCATCGCGTCCATCATCTGGGTGTCGATCTGTTCATGCCGGCCGGCACCGCGGTCTACACGCCGCTCGACGCCACGGTGCGCAGCGTTCAGATCGCGCCCGAGCCGCAGGACTACGGCGGGCTGATCACGCTCCTGCACGAGCCGCAAGGCTGCCCGCCTTTCGTCACGCTCTGGGGGCACATGGGACACGAAGCGCTCGCGCGCCTGAAGACGGGCCAGAAGCTGGCCGCGGGCGATCTCGTCGGCCACATGGGCAGAAGCGACGAGAACGGCGGCTGGACCCCGCATCTGCATTTCCAGGTGTCGACGGACGTGAGCTTGTCGGCCACCGAAGTGCTGGGCGTGGGCGAGACTGCCTACCTCGATGTCTGGGCCGATATCTTTCCCGATGTTGCCGCGCTGGCCGGCATTCCGCCCGAGGCATTCAAACAGACGGGACGCACGCGCGCCGAACTCGTCGAGCGCCGCAAGGCCGTGCTGCTGCCCAATCTATCGATTTCGTATGCGGAGCCGATCAAGTTCGTGCGCGGCGACGGCGTCTGGTTGATCGATCATCGCGGCCGCGCCTATCTCGACTGCTTCAACAATGTCTGCCATCTCGGCCATGCGCATCCCGATGTTGTGGAGGCCATCACGCGGCAAGCCGCGATCCTCAATACCAACACGCGCTATCTGCACGACACGATCGTTACTTACGCGGAGCGCCTGACCGCCACGCTGCCCGCAGGGCTTTCGGTGGCCTCGTTCGCGTGCTCGGGCAGCGAAGCGAACAGCTTGATGCTGCGCATGGCGCGCAACCATACCGGCAACCGCGATGCGCTGGTGCTCGACTGGGCCTATCACGGCAACACCCAGGAGCTGATCGATCTGAGCCCGTACAAGTACAAAAGCAAGGGCGGCAAGGGCAAACCTGACCACGTATTCCAGGCCGATATTCCCGACAGCTACCGCGCGCCAGCGGACTGGCCGCTCGAAGAGCATGGCAAGCGTTTCGCGCAGAGCGTCGCCGAACAGATCGACGCAATGAAAAAGCTGGGCCGCAAGCCCGCGCTGTTTCTGGCCGAATCCATTCCCAGCGTGGCGGGGCAGATTTTCTTGCCCGATGGTTATCTGCAAGAGGTCTACGCGATGGTGCGCGCCGCCGGCGGCCTGTGCGTCGCCGACGAAGTGCAGGTCGGCTTCGGCCGTGTCGGCAGCCACTGGTGGGCCTTCGAAATGCAAGGCGTGGTGCCCGATATCGTCACCATGGGCAAGCCCATCGGCAACGGTCATCCGATGGCCGCGCTCGTCACCACGCGCGAGGTGGCTGACAGCTTCAACAATGGCATGGAATACTTCAACACCTTTGCGGGCAATCCGGTGTCGTGCGCCGCGGGTCTCGCCGTGCTCGATGTGATTGAACGCGACGGTCTGCAGCGCAACGCGCTCGAAGTCGGGAACTACCTGCTCGATGGCTTCCGCGCCATGCAACAGCGCTACGAAGTCATCGGCGACGTGCGCGGGCAAGGCCTGTTCCTCGGCATCGAACTGGTGCTGGACCGCAAGACCCGCGAACCCGCGACGGCCCTCGCGAAGCAGATCTGCGACGGCGCACGCGAGCGCGGCGTGCTGATGGGCACGGAAGGCCCCTTCGACAACGTGCTGAAAATGCGCCCGTCGATGATCTTCAGCCGCGCCAACGCGGACCATTTGCTCAGTGTGCTCGGCGACAGCATCGAAGCCGCGCTGCGCTAACGAAGGTGATCTGTGGCTACCGCCGGGCGGCAGCCGAACCGGCAATATGCCGGTCAGTTCCGACGCAAATTCCGATCTGCGGACACATTGCCGGGTGTCCGCCCACTAGAACTATGTCAAGATTTTCACGACTTACAGGCTTGGCATAGACAAACAATCAATACTGGAGGAGACGACTTCCATGATTCTCAATCTCAAGCGCCTGATCTCGATGGCAACGACGGCTGTCGCGCTGTCGTTTTCCGTTCACTCCGCCGCCGTGGCCGACGAACTCCAGACACTGAAGAGCACCGGCGAGCTTCGCATCGCGATGAGCGGCCAATACCCGCCGTTCAGCTTCGCCAACGACAAGAACGAGATCGTCGGCTTTGACGCCTCGATCGGCGAGGAACTCGCCAACCGATTGAAGCTCAAGCCCGTCATTGTGACGGCGCCTTTCGACGGCATCATCGGCGGCCTGCTGGCGAAGAAATACGACATCGTGGTTGCCTCGATGACGATCACTCCCGCGCGCGAAAAAGCCGTGGACTTCGTGGGCCCGTACTACCACGTCGAACGCGTTGCCGTGGTCTCCGCGAATTCTCCCGTTCAGAAAATCGATCAACTCAAGGGCAAGACCGTCGGCGTGATTCTCGGCGACACCAACGACAAGTGGGCGCAGGCCCAGGACGGCTGGACCGTGCGCACCTACAAGGGCCTGCCCGAGATGTTGATGGAGCTTCAGAGCGGCCGTATCGACGCCATCGTCATGGACAGCGTGCCGGTCATGGTCGCGGTGAAGGAAACCGGCCAGAAGGTCAGGATGCTCACGATCACCAGTGCGCAAGCCGCACCGGACAGCATCGGCATCGCAGTCCGCAAGGGCAATCCCGAGTTCAAGGTGGCGTTGCAAAAGGCGCTCGACGACATGAAGGCCGACGGTACCTACGAAAAAATCTCCAAGAAGTGGATCGGCAGCGATATTCGCTGAGCGTTCTTGCATGACCGGCCCCCGCCGCTGCGGGCCGGTCGAGTGCGCCCCTGGAGATTTTCATGGATCTTGCAATGACCTTGATGCTACGAACCCTGCCGTTTTTTCTGGAGGCGGCCTGGGTAACCGTGCAGATTTCGGCGCTTGCGCTGTTGATTGGGCTCGTCGTGGCCGTCGTGCTGGTGGCCGGACGCCTTTCGGATAACCGGGTCCTGCGCACGCTTTCCACCACGTACGTCAGCATCTTTCGCGGCACGCCCAATCTGGTTCAGCTCTTCATTCTCTATTTCGGCGGCACGCAGATCGGGTTGAACCTCGATCCCTTCACCGCCGGGTATATCGCGCTGGGCCTGAACATTGCCGCTTACATGTCGGAGTCCATTCGCGGCGCGATCGTGAATGTCGAGCGCGGACACATCGAAGCCGCGCGCTCGATCGGGCTGTCGCGCGCGCAAACGATGTGGTTCATCGTCTTGCCTCAGGCGGCCCGGCTGATGATACGGCCGCTCGGCGTCAACACGATCGGGCTCATCAAGGGATCGGCACTGGTTTCAACCGTGTCCGTGGTCGAGCTGACCTATACCGCGCAACGCTATATCGGCTCCACCTACAAGCCATTCGAAATCTTCGCGATTGCGGCCGTCCTGTACATGATCATCATCTACGTCGTGGCGCGGGTCGTCGATCTGCTCGACAAACGCTTCGCACCCCGCTGAGGAAGCACGGATGTCACCACTCGATTTCAGTATCGTCTTTCCCTACACCGGGCTGCTTCTCAAGGGCCTGATGTGGACGGTGATCCTCACCGTCATGTCGTCGTTCCTGAGCCTGGTTTTCGGCATTGTGTTCGCGCTTGCCGTGCTGTACGCGCCCGGCTTCGTGCGCTATCCGGTGCGCCTTTTCATCTGGCTGTTCATGGGCACGCCGCTTTTGCTCCAGCTCTTTCTGATTTACTTCGGGCTCGCGCAAATTGGCATCGACATTCCCGCTTTTGGCGCCGGCATCATCGGGCTCAGCCTGCATTTTGCGGCGTATAACGCGGACGTGATCCGCGCGGGCATCGTGTCGGTCGATCATGGCCAGACCGAGGCCGCACGCTCGATCGGTTTTGGCCGTGGACGCACGCTGCTCCATATCGTGATTCCGCAAGCGGTTCGCAAAACCATTGCGCCCATCGGCAACAACATGATTGTCCTGTTGAAGGATTCGTCGCTGGTTTCGGTTCTCGGCATTGCCGAACTCGTCAATAGCGCGCAACACGCCATTAGCGACACGTTCAGTCCGTTTGAATTTTATCTAAGCGTCGCCGTGCTTTATTACCTGTGCAATCTGGCGATGGAATCCGGGCTGCGGCGAGTGGAAAAAAATATCGAGGTGACGCGATGAGCGCATTGCAACCCATGGTTGAAGTGAAGGACGCCCGTAAAGCGTATGGCGCGGTGGAAGTCCTGAAGGGAATCGATCTTTCCGTTTCGCGTGGCCAGATCGTCGCGATCATCGGGCCGAGCGGGTCGGGAAAAAGCACGCTGCTTCGCTCGATCAACCATCTGGAGACCCTGAATCAGGGCGAGGTGTGGCTCGACGGCCTGCAGGTGAATCAACCGCTAACGGGCCGCGCGTTCGAAAAGCATATCAACGCGGTGCGGCAGCAGATGGGCATGGTGTTTCAGCACTTCAATCTGTTTCCGCATTTGACCGTGCTGGAAAATATCATTCTGGGTCCAGTCAAGCTCAAGGGCATGAACAAGGACGCCGCTCGTGAGCTTGCGCTGAAATTGCTCTCGAAGGTAGGGCTCGCCAATAAAATCGATGCCTACCCTTCGCAATTGTCTGGAGGGCAAAAGCAGCGTGTCGCCATTACGCGATCATTGGCGATGCAACCCAAAGTCATGCTGTTCGACGAAGCGACTTCGGCGCTGGACCCGGAGCTGGTTGACGAGGTGAATGCGGTTATGAAGCAACTGGCCGCTGAGAATATGACCATGCTGATCGTCACGCATGAAATGCGCTTTGCCGGCGAGGTTGCCGACAAGATCATGTTTATGGATCGTGGGGTGGTGGTTGAGGAAGGGCCGCCGGATCAATTGCTTTGCGATCCTCGGCAGGACCGGACACGTGCGTTTTTGAAGAACCATCTTGCGGTATCGGCGAGGCGATGAGGTGCGCCTCGCCGATCGGAGGGTGCCAGAGTAAGGGCGACTGATTTCGGACCGTACCTTCGAAAAACCCGCTTAACCGTGAGCCTGTGTCAGGCGCTCCCGCACGATGGCGAATGCCCGCTCGGCTGCCGGAATAAGCGTCCGCCCTTTGAGGCGAACGATCCCAAGCGTAAGCTCCATGTCGAGCAATGGCATGACATGGAGCGTGACAACACGCCCTGCGCGCTGACTGGCGAGCATCGCAAAGTCTGTCGATGGCAGCACTGCATCGGTTGACGTGACAACGTCCTGCACGGCGGGCATATCGCCCACGACCATGGCGAAGTGATCGACAAACGGCTCGGCGAGCCCGTACAACTCCAAGAAGCGGCGCGCGAGCGACTCCTCCAGATAGCCAGTCGCAATCAGCGGGAATCTCTTTAAATCGTCTATCGTGACCTTTGGCAGCGTTGCCAGTGGATGCGCCGTGCGTGCGTACCAGCCAAAGCTGCAGCGATAAATCGGCTCGATGACCGTATCGGGATGACAAGCGGCGACCCTGATGTCACCGACGAAGAAATCGAGCTGCTCTTCCAGCAAGAGCTGCATTAACCGGTCCGACGATTCAACGACAGAACGCTGCTTCAGCTGCGGCGAAGCCCCTAGCAGTTCGAGCATCATCGGCTTGAGCAAGACGCTTGCTAGCGACGCACCCATTCCGTACGACAACGTGCCTGCGTCACCCGAACGCATCAATTCGAGAGCCCGTATGCCTTCCTGCTCTTCGAAAACAATGCGCCGCGCCCGTTCCGCAAACGCCCAGGCATAGACGGTGGGCTTGAGCCGTCGCTCACTGCGATCAAAAAGGGGCACCCCAAGTGATTCCTCCAACGCGCGCACGCTTCGTGACAGCGCGGGCTGACTGAGGAAAACACTGGTTGCCGCAGCGCTCAGCGAGCCCTCCTGTAAAAGGGCCAGAAAATGGCGAAGTTGGCGACTGTTCATACTTGAGCCTTCACTTGCAGTACTTGCATGATAACTCAATTAATTATGCAATTTACATCATTAAATCAGCCACCTAGACTGCTTCTAACCTCCCTGGAGTCTTGCGGCAGAAATGAATTACTCGAATTCCCTTAAACCCGTCGTTGCCATCGTGGCCGATCGCTTCGAGCGCCAAAAGCACGCGGCGCATGGCGTACTCGAAGGCTACGTGCATGCCCTTGCCCGGGTTGCGAACGTATTTCCCATCGTCGTCCCGGCGCACGCGGAAGGCGTGGATGCTGAAACGCTGATCAACTCGATCGATGGCTTTCTCCTCACTGGCAGTCCTTCCAACATCGCGGCAGAGCGCTATGGCGCGCCGCCGTTGCCCGCGTCCGTCCATGTCGACTTCGCCCGCGACGACGTTGCCCTTTCGCTGCTGCCAAAGGTTCTCGAAGCGGGCGTGCCCTTCCTTGGCATCTGTCGCGGTTTTCAGGAACTCAACGTCGCTTTCGGCGGGACGCTCGAGCGGGCGGTTCATGATCAGCCCGGCCGTCTCGATCATCGGGAAGGCGACCACGACCGACCGGTGGAGCACTGGTACGAGGATCGTCACGAGATCGCGATCGTCCCTGGAGGGCGCCTCGAGCAATTGGCCGGCCGCGCCACTGCCATGGTCAACTCTCTGCACCATCAAGGTGTGGACAGGCTGGGTGCGGGGCTGCGCGTCGAAGCGAGGGCGCCAGATGACCTGGTCGAAGCGATATCGGTCGAGTCGGCCGCGCAATTTACGCTGGGCGTTCAATGGCACCCAGAAATGCGCGTCGACGACAGTCCGCTAGCGCGCGCGATCTTTACCTCGTTTGGCGACGCCTGCCGAATCCGGCAAGCGCAACGCCTGCGATCCCCCATCCCTGCCTGAATCGTTCCGACCCATCGTGGCACAACAAAACATCAGCAAGCTGTTTAGCAGCAGCTACGCCGAGGCTCGTGAAAAGTTCCTCGGCGCAGCATCCCGACGCGGCCTGAGCGTCGACTCATACGAATTGCCGTTACGCGGCGCAGACGGGGAAAGGCTGGCAACCGACGTGGTGCTGGATGGGCCGAGCGACGCGTCCAACCTTCTGATCGTGATCAGCGGATGCCATGGCGTGGAAGGCTACTGCGGCTCTGCGATCCAAACAGGTCTCCTTGAGCTCGATCCTGGCGCGAAGGCTCCGTTCGATGCGCGGAGCGCGGCAGTTCTGCACGTGCACGCCGTCAATCCGTACGGCTTTTCGCACACGCGCCGGGCGACCCAGGAAAACGTCGATTTGAATCGAAATTTTGTGGACTTCTCAACGACTCTCCCGGACAACGCCGGCTACGCGGAAATTCACGACTTGCTACTGCCGCGTGACTGGCCACCACAAAACGCAAACGAGATCTTGCTGAATGCATATCGCGAGCGCGTCGGCGTGCGTGGCTTCCAGCGTGCTGTAGCGCTCGGCCAGTACGCGTTCGAAGATGGCCTGCACTTCGGCGGCGTGGCGCCCACCTGGAGCAACTCGACGTTCCGCAGCATCCTGCGCAAATATGCCGTGGGGAGCCGGCATATCGGCTCGATCGATATCCACACCGGACTTGGCCCCTATGGCGTGGGGGAACGCATTTTCGCGGCGCCGGACAATCCCGTCACGCTGGCCCGCTCGCGACAGTGGTGGGGGGACAACATGACTTCGGTAGCCACCGGAACGTCGGTGAGCATTCCGCTCAGTGGCCCCATTCAGGCAGCGCTCTCAGAGGAGTGCCCAGATGCGGCGCAGACGAACGTATGTCTCGAATTCGGCACCTACGCCATGGACGAAGTCGTGCACGCGATGCGCGCGGAACATTGGCTGCATCGCTATGGTTGCACCGACAACGCAAAGCGCAACACGATCAAGGCAGCACTCAAACGAGCGTTCTACCCGGAGCACGACGATTGGAAACTTGCGGTCTGGGTGCAAGGGCGTGAGGTTTATCTGCAGGCACTCAACGGTCTGCAAAGGGGCTTGCTGCCAGAGCTCGGCAATCATGAGCCGCTCGCGCGCGGTGCCGTCGAGCAAAACAACATAGGAGACCTGAGATGACTACCCCAAGTACGCTTGAAGCCCGCTTGAGCGACGGCGAGGCGGTGTGCCACAAACCGCCAACGCTCAGTCGCTCGGCCGTGGCAGGGGCGGTAGCCGGCAATGCGCTCGAGTTCTTCGACTTCGTCATCTACGCATTTTTTGCGGTTTATATCGGTAAGGCCTTCTTTCCGGCTGAAGGAGAATTCGGCAGCCTGCTGGCTTCGCTGGCGACGTTCGGCGTCGGCTTTCTGATGCGCCCGCTCGGTGCGGTCGTGATCGGCAGATATGCGGACCGCGCGGGGCGCAAGCCGGCAATGATTCTTACCGTTGTCCTGATTACCGTGGGCACCCTGGGTCTTGCCGCGACGCCGGGCTATTCGACAATCGGTGTGGCGGCGCCCGTAATCGTGGTGATGTGCCGCCTGGTGCAGGGCTTTGCACTCGGTGGCGAAGTCGGCCCTTCGACGGCACTCCTTATCGAAGCCGCACCTTCCAATCGGCGTGGATTCTACGCGAGCTGGCAGCTTGCCAGCCAGGGCATGGCTGTCACGGCGGGTGGCGTGATCGGCGTAACGGTCTCGCTGCTGCTCAGCACGGCGCAACTCGCTAGCTGGGGATGGCGGATTCCCTTCATGTTCAGCCTCCTGCTGGTCCCTGTTGCGATGTACATTCGCCGGAACATTCCGGAAACGCTCGAGCAGGATTCGAAGCGATCAACCGTCCAGCGTGACGCAAGCCGTGGTTCCGGCACGCTGCGCTACATCGTCCTCGGGGCCCTGATTCTGCTCGCCGGTGCGGTGTCTTCGCAGGTCGGCAATTACATGACGACCTATGCCATCCAGGTGCTGAAGTTACCCGCCACGCTCGCGCAGATGAGCGTACTGGTTGGCGGAGCGCTGACGTTTGTTTTCGGTCTGATTGGCGGCGTTGTTTGCGATGCCGTGGGCCGAAAGTTCGCCATGATTGCGCCGCGAGTCGCGCTGGCCATTGTGATCGTACCGATGTTCTGGTGGCTCAATGCCGCACCGGGAGCGATGAGCCTTCTGGCCGGGACCGCCGTGCTGGCATCGCTTACGGCGGCCAGCGCCACCGCGGGCCTGGTTGCCATTCCGGAGCTCCTGCCGGCGCATTATCGGAGTACAGGCATCGCGATTACCTATGGCGTGGGCACAGCCTTCTTTGGCGGAACCACGCAGCTTGTGGTGACCTGGATCATCTCAGTGACCCATAGCACGCTGGCTCCCGCTTACTACGTGGTGGCAACCAGCATCGTCAGCCTCCTCGCGACATTCCTGCTGCCCGAGACCCGCAATCGCCGCATCGGCAATTGATGTACAGGCCGCAAGGCGGCCTTCCCTTTTTATCCCTTTTGCGCAGAAGTAATCAGGCGAGCGTGAGGCCGGCCTGCGGCGTCGCGCTTTTTCAAGAATCATTGAAATTCGATAATACAAATGAAGAGACACCACATCGCTGCAATGCTGATGCTCCAGTCAATTTGCGCCAGCACGTTCGCTCAATCTTCAGTAACGATCTACGGTAGCGTCGACAACGGCATTAGCTATATCAACAACGTCGGCGGCAAGTCGGTCGTCAAAATGCAGGATGGCATCAACAAGGCAAATGCGCTTGGCTTCACAGGAACCGAGGATCTTGGTGGCGGTTTGCACTCGGTCTTCAAACTGGAGAACGGATTCTCCCTGAACAGCGGCGCAATGGGACAAGGTCTGATCTTCGGCAAGCAGGCGTACGTCGGCCTTGGGAAAGCCGGCATCGGTGATGTCTATCTCGGTCGCCAGTACGACTACACGCTGCAACTCGAACGGTACATGGTTCCGTATCTGAACACCGGGATCATGCTCTTCCAGAATGCCGATCTTGATCGTGCATCGGGCGAGCGGCTCAACAACGCCGTGCAGTTCAACAGCGCGAGCTTCGGTGGACTGAGTTTCGGCGCGATGTATGCGTTCGGGCAGAACGCAGGCGCCTCGTCGACCAATGTCGGTCGCGCATACAGTGCAAATCTTCAGTATACGTACGGCCCATTCATGGCCGGGCTGGTGGTCACGGACATCAACAAGGTGCAAATACAGGCTGGAGCGACGGGCGCGCCCGAGTTGCTCGGCCGGAGCCTGACGCCGACGACCGTGCTGCTGGTGGACAACCAGCGCATCCTCGGAGCGGCAGGCATGTATACGTTCGGCAACTGGCGCGCTTCCGCGATCTACACGAACACGAGGCTTGAGCTGAATGGTCAGTCGGCGACCGACCAGGTCGTGCATCTTGGCGGCGATTATTTTCCGCTGCCGGACGTCGATCTTTCTGCGCATGTCGCCTACGACAAGCTTGAAAGTTCCCACTGGTATTCGCTCAACCTGGCTGCTGCCTACCTGCTCTCGAAGAGAACCAGTGTCTATCTCGAACTCGCGGGCCAGAAGGCTGGCGGAGCGAATGGTACGGTGGCTTCGATTGCGGCAATGGGGCCGTCATCGACAGACAAGCAATTCGTTTCCCGTGTCGGCCTTCGTTACTTCTTCTGATCGCGTGAAGTGTCTGTTCGAGAGAGCCCGACGGTCCTCGCCCCTCTCCAGCGGCGGCCCCAACCGTTGGGGCTGAAATTTGCTTAGCGACGGCCGCTAACTCACGTGATAGGGGCGTTCAGGTTTGACTCAACGAATGGCGCATCAAGCACGCAGACGAAGCGTCCTTCGTTCAGCGCCTGTTTCAATGAACTCAAGACAGTTCGATACCGTGTAAATGAGAGGGACGTCGTTGCCGCAGCCTCTTGGTGATAGTGCAGAGCAACGACTGCGATAGTAGCCAGCCGCACGCGGACGGCATAGAAGAGGGACAATTGCGCGAGCGCCCGGCGGAGGTCAACGCTCAAACCGCGCTATGCGCGGCGATGTTGCGATATTGCCCTTTGAAATACAGCAATGGTTGCGTAGCAGCAGCGTCTTGCAGGTTTAACGCTTTCACTTCACCAATCACGATCAGGTGATCACCTGCGGCGTGCTCGGCGTAAATTTCGCAATCAAGCCAGTGAAGGCTGCCGGCAATGATCGGATTACCCAGCGGCGATTCCTGCCATTCGACTCCGTGCCACTTGTCCGTGCCTCGCCGAGCGAACTGGTCGGAAATTGTGACTTGATCATCTGACAGGATATTGACCACGAATCGACCTGCCTGGCGAATTTTTGGGTAGCTGGCCGAACTGGACATTACGCTGAATGACACCAGTGGCGGGCTCATCGACACGCTATAGAACGACTGGCAAGTGAAGCCAATCGGCTCGTCATCAACGTGTGATGTAATCACCGTGATACCGGAGGCGTAGTGCCCGAGCGCTTCGCGAAAGCTCAATGGCTCGATAGCAATACTAGAAAGTGACATAATAGGGACTAAATACGGGGTGCAGCTCAAGATGGTTAAGTCTTTGCTTTATCTGGATACTCGGGCAACCTGGGCGGCGTAGTTCAATCAACCGATTCAGGGAGTCCTTTTAAGAATCTCCCTAAAATCCACACCGTCTCAATCTTCCCGAGCATCGCTTCCGACGTTAGCTCAAAACTAGTTCGAGAGTTCTTTTCGAACGATTTCTGCGCCTGCACTCAAAGCTTCCAGCTTGCCTTTCGCTATTGCACGAGACAAGGGGGCCATGCCGCAGTTGGTGCAAGGATATAGCTTATCGGCATCGACAAACTGGAGTGCTTTTCGCAGAGTATTGGCGACTTCCTCGGGCGTTTCAATGGTATCGCTAGCCACGTCAATGGCCCCCACCATCACTTTCTTGCCGCGAATAAGCTCGATGAGATCCATCGGAACGTGAGAGTTGTGGCATTCCAGCGAGACCATGCCGATACTGGACTTTTGCAGCTTGGGGAAAGCCTCTTCATACTGCCGCCACTCCGACCCCAGCGTCTTCTTCCAGTCGGTATTGGCCTTGATGCCGTAGCCATAGCAAATATGGACAGCCGTTTCGCACTTAAGCCCTTCGATGGCCCTTTCCAGCGTGGCAACGCCCCACTCATTCACCTCATCAAAGAAGACATTGAATGCGGGTTCATCAAACTGAATAATATCGACCCCGGCAGCTTCCAGCTCCCTGGCTTCCTGATTCAGGATTTTGGCGAATTCCCAGGCCAGTTTTTCGCGGCTTTTATAGTGATCGTCATAGAGCGTATCGATCATCGTCATCGGACCGGGCAGCGCCCATTTGATCGGTTGCTTCGTTTGCTGACGCAAGAACTTGGCATCTTCAACAAAAACCGGTTTTTGGCGGGCAACAGCATCAACGACAGTCGGTACGCTCGCATCATAGCGATCACGAATTCTAACGGTCTTACGGTTTTCGAAATCGACGCCGCTGAGGTGTTCAATGAACGTAGTCACAAAATGCTGACGCGTTTGTTCGCCGTCACTGACGATATCAATGCCTGCGTGCTGTTGTTCTTGTAATGACAAACGCAAAGCATCTTGTTTGCCCTCAACTAATTGCTCACCTTGCAATTCCCAAGGTGACCAGAGTGTCTCGGGTTGTGCGAGCCACGAGGGTTTAGGCAAGCTACCGGCAGTTGAAGTGGGTAACAATTTCTTCACAATAGATGACCTTGTGTTTCTGATTAATCAAGGAGCGTAGCTAGCGGACCACTGCTCAAGAACGGCCTGGTATGGTTTGATAAATTGCTCTTCAACAAACTTTCCCTGCTCAATAGCCAGTCGGCTACGTTCTTCTCGATCATAAACAATTCGAGTTAACGAAAAATCCTGGTGCTTCAAACTCGGTTGATAGGACTCCCCTGCCGCAGAATTCGCATTGTAAATCTCCGGCCGGTAAATTTTCTGGAATGTATCCATCGTGCTGATGGTGCCGACAAGCTCAAGATTGCTGTAATCACCAAGCAAATCGCCGGAAAAATAAAAAGCCAAAGGCGCAACGCTATTCGGAGGCATGAAATAGCGAACCTTCAACCCCATTTTCTGAAAATATTCATCAGTTAAAGAATACTCGTCTTGCAGGTATTCAACGCCCAATACAGGATGCTTATTTGCAGTCCGATGATAGATCTTGCTACTGGAAACACTTAGACAGATAACCGGCTGCTTTTGGAAATTAGCTTTGTACGTGTCCGAGTTCACGAACGACTTATACAGCTTCCCATGCAGAGATCCAAAGTCATCTGGCGTGGTGAATTCGGGCTGATTCTTATTGTGTTCCAGTAGGAGAACACTAAAGTCATAATCCCGCACGTAGGAGGAGAAATTATTCCCTACGATGCCCTCAATACGTTCGCCAGTTTTTCGATCGACAATATTCGTTTTCAATATTTCAATCAAAGGGAGGACGTTGTCGCAGTTTTTCCCACCCATATTCATCTCAACGGAGATGATTTCAAGATTGACAGTATAACGATCGCCTTTAGGGTTATCCCAATGGGCCAGAGCATTGAACCGATTGTCAATCATCCTGAAGGTGTTGCGTAAATTCTCCTGGCGGCTCGTTCCTCTAGCCAGGTTAGCAAAGTTGGTTGTGATACGCGTATTGTCTGAAGGACAATATTCTTCGTCGAAACAAATTCTCTTAATAGCAAATGTAAAATCTTTACTCATCGCGATCTGGCAACCTAATTTCTGATGTAGAAGCTGTATTTACTTCTTGCATTTTCAGAATTTTACGCAAAGCCACTCATGAATAAAAATGAATTGATTTCATGCACCCATTAGTCATTTTCATGGCGCGGGAGCTGACTGCCTCAGCGCTCAGCCAGGCAGAAAGCAAGCCTGGCGGCTAAGTCATGGAGTGAGCTTGGCGAATGCCTTGCGGGGCATGCGGGGCATGGATCGCCCCGACTCACGTTCGGAGATCATTGGCGTTTAGGCTGCGCTATTACCTCACCGAGCGCGTCTACTATCACCATACCAAGGTGGCTGCAGGCGCGATGATCTCGAAAGCCGTTGAGATCGCCGTAGCACACGGCGCGCTGGTAGAGAGCGACCTGCTTGAACTCAACGACTGGACGCTTCTGGAGCGGCTAGGACGTAGTGAGCGGCATTGCCAGTGCTTCCACACTCGCCCGGCGGACTAGCGGGCGAAACCTGCTGAAATTGGACCTTCCCTCAGAGAAAGCTCAGCAGCGGGAGCGATCATAGAGCTTATCTTCGATGAAGAAAAATGGCATTATCTCGTCCGTTCATTAGATTTCTTCATTCTTTTCTCGCTTATCCATTTCCATGCTCGAGCGCGTTCATCTCGTCATCGTTCGTGAAGTGGCCCGTCAGGGCTCACTCACCGCAGCCGCTGAGTCGCTTTTCCTCACGCAATCCGCATTGAGCCACACGGTCAAAAAGATCGAACAGCAACTCGGCACCCCGATCTGGCACCGGGAGGGACGCAGCCTGCGCCCTACGCAAGCCGGTCAGTATTTGCTCTCACTCGCCGAGCGGCTTCTGCCCCAGTTCGAACTCGCCGAAGAGCGCATGAAGCAGTACGCGGCGGGCGAGCGCGGCACGCTGCGCATCGGCATGGAATGCGCGCCGTGCTATCAGTGGCTGCTCAAGGTCGTTTCACCGTATCTCGCCCGATTTCCCGATGTGGACGTGGATGTGAAGCAGCGCTTCCAGTTTGGCGGAATCGGCGCGCTGATCGGCTACGACATCGACGTGCTGGTGACGCCCGATCCGCTCAACCGCCCCGGCCTGCGTTTCGAACCGGTGTTCGACTACGAGCAGGTGCTGGTGGTCGCGGAAAATCATCCGCTGGCTGGCGAGCGCTATGTGAAACCGGAACAACTAGTCGACGAAACGCTCATTACCTATCCCGTGGAAACCGACCGACTCGACATCTACAACCAGTTTCTGCGCCCCGCCGGCATCATTCCGCGGCGGCACAAAACGATCGAGACGACCGACATCATGCTGCAGATGGTCGCCAGTCATCGTGGCGTGGCGGCACTGCCCAAATGGCTCGCGGAAGAATACGCGGACCGCATGCCACTCGCCATCGTCAAGCTTGGGAAACAGGGCATTGCCAAGCAGATTTTCCTGGGCACGCGCGAAGACGATGCCGTGGTCGATTACCTGAATTTATTCGTCGAGTTCGCGCGCGAGTCGAACTGGCAAACGCCGCGCGTACGGCGCTGACTATTGTCGTTTAGCGGGCCACCCGTGATGCTGTGACGGCACGGAGACTACGGCGTGCCCGAAATAGCAGCGTTGCCACAATGGTCATGTTGAGAAGATTCCAGCCGATTCCATTGAGAAATGCGGCCTGATAGCTTCCGGTGAGGTCAAACACCTTACCCGACATCCATCCCCCCAGCGCCATCCCCAATAGCGTGCTCATCATTACGGCGCCGACTCTTGCGCCCGCTTCGGATGCAGGAAAATATTCGCGAACGACTATCGCGTACGAGGGGACGATGCCGCCCTGGAACAATCCGAAAAGCGCGGATATGACGTAAAGCGACACCAGCCCGTCGAAGGGGAGGAAGAGCAGCAACGCCACACACTGAAGCGCCGTTCCGAGCAGAAGGGTCCGCAGACCACCAATTCGGTCGCAAATCAGTCCGGAGACAAGCCGGCTTACGATACCGAACCCCAGCATGACAGATAGCATCTGAGCGCCACGAGCGACGCCATATCCGAGGTCGCCGCAATAGGCGACGATATGCACCTGTGGCATGGCCATCGCCACACAGCATGCGACACCCGCCACGCATAGCATTCCTTGCACCATCCCGGGACTCAGTCCGAAGGGCCGATCGGAAACCAGCTTTGGCCTATGCGCCTGATGGGGAACCTCGACCGCCGTGGCAGGCGGTTTGCCTCGCATCAAGAGTGCAAGAGCGAACATCGTGACGCCACAGAAAACGCCTAATTCCATGTATGTGTGGCGCCACCCATGGCGCTCTACCAGCACCTCGACGATGGGAGGCCAGATTGCGCCAGAAAGATAGTTACCGCTGGCGCAAACGGCGACTGCGATACCCCGCCGGCGAGCAAACCACAACATTGTGTCTGCGATAAGCGGTCCAAAAGTTGTCGCGCTCCCCATCGCCCCAACGAGCAACGCCTGTATTACTGTGAAGCTGAGAATGCCCGTCGAGAACCCGCTAGCCGTAAAGCCCAGTCCGAGAGATATCGCGCCTACGAGCAGCGGCCACCTCACACCGAAACGGTCGGCCATCCTTCCCATTATGACGCCACCGAGTCCGAAGCCAAGCATCAGAAAGGTGTATGGAAGCGACGCCTGAGCACGGGGTACCCCGAACTCCGCCTGCACCGCTGGGAGCAGAACGGAGACGACATACATGCTGCTGCTCCCCATCGTCATGATGAGGAGCGCCACTACCAGCCGGAATATGGCGTAGCGCGAATCCGGCAGATGGGTGGAATGCGACATCTCGTCTCCAGGACACGCTCAATCGAGTTGAGCTAATTGCTGAAGCTTTCGAATATAGGGCAAAACCCAATATCGTGGGCCATCGCAGACGCGCGTTCCTTTAAAGCGCCGTGTCGATACCCAACGCGTCGACAGCCTTGCGCTGATAGCCATTCGTCGCGAGCAACAAGCTGCGCGAATAGTCGTTATCGACCTGCTGCGCTCTGATTTTCTCCACATCGAGTTCTTCGACGATCTCGCCATTGCGCATGATCGCAACACGCGAGCACAGAAAGCTCACGACAGCGAGATTGTGGGTGACAAGAATCATCGTCAGATTGCGCTCGCGATGCAGGCGCTTGAGCAAGTTCAGTATCTCAGCTTGCACGGAGACATCGAGCGCCGACGTAGGCTCGTCGAGCAGCAACACACGCGGCTCGACGATCAGCGCGCGCGCAATCGCCACGCGTTGCCGCTGCCCACCCGATAGCTGATGCGGATAGCGAAATCGAAACGACGCATTGAGCCCGACTTCACGTAGCGCATTGACGATACGTTCTTCATGTTGGCCGATGCCGTTGATACGCAACGGTTCGCGCAATGTCTGATCGACAGTGAAGCGTGGATGCAGCGATCCGTATGGGTCTTGAAACACCATTTGCACCGCGCGCTTTTGCGCGACGCCGCCCTGCTGCGCGATGCGCACCGTGCCTTGCGCGATAGGCGTCAATCCGCTCAAGGCACGAAGAATGGTCGACTTGCCGGAACCCGACTCGCCAACAAGCCCGAATACTTCGCCTTGCGCGACATGAAAGCTCGCATCGCGGACGGCATCGATCGCGCCCGCGGCCGTCTTGAAGCGCACCGTCAACGCATCGACGTCGATCATGCGCACGCTCCTTGTGTGTCGTTGAGCCATGCAGGATCGCGCGACAGAACCGGCAATTCGGCAGGTGGATTGGCAAGCGGCGGATTCGCCGCAAGCAATCCGCGCGTATAAGGATGTTGCGCATGCACGAGATCGCGCGCCGCGCAGGTTTCGACGACACGCCCCGCATACATCACCACCACCCGATCGCAGAACGACATCACGAGCTGCAAGTCATGGCTGATAAAAATGAGGCCGGTATCGTGTTTGGCGATCATCTCGTCGAGTACGGCGAGCACCTGCATCGATACGAGCACGTCGAGCGCACTGGTCGGCTCATCGGCGATCAGCAGGCGGGGTCCCGTCGATACCATCATCGCGATCATCACGCGCTGTCCCATGCCGCCGGAAAGCTCATGCGGATAAGAATCCGCGACGCGCGCAGGGTTGCGGATATGCACCGCTTCGAGGGCCGCGATGATCTTCTCACGCATCGCACGCCGGTTGAGCTTCGGATCATGCAGGGCGAACGCCTCGCGCATTTGCTGCGCGACAGTCATCACCGGGTTCAGCGAGAACTTCGGATCTTGCAGGATCATGCCCATTTGCTGGCCGCATAGACGGCGGCGCCTGTCGGCGCGCATGGTCAGCAGATCGTTTCCGTCGAAGCGCAACGTTTTCGCGGTGCAATGCGCGGCAGGCGGCAGAAGTCCGAGCAGCGCGCGGCCCGTCAGCGACTTGCCCGAACCCGATTCACCGACGATGCCGAGCCGCTCGCCTTTACTTAGCGTGAGCGAAAGACCGCGCACGGCTTCATTCAGCGTGCCGTCGTGCGTGCGAAAGGCGATGCGCAGATCGTCGATCTCACAGAGCGGCGAGCGCGTTTCGTTCGTGCCCATGTCAATCACCACGTCAGTTACCACGTCAGTCTCCATGGCGGGGATCGAACACGTCGCGCAAGCCGTCGCCGAGCAGATTGAATGCGAGGCTCACGAGCAGAATCGCGAAGCCCGGTATTGTCGCCACCCACCACGCGTCGAGCAGCACGTTGCGGCCCGACGCGACCATGAAGCCCCATTCGGGACTGGGCGGTTGTGCGCCGAGCCCCAGAAAACCCAGGCCCGCGACAGTCAGAATGATGCCCGCCATATCAAGCGTCGCGCGAACGATCACCGACGACGAACACAGCGGCACGATATAGCGCAGCAGAATGCGCAGGTTCGACGCGCCTTGCAGCCGCGCGACGTGTATGAAATCGGCTTGCACGAGCCTCAACGTTTCGGCGCGTGAAAGACGCGCATACGCGGGCCACGCGGTGATCGAAATAGCGATCACCGCATTGAACACACCCGGCCCCAGTGCCGCGGCGAATGCGAGCGCGAGCACGATCTTCGGGAACGCTAGCGCGATGTCCGTCACGCGCATCAGCACATTATCGACCCAGCCTCCGAAGAAGCCCGCCGTGGTGCCGATCATCAAGCCGATCGGCACGACGACCACGACCACCAGAATCGCAATCGACAGCGTCAGGCGCGAGCCGTAAATGATGCGCGAAAGAATATCGCGTCCGAGCTGATCGGTGCCAAGCCAATGAGCGGCCGAACCGGGCGGCAGCAGACGGTCGGACAACACCTGCCGGAGCGGATCATGCGGCGCGATCCAGGGACCGATGACGGCGACGATCACGAGCAGGGCGAGGATCGACAGACCGAACACCGATAACGGATTACCCGAGAAACGCCGCCAGCGACGATACGCAAGACCGAGCGCCGCCTGCCTGCGCGAAGCTGGCGTATCGGTCAGCAGCCAGGCTCTCCACGTTGGGCGAGGCATGTTCATCGGCAAGTCCTGCGTGGAAGTTTCAACCGGTGGACGCACGTGACAAATCTCCGGTGCATCAGCGGGCGCGCGGATCGAACACGCGATAGAGCGCATCCGTCAGCAGGTTCAACGCGATGAACGTCATGCCGATCACGAGCGTGCTGCCGAGCACGGCATTCATATCGGCGTTGAGCAGCGCGCCAGTTAGATACGAACCGATGCCCGGCCACGCGAATACGATTTCGGTGAGCACCGAGCCTTCGAGCAAAAAACTATACGACAAGGCGATCACCGTCAGCAGCGGCACCGCGATATTGCCGAATGCATGCACCCACACGACTCGCCGCTCGGACAAGCCTTTTGCGCGTGCCGTCGTGATGTACTCCTGGTTCAACTGTTCGAGCATGAACGAGCGCGTCATCCGGCTCAGATAGGCAACGGAGTAGTAGCCCAATATCGCAGCGGGCAATGCGATATGCGACAGTGCATTGAAAAACACCTCCCATTCCCCCGCGATCAGCGAATCGATCAACAGGCTGCCCGTGTGCGTATCGACCATGCCATCGAACACGGGGTCGATTCTCCCTGGTCCCGACACCCAATGCAGCTTCGCATAGAACAACAGCAGCCCCATCAGACCGAGCCAGAACACGGGCACTGAACTGCCGATCAGGCCGATGAAACGCGCGACGTGATCGATCCAGCGGTTGTGCCGTGTCGCGGCAATCACGCCGAGCGGCACACCGACCAGTACGCCGATGATCGTCGACAGTGTCGCGAGTTCCAATGTGGCCGGGAAGACGCGCTTGATGTCGTCGAGCACCGGATTCGCCGTCAGCAGCGATACGCCCAGATCGCCGTGCAGCACCGCGCGCACGTAGATGAAAAACTGCTCGGCAAGGGGCTTGTCGAGTCCAAGCTGAATGCGCGCGGCCGCATAAGCGCTCGCCGACGCGCGATCGCCAAGTATGGCGAGCACGGGATCGATCGGCACCTTGCGGCCGATCACGAAGGTCACGGCCAGCAAGCCCGTGAACGTGATGGCGAGCGTGAGCGCCCAGCGCAGCACGCGCAACGTCCAGCGCACGGTCGCGCTGCGCGCGGACGCAGCGCGTATCTGGTCAATGGGCGTGATCGTTGTCGACATGTCTCGCGCGCTTACTGCTTCTTCACATGCACATACGACACGAGATCGTTGATTGGACCGACTTCGAGGCCCGACACGCCCGGACGCATCGCCACTTGCGACACCTGCTGGAACATGATGACGAACGGCGACTTTGCGAGCATTTCCTTCTGCATCGCCTGGTAGAGTTGCGCGCGCTTTGTCGTCGACGATTCGGCGAGCGCCGCATTGGTCTGTTTCGTCAGATCGGGAATGTCCCACGAATTACGCCATGCGAGCATCTTGTACGCAGACTTGTCGGAGTTGTCCGGATTCCATGCGTAGCCCTGCGCATTGCTGTGCGGGTCGATGTAATCCGCCGACCATTCGCCGATATAGATATCGTGCTGACGCGCACGATATTTCGCGAGGGTCTGCTTGTTGTCGCCCGGAATGATCTCGACCTTGATGCCGCCTTGCGCGAGATTCGCTTGTATGGCTTGCGCAATTTCGTTGTACGGGTAAGCGCTGCGCACATCCATCGTCACGTTGAAGCCATTGGGCAAGCCCGCTTTGGCGAGCAGCGCCTTGGCCTTGGCAACGTCCTGGTGATACGGATTGGTATTCAACGCGCCGAGGAAACCTTCGGGCAAGAACGTTTGATGAATCTTGAACGTGCTCTTCGTCACGTTCTTCTGAATGCCGTCATAGTCGATCAGCCATTTCATGGCTTCCTGCACTTCCGGCTTCGCAAGATTCGGGTTCTTCACGTTCAGGCCGAGATAGAGCAACGTCGCTTGCGGCACCGACATCACCTGCACCTTGTTGGCCTTGGTCAACGCAGCGAGGTCGTCGGGGCTCAGATTGCGCGCGACGTCCGCGTCGCCGTTTTCGAGCAGCAGGCGCTGGCTCGCGGCTTCCGGCACATGACGCATCACGATGCGTTTCATCGCGAGCGGCAGCCGGTAGCCGTCGTACTTCTGCAGGATGATGCTCTCGTTCGCCGTCCATTTGACGAGCTTATACGCGCCAGAGCCCGCTTCGTTCGTGCGCAGCCATTCGTTGCCGAAATCGTTGTTCTTCTGATGCGACATCAGGAGCTGCTTGTCGACCACCGACGCGGGCCACGCACCCAGCACGTTCAGCACGAACGTGGGCGCGTATTTCTGGTCGGTCGTAATGCTGACGGTCGAGTCGTCGATCTTCTTGACGTTTTGCAGCGCGTTGGCTTTGGTCAGGCCAATGCCTTGCAATACGGCCGCCGCGCCTTTATCGAGCAGTACGCAGCGCTGGATCGACCACGCGACATCATCTGCTGTCAGCGGATGGCCCGAGTGGAACTTGAGACCCGGGCGAATCTTGAACGTGAACGTGAGTCCATCGGGGCTGACCGTCCACGATTGCGCGACATCGCCATTGAATTTCGCCGGGTCTTTCAGATCGACGCGCACCAGTCGGTCATAGGTATTCGCGACATACTCTTCCGGCACGAGCTCATAGACTTCGCCCGGATCGAGCGTCGAGAATTCGTCGAGCGTGGTGGCGATCACCAGCATGTCTTTCGGCGTCGCCGCAAATGCAGTACGTGTTGTCGTCATCGTAAGCGTCAGTGCGGACACGACCGCGACTGCCGCCAGCGCATTGCGCAAAACCAGATTCATACTCGCTCCGTATCGAGAGGGAAACGCGATGGGAAACCGGCAAACGGACAGCAAAGAACCAGAACGCGATTACATCAATTTCAGGGGGCCGCTTTCGCTATTGTCAATAACGGGCAGTGAGCGCGAACCCGGAATTTCGTAATGCCACCACTCACTGGGAATATGCGTGAATCCTGCCGCATGCATGATGCCGAGCAGCAGCAGGCGATTGCGCTGCACATGCTGTGGCAATCCGCGATGGAAGTGCTCGGACTCCTTGATCATTGCATCGAAGCCCGTGCCCATGTCGAGCGCTTCACCGTTGCTGTCGATCAGGGTGAGATCGAGCGCCGTACCCCGGCTATGGTTCGAGCCTCGGCCGAGTTCCGCGACATACGTGGGATCGGGCAGAAAATCCCACAGTACTTTTTGTGCTTGCGGCGGACGGTAGGCATCGAAAATGCGCAGCTTCATGCCGACGCTTTCAGCAAGTTCGACGGCTTTGCGCAATCTGGCTTCAGCGGGTGCGAGCAGCAAGGCGTGCGCTTGCTTGTAGATCGCCTTGCCGGTGAAATTTCGATCGGTCGCATACACGAGGTCGAGTTCGACGCCGTGCGTTTCCGGTGTGATGTGAATGAGGTGCGAGGTATCGGTCATGATTGTCAAAGGTCGAACTGATCGAGTTCGCGTTGCAATCCGCGGTTGCGCGCGACGCGTTTGTCGATAGTCGAGCCGAGCCGAGCCATTCGACAACCGACGTAATCAGCAGGTTGAACGGGCAAGTGAGCGGCGCAGTTCTGTCGCCAGGTTCTGTCGCCGGGTTTTGTCTCGTTAACGCGCTGCGCTTGAGTTCGTATTCTTACATGTATCACGAACGAGATGGGCGTGTGGATTTCAGCATGCGGCAGACTACCGGTCAGCAAACGGTGTCAGCGCACGTTCTCATCCAGCACAAGCAGATTGTCGTGCGAAAAGCCAAGCGCAACGGGCTGCCCGCGTTCGGGCAGGATCCGGGTCGGATCGTTGAAGACATCGAGGGTAACGATTGCGCTGCTGACCCGCGCGCGAATACGCACCACGGAACCGAGGAAGCTGATCTCTTCAACCGTCGCCGCCAGCGAGTTGCGCTCGTTCGATGGCGGCTCCAGCAGAATGGCCTCGGGACGCAACGCCAGCACACGCTCCTTGCCGGCATCGTCCGATGGGAGCGGCCGCGATGTCACCAGTTCCTGCCCGTCAACGGCAATACGCCCCGTAGCAGGATCGATCACACGCCCGGCCAGGATATTGAGCGTTCCCACGAACGTCGCGACAAAGCGGGTACGCGGAAAATTGTATATATCGAGCGGCGCCCCCACTTGCTCGACACGCCCGTCGTTCATTACGACAATGCGGTCCGACATCGACAACGCTTCTTCCTGATCGTGCGTGACGAAGATCGACGTGATGCCAAGTTCACGCTGCAGTGCCCGTATATCTTCGCGCAGCGAGACGCGAATTTTTGCGTCGAGCGCAGAAAGCGGTTCGTCCAGAAGCAGCACTTGAGGCTTACTCGCGAGCGCACGGGCCAAGGCCACACGCTGTTGCTGCCCACCGGACAATTGCCACGGATAACGCTCGGCGAGATGCGGCAGCTTGATTAGCTCCAGCATCTCTGCAACACGCCCGCTCATCTCTTTCGCGGAACGCTTTGCGACCTTCAACGCGAAGCCGATGTTCTGCGCCACCGTCATGTTCGGAAACAGCGCATAGGACTGGAACACCATGCCGACGGCGCGATCGCGCGTGCGCACCCGCGTGACGTCACGACCATTCAGGCGGATCGCGCCGCGCGTGGGCGTTTCGAATCCGGCGATCATGCGCAGCACGGTCGTCTTACCGCAGCCCGACGGGCCGAGAAAGGTGATGAATTCACCTTGCGCGATGTTCATGTCGAACTGATGCACCGCAACATTTGCCCCAAACGCCTTGTGGAGATTGTCGATCTCGAGAAATGCCATGGGTCGCGGCCTCGCCGGCTCAAGTTTTATGGCCGGCCAGCGCGCGCGCCGAGCCGAACACCTGGATCAATCCCATCGATGCCCACGTGACAATGAAGGCGATGATCGCCAGCGCCGAGGGCTCGTAAGCGCGGTTCGCGCCGATCAGTTGCAAATACGGTCCGAACGCCGGGCGATCCAGCAGGCTCGCGATCGTGAATTCGCCGATCACTACGGCGAACGTCAGGAACGCGCCCGATAAGATCCCCGAGCGCACGTTCGGGAAAATCACGCGGAAAAGGATCGTCGTCCAGCCCGCGCCGAGACACTCGGCGGCCTCGGTCAGCGAGCGTACATCGACGGCGCGCATACCCGCATCGACGGCGCGGTACATATAAGGCAGCGATAGCGTGACGTAACCGAATACGAGTAGCAGATCGGTCGCGCGTTCGTTACCCGTGAACGGCAAAATCGAACTGCTGTTATAGATGCGCAGGTAGCCGAAGACGATCACGATGGCCGGTATCACGAGCGGCAGCAAGGTGATGAACTCCACGACCGGCCGAAGCTTCGGCAAACGCAGTTGCACCCAATACGCCGTCGGCACGACAAGCAGCACGCCGATCACGATAGTGAGCAACCCCATCAACACCGAATAGCCGAACGAAGCCTGAAAATGGGGGTCGCCCAGGACAACGCGGTACGCATCGAAGCTGTATGCGCCGCGACGCATCCGCAGACTGAACTCGAAGGTCGCGGCGAGCGGAATCAAAAAATACAGTGTGCCGATGGCCACAGTGATCCAGGCGCCCGCGCGCGATTGAGATTTCATCGGCGTCCCCTTTCGGCTCGTGCGCGCAACCAGATATAGCCGCCGTTCGACAGGCCCGTGACAACGATCATGCCGAGCGCGAGGGCGTAACCGAGATTCTGGTTATGCAGCACGTCGCCGCGAATCTGCGCAAACAGCAGGATCGGAACGATGTTGAGGGAACTGCCGGTCAACGCGTAAGCCGTGGCGACCGCGCCGAACGCGTTGGCGAACAGCAGCAGGGCCGCACCCAGAAAGCTCGGCCAGAGGACCGGAAAACCGACGTAGCGCCAGTATTGGCCCGCCGTGCCGCCGAGGCAGTCGCACGCTTCGCGCCACTCGCGTTTCAGGCCATCGAGCGCCGGCGTGATGATGAGCACCATCAACGGAATCTGGAAATACAGGTACGTAATGGTCAGTCCGAGGAAGCTCAGAATGCTGAACCCGGTGGAATAGAGATTGAAGCCGAGATATTTCCGTGCGAGCACAGTCACGAGACCCACGCGCCCCAACGTACTGATGAACGCGAAGGCGAGCGGCACCCCCGCGAAGTTGGACGCAACGCCAGAAAAGGTCATGAGCGTAGGGCGGATCCACGCGGGTAACCGACCGTGCACCGCGGCCCACGCGAGCAGCGCGCCGATGATGGCCCCGCCGGTCGCGGATGCGACGCTCACCTTCACGCTGATCCAGTAGGCCTCGAGTACGGCCGGTTGAAACAGCTCGCGAATATTCACCAGCGTGAAGTGCCCCTGCGCATCCTGAAACGCGCCGATCATCAGAAAAACGGTGGGCAACAAAAGAAACAGCAGCGCAAACACGAAAAACGGCGCGACGCCGGCATAGGTCAGCCAACTTGCACCGCTGCTGTCGCGCACGGGACCGGATTTCGGCGCGGGCCCGGCAGGCGTCAGCAAGTCCGGGCCCGAGGCGTCTGGCTGCGGAGATGCGCTCATCCCGGCGGTCTCGCGCGTGCCTACTTCACGTTCGCGCCAACGACCTGATCCCAGCCTTTGGTCACGACATCCTTCGTGGCGTTCTGCTGATCGAGCGTCGGAAAGACCGCGTTATGGTAGGCCGATGCAGGCGGCAGCTTCGCGAGCAGCGCAGCCGGCACCTTCTTCTGCGCGACGAGTTCGTTGTAGCGCATCGGATGACAATAACCGGCAAGCCAACCGAGCTGCCCTTCGTCGGAGTAGAGGAATTCCATCCACAGTTTCGCGGCATTCGGATGAGGCGCATAGGCACTGATCGCCTGCACATAGACGCCCGCCACCACGCCGGTCTTCGGCACAATGACTTGTACCTTCGGATTGCCTTTGAGCGTGTCCCGATCGGCAAGCGCGTTGTAGTCCCAACGCACGACAATCGGCGTCGTGCCCTGCGCCAGCGACGCGGCCTTGCCGATCACCGGCACGAAGTTGCCGCTCTTGTTCAGATCGGCGAAGAACTTGAGGCCCATCTGGTCGGCCTTCGTTGCATCGCCTTTGCTTTGCGAAAGACCCGCGGCATAAACGGCCTGAATGGCCTGATTCGCCGAGCGCGGGTCACCGGCTAGCGAGACCGCATTGCGGTAGTCCGATTTGAGCAGATCGCCCCAATCGGCTGGTACCTTGTCGATCATGTCCGCGTTGACTTCGAACGCGAGCACGCCGTAGTAGTCGCCGTACCAGTAGCCTTGCGCATCCTTGGAAGCCGCCGGGATCGAGTCCCACGTCGATACCTTGTAAGGCTGCAACAGGCCTTCTTTTTTCGCGGACGGTCCGAACGACAGGCCGACATCGATCACGTCGGGCGCTTGTGGTCCCTTGTTGCCTTTGTTCGCCTTGATCGCTTCGATCTCGTCCCCCGAGCCTGCGTCAGGGTTGAGTTCGTTGACGTGGATCCCGTACTTCTTCTGGAAGGCGGCGATCAGCGCGCCGTACCCGCACCAGTCATGCGGCAGGGCGATCGTGGTCAACTGCCCTTCCTGTTTGGCGGCGGCCACGAGCGCGTCCGGCGGCGCAGCCGATGCAGGGTTAATGCCGCCCGCAGCCAATCCAGCCGTTGCGGAGATCGAAAGGACTCGGCCTGCCCAGATACGCTTCATCGTCATCGGTGTTCCCGAAAGGAAGGTAGT
The DNA here is from genome assembly GCF_902859945.1 of Paraburkholderia caffeinitolerans. Classification (GTDB taxonomy): domain Bacteria; phylum Pseudomonadota; class Gammaproteobacteria; order Burkholderiales; family Burkholderiaceae; genus Paraburkholderia; species Paraburkholderia caffeinitolerans. The sequence continues at coordinate 20,789 of NZ_CADIKL010000046.1, read as the reverse complement.
GCGTTGATGAGGTCCGCCGGTTGCTGATGCAGGCTAGATTTAAATCCAGAATTTTGCAAGCTGCCCAGGCAATAAAACACACGCTTTAATTATTGCATTCGGCCTAATGTTTTTTAACGTCCGTTTCCGTTTTCGGCCAGTGAGTCGATGCGCAAACGCCGAAAGGGTTTGACCAGCAAGGAAGAGTCGGAGTAGAAAAAGCTCAGACCCGCATCGCCAGGTCCGCAGCGTTCGCTTACTCATGAAACGAGTTTCGGTTTGCGTGGAATACGCACACTCTCTATCGGAGGTACGACGGCCATGATCACTTACTACAAGCTGGGCGGCAGCAAGCGGCTCTGCGATATTGTCTTCGCCGGCAGCCACGACGCGGGCATCACGAGCGGCGACGCCAACGTCCAGACCCAGGACCGCGATATCTTCGAGCAGGCCAAGGCTGGCGTGCGCCTGTTCGACCTGCGGATTGCGGCAACCAAGAATTCGACGCTGTCCGCCGCGCCGGTGATACTGAAGGCCTTCCATGCCGACCCGCTGCTGATGCAGCAGAAGGATAAGAAGAACAAGACCGTCTTCGACCTGGGCGGCAGGAAGGCCGACGTCACCACCACCAAGCTGCCGGTGGACGGCGCGTTCGGCATGCGGCTCGTGGAGATGCTGGAACAGGCGAAGGATTTCGTCAAATACAACAGCAGCGAATTCCTGCTCCTGAAGTTCGACAAGTGCACGAACTGGACCATCATCGCGGAGATCTGCGTGCGGGAACTCGGCAACGCGCTCTTCACGGGCACGGGCAGCCTCAACGAGAAGACGCTCGACCAGCTAAAGAAGCATGTCGTCGTGCTCTTCACCTCGAAAGGCATCAGAGAAGTCGCCAGCAAGGGCTACCTTTCGTCGACCGGGATCTGGGGTTGCGAGCGCCTCGAAAACGGCATCGGCTACAGCAGCACCTACGACGGCCTGCAATACGTCGGCAAGGGCGGCACGAACGCGCTCAACGGCGACAGCGACATGGGCAAGATCGCGTCCAACATCGAAAAGCAGAGTGGGCTGATGCTGACCGGCGCGCGCAACGCCGCCCCCGAAGTGATGGGGATGATGTACTGGACGACCACCGGCCTGAAGCGGAGCATTCGCGAGCGTGACTCGACCATGTGGGGGCCGGACAACCGTCCGACCGGGCTCACCGATCTCTGGATGGCCGGCTTCGGCGAGGCGATCGAATCGCGGCTGCCAACCTACGTCTCGTCGACCGACTACGCGAACGGTATCGCGCTAAAGGTCTTCATGCCCAACATCGTCATGATCGATTTCGCCGATATCGACAAGGGCAAGTTCATCTTCGAATTGAACACGAAGGCGAGCACGGAGCTCACTCAGACCGCACGCAAGATCGAGCAGGCGCGCAAGCTGGCGCAGGGCCAGGGCGGCGCCCGGCGCCAGCAGCGGCCCGGTCTGTTCTGAAATATGGCAGGACCGGTGAGCTGGTGATGATAAAAGACATCCCGCGATCCCCCGAGCAGACGCCGCCGCCCGAAGGCGACTGTGCTATGCCGACGGCGCCTCTGCTCAAACTGCTTCGCCCTGGCTCAGGCGCCCTACGCCAATACCGGCCAATCAAGCCTGCCGATAATAAAGATTCTGCGGGTGCCGCGCTTCCGCGAAGAAGAACCACCGCTCGGCCACGAGCCCCGCATACTGAATCACCACGGCGGCGCACAGCAGCGTCAATGAAGCCCCCACCGGCCGCACGTTCGCACCAAATGCCACGAGCACGAACGGCACGGCGAACGCAGCCACCAGAAACGTCCACTTGATCCGCTTGAGCGTGGCCGGCGTCTTGCCGTGGAAGAACTCGCGCAGGTTGAACGCACCCGCCGTGAAGCCGCGCGACTTCTGCTCGACGCGCGCGCTGCGGATGCCGGTCGCGCTCTGCACTGTCGATTTGGGCCGCAGCCGCGCATTGCGCACGAGCGAGGCAACGCGCGAGGCGCAGCCGCACAGCGTCAGCACACAAGCCAGTACCGCGAGCGGACCGACCAATGCGGGCGCGAGCCACGCGGCGCTCGCCGTCGCCAGCGTGAAGCCCGATGCGCAGCCGAGCAGCGCGAAGTTGACGAGCGTGAGCGGCGTCGCCCATTCCTGGAGGAAGCGCAGGCACGCGTAGATCATGCCCGTGCAGACGAACAGCAGCCCGCTCGCCACCACGGCAACGGCGCCTATCGCGAGCGTATACGGCAAGCCAAATACATGCGCCATGCCATAGGCGAACGTGCAGGCGAGGAACAGCGGCAGACACAAACATTCGCGCGAGAGCCACGACGTGCGCCACATCGCGATGGCGCGCCACGCGCGCTCGGGATGCCCGAGGTGGAAGAACGACGCCAACAGCCCCGCCGCGCCAAGCACGCACGACAGCGCCGCGCCCACCACATAGAAGAGTTGCGGCACGGCCGCGCCATCGCCGAGGCCAAGCTGCCCCGCCGCCTCCACGCCCACGAGCGCAATCACGAGCCCCTGCGCCGCGCCGATCAAGGTGGTGAGAAACACCACGGAAAATGCCGGATTCATATTGGTTCCTTTCTGGCGTGGATGGGGTTAATGCGCCTGCGAGCGGGTCGCGATCGATGCGAGATTCAGCTCACCGCGTTCGACCTGCGATTCGATCGAAGGCGACGCGCCATCGCCAGCTTCGCCCTTGCACGAGCACGATCCGCTGCCGCACGACGACATCGTCTGGCGCGGCAAATAGTGATTCGAGGGCTTCGTGCCCCACTCGGGCATCAGCTGATAGCCGCCGCGCTCGCGAATCGCCTTCGACACCACGGAATCCGGGTCGTGAATGTCGCCGAACAAGCGCGCCGACGTCGGGCACGCGAGCACGCATGCAGGCTTGCGGTCGCGCTCGGGCAGCGCCTCGTTATTGATGCGGTCCGAGCACAGCGTGCACTTGGTCATCTCCTTGCGTTCTTCGTCCAGTTCGCGTGCGCCGTAGGGGCAAGCCCACGAGCAGTACTTGCAGCCGATGCAGCGGTCGTAGTCGACCAGCACCAGGCCGTCTTCCTTGCGCTTGTAGCTGGCCCCGGTCGGACAGACCGGCACGCAGGGCGGATCTTCGCAGTGCAGGCACGACTTCGGGAAATGAATCGTGTCGGCCAGCGGGTAGGTGCCGGCCTCGAAGGTCTGCACGCGGTTGAAGAACGTGCCGGAGGGATCGGCGTCGTAGGGGCGGCTATCCGAAAGACTGCCGGCCTCCCCCGAGGTGTTCCACTCCTTGCAGCTCGTCACGCACGCGTGGCAGCCCACGCACACGTTCAGGTCGATTACGAGCGCCATCTGTGTCATAGCGGGTTCCTCGGTTCAATTATCTTGCGTGGTCTTGCGCAGCCGCTTGGCGAATTCGCCGCGTCCCGCGAAGTAGGTCTGCACGACGCGCTTGAGCACGCCTCCAGGCCCCGTGCCGGTCACGCCGGGCAGCGGCTGCATCGGCGCGAACTGCGGCAGCGTGTGATCGGCGTCGTGCTCGGCGGGATAGATGCGCACGCGCACGTCGTACCACGCGGCCTGCCCCGTGATGGGATCGGAATTGGAAACGCGCCCCGTGCCCTGCGCCGCTGTTGAAGCGTCGGGAATCTCGTCCGAAATCAGGTGATTGAGCAGGAAGCCGCGCTGCGATTCGTTCGCGTCCGGGCCGAGATTCCACGCGCCCGCCGCTTTGCCGATCGCATTCCACGTCCACACCGTGCCGGGCTCCACCGCTTCGCTATAGCGCGCCATGCAGCGCACCTTGCCCCACTGCGATTCCACGTAGATCCACCCGCCATCCTCGATACCCTGCGCGGCGGCTGTGCCCGGATTCATGTACAGATAGTTCTCCCCATGAATCTGGCGCAGCCACGCGTTTTGCGAATCCCACGAGTGATACATCGCCATCGGCCGCTGCGTGAGCGCCGCGAGCGGGTACTTCGCGTGATCGGTGGACGCGTGCTCGAGCGGTGCGTGATAGAACGGCAGCGGATCGAAATACTGCTCCACGCGCGCGCGCAAATGGTCGGGCGGCTGGCGTCCCTTGGTCTTGCCCTGGGCCGCGAGACGGAACTTCTGCATCACGTCCGAGTAAAGCGCGATGACGATAGGCTCGTTAAATTTGCGGAAGCCCTTCTCCACCGCGAAGTCCAGATACGGCCCATTGCAATTGCGCATGTATTGCAGTGTCTCGGGCAGCGTGTAGTGATAGACGCAGTTGTTCTTCGCGTACTCTTCCCACTGGCGCGGATTGGGCTCGCCCACTAGCGCGTCCTTGCCGTCCTTGCCGCGCCAGCCGATCAGGAAGCCCACGCCCGAACCCGGCGCGGTCTGGTGATTGACGATGAAGTCGGGGTAATCGCGATACTTGCGCGTACCCTCCGGCGTCATGAAGGCCGGCAGCTTCAGGCGGCTCGCGAGCTCGACCAGCACCTCCTGGAACGGCTTGCACTCACCCGTGGGCGGTACCACCGGCACGCGCACGGAATCCACCGGACCATCGAACTCCGAGATCGGACGGTCGAGCATCGACATCGCGTCATAACGCTCGAGGTAAGTCGTGTCGGGCAGGATCAGATCGGCGAACGCCGTCATTTCCGACTGGAACGCATCGCACACGACCAGGAACGGAATCTTGTACTCGCCGTTTTCGTGTTTGTCCACAAGCATCTTGCGCACCTCCACGGTGTTCATCGACGAATTCCACGCCATGTTCGCCATGAAGATCAGCAGCGTGTCGATCGGGTACGGGTCGCCGCGCCAGGCGTTCGTGATCACGCTGTGCATCAGGCCGTGCACGGCGAGCGGATACTCCCACGAGAACGCCTTGTCGATGCGCACCGGGCCGCCCTTCTCGTCGATGAACAGGTCCTCGGGCGCGGCGGGCCAGCCGAGCGGGCCGTTGGCGAGCGGCGTGTTCGGCTTGACGTCTTCGGGCTTGTTCGGCGGTTTCGCCGAGGGCGGCACCGCGCGCGGATACGGCGACTTGTGGCGGAAGCCGCCCGGCCGGTCGATCGTGCCCATCAACGACATCAGCACGGCCAGCCCGCGAATCGACTGAAAGCCGTTCGAGTGCGCCGCGAGGCCGCGCATCGCGTGAAACGCGATCGGCACGCCCGTCACGGTTTCGTGCGTCTCGCCCCAGGCGTCGGTCCATTGGATCGGCAACGTGATCTTGTGATCGCGCGCCACCTCGGCCATTTCGCGCGCGAGGCGGCGGATCGTCTCGGCGGGAATGCCGGTGATCTCCGCGGCCCATTCGGGCGTGCTCTCGGCCATGCGCTCGCGCAGCAGGGCAAACGATGGCGCGACAGTCGTGCCGTCTTCGAGCGTATAACGGCCTTCGAGCGCGGGCTGCGCGCCGGGCGTGTGATGCGGGACCGCGCGCTGCGTGTTCAGGTCCCACCACATGTGGTTTTGCGGAAAGAGCGCGTTGCGCTCCTCCACCGCGGGGTCGCGCATGAAGAGGCCGAACGTGTCGCTATCCGTGCGCATGTCGAGCAGTTCCGCGCCATTCGTATAGCGCGCGACGAACTCGTGATCATAAGCGCCCGCTTCGATCAGTTCGTGCATCAGCGCCATGAAGAGCGCGCCGTCCGTGCCGGGGCGAATGGGCACCCATTCGTCGGCAATCGCCGCGTAGCCCGTGCGCACCGGATTGATGGCGATAAAGCGACCACCCGCTCGCTTGAACTTCGAGAGCGCAATCTTCAGCGGATTCGAGTGATGGTCCTCGGCGGTGCCGATCATGAAGAACAGCTTCGCGTTGTCGAGATCGGGCCCGCCGAACTCCCAGAACGAGCCGCCCATCGTATAGATCATGCCGGCTGCCATATTCGCCGAGCAGAACCCGCCATGCGCCGCGTAGTTAGGCGTGCCGAACTGTTTCGCAAACAGGCCGGTGAGCGCCTGCATCTGGTCGCGGCCCGTGAAGAGCGCGAACTGTTTAGGGTCAGTGGCGCGCAGGTGGGCGAGGCGCTTTTCGAGCATGTCGAACGCCACGTCCCACGAGACCGGCTCGAACTGCGCGGTGCCGCGCTCGGCGCCGCGCTTGCGCACGAGCGGCTGCGTGAGCCGCGCGGGCGAATACTGCTTCATGATGCCGGACGAACCCTTCGCGCAGATCACGCCCTGGTTGAGCGGGTGCTCGGGGTTGCCGTCGATATAGCGTACCTCGCCGTCGCGCAAATGAACGCGGATACCGCAGCGGCAGGCGCACATGTAGCAGGTCGTCGTTTTCACTTCGAGCTGCTCGTTTTGGGTGCGGGCCTTGTGCTCCATCGTTCCTCCGGGTGCTGGTAAGGCGGCTTTTTGTGTGAATGCCCTCTTATCGTATAAACCCGGACAACATAATAAAAGTCGTGATTGGCGATCTGTTCTATCGGCTCGCCTTATGGTTGCGCGCGGGGGGCGGAATGAGGGCTTCATTGGCCCCCAACCGCCCCCCGCTGACCCTCACTGGCCGCTGGCTCTTACTGCCCGAAAGGCCGCTGCACCGTGAGCTTGTTGGTCACCGATTTCACGCCGGGCACGGCCTTCGCCACGGCCGCCACGGCGTCGATCTGGGACTGTTCCTCGACGGTGCCGTTGAGCGTCACGGCGCTGCCTCGCGCCACGATGCTGATGTTCCCGGCATCGATGTCCTTGTGCTTCGCCAGCGCGGCGTACACCTTGCGGCTGAGCGCACGATTGGCCTTTCTCACCTCGCGGGCGGTGGGGGCCGCTGATGCTGCAGGTGCCGCCGTTGCCGCGGACGGAGCCGTCGCCGCCGATGCCCCCGCCGTCTCATCCTGTGCGCGCACGCCCACAGCCCCGCCTGCCAGCAAAGCCGCAACCGAAGCAGCCACACCCATACGCAGAATTTCTTTTTTATTCATGGCAACGCTCCCGTTAGCCGTACTGCGAAATCAGAAAGTGTGGCGAATGCCGAGCATCGCCGCCGTGGTCGAGACGCCAGGCGCAACCGGCGCGCCATAGGTGATTGCCTGGTTCATCGTGCCGTGGTTGTCCACATAGCCCACCTGCGCGTAGAGCAGGGTGCGCTTGGACACGCCATATTCGGCACCGACCGCGTATTCGCTCGAATGATTCGCTGAAACGTTGCGATCCTTCAGATAGTAGAACCCCGAAGTCACTTTGAAATAAGGCGTGAACTGGTAGCCAAGGCCGCCTGAAATCATTTCATAGTCGCCATGCTGCGTGTTCGCCGGATTCTTGCCGATGCCATACGAAGCCGACACCGAAAGCGCATGGAACGTGTACTTGGCGCCCAGGTAGTAGAACCGGTTGTTGTTGAGCCCGGTGGACGGCGCGTTGGCCGGCAGGTTCGTATCGTGGCCGTTGTAATAGACGGCGGCCAGATTCAGGCCATAGTTCGAGTACTTGAGCACGGCCGATTCGCGCGTGCCGCCCTGGATTTGCCCCGGCACACCGCCCGGCGCGTATTCGAGCGCCGCTGAAGCACCATAGAACTTCGGCGATTGATAGACGATGGCGTTGCTGTCGTACAGCGCGCCATACGGCACGTTGGTACTCGTGCCGGGCCACCCCGACGCCTGGCTCAGCCCGAGCCACGCGCTCAGAATACTGCCGAAGTACTGCGCGTTGCGGACGTCGGTGTCCGCCATCGCGTAGATCATCGGGGTGTATTGCCGGCCCGCGTCGATCGAGCCGAACGGCCCTGAAAGGCCGATGGTCGTCTGCTGGTTGAAGACGGCCGTGGCGCCCGCGGTATCCGCGAGGCCGAGCTTGCCGGTGGTGCTGTTGAACACGCCCTGAAGCCGGAAATTGACCTTGTAGCCGCCGCCAATGTCCTCGGTCCCCCTGATGCCCCAGAAGCTGGCATAGATGCCCGCGTCCTTCAACGCGAACACGTGACCCAGATTCTTGGCGTTCGACGCGAACGATGCTGCCGACGTGCTCTGATACAACAACCCGGTATCGATAGCGCCATACAGAGTCACCGACGATTGCGCGTGTGCCGCGCCGCCCACGACCGCGAGTGCGGCCACGACGCTCAACTTCCGTTTCATGCTCTCTCCTCCAAACTATTGTCAAGGCCGCTTGTTACTACGCGCTGCTTGTTGGTGCTTGCGGCCCGCTGTCTTCCTCTTTGTTAACGGCTTTTCTACTTGTTCTCGTGCTGCTTTGCTTACTACATGCCGTGGCTGATCCAGCCACCGCATTCACACCTCGCGCTGCCGCGCGAGATCGGCCGTATAGCGGCGCTTGCCGAGCGCGAACAGCAGCGCCGACGCGAGCGCCGCGAACGGAATCCATTGCAGCGCCATATGCAGACCCATGCGGTCGGCAATCAAACCCACGATGACCGGGCCAGCGGCCAGTCCAAGCAGATTGTTGGCGAGCGCCCAGAGCGCCATGGCCGTGGCGTGAATCGAAGGCGCCGTGAGCTCGGCCACCAGTGCGCCGGTCGGGCCGCACACGCCCGAGGCCAGGAACATGCCGGTGCCGATCAGCACGAGTTGCAACGGTCCCGGCGGCAGATGAAACGCGGTGGCCAACGCCGCGAACACCAGCACGCAGTACGCGATTGCCATGGTCCATTTGCGGGTCCCGTTAAGACGGCTGACGCGGTCGGTCAGCACCCCGCACACGATCATGCCGATGCCGGACAAAAGCACGAAGCCGGCGGCCAGCACACTCGCGCGGTCAAGCCGCATGGCATAGGTGCGCACGAGATAGCTCGGCAGCCACGCGAACATCGCGCCCGGCAGGATCAGTTGCACGCCGCAGGCCACATACGCGAAGCCGATCGATTTCGAGACGAACAGCGCCTGCATGAGGCCGCGCGGCGTGAAGCGGGGCCGCGCCGCGCGGGCGGCAACGCGGGCGCGCTCTGGCGCGAGCCGCCGTTCGGTCACCACGATGCGATAGATCACCGAGAGCACGAGGCCGAACACCGCCATGGTGGCGAACGACCAGCGCCAGCCGAAATGCGCGGCCACGATGCCGCTCAGCGCCATCCCGAGCATGGAGCCAAATGAGCCGCCCGCGAGAAACGAGCCCGAGAGCGTGGCGCGCAGGTGCGCGGGGAACACGCTGAGCACGACCGCGAGGCCGACGCTGCCATACGCCGCCTCGCCCACGCCCACGAGAAAGCGCGCCGCGAACATCTGCCCGTAGCTGGCCGACACCGCGCAGCCGAGCGTGGCGAAGCTCCACAGCACGGCCATGAGAATCAGGCAGCGCACGCGCCCCCAACGGTCGGCGAGAATCGAGAACGGAAAGGTCAGCACGCCCACCATCACCGAGACGATACTGCTCAGCGATCCTAACTGTGTGTCACTGAGCATCCACTCGGCTTTGAGCAGCGGAAAAACGGCGTTGAGCACCTGGCGCGACATGTAGTCGGCGAGCAGCAGGCCGAAGGTCAGCGCAAAAACACTCCAGGCATAGGCCCGGGATACGGAGGGTGCGCCCGCATCGGCGTCTCCCAGTACGGCAGTCGCTTGCATTCCCACTTTTTGTCTCCATGAATATTTATCACGGCGCCCGGGCGCTGGAACGCGTCTCGGGCATACACATCTGGCGTGTTTTTTTATTGGGTGCTGCTGCGAGAGCGGTGTCGGCCCGCTTTGTCTCGCATGGTACGACTCAAATGCGGCGCGACGTCTCCAGCGCGTCTTGCTCCGCGCGCCGCATAAGCGCGGCGATCAGATCGTCGGCGCCGGGCCATTCGCCGAATCCGCTGGCCGGATTCAGGTGGCCGACGTTGCCGAGATCGACCAGCTCGCTGCGCCACGCGCGTGCGAGTTCTAGCACGCGTTCGTAGCGGGCGAGCGGGTCGTTGTGGCTCGCGGCCACGATCGACGGGAACGGCAGCGGCGCGCGCGGCACCGGCAGCCATCCGCTCGCGTCGAGTGCTTCGAGCGTCGGGTAGCCTTCGGGCATCGCCGCCTCGAAATCGGGCGGCGCCGCCAGCAGCGCCCCCGCGATCGCACGCGGATAACGCCGGGCCCAATGCGCGACCATCACGCAGCCGCCGCTATGCGCGACGATGATCACGGGCGCGTCGATGCGCGCCACCACGGCTTCGATGGCCTCGACGCGCGCTGCGCAATCGAGGTCGTCGCGGCCCATCGGCGGCACGGCGGCCACCGGGCGGTTCTGCGCACGCAGGCGCGTTTCGAGCAGGGTCTGCCAGTGCTGCGCGACGTGGTCGCGCAACCCCGGGACGATGACGATGACAGGTTCGGAGCGGGCCATGATCAATCCGTTTTAGCCAATCAATACGGCACGTCGCCGATGATGCCCGCGCGCTCCATCTTGCGGTGGCACGGCGGGTAGTCCATGACCGCGTAATGCTGCGTGCTGCGGTTGTCCCAGATCGCCACGCTGCCCGGCTGCCAGCGCCAGCGCACCTGGTACTCGGGGATATACGCCTGGCTGATGAGGTACTGGAGCAGTTGCCCCGCGCCCGGGTTGCCGTCCTGACCGAAGCGCACGCGCGCGGGCGTGTGGTAGTTCACGAAGTGCGTGGTGAAGCCGTTCACGAACAGCACCTTCTCGCCCGTTTCCGGGTGCGTGCGCACGACCGGATGCTCGGCGTCCGGGTACTGAGCCTTCAGCGCGAGGCGTTTCTCGATCGGCATCACGGCGCCGAAGCTCGCCTGGATGCTGTGGCTCGCGCGCAGATCCGCGATTTGTTCCTTGACGTGCTGCGGCAGGTTCTCGTAGGCGAGCGCCATGTTGGCCCACATCGTGTCGCCGCCCACCGGCGGACATTCCACGCAGTGCAGCACCGCGCCCATCGGCGGCGCGGCGCGCCACGTGGCGTCGGTGTGCCACGCGTTTTCATAGCGATCGTTGGGGTGATCGGGCGTCTTGTAGATCTGCACGAGGCCCGGATGATCGGGATGGCTGCCCGCCACCGGATGATCCTCAAGCTCGCCGAATCGTCTGGCGAATGCCACGTGATCGGCGCGCTCGAGTTGCTGGTCGCGCAGGAACAGCACCTTGTGCTTGAGCAGCGCGGCCTTGATCTCCGCGAACAGCGCGTCGTCGCGCACCGCATCGCCCAGACGCACACCCACCAGTTCCGCGCCAATCGCGCAGGTCAGTTGCTCGATTCTCATGATGGCCGCCTCAGATCGTGAAGACGGAAGAACCCGTCGTCTTGCGCGATTCGATATCGCGGTGCGCCTGCACGGCGTCCTGCAAGTCGTAGCGCTGGTTGATCTCGATCTTGATGCGTCCGGCTGCGACGTGGCCGAAGATTTCATCGGCAAGCGCGGCCTTCTCGGCGGGGTCGGAGATATAGTCGGCCAGCGCGGGGCGCGTGACGTAGAGCGAGCCCTTCATCGCGAGCACCTGCGGCTCGAACGCGGGCGCCTTGCCCGAAGCCGTGCCCACGCAGACGAGCAGACCACGGCGCTTGAGCGAGTCGAGCGACGCCGCGAAGGTGTCCTGGCCAACGCTGTCGTAGACCACCGAGACGCCCACGCCATCGGTCAGTTCGCGCACACGCTTCGCCACGTCTTCGTTGCGATAGAGGATCACATGATCGCAGCCGTGCGCGCGCGCCACCGCCGCCTTCTCCTCGGTCGACACCGTGCCGATCACCTTCAGCCCGAGCAGCTTCGCCCACTGGGAGACAATCAGGCCCACGCCGCCCGCCGCCGCGTGCACGAGAATCGTCTCGCCCGCTTGCAGCGGCCAGATGCGGCGCATGAGGTAAGCGGAAGTGAGGCCGCGCATGGTCATGGCCGCCGCCGTTTCGCAGGCGATGGCATCGGGCAGCTTGATGAGCGGCGCGGCCGGAATCAGACGTTCGGTACTGTATGCGCCCAGCGTGTTGATGAAGCCGGTGTAAGTGACGCGGTCGCCGGGCACGACGTTGGTCACGCCCGCGCCCACCGCCTCCACCACGCCCGCAGCTTCCACGCCCATGCCCGCAGGCAGCGGCACCGGATAGAGACCGCTGCGGAAATACGTGTCCGCGAAATTCAGGCCGACCGCTTCGTGCCGCAGCCGCACTTCGCCCGGACCGGGCGCGCCCACGTTGACTTCTTCCCAGCGCATCACTTCCGGTGCGCCCGTCTCGTGGAACCTGATCGCATGTGCCATCTTCTATCTCCTGGTTATTCCTGCTTGCCGCTCGTTCTGGTCGATATGCTTTGGCGGCGCCCGAGTTGGCGCACACACAGCTATCGTCACTCAATCCATCGTAGGACGCCGTGGTGCGCCGCGCGCCCTCCTTCCAGGAGGGGGAGCCCACCCTGGCCCTACTCATATCGCCCCTTTACCGGGTTATCACTGAGGGAGTCGCCGCACGCTCGACCGGCGGATACCGTGCAGTTACCACGCTGTTACCAAATTGTCAGTCAAGCCGCTGCCGTGCATATAATCGTCCGACCGACACTCGACATTGCGCGCCGCGCGGCCTATTCCGATTCATCCGATGACCTTTGCGAACCGCGGCGCACCGCCCCCGTTTTCCGAACTCACACTCAAGACCACGCCGCCGCGTGCGCCGCGCCATCTGCTCGCGCGCGAGCGGCTGAATCTCGACAGCGAGCCCTTGCGCAACCAGCCCGCGATCGTCGTGCAGGCGCCGCCGGGCTTCGGCAAAACGCTGCTGCTCGCGCAATGGCGGCGCGAGCATCTCGCGCGCGGCACGGCCGTCGCGTGGGTGTCCGCCGATACGCACGACGACCCGCAGCGCTTCTTGCATAGCCTCGTGCTCGCCGTGCGCGTGGGCGGCGCGCAGCCCGAGTTCGGGCACACGCTGCTCGACAGCCCCTTCGCCACGCCCGACGCCACCGAGGGCCTGACCGCCTGGCTCGCCGAGGTCGCACAGGCCGCGCTCGACCTCGTGCTGATCGTCGATGAAGCGGAGCGGCTCTCGCCAGTGGGCAGCGCCGCGCTGCTTTATCTGTTGTACAACGCGCCGGCGAATTTGCGCATCGTCGTGGCCGCGCGCAGCGGCTTCGAAACCGCTGTCGACGACCTGAGCGCCTATGGGCAATGCGTCTGCCTCGGCCCCGAGGCGCTGCGCTTTCGCCTCGACGAAACACTTGCGCTCGTGCGCCGGCGCTTTGGCGAGCGCGTGGACACCGACAGTTGCGCGCGCCTGCACGAGATCACCGACGGCTGGCCGCTCGGCCTGCAGCTCGCGCTCGCCGCGATGGAAAAGAGCGGCGACCCGCGCGGCGTCATCGACGCCATGCAAGGGCAGTCCGGCGTCGAAGGCGAGCATCTGGTGAGCAGCCTGCTCGCGCGGCTCGCGCCCGAGGACCTTGCGTTCCTCACGCGGCTCGCGCTCGTCGACATGCTGCATCCCGACCTGTGCCGCGCGCTGCTCGACAACCCCGATGCCCCAGCGCAATTCGCGCGGCTCATGCGCGATACGCCCATCTTCATGGCCAGCGACGGTAGCGACTGGTGCCGCCTGCACATGCTTGCGCGCGCGGCGCTTGGCGCGCGTCTGGCCGAGCTGCCGCCCGACGAACTTGCCGGCCTGCACCGGCGCGCGATGCACTGGCTCGCCGATCACGGCATCCACGAAGAGGCGGCGCGCCACGCGCATGCGGCCGGCGAGCGCGAAGCGGCGTACGAACTCGCGGGGCGCTCGCTTTACGGCGCGGTCATGCAGGGCCGCCTGGCCGCCGCGCTCGAATGGCTCGAACTGCTGCCCGCCGACGAACTCGACCGCCAGCCCGACTTGCGCCTCGCGGCGGCCTGGGCGCTCGCGCTCAGCGAGCGCCACGCCCAGGCGAGGCAACTCGTGGCGCCGATGGCCGAAGCGCCCGATTGCACGCCCGAGCGGCGCTACGAATGCGCGCTCATCCTGAGCATCGCCGCTTATTACGCCGACGAGCCCGACCGCTTCCTCGCGCTGCTTGCACCGTGGCGCGAGCCGCCGCCGCTCGCCGAGCCGCGCCGGCTCCAGACGCACGCGAACCGCCTCGCGCTGGCCGAGATACTGCAGGGTGAACCCGCCAACGCGCGCCGCCATCTGCAACTCGCGCCGCGCGGCGACTTCGGCAAGGCGCACCGCTACGCCGCGCATTGGGGCGAGTTCATGAGCGGCCTGAGCTATCTGAACGAAGGCCAGGCCGTGCTCGCCGAGACCGTGCTGCGCCGCGCGCTCACGAGCGCCGAAGCCGAACTGGGCCGCCGCCATCCGCTGCCGTGCATGCTCGCGGCGGTGCTCGCGGCCGCACTCTTCGAGCGCGACTACGTGGACGAAGCCGATGCCCTGCTCGCGAACCGGTTCGACGTACTCGAACGCTCCGGCACCGCCGCGACCGCGCTGATCGCCTACGTATGCGCGGCGCGCGTGGCGCAGGCGCAGGGCGTGGAGCGGCGCGCGCTCGACCTGCTCGACGCGATGCACGCCGCCGGCACCACTCGCGAGTTGCCTCGCCTGTCGATCGCGAGCCTCGCGGAGCGCGTGCGTGTCCACGCCAGCCGAGGGCGCACCGAAACTTGCCGTGCATTGAGCGCGCAACTCGATGCGCTCGTCGAACAATCCCAAACATCCGAACCCACGTGGCGCGGCCCGCTCTGGTGCCGCGACGTGGCCCGACGCCAGGCGATGACGCATGCGTACACGGCGATTGCCCAGCAAGACTGGCCACGCGCGCTCGAGTGCCTGAACCGCGCGCAGACGCTCGCCGACACCATGAAGCTCGGGCGTGAGCGCATCGAGATCATGGGACTGCGTGCACTCGCGCTCAAGGGCAATGGCGAAGATGGCTTGCCACTGCTGCACGAGGCGATCGGCCTGACTAGCACCTACGGTCTCGCGCGTGTCCTCGCCGATGCGCACCCAGCGCTGGCCGACTGGATCCGCGAAATAGCGACGCAAGGCGGCGGCGAGCCCACCGCGCTCGCCACGGCAACAGCGACGCTCGCGCAAACCACTCAGCCTGGCGGCGCGCCCCGCCGCGCGCAAGCCGCGCCGCGCGCGGTGCCGAGCATGGTGCTCACGCCCAAGGAGCGCGAGGTGCTCGAACTGCTCGCGCGCAATCTCTCCAACAAGGAGATCGCGCAGGCAATCGGCGTGGGCGAAGTCACCGCCAAGTGGCATGTGAAAAACCTGTTCGGCAAGCTGAGCGCAAGCTCGCGCAAGCATGCGGTGCTGCGCGCTCAGTTGCTGGGGTTGCTGGAAAGCGGCGGGTGAAACGATTGAATCGATCGAACCGAACCCGCCGCGCAAGGACCCGCGCCTGTAACAGCGCGGGCATGGGGACCCATTGTGTGAATTGCACCGCCCGCGTGCTTGACCTTGTGCGCCACGACCTGACGCGTGACGACAGGCGAGCGCTCATGGTTATTCCCCACAGACGAAGCGCGCGTGCGCCGCTACGCTCGGCAAGTTCCGCCGTGTTTTTGTCCGCTTTCTTGTGACCCCATGCCCATCCTGGTTCGCAGTGCCTCCCTGACCAAGTATTCGGAAATTGCCCGCCAGGCGGGTATCGATCCGGTGCGTGCGCTGCGCGAAGCGGGGCTCGATCTTTCGTGCCTCACGACACCGGACCTGCGCATTCCCGAGGCCAGCCTCGCACGCGTGTTCGAGGTTTCGCTCGCGGGCGGCGCGGGGCGCGCCGAGTCCCGCACGCTCGGTGCTCGCATTGGCGAAGCGTGGCGGCTCTCCGACTTCGGCTCGCTCAGTCTCCTGCTGCAACATCAGCCCACGCTGCGCGAAGCGCTCGCGCGCGTCGAGCCCTACCGGCATCTGCTGAGCGATTCGGTGTCGGTTCAACTGGAGGAAATCGACGATACGGCGGTGCTGCACGTCGCGCTCGTGACCGCGCGCCCCGATCCGGGGCCGGAGATCGTGGAATTGACCGTGGGCGCGGTGCTGAGTCTCGTGCGCGCCATGCTCGGCCCGCAATATGCGCCGCGTGCTGTGCATTTCGCGCATGCGGCGCCCGAGCGGCTCGAAGTGCACCGGCGCTTCTTCGGACCACGAATCGAATTCGACAGCGAGTTCGACGGCATCGTGCTGGCCCGCCAGGATCTCGACCGCGCAAGCCCGCTCGCCGACGCGTCGCTCGCGCGCTACGCACAGGAACTGCTCGATTTGCAGCCGCGTTATGGCGAGGCCTCGCTCACCGACAACGTGCGCCGCGCAATCCATCTGCTGCTGCCGCGCGGCGCGGGCACGATCGAACCCGTGAGCGAACGCCTCGGCCTCTCACCGCGCACGCTGCAGCGGCAACTGGAACAGCGTGGCGAGCGGTTCTCGTCGCTCGTGAACGAAGTGCGTGCATCGCTGGCGGCGCGGTATCTGGCGCAGCCGCGCCATTCGGTATCCGATATCAGCGACCGGCTGGGGTTTTCTGAACCGAGTGCGTTTTCGCGGTGGTTTAGTGTGGAATTCGGGCAGCCGCCTAGCCGGTGGCGCGCGGTGAATTTTGGGGCGGGTGAGGAAAGGCTGGGTCTGGACAGGCACTGAGCGCCGGGGAAGCGCACATGGCGGCGCAGATAGCCGCACCGGTTACTAACGGCACGTCATTCGGTCGCCCCCGGTTTGTCAGGTCCTTTCTTTATGATTTTGAAACTCGACGCCAGCCACGACAGGGAAACAAAATGCCACTCGCCGGATTCCGGATCGAGGATTGCGAACTGATCGAAGGTATCGTTTTCATCCTTCCGACACGTGGGCACTTTTCTCCACGCTGTGCGGACGCGTTCGTATGACTCGTATGCGCTGGAGGCATTAAATGAAATAATGGTTTCCCTCCAAGCGTATAAGCCGGCAAGTTCGCGGACGTGCTCGAAGAGCTTCATCGCCGCCTCATCGGGTCTGAGGTGGAACTTGTCATATGAGAGTGGTCCGGTCGGTCGAAACAGAGCGTCAGGTAAACCACTTGCATTAAGCACCAGCCGTCCGTTCAACGCTTTCCAGGCAATATGCATACTCGGCGTAAGCGCTGATTCACAATCCGTGATACCTTCATCCGAGAAAAGGACTGCAAGGCTAATCCCCTGATCGACAAGGTAAACTGCCAACAGCATTGCATCAAATAGCGACAGAAAATATACAAGGTCTCGTCTCCCTTTACTGCCCTCGTGAAGATATACAAGGTCGCCATCCACTGATTGAAGAGCCCATGGCATGAGTTGTGCACGCCTTGCGCTGTCCGTGATTCCTGTAAATTAATCGTTCATTGGTTAGCCTCAGTCTTTCCAGGCCGCTCCCGCAGCCCGGACATGTCACTTGATGCTGGAAATAAGCCGGCAGCCGCATGTGCCGCGATGCCCATGCCTCGCGACCGGCGCGCCGTCTTCATCGGTGATGTCGGGGTCGCCTTCCTCGATAATGTTCGGCAATACGTCGAGATGCTGCGGACACCTCAATTGGTCACCTTTGCGCGCAAGAGGGATGTCGCCGTAACTCAAGCTGTTCGAGGCGGTAACAACTTCACCGCCATGATCGGTGGTGTCACCGAGTCTGATGAAATCAGGCATTGTGATTACCTTTACAAATGCGTGGTGATTCAGGTTGCCAAACGTAGTTGGCGAAATTCCATTTCATCGCACCCTTACCGTGTCCTGATAGATTTCAGGATAGCCATCGCCTCTCGGACCGCTTCAGATTTCGAGTGATGAAGCGACGTTGGTCCTATCCAGTACGTCATCGACAACGTTCTATCTTTCTCTGCTTTAACCACCACGTAGCAATCACCACCGTATGCCGACGAGCCTTCGTGGTCTGTCGCCGGACATGCGGGAAAGGCCTCAAAGACTATTTCGCCTTGCGCATTCCGCTTGGTCTTAACCGCCGTCGTCGCACTGAACAGCATTAGAGTCCCGTCTTCGCTGTACCAGTACGGCTGAACCATACCCATATTGGTACCACAGTCCTTTATGCCTTTCATGCATACCGTAATTAAATCTGCTTCATCTTCATTTTTTAATTGAAGAAAGTACGCGTAAAATCCACTCTGTTCTGTTTCGGCGCTGCTAACCCTAAGATATCGATTTTCAGGGTAAGAAAATTGGATGTGCGCATCGGAATATGTTTTGGTTGCCTTATGGTCACCACCCCATGCCGAAGCAATAAGCGAATACCCAACAATGATCGTTAGAGCCATTAATTTTACGAGGCGCATTATTGATCTCCGAATAATTTATACAGACGTTGCGTGTGATATGTTCGATTCTCCAGACCATTTTGGCCACCGTTTATTTGCGTAGTAACGATCTGTATATGTGACGTAGATATGCCCAAGTCAGCGTGGCGATTCATGGTGCTACGGAGATGAGGTAGTCCGTGAATCGGCGTCGCCTCCCAATACCACGTACCTGCGTCAACAGTGTTGAAAGAGACACTCAGCAACACGTCCGGTGTCGCGATATTGGGCCTTGTCGGATGAGGGAGAGTCCACCACGATGGGGTGAAATCACGTCTCCTTAGCCACCCTCGATATACCCAGTACTCCGCGTAATTAAATTTCCCGGTCAACTGCTTCATCCCACGACCACGGAATTTATACCCATCTCCAGGAAGATCATTCCCGTTCCGATTTGCATATAGTGAGTTGCAAGATGCTTCACTTCTATGTTCGTCCATCCACGCGAGCGTGCGTGATTCCTCAGCGCCCTGACCAAGAAAATGGGACAAACGCATGACGTTCCTGGTGATCGAATGTTTTTCCATAAGTCGATTCAAGGCGATCCTGTACTTCTTGCGTATCTCGCTCGACACTGTATTAGCTGCCTGATACAGCTGGCCTCCTGACTTTTGTACATAGGTGTTTGGGTATACCTGTTCAAGCTCGTCAGCAGAGAGCCACCGAGATTGCCTGAACTGGCGGACTAGCATCGTCGGCGGAAAATGCCAGCACTCGTTGGCCGGTGGCAGATCGGGGTCCAGAATGTCCTCCCAAAACGCCAGGTCGCGCGCATGATCCATCAAATTGTTGAAGGCAGTTTCCGATAGCGGATTGGTCAACGCCTCGTGCGGACTCTTCAGCCAGTTGTAGCGCGCCTCTAGTCCATTCTTCGCCCATTCAGACGGAAATTTACATATGGCGTGCGCCATGCGGTGGCGTACTGCCTCGTGGCTTAGTGCCTCAATGGCATCGGTGTGAGTGACATGCCCAGAGTGATTCACATCCAGCCAGCGCTTTACCGTTGGTGAATCGCACAGGCTGTCGGGAGTCGGGTCGTCGTTGATAAAGTTCCATCCCGCCCACTCTGGAAAGTCGGCATCGCTGTACGTGCGCACGTTGGATGCCGAAAGGTTGATCCATCCGTCACCGTCTGGAGTCTTCACCTTGCGCCAGTGGTTGAAACGTGCATCGTTGTCCAACTGGTCATGAATGCAGCGCCCGAACCGGATCATCTCGAAGATGGCACTCGGTGACGGCACTGCCATTCCCTCAGTGATATTGCCGAGGCTCGCGCTGATATAACGACCGTTGAGTTCGGTCGCACGCTTGTACAGGTTGTATTCCGCTTCGCGCTCGACAGGCGCTGAGCCAGCAGCGGACCAGCTCCCATCATGATTCTGTATATAGGTCGTCAGTGTGCAGTCTTTTTCGTAGTGCATGCAGACCACCAGATCGCAACTGGTTCCCTCCGCGACAATCGGAGCTTGAGGTTGCAGCGTTCCGACAGCGGGTGCGCTGTCATCGTCACGGTGCGGGTGAGGTTCGTTCGCAAAGAACTTCGTACCGCGCGGAATGAAGAACCAGAGATCACCATAAACCGCATCCTTACGGCCTTGCGCACCGACGGCACCCGGAGTGCGCCCGATGATTCTCTTCAGGTTCGCTTCGTTGCAAACGATCTCGAAGTGGATCTGGGGGTATTGCCCGTAGATCTGACCAGGTGTGCCAAGCGTGTCCTTGCGGTAGATTTTCTTGCCCACGACTAGCGTCGGCTGGACGGTTTGTAGATGGAGATATACCGAGTAGTACGTGATCTTCGCATCATCTCCTTCACCGATTTCCGTGTCATGTCGAATCACGACGCAGCCGTCGTCGGTACGGACGTTGCAATACTGAAGCGTGGTCTTGTGTGCCGTGTCCGTCTTGCGCAGATATACGACTTTACCGTCAGCGATCGCGCGTACCGGTGCGGGCTGATTGCCCACCATGGGTGCCATCAAATGCGCGCCACCATGCCAGCCAAGATTGAAGCTCACTGGATAAGCGCCATTGCCCGGGGCACATTCGAGCATGTTGGCGGCGCACACGTCGCCGTCCGGTACGATAGTGTTGCCTGCGACTGCGATAGGCATGGTTTCGTTCTGCTGCGGCTGTGTCGGAGAAAGAAAGGGTGGGCTGATAAGCATGAGGGAGTTTGCAGGTCAATCAAAGTGAATGCAGGTAGCCGTCGTCGGGCGTACCGGAGCCGAATGGCTGAAAGCTTCGCACCTGCGCGTCAGCCTCTGGTTTACTCCACTTGGGAGTCTTTTCCAGAATCGGCCCCGGTGAGCCATTAGTGATTCCGCTGCCATTAATCTGGATGTACGAGCCGCCCGCGCCGATCCAGACCTCCTTCGCGGCGTTGATGATGATCTTGCCGTCCGTACTACGCACCAGGAGGTCCTTGAGCGCATCGAGTTCCATCTGGTCGCTCTGCGCCTGGATCACGACCTTGCCCTTGGCCGCGATCAGCTTCAGGCCCAACTGGTACGCAAACATCGAGATCGCCCCGCGCACTGACGCAAAGAACGAGCGCCCCGACGACACGCTCACGTCGCGTCCTGCCGTAATGGCGTGATCGTAGTGGCTTGCCATGTGCGTGCTGTCGCTCGCCGTCGTGGCAATGCCTGCGGCGCTTGC
>NZ_CADIKL010000045.1 GCF_902859945.1 Paraburkholderia caffeinitolerans | reverse complement strand
TGAGCGCCTCCATGATCTGGCTATCCGTGAACTTCGACTTCTTCATTGCGTAGAACTCCCTTTGCTGGAAATTCTACTTCTGATCCCGCTTACTGGACGGGGGTATTACCCCTTCAGCTCATCCAGATTCGTCTGGGAGACCGAGAAAAATGTCGCGATCCCAGTAACTCTTGCCAATTGCACTTCGTCTAGTTTCGCGATAAAGCGCAATTCGTTACGCGTCGTCTTCAGCCATTCAAGGAAGTCTGCCGTCGTTAGACTGAAATCCTGAAGCATATCGAACACTCCCTCGAAGCTTTCAAGAGAGGGAGAGTCGAACGGTTTTAGGTCCTCGTCAACGGCATCGGCGAATCGCTTCTTGTTCATCACCACCGGTTTGTTAGTCCCTTTCCTCCTTCGCGCGCTTTGCAGGCGCTCTTTTTGATGAGACCACCTTCTTTGTGGCGTGAATACAGAGAACGTTCTGAACGAAACGAACACCGTTATTGCGCGCGGCCAGTGCTGAAGCCAAATACTGGAGCGCGAAGAGCCCAGCCGCCCATGCAATGGTCGCGGGCTTGTTTCCGTAGATATAAAGCGCGAGCGGAACCAGCGGGACAAGCAGTATCGACATCGCAGCGATATCGCGGAACATCAAATATTTCTGGTGACTGTCGACCACAGCGACGTCGTTCTCGACCAACTTGTAGAGCTTATACCAAGTCGAGTTCTGGTCGCGTTCCTCGATAGGGAATTCGCCTATATTCTTCTTCAAAGCTGCCAAGTCGATTCGCTGGTCATTTGGCGCGTGAACCGAGAATGCTCGCGAACCCGGCATCGGGTTGCGAACCCGCCAAAACACAAGAATCGCCTTCACCGAGTGCGAAAAAAAATACGAGAGAAACAGGATGGGCACCGGCAGGACCGCGGACAGCGTGGCACGTAGTGCCACGGACTTGTCTGCGGTTAACTCATCGAGCGGTCGATGGTACGCCATGACGAGCAAAACGATGACGTCAACGATTCCGATGGCGATCAACCACCACATATTCCGCGATTTCAGCGACTTTCCAGATGTCGCTGCCTTTACTACCGCTTGGAGTGCGTCCATGTTTTCCATGTGTCCAGTCGACGATTCGTCGACGTCGTGAGGCTGAGCCATCTCACAGCAGCCCTATACGACGTCAGTGTTGCGCAATCAGTTTGACGTTGTCTAAGTTTCATCCAGATGAACGAACAATCCAGTGGAAACTAAGCCTCTACTTCGTGGAAGAACGGCAGCCGCGGAGCGGGCCCCCAGTTTTGCCGGAACGGCTGATTGAAACCGTGACGGATGCTCTTCCCCTTGGTCGCAAAGACATCGAACCCGCGGCGCTTGAAAGCGTTTGTCACTTTCCGCTTCGGATGAGTCGGAGCGTTTTCCGCAGCGGACACGAAAGCGGTCTTTGTGGCGTTCGCGGCTTCAACGGACGACGGCGCCCCGACGAGTAGGTTGAGCGTTTCAGTAGACACGTTGTGGCGCCCGCCATGGTGCGGAATCTGCACAAACGTGACCTCGCGCGGCAGGTCAATACCGATGCCTTTCGCATACTCTGCGCTTGCTCGCAATGTATCGAGCCCGGCGTCGCCGGTCAGCAGGTAGCCACCGTGATTTTCGATTTTTGCGAAGAGCACAGCACTGCTCTCGTTTTCGGCTGATGTCGTCACCGTTTCGGGCAAGCTTTCGCCAGTCCAGAGCTCTGCGACAAACGCTTGAGCGGCCTCCTTCACCCAACCGAGAACTGCCGAATCGAAAATGCTATGCGACTTCTTCAGTTCGGGGGACTTCTCGAATGCCGGGACCAGTTCGTGAACATACCGGTCTAGGGCGGGCGACAAGACGCGGAAGATGCCAATGACGGACCCTGCGAAAGGTTCGAATACTTTGACTCCCTTCTTCTCCGCCAGATTCTCGAGCGCATACGCGGCAGCCATTTTCTGCTGCAGGCGCCGCGCAAGGCTTTCGCTCGTAATACGGCCATCATGGAAATAGTCGCAAATCTGTGCACTGTAATTCCACGGTTGATGCATCCAGAGCTCGCCCACGGTCAACTCTTCAAGCACCAGCGAAAGACCACTGGCGTGGTCATTGTCCGGGTGCGAGTTCACGACATAGTCGACGTGCGTCGTGCCGTAGTGCAGGCGAACGTGGTCCACCAGCGCGCGTCCCGACGCCTTCGTACCACCGTCATACACGAGCACCTTAGGAACACCATATTGGACCCACCGCACAGCGATGGCATCGCCGCTATGTTCCCCCTCACCGACCGGGAGGAAATCAATCTCCAAACTCGAAATCATTTTCTTGCCCTCAGTTCAATTTTTTGCTCCTCGAAGCGCTACGCACTCTTCGCTAGCAGCGGCCGACAACGACTCCGCCGGCGCTCTCTCGTTGGCATTTGTGTATGTCACTGGAAGCCGCTCGGATACCTTGCGCCTCGACACTATCTCGGCAGTTTTTACCTTCCGCCCAAGGAATTTTCCTTGCAGAGAACCACAACATCTTCCGATTTCTTTTCGGTTTACACAACATTTTGTAGGCTGTGGCTGAAGATAGTTGATTTCGCATAGCAAATTTATGCGCTCTGCATACTGAGCAGAAGATGAGTTATTTCGACCGATTTGCCGCTCGAGGAGCAAACGTTTTCGAAAAAAAAACGGGGATGAGCGGCCGGAAGAACTCGATCGCATCAGTGGTCGTAGGACGGCACGGCTTCGGGCGCCTGCTGGTAGGAGAGCGCGACGCCGAACGGCTCGCGCTTCAGACGAAAACGCTCTCCGAGTCGCTTGCGCAAACGGAAGGTTGGTCGCCGCCACACCTCAAAGCTCGCGCGCTGCTGCAAACGCACTGCTATTGCCCACGGATTCGGGGCTTTGTGTTCGGCGCGTGCCTTGAAAAGCAATGCCACTTCCCCATATATTGAGTGGTTGGGTTGATCCGCGCTACCGAGAGACATCTATACAAAGAACACGGCCGACAACATGCCACGGTGATTTCGGCCCGCCACCTAAATCCAGCGGCTCTTAGTGGCGCTTTCCCGGGGGACAAAAAATGCCACCAATCTCTGTATGGGCGGTTTCCGCTTGGTTGATCATCGCGCTGACGGCCGAAGCCGCTGGCCTTGCATTTGCATTTCTAAAGCCGCCAGTATTTATGCACGGCGAATACCTCAACGTCGCTGCTTGCATTTTATTCGGTGGCATCGGCGGACTTACATATTGCTTGCGCGGCGTCTATCTCAACGCTTCTGTCCATAAGCGATGGGTTCCCGGCTGGCTCCCGTGGTACGTCCTTCGTCCTGTGGTGAGCCTGGTGCTCGGCGGTATTAGCTATCTCTTCGTCAAATCTGGTCTGCTTCTTCTTGGATCAGAGCAGACGTCAGCAGGTACCCCGCTCGGCATCTGGTCGCTGTCATTTATTGCAGGGCTTAACGTCGACCGGTTCGTCTCAAAGATTGAGGAGGTCGGGTCCACGGTTTGGGGTGTCGAGCCGTCACGCACGTCAAAAAACTCCTCGCACTCACAATCGATTCAAAATTAAATCGGGGATCGCGATGGCTAAGATTCATTTTCTGAATGTTGGTGAAGGCGACTGCTGCATCATCGAGCACAACAACGGTAATCGCGTAACGATGATCGACATCTGCGGCGGAAACAAGTCGGGCGACACTGTCGCGGATGACGGCATACTTAAAATAGCCGGCATTGCGACGGAATCGGACAGCGGTGGAAACTACAGAATGGCGGAGTATGCCACCAAGCCGCAAACCTACCTCCGAGAAGTCAACATACAAAGAATTTGGCGGTTCGTACTCTCGCATCCTGACATGGATCACATGGACGGGTTCAATGCGTTAATGAACGAATTTCCGGTCGACCATTTCTGGCATATGGGTGCCGAGCGGAAAAAACCGGATTTCGGGAGCTATGGCCGCTACAAAGGGGAAGACTGGGATCGTTACGCCAAGGTACGGGACGGCAAGGAAACCGGGACAAAGACAATTCGCGTTGTGGCAGGCGACAATTTCAAGTACGCAAATCGCGGAAGAGACGGCGGCAGCGGCGGCGATGGACTTACCATTCTTGCGCCGACAAAGGAATTGGTTGAGCGCGCGCAAACCACCGGCGACTTCAACGACTGCTCGTATGTGCTGCTCTACTGGACCGCCAATCATAGAATTATCTTTGCTGGCGATTCACACGACGAGACTTGGAATCATATTCTTGCCAACTATCACAAGTTGGTTGCGAACTGCGACGTATTGATTGCGCCTCACCACGGGAGAAAATCGGGCCGATCGTGGGAGTTTCTGGACGTTCTGAAACCGAAGCTTACTCTTTTCGGTACGGCGAAATCAGAGCATCTCGCATACGGGGCGTGGAACAGCCGTGGACTCGAGTTCATCACGAACAACCAGGCGGGCAACGTTGTACTCGAAGTGGCTCATAACGGCGATCTCGATGTCTACGTTGAAAATGCGGCTTTCGCCGCGAAGCGCAATCGCGTTTTGAGCACAATAACGAACGGTCAAGACTATCATATGGTGACCTATATATCCTCAAAGACCGGAGCAACGGTTGAATAGCGATACGAGCATAACTTATATTCGAACAGCCCCGGAGACCGGAACTTTTTTGTAGTCAGAGGCAGGCCAGCGAGGTAGTCTCACTACATTTTACATTACAGGCCGACTGTAAGAAGTCCGTCCAGGCCGACCTGGCAAACCCCGCACCGACGGGATACGGGCCCGCAGCGAACCCGCAACCCGGGCGCCTGTCCCGGAGTGCCACGTGCGCGGCCACCCCGTCGCGGCCGGCATGCGCGCCGGCAGCCAGCGCTTTTCGTGAGAGAAGGCGACGGCGCACGCCCTGCACGCCCTGCACGCCCTGCACGCCCTGCACGCCCTGCACGCCGGCATTATGGTCGGGTCGTCGCATCAGGTGTTGACCTCGCTCGGGTTCAGCATGAGGAATTTCGTCCGCACACGGTCGGCGAAGGGTGCGGCGCCGGCGCGCGGTATCGGTAGGTGCCGAAATGGCGGTCGTTGCACTCGTGCTAGGATTTCCCCGACAAGGGAGGAAAAGCGATGGCAGTGCACGCTATAACGGCGGTTCGGATGGACGGGAATTCGCAAAGGGTCACACACGTGCTTTGGGGGCAGGTGTCAGTGAGCGGGGAGCAATTTGAGGTCGCGCCGCACGCATCGCCTGCCATCGAAGTGGTAGAGGCACTGGCCAGGGGCGACACCGTCGTCACAGTCTTTCCGCTGGATGGGCAGCGCGTCGCTGGTCCAGAGGTCCGACGCGTCCTCGACGAGGCCGGACGCGAAGGCATCGAAATGGTGGTCGCTGACTCCGATGCGGGCCAAACGCTCGCGGACCTGCCACGGCTTGATCACGAATAGAGCGCTCATCGGATCGGCTCTATCGGGCGGAGTTTGACCACCCGCACCGACGAACTGACGCCGAGAAGTTTCCACAGGCTCGCGCGCGTCGGCATCGTCTGAACACGCGGGGGCTTGTCGTGCGTTGCCCCATGAGGCTGTGAGCGCCTGGGCGGCGACGGTCCTCCTCGAACTGTTGCGCCAGCGCGGAACCGCACTGGCGCGGGGCGATGATCCTCGACAGCCGACGGAGTTCAGGCTGCTGCCTGATGCGTCGCGTCGTGCTGATCGCCGCCCAAGATATCGACAAGATTGGTCAACATCCGCCCCAATTCACCCGTCATCAGCGTGACATCCGACTCGAAGCGTTCGTCGTCGTTTTGCGCGGTGGGATCCGCCGCCTCCTTGATCACGTCGAGCGGTGTGACACGCTTGATTGTCAGCGACGGCGTCAGTACGAAGGAGACCCGGTCGTCCCAGGTCATCGCGAGGCGCATGCATTGTTTGCCGGCTTCGATATGCCGGCGCATGTCGTTCGCGTCGAGCGCGTGGCCAACGTATCGCACCGTGGCGCCGCCTTCGCCGCTCGAGCGCAACTCGGCGTCCTGGTCCACGGTGAATCCACCCGGCGCCTCGCCGGACATCAGCCAATCCGTCATCGCGGCGACCGGCGAAAGCGCCACGCGAACGCCGGTGAGCGGCAACTGATCGATCGATTTCACGAGCAGGCCGCGAACGTCGTCGGCAAGAGCCTGCGCAGCCGCATCGATGACGAGCCAGCCATTCACCGTATCGATCCAAACGCGGGTATCGCGCCGAATGGTGAACGCGCGCGGCAGCAGTTCATCGGTAACCTGCTCCTTGAGTTCGCGCAGCTGTTTACGGCCCAGCTTGAAGCCCTGCTGCTCCTCGACTTCAAGCGCGCGGGCCTTGGTCACCTGATTGACGACCGACGCCGGGAGCAGCCTCTTTTCGGCACGAAACACGAGAAGCATCTGCCGGTGGGTCGAATACACGAGCGAGCCGTCGTCGCGCGGCGATGCCCATCCGAAGCTCTGCATCTCGACGCTGTTGCCCGGCTGAAACGCGTGGGGTGTCAGCCATTTTTCAATCTGATCGGGCGTAACGGCCCAAGGTGCCGGAAGACGATGAAGCTGAAGATTTTTGAACCACATGGGAGTACGGGCAAAGCGCACCATTCTAGATGACGGTGACGCTTCCTGGCCAGACAGGGACACTTGGCGGGATTGCAGGCATCATCGACAATCGATGCTCACATCGTCGACGATTTCATACCTATGTTGAGAAGAAGAGTATGCATTGCGTTTCTGCTTGCCGCCCTGTTCGCTGATTGTGCTGCAGCTTCGGACCCGCCACAGAAACCGCCCGGACCGGTAATGATGGTCCACTTCGATTACTACCCCAAGGACCTGCCGCAAATTCGTGCGCTGGAACATCGGCTGGAAGGCGCGATAAAGCGTGCCGGCGTGGGTGAGCTTGGCGAAAC
This sequence comes from Paraburkholderia caffeinitolerans, assembly GCF_902859945.1. Classification (GTDB taxonomy): domain Bacteria; phylum Pseudomonadota; class Gammaproteobacteria; order Burkholderiales; family Burkholderiaceae; genus Paraburkholderia; species Paraburkholderia caffeinitolerans. Next base: position 59,694 of record NZ_CADIKL010000045.1, on the reverse strand, counting down.
CGAATATCACCTCGACGGCAATGACGGGTACTTGTATATGTACGGGCCCGATCCCGATCGCCTGTATGGTGTCGTACTGCCCATTCTGAAGTCGTCCAGACTGATGAGCGACGCCGAAGTCACGAAACACTATGGCTCCCGCTCGGAAACGTTCTTGCTGCGGCGGGATGGTGTGCGATGACGGTTCGGCTTCGGCTTCGATACGTCGGGTAAGTCTTTGACGGAATTTTGCAATTCATGAGCTTTCGGGAATTCGACACCTCCAGCGAACGCATACGGCGGTAGCGAATGGCCGCTGACAAGCGGTGCGGATGTCTCTTCCGGGTCGGGTACGGCCGACCGCGTCGGGCGGTCATCGGCCAAGAGCGGACCTTCGACATCGGGGCCAAGATCGTCGACAATCCTGCCATCGACAGCAGCGCAACGGCGTTTAAGCTATCTCCCGTAATCTCTTCACGCTGAGGACCGCGGGGTGGAGATTAGCGTTTCGAACGATGATATCCAATGATTGTTTCGGGAGCAGCGATGAAGGCGACAAGATCGACAGGTCGATATGTAGGTTTTCTGTTCGTATTGGCTTTCGCTGTGATTGCGATTTGCAGTGCCGCAACAAGTAAAATATACGAGGTGTTTCTTCCAATAGATGCAAGTAGATCCGGGTCATCGGTAAGTACAGACGTCCAAGTAACCGAGGAGCGTCTCTATATTTTTTACCTCGTATTTCACTACAAAAACGAGGAACAGCGAAAGCGACTCGCGGCATTGGTGGGGGATGGTGGTCGATTGGCTACTGGCGAGTATGCCCATCCTGGGATAGCACAGTCTGTCCATTTGACACTGACGACCACCGCAGAAAGCGCGTCGATTGATGTCGACAGAAACGTTCAGGGTATTGCTGCGCACGAACTAGGCGCTAACCTTAGCGGAGCATATGATCGCAAGGTCTATGCTGGGGTTTTGCGGCCGGGGCTTTACCACATGAAAATCACGATCCTTCAGGGGGAGCGAGAGTTCGAAGGTTTTGAATCTGCCATTTCCGTTGGCGTTCAACCATTTACGCGTATGCCCTCCAATTAGGAGTTGGCTATGAAATCGTATGTGCGACTCAACAGAATAGTGCACACCCGCTCGCCAAGGCACAAGCTGACCGTACGATAACTGAACGGCCGCTTTGTGCAAATTCGAATGACGGCAACGGGTCGATACGACCCATTCGTTCTCCTCTAGACGCGACATCGGCATTGCCGCTGGACGCTGCAGCGGCAGGTCGGCTCATCGACCGAACCCAAGAGAAAAATCCAGCCTGGAGTAGCTGCCCGCGCCAATTCAGCGTCAACAAGTTGCACGGGCACATGTTCGGCGCGGTCTGTCCGTCGCATCATCAGCGCGTCGGCGTGATCATGAACGCGTCATGCGAGTCCGTCAGCACATTGCAGGTGGTGAGCGCGGATTTGGCACTTCATGCCGGCCGCCTGACGCCCAGGGATCCTTCAAGGCAAGCGATCACGAATGGCGTGCGGAAGATCGACATGCCTTTCAACAGGCAGCGAAACGGTCGATCCCCTCCACCGACCGATGGTCCGGCAGTCGTAGCCGGAGCATTCAGCGAAACGCAGCGCCGCCGGAACGGGCAGTTGTGGCAGTTCTCTCGTACCGCGCGGACTGACAGCGTTGCCATAACACATCGATGTCGACGAGCAGTGTGTTGACATTTTCGTGAGCCAGAGAGGCCGCCGGATGTGGTTGTCTTCCCTGACCGACCTTTCTGATCGCCCGCAGCCCGAAGCAGCAAGCGCGATGGCGTGCAACACAGTCACTGCGCCGATACCTGAAACGCATGACATGTGCACAAATCGTCGTGACCTGATCCGAAGCGAGTCCTTGCCGCCTATGGAAGCCGCCGAACTTGAACCGCACGTGCTCCCCAATCGTTTCGGCGTTGAGTTTTGTCTCTTACGCCAGAACAGCACGATCCGATGCGTGATGACGATCGCGGCGCAGAATCGTATTTCTGGCTTGAGCCAAACGCGAGCGACGCCCGCATCCTCAAGACCTTTCGCGATGGCTAAGGCCGCATCCGCGCGATCGCCGAACGGAAGTTGCTCGCCCATCCCACGACACGCCTCGAACTGACGCCGACCGATTTCGCCCGCCAGTGAGGCAACGGCCCGCAAGACCCCAGCCACTTCACTTGATCAAGCACGATCCCGGTCGAATTCCCTGCGAGGTCGGCAGCATCAACTGGCAGCCTGTCTGAATCCGCGCAGCAACACCTTGAAAGCGACGATGGCACAGATCGCTCCACCGGTGCCGGATCTGATTTCGCCTGTGGCAGCGGCGCGCGCGGACGAGCTCCTCATTTGTGCACGGATGGGCGCACCCTCTTACGACTCGCCACCGGTTGACGCTCGCGCATGTTCCGCGAGCCTCGCCGCTCGCGAGGCGTGCCCCTAGACATCATGCGAGATCCGGATCGGGTTCGCCCTGCCACATCAACGCAGATCTGAACCGTCGCCCGGTCGCCCCGGGTGCAGAGTTTGGGCGAAGCCTGGGAAGCAGGAACTGGCGCTTCTTGTTATTTGTGTGCCATGCGGCGGCCCGCATTGAATGTGGGCGGCTGCCGCAGTATGCTTCCACCCAGACGCAGCAACAAGAACCGGAATGAGTTTCCGAAGGAAAAATGGCACCATGCGACTGCGCCGCATCACGGCACGACGCTCCTCTGTCCATGGCACAGGACTGTTTGCGCTGCAGCCCATCGCCGCGGGCGAGCGGCTCATCGAGTACAAGGGCGAAGTGACCAGCTGGCGCCGCGCCGCCGCCCGTCAGCGGACCGGGAACGGGCACACCTATGTTTTCGGTCTCTCCGACGGTCGTGTGATTGATGGCAGCCGCGGCGGCAACAGCGCGCGCTTCCTGAACCATGCATGTACACCGAACTGCGAAGCAATCGAAGCCGGTGATCGGGTTTTTATTCATGCAGTCACCGCCATCAGGCCCGGCGACGAACTCTTCATCGACTACAGCCTTGTCGTTGATGGCGATGTCACCGCGGACGTCCGGAAAATGTACGCATGTCATTGCGGCGGCTCCGCGTGCCGTCAATCGATGATCGGGGAGACATCGAATTCTTTGTGAACGGGCGGGCGAACGTCTCAGGACACCTGCGAATGTTCGCTCTGCGCTTTGCTCGCGACGGAACAGGCGACCAGACTTTCAGGCAACCGCTGATGCGACGCTGAACTGGCCTTCGGGCATACCCGGAAGTTAGTGCTCGTGGCGCCTTTTGCACAGTCAAGCCCGCTTTTCGGGCTGTCCCTATGACCAACGGTCGTTCTGTGTCAGCCGCCTGTTGTCCTTCTGTTCTTCGAAATCAACCGGAAGTGCAATGCCAGGGCGCCATGCGAGCGAGGCCTATCCATCGGGCGGCAGGGCAGGCAGTATCCGGTCCGCTCGTGCGGCAGGCGATCCGGCGGCGCCAGATGGTCTGCCATGCGCGATGGTGCAATCCAGGCGTTTCCGCGGAAATCACCTTCCGTATCAGTGCAGTTTCGACGACTGGAAACGGCGAGCAGTCGCGAGGAGCGGATTGTCTTCGGCATCGCGCTTCGGCGCTCCGCCATCCACAACGACGACATTGGAGCCGTCGACAGCGGGCACGGGCAGCGTGGTCGCCTCGCGCCAGATAGGATCAATTGAGCTATAATTACGGATCAATTGATCAACGACGGGTGCACGCCATGCAACTCGTTTCTCCCGAGAAAATCGCTGCAGTCATGGGTCTCAGCCCCGTTCCGCATTCGATCGCCGAACTCGAGGCCCAGGTTGCTGAAGGCCTTCCCAAATCTGCCTTGCGGAACGGCATCGAGCACATCGCCCTGACCGCGGAGGCAAGGCGCGCGCTCCAGGCACGCATCGTCCCCGAGGCAACCTACAAACGTCGGCGCGACAGGCTGACGCCTGACGAATCGGAAAAGACGGAGCGGCTCGCGCGGGTCTACGCGAGCGCGGCGTACGTCTGGGACGACCCGGCGGATGCGCGAACCTTCCTTGCAACGCCACACCCCCTGCTGGAGGGGCGCGCGCCGCTGGAGGCCGCGCTGACCGAGCTGGGCGCGCGCCGCGTTGAAGAACTGCTTTGGAAACTCTTCTATGGGCTGCCGGCCTGATGAGGATCTTCCGCATTGCCGACAGACGCCATCCGGTCTGGAGCGGCACCGGCGCCATGCTGGTCGGCGGCCGGTTCAACAGCCCCGGCCGGCCGGTCATTTATGGCGCGCTCACCTTCGCGGGCGCCATGCTGGAGGTCCTGGTTCACGCGAGAATCGGCAAAGTGCCAAAGACTCACGTCTGGATCGAGGCACAGGTCCCCGATGGCGTGCCGATCGAAAGGCAGACAGCGCAGACACTCCCGGAGGGATGGGACGGACCGTCCCCTGAGATCGCGCGTGAGTTCGGCAACCGCTGGCTGGAAGAATGTCGCTCCGTGATCCTGATCGTGCCTTCGGTCGTTGCACGCGCCGAGTCCAACGTCCTCGTGAATCCTGCTCATCCCGACGCTGCGAAGATCGTCGTATCCGAACCGCAGTCCGTCGTATGGGATGAACGCCTGTTCCTTGTGCCCGTGGAAGGTAGCGCCGCGAAAGCAGAACGGCACTCAACACTTTCCGCACCATCGACACACAGTCCCGATTCTCTCCCGCGCCGCGGAGAGAATCCCGCGACGGCGGTGCCCCGCCCTTTTCTCTCTTCCTGACACCGGTCAGCATCCCCGAGTTCAGCTCCATTAATTAGGGTCGTATTAAATAATTAATGTTTGCGAACAACCTCAAGTCTGCTAACTCGTATTGTCAGACCTGTCATTTGATACGCTAAAGTCGGCGCAGTCATTACGCACTTCTCGGCGCAAGCATAGGGCTGGTTAGGTGGTTTCGTTGGCGTGGAATATTAGTTGCAAAACTAAACAACGTGTTGGATGGCTTGGAAACTCGATCTTCAGCGCCAATACAGCTCCGAAGACCGCAGCGTTGCCCTGCCCCTCGCTTGTCATGGCGTCGGCCGGTCGCCACTGCCTCGCATAACTACATTGCTTCGACGGACACGAGCGCCCGAATTCCGTGGCGCAACTACATGCAACTCCTTCGGTGCAAAACTCCTAGTGCGTCTAGGCGCACGCGCCACCGGCCTCGTCCGGCGCAATGATACGTAGCGTGATCGAGTGCGCACGACCCCATGCCTCAAACACCGACCAAGGGCACGTCCGTTCCGACGACCGTGCAACGAGGTACAGGTGGTCACCGTCGTTCGTTGCGACCCAGAAGTCGGCCGCCCTACCCCGCCCGGCATCCGGAACGAACATCGGCCCCTCGCAATAGGTAACCACTTGTGGGTCGGCCTCAAGACGTAGCCACAGCTGCAGGGCTCGACGTCCGATCAGCGTCAGCCGCCACCCAATCTTCGGACCGAACACGTCGAACCGGTGCGAGCCATACGGCCGCACATTGGTCACCGCCTTGTGGAAACGTGCCGGGCGCATCGCGTACCCCTGCGTACAAGGTTCACGTTGTAGTACACGAAATGCAGTGGTCGAAAGGTTGAGTGGGCCCGTCTGATGGTTGGCTCGCCGTCGCCATCACCAGATTACAGATCACGTAATGATCACTACATCTAGAGCCTGACTAACCTTTCGAGGGGGATCGCGACGGACTTGAGACGAATTTTGCTCACCCGAAGTACGTGAGACCGTGAAACATTGCGCCCCAAAATGGTCGGAACCCTTTACTGCACTGGGTTTCGAGGCTGCTTTTTCGTCTAGAAAGATGTTTCACGGAATCGCCGACGGTAACGTCCATGAAGCTTCAAGATTTCAGATGTTTCCTTCTCTCACGTGAGATTTCGAATCACCGCCGAAGCGAATCTTGTACTGGTGCGTCGTTGAACCACCGCTGCTGGCTGCTTAGCGAATGCGGGCCGCTAGAAGCTTTTCTTCATCGGACGTGCGCCGTCAGGCGACTCCCGGAATCCGGACATACCTGACGGTTAGTTGTATAAATTGGTGGCCACCCCTTGGAACCCAGTCGTGACTGAAGCGCTGCACCTTCAACGCCAGTTCTCGTCGAAGGACTTCGCTGCCTTGCGCGCATTCGTGCAGCGTCTGCCACCGTCGACCATCGCGCGCACGTATTACGACATCGATGAGGACCCGCACGCCGCGACGCCCGGCGCCATGGAGCGCTACCTGCGCGACTGGAGGCAACGCTGCAGGTCGAGCGCGCGCTGCCCGAGCAGCTGTGGTCGGACATACGCTGGCGCGTGCGACGTCGAAGCGCTGTGGCCGCGAACCAGCGCTGGCGAATTGTTCATGCCCCGATGGCTGCTGCTGGGCGACTCGGGACTGCGACGTGAGGAGGCGGCCGGCGCACGCCGGGAGGCCCTGCGCCCCTTCCTGGCTGACGATGGCACGGACGTGTGAGCTCTTACATGATCGGCAAGCGCAGCCGGGAGAGGACCGTGCCGGTCAGCACGGAGACGGTCGAAGCGATCCGCGCGGACTGGCCGCGACCGCGGGCAGCATCCGGGGCCACTGGCCCCCTGCTCTCGCCACTGGTGATTTCCCGTTCCAAAGCCGCACGCCTGAAACATGACGGCACGAAGCGCATGCCGTACGCGACCGATATCCTCAACCGGCTGATGACTCGTTGCGCCGGCAGCTTCTCGTCGAGCTGGAGAATCTAACGCCCGCGACAAACTCCTCGCTCGAACAGTTGTCGCAACATGCCTTTCGTCAAACCTTCGGCACCCAGGCTGCGGCCAACGACGTGCCCTTTGACGTCGTGCAGAAGGTGCTCGGCCACCAGTCTGTGCAGACCACCTCGATCTACGTTCAGGCGGAGAAGCAGCGCATGATGCGGGAAGTGAGCCAGATGTTCGGGAAACGGAATGCCACCGAGCGTAAGGTCGCTGACAGCCAACCCGATGCCGCTAACACGAGCTAGCGGCGTGACGGGTTCACAGACGAGCCGGCCACCACGCTTTGTGGGTCCCGATGACACCCGGCGCCCGATCAACTGAAACGACAGCGTAACCTGTTCACCGTGCTCGACAAGGAATTGGCCCACTCAAACGCCTGGTGCGAGCCTCGAAGATACGCTTCGCCCGACGGACAGAGGCCCTGCCCCGCCGCTCCCCCGACATGCTCGACATAACGTCCGGGGTAAAGTCGGACTTCAGAAAAACTCCGACTTTATCCCCGGGTAACGAATTTCGGTTGATCCGAAACTCCGGCCGTCCCTCGGAATAGCGTTGCGTAACGGTCTGGGATACTCGGCGCCCTCATCCGCCGAAAACAACCCTCCCTTTCTCGACGACAAGATACAGCACTCCAACCCGAAGGAACTAAAACCCCGGGCGGGTCGTGCGACCGGCAACCCAAAATCGCTGCCTCAACTAGTCACGGCGCAGTTTCTACGTAGAAACTGGACCGACTTGACCCTCGAGGTCATCTGAGGAGAGTGCGCAGCAACACTCTCACCAAGCCTCCATATACTCCGCCCGCCGATCGCTGACGCTCACTAGATTCTTTCTCTCATGGTCTACTCTCGGAGAATTCGTCGATCGTGGCGAATTCACAGAGGAGTCGCTGTCGTTTGATTCGATTCACGCTTGCCGTGGACGGCCAGTTTCTACGTAGAAACTGGCCTGGGAACAGATACCACCGTTGTCGGTGTTAGCTGGGTCACTGCCTTTTCTTGGCGCCGGCGCCAATTTCGAACACGAACGAAGGAATCGCGAGTCCGGTCATGCCGGTAAGCGATGAATCTCGCCGCCGTTTTCAAGCTCGTCGCCCGGCAAGGGCGGCTTTTCCGCGGGCCCGGTCGCTACCCAGGCGGAAGCGGAGAATTCTTGCGCAGCCAGTTTCTACGTAGAAACTGGACTTGGCCGGCTGGCGCCGGCGGTCAGCGCAGTCCAGCTTATCCATAAAATTGCTTCGTATCTCTACGGCTCGATCAAAGATCGCTACCGTGAAGAACACATCGCGCAACTCCTGCTGACCCAAGTTTCTACGTAGAAACTGGCTCTTAGCGCTCGGCGGAGTTCACGGCGTCCGCGGCTGTCAAAGAGCGAAAAGCAATATCCAAGAAAGTTGACGTCGGAGCGTCTGACGGACGGCAGTTTCTACGTAGAAACTCGGCCCGTCGGGCGCGGGCCAGGTGACGCTCCACAGCGCTTATGGCGCAGTTGTAGGTGTCGTCAAATCAAATAGACGTCGATAGCAATCCACCGCACGATTCGGGCGACCCGAAGTTTCTACGTAGAAACTCGCTCGCGGTGGGGAGACGCAGCCCACGTTGTATCCACCAACTTTCGCGGAGCAATCGAAGTGGCTCGATCGAAGAGAAATCACGGTCGCTATGCAGTCCGGCTCGCGCAGTTTCTACGTAGAAACTCGTCTACGGCAGTTGCGCAAGCTCCGTGGTCTTCGACAAGGGTTCCGCCAGAACCGGTTACAGTTGGAATATCGTCGAAATCAACAAATTTCCTTGAATTATTCTGTCGCGATGCCTAATATTCTGCGAACCTTTGTTCGCCGGTTTCTACATAGAAACTATGCGTGACAGACCGTGAGCGGAACAACGAATGGAGCCCGCATGGCCGCGAAAATAATTACCGTCTTCAATCAGAAAGGTGGGTCCGGGAAGACGACAACTTCTTGCAACCTCGCCGGCGTTCTCGGCTTAAGAGGACATAAGACTCTGCTCGTCGACTTGGACGAACAAGGTACGGCAACTCTTTCAATCGGTGCGGCGTCGGATGACCGCCCATTCCCGGCAGCGCTGTCGAATCTCTCACGAAGCCCGCGCCCAGATCGTGAAATCGCTAAGTTTGTCGACGACTATGAATTCATTGTCATCGACTGCCCGCCGGCAATTCGGTCGAGTGCACCGTCCGTCGCGCTGCTGATCTCCGATCTAGGCCTGATCCCCGTCGGTGCTTCGGGAGGCAATCTTTGGGCGGTTCAAGAAGCCAAAAAATTGGGAGTGACCGCACAGGTGACAAACCCCGACCTCAAGCTTCGTTCGCTCGCCAACATGGATCAAAAGGTGACGATTGTTCAGCAAATATTTGAAGCAGCTGAGCAAGACGAAGATATCCCGATGCTTAAGACCCGTTTAGGCTTCCGCACCGCGTACAAAGAGGCCGAGGTGTCGGGGAGCACCGTCCTACAGATTCGCGGTGCGAAAGCGGCACACAAGGAAATCAATGCATTCGTGGACGAAGTGTTAAAGGTCGTAGGGGAGTGATCGTGGCAAAGAAAAATTTTTCGGCAGCGTTGAGCTCCGGCGTACAACGCGATAAGGAACTGCGAGACACGGGTATAGCCTCCCGCTTTGAACGCGTTGAGGCCGCCCTTGATGGTCGCGCGACACTTCTAGATACAGCCCCGGATGAGCCTCCCGTCGCCGCGGGTAACTTCAATACGCACGTAGAAGCGCTGGAACGTGACGGGAAGATTAAAGCGATTTACGCTACGTGGCCGATCGACAAGATTGACGATAACCCGCTGAACAGCCGCACGATCTATCAGGAGGAGAAGATTTCGGCGCGCGCAGCCTCGATGGCCAAGGACGGGCAGCTTGTACCAGCGCTCGCGGCCAGACACCCCAACGATACGACGCGAGCAATACTCATCGACGGCCACTACCGAAAGCAGGGAGCACTGCGGAATCGTGGCACGACGTTGGATCTCAAGATTCTAGATGGGCTCGCGCCGATTGACTTCTACCGACTCGCTCGGGCCGCGAACAACGAGCGCGAACAGGAAACGGTGCTTGATGTCGCGCTCGGTTATAAAAAGCTCCTTGATGAGGGCTATGCGAACACGAACGATGAGCTCGCGCTTTTGGTTGAAGAAGGTAAGTCCAAGGTCAGTAAGACCCTAGCTGTCCTAGAGCTCCCAACCTCGGTGCAAGAATTCATCTCGCTCTACCCGGAGCAGTTCGGTATCAACATTGCGTACGAACTCTCCCTGTATTTGAAGGCAACCGACGAACCGAAGACGCGCGATCTCGCGCAGAAAATCATCGACGAAGGTTTGTCATTCTTGAAGGTGAAGGCGATGCGTGAGGCGCTCTCGCAGGAGCGCGCCCCACGGAAGACGTTTTCGCGTCAGTACAAGGTTTCGAACCCTGAAGGCGCTCCGATTGGTGCAATCAAAGAGTGGGGCAACGGCAGTATTCAAGTTAGCCTCACATTGGACAATCCAGAGCGCGCCGAGGTCTACATCGAAGCACTCAAAAGGCTGCTCGAAGAAGATGGGCATAGAACACATTGACCGTCTCTGATGAATTGTCCTCTGTGCGCAGGCAATTCCGCTGTCACGCGCACTTTTGGGAAACCCGAAGAGCTCCGGCTGAACGGCACGAAAGGTGACATTTTCCGGGCCACTCGAGGAATGCCCGTATTGGCAACCGAGACAACACCGCTTGAGCCCGGAAAACGTCACCTTTTTGCCGAGCTATTGGACGCATACTCCTCCAAAGGCCGATAAACCCGAGCGGCTTTTGCGTCATGGGTCGGAAAGCGTCACCTTTGACGCCCTCGACGCCAAAGCGAGCACTCACTTCACCCGAAACTCCCGATATTGGGTCGGAAAACGTCACCGTTTCACGTGCACGCCGTCAAAAGCGGGTCGCCAAACGTCACCTTTCATCGAGCCGAGGCCTCCAGGTCGGAAAATGTCATCGATGACGGGAAGCACTCCGCGTCATCTGGGTCGGAATACGTCACCTTTTAGACCCTCAGCGGCGGCATTGATCGGTCTCCCCTCTCAAAGCCGGGAGTTCGGGGTCGGGAAATGTCACCTTTTAGACGAGAAAGCAGCCCGGGAAACGTCACCTTTCGACGGCGGCATCGTGGAAAGTGGGTCGGAATTCGTCACCTTTTGATCTCGACTCTCGTTCGGGTCGGATAACGTCACCTTTTGATCCTGAGCCCCGTCCTGGGTCGGATAATGTCACCTTTATGCGATGGCAGAACAAAAAACCATTATGAATCTGGGACTTGGAGTAATCCTGCGCCGTTGCGAGGGATTGCGCCCTTGCACGCCGTGGTAGAGCTGGTGATCGCGTGTATGAATCGGTGACGTTTTCCGACCTACAAGCCAGCTCAAACGCCAGTTCATCGCAGCGCATCAAAAGTGACGTATTCCGACCTCTGACTTGTTTTTCGAAGATAAGGTCTCGTTGCGCGGGGCTTACAGGTTGTTAGCCTCTGGTGTGGCAACTTTTTAAAAGTCTCTTTTGTAAGATAGTTAGTAAACTCGTTTGTAAAACCTTTTGTAAACGCTCCGCGCATTTCGGTAACCGCTTGTTTTAGTTTGATTTTTTCTCTCGCGCTTTCCGGCTGATGTGACGTATTCCGACCTTGACGTGACAGATTCCGACCCTAAGTTGACATATTCCGGTCTGGAGTGGACGCATTCCGACCGTTATCCACATCGGTGACTTGATTAGTGGCGATGTCACCTTATAATTGTGACGTCCATGACGAGGAGTCACTTTTGTGCCGAGAAAGAAAAAACAACCCGACGAGCAACCTCAGGTAGAGATTGTAGAAGTTGAGCCAGTCACAATCGAGAGTTCGGGTGAGCCTGCAACGGACGGCGACGGTCGGATCAGAGGCACTGTTGCGATGAGTCGGGCGCTGGTGAACGCTCAACAAGGTCTCTCGTTAAACGAGAAACGCGTGATGATGGCGGCGCTGCGGTGCGTCGACAGCAAAAAGTCTCCTTTCTTGCATGGGCGTTCGAACGGCTACGTTTCGGTTCGCGTGAGGGCGGACGAATTCGCGGCGTTGGCATCTCTGGCGCCGAGAACTGGCGAGAAGCAGGCGACAGCAGCGTATGAAGGTCTGAAGGATGGTTGTGCAAGCCTTCAAAAGAGAACGCTAACCTACATGGACGGCCCGCGAAAGGTGTCTCTTAACTGGGTCTGGAAAGCCGTCTATCACGAAGGTGAGGGCTGGGCAGAGATATCGTTCTCGCCGGACCTGACGCCACACATCTTCATGCTGCAGCGGCGGTTCGTGTCGTATCAAATCGAGTTTGCGCGAGGTCTCCAATCACTGTATTCGTGGCGCCTCTTGGAGCTGCTTATGCGTGAGCGAGACCGCGGTCGCTTGTTGATCACGCTAGAGGATTTTCGCAACGTGCTGGAGATACCTGACACGTATCGATTTGCCGACATCAAGCGTCGAGTGATCGAGATGGCGGTGAACGAACTGAACTCGAAGGCCGATCTCGTGATCAGTTGGAAACCCGTAAAGCTCGGGCGTGCCGTAAATTCTTTGGACTTCCAGTTCATCCAACATCCACAGAGCCGTCTTGACCTTGGCGACGCGGCTTGACGTCTCACCTTGTCCTTTCTTTCTGGCCCGACGTTTTCGTTCCTAGCCGGCGCTGAGCTTTCACAGCAGCAGCAGCTATGTCTGCTGCGAGCGCCGATTTGAACATGACGAAGGCCGTTGAAATAAACGCCTCCACTCGTGGAAGATGCGGTAGCAGATCGTCGAGATCGGGAATATCTACGCGTAAAGACTTTTTGTCGCGTGCCAAGTGAACTTGAATCTTGTTCGGCGCGTGCTGCGGGATTCGATCGAACACGACGAACTCCAGAATGTCGTCCACCGCGGTGAAACCTACACGTACGGCCTCGCGCGCTCTTCGGATGAACAGTGCTTCGCCAATCTGGTCGATCGCGTCCAACAAGAGTGCACCAACGCGGAAGCTGATGTGCTCCGCCCCACCGATAGCGTTGACGACTTCTGACGGAATGCGCGCTAGAGCGATCGCCTTCGAGACGTTCGGTCTAGAAACGCCAAATGACTCTGCCAGATCACGGTGTGAAGACCACAGGCGTCTCTTAAGCATAGCTTGGTAAAACAGGCCAAGCTCGTAATGCGACGCGGAGTTAGCGCGCATTCGCGCCTGGACAGCTATGGCCGTTACTCTGTTCGGAATAGATTTGGGATTGAATTTGGGTTCCATGATCGTGAACGTCGTCGGATCTTCAAAGCTTAATTGCCTTGAGTTAGTGTCAAGAGTGCGAGCGCGAAAGCTGCGTTTTTGGGTCGATTGCCTGCGAAAAGCAGAGTAATTAAGCGTCGTTTCATGACAACCTCGTCTATTACCCTGAAGTTCGCAAGAATACCGTTTAGGCGCCTAAACGAAAACACCCCGTTTTTTTCGATAAGTTTTTGTTTTAAAAGGATTTTGTCTGAGATCGAACGTGTGAACCGTTTGAGCCGCAGGTTACCACCGCCGTACAACCGGGCTCCTGCCAAAAGCTACCCAAAAACTGCACCATTCCGGGTTTAAGCGTTTAGGCGCCTAAACGGAAGTTCTTCCAGAAAGTTTCGCCCGCAATCGTATGCAAAATAGCTTGTCTTTTGCTCCGGGGACACGAGGCCTGGACTGATTCAATTGACGCGAGCCCACAGTCCGCGCGCGTCATGCCCTTCCTTCGTCGTTCCCGTAAAGACATCGCCCTCTCCACCGCACCGGGGGGGTATTCCGAAGAAGATCCCGAAAAGGTCGTCTTCGACCGCGGCACGCGCCTGCGTGTCGAGGCGAACCACTGGAAGCTGCTTTGCTTTGTACTCGCGGCGGTCGCGGGCGGGGCAGTATGGACACGGCAACCGCCGCCGTCCGTCGTGAAGTCTTACGGCATATCCGCAGACGCCGGTGGCCGTCCGCTCGTCCGGCAACTTGCAGCCTACAAGCCTGATGACCAGGCGCTGCGTTCCTCCATTACCGAATCGGTGCAGCGCTGGTTCACGATTGAGCCGGTGCTGTCGCCGACCATCGAAAGCTCGCGCCTCGCCCGCAACATCAACTCGGTGAAGTCGCAAATGGTCGACAACGGCAAGAACCAGTTTGCGGCCTGGATCAAGGACGATGCGCCGTTCCAGGAGATCACGCGCAATCCGAAGCTCGTTCGCGAAGTGAAGGTCAGCAGCGTCTCCGTACTCGACGATTCGACGGTGGTGGTCGAGTTCACGACCTCTACGACCCAGTTTCCCGCCGACAAGCCGGTCGACAAACGCTACGCACTGACGCTGCGCTACCAGATTCTTCCGGCCAGTTCGGACGATGCGGTCGGCACAAACCCCTTCGGGATCTACTTCCCGTTCTTTACGCTCCAGAAAACCGCATGACGATCCCGGCATCCCGCTCACTGCTGCCGCTTGCCGCGCTCGCCTGCGCGCTGGCGCTTTCCCACCCTGCGCTTGCCGCGCGAAAAGTTACGTCAGCCGCCGGTTCGCTTGACGTGGGCGCCATCCTGGGCGACCCGATGAGCCCGGTGAATCCGTACAACTCCGGCACTGATCCGGTCACGATGCCCAACGACGCCCGCATCGTTGTCTTCAACTACAGCCGCGACCAGATCTTCCGCATCATGGCCGCGCCGCTGAAGCTCACGACAATTGAACTGGCGACGGGCGAGAAGCTGATCACCGACCCGGCGATGGGCGACTCCGTGCAGTGGATCATCGACACGGACGGCGCGAACCACGTCTATATCAAGCCGGTGAAGCCGGGGCTCGTGAACACGCTCCACCTGACGACCAACATGCACGAGTACGACATGACGCTCGTCTCGTCGCCTGTGGGCGGCCTCTTCTACCAGAGCGTGCGCTTTCACTATGCCGAGTCGCTGATGGCAAAGGTCCGCGCGCGCGACACCGCAGATGGCGCCGGCATGGCGGCTGGTGCGGGTGGAGCGAATGACACAGGGCCGCTCGGTGTCTCGCCCGACAAGCTCAACTTTGACTACAAGGTGGACGGGTCTGCCCCGTTCAAGCCGGAGACGGTGTTCGACGACGGCAAGGCCGTATGGTTGCGGCTGCCTGCGGACGCACCGTTTGCGGTGCCGATCGTCAAGGATCACGGCGACGACGTGAGCCCGAACTTCATACGTCGCGGTCAGTACATCGTGGTCCAGCAGATGGCGGACAAGATCGTGCTACGCGCGGCCAACGACGAGGTGACGATCACGCGCCGTCGCCCGGGCATCTTCGGGTTCTGAACGCATGTCGACGCAGAACTCCTCCCCGACCTCCGACCAGGACCGCGTCGTCAAGGGCAAGTCGCCCCGCAACGCGCTCGTGGCGGTGGGCGCGATCTTCGCCGTGCTCATTGGCGCGATGGGCTACTACTACCAGTCGAAGGCGAGCGACAAGGCCGAACAGCAGGCGAAAGACGACAAGGCAGCGAAAGCCGCCGCCGCCGTCGATCACGGACCGAGCGGCAACGACATCGACCGGATCATCAGCGATCAGCAGGCGGCTGCGCGTCGCGAGGAAGAGCGCGCGCGCAAGGCGGCGGCCGGGGCATCTGCACCTCAGGCCGCGGGCTCGAAGCCAGCGTTGTCGCTCGACCAGTTTGAAGCTGGATCGCGTACCGCTGACCTGTCCGCGAACGCGAAGGAAGACAACGTTTATGCGTCGCCGATCTTCATTCCCGGAGTCAAGGTCAAGGCGCCGGCCGACACGCAGAACACGGGCGGCGTCAACGGAATTCTGACGCCGCAGCAGATGGCGCTGCAGCAGATCGCCGCCCAGCAGGCCGCAGCAGGCAACGCGGACGCGCAGGCAAGGGTGCTTGCGGCCGCGATGGGGCAGGGCAACACCAAAACGTCATCCGCGGACCACGATCTCGATTTCCTCAAGGACGCCAAGGCGCAGTCCGCGTCGGGTGAGGGCTTTCTGAGCGCTGGCTTCGTTGGGCAGGCCGGTTCCTGCACGCTTTCGCCGCCGCATCACGTCGGCGTGCTGGTCATGGAGGGAGAGAACTCCGACCGTCCGGGTACCGCCGCGCTCATGGTCGAGCAAGACATCTACGACAGCGTCACGGGCACGTGCCTGATGATCCCCAAGGGATCGATGATCACCGCGCCGTACCAGAGCGACATCAAGGTGGGCCAGGAAAGCATCCTCGTTGCGGCGACGGAACTGCGCCTGCCAAACGGCAAGCAGGTGCCGCTGTATGGCTCCGAGGGTGCGGACCAGAACGGCTACGCCGGGTTTTCAGGGGACGTGAACAACCACTTCCTGAAAATTTTCGGTGCGTCGTTCCTTACCGCGATCCTGCTGAACCACTTCACCAGCGACACGAGTTCGACCACGACCGGCCCGCTGGGCGTCACGCAGGTCGGGAACACGGCCGGACAGGTCGCGGCGCAGACCTCGCAGTCCATCCTGAACCGCTACCAGAACATTCCGCCGACGATCACGATCAAGCCCGGCCAGCGCTTCATGATCAAGGTGAACCGCGATATCCATCTGGAGCCGTATCGTGGTTAAGCGCGTCCTTGGCATTCTCGCGACATCCGCGCTCGTGACCAGTACGGCGCACGCAGCCTCTATTGCGCAGCTCATCAGCCCCGTATCGCTTGTGCTGTCCTCCGGTGGCGCTCGCGAGGTTGCCGCACTGGACGGTAAACCCGTGCTGTATTGCGGCTTGGCCGCGTTTGACACGTGGGCCGCACCGCTCGTGGGCCAGTCCGTACGCAGCACGCCGGAACAGGGCATGACGGTCTCCGTCGATGCGCGCGATGTGTCACTCGCCGGCCTCATGGTCCGTAGTGGCTGGATTCAGCCCGCCGAGCTTGACGACGATACGCAGGCCGCGATTACGGAAGGCCGCGGCGGGTGGGCATGCGCCAGGGCGGAGACGCCGTTCGTGCTGATGCATACGAGCGTCGATCCGAAAGTGCTTGCGGGCATCGCCCTGAACGAGTCGGCCTACAAGGGACGCGCGTGGCCGTGGACGCTGAACGTCGCCGGTCGAGGTTTCTTTTTCCGCTCGCGCGACGACGCATACGGCGCTATCCGCGCGCTGATCGCCGCGGGCCGATGCGACTTCGACGTCGGGATCATGCAGGTGAACTGGTGTTACCACCGGCAGCGCTTCGCGTCGCCGTGGGATGCCCTTGCGCCCGCAACGAACATCCACGTCGCCGAAGCGATTCTCAACGAGAACTACAGCCGCACGCATTCCTTCGCGAAGGCCATCGCGTACTACCACAGCGCCAACCCGGTGCCGGGCAGTGCTTACCTCGCGCGCTTCGTGCGCAACCTTAACCAGATCCAGGCTGGCCTATGACGCGCAGGCTTCTTACTTTCGCGACGTTGTGCGCCTTCGGTGCAGCACACGTTGCTTTCGCGGCGAACACCGACCCGTTCGATTTCGATTACGAGATCGCGGGCGGTATAGCCGAGCGACCGGCCCTCGTCTTCAACGATGGATCGAAGACCTACATCCAGCCGCGTGCGGGGCAGTCGATCTCGGTGGCGGGCAGCCATCAGGAAGGTCCTTACGTGGTGGTTGAGGGCACGCCGGCCACGATCCAGTTCAGCGTCGCGGGTCACCCGGCTGTCGCGACGTGGAACCGCGCAAATGCCTTCATTGGAGGCCACGGCGTAGTGCCTGGCGCAGGCGATGATCAGCCGATTGCCTTTTCCGGCTTTAGCGGTCGCCTGGCGCTGGTCGGAGAACGTGGCCCGCTCGAGCCTGTGCGAAGCCTGAACGCCACCATGCCGGTTGGCTCCATCGTCAAGGCGCTCGTACCGCAAGGGTGGAGCGGGTCCGCACAGAAGGACGTGGATCTGACGGCGGCCAACCGCTTCGAGACGCAGCAAGGCGAGAACTGGATGCACGCGCTTGACCGTCTCATGACGCAGACGGGCCTCTACGCAGACGTCGATTTCGACAAGCATCATGTGCGCCTGCGCCGTGACGTGGAGAAGTCTGGTGCGCTGGCCTACGCGGCCGCAACGGTGACGCATGCCGACCCGGCGGGCTCCGCTTCGGAGACTGCAGCGGTTGCGCCGCAGGCGGAGTCGCTGCTCGCGAAGTACTTCGGAGCGAACGCGATCCGCGATGGCGACGACACGCATACGCAGATCCGTTTTGCAGCGAAGCCGAAGGACCTGAAATTCACAACCGCCGATGGCACGTCGCTGCATCCGAAGTGGGATTCGGGCACAGGCGTGATGACTATCGACCGTGCAGATCGTTTCGTTGTCGCCGACGCGACGAACCGCGTCGAGGTGGCGCGCAACGCCGGGACCGTCTACGACTTCCCCTCCGGTAATACCGCACACCTGGAAGCCGTATTTGACGAAGGCGGGCAGACGTACTTCAAGTTCGCGCCCACCGTTATCAATGTCACCGTCGCGGACGTCCATCACCTGGGTTCGGGCGAGCAGAAGGGCCGCTTCTACAAGTTCAACGGCACCGCGGAACAGTTCATCGTCAACGCCGACGGCAACACGGTGAGCGTGCTGCGCCGTCACGACGTGAAGTACTTCGAGCGCGCAGGGGTAACCGTGGGAGCGGCGTCGTGATGCGCTACGTGCTCCTGCCCGCTATCGCGCTTCTCATCGCGCCCGCAGTGACGCGGGCCGACTGCATTGACGATGCTGCGGCCTACCGGCATATCAGCCCGCGTCTCGTGCGCGCGATCGCGCAACAGGAGTCCGGCATGCGTGCGAACGCGATCAACGTCAATGCGAACGGCAGCGAGGACATCGGCCTCATGCAGATCAACTCCTCGTGGCTTCCGAAGCTCGCGCGCTTTGGCATCCAGCGCGAACACCTCTTTAACGCCTGCGTGAACGCCTACGTGGGCACGTGGATTCTCGCCTCGAACTTTCGCCAGTTCGGGCCGACCTGGAAAGCCGTCGGCGCGTACAACGCGACGTCAAGCTCACGCCAGCTCATCTACGCCAATTCGATCTACCGACGCCTGCAGGGTCACTAAAAATCATGAGCAAACATTTCCCGAAGGACTCCGGCGCCCGCACCCGGACGATTGCGCAGGCCCTGCTTGCACTCGCGCTCGGTAGCGCCATGACGATGGCGGCGGCCGCCATCGAGCCCGACCAGTCGAAGGTACCCGCGCCCGCAGGCGATGGCTGGCAGATGCTCGGCAGTCGTGGCGCTTCTGCCGCGCCGCAGCCGGCAAGCGCAGGCACTGCTGCGCCGGGTCAGCAGCCAGTCGCTGGGCCAGTGTCTGGCCAGGCCCCGGTCGCCCCGACGATTCTCGCCTCGGCTGCACCGATCACCCCTGCCACGCCGCAGGCTTCGGCTCCGGTATCCGCTGACGTGAAGACGGTGGTTCTTCCGGGCGCGGCGAACGGCGAACCGACAGGCACGGTGTCTTTTTCGATCACCCCGCAGGACACCAACCTGCGCAACGCGCTCGACCGCTGGCTGCAGACCCAGGGCTGGCAGCTCGCCTGGAAGATCGACGATGACCTGCCGGTCGAATTCAACGCGACGTTCACCGGCGACTTCCGTTCGGTGCTCACGCAGGTCATGCAGGCGACCGACCACATGCGAACGCCCGCACGCGTTTGCAGGCACACCAACAACGTCATTCGCGTGATCGCCCGCGCGGCCAACTGCAAGGACTGACCATGCGCCTCTACCCCATTCGTACCCTGATCGCCGCCGCGGCTGCCGTTGTCCTCGCCGGCTGTGCCGTCATGCAAAGCGATGTCAACGGCGCGTATGACCACGCCAATGCGACGGCGGGCGCCGCGCTCGATGGTGCGGGAAACAGCATTCCGCTCGTTGAGGATGTGCCGAGCGCGTTCCTCGGCGATCGCCCTGTGCCCCTTGCGTATGAGGCCACGCTGCCGGCCGTGTTCCGCGAGAAGAAGGTCACGTTTCCGCCGAAGCTCGACATGAAAACGCTCGCGACACTGGTGTCGAATGCGTCCGGTTATCCGGTGCGCGTGAGTCCCGATGTGTACATTCCGCGCGACAGCCTCATTCCACGACCGTCGAGCGACGGAAAGACCGCGCAGGCGAACTTCGGCACAAAAACGTCCGAAATCCCCGTGTATGACCAGCCCTGCGAATCGTGCGCAGTCGGCCGGTATCTGCACGACGTCACGGAGGACCTCGGCCTCGACTGGTCCTTTGACGGCTCGACCATCAACATCAGCCGGTTCGTCACGCGCATGTACCAGATCGCAGCGATCCCCGGCAAGGTGTCGATCGAGTCGCGGATGTCCAAGGGTACGGACACGTCGACGGGCAACCAGTCGACCGGGTCGACGGGTGGTGCGAGCACGGACACCGGCTCGTTCTCGGCCATGACGTCGAGCGGTCGCAAGGGTGACTTCGACCAGATCGACTCGATCCAGGCAACGCTCAACCAGCTGAAGTCCCCGATGGGGCGCATTACCGTGAACCCGCAAAGCCGCCTCGTGATCGTGTATGACACGAAGGAAGCGGCGGATCGCATGGGAGAGATGCTCAAGCGCGAGAACGCCATCTCCACGCGCCAGGTGATGCTGCGTGTGCGCACGATCCAGATCGCGCTCAACCGCGGCAGCCAGGCGGGTGTGAACGCGGATATCGTCTACAACAGCATCCAGGGCGGCCTCGCCAAGTGGGCGGTGAGCTTCACCTCGCCGACTTCGCTTGCCTCGGGCGGCGGCACCGTTGGCCTCTCTGTCCTGCAGCCGAATGCGCCGTTCTCGGGCACGAACGCGGTCATCAACGGCCTGAACCAGTATGGCCGCACGGTCTCCGACAACACGATCTCGAAGCTGACGCTCAACGGCCTGCCTGTGTCGGTGGCGAACTTCCAGTCGGACGACTACCTGCGTACGACCTCGCCTTCGTCGGGGAGCATTACCGGCACGTCGAGCGGTGTGGTGGGCCTCACGCCCGGGACGCTTACGACCGGCGACTTCCTGCACATCCTGCCCGCGGTCAACGACCACAACCAGATCCTGCTCGCGTACTGGCGTGACAGCTCGAAGCAGAACGGTCCGTTCACGTCGGCGGGCGCGGGTTCGGGTCAGACGCAGCAGGCGATCCAGCTCGCCCACACGATCGGCAGCAAGGACGACGAGACGATCGCGCTGTCGGACGGACAGACCGTCGTGCTGTATGGCGCGGTCACCGACACCGCTGACAGCACGACGAACGGCGGCCTCGCGGGTATCACCGGGACGTGGAACAAGTCGCGCACCTTCCAGGTGGTGATGCTGACCGCAACCGTCGTTCCCTCGATGTAAGGGCGGACATGCATATCACCGAACCACTACCGGGAGAGAAGCGCTCGCGTCTGGCGTTCGGCCTCGACTGGAGCGCCTATCCGGAGAAGGGCGCGAAGGAAAGCCGCGCGCGATACGCGGGCGACTTCTCCGCGACGCACTACGTCGAAATGAAGGTGGGTGCCGAACTCATCGGCGGTTTCTGCGCGCCCGACACCGGCGACCTGCGCCGTGTGAAGCTTTTTTCGGGCGCCGCACGCATCGCGATGCTCGAGCGGGTGAAAGCGAAGGCGGCCGTGCTGGTGCTCATGCAGGACGCAGCGCAGGTGCACCTCGTACACGTGGTGCGTGGCGCGGTGCGACGCGATGAAGTGTTGTCGGTGGCGTCAGCAGCGAAGCGGCGCGACGAGATTGCGCGGCAATGCGCGAAGCTTGGGCTCGCGCTGACGGTCATGGTGTCGGGCGACGCGATCGAGGCGGGTGATGAGCCTTTCAGCCCGGCGGAGTTGCTTCAGCAGAAAAAGGCTGGCCGCATAGGGCGCGTACCGACGGGCATTCCGAATTCCATCGTGGTGCTGCTCGCGCTGGCAATTGCCGGGTTCGGTGCAAAGCAGATGTGGGGTGCGCTCAATCCTCCACCGATCGTGAACGCGGCGCCGAGCTGGGACCAGCAGTACGAACAGGCGATGCGTCAGGTCTTCGCGGGCCGCACGCCGCTCGCGTCGCAACTTGCGCCCGATGCGCTGGCGTTGCTCGACTACATCGACACCAATCGCAAGGGCTGGCAGTTCAACCATGCCGAATGCCCGTCGTCGGAGTTCTGCTCGCTGACCTATGAGCGCGCGGGCGGCTCGTTCGAAGACTTCGCGCGCACCGCTCCGGCCGACATGCTGCCCGTGACGTTCGCGCCGGACGGGCGGCATCTGTATGCGCGCGGCCCGGCACTGCCACGCACGGCCATGCTGAGTGTCACGAGCATGAAGACGTGGCCCGATGAACAGCGACTCATCGAGATGCTGCAGACGCCGCCCCAGCGCATGTCGGTCAAGCCTTTCGATCTCAAGAGCTTCGGCTATGAGGTGAAGCTGGAACCGAGCCATGCGCTGCTGGCGTCACCGCCGCCGGCGGGCGAGCGGCATCGCGCACTGCTGCGCGAAGGGCACTGGGAGATCGACGGCTACCGGTGGCAAGCGCCGCTGCTTGCAGCGCTGCCGCCAAACATGATCCTCGAATCTCTGAACGTAAAACTCGACACCGCCGCACCCGAGGAGCTGGGCAAGGTGGGCATCCATTTCGTTGCGAAGGGCAAATATTATGTCGTCCAGTAAATCACTTCGCCTCGCGCTGCCGCGCGCCGTTCCCGTCGGGGTGGCGCTGCTTGCATCTGCCCTGGCCGCGCACGCTGCGGCGCCGTCTTTCTCTGCGGCGATCGCGCCCGCCGCCGCCGTGGCGACCTCGAGTCCGCATTCCGTGGCCGTGCCCGCCGTGCCCGCGCCGCCCGTTGCGACTGCAACGACGGATGCGCAGGCAACGCGGCAGGCTAACGCGAGCGCCGCATCGGCAGTCGTGTCGTCCAGCATGCCCACGACGACCGGTGAAACGCACCTTACCCTCCGCGACATCGACGACCTCGCGCGCAGCAAGCTCACGCGCACGTTGCGCGGCGATGGTGATGCGGCTGCGAGCAGTGCGGCCGTGACGCTGAAGACACCCGCGCCGGTGGAGAACGCCCCAGCGGTTGTCGTGCGGCCTTATGTGCCGCCTGCACGTACGTCGGCTGTTTCGTTCGTTGGCGCATATGCCGACGGTAGCGGCCAGCACGTCCTCTACGAGTACAACGGCGCCGTCTATCCGGCGCGCGTCGGCGAGAAGCTCCTGAACGGCTGGATCGCACGCCGCGTGGATGGACTCTCGGTCACCGTCGCCGAGGGCAAGCGCACCTGGAGCGTACCGATGAGCAGTAACGCGCCTGCGTCCTCGAATTCAACCCTCATAACCGGCTCGGCCCTCGGTGACCTCTCGTCGCCGCTGCCGCCGGGCGTGAGCATGGCTCAACCGGTCTCAAGCTTCGGGAGACAGTGATGTCGCTCTTTGGAAATCTGGAAAGCAACGAGAAGCCCCGCGCCGGGGTGATGGCGCGCCTTCGCGCGTGGCGCGGTAGCTTCGTGGAGGACTCGGAATCTGCCGCACCCGTGGAGCCAGTGCTGGGTGCGACGCGTCCCGCGCGCAAGGGCCCCGGCGCACCGGCTGGTTCGCTCGGCGCGTATCTGCGTGATGCGGACGTGACCGACGTGGACGCGAGCGATGTGAAATCGCTTGAAGCAGCGGCGGCCGCCGTGGCGTACGGCCCGGATGCGCGTGCTGTGGCAACGGAAACACCCGCGGTCGAAGATGTTGAAGACCGGAACGGACAACCGGCGGCAGCCGAATATCACGGCGTCGCCGCGGAGGCTGTGGGCGATGTTTCGGGCGAAGTGGCCCCCGCGCGGTCGTTCGAAACGACGCCGTCCGAAGAAGTGGGGGATAGCGCGGCGAGCGACGCATCGCGCGATGAGGCCTTCGACCAACAACAGCCCGCCAATGCGACGGGTCACTCACTCGCGGTTCCCGACATCGAGTACACGCCGGTCGGCATGCCGAAGCTGAGTTCGGTTCACGCGCTCGCCGACTTCAAACGCATCCTGTGTGACACCACGCCCGAGGCGACGCTTCGCATCACGTCTGAGGCACTTCGCGAGTTCGTGGCTGTGGACATGCAGGCGGGCATGGCGGTGGTGATCGCGACGCGCGAATTCCAGGAGACCGCGCTCTACGCGACATACCTGAGCGACCTTGAACGCGCGCATATCTCGGTACGTGAGGAGATGGTGGCGACGGCCGCAGTCATTGCGGATGTCTACGACCGCGCGCGCATCCGTGTGTCGAATCACGTTCCAGAGGGCTCTCGCGCCATTGCGCTCTTTCGCGACGTGTTCGAAGCCGCTCATGGCTACGACGCGAGCGACGTGCACTGGGAGTCGCGCGATTACCAGTCCGACGCGGAAGTTCGCTTTCGCGTCGACTGCGATCTTTATACCTACCGCCGGATGCCGAAGGCGACCGTTCTGCGCGCGCTGTCCGCCTCCTATCAGGATCTGGTACAGCGCAATACGAACAGCGGCAACGCCTTCCAGCCGAGCGCCCCACAGTCGGCCATGATCCCGCTCGCGCTCGCGACGGCCACGCTCAATCTTCGCTGGCAGAGCGCGCCCCAGATGGGCGGTTTCGACGTGGCGATGCGCGTCCTCGATGGGAACTTCCGCAACTACACCGTGCGCATGCCCGACACGATGGGGCTTGAGGCCAGCCAGCTTGAGATCATCAATTCGCTGGGCCATGTCAGCGGCGGTGCCGTGCTTCTCTCCGGCGAGACCGGTTCGGCCAAGAGCACGTTGCTGCGTGCGCTCTCGTACATGGTCGATGGACGCGAACTCAAGAAGCAGTACGCCGTGAGCATGCCTTCCGAGTATCCGATGCCATGGCTTTCGGACCAGTCGGTGCCGCGCGGGCTGGACGAAACCGAAGAGGATTTCCGGCGCAAGGTCGCGACGATCATCCGCACGCTCATGCGCATGGACCCGGACGATCTGACGGTCGCGGAAATCCTCGATTCGACCATCGCGGGTCTCGTGGTTGAGCTTGCCCTGACCGGCCATCCGGTGCGCACCACCATCCATGCCGACAGCATCATCGGCGTCTTCATGCGCCTAATGGGCGACCGGCTGCGGCTGGCCGCCGATGAGGTGGCATCCGACAAGTTCATCAACGCAGTGGGCAATCAAAAGCTGATCCCGATGCTGTGCCCACATTGCAAGAAACCTGCGGCCGACGTCATGAGCCCTGCGACGCTTGACCTGCTGCGCTCGAAGTTTGGACTCGACACGTCGAAGATGGCGTGCCGCAACGACGACGGCTGCGAACATTGCCGCAAGAAGGGGCTTTTCGCGCGGGACGGCAAGGTGGCGGGGGGCACGAAGGGCCAGACGCTCGCGATGGAGTTGTACCGGCCCACGCCTGAGTTCCTCGAGCGCATCGTCGTGCGCGACTGGCGTGGCGCGGAGGCGGTGTGGCGCAAGGAGCGGGTGTCGGGATTTGACTCCGCCGACATGACGGGCAAGACGATCTACGAGCACGCGCTCTACAAGGCCTCGCAGGGGCTGATCGATCCGCGGTTTATCGACCGTTCGATGAAATCCTTCAGCGTCTACACGGTGCTGCCGGATCGTGACGGGAGGATGCCGTCGTGATCGGTCGAGTCTTTTATGGAATCTGCATGCGGCTGCCGCGCGCCGAGCGCATCAAGGTCGCCCGGTGGCGTTTCCAGAAGGTGCGCGAAGGCTTTTACCGCGAATCGCGTCTGGACATCGAGCAGGCAACGAGCCTGCGCAACCGCGAGACGCTGATCGAGCGCCTCCAGGTGCTCAAGAAGCGCGCGCGCGATCGTCGGCAGATCGTCTGGCTTGCGTATGACGCGATGGAGGAGCGCATGCGAAAGGGCGACGGGCTTGCGCTCGCGATCAAGCCGTTCGTGCCAGTCGACGAGTACGCGCTGCTGGACCTGGCGTTTGCTTCCGACAAGGAGGACGCAGCACGTCGCGGCTTTGACCTGTGCGAGATGGCGGCTTCGGCCAAGCGCGTACTGTCGAGCACGACCGCGATGCAGATGGCGTATCCCATGGTGCTCCTCTGCTACATGTATGGTCTGGCCATGCTCTTCGGCGGGATGGTCTATCCGCAGGTCCTCGAGGTGCGCCCACTCGACCAGTGGATGCCCGCGGGCAGGTTTCTGTACGCGATCGACACGTACTGCTACGACTACTGGCTGCTGAACGTCGCGCTGATCGCTGCGGGCGTCACGTCCTACTACTACGGCCTCAAACGCTGGACAGGCGCGCTGCGCAACCGCATCGACGCCGCGCCGCTGGTGTGGCGCAACCGGCGCGACCTGCGCGCGGCGCTGCTGATCGTCTCATTGTCGGGTCTGCTCGACTCCGGCCTGACGCTCGCCGGTGCGCTCGCACGCGTCCGCCGGCATGCCGACCCGTGGCTGCGCTGGCATGTGTCGATGATGGAGCGCCGCCTCAAGGCATCGCCTGAACAGCCCATGCGCGCCTTCGCCACCGGCATCTTCTCCGCGGAGGTTGTGGACCGCATCGCCGACGCGGAGCGGCGTGACAACTTCGTGGATGCGATCAAGTCGCTCGGGCGCAGTTCGCTCGATCGCGTCGTTGAGGCCGTGCGCCGCAACGCGCGGATCACCCATTACGTGCTGCTCGGCATTGCCGCAGCGGTGTTCATTGGTGTCGGTGTCGGCTCTTACGTTGTCACCGGCGTCACCAGTATGCAGAGCGCGCTCGGCGCAACGAACGGCAACACTAACTAATCAAGGACCTGTCCCAATGAAAACCAACGTCTACAAGCGCACGCCCGAGCAGAAAGAGTTCTACCGCCGTCTGGGGCGGATGAAGAAGCAGACCGGTGAACTGTCGCTCATCGAAGCGGGTGCGGTTCTCGGTGCGGCCGCGCTGCTGTCGCTCGCGCTCTTTTACGGCGTGCCGTTCGTGCGCAACATGGTGCAGTCGTCCAGCTTCAAGAGTGAAGTGGGCATGTTCCACACAGGTATCCAGAACGCCACCGCGAACGATTCGGACTTTTCGGCGGAGACGCTGTCGACGCTCGCGCAGAATCACGCGTTCGATGCGGCCGGCGCTCGTGTTGCTTCCGACTACTCGACGGTCACGGGGATTTTCGGTGGCCAGGTGACGGCACAACCGGGCACGGTCACGTCGTCGAACGACGCGATCGTGGCGAGCTATCCGGTGCCGAAGGCCGTCTGCTCGATGTCGCTGAGCGCGATCGCAAACATCTTCACGGAGGTATCGGTGAACGGCACGGTGGTATCGAGCCCGTCGACGAAGTTCAGCAGCGCGACCGCGGGTAACGCGTGTGCCTCCGGCGGCGACGTGGCCACGGTCGAGATGTACACGACGCGCAGCTGAGGACCGGCCATGGGCAGCATCATCGAGATGG
Source organism: Paraburkholderia caffeinitolerans (assembly GCF_902859945.1). Taxonomy (GTDB): domain Bacteria; phylum Pseudomonadota; class Gammaproteobacteria; order Burkholderiales; family Burkholderiaceae; genus Paraburkholderia; species Paraburkholderia caffeinitolerans. The sequence goes on along the minus strand of NZ_CADIKL010000045.1, from coordinate 32,547 downwards.
TTGTTTTCCTCGCGGCATCCGCGATCCTGACGGTGTACTCGATCCGCGAAGATATCCAGAAGCATCGGGCGTCGCTGCTGGCGACCGAAGGGCAGAACGAGGCAGTGATCGCCGATGCCCTCGGCAGCTGGGCCAACGAGAACTACTCGACGCTGCTCACGCAGTACACCCAGTCGGGCAACTCGACGCTCACCGCGCCGACAATTGCTGACCTGCAGACCGCTGGCAACCTTAAGCAGATGTACCGTGCAGGCCCGTTCTGGGGCGGGAGCTACACGATCCAGATGAGCATGCTCCCGGCTGGCTGTACGGAAACGGCGGGCAACTGCCATGTGTCCTGGATCTTCTACCCGTCGCTACCTTATACGCGGGACGGGAAGCCGGACGTGTCGGGCGCGGCGCAGATCGCGCTTGCAGCGAGTTCGCAGGGTGCGCAGTTTGGCTACTCGTCGACCCGCAACGCGGCAACGATCTCGGGGATCAGCGGGGCGTGGACAGCGAGCAATCCGCTCACGGGCACGCCAGCGGCTGCGATTCTTGCGACCAACGGACCGAACGCAGACGGCAACTCGCTTTACATCCGGCGTGACGGCAGCCTGACGTGGACTGGCGACCAGAACGTCAACGGCGTGAGCCTGCACAACGTCAACAGCATCGACGCCACGGGGACCATCGCAGCGCCCGCGGTGTCGGCGTCAAACGTCGCGGTATCGAATGCGGTGCGTACTCCCTCGACGCTCTATGTACAGAACGCTGTGGGCTCGGCTCCCGCGCCGATCGACACGGGCGCGGCCGCGGTGCATGGCAACGCGACGGTCTACGGCGCGTTGGAGGTGGCAAATACCGCGACGCCCCGTGCGAGCTGCACCTCGACTGCGGGCACCACACGCATTGCGGCGAACGCGGATGGTTCGGGGCAGTTGCTTTCGTGCCTTTACAACCAGTGGGTACCGGTCAGCGGTCCCGCTCCACGCTACCAGTACTACACCGTTGGATATGGGACATACGTTCCGGCGCCGCAGTGCTCGGCCGGTGGATCGCCCCAGATTCTCCTGGTGCCCCAGAGCTTCTACGTCAATACGACCGCGCAGATAAACGCGTATACGACCGGGACCGGGCCCTGGACTGTCTATCTGACCGATGGCTCGAACGCGAATATTGGCGCGCAAGGCGTCGTCGAAACCTATTGTGCTTACTAGGAACGAACACGATGAAGAACGGTATGTCGCGCTGGAGGCGCGTTGCATTTGGACTGTTGCTCTTGCTCGGCGCGGCCAGCGCGAAGGCGGAGGCTCCCGCACATTGCTCCTACGGCTACCAGGATTCGAGCTGCCTCGGGCCGCAATACCGGGCGGCGCAGACACCGCCAACGTGCTCGACTGGCGCGGGTTGGACCACACTCACGCCAGCGAAGTGGGTTGGGTCTGGATTTACACAGCCGGCGTGCCAATATGACGCGCCGCCGACGTGCCAAGCCGGCTACACACAGACAAGCGATCCTGTGTGGAACGGGTCTAGCTGGAGCGCGCCGAGTTGTGCCCCCCCTAGTGTGCCGCAACTCCCGACTCCGCCGGGCCAGATTTGCACTAGCGCCGTCGTATCAGGAACCCTATTGGTAACGGCTGACGGTTATAGCAACCAGCACCTCCCCGGCAGCTCATTTACGCAGCTTTCGGGGTATAGCGTGATCCCGTTCAACACAAGTTGGAGCACCGTGTGGCAGTTTCCAACCTATGGAATCGCTGATTCCTACGCGACCATCGACATCAGCGACGCAACGATCTCTCTGGGCCTGCCCGGGTCCGCACGCACTACTAACACTTGGTATGCTGCCACCTATACAGGCCCCGCCGTGGCCGACACGGGGGGCTTGGGATCTTGGAATGGGTACGTTGCGTTTTGCTCCATTGACGCGGGTGGCAATTTTGCAGGTGTGGTCATGTCATCCTTCATGCCGCATCAGACCTCCGCGAACTAGACAGCAGAGCTAGAATGCCCCCCGCGTGCGCGATGCAAGCGGGGCTTTTTTACATGCGTTCGTACGAGAGAACAACCGGATTTGCGCCAAGGGAAGTCTTGGTTGACTGCGGCACCAAAGAAAAAAGCCCCACGCGCAATGCAGCGGGGCTTTTTTTTATGGCGCTGTCTTAACTAACGATATTGCCAGTTGACCACGGATAGCTACGGCTAAACGGCGTGCCGTTGTAGGTTCCGGTAACGGTAGCCGTGTATGTCGTATTCGGCGTGAGCGGCGAGGTCGAATACGCGGTCGCGTACCAGGCCGGGATCATCTTGTTCGGATCGGTAGTCGAGTTGAGGACCTGCAGGGTGATGACATTACCCGAGGTATCCGTCAGCGTAGCCGACTGGATCGTAACCGTATCGGTCAGTTTCAGGCCGAAAGCTGACACGGGCTGACCCCAACCCGTACCCGAAACGTTCGGCGGGGTCGGGCTTTCCGCGACAATCCGGTACGGCAGGCCCGTTGCGCCCGAGCAGGGGAACATCAACGGGCCGGTGCCGGTGGTTTGCGGCGTGGCTTGCGTGCTCGCGAAGCTCATCGACTGCCACGAATCCGTGTACGTGTACGACCCCACGGTAGCTTGGGTTTCAGATTCACCGAAGCCAACGATGTTAGCCGGATAGCCTACCACTACGTTGTGGTAAACGCCGCCAAGCAGGCCGTAGACAAACTGTTGTCCCGCCGTGGCCGCAACGAAGTCGGCCGGGAAAACGGCGTTGCCCCCGCCGCTTGCACCACCCACCGAGACGGTTGACGGAAACCCTGCGGACGTGGCACGCGCCTGATAGTCGCCCCCGGTAAAGCCGTTTTGCCCCGATTGCTCGCTATCGGAGATGGTGTTGTTCAACCCTTCCCACTTCGCATGATTCGCGGCAGCCGTATCGAGGACGGTGTTTTCCTGAAGCTCTGCGAAGCCACATTGCTGCCGGTATTGGTTGAGCAGGTTAAAGGCGGCGAGCTGCGCGCTGGTCGCCGCGAACTGGGGTGTCGATTGGGTGCCGGTGACGGTCGGCGAGGTTGTCGTGCCCGAGCCCGGCGAGCCCGAGCCAGAAGTCGAGTTGTTGCTGCTGGAGCCGCCGTTACCGCCGCCACCACCGCCGCCGCAAGCGGCAAGGGTCAATGCGGCTGCAAACGAGATTGCGGTGAGCGCGGTGATTTTCTTGTGATTCATTTTTCAGGTCCTTGGTGGTTTAGCTGCGCCCCTCGCGCGAGCCTGATACCAGTTTGCCAGGCCGGGAGAGAAGTCAAGTTCCCGGGGCGAAAGCGGGGCACACCCTACCGGTAACGGAAAGAATTGGGAAGTTCTTTAAGCGAAAACTGAAGAAGCCCGTTTGCGAAGCGGGCTTCTATGCGAAATGGGTCAGTCAGGCACGTTTGCGACGTTTCCGATGGAAAACACGCAGCGCGATGAACGCGGCGACCAGAAGGCCGCCCGTCGACTTTGGTGCGACGCCCGCGAGGTGGGGCAGAGCCTGTGCTGCAAGCCAGACGGCCGTGAAAGCGATCAGTGCGTGGGCGAAGGCTGGACGGTTGAGCAGGGAAATTATCCTGCTCGGGCGTTCCTCGATCCATCGGGCATATTCCTCGTTGATCTGTTCGAGGTTGCCGGGCGAATCGTCCGCTTTGCGCGCCATGCGATAGAAGCTCTCATACTGGTCGAAGCGCAGGTCGCCGTATCCGCGAAGCCAGGCCGACGTACTGTCGCGAACCATCCATGCGAGGTCTTCCATCCGGCCACCCCGATTAGTGCATCGAGCCAGCGTGCCACGGCACGCCGCCGACCGCGTCAACGATGCAGTGCCCGTCGTCTTCGGCGTAGTACGCCCCGGTTTCGGGGTTCTGCCAGCCGAACTGCGCCTTGCCATCGGCGCTGAAGACTACGAGGCCGGCGGGTAACTCGTGACCTTGCATTCAGGCTCCTTTGGGCGTTCGCGCGCGGCCGACCAGCGTGTCGCTGCATGCGGGGCAGGTGAAGCTGTTACGCATTTCGATCTTCGACTCGTTGTTGGAGACGATGTAGTGGGTGCCGCACTCGCGGCATGGTGCGATCGAAAGTCGTGCATCTGCCGCCATCGCTCGCGTGAGGTTGTAGCCGCGATCGGTGGCGAGCAACGCGCGCCCAAAGGGAAACAGATGGTTGTACAGATCTGCGCCCGCGATCAGTGCCTGCGGGGTGTTCGCGCCCATGTTCAGCGCGGAACGGTAGAGCCAGATGAAGACCGTCGAGTGCACGCGGTGCTGGGGCCTCTCAACGAACCACTGCAACGAGTTGGGCAGGTTGCCGCAGGGGGACGGTTTGCCGTGAATCTCCACGTACATCTGGCGGGTCCTGCTTTGCGGCAGTCGAAAGAGTGTTGCGGCCGTGCTGGCACGGCACCCGTGTGCCATGAGGGCGGCCGCGTACATTTCGTGCGTTTCCCGACCGAGGCGCAGATCGGTCCAGTTCGCGGTGTGCGGAAGCTCGCCGGCGCGGAACGGCGTCGTGGACATGATGTGATGAGCGACCTGGTCGTGAACAAGGTCGTTCGCCGTGAACTCGAACCAGAACGCAGGGGTCGTGAAACGCCACTGGAAAAGCGGCAGGTCGCTGATGCGCTCGAGCGCGGCGCGCAACTTGTATCCGGGCAGTTCTCCAAGGTATCGGGCGAGGTCCGGTGTCATGCCGAGCAGCGGCGCGCTCAGGATGCTCGTGTTCGCCACTGCCTGGATGACGTCGACAAACTGGCGGTTGGCATGCTGGATCGACTGTTTCGTTAGCGCGGTGCGCTCCCGCGGCATCTTGCGACGCAGTTCATCCACGGCGCGCGTCGTGGGCGTCGCGTCAACGAAGCAACGCCAGTCCTCGACGGTCGGTAGCGAGGGAGAGAGCATGAGAAAGGGGGCGGCGAGGAGGACTCCCATCGACTTCTTGTTTCGACGCAGGTGGTCGATCTCCTTGACTTCGACGCGATAGATCGCATTGAAAGCCGCGTGGGATTTCAGGCCTTGCCATATGTGATCGACCAGGTCGTAGTTGACGCCCCGGATGCGCTCGGCAATCCATCGGGGCAGGTAGAGCCTCTCGATGGCCTTGTAGTCATCAACGGACTTGACGTGATTCGGTTCTGTACTCATTTTTTCCACTTCTATTTATTTTTCGGTGTCTCTCGCATGGTCGTTCAGTGCGGCCACACTCACGGAACTCGTTACGGGTTATGCAGCCTTCAACGCAGCGTTGATCTCGATATGGAACTTGCCGACAAGATCGCCAAGTGCCTGGAAAAGCGGCTTGAAGCGCGCCGGATTTCCATCCGCGGTGCAAAGAAGCTGCGCGCTGTTGTAGCGCTGGGCAAAAGTGCTGAAGTCCTTCACGAGGGCGCTCATTTCTTCATCCAGCCGTCGCGACGCTTCGAGCGCAGCTGTGCCTTCCTGGAGTTGCGCCTCGATGTTGGCGCAACGTTCCTTTTTCTCGGCGATCTCACCGTCGAGTTCGCGCTTTTTGGCATAAAGCTCGTTATAGAGGTCTTCGAGGCGCTTGAGGTCCTCCTTCACCTGCGGGTCTTCCATCTCGGGCTTGCGCGCCGCCTGTTGGGTGAGTTCACGACGCAACACGTTGAGTTTTTCCTGCGTGTCGTGAAGCTCCTGATGGAGAGCATTCGAGGTCTGGCTGCTCAGTGCGAGTTCATTTCGCAAAAGGTCGGTGGATTCCTGCGTCGTCTTCTGCTGAAGACGCAACCCCTCGATCTCTTGCCGCAGACGTTTCGTTTCACTCGTTGCCGAATTGAACTGCTCCAGCAGGCCTGCGTACTCGTCGTTGACTGACTCGAGTTCTTCCTTATCCGCCGCCATACGTTCCTGCTGCTGCCGCATGATCGCGATCAGTTCCCTGACCGTGCGCGTGGACATTTCCGGGTCGCCCTTCTTCTTCTCGATGATGGCCGCGACGATGTCGTCACCTACATCGCTGGCGAGCAGGTATTGCATGTCCGTGAGACGCAGAAATTCCACGGCGTCGGTGTTTTCGTTGAATCGTGCGTATGCCTTCAGGTGCAGAAGGATCTTGCCCTTCGAGATACCGTGAAGGTTCTCGAGATAGGCGATCGCATCTCTGCTTGCTCGCTCGCTGGTTTTCTCGGAATTGCCGTAGCTGAGGATGTAGTTCGTCTGGACATGGCGGATCACCTCGCCAAACTTGAACCCGAGATTCATGTGCTCGTGCATGATCCGGCGCACCGATTCATTGATCTCGGCACTGGTCTGCATCAGGTTTTGAAGCGCATCTTCCGGCAGCTTGTCGCCGAATGCCTGGCGAGCCGCGTTGGCGATGTCAGCGGTCGAAGGCAGGTGCCTGTTGTAAATGTCACCGATCCCGGTATCGTCGTCCGGGAGCGCCACGCCGTCTTCCGGGATGGACGGGTCGAACAGGGAACGATTGGATGACTTCTTGTCGTCGTCTTCCGGGATGCTCGGATCAAACGAGGTATCGACGGGGGGCTTTTTGTTATTGCTCATGGATTTTCCGTGCGTGGTTTATGGAGCGCTGTTTGGTTCGGCCGCCGTGGACTCGTGATGCGCGCGCAGGTACAGGCCTAGCGTACGCGTCCATTCCGGCGGCAGACCGGCGAAAGATGATGAAAAACATGCAGCTTTTGCTTAATTGCGCGACTATTCATACGGCATTTCGGGCAACAACTTGAGGGATAACCCGTACGCGCTTGTAGTGTTCCTCTAGTTCGTTCGCGTCAATCGATGCATTGAGCATAATTGCTTTCCATGCAGTACTAACATTGATGGGTTTCTGCCCGCTAAGCCGGAATTCGTGACGGCGTAGGCGCAAGCAATGCGAAAGCTCGTTGATATGAATGAGCGTTGGTGGGAGGTCGGGATGCAGAACACAGTCCGGTGCCGAAAACACACCCAACCCCTCGATGGTCCACACTTTGGGAAGCTTCGCGTTCAGAAGCGCGACCTTCGACCGGTTCTGTGCGAGAGGCGATTTGCGCGATTCGCGTTTGCCGCCCGGACCGACGCGCACCAGCTCACTGGCATCGGCACCGGGTTCAATGTATCCGCTCCAGTTCTTCGTCTCGATCACGAAGAGGCCGAACGGCGTGACGGCAAGATGATCGATCTCTGCAGTCGGATACGCTGTGCCGGGCGCGTGATTGAGAAGCACGGCACCGTCGTGCAGGTAGAAGTCGTTCCCGCAGAGCGACGTGAGGACGCGGCGTAGTTCTGCCCGCGTGAGCGCCTCTCCAGCTTCGCCGCGCGCGTGGTCGCGTGCAATCGAAGTCTGACCGCCATGGAAATGGCGAACACGGGTCGCGCGGTTGCGTGGCGCGCGCCGGATGAGTCTCCAGCCAAGATAGCCGACGGCGAGGAAAGCGAAGATGCCAGACATGTGGACTCCATGCGGTGTTGGTGAGTCCAGTCTGCCAGGGCAGAAGCGAAGTCACGTTTCGCCGACGCGTTGACGGCACCTGCTCGCGTAAGTCCGAAAAGCTGCACAAAAACTGCACCATTCCGGGTTTAAGCGTTTAGGCGCCTAAACGATCGGATGGCAGAAACGTAAGCCCACCGGAAATCGCGATCATTCGGTCGCGCAAATGTCCTTCGAGTCCGTTAGCCTCAACGTATCCCCGCGTCCAGCACGCATCGAACTGCAGCACGGTCCTCGTGCCGCCCACTCCTTTTACATACCGTGTCGCGAGTCCGTTCGCGGTGATCCTTTCACGGGTCACGGCGAACGCGCTACGCGCCGGTTTTCCCTGCTCGACACGAGCATCGAAACCCCCCAGGCCATGCCTGGCTATCCCCTGGTGCGCTAATTTTTCTGGAGAGAAAAATGCTGAATCTTTTGATCAAGGATGTGCTCAAGTCCCCGGGCAAGCTGCTCGCCTTGTGCCTCATCGTCTATCTCGCTTCGATGTCGTTCTTCGTCTGTCTCTTCCTCGGTGCCCTCGGAGCACGCTGGCTGCACAAGAAGGCGAAAGCCCTCGAGGCCGCTGAGCGCGAAGCTGCACCCGAAGCCGCCGACAAGGCGCGGGAGCAGGCACAGCCCGAAGCACAGAAAGGCACTCCCGTGGTGGCGCCGGCTTCAACTGTCGCCTCTGTTCAGACGGCGCCGACCCGGCAGTACGCCAAGTCGGCTGTCGTCATCCCCCTGAAGAAGACCGGGACCGACTAAGGTCCCTGTCAGACCCATCCGCCGCGGCCTGGCCGCGGCGGCCCCTTACCCAAGCCGGGAATCCATTCCCGGCTAAGGGTATGAGATTGCCCGGCTTCACCGGAGCAATCCATGAAAGCAGAAGTCGCTGCCTGGCAGCTTGATATCTTCGGCGAGGCCTCTCCGGTACTCGTCGTTCCTCCTAAACCCGATCCCCTTCCGCACCCGAAACTCTGGAGCGCATCCGTGCGTGACGCGATGGTCGATGCGCTGATCTCGCTCGCGCGAGACAGCCGCCGCGGCGATCGCATGCCCGAATCGCTGATGGACTGCGCGGCCCTGCTGAGCGAGCGCCTGCGCAATGTCCGCCTCGATGTCGACGACTACGAGGCGACACTCGGCTGGATCATGGGCGACTGGGATGGTGCGTTGTCGTACGAACACGTTTGCCGCGTGAACGGGATCGATCCCGAGACGCTGCAACAGGCGATTCTCGACACACCGCTTGTCGCTCACGATCTGAAACAGGTGCGCAGCAAGTACTTCCGCAAACCAATGGAGGAGGCGCACTGATGGCCGCGACCTACCTGTTCCGCGCATTCGCGGACCTGTTCCCCAGTCGGAGTGCCGTGACGCAGGCTTCGCATGTGCCGCCGGCGACAGCCGCCCCGAGCGAGGCCCAACCGATCGCGCAGCCGCGTGAGATCGGGACGGGCGCGCCGAACGAGACGTTCGTCACGATCGGTGGTGTGTTGCATCTCTTCGTTGACGAGGGCGACTGCGTTGCGCAGTTCAAGCCCGCGTTTGAGGAGACGCCGTGCGAGACGCGGTTTGGTACGAAGATCCTTCCCGAACTCGCGCCGTACTGGTCACTTCTTCGCGAGCACCGAGCTCCGCTCAAGGAGGCAATCGCGACCGCAATCCGCGGGAACGTCGGATTAACCGCGGCCCCGCCCGTGCAGCGCGACGCAGCCGTTCCGGTAGCCCAGGAGTTTCAGGGCGAGGACGAAACGCAGCATCTTCCCGTTCGGCGCCGCGCGGCGCGAGAGCACGTGCAGCGCGGTGACGATATCCGCGCTGCGACGACTGGCAAGGTGCTTGGCTGGGGCGAGGAGAAGTTTCCCAACCGCAAGCCGACGGGCAGGCCGTTCTACACGTCGTTCGCGATGCACATAGAAACGGCAATGGGCGAGCGCACGCTCCAGGGCGAAGGCCTGAAGGATGCGATCGCGCAAAGCGGCTGCCGCGTTGGCGATTCCGTTTCGGTTCGTCGCCTCGAAAAAATCAAGGTGCCGGCATTCACCGATGGTGGCAAACCGGTCATGAAAAACGGCCAGCAGGTCCTCTGGGACAAGTGGCTCTGGTCAATTAAACGTAGATAGGAGTTCTCTCCATGGCTTCAGTCAACAAGGTCATCCTCGTCGGTAATCTCGGCGCGGATCCCGAAGTTCGTTATCTGCCCAGCGGCGACGCTGTGGCCAACATCCGTCTCGCAACCACCGATCGCTACAAGGACAAGGCGTCGGGCGAGTTCAAGGAAATGACTGAGTGGCACAGGGTCTCGTTCTTCGGGCGGCTCGCTGAGATCGTGAGTGAGTATCTGAAGAAAGGCTCGTCGGTGTATATCGAAGGGCGCATCCGCACACGCAAGTGGCAGGCGCAGGACGGCACCGACCGTTACTCGACGGAGATCGTCGCGGACCAGATGCAGATGCTCGGCGGCCGCAACGGCGGCGAGCGAGGCGAGCCTGGTGGCGACGACGGCGGCTTTGAATCGCAAGAACCGGCACGACCGCCACGCAATGCGGGCAACGCTGGCTCTGGTTCGCCGCGCGCTGCCTCCGGCGTGGGCACACGTGCTCGGCCGCCGCAGTCCTCAGCGGGCGGCGGTGCAGGGATGCGCGCGCCGTCGGGCGGTGGCTTCGACGAGATGGACGATGATATTCCGTACCGCGAAGCGTATCCGCGCGCCGCATGGGCTGCTATCTGATCCCGTAAGGGCTCACCATACCGATTTGCGACTCCCGCAAATCCTCACCTGACGTTTCGTGGCGCACCTTCGGGTGCGCTGCGTAACACCTCCCATCTGCCGTCCCCCGCGAATCGCGGCACGTCTTCTCACACATCTGAAACGTGTTCAAAAGAGCCGCTCGCCTCGCGCGGGCGGCTCCTTTGAGCAAGCGTTTTCGCGCCTGTCTCAGGCACCGACCCACCCACTTCCAACAGGAGAGTGATCAATGAGTACGTCTGGACGCGGGCTGCCACCCGAGAAGTACGAGTGGCTGCAACGCAAGCTGAAGGAATTCACGCTCTCCCCGGAGGCGTGGATTTCGACCTTGATGAGTTACGGCATTTCCGCCGACTGCCTGACAGGAAAAGCAAGCGCCTGTCCGGTATGCGGAGGAGATGACCGCTTTACCTATGACAACAAGAGCGGCCGCGGCGACTGGGTTTGCCGGAAGTGCAACGACGGTTACCCGATGGCAGGCGATGGACTTCAGCTGATCGCCCGTGCAAACCGTATGGGGCTGTATCGACTGATGTGCGAGCTCGAAGGTGGAGCACCGCTGTCGTCGCGCGCGCCGCGCAACACAACGGCGCCTGCGCCGAAGCGCAAGGCCGATCCCGCGTTCGTCGCGAGGCGGCTGGATGGCATGTGGGGTAGTGCACGGCCGCAGGCCGTGGGTGATCTCTCGATGCGATATCTGCAGGAGCGCGTGCCGGGCCTCTCGGCAGGGCCGTCGCCAGCGCTGCGTCTTGGCATGCTCGAGTACCGGCACGACAAGAAGGTGCTCGGCGAGTGGCCGGGAATCGTGGCGCGTTTCGAGTTGCCCGATGGGCGTCTCGGGACACTGCATCGAACCTTCCTCGATCCGGTCAAGCCTGCGAAGGCGACGATCGTGTCACCGGATGGCGAGATCCTCGACGCGAAGCTCAACGACATGACGCTCAACCCGCTTGCGGGCGGCGCCGTGCGTCTGATGGCTCCCGTTGACGGAGAGATCGGCGTGGGTGAGGGACTCGAAACGGTCTATGGCGCGCACATGGAGTCCGGCGTTCCGGTGTGGAATTGCCTGAACCGCGTGCTGCTCTCGAAGTTCGTGGTCCCTGAAGGTCTCGGCATCAAGGTCGTTCATATCTTCATGGACTTCGATGACATCGATCCGAGGACGCGCCAGTCGCCGGGCGTGAGTGCCGGTTTACTCCTCGCGAAGCGGTTGCGCGCTGAAGGCTATACGGTCGTGCCTCATCGACCAAAGCTGCGCGGCACCGACTTCGCGGATCAATGGAAATCGCGCTGGATCGCAGCGCATGCAGCAGTACCGCTCGCAACACAGGCTCGTGACGTATCGCGCGTTGCGCTGGCCGTGTGATTGATGCCGGCTCGTCCGGCTTTTTCTTGAACCTGCCCGGTGGGGATTCGTCCCCGCCGGGGATGGACCGTCGGGCTCTTTTCTATCGAGGCAGAAATGAGCTTTTTTCAAATGAAGGTCGGCAACAGATTCACGATCGTAGCCACCAACGGTGCAGCAAACGGTCACCAGCCTGTGCTGAAGTCCGCGGCGACTGGCTACGATGTGTTCGATCGCAGCAGCTGCCAAACGGTTTGCCGCGACCAGCCGTTCGATACGGCATTCGACTTCTGTACGAGACGTCTCGCACTCGTGCCAGCGAATCCTGTAGTGCAATGAATTCAACACTAGAAACGACGGCGGCCCCAAGGGGCCGCCGTTTTTTTTCGTCCATAGGAATTGCAGCTACAGAAACATGCGTCGGCAACGGAAAAGCAGTGAGATGGCTGTGCCCACGGCGAAGAAGAACCCGACCGCCCAGCCGAAGCCGATACTGCCTGCAGCGAAGAGAAGCTTGCCAGCGCCCTGCAGACCCTCCGCGTAGAACCACACGCCGAGCATCGCGAGTACATAGCAGGCGAGAGCGACGGCGGCGCGGCGCGCAAGCCAATGCCACGCCATAAAAGTCGTCCATGCACGTTCGAGCCTGTCCATTACTCTTCTCCAACGTTGTGGGCGCCGTCAAACAGCACGCCGCCAAATTTCCAGCCGGCTACTGCCACAGCGACCAGCGCGCCGATATATACCCAGGTGAGCGGCTCGTCCAGACGTTGGCCGTGGAGGATGGCGAAGAGTCGTTCGTATTCCATGTTGATGCTCCTGTGAGATTTATGCACCGGTGCAGGACGTTGCACCGGCATCTGATTTCATGATGACACGCCCAAGCTGAAGTCAAGTCGCGCTGCGGTGAGCCATGAATCCGCCGTCCCCGCGGCCTCTACCGATTCGCCGGCAGGCCGAGGGGACGGAGAGGGACAAGGTGGCACCTGCTCAGTCAAACCTGGCGAAGTCGTCGTTGAGGGCGTCGTCGAACGCCCGGTTGGAGTCGTCTGAGTCGGCAGAGCGCACCGTCTGGAACGCGTCTGACGACTCTGCGATTTGGCCGCCCGGTGTATGGGAGACATTCGGGCTGCGCGACGCGATCGCGGAGGACGTGGCGGCCGGCTGCGATTGCGTGGCTTCCTGAGGAACACGCTGCTGCCTGACGGGCACCGGTGCGGAGGGTGCTTCTCGACGGTCTGGGGCGCCACGTTCCACGGGGTGCGCATTGCCCATGGTCTCGTCCCACAGCCTGGCCTCCGCGAGCGCGCGAAACACGATCGCGCGCTCGCGCGGCGAACTGCATGCGCGCAGGCGTTGGTAAAGCTTCGGCGAGACAAGCGGATTGACCGTCACGGTCATCTCGATTTTTTCGCTCATACTACGCGGCGCTCGCGTGCATGGCGGGATTCGCCGACAAGCAGGAAGCCGCGGGCGTTTGCGATACATGGCGAGTCGATCACCTCGATCACAATTCGAGGGAACGCGCGCCGGATCGCCGATGCATACAGCGCTGCTCCGCCGCCAGAGAGGATGATCGAACGCACGTTTCGCAAATGGCCGACACTGTTCTGCATTTTCTGCACGACATCGGCAACGACGGGATCAGCCCGCTCGACGTAAGGCGAGAGATCGATGTCCTTGCCATAGAGGAGGAACGGTCTACGCTCGCGCAGCGCCTTGTCGATCAGTTCAATCTCAGTCACGTTATCCTGCTGGTCGAGAGAAATCAGATGCGCGATGCGCTGATAAATCTGCGACGCGCCGCCGGGCAGGCCACCGCTGCGCGTGTCATCCATCGTGAAGCCGTTTGCGTAGACCCAGTCGGTCGTGAAATAGCCGACGTCGATGATCAGATGAGCATCATCGCGACTGAAGCTGGACCCACGCGTACTCGAAGCGAATACGAGTGAGCCCAGCGGTTGCGGAATCACCATGACCTTGTCGATCACCACGCGGCCGGGGCCAAAATCGTGCTCACCAGAAAAACGCTCCTGGAGTGCTGTCGAATACTTCTTCATGTTGTGCACGGGCAGGCCGAGTACCAGGCGTTCGATATGCGTGACGCCTGCAAAATGGACGGCGCCAAAGAGCAGCGCGGCGTAAGTGTCGGTCATCACATAGTTATCGGAGAGAGCGCTGCCCGTCTTGCCGTACGCAGCACTCAGGGACACGTCCGGCCCAAGTTCATAGTCGTTCCGGTCAATCGTGATGGTGACCACGTTACGCGATGAGAGAACACCTTCACCGTATCCAGAGAGTGAGTGGGTTGCGGCCAGCGGTGCGAGCGACGGAAACATTCCCGTCGCGACCGTGCCGCTCGCCGAGCGGTGTGCGTATTTGGTGTTGCCGTAGCCGACGTCGATAGCGAAGACTGATGTTTTCATGGTGTGTATTTGTCGATTGGATCGGATCGTGTAAGAGGCAAGCTGGGACATGAAGTCCAACCTTGCGCTTCCCGTAAAACAAAGTGCGACTTCATCCTGGATCCCACAAGGGTGTAGAGACCAGCCTGAAATCAGACGTTGCTGGGTCCAGTCTATCGAGCGTAGTGCGAAGTCAAGTTTCCAAAAGCGCGCAGGAACAGGTCATCTTTTGCTCGCTCGCGGTTGCGGCGAGCGCCTATTCTTGTCATTACCTGTCGCGTCCCTGACGCATCGACCTGAAGTGCAAGGCACTTCGTGCGTCCTCTTTCCGGCCGGATCGGCCAACACCCCCCCGCCCGCGAGGGCAACCTTCCCAGGACTGTCCGCGGGCCATCGTGACGCGGCTTTTTTTTCAATCAGATCATGTCCACCCTGGCCCACTCTGAGGACCACTGGACAGTGCGATATCCATACGATCGGCGGGTGTCCGCCGGAATGCGGCGCAATGAGAAAAAGTGGGAGCGGACAGTTGGACAGTTCGCGCCTCTCTTCTCATGCGCCATACACACGTTCCTTCAGCCCACAGCGCTGGGTGCGTTCACGATGCCCGACACACCGCGGCGGAGATGAACGTGCTTTGGAACGGGGGAGAGCCTGCGCGCTGGCGACGCCAGTGATTCGCGCCTCCCTGTACGGAAGACATAACGGTCCGCGCAGCCGTCACCAGAATGCGCAACAGGAATTGCCCGGCAGCTGGCCCGGGCACCCACAGGCCGAAAGGATCTGTGTGGTGTCCAGACGCGACAACGCGTCCGGGGCCGGTCGGGTAGCCACAGCAGGCGGCAAGGCAACACAGCAGTAATCGCGGGAGCGGGTTTGCGCGCAGCGCAATCCGGCCCGTGCCGCAGCAAGGTGGACAGTCGGAACGCATCTCTTCCGTGCGTCGGGCTGATCGGATGGAATCGCTAAAGGCAAGGAAGGCAACAAACCCGGCGCCGGGGTATCGGCGAAGCCGCACTGGCGGCCAGGAACAACGGTTCAGTAGGTGCGGCCGCAACGATGTCAGGCAGGGGCATCGGGCGCACCGGCTGGCGAAAACGGTCTTCGCGACTTCGCGCGGAGCGCAACGGTAATGGAGGAACGATGGCAGCGATACTGAATGTTCGAGCCGTGGTGCGTGGCTACCGGCTGACGCCTACGGTTGTGCGGGAGTTGATAGACCTGCTCGATGAGCACGTGGCAACGGTTCATAGCAGAACGCGCATCAGCGGGAAGGCAGTGTCAATCAAGACGCAGGAGCATCGGGTGCGCGCAATCTGCGGCGCGCTGGTCGAATTGCGAGCAGGCGGCTTCGCACTGGCGAGCCCATGGAACCTGCGCCAGAAGCATGTGGAATGGCTGGTGAGGCGCTGGGTGGACGAGAAGCAGAGCGGAGGGACGATCGAAAACAAGCTCACGTATCTGCGTACCATCGCCGGGTGGATGAAAAAGGATCACCTCGTCGGGACGCTCGCGGATTACGTGGATCGCAAGGCAAACGGGTTAGTCCGGTCGTACGTGGCTGAAGTGGACAAGTCATGGGCAGGCAACGGCATCAACGCGACGGAGAAGATCGCCGAGATCGCAACGACGTGCCCGCGCGTGGCGGTGCAACTGCGAATGCAGGCGGCGTTCGGATTGCGCGTCCAGGAGAGTTTCCTCCTCAGGCCTGCCGAGGCGGTGAAGGATGCGGAGATGCTTGGCGTCACGCGTGGCACGAAGGGTGGCCGGGATCGCGAAGTGCCGATCGAGGAAAAGATTGCGGTGCTCGAGGAGGCGGCGCGACTGTCGAATCCGATGACAGGTTCGACGATCCCCGCCGATCGCACGCTGAAGCAGTGGGGCGACAGATACAAGACGGTGCTGCGAAAGCACGGGGTCAACAAGAAGGGGTTGGGCGTGACGAGCCACGGGCTGCGGCATCAGTATCTGCAGGAGCTCTACGAGAAGACGAGCGGCGTTCCAGCGCCAGTCAAAATGGCGGGTAGTCGCCCGGATGCCGAATTGCACGCGGAAGCCATGCGCCGGGTTGTCGCCGCGGCAGGCCACAGCCGCGTCACCAAGGCGAATGCCTACCTCTCGACAATCGCGCGACAGGAGCGACTGGCAAAATCGTCACCGACCGTCGAGGAAGCGACAAAGGCGCTGGAGGCCGCGGGAGGTAACAAGACCCACGCCGCGCGTGCGCTCGGGATTTCGCGTCAAGCGCTGTACCGGTTGCTTGGCACCGCGTAGTCGCTATTTGTCTGAAGAAATGTTCGGCGTCGCACCGATGCGCTGGAGCGCGTCGATAAGATGGCAGTGCCTCGACGCGATCCGGGGGCGCGTCGAATGAGCACTCAAGAACCAACGATACGGGGTAAAAGAGGGCACGGCCGCGAGGCACAATGATGATGTGTCTCTCAGGTTCTGGTCCCCTAGAAGCAAACATCCAGAACCCCTTGAACCGGCCCACGCGGCCGGTATTTTTTTGGCCACCGCAAACGCTACCAGCGGTCGCGATCAGGCATCGAATCGACGGCTGTCGCTATGCGATCCTCGAAGAGCATCTCGTTGTGCTCGGCGGGCGTATAGATCTTCGGAAACTGGGCGTAACGTTCACCGTCGATCTCCACCCATTTCACAAGTTGCATAAGCTTGCGATACCGCGCTGCGTCGTTCAACACGGGATCGATCGCCCATGAGTCGAAGGTGACGATGGTTGCGTCGACCAGGCGGCGAGCGATCATCGCGAACATCGGCCCCATCTCTTCCCAGTCGCTGTCTGTCCGTGAAAGCAGTTCCAGGACAGCGGGAATGTCGGCGGCGCCCATCTCACGCTCGACTAGCCGCTGCAACTCCGTTTTTTCAGCCGCGGGGCGATTCAAACGGCGATTCCAGACGGCGCCACACCGATCCATCGCGACCTTCTCGTCACGGCCGGTCGCCTCCCACGGCGTTTGCATTCCGCAGTCCGCGCAATAGATACAGACGAGGGGTTCAGTCTTCGGGACCTCTGGCGGACGCGGCAGCCGGTCGCCGATACGGGGGGGGCCAGACATGCGGCCCCATTCTGTGTAGTCGAACTGCGGGTTCGGGAGCTTGGAGACGAGACGTTGGGAGCGACCGACCGTCGGGCGGCCGCCGCAGTGGTCGCAGGGAATCAGCTGCTCGTACATGGCGAGAGAGTAGTGGAATGGTAGGTAGACATTATCCACGCAACGCCAGTTTTCAAATCCGCAAGGTGAGTGGTGCAAGGGCCGCTACTCGCGTGCCAGCGCTCGCCGGGATCACTCAACACATGTCTCGGTAGCTCCGCAAGACATGGTTGTCCGCTGATTCAATCAGGATTGCAGCAGAGGTAGAGGTGGTTCGGGGAAGTCGTCGTGTGTGCGGCCGTCCAGCATGCGCCCGGCCGCTTTCTTGCCGATACGATGCATCCGGGTGCCATCCTCGAATCGACGGACCAGCGGATCGCTGGCATCTATGCCCTCGAGCGCTGGCGCCCATTCCCCCCATTGCTTAAAGAGGTACGCAGTACCTGAAGTCGCGCACTGCTCGCGCAGATCTCGCGGCCACGCTGGATGCATCGGACGGGCATGTGGGCCGCTCTCGCCGCCGCAGATGATCCAGTCGACGAAGTCATGCATGCCCCGTTGGTGAATCGGGTCGCGGCGATGGCCGGCACACAGACCACAATATCCGTCCTCCATGCGCTCGCCTTGCTCGAACCCTGCGCAGTCGGGAAAGCCCGGCACGAGCCACTCGCTAACGTCCACCGGCCCGAGCAATGGTTCCATGCTTAGAAACTTTACGCGCGCGGGCACTGCAAGCAGCTTCGGGACGTCGCGGTCGGCTTCCTCCTGGTTCACGATCGTCGCGCCGATCCAGACGTTATCCGGCAGCCGTGGCTCGTGCAGGCGATCGAGATCGAAGCGGCGCGCCGCCGTTTCGGCAATCATGGTTGTCACGTTGCCGATTCGTTTCGTTAGCAACAGCCAGTCGAGGTTCGGCGTGCGATCGGTCAGGTCGAACAGGTCGGCGCGCCATGCTGGATCGACGGCGTTGTCGAAGACATCGGCGAGCGAGGCGCAGAAGACACGTTGTCTCCGGCCGTGCGCTGCGAGGAATTCGGCGTGCTGCGAGTTCCACTTCAGCGGCTGACGCCAGGTGGCCGGGCTGGTCCGCAGACGCTGCTGACCCGCGCCCCAGACAACCTTGTGCAACCGCTTGTCCATTAGCTGCTCGGCGTAGCAATGGTCGCAGCCGGGGGAAACCTTCGTGCAGCCGACAAACGGATTGAAAGTGTGGTCGGCCCATTCGATCGTTGTGTTTTTCATCTTCAGCCTCGCGCCGCGTTGCCGCCGAGGACGTATTCCCGGATCAGCTTCATGCAATTTGCGTCCGCCTGCGCCGTTGCGCCGGAGAGCCAAGACTGATCCAGAGGCGTGCACATGCGCTCGAGGGCGGCTCGCACGGAGTCTGGGACAGGATTGTCGATGACCTCACGGGCCAGGCGCTCGGCGTCGTCCAGCGCGGTAGAAACGGCGGTTCGTTCGTTGGAACTTGAAATTTTCCGAAGATCGAAGCGCGCGGCCGCGATCGTAGCCAGCAATCGTGACGCTCGTTGTCGCGATGGCTTCGGTGTGCGTGCGCAGAGCGCGTCGGTTCCCAACGGTGCTTCGACCCCTTGGGGCGAAGCAATCCGCGCTGGTGTAGCGTCCACGTCTTCGTAGGCCTTATCGCACAGCGGATGATGGAAGCCCTTCCAATCTCCGAGCCGTCGGCATTTGCACGTTTCGTCGGGCTGCGCTGTTGTAGCAGGCGCGATGGCAGCGGCGTAGAGGACGCGGCCATCCCGGCAACTTCTCTTGTGGCCGAGTTCACGGTCCTCGCTGCCATCTGTTTCGATTGTGCTGTCGTTCACTTTGCGGTTACTCGCGTCGGTTGGAGATAGGTCGATGTTGCGTCCGGCGCTCGTGGCTGACCGGGTGGAAGCGAATCCAGCCTAACCAGTTTTGCGCCAAGTCAAGTACGCGTGACGGGCGACGGCAACAGGACCTGTTTCAATTCTTCTCGGTCTACATTCCATTCGACCGCCGGGATGCCCCGAGAGAGACGCTGCCCCTGCTTTTCGGCCTTGCGGCGTTCGTAGCTGGCTACGCCGTTCATGCCGTAGACCTCGACGTGCGTTGCGGGGTGGGTGTCCAGCAGCACGAAGTCAGGCAGCATCTCGTCTCCCTCGGCCATTCGAATTGGCTTTTCGAACCGGCGGCGTTCGGCCACAAGGCGATTGGCCATTGCGACCTCATACATCGAATCGCACGGCAGGAACACTAAAGAACACAGCATCGCAGCGAGATCGACGATGCGCAGGTGTCGGTGCGTCAATCGTTCGACGAGGAGTAGGGCAATAACACGTGCGTTGGGCTTGCCGATGGCGCGGAATGCACGCCGGTACTTTTTCTCTGCGTGGTCGGCAAGAGCCGTCGACACGTGATACCGCTGAGGGTGCTGACGCAGCGTGATCGCCTTGCCGAACTCGGTGTCGGCGAACTCAGCGAGCTCCCCGAGGACCAGGCCACGCCGCGACACCTTTTCATCGTTGACTATCCGTGTCCTGAAAGCGTCGAACTCGGCATTGATCGCGTCACGGTCGTGTTGCTCAAACCGGCGCATCACATGCAGGACGTCCTGCGCGGGTGATCCGTTTACAGTGGCCGCGTCGCCCAATCCTGCGAACAGCTCCGCATTGACGGAGCCCCATCCCTGAGGCTTCGACGTGCCGAACCAAAAGGTCAGCCCGGCGCTTGTCCAAAGCGTCTGCAGGAAGGCGAGTAGAGGAGCGGCTCGCCGCGAGGCACCCGTTGAGACGCCGGTAGTGCGGTTCCGGCCCGATGCGGTTTCCTGATGAACCAACGAGACGTCGAGGCGCACGTTCATCCCGTTTGGGCCAGCAATGATCGCGTCGCGGCTATCCGGATTCGGGCCCGCTCCCGAGACGCCTTTCTTATGGAAGTCGCATCGTTCTGCATGATGGACGCCGTCGTCAGGCCAGCCAGCGAGGTGGAAAAGGGAGCCATAGCGACGAATCACGAGCTTCCGTGGCGTATCCGTGCGGCAGTGGCAGAGTGCGAAGCCCGGGGTCACCTTGGCGCGTTCAAGGCGGCTGGCGAAGCGTGCGGGATGCTCCTGTACCTCGGCGAGCGACACACGCTTGCCGGAGAACGAAACGTCGAACATGGGGACTCCTGGATGGGCGCAAAGCGGGGGATTCAGGCAACGATTTCGACGAGATTCTCCGAACCGCGCCAAAAGGAGCCGTCGTCCGTATTGAGCACTGTCACCATCCCGTTGGTGGCGTCGTGCTGCGTGACGACGCCTTCGCACATGGCTGCCGCGTCCGTCGTGTAGCGGACGCGACGAAGGCGAAGCGAAACGACATCGGGAATGGATGCGTTGAGGGACATACGTCCATCTTCGCGCGATGCAGGTCGGAAGAACGGGTAAAAGGCGGCGATTTTGGGACTGGTTTCGGCTGGCCCACGGCCGGAAAGCTGCACAAAAACTGCATCATTCCGGGTTTAAGCGTTTAGGCGCCTAAACGGGCGCGGCGAGCTACTCCGGTCGTGCACGGCGAAACGACACCGCGCCCGCTGCGGGCGTACGAGGGAACAGGAGCCGGCGACGCTCAGCATGGATATCTCCCGAAAAGAGCGTGGCCCGATTGCCCGCCCGCGTTCATTCTCCATTGCGCGTCTGGTCTCATGCGACCGGAAAGCCCGCCGATATGGGCGCTATAGCGGCACGGCGGGTTTTGGGGAACCCTGTTCTCCACAGACTTGTCACCAGAAATTGTGGATAACCGACTGCCCGCCTTGGGTGAAAGCCCATATGTAGCAGCGTTCTTTACACGGGGCGCACCGGTGAAATTCCCGCGTAGTATTTCTCCATCACCCGCGTCAACGACGCATCGAACCGAACCGGCGCTGCCGGTCCGTCTTTCTATCCCTGTGGGGCATCGCGCCCGCAGGGGCCATGCCCCTCTTTCATTCTGGAGTGGGCATGAGCAAGAGTGCACAACGAAAGCACGAGTCGACGGCTGATGAACATCAGCGCAGGCTGGTCGCTTTGATCAATGAGTTTTCGTATGGGCATCATCTCGACACGGTCTTTCGCGATTTCGTCGAGCTGGCTGCGCTGGCGATCAGCAACAGCGTCGACCGTGCGCAGTTTGACGCGCGCGAAAAGCGCTATCTCGAGATCGTGGCGAAATACAAGCCTGAAGAGGTGGCGAGGTTCCCGAAGATGCTTGCGGAACTGACGATGTCGTTCGAGGTGCGGGTCGCCACGATGACAGCGGCCCGCGGGCTCGGTGTTCGAGGAGGTGGCCTCACCGACGTACTCGGCGAGACCTACATGATGCTCGATCTCGGCAACGCGCGCAGTGGCCAGTTCTTCACGCCCTACAGCGTCTCGCACCTGATGGCCGGGCTGCTGATGGGCGGCCGGATAGAAGCTGCCCGTTCGCGCGACTTCGAGCGCGTTCACGAGCCAGCTTGCGGCGCGGGCGGCATGATCATCGCCACAGCCGAGGCATTTCACGATGCCGGCCTGAACTACCAGGAGGCAATGCACGCTACCTGTATCGATATCGATCCCTGTTGCGTGCATATGGCCTATCTGCAACTGTCCTTGCTCCACATCCCCGCCATCGTTGTGCATGGCAATGCGCTTTCAATGGAAGTCTGGGGGCACTGGTTCACGCCAGCACACGTGCTCGGTGGCTGGAGCCACCGTCTGCGTGCGCGCAAGGCGCTCGACGCGATGCGCGAATTGATGGGCCCTGCTGAGGGAACACCTGAAGAGGACGCGGCCGTGTTGCCCGCGGTCGATGCCGCGCCGCCGGCGAACGACTGCACCGAGGTCGAATCAGGCGGCGTCGCGGTGCTTGAACAACCGCGCGCCGAAGCACCCGATCTCGCGGAAATGTTTGAGGAGGCGATTGCGACGCTCCCTGCGTCGCACTCCATCTTTGACGTCGTCGACCAGATGACGCTGTTTTGAACCAGGGGCCCGGACGTTTTCTCCGGGCTCTGTCTTTTTAAAAGCCATCGCATATTGGCGATCTTTCCGCCGACGCGCCACGCGCCGACGGGCTATCGTTCTCATATTCACCGCGCTCCATGCGCATCGACACCGGCCCTCGCGGCCATTCTTTTTTACCCTTCGGGAACCTGTTCCCGTAGGGGCGGGTTCCCTCCCCAGGAGACCCGCAATGCAACAAAATACCTTTCGCCTCGGCGACATCCAGCCCGGCCGCAACCCGCGCAAGTACTTCGATCCCGTCAAGATGGCGGAAATGGTCGAGTCCGTGCGTCAGCAGGGCATCATTCAGCCCGTTCTCGTGCGTCCGCTCGAAAACGGAAGCCACGAACTCGTCGCCGGTGAACGTCGCGTTCGCGCGGCGCGCGAAGCTCATGGCGACGACTACGAAGTGCCGGTCGTCATCCGCGTGATGGATGAATTCGAGGCGCGTTCCCTCGCCCTCATTGAAAACATCCAGCGTGACGATATGGCTCCTTCCGAGGAAGCCGTGAGCGCAGCGGAGATCGTTGGCCTGTGCCAGGGTGATCGCGACGAAGCGGCTCGGCAGCTTGGCTGGAACCGCGCGATGCTCGATTCGCGCCTCGCACTCATGAACTGCAGCGCATCCGTTCTGGAAGCGCTCAACACTCGCAGCATCAAGCTCGGCCACGCCGAACTGTTCGCCGCATTCACGAAGGACCAGCAGGACAAGCTCCTGCCGGTTGTCGTGAAGGAAGGCCATAGCGTCGCCGACCTGAAGAAAGTGCTGGAGCGTGCGGCATGCGCACTCTCAGCCGCGATCTTCGACAAGGTGGACTGCGCCGGATGCCAGCACAACTCGGCCGCCCAGGCAGAAATGTTTGGCGAGTCGATCGGCACCGGCAGTTGCACAAACCGCACCTGCTACAACGAGAAAACGGAAAAGCAGCTTGAAGCCACGGCCACAGGCCTGCGCGACGAGTACCAGACCGTTCGCATCGTGCGCCCCGGCGACAACCACACGCGCATCCAGCTCGTGGCGGACGGTCCGAAGGGCGTGGGTTCGGAACAGGCGAAGGCATGTTACGCGTGCCAGAACTTCGGCGCGGCGGTGAGCGGTCTGCCCGACTCACTGGGCAACGTCTACAAGGGCCAGTGCTTCGATACGGTCTGCAACATGAAGAAGGTTGCAGCGCGCATCAAGAGCGAAAAGGCAACGGAACCGGCGACGGCGAAGGCTGCTACCGCAACCGGTGCTTCGAAGGCCGTTGCCCCTGCCAGGAACGACAAGCCCGGTGCAGCAGCGCCTGAAGCGACAGCGGTCTCCGAATCCGAGAGGGTGAAGGCATACCGCGTCGCGCTCTGGCGCAAGGCACTGCGTCGCGACATCGGCGCGAATCAGGAACTGGTTCGCCAGTACCTGATTGCGATCGTCGCGACCGGGCAGGCTCGCTGCATCAGCGAGACGGCCTTCCGTGCATTCTGGGAGCGACTGCTCGACGACAAGCCGCCCGTTTCCAGTTTCGGAAAGGCGGCGGACGCAGCGAAAGCAGCAACGCCGCTCGCGCAGGAGAACCTCATCGTCGCGATGCTCGCTTCTGCGATCGAGGGTGTGGACGTGCCGTACCTCACGGAGATGTGCCGGCACCACAAGCTGGATCTGACTAAGTACTGGAAGCTCGACAAGGCGTTCCTCGATCTCATCACCAAATCGGAGATGAAGGTCATGGCCGACGAACTCGGCATCCGCGCGGCGATGGGCGATGACTTCAAGAAGGTCTTCGCGAAATCGAAGCCCGAGGTGATCGAGGCACTTCTGAGCGTCAAGGATTTTGACTACGACGGCAAGGTGCTGAAGGTCCTCAAGTTCTGACAACGGCCGCGGGCACGCCCCGGCTCATTCCCCTTTCACGCCGCGTTACTCGCGGCGTTCTTCTTTTCAAGAGGTTTCTTTATGTTCCAGCAACTCGAAGCGATCGTGCGCGAGACCGGCAAGGTCACGCTCACGTTGAAGATGGCAGGCGACCAGATGGCAGTGGTGGTGATGCCCTGCGGCGACTCGAAAGAGGCGGCGCTGCGGCAACCCATGGTGCTTACCGCGTTCCCGGCCGAGCTCGATGATGGCTTTGTTGCCGCCCTGCAATCGTTCCATGGCGCACACCGTTCCCTCGCGGAACAGGTGAGTGCCACGAACGAAATCCTGCAGGCGGCCGAAAAGTCGCAGGCGGGCAAGGCGCAGAAGGCGTTGTCGAAGGGGCCCAAGGCGGCGCTTCCCGCGCCCGCATCGGCGAACGAAGGCGATGGCGATGAATCGTCCGACGATGACGGCGACCCGGCTGGTAAGCCGGATACGGTTGCCGCGACGTCGGAACCGTCGGCACCTGCCGACGGAAAAACCGATCTCTTCGGACTTCTGTGAGGACTCACGCCATGGCAATCACCGTAGCCACTCTCGTTCGCGAATTTCTCTACAACGGCATGCACTTCGTGGATCCGGGTCCGGCGTTTTCGCCTGACCAGGTTCGCGATCTCTATGCGGCGCAGTACCCCGAACTCACGACCGCCACGGTCGATGGGCCGGAAGTCGCAGGCGAGGTCGCCAGCTACAAGTTCGTCCGCGCGGCGGGTGCCAAGGGCTCCCATGCGTAAGGACACATTGCTCAAGGCCCTGTCCGATCCGGACAGCGGCTTCAACCGACAGGAGCCGCCCGAAAGGGCGGTTTTTCTTTACGACGACGAGATGAACAAATGCTGCCCGCTCCTTCATACGCTGATCGCTCGCTCGTTGACGGCGCGTGCGAAGCCTGGCAACCGCCACGCCTTGCCGCTCCCCGACATCGATCTTCCCCTTGTGTTCTGACATTGCCGGATGTGGCGCCTGACGTACCGTCTGGCGTCACCCTCAGATGGCGTGCCGACGTCGCCGTCAACGACATCGTCCTGGAGCAGTTCCGGTACGGACCGTTGCATGCGACGGACGTGCACGCGCCAGCGAGCGCAGCGGACGCCTTCCAGCAGGCGTTTTTCACCTGGATGAGAAGGCAGTTGCGACAGCCGTTGCAGCATCTCTCGGTCAAGATCGAGCTATGCGACACCAACGCCGTTGAGGATCGCCTTGCCTATCAGCACAACGATGAATTCGAGCCGAAAGGTCCGCTTCATCTGGGTGTGAAACTGACCGATGAGTGGGTCCACGAAATCGGCCCGCTTGCCGAGCCTCTCCGTGCGTGCCATCCGCTTCTGCTTCACACGCTTTTCTCGCTCGTCGACCGCGTCTCCGGAAAGACTGTTCTCATTCGCACGCCAGGCTGGTTCCTTCAGGAATTCGCCTGCATGCACTGGGAGGGCGACGAGAGCGCGAAAGACGATGATGTGCGGGATTTCCTGAAGGAGTACCACGGCGAAGACGACGAGACGGTGACGCGTTACCTGCCGTCGGTCGTTCTTTCCGAGATCTATCCCGATGAAATTCGGTCGCCGTCGAAGCCGGACGGGCGCCGCAGCAGGCGGTGCGAGCTTTCCGAGCGTGAGTTGCTTGAACTGCAGGCCGGTTCTTCCGGCATGCCTGCAAGCGTGTGCGCCGAGCTTGTCGTGCTTCATCGACTGCTCAGGCGGGCAGGCAAGCGCGCGTTGCTGAACGCGGGCTACGACTCGCGTCCGATCTACTCGGGATGCACCCTGATGCTCGCGACCAATGAACGATCCGTCGAGATTCTCGATGACTACATGAACGGCGAGTACCAGGCCGGCGAAGCGACCGAGTACAGCTGCTTCATTGAATTTTCCAGCACGAAACAGGGCATCCGCGAGCAGTACGCGCAGTGGAGCCTTGCCTTCCAGATGCTTCACCACCTCGACCGGCTGCTGGCGCTGGTGGTAAGCCCTTGACCAGGAGTTTTCCCATGAGTGATGTTTCAATTGGCCGCACAGGCCACGACGTTTCCCTGTCGTCTGCACTGCTGCTCTATACCGGTGAGAACGGCGCGCACTACGCGACCGTTCACGGAATAGCTGCCGATCGAGTGACGGGTCGTCCCATTATCGGGGCGGGCCGTCCCCTCGATCGCCGCGCGCTAGTCGATACGCTCGTGCAACTCGAGAAGAGCGCAGCGCCGAAGTGCGAGTTTCTTCCCGCCAATCTGCTTGGCGTTTCTTCCGCTGCGGTGACGTGGTGGTGCCCGCCGGCGCCGCGCCGCGTGTTCTTCAATTGCAAGGAACTCGGCAAGCGCAGTCGCGTTGTCGCGCATCCGGGGCTGCTGTTTCAGGCCTCGCTCACCGGCTTCCGTGTGTTCGCGCTGAAGGAGAGCGGACGCCCGACGCCGGACACGCCGCTGTTCGAACCGCCGTACTTCAACACGTGGGACCTTGGCCAGATCTGCATTGGTTCGGCGCAGGTCCCCCGGCGCATCGAGGTTGATGCGATCGGCGGCTGGGAAGACGGTTTCTTCAACTCGGCCTTCACCCATCCGAATCACGGTGGCAAGCGCGTGACCTACAAGGGCGGCTTCTATGCGTTCTGGCGGGACATGCTCGACGGCAAGTTCGAGGCATTTCCGCTCGACGTGCTTGTACCGATGAAAGGCGCAACGGCGGGCAAGCTCGTCGCTGGAGCGATCGGAGGCAAGGCATGAATCAGATCGATATCGCTTTGCAGAGCTCATTCCCCTCTGTGATGGTGCCCACGCGCGAGCTGGTGGTACCGATGACCCGGCCAGGAGAGCGGTTGCTCATTGCTTCCAATGGCGTGTTCCTCGAGATCAAACGCCCGTGGATCCGGCTGGTTCGTCGGTTGTCTTCCTTCGAGTGGAGCACGCCTGTTCCATATGGCGAAGTGGCCGAGCTGACCGAATTGCCGTGTGGCGCTGTGCCGGGCGAGCTCGTCGCGGAGTTCGCACGCATGGCGCGTGCGGCTCTGCCCAACGAGGTGGGCGCATGGATTGTGTGGGACAGGGTTACGGGGCGTTTTCGCCTCGTACCGCTTCCGTCGTTGTCGCACAGTCCTGTACACCTGAGCTATGACCGCCCGGCACTGCGCGACGGCGAATGGCTGGTGGTTGATTGCCATTCGCACGGTAGCGGGAGCGCGTACTTCTCGAAGACGGACGATCGCGATGATCAGCACGACGTGAAATTTGCGCTCGTGCTCGGGCATTGCCATCGCTCCCCGTCAGTCGCGCTGCGTCTGTGCGCGAAAGGACGGTTCGAGCGCGCGCAGACGATTCCGCAGAACTGGGTGACGGCGTTGGAAGGGGAGCTTGCATGAACGGACCAATCCTTCACACGACGCCGGCGCACATGCTTAGGGGACCGTGGAAAGTTGTCGTGGTTGGCGCAGGCGGTACTGGTAGTGCGCTGCTGCCGTCGCTCGCGCGACTGCACCACGCGATGATCGAGCTGGGTCACCCGGGCGGTATCGAGTGCACGGTGTACGACGATGACACGGTGAGCGAGTTCAACGTCGGCAGGCAGGGCTTCTACCCTAACGACGTCGGCCAGTACAAGGCGACGTTGCTGGTGAACCGGCTCAACCTGCTGATGGGGACGAACTGGGTGGCTGAGCCGCGCCGTATCGATTCGCGGATCACCCTGCATGCCGATATCGTCGTCGGCTGCGTCGATTCGCGGCGCGCGCGTCACGCAATCGCGCAGGCTGCGAAGCGGGGGAAGTGTCTCTACTACCTCGATTGCGGCAATGAGACGGACCGCGGCCAGGTCATTCTCGGCGAGTTCGGCAAGCCCCGGCATGACAGGTTGCCCCACGTGGGCGACCTGTTCCCGGACATGCTGAACGCGAAGAATGACAAGGGCGATGACACCCCCTCGTGCTCGATGGCGGACGCACTGCGCAAGCAGTCGCTTGTCATCAATCAGGCGATCTCGGTGCAGGCGTTCAACCTGCTCTGGTCGCTGTTTCGCAATGGCGGTCTGTCGTTTTCGAGTGTTTTCGTGAATCTCGCAACGGGACGCACGAACCCGATTCCGATTGACCGCGCTGCGTGGGCTCGCTTCGGTTACGAAGCGCCGCCCGCGAAAAAGCCTGCACGCCGTCGCAAGGCAGCGTGAGGGTTCACCTCGACGAGTCACACGCCATCAGGCACGCGCAGCGCTATACGAGTCTGTGTGACTCATTTCCCACTGGCAATGATGTCGGCCCTCAACCTGAGGGCCGGCCGTTGCCTAATCCTATAAGGAGCATTACATGAGTAGGTTTTTCTCAACGACGGTTCAGGCGCGTTTCGGCCGCACAGCGACGGAACGCGTCAGGGCCATGCTGTTCGCGGTGGCATTGTGCGTTGCGACCGCCCTTCACCGATTCTGGGGCTTCGCGCAGCCTCATCATGCATGGCTGCGGGTGCTGGAGGTCCAGGGGCTCGGCCGCTGGGCACCCAGCAGCATCGAACATCTGGCGGCCGCTATCGCCGGATGCGTCCTGTTCGTGATGCTCTGGTCGAGCTTCGTGTCGCAGGCCACCCGTAACCGGGGCCTCCTGGGGCTCGTGTTTGCGGTGTTGTATGGCGTCACCTCCACAATCATGTACGACGGCCGCGAGTATCTCGCGACGGGCGACGTTAACCAGCTGGCGCAGATAGCCGCCGACGTGCTCGGTCTGGCTATTGCGCTCGCCTGGCTGACATGGCCGGAGCGCTCGAGTCGGCTGCAGTATGTTCCGGGGCGTGGTTATCGTGCGTGATGCACAGCGTCGCCGGAATCATTGAGACAAGCGCAGTCCCGCGAAAGCGGGCTGCGCTTTTTTTCGTCCAGAGAGTCCTACGGGCGCCAGCGCGCACCGCGCGTGGTGCCGTTCGGTAAAACATGGGCTGTTTCGGCGAGCATTCCAGCCCGGTGTAGCGCGTGCAGGTCGTAGACTGTCCCTATTCCCCGCGCTTTCTGCGCATCGACCTGACCACAGCGGCTTGCTGCTGTGCTTCTCTCTGTATCCGCGGTCGGACACATCTCTCCGCCAATTCTTACCCCCGTTGGGAGCCCACTCCCATCCGGGATACGGCTCCCTTTTCTTATCCAAAGGAGCCGTACCATGATGAATGTTTCCGCTGCCTCGCAATCGTCCGTGAAGGTTTCCGAACTTAACGGCTTTCGCGAAAAGCAGCGCATCATTGCGCAGGATGTGCAGGCCAATCCCCCGCAGCTTCACACCGGTACGATCGTCTCCGTCTGGAGCGATCGCACGGCAACCGTGCAGTGGGACTACGATCTGCCGTTTGCTGTCGAACGTCGGCTCGTAAATAGCGGCCACGTTGAACTGCACAATCTGGCACGTCATCCGTAACGGCGTGGGCCTCGGCCCTTGCCACCATCCTTTACGCCTGTTGAGAGCCGACTCCCAACAGGCCAAACCACTAACCCGTTCGGGCAACCTTTGCCCGAACGGGCTCCGGTTGCCCTCATTGTCGTGAGGCAACCACCATGATCCGCACTCTTCTCGCCATCGTTGTCCTTTCCGTGCTCTCCGGCTGCGCAAGCACCGACTTCGGCTCGCCCGACGTCTATCAGCGTTCGGACGTCCAGCGCGCCGGTACGCTCGAACAGGCCACCGTCGTTCGCGTTCGCCGTATCACGATCCAGGTCCCGGGCAACAACTCGGGCCTGACAGGCCTCGTGTCTGCAGGCCTCGGCGCATTTCTCGGGTCGAAGACGATCGGCAACGGTAGCGGCCGTTATGTCGCGGCTGCCATGACCGGCGCCGTGACGGGCTTTGTTGCACAGCACGTCAGCGACGCGCTCTCGCGCACCGCCGGTCTTGAAATTGTTGTGCGCAAGGCAGATGGCTCGCTTCGCGTCATCACGCAACCAGACGACCAGTTGTTCTCGCCGGGCGATCACGTGCTCCTCATGGACACAAGCTCTGGCATTCGCGTCACGCACTGACGCTTTCCCTTCGCCGGCCATAACCGGCTCTCCTACCTGCAAGGCGGGGTGACTCCTTTCGGAGCACCTCGCCGTTTTCTTTTGAGGCACTCATGAATCACACCAGCAAGGTTTTCCACGCGTCCCGCGGTAGCGCGGGTGCCGCGCGGGAGGCGGGCATCAAGCATCATGCGCAGCGCTTTCTTCGCCGTGTTGCCGGCGACCTTCGCCTGCGCACTGGCGAACACGAGATTGTGACCGAGCCGGCCGAACGTGGCCGCGGCTGCCGCGTCACGCTTCGCACCACGAGGCTCATGCTCGAGGTTGCGGACGCGCCGGAGCGCAGCAGCATGGCTGTCTCGTTCCGCACCCGTCGGGGCCGAAAGGACCTGTCGGGAGGCGGCGACAACGCTGTGAGTCAGGAGCAGCTCGCATCACGCGCAGGCTACGAGGCGTTTCTCGGCGCGTTACGTCTGACCAACGGACTCGATTCGGAACGTCGGTAGGGGGCGCGTATGGAGATCGTTACTGTGATCGTCCAGTATGCGGGCGGACTGGAAATCTCCGAAGGTGCCACGCTGGATCCAGCGACCGGGACAGTGCACGTTTCCGACCGCCTTCAGCAACTGCTTCGCGAATGCGACAGGACGGAGTCACCGCCGAGACTTATCGTGCTCGCAGGCGGCGTCCGTCACCTGCTGATTCGCGACCGAACGGAGTTCAAAAGGGGCGAAGCTATCGCGCCGACGACCCCTCGCTCGATAATCCCTTTCAGCCGTTTCGGGCACGCGTGGAGCAAGGAACAACGCCAGCAGTTTGGACGGTTCGCCCATACGCTGTCTGCGGCCTCGATCGTGGGTGCTATTGGTTACGGGCACGCGACGACGAACTGGGGCGTTTCCGCAGTGCTGAACGAGGGAGTTCTGCTTTTCTTGTTTGTGATACTCTTTTCGAGAGGCATGGATTCCATGAACGGAGAATGAACATGGGTTTCGGAATTTTTACCCTGATTGTCGGGTTGGCCATCTACTTCTACGGTGGCTACATGACGAACAAGGGTCGCGAGGCGGATCGTGAGCGTCGATCGCATTCGCACTGAACATTCACTGTAGCGCCAGCTTTCGCTGGCAACCCCAATCAAGGGCCGCACCATTTGGTGCGGCCTTTTGCATTCCTGGAGAGTATTCATGCCTTCGACACTTGAACTTCTCGACGCGCCTGGCGCACTCGACACCACGCCGTTCGACACCACGGGCAAGACGGTAGGGCAGGTGGTTACCCAGATCAGCCGGAAACTGTGGCGGACCGAGCTTGAGCCTGAGTGGGTCTCGGCCGCTAACATCCTCGACGATGTGAACGAATCGCGGTATGGCCCGCGACCCGATTCGCCGTGGCCACAGATGGGCGGTCGGCTGGACCGCCTTTGTCTTTCGATTTCGATCGGCAACTCTGAAGGGTGGCTTGTGCAGATCGACTATGTTCGCTTCGTTGAAAACGGCTCTGCCGGTCACTGGCACAGCCAGCCGCTTGTGCGTATCAAGGTGCTGAGCCGGTCGTATGCGTGGGCCGTTGCTGCCGTCGTTTCGCGACTGCTCGACATCGACTGATCTGACTCAACACCGCTTTTCCCTTTCCCTCGCGGGGCTTTCGCCCCGGTGGGTGATCGCCCCTGGTCATTGGAGCTTTCATCCATGTATACGTTGTCGACCCCCAATGCAGTTCTGAATTCGCCCACGCTCGCGGGCCTCTTTCCGCTGTTCAAGGACGATCGCGTGCGTGAGACCGACACCTGTTTCATCCGGCTGGCTGGTGCTGAAGCAGGCGAGCGAATCACGCGCTATAACGGCGCGCTGGCGCTACGCATGCCGGGCACTGCGCGCAGCATCGTGACGGAGATGCTTCACGAAATCCGGCGCGCCGGTGCGTTCGTGCGGCCCGACGGCTCGCATCGCGAACCGTGGGAGGTCCTCGCGAACGACTGGAACGGCTTGTTCGAGTTCGTTGAGTTCTGCCGCAATCCGAATCTGCTGCTTTCCTCGGACCAGATCGAGGCCGCAACCGCGGAGGCACGCGCGGCCGGCAAACACTTCGTGCTGTCGGACGTCTGCATCGAGACGATGGAGCGGCTCTTTGGCTTCGGCTATTGCGGCCCGCGTCTTCCCGGTTCGCGTGAGGTGCACAGCCTTCATTCGCTGCATGTAGCGTACGCGCTGCTCGCCAACCTGCCCGTGCCGGACATGGTGCTGGAGGCGTATCGAACCGATCCAGAAGCGTTCCGCTACTCGGAATGGGGCGAAGTGCTCGTACGCGTGCCACGCCTGCGCGGGGTAATCCCCGGTGCGAAGCTGCGCACTATCGCTTCCGTCATGCGTCACAACGGCAAGCCGATCGATGAGCAGAACGCGGACATCCTCACGATGCTCGCGCGCCTGCTGCTGGACGATCCACCGTATCCGCATGCAGAGGATGTCCTTCATGCTCACGGTCTCATCGACGATCTTCCGCTGCCCGAGACGTTCAGCAAGCCGGTCGACGTTGGCGAGCCTGTCTCGCCTTTGGCGTAAGCCCCCGGTAAAGTCATCTTGAATGAGTAAGGCTCGAAGGCGAGGATCGTGTCCATCTAAATTTTTAATGGACAGGTGTACACGATGGACGAGATCGAGGTGATGC
>NZ_CADIKL010000044.1 GCF_902859945.1 Paraburkholderia caffeinitolerans | reverse complement strand
GATCACGACGTCGTACTCCTTCTTCGGCTCGGGGCTCCTCCACTGCCGCTCCCAGTTCTCGTGATACGACAACCCGTTGCGGAACAGACTGAATATCGAATAGTGGCTCATGTCTTTCTCCCTCAGCACTCGATCACGTTGACCGCAAGGCCCCCGCGCGAAGTTTCCTTGTATTTCGTTTTCATGTCGGCGCCGGTCTCGCGCATCGTCTTGATGACCTTGTCGAGCGAGACGTAATGCTTGCCATTGCCCCTGAGCGCCATGCGCGAAGCATTGACCGCTTTGACTGCGCCCATGGCGTTGCGCTCGATGCAGGGAATCTGCACGAGGCCGCCCACCGGGTCGCAGGTCATGCCCAGGTTGTGCTCCATGCCGATCTCGGCGGCGTTCTCCACCTGCTCTGGGGTCCCGCCCAGTACGGCCGCAAGCGCGCCCGCCGCCATCGAACAGGCCACGCCCACCTCGCCCTGGCAGCCCACTTCCGCGCCGGAAATAGACGCGTTCTCCTTGTAGAGCAGGCCGATCGCGGCGGCGGTCAGCAGGAACGTCACCGCGCCGTCATCGTTCGATCCCGGCACGAACTTGGTGTAGTACTGGAGGACTGCCGGAATGATGCCCGCCGCGCCGTTGGTCGGCGCGGTGACGATTCGCCCACCCGCCGCGTTTTCCTCGTTCACGGCCATCGCGTACAGATTGATCCAGTCGATCATCGACAGGGGATCGCGCAGGCACTCTTCCGACTGCGCCTTCAACTGCTGGAAGACCGCGGAAGCA
This sequence comes from Paraburkholderia caffeinitolerans, assembly GCF_902859945.1. Lineage (GTDB taxonomy): Bacteria > Pseudomonadota > Gammaproteobacteria > Burkholderiales > Burkholderiaceae > Paraburkholderia > Paraburkholderia caffeinitolerans. The sequence continues at coordinate 67,884 of NZ_CADIKL010000044.1, read as the reverse complement.
CGCCGTCTCACTTTCAACGGACCGGGCAGCGTCCCTTCTGTCGCGCAGCCGCGTGCAATCGATGCCGCCATCACGTCGCGAATCGTCAGGAGGCCCGCGCGCACAGCTTCGGGCGTGCGCCACGTGGCCTCGTTCGCCAGCATCACCTCGGCAATCGACAGACCGCTCTCGCCGCAAAGCCGCAGGAGATCCACGCCGCTCCTGAACGGCCAGGGCACCTCGTCAGCACCCGGCAAACCGTTCAGGCGATCTCCCGCATCGTTGACCACGAATCCGCCACCCACCGAGTAATAGACCTGCGCATCCAGCACGGCGCCCTTCGCATCGAGCGCCGTAAAGCGCAAGCCGTTCGGGTGCAAGGGCAAAGTCTCGCGCCGCAGAAATGCGAGCTGCGTCCGCTCGTCAAATGCGATTCGGCGCAGGCCCGCCAGTTCGAGTTCCTTCGCCGCGCGGATAGCCGCGAGCCGCTGCTCCGCATAGTCGGGATCGATCACATCGGGCAGATTCCCCTCAAGACCAAGCAACACGGCCTTGTCGGTGCCGTGGCCCTTTCCGGTTGCACCCAGCGAGCCATACAACTCGACCCGGATCGAGCCTGCACGCTCCAGCAGCGCACGCTCGCGCAGACGCTGCGCGAACCTGCACCCCGCTATCATGGGCCCCACGGTATGCGAACTGGAGGGACCAATCCCGATCTTGAACAGATCGAACGTGCTCACGTTCATGGCGTCCTCACAGATCGCGGTAAACCGGGTGGCGGGCGCACAGTTGCGCAACTTCATCGCGCACGCGGGCTTCCACCCGTGCGTCGCCCAGATGGTCGAGCACGTCGCAGATCAGCCTTGCAGTCAAGGCTGCGTCGTCCTCATCAAAACCACGTGTGGTGATCGCGGGCGTGCCGATGCGAATGCCGCTGGTGACAAACGGCGACTGGGGATCATTGGGCACGGCGTTCTTGTTCACCGTGATATGCGCGCGGCCGAGTGCGGCGTCCGCGTCTTTCCCGGTGATGCCTTTTACCACGAGACTCACGAGGAACAGGTGGTCGTCGGTGCCGCCAGAAATGACTTCATAGCCGCGCGCCTTGAATACCTTCACCATGGCGCGCGCGTTGGCAAGCGTGCTTTGCTGGTATGCCCTGAATTCCGGGCTTTGCGCCTCCCTGAAGGCGACCGCCTTGGCGGCAATCACATGCATCAACGGCCCACCCTGCGTGCCCGGGAACACCATCGCATTGAGCTTCTTTTCGATTTCCTCGTTCGCCCGGGCCAGAATCATGCCGCCACGCGGGCCGCGCAACGTCTTGTGCGTCGTGGTGGTCACAACGTCGGCAAACGGCACCGGGTTCGGATAAAGTCCTGCTGCGACGAGCCCCGCAACATGTGCCATGTCGACGAACAGTAAAGCACCCACCTTGTCGGCAATGCTCCGGAAGCGGGCGAAGTCCAGTACGCGAGAATAGGCAGAGAAACCCGCGACGACCATGCGCGGACGATGCTCGAGCGCGAGACGTTCGACCTCGTCATAGTCAATGAGACCGGTCTTCGCGTCGACGCCGTATTGCACTGCGTTGAAGATCTTTCCGGAGAACGAAACCTTCGCGCCATGCGTGAGATGCCCGCCATGCGCAAGGCTCATGCCAAGAATGGAATCGCCTGGTGAGAGCAAAGCGAGGTACACGGCCGCGTTGGCCTGCGATCCACTATGCGGCTGCACGTTCGCGAAGTCCGCTCCGAACAGTGCTTTGGCGCGCGCAATCGCCAGTTGCTCGACGACATCAACGTGCTCGCAGCCGCCGTAGTAGCGCTTGCCGGGATAGCCCTCCGCATATTTGTTGGTCAGTACCGAGCCCTGCGCCTCGAGCACCCGTGGGCTCGCAAAGTTCTCGGAAGCGATCAGTTCGATATGCGCTTCCTGACGCGCGCGCTCGAGGCGCATTGCCTCGGCGAGATCCGGATCGAATCCGGCAATCGTTTGTTCCCTGGAAAACACAGTTGCGTCTCCTGCCACAGCAAAAAAAGTACCCGCGGCACACGCCGCGGGGCAGCGATACCCGGATCAGGCCTTGATGATGTTGTGCTCTGGACCGTACGGGAACGCGGTGATATTGGTGGCGCCTTGTTCGCCGACCACGAGGATGTCGTGCTCGCGATAGCCGCCGGCGCCCGGCAGACCCACCGGGAGCATGATCATCGGCTCCATCGAAACAACCATGTTCGGCTCCAGCACGGTGTCGATGTCTTCACGCAATTCGAGCCCCGCCTCGCGGCCGTAGTAGTGCGACAGCACGCCAAACGAGTGGCCATAGCCGAATGTCCGGTTCTGTAGCAGTCCGTATTCCGCATAGATCTTGTTGAGCTCGAGCGCGATATCGCCGCAGCGCACGCCCGGCTTGATCAGCTTCAGGCCGGCTTCGTGCACTTCAACATTGATCTTCCAGAGGCGCAGGTGCTCATCGGGGCAATGGTCGAAGAACATCGTGCGTTCCAGCGCCGTGTAGTAGCCCGCTATCATCGAGAAGCAGTTCAGGCTGAGAATGTCGCCCTTTTGCACTTTTCGCGTCGTGACCGGATTGTGCGCGCCATCCGTATTGATGCCCGACTGGAACCACGTCCATGTGTCCATCAGCTCCGAGTCAGGAAAGCGACGCGCGATTTCGCGCACCATTGCCTGCGTGGAGGCGAGCGCGACCTCATGCTCGGGCACGCCTTCGTGCACGGCTGCCGCGAGCGCGGCGCCACCGATATCGCATACGTTCGCGCCGTGCTTGATGAGCACGATTTCCTCATCGGACTTGATCATCCGTATGCGCATCGTCTGGGCGCCGATATCGACGAACTCGACCGAAGGCAGCGCCGCTTTCAGCTTCGACAACACCTCGACTGGCAGGTGATCGAACTCGATGCCCACCCGGCCCCGGTTGTCGATCTCGCCCTGCACGGCGCGGAAGAAGTTATCGCGCTGCCAGTCCGTGTAGACCACGTTGTAGTCGCCGACCGTGCGGCGCCACGGCTGGCCACCATCGATGTTGGCCGAAATGGAGACGACCTTCGACGGCGTGACGACGAGGCCGTACTTTCTGCCAAACGAGCAGTAGAGAAAGTCCGAGTAATAGTTGATGTTGTGGTAGGACGTGAAAAGTACCGCGTCGATGTTCTCGCTCGCCATCAGTTCCCGCAGCTTGCGCTGGCGCGTGGCGTACTCCTCATCGGAAAAGGTGTGTTTCACCTTCTCGCCATTCTCGATTCGAATCAGGCTCTCCATCTTCATGTGCTCGCTCCTGGGTAAAAAAGCGTGGTGGGTGTGAGCAGATGGTAGAAGTTCGGCTATTTGGAGAATTTCCAAAATGGCCAATGTAATTCCCAAATTGGCCAAATCGGGTTAACCATGAAGCCCGTCACAGTTTGTCCTTACGTTCGCGCCTGCGCCCAAGCGAATCACGCGCTGCGGGTAACTCGACTCATGCGGGAGAGGTGCCGGACGGGTGAGATCCGACCACCCGGCCAAAAGGGCTACAGCGCGCTCTGGTAGCGACGCCGGTCGGCGATTGGCGAGATCTGGAACTGAGCCTTGTAGCGCGTGGAGAAGTGGGTCGTGGACGTGAAACCGGTGCGCACGCACACCTCCTCGAGCGAGTTTCCCGTGCGATACAGAAGCTGCCGGGCCCGCAGAAGGCGAATCTCAAGGTACGCCTCGGCCGGTGTCTTGCCGAGGCGTTCGAGAAACCAGCGCTGGAGTTGCCTTTGCGAAACCCGCAAATGGGATGCGATCTCCGGCACGGCAAGCGGCTCTTCGACGTTGCTTTCCATGAGTTGCAATGCCTCGTCCAGCTTGGCATGCTCCGCGCCGATATATTGGCGCAACGAAGTCGGCTGACGATATTCGCGGCTGCGCGGTTCCGCAACCAGCAATTCGAGAACACGTGCCGCCAGTGCCTGGCTGCCCGGCGGATTCGCCAGCAGATGCACCATCAAATCAAGCGGCGCCACCCCACCGCTACAGGTATAGCGATCCCGGTCGATTTCGAAGAGCCGCGCGGAAACAGTCAGTTTGGGGAACTGCTCCGTCAACACATCCCGGTCTTCCCAATGAATCGTGCAGCGATATCCGTTCAGCAATCCCGCACGCGCCAGAAAGTAGCTCCCTGTGTCGAGGCCGCCCAGTGCGGCGCCCTTCCCCGCCTGCCGGCGCAGCCAGTCGATAACTCCGCCAATTCCCTTTCGCGGAATGGGATTCGGTCCGACGATGAACACCACGTCGAAAGGCTCGCGATCCGACATCGAGACGTCGGGAACCACCCGAATACCGTCACTGGATGGAACAAAGCCGTTGTCCGGACCAATCAGCGTGTAGTCGTACACGCGCCGCCCGACGACCATATTGGCTATCCGGAGCGGGTCGATGGCCGAACTCAGCGCGATTAGAGAAAAATTCTCAAGCAGCAGGAAGCCGTACCGCATGACCCGCAGATCATGCATACCGTCAAGTGCCTTTGACCGTGGCGAGTGCCTGAACAGGGGCGTTGTCATCGGGAAATGCGTTTGACCGTGATAGATGGCCGATAAAGTGGACCGTGTTGCCGGCCTTGTCGACTGCGCGATACAAATACTTGCACTGGCCGCTCACCTTGAAATAGCTCTCATCCGTTCTCCAGCTCTCTGGTATTCATGCAAGCTGAAGAGGCGCATTCTACCGCAGCGCCTTACTGCGGCACTGCCGGCTTGGCGGCCAGACCGGCTCCGACAATCGCAATCCGGGTTTTGTGCATTGGAATGTTCCAGTTTTAAACGGGACGGTTTTATGGGCCAGGGTCACTCTGATAAAAAAGAAAATTCATAGAGGGCCGAAAGGGAAAGCCTCTACAGTCGTAGCACGGTCTAACCGGAAAACTGCAGGAAAATCAAAGGGATGCCTAAGAGGTGTTAACAGAATGACTTTTGCAGGTGTCGCCAGCATATGATGCAGCAGGCGATTCTGAGGAAAGCTTCGTGGATGGAAGCGAGTTGTTCGAAGCGGATGCGCAGTCGGCGGAAGTTGTGAAGCCACGAGATGGTTCGCTCCACAACCCAGCGTGTTTTGCCTAGCCCACTACCATGAGGCTGACCACGTCGAGCGATTTCGGTTGCAATGCCGGCGGCATGCAGTGGACGTCGATATTTATCGTGGTCGTAGCCTCTGTCGCCCTGAACGACCCGAGGCTTCGATAGTGGTCTGCCACGCTTGCCGCCGATTGGCGGAATGGCGTCGACCAGCGCTTGAAGTTGAGTGACGTCGTTGCGGTTGGCGCCGGTCAGAATCACCGCGAGCGGCATGCCCTGCGCTTCGGTGATGAGATGGTGCTTTGAACCGGGTCGCGCGCGGTCTGTGGGATTCGGTCCTGTTTTTGACCTGAGCCCACAGCGCGGATTGAAGAGGAATCGACGATGACGCGAGACCAGTCGATTTGGTCGGCTGCGCGCAATCGCGCAAGCAGCACCTCGTGCAACTGCTCCCAGACGCCTGCGGCTTGCCAGTCACGGAGGCGACGCCAGCAACTCATGCCGCTGCCGCAACCCATCTCGCGAGGCAGTAGGTCCCAACGCAGGCCTGTTTGTAAGACGAAGAGAATGCCGGTGAGCACCGCACGATTGTCGAGCGGTTTGCGCCCCGGATAACGGGTTCGCCGTAGTTTGGGAGGGGGCAGCAACGGTTCGATGAGTGCCCACAGTTCGTCGTCGAGTATCGGCTTGGCCATTTCCTTTTCGTCGTCGAAACAATGAAAAGGTTAACAGCATTCATCGAGGGTTAACAGCCCCTTCGTTCATTTTGTTAAGGGTTCTAAATGGGATTACCGTGCGCGGGGCGATTGCAGGCACGCGCCGCAAACTGCAGGAATCGGTCGACTTCGCCACACAAGGCACGTGCGCGCGCATATTCACCGCGACCGATTCAATAGCATTAGCACCATTGTCGGCGCGCTGCGTGAGGGCAAGGTCGACGGGCGGATCGTACTGTCGGTCGGTTGACGAGCACTTGCAGTTCGGACCAGACCGTGTCGGCGTCGAGGACGTCGACACGGCCAGTCACAGCATCCTCTCCGTCTGCTGAAACGTGGAGAGACGGTGGCGGATCCTCTTGCCGAACTCCTGCCGCTTCGTCCCGTCAATGCGCCGACGCAAGTCGTAAGCCGTGATCTCGCAGCATGCGAGCGGCGATTTGCCGCCCGTCCTTGCCATCTGCTCCAGCGCGGGTTGGCCACCGTGTCCGCCTAGCGTACAGAAAAGCGCGAGGCGACGGACCTGTCCACCGTTCTCCTTCAACCAGGCGAGGGCGGGCGCCGAAGCGTGGCTGGCCCAGACCGGTGAACCCACCACTACGACGTCGTAAGCCGACACGTCGTGCGTAGCCGGCATCACCTTGACCTGGCGTTGACCCAACGCCTCGATGAGCGATCTCACGTAGCCGCGCACACCCGCGCGCGCCGGATGCTTACCCTGCTGGCGAATCGGTTCGATGTCCGCGCCTATCTCTGATGCCAGCAACTCAGCGATGCGCCGGGTCATGCCCGTACGCGAGAAGTAGACGACAAGAACGTTGGGCTGCGCGGACATGTCGGATTCTCCGGTGGCAGGCGTCCGGTCAGACGCCCAATCGTCGCAGCGTACGGGTCCGTCGATACGCATCGCTGATCCACGTCAATCGCCTGCGTGATTTTCAGGTCCCGCCCTACCGCGACCTTACGACACATCGATTAGGGGTGACGTTGATTTCCGTACAATTTCCCAGTTAGATGCACCCAATCCAGGCGTGGGGTTGCCTTGGGTTCCCGAATAGAAAATGTGCAAAATCAGTTGGTTTCCGTCTATCCACCCGCACCAAAACGCATTAGATATATTTATAAGCATTGCAAACAGTCACGTGACGATACAGACGGCTATTCAGCTTGGCCCGACATCGCCGAACCGCAGTTCGTAGTGCGCCATATGGCTGATCTTCGCGTTGATTCCAGCATTGCCGGCATGCGTGGGCGGAGTGCGATAGCCCCGAGGCCACTACGAAGAACGAAGCGATCAGCACACAGGCGAAGGATGATGTCGCGCAAATGAATTATGGAAATTCACATACTCTGTAATCTGAAAGGAATTTAGCGTGCGTAAAGTTCGAACATGAATTCGGCAAATGATTAGGTTAACTGGGTGTGGGCCTGCCATCCAGTTCGTGATTGTCCGGCCCGGTCCGTTAAATTCCCACCGTAGCCGGCGTGGCGCAGGTATGATCCTCAACCGCTTTCACGCCGGGGATGCCTTCCGCCGCGACACGCAATGCCTGAAGCTGGGCGGGGGACCACACGTAGTAACCGAACAGGTGGACGATGCCGTTCTGGACAATGATGTTACGGCCAGACAGGGCCCAGTTACGGCCAGCGATCTCACCCATCAGCATGGCCCGAATCTCGCGATCACTCACGGCCTGTTGCATGTTGGGCTCAAGAGGCGCAATTGCCAGCGCCTGGACAAGATTGGCGCGGCTCACAATCCCGACGACCCGATCCCCGCGCATCACCGGCACGCGTCTGACGTGATGGATTTCAAGAAGATCTGCGACTTCATCAAGCGGCGTGGCCTCGCCGACGGTGACCACACCCCCGGTCATGACGTCCTTCACGAGACGGGCGTGCGCCTTGACATAGGCTGCGGCATCACGGCGCGCTGAGAACATTTCGAGCCACGACGAACGGCGGAACTCTTCGGTGCCGAGTTCAACCCGATGCAGCAAATCACCGTCGCTGATCATGCCGAGCAAAAGCCCCTGAGGGTCGAGAACCGGCGCCCCACTAATTTCGTGTTCGACGAGAAGCGCTGCCGCTTCCCGCACAGTCATGTCAGGCTTGACCGACACGACGTCCCGAGTCATAACATCGACAGCTTGCATGGCCATCTCCTTGCACCTTGAATTCTTTGCACACCAATACCTGTTGGCGTGGAACCAGCCTAAGGTGGACCCGCACGGGCACATTGACCTGCATCAATTGGCTTCAAGATGGACCGCCACGTGCAGGAATCTTTTCAACGTTAGCCAGGGCAGGCATTCATTCTCGCATGTGCTTACGGGGCCCTGGTGCAAAAGCGGCGCGACAAGGCTGCCGCCAAACACTTCTTCATGCGCTTGCTGCGTTCGGCGTCCGTGCCACGCAGGATCGTCACTGACCAGTTACGCAGCTATCCGGCAGCGAAGGCGGACATTCCGGAACTGGCCAGCGTGAAGCACGTGTTCGTGAAAGCAGCGGCACGGGTCAACAACCGGGCAGAGAACAGTCACCAACCCACGCGCCAGCGTGAACGTGCCATGTCCGGGTTTCGTGATTCGAAGCGCACACAGGCATTTCTCTCATCGTTCGGTCCGATCCGGCAGCACTTCGCGTTGCCCGGACATCGGATGAACACGGCATGTCATCGCGCCATACTCAAGGAACGCCTCGCCACCTGGCATGGTTGGACTATTGATGCCGCAGCCAATGTCGTCCGTTAAAAAGGATAACTGTTTTTTCTGCCCACATAGCCCGCTCACGTCAACTCGACAGAGCCGCCGCTGGTGCGACAAATTCGGCGCGGGCTTCGCCCACATCGCGTCAAGCCGGCTCGCCGCAAAGCTGGCAGCACATGGCATCTTGACGAAGTTTTCGTTAGGTTGCGCGGTGAGCCTTACCTGCTCTGGCGGGCAGTCGATCAGCACGGTGCCGAACTCGACATCCTGCTGGAGAAACGTCGCGATGAGGCCGCAGCAAAGCGCTTTGTCAAACGAGTGCTGGACGCATGTCCCGACGCACCGCGAAGGATCGTCAACGATCAATTGCGCAGTTATCCGGCCACTAAGGCTGAATTCCCCGAGCTGGCAAACGTCAAACACGTGTTCGTCAAAGCCAGTGCATGTGTGAACAACCGTGCCGAAAATAGCCATCAACCTACGCGTGAACGCGAGCGCCGGATGCGTGGCTTTCGCGATCCCGATCGCACACAAGCATTTCTGTCAAGCTTCGGACCGATTCGCCAGCACTTCGCGCTCAAACGACATTTACTGGGTGCGTCACTCTATCGCAAACAGCTCACCGCACGCTTTGCCGCGTGGCATCGTTTCACTGAGCTTATCCAAGATCCGTTTGTATTCTGAGCGTGCGGTGCGCTCTATCACCTACTCCGACATCAGCACGACAACGTGACAGTGCCCCAGCGGCGGATCGTCTCATAACCGACGATGACACCGCGTTCGAACAGCAGTTCTTCAATATCACTCAAGCTGAGTTGGAACCGGAAATACCACCGAACCGCGTGACTGATGACCGTCGCCGGGAACCGGTGGCCATGATAAAGCGATTTTGTCTTCGTCATCGCGCAATCTTACGTGACTACCTCGCCAACGTGACAGAGCCCATCTACAGCTTGGCCGCGCCCCTCGTTGTCATAAGGATACCTTCGCATGTGCGGCAAAGCGATCTGGATTCGTTGTGTGGCGTTGAACGATAGTCCAGAAACAAGTGGGCGCGAAGACTGAAGACCCTGTGCAGATCCGCATCATCTCCCGGAACCAAGGCACTACGCTCCTCCTTATCAATCGCGCGGGGCGCCGCTATCAGAGGTGGCCTCGCTCGTTCGGACAGCTTTCTGAGATTTTTAAGTGGAACGTCCGGGGCGATCATGCTGCCGATTTGATCGCAGGCAGCGTCGTGAAGTATGCCTCATCGGGCGTTTGATCCGCCAGGCTCGAATGAGGACGTTTGCGGTTGTACAACTCAATGTATTGGCCAATGGAGCGCCGGGCATGGCTGACCGACTCGTAGGCTCTCAAATAAATCTCTTCGTACTTGATGCTGCGCCACACGCGCTCGACGAACACGTTGTCGCGCCAGGCGCCTTTGCCATCCATCGACAGCCGAATGCCTCGGCCCAGCACCGCCTCGGTGAAGGCTGCCGCCGTGAACTGGCTGCCCTGATCGGTGTTCACGATGTCGGGGTGCCCATAGCGGGCGAACGCTTCTTCCAGCGCTTCAACGGCATGCACGGCCTCCAGCGTGATCGCCACGCGGTGCGCGAGGACCTTGCGGCTGGCCCAGTCCACCACCGCCGTCAGATACACGAAGCCGCGCGCCATGGGAATGTAGGTCGTGTCGAGTGCCCAGGCCTGGTTGGCCCGCTCGATCTTCATGCCGCGCAGCAGATACGGCCAGACCTTGTGCTGCGCGTTGCGTCGACTCGTGTTCGGCCTGCAGTACAACGCCTCCACGCCCATGCGCTTCATGAGCGTGCGCACGCGGCGGCGGCCGACCGCGTGGTCTTCCCGGCGCAGCAGGCGCGCCAGCATCCGTGCACCGGCAAACGGGAACTCCAGATGCAGTTCGTCGATCCGGCGCATCAGCCGTTGATCGGCTTCGCTCACAGGCCTCGCCCGGTAATACGCGCTCGATCTCGCGATACCAACAAGCCGGACTTGTTGCGAAACAGGCAACGCATGGCCACGGTCAATCATCGCTTTGCGCTCAGCAATCCCGCCTTGGTGAGCGCGCCGCTTAAGACATGATGGCCTTCAGGGAAACGCAGCGGAGGCGTTCACATCCGATAATCGGACGACCTTCACTGAACGGCGGAGACAGTCATGGATAAGGTCAAGGTTTATGTCGGGCTCGACGTGCATAAGGACTCGATTGCAATCGCATTCGCGAAGGCGCATTCACGGGACGATCCCCAGTTCGTCGGAACGACCCGTTACAGCGTCATTTCGCTAACCAAAGCGCTTTCGAAGCTTGGGTCGCCATCGGACATCAGCATTTGTCATGAGGCAGGCCCCTGCGGCTATGGGTTAGTCCGGGCACTGCGCGAGCAGGGCTATCACTGTGAAGTGGTTGCTCCATCGCGAGTCGCCCGCCGGCCGGCTGACAGAATCAAGACGGACCGTCGCGACGCGCTGCTGTTAGCGAGACTGCATAGGGCTGGAGAACTTGTGCCTGTCGCCGTTCCTGAGCCGCAAGATGAAGCCATCCGCGACCTGGTTCGCGCTCGCGAGGATGCGGTAAGCGACCAGCGCAGAGTGCGCCAGAGGCTAAAATCCTTCCTGCTTCGCCATGGTCATGCCTATACGGGCACGCGCTGGGGACCGAAGCATGAGCTCTTTCTCTCCACGATCAAGTTCGAGGATTCCGCCCAGCATATCGTCTTCACTGAGTATCGGATGGCGGTGCGGTTTGCTACTGAACTCGCCGTACGCCTCACACAGTCGCTGCGCGATCACGCTGAAACCTGGCGCTGGTTGCCAACGGTCAAAGGCTTGATGACCCTTCGCAGCATTGACTTCATCTCTGCGCTGACCATTGTCGCCGAACTTGGCGACTTGCGTCGCTTCCCGCATCCACGCGAATTCATGGGCTATCTGGGACTTGTGCCGTCGGAACATTCCAGCGGGAACTCAAAGCAACGCGGCAGTCTGACCAAGACGGGCAACACGCACGTGCGCAGGATACTGGTCGAGGCGGCATGGAATTATCGGTTGCCTGCGAGAATCGGTGAATCGCTCCAGCCTCGGCTGGAAGGACAACCTCGATATATCATCGACATCGCTTGGAAAGCGCAGGTTCGGCTCTGCCACAGATTTCGCCGGCTTCGCGCACGAGGACTGCATCAGAACAAGACCTGTGCCGCAATCGCGCGCGAACTATGTGGATTCATCTGGGACATAGGGACGCGACTGCAGCCGGCCTGAGCACACCGATAACTCTTGTTCGCCGATTTTTATTCAGGATTGTTTATCGAAAGGACCTTTAACCTCCACCTGATCGGTAACGCGGCATCGGGCACGATGAGGGGAATCCTCGAGATTTTTTTGCGAGCACGCGACTGCGTGATCTCCGTGGTTAAGAGCGAGGTAGCCCCGTGACGGAAAGATGAAATGCGGTAATCAGCCCGCGGATATGAGCTTGATCCATCGTCGATAAATCGCCCGTCTGCCGCGTTACCCATCAGGTCGGATACGTTGATATTCCGGATCGCGGCAGCGAGAGCGGCGCTCGTCCTGCTTGCAAAAACAGGCCATATGAACATTCTTCTGGTGCAGTGCAATGTCGTCCGGTTTCCTTCTCACCGCATGGTACCGTTACGTCGGAGTGCTTCAGTCTTGAAGCGTCGCCCCAGCGCCCGGCTGCGTTCTCGACGCCGTCTCAGCGGCATCGATGCTCGTCGTATCCATTTCGTGCAGGTAAGTCTCGATCGCGTCGTCCACCGAGACCCGTCGGCTAATGTCGCCAACGAGTTCGCCCAGCCCTTCGGCGCGCAGTATATCGCGCGCGCTGCCATGAGCAGCCACGATTCGCAACCGTCTTCCTGCGTCGACGAGGTCCGTGTGCAACGTCACCAGCATCCTCGCGCCCGCGATGTCCACCGCAGGAGAGTTTGAAAGATCCAGTATCACCAGCTTCAAGGGGCAAGTCGCCGACAGGATGCTCTCCGTGATCGCCGCGCGCACGTGGTCGGCGTTGAAGTAAAGCAGTGACGCCTCAATGCGGAACATCAGCACACCGGGAACTTGCACGTTGTCGGCATGGCGCTCGATATCCGAATAGCGGTGCATGCCGGGAATACGTCCAAGAACCGCCACATGCGGATGCGCGGCACGCCTGATTAGCAGAAGCATTGACGCGAGCACGGCGAAGATCACCCCTTTGAGAATTCCCAGCAACAGGACTGCTACGAATGCGACCATCGACACCATGAACTCATAGCGACTGACTCGCCAGAGATGACGCAACTCGCGGATGTCAATGAGGCCCTTCACGGCCACCAGCACGATGGCTGCCAGTACGACGTTGGGCAGGTTGGTCAGCAGGCCAGTGAGGAACATCAGACACAGTCCGATAGCGATCGAAGCGAATACCAGCGCGAGCGGGGTCTTTGCGCCAGCCTTGTCGTTGACCGACGACTGGGACAAGCCACCCGCGACGGGATACCCCTGGAAGAGACCCGCGGCCAGGTTTGCCGCGCCGAGTCCCAGCAGTTCCTGACGAGGATCGATTTCGTAGCCGTTTTTCCGGGCAATTGCGCGCGCAGCCGACACGCTTTCCACGTAGGACAACAGCAGACAGGCAAACGCCAATGGGACGATGCCGTCTACATCCCGAACGCGGAGCGAGGGCAGGTGAAAAATTGGCAGGCCGCGGGGCAATGCTCCGACGACCTTAAATCCCATCGCACCCAACGGCGTCAGCGACAGCAGAGCGATGGACAGCGCTACCACGAATAATGCGACCGGGCGCCCTGGCAAATATTTTTCGCCAAGAACCAATAGGGCTAGCGCGCCGATCCCAAAGGCGAGCACAACAAGCTGGGTGTCTGGAAGCTGCCCAAGCAGAATCGAGATGCGTTCGAAGAACTTCTCCCCGCCTCCTTTAACCCCGAAAAGTTTCGGCAACTGGGTGAGCGCGATGGTCAGTGCAGCACCCGCCTTGAAGCCAAGCAGTATGGTTTCGCTGATGAAGTTAACGAGCGAGCTTAGTCGCAGTATCCAGCCGAGCAGGCACATGGCCGCGATAAGGATCGCTGTCAATGCGGCAATGGAAGCGAACCGCTCAGGATCACCGCCTGCCATGTCCACGACTGTCATCCCCACCAGCATCGAAATCGCCGAAGTAGGCCCAATGGCTAGTTGTCGGGAGGTGCCAAACAGGGCGTAAAAGAGACCGCCGACCAGGTAGCAGTAAATGCCGAATTGGGCCGGTAACCCGGCGAGCGTTGCGTACGCAAGCGATACAGGTATTCCATACGCAGCGAGCGTAACCCCCGCGACAATATCGGAAGAAAGCCATTGCAGCCTGTAATCCGGCAGCCATTGCGCTGGCACGAGTATCGCGCGCCAGCCTCTGGCAGGGGCAGTCGCGTCAGTACTCACGACGGGAACATGCTCTTTATCCATCGCGTTCTCCTCTCCGGTAGCTCAACCGGAATGGAACCGTATCAATCGTTTCGGCCGTTGTTTCGGGCCACCGTTGCTCCAGGGGGCGTCCCTCTCCCCTTGACTCTGCGTCTCCGCCTGCATGAGCGGCCGCCTCAGCAGGCGCTCAGTCCATCTAGTCTTCTCTCGTGGCCTGAATCCTGAATCTTACCTTCCCGGATAGCCTGAATAAATGCACGGTAGTCGAGCCGGTTTTGCGACCGGTATTCCATCGCGAATTCGCCGATCGCGTCGTCGAAGGTTTGACCCGAACCCATATAACCGGCCATCATCGCCGCATCGCCCGAACGGGCATGAGCGCGTGCGAGAGCCGGCGCACCGATGCGATGCTTTGCTACATCGGACACCTGCTCACGGATAACCGGCATGGTCTGATGGTAAACGCGCAGGTGACGCAGGCCAGCGGTACGGCCGAACGTGACGCTGCGGCTGATCGATCAGCTCGTTGTGTCCGTGAGGCGAATTGCTGCGGATCTGCGTCCCGCCATGCTTGACGACCTCGGGTTGGTCCCCGCAGCTGAATGGTTCAGCGGCCAGTTCTCGGCGCGATATGGGGTGCGCGTCATCCGCCAGGTCGACGCAGATGACATCGACTTTCAACCCGAAACTGCGACTGTGGTGTTCCGCGTCGTGCAGGAAGCGATGTCCAACATCGCCCGCCATTCGGGTGCGCCCGAGGTGATGCTCGAAATTGCGCGGGACGGACCGAACTGTATCGTGAGCGTCGCAGACAATGGCCGAGGCTGCGCGAGCGACAAGCGTCCTGCGCGCAATTCGTTTGCGCCTGCTGGGCACGCGTGAGCGTGCCGCGGCGCTCGGTGGCGAACTGTGGATACAGACAGCACCTGGGCAGGGATTTACGCTATCCGTTTCGTTGCCGGTTACTGGGGGCTCGTCTACGGGATGAACGGCGCGCCGGTGGAACATCAATGAATCAGAGCCGCCGCTTGACCATGAAGGCGATCGAAGCCGGTTCGATGGCTGTTTGACTGGCCGTTGGTCGCGATCTCGTGCAGGAAGGCGGACCATGAGCGGTTACGAACACGTTGACCCTGGCATTCCGCTTGAACCCGATGGACAGGCGAAGTCCGCCGATGGCTTCCACAAGCCTTGTGTGCCGGCCAATCGCTCGGCTATTTCTCCATCGGAAATGAAGCGGCGCTGGCGCGCCGCGCTGACTGACGCAATGAACCGTTTGCTGGCACCCGGCTGGCAACGCCAGAAATCGGCGGCCAGAGCGCCCATGCCAGCAACGCGCGGTGGCGCACTCTCACTCCCGCTGACGATGGCTGGCATCGAACGACCCGACACGAAATGAGCCGTTGAAAGTCCCCGTCCCGTGGCTTCTTCGCGCAGTGGTAGTCCATGGGTGGAATGACAGGAGTGCGCGTCAACCCCGCGCCATATTCATGTAGAGTTGACTCACGGCAAAAGAGCGGTGTTGCCCGGGCACATTGCTATTTCCACTCGCTATTGGCGTGTTCTCGAAATGAAATACAAAGACTATTACGCGATCCTGGGTGTGGAGCGCACGGCGGCTCAGGACGACATCAAGCGCGCGTATCGTAAGCTCGCCCGCAAATACCATCCAGACGTCAGCAAACATACCGATGCGGAGGATCGTTTCAAGGAATTGGGCGAAGCCTATGAGGTGCTCAAGGATCCGGAAAAGCGCGCCGCCTACGATCGCATGGGCACTCACTGGCGCAACGGAGAGGACTTCCAGCCCCCACCGAACTGGGACGAAGGTTTCGAATTCAGCGGCACGGGCGAGCACGCCGGCGCGCATGCTGACCTCAACGATTTTTTCGAGGCGATGTTTGGCGGTGCACGGGCGGAGCATGTGTGGCCCTCGCATGCGATGGGACAGGACCATCACGCCAGGGTGTTCATCGATATCGAAGATGCCTATCGAGGGGCACAGCGCTCGATCTCGCTGCAATTGCCGGCCCTTGATGCACAGGGCCATGTATCGCTGCAATCACATACGTTGAACGTTTCCATTCCGAAGGGCGTGCGGGCCGGGCAGCACCTGCGGCTCGCAGGCCAGGGAGGGGGCGGCGTTGGAGGCGGGCCAGCAGGGGACCTCTACCTGGAGATTGCGTTTCGCGCGCATCCGCACTTTCGCGTCGATGGATCTGACGTCTTGCTCGACTTGCCGGTGGCTCCCTGGGAAGCGGCGCTTGGCGGGCACGTAACAGTGCCGACGCCCGATGGAAGGGTCGAAATGACTGTACCAATGGGTTCGGCGGGCGGCAGGCGATTGCGGCTCAAGGGCAAGGGAATTCCTGGGAACCCGCCCGGGGACCTGTATGTGATCTTGAACATCGTATTGCCGCCGGCCGACAGCGAGGCGGCTAAAGCGGCCTACAACACGATGCGGCAAGCGTTCAACTTTGACCCGCGTGCGCGGTTTTATGGGTAGCTACTATGAAAAACTCTGCGGTGATCTATATGGCAGGCCAGATCGTCGATGATGACGTCGAGCTCACGCTCGTCGACATGAGCCGGATAAGTGGCGCGTCGGCCGAGGAAATAACCCTTTGGGTTGCTGAGGGCGCCTTCGAGCCGAAAGGCGCCGGGCCGCAAGAATGGCGATTTAGCGGCGCTTCGCTGTGCCGCGCACTCACCGCTTTTCGGCTGGCTCGTGACCTTCAGATCAATGCACCGGGCATTGCGCTCGCGCTCGATCTGCTCGACGAAATCGAGGCGCTGAAGACAAAATCTAAACGTTAGTCTGGCAACTGTTAACGCGCGAGCAGAACCGACCCCATTTTCTACCTGTACTACGAGACGTACTGCAGCGCAAGATCAAACGCAATCACAGCCATCGAACAACTCAGACCGGCCAGAAGATTCGAAACGCGGTGCCGGAAATCGTGATGTCGGCCGATGGACGCGCCAGTCAGGAAAATGACCCCGACAACGGCCTGAATTCCAACGAACACGAGCATGAGCAGGAACTCATAACCCATGGACCTGAAATTTGAGAATTGCATTCCGTAGTCATAGATCCACCTGCCCACTCGATGAATCTCATAGAGCAACAGGAGGATCGGAAAGACGTAGCTGACGGCGTAAGTCGGCACCGTTGCATGCCGCAATTCGATATTGAAATGATGAGTGGCTTGCATGGTCATTCCTCCACACGTCTCGCGGTCGCGAATCACGTCACGGCTGCTTTTGGGAACGTGGCACATTCGCAATTCGCCGACTCCAATACGAGTCGGCCATTAATACACCATGTTCCTGTTTGCGCGACGACGCATTGATTTGGATCAAAGTCAGATCCCGATCGAGATCCGATACAGCTAACCGGAGATTGCACGGGCAGCGTTACAGTTCGACGGGGTGGCCCTGAGCATAGCGGTCGCTTGAACGTCCGATAGACGCAGTTGCCGAGTGACAGCTCATGACGGGAAAGGACTCAATGATCGGTGGCCGAGTTCGATCCGAGCGAAGTCACATCGATGGATTCGTCGAAACAGCCAGCCGAGCCAACCGCTGAAATTGACAAAAATCAAATCCCCACGTCGTGCGACGCGCATATTGAATAAAACTTGTGGCCGTCCTTGAGGTGCCGTCCCAGCGTACCCCATCGCCCCACCCTTTACCTGGCCGACCACCCTTGTCACGGAGCCTGACGTGGAACATGCCACCCGACGTAGTGCGATACAAGTGATGCTGAGCGAACACAGAGGCCTTACGCGCATTGTCGACGGCATGCGCCGCGCGGTCGATGAAACGGCATGCAGTGCCGGCTCGACCAGCGCAATGCTCATGCGCGCGATGCTCTATTACATACAGGAATTTCCCGACCAGATTCACCATCCGAAGGAAGAGCAATATCTGTTTAGACGACTCCGCGAGCGTACCGACGAGTGCGACAGCGTCATCGAGGAACTAGAGCGTCAGCACGAAGAAGGTGGACAGCGTATTCACGCACTCGAACGTGCGCTCACACGCTATGAACTGGTAGGGGCCGACATGCTGCCTGCCTTGCGTGAGGAAGTCATGAATTATGCAGACTTCTACGCCCGACACCGGCATCTTGAAGAGTCCGTGATCCTGCCCGCCGCGCAGCGCTATCTGACTGCCGCCGACTGGGTGGAAATCGATGAGGCGTTCGGCGCAAATCGCGATCCGTTCGAGCGTCTCGAAAACGAGTGCAATCTTCGTGATCTTTATGCGCTGATCGTTCAAACGATGCCCGACGCGCAGTCCTGAGCATAATTTTCTCTGTTTTCGGATATCTTGTCGTTAGTACTTCAGAGTTTGACTTCTCTGCGGCGGCAGAGCACAAGTTTGGGCGGCAATCGCTGGAGACCATTCGACGCCCCCTCCGGGAATATGGGTTTGGCTGCTGGTTTCAACGATCACTGCGGATCTGGCGCATTGCAGGTACTTTTCCCCTCGGCGGGAACACGCACCATGAACCGTCATCGTGACGGAAGAATACGATCGTGACAAACCCCACGGATGTTTGCCCCGCAAAGCGGACGAATCGGGAGCGTGACACCTGAGTGCGACCGATCTGCACTAGGTGTGCAGGTTTTCGTTGAGTCGGCGCGAGCCACTTGTCGACGAGGGAGCGCAGAGAGTAAGCGGCGGTGCCCATATCACATTCCTCACGATCCGTTTTTCGATGACTCTGCTGCAATAGCATGGCGTCAATTCCAGTATGGTTCGTGCATCGAGCATCCGGTATCAGCGCGAACTGGAAATCATGTAGTCGACTGCCCGCTGCCGTAGGCGAAAGACTACGTAGCCTGATCCGGTCGATCGGCTGAACAGGCGAGCGCCCCATAAGGCAGGCACGTTGTGCGCCCCCCGCCCCTGCACATTGTTCGTAGGCTCTGTCATGCATGGACGCCCCCGGTTTGCCAAGCTTTCATGTTGCGATGATTCAAAGGTCTTGATTGCAGCCATGCATCCGGACTTCAGTGCCGAGCGCAGGCCGGCTGTCCCTGATGGAATATGCTGACGAGGTCCCGATCAAGTCGGCGAGCTTGGAGCTCCTTGACAGAGTCGGGTTTGGCCCGTCACGGTCTGACCTATCTTGCCATCACGTCATGATTGCCCTGGCAATCGGTGGAAGTGTCCTTCTGTTTGCTACAAACCTGATGCTGTCTGGAACTACATAGCTGGTAACGCAGATTCATGGTCACGCCGATATGTTCGGTCATTTGTCAGCAGAGCCCATACGATTCGCGCGTTCTTGTTAGCCAGCGCGACGGCGGCCACATTGGAATTACGACGCTGCAATAGACGGGGTATCCATCCTTCCTTGTCGCTCCTGCGTCGGGCAGCCTGGATAACGGCGCGCCCCCCGTGGATCAACAAGGTTAGAAAATACGTGTCACCCCTTTGATATGACTTATATGAACGCCTCCCTTTTGCGAGGCTTTTGTGTGCTCCGACATCACCTAGGGAAGGTCTGCAAAAGTCCTGGCGTCGACGTACGGGTGGACTATCCTGGGAGATAGGAAAGTTTAAGAGGTTCTTCGATGACGCAACTTGGTCTTGGTCTGGATCTGTCAACGAAACGTACTCGCAAACGGGAATTTCTCGATGAGATGAGGCGCGTTGTGCCATGGTCGAGGTTGATTGCGTTGATCGAACCGCACTATCCGAAGGGTAAGACTGGACGGCCGCCGTTCCCGATTGCGACGATGCTGCAGATCCATTTTATGCAGCAGTGGTTTGGTCTGTCAGACCCGGTGATGGAAGAGGCGCTTTATGACGTACCACTGTATCGCAAGTTTGCGGGGCTGGATGAGGGGATGACGCGTTTGCCGGACGAGAGCACGATTCTCCGGTTCCGCCACCTGCTCGAAACGCACGGCCTGGCTGCGCAGATGCTCACGCTGGTCAACGAGATCCTGAGCGAGAAAGGCTTGATGCTTAAAACAGGGTCGGCGGTCGATGCTACCTTGATCTCTGCACCCAGCTCGACGAAGAACGGCTCCGGTACGCGAGACCCGGAAATGCACCAGACGAAGAAGGGAAATCAGTGGTACTTCGGGATGAAAGCGCATGTCGGCGTGGACGCAGAGTCGGGTCTGGTGCACACCGTCATCGGTACTGCGGCCAACGTTCACGACATCAATGCGGCCGAAGCCTTGTTGCACGGCCAGGAAACGGATGTGTACGCTGCCGCCGGATATCAGGGCATCGAAAAGCGTTGCAAGGCAAACGCGGTTCGATGGCATGTCGCGATGCGGCCAGGCAGGCGTAGACAACTGGACCTGAACGATCGTCTGGACGCGATCTTCGATCAGATTGAACGCCTGAAGGCCGGTATCCGCGCCAAGGTCGAACATCCGTTCCGAGTCCTCAAACAGCAGTTTGGCTACACGAAAACTCGGTACCGGGGTTTGATGAAAAACACCGCCCAGATCACGACACTATTTGCGCTGGGCAACCTGTGGATGGCACGCAAGGCTTTGCGGAAAGCTTGAAATGCTCGCAGATTGAGGCCATAAGTCCCAGCAAACAGGGGGGCGTCGCGGGTCAAAAGCCGGACGACCAACCTGTCAGCAGATTCTCATGGCGAATTCGGTCAAGTGGCAAAAAGTCGGCGCTCTGAAAACGAGTTGTGCAGACCTTCCTTAGCAATCAAATTAAATATTGCAAATATCGATTAAACATAGAAAACGTTCTTTGGAAAGTTTAAGCACCCCCGACGAGACGGTCGATTGTTGAGGCCGCTCGATGTGTGATGCCCCCGGTTATCGAACTGCGAACCAAAGGGGCTCCGTTATCGGATTAAAGGAGACCTTTCATGTCTGATTCCGTATCCGCAACCGGCTCCGGCCCGGCGGCCAAGCCAGCCGCCGCTGCCGCGCCCGCCCCGAAACTGCGTCTTGGTGCGCTAACCGCGCTGGTCGTGGGATCAATGATCGGCGGCGGCATCTTCTCTCTGCCGCAAAACATGGCGGTCAGCGCAGACGCCGGCGCCGTGCTGATCGGCTGGGCCATCACGGCGGTCGGCATGCTGACCCTTGCGTTTGTCTTCCAGACGCTCGCCAACCGCAAGCCCGAGCTCGACGGCGGCGTCTACATCTACGCGAA
Organism: Paraburkholderia caffeinitolerans; assembly: GCF_902859945.1. GTDB lineage: Bacteria > Pseudomonadota > Gammaproteobacteria > Burkholderiales > Burkholderiaceae > Paraburkholderia > Paraburkholderia caffeinitolerans. The sequence continues at coordinate 46,842 of NZ_CADIKL010000044.1, read as the reverse complement.
AGAAGGCTTCGGCGATTACATGGGCTTTTCCTCCGCGTGGGGGTACTGGATCAGCGCGTGGCTCGGAAACGTCGGCTACTTCGTTCTCCTCTTCAGCACATTTGGCTATTTCTTCCCGGTCTTCGGCGAAGGCAACACGCCAATCGCCATCGTGTGCGCGTCCGCGCTGCTATGGGGCGTGCATTTCCTCGTACTGCGAGGCATCAAGGAAGCGGCCTTCGTCAATCTGATCACCACGATTGCGAAGATTGTCCCGATCGTCCTGTTCATTCTGATCTGCGCCTTCGCTTTCAAGTCGCGCGTCTTCGCGAATGACTTCTTCGGATTCGGCAATCCGAAGCTCGGCAGCATAACGAATCAGGTCCGCAACATGATGCTCGTGACCGTCTGGGTATTCATCGGGGTCGAAGGTGCAAGTATCTTCTCCGCGCGCGCGGAAAGGCGCACCAATGTCGGCAAGGCAACCGTCATCGGTTTCGTGGGCGTGCTGCTCGTGCTCGTGCTGGTGAACATCCTGTCGCTCGGCATCATGACCCAGCCGCAGCTCGCCTCCTTGCAAAACCCATCGATGGCCGGCGTGCTCGAGCATGTCGTTGGCCACTGGGGCGCAATATTGATCAGCGTGGGGCTCGTGATCTCGCTGGCAGGCGCATTGCTGTCGTGGGTCCTGCTGTGCGCCGAAATTATCTTCTCTGCGGCGCGCGACAGCACGATGCCCTGGTTCGTGCGCAAGGAGAACGCGAAGCGTGTGCCGGCGAACGCGCTCCGGCTGACCAACGGCCTGACCCAGATCTTTCTGCTGATCACGCTGTTCTCGAAGGGGACGTACCTGTCTCTGATTTACCTGGCAACGTCCATGATCCTGCTGCCGTACTTCTGGTCGGCTGCCTACGCACTGCTCCTCGTCTGGCGCCGGGAGACCTATGAGCGCGAACCGAAGGAGCGCACCAAGGACCTCATGATCTCGGCGATCTCGGTGCTCTACGCGCTCTGGCTGCTCTATGCAGGCGGGCTCAAGTATGTCCTGCTGTCGGCACTGCTTTATGCGCCAGGCGTCGTGCTGTTCGCTAAGGCGAAGCGCGAAGCCGGACAACCGGTCTTCACACAGATCGAAAAACTTATTTTCGCGGTGGTGCTGGTCGGCGCAGGCGCTGCCGCATTCGGGCTGTACCAGGGATACCTCACGCTTTAGTTTCAGGAGAGACATGATGGGCACGGAAACACCCCGATATGGCGTTCATTCCGAAGCGGGCAAGCTGCGCAAGGTGATGGTGTGCTCTCCCCGTCTCGCACACCAACGCCTAACCCCGAGCAACTGCGACGAACTGCTATTCGATGACGTCATCTGGCTGAACCAGGCCAAGCGCGATCATTTCGACTTCGTCACCAAGATGCGCGAGCGCGATGTCGAGGTGCTGGAGTTGCATAACCTCCTCACGGAGACGGTGCAGAATCCGGAGGCGCTGATGTGGATCCTTGACCGCAAGGTGCGCCCGAACACGGTCGGCGTCGGCCTCGCCAACGAGGTTCGGTCGTGGATGGAAAGCCTCGAGCCGCGCAAGCAGGCTGAGTTTCTGATCGGTGGCGTCGTCGCGGAGGACATTCCCGACACCGCCCACAGCAACGTCCTCAAGCTGTATCGCCAGTATCTGGGTTACTCGAGCTTCGTGCTGCCGCCGCTGCCGAACACGCTTTTCACGCGCGATACGACTTGCTGGATCTACGGAGGCGTGAGCCTTAACCCGATGTACTGGCCGGCCCGCAGGCAGGAAACGCTGCTGGCGACGGCGATCTACTAGTTCCATCCCGACTTCGTCGATCACCCGTTCGAGTTCTGGTACGGCGACCCGGACGAGGATCACGGCGCGGCGACGCTCGAAGGTGGCGACGTGATGCCGATCGGCCGCGGCGTCGTCCTGATCGGCACGGGCGAGCGCACGTCGCGGCAGGCAATCGGCGCGCTTGCGCAGAGCCTGTTCGCGAAGGGCGCGGCGCAACGCATCATTGTCGCCGGATTGCCGAAGTCCTGCGCGGCAATGCATCTCGACACGGTATTCACCTTCTGCGATCGCGATCTCGTCACGGTGTTCCCCGAAGTCGTGAATGAAATCGTCGCGTTCTCGGTACGGCCCGACGAATCGCAGCCTTCGAATCTGAGCATCCGCCACGAGGGAAAGCCGTTCATCGACGTCGTGGGAGAGGCGCTCGGTCTTCCAAAACTGCGCGTCGTGGAGACGGGCGGCAACAGCTTCGCTGCCGAGCGCGAACAGTGGGACGACGGCAATAACGTCGTATGCCTCGAGCCCGGCGTTGTCGTCGGCTACGGCCGCAACACCTACACGAACACACTGTTGCGCAAGGCCGGCATCGAGGTCATCACGATCAGCGCGAGCGAGCTGGGTCGCGGCCGGGGCGGCGGCCACTGCATGACATGCCCGATCGTGCGTGACCCAATCGATTACTGACTCACCCGCGCACCTGGGCCTGTCCCCGCCGACGATGCGCCCTGCACTCGACAACTTACTTCCAGCCGGCCCTATTACGTTGGAGAACCGCTATGAGTTTCAATTTGCGCAATCGAAGTCTCCTCAGCCTGATGCACCACACGCCCCGCGAGCTGCGTTATCTTCTCGACCTCTCGCGCGACCTGAAGCGCGCCAAGTACACCGGCACCGAGCAGCAGCATCTGAAGGGCGTGAACATCGCGCTGATCTTCGAGAAAACGTCCACGCGCACGCGCTGTGCATTCGAAGTCGCCGCCTACGACCAGGGCGCGAACGTCACCTACATCGATCCGCATTCCTCGCAGATCGGACACAAGGAGAGCATGAAGGACACGGCTCGCGTGCTCGGCCGCATGTACGACGCCATCAAGTACCGGGGCTTCAGACAGGACATCGTCGAAGAGCTTGCGAAGTACGCAGGTGTTCCTGTCTTCAACGGTCTCACCGACGAATATCCGCCGACCCAGATGCTCGCCGACGTACTGACGATGCGCGAACACAGCGACAAGCCGCTGCCCCAGATCAGCTATGCGTACCTCGGCGACGCGCGCAACAATATGGGCAACTCGCTGCTTCTGATCGGCGCGAAGCTCGGCATGGATGTGCGCATTGGCGCGCCGAAGGCTCTTTGGCCGAACACGGAGCACATCGAGGCTTGCCAGCGCTTTGCCGCCGAAAGCGGCGCCCGTCTCACCCTGACCGAGGATGCGAACGCCGCCGTCAATGGCGTGGACTTCGTGCATACGGACGTCTGGGTTTCGATGGGCGAACCCGTTGAGGCGTGGGGAGAGCGCATCGGCGAGCTGCTTCCTTACCAGGTCAACATGGCGTTGATGAAGGCCGCGCAAAACGCGCAGGTGAAGTTCATGCACTGCCTGCCCGCGTTCCATAACAGCGAGACCGAGGTCGGCAAGAAAATCGCCCAGCAATACCCGGCGCTCGCTAACGGGATCGAAGTGACCGAGGAGGTCTTCGAGTCGCCGATCAATATCGCCTTCGAGCGAGCCGAGAACCGTATGCATACGATCAAGGCGATCCTCGTATCCACGCTTGCCGACCTCTGAGCAGCCGCGTGACCCCGGTTGACGCGGTGCGCCCGATGGAAGGGCGCGCCGCGCGCCATCGAAACGAATTTTGAAAGGGGCAGCATTATGCGTATCGTCATAGCGTTGGGCGGGAACGCCCTCTTGCGGCGCGGTGAGCCGATGACGTCCGGCAACCAGCGCGAAAATGTGCGCATCGCAGCGCAGCAGATCGCGCAGATCGCGCCAGACAACGAGCTCGTGATCGCGCACGGCAACGGCCCGCAAGTCGGCCTGCTCGCGCTGCAGGGCGCAGCCTACAAGGAAGTCGAAGCCTATCCGCTCGACGTGCTCGGCGCGCAGACCGAAGGCATGATCGGCTATCTGATCGAGCAGGAACTCGGCAACCTGCTGCCCTATGAAGTACCGTTCGCGACGATTCTCACCCAGGTCGAAGTCGACGCGCGCGATCCCGCGTTCAGCAACCCGACCAAGCCGATCGGTCCGGTCTATGACAAAGCGGAGGCCGAACGTCTTGCCAAGAAAGCGGCTGGAGCATCGCGCCGGACGGCGACAAGTTTCGTCGCGTCGTTGCGAGCCCCCGGCCGAAACACATCTTCGAAATCCGGCCGGTCAAGTGGCTGCTCGATCACGGCACGATCGTCATCTGCGCGGGCGGCGGGGGCATACCGACCTGCTACGACGAAACGCGCCAGCACCTGACCGGAGTCGAAGCCGTGATCGACAAGGACCTTTGCTCCGCGCTGCTTGCCGTGGAGCTGGGCGCCGACCTGCTGATCATCGCCACCGACGTCGATGCCGCCTATGTCGACTGGGGCAAGCCGGGCCAGAAGGCCATCGCGCAGGCCCATCCCGACGCGCTCGAGAAGCTGGGCTTCGCCGCCGGATCGATGGGGCCCAAGGTTCAGGCGGCGATGGAGTTCGCCCGCACTACCGGCAAGGACGCGGTGATCGGTTCGTTATCGGACATCGTGGCAATTACGAAGCGCTAGGCCGGCACCCGCGTTAGCATCGCCGAACGGGGCATCCAGTATCGGGCGGCAGCGGCCAGCTAACGCCGCAGCGCATCATGCCTCCAGTGAAACCCCCGATGTCACAAACGGAGATCCGACCAAAGTCTTATTCATCGTGTCGAATTGCGCTGCTATGCTGGACCTCGACGTGCAGCGCCGCACGGCACCATTTCCGATACTCCGAACTGAACTGCGATGAGCAGGCGAGCCTCTCACTGGAGGCGTGCGTGCTTCGGCACCGCTGTGCTGCTCTGGCAGGCGGGTGCGCTGCACGCCCAAGAACTGGAACCTCGAACCTACTCCGCCTCCCCGGTCGGCACGAACTTCATTGTCGCGGGCTACTCGCATGTGAGCGGAGACGTTCTCACCGAACCTTCTCTCCCGATCAGCGGCGTGCGCGCGCAGATCGACAATTTTGTGCTCGGCTACGTCCACACATTCGCGCTCGCGGGCCACACGGCGTCGTTTGGTCTGGGTGTGCCGTTCCAGCGCGCAGACCTGAGCGGACTCGTGATCGACGCGCCGACCCAGGTCCATCGCGGCGGCGTTGGCGACATGCAAATGCGATTCGCCCTCAACCTGTTCGGCAATCCCCCGCTTTCGCCGGAGGAATTCGCGCAAGCGCCGCCTCGCACCTCGCTGGGCATCAGCCTGACGGTCCAGGCGCCCACCGGCCAGTACGCTCCTGCGCGTCTCGTCAATCTGGGTAACAACCGCTGGGCATTCAAACCTGAAATCGGCGTGTCGCAACCATGGGGAAACTGGTTCTTCGAGGCTTCGGTAGGCGTTTTTTTCTTCACTGCCAACACGAGCTTCTTCAACGGACATGAGAAGAGCCAGGCGCCGCTCGCGCTCACGCAGCTCCATGGCGGCTACACCTTCCGTCCCGGCTTATGGCTCGCCGTCGATCTCGGTTATGCCCTGGGCGGCGGCGCCAGCGTCGACGGCGCGTCGAGCGGCAGTTCCCAGGCGAACCTGCGCGGCGGAGTCACGCTCGCGGTGCCGATCGCACGCGGCTGGTCGGCCAAGCTCGCCTGGTCGCGCGGCTTCGTCGCACGGGCAGCGGGCAACTACCAGATCGTGACGGTGGCGCTTCAATATCGCTGGTTCGACCGGTGAACGCTCATCGCTGCCCCTTTATCGCAGCGTTTGCGGCAAAGGCGCGCGATTGACGGAGATCAACGAGTAGAAGAAGCGAAATACTAGAGTGGGGGCGAACGGCTTCCCGGTTTCCGATGCGCCGTTCTTCATTGCGCCGGACCGGTCCGTGGGATTGCCGACATTGCAGGCGGTCTTCGTTGCACGACACTCTTGAAAGGTAGGGATATGGGCTTTCTTGCTCGCTTTATGCGTCCCTCGCGGGCCTCGGGCACGCACGACGAAGGCGCGCGCCTGGACGAAATGATCGAACGTGTCGTGACCATGGAGCCCCGTCTGCGGTTAGCGCAGCGTTACCGCAAACGCCTTGGCGAATCGATCTGCATCTCGCTTCGCTACATCGACGATCTAACCGGTTCGTTGCCCGCGCCTCACGAGGCCAGCATGGCAGCCTGGGCGACCGACCCGTTGATTCGCGCATTCTTTGCGACGTCAGAAGACCTGCCAAAGGCGCTCAGCCGCTCGGAGATGTTGCGCGAATACTTCGCTCAGAATCTCGATATGACGCACGCCTACGTCACGCTAGGGATGGCGATGATCGAGCGGCACGTGCTGGGTGTGGCCCTCGAAGGCGATTCGGTGCGTCATGATGTGCCGCAAACCAAGCTTTGTTTCATGGACCACCGCGTCAGCATCTGCGCGCGCTCGGACCCGGATCTGCGGGAGGAAATTGTGCGCCGACTGATCGATCAGCTGGCGCTGGAAGGACTGGCGAAACTCGCCGCCGACCGGCGTGAGCTGGTCGAGAAAGGACGCGAACTGCTCGAGGCGCGCGTGAAGTTGCTGGAACAGCGGGGTACGGGTATTCGCTTTCTGGTAGGCGACGCACCAGACACCGCAGCGGACGAACTGAAACAACTACAGGCCCAAATCGAAGAAAACGCGTGCGACCTGGCTGCGCTTCGCGTCCCGACCGAGGCGATCGAACTCGAACTGGAGCGGGTCTGCGAGGTGTTTTCCACGCCTGCGAAGCATATCTATGTCGAGAAACGCAGTGTTCGCCTGGACCTGATGAACGTGGTGAGAAACGACGAAACGCAAGCCAGCCGCGCCATGGAGTTTCGCCTCGCACGGATCCCTGGTGATCCGCCTCGTATGCGTGCGTTCGCACTCGTGCGATTTCCACGTGCAGAACTCCTGCCGGGCGGGCTGCATATTGACGCCGCAACACTCGCGTCATGGCACTGAAGAAGGCCTGTCCGGTCCAGGAATAAATTCGAATTCGAGCAAGGGTGCCGAGCGATGAATCGCTTACATCATTCAGGATCACGAAACATAGAGCACACGGCGCCGACCGCAGCGGATATTCTGCTGGATACGCAGAATTTTTCGCTGGTGCTGGGCGGCCCCCTTTTCCAGCTTCTGCGCCGCACGCGCATGGCCGATGATGCGCTGGAGCTGGTGCGCCAGCGGGTTATCGTCATCTCGCTCGTGGCGTGGCTGCCGCTACTGGTGCTGGCCGCTCTGGACAGGCATTTGCTGGACAAGCGCGTGGCCGTACCGTTCCTGTTGGACCTCGAAGTTCACATCCGCTTCCTTGTGGCAGTGCCCCTTTTGATCATCGCTGAGCTGGTTGTGCATCGGCGCCTGCGTTCGATCGCGCGGGCATTCATCGACCGGAAGATCATTCCGGAAGCGTCGGCGGCACGGTTCGACGAGGCAATCAGGTCGGTATTCCGTCTGCGCAATTCCGTGGTTGCCGAGTTGCTGATGATCGCTCTGGTGTACGGTGTTGGCGTCCTTGTCGTGTGGCGCCAATACACCGCAATGCAAACGACTTCGACATGGTACGCAGCACCCACCCCAGGAGGCTTGAAGCTTTCGCTCGCCGGATGCTGGTATGCCTACGTGAGCGTTCCGTTATTCCAGTTTCTGTTGATCCGCTGGTATTTCCGGCTGTTCGTCTGGACGCGTTTTCTCTGGCAGGTGTCGCGCATCGAACTAAGCCTCGTTCCGACTCATCCCGATCGCGTCGGCGGTCTGGGATTCCTTGCCAATACCGTCTATGCCTTCACGGCCCTTCTTGCCGCGCACGGCGCAATGCTCGCTGCCCAGTTCGCCAACCGCATTTTCTACGCCGGGGTCGCACTCACCGAATTCAAGGTGGAGACCGCAACGATGGTTCTCTTCCTGCTGTGTCTGGTCTTCGGTCCTTTGCTGGTCTTCGCGCCACAACTGGCCCAGGCGAAGCGGACAGGCCTGAGCGAATACGGCAACCTGGCGCAACGGTACGTGCGCGAATTCGACGCCAAGTGGCTGCGGGCCGGCTCGCCCAATGACGAGGCATTGGTAGGCAGCGCCGATATTCAGTCGCTTGCGGATCTCGCCAACAGTTTCGACGTTATCCGAACCATGCGTATCGCGCCCATTACCAAAGATGCCATCGTTCGCCTCGCAGCCGCAGTACTTGTGCCAATCGTGCCGCTGGCACTCACGATGATGTCGCTAGAGGATCTGCTGAAAAGACTGTTCGGATTGGTATTCTGAAAGCAGGCCGGATGGCGTGGACAAACGCGCGTACTGCCTGAGCAATCCCGCATCCAGACGCTCGATATCCACGGACACCGTTACCGGCATAGTGCAATATGCAGGCCAATACCTCAGGCACCGTGTTAACCGTGTCTTAAGTCTGGGGGTTTCAAACTGCAATTGCTGGAACATAGAGACCAGCACACCCCAATAGGCTAACCACGGAGGTATTTGTCATGAACACTCTCATCAAGGCGCTTGTCCTGTCGCTTGCCGTCGCCACGCCGATATTGTCGTTTGCACAAGATGCAAACGATTCATTGACCCGCGCGCAGGTCGAGGGGCAACTGATCCAGCTCGAACATGCGGGTTACAGGGAGAACAGATCGCAGTATCCTGCTGACATTCAGGCAGCCGAAGCCCGCGTGGCAGCGCAATCTGATGCGGGCTACGGTGGCACTGCAACCAGCACCTCGCAATCCAGCGACCACATCACGCATCACACGTGGAATACGGAGTACGGCCACCATTGACGACAAGCGGAACCCGGTTACGCGAGCGAGACGACGACACTTCCGTCATTGTCGTCATCGCCCGCGACGCCGTTCCGAATCGGGTGGGGGGACATAATACGGTCGATCCTGGTTGATGCTCTGGAAGCCTCATGATGAAAACCGCTCTCAACCGCCGATATGGTTCGGTCGCCCAATTTCTCCACTGGTGCACGGCGATTGTTGTCCTCGTGGCGTTCGTCTATGGGCCCGGCGGGCCTGAACAACGCGTCTATTCGCCGATGCATGAATTCGACAGGCGCCTGCATGAGACGCTGGGTTTGTGCGTGCTCGCGCTTACCCTTATCCGGCTGCTGTGGAGAGCGATCGATACGCGCCCCGAGCCGCCGCGCATTTCTCGCTGGATGGTTGTCATGTCTACGACTGTTCAATGGACACTGTATCTGCTCCTTCTTGTACTTCCGCTGACCGCCATCGCAGGCGCATGGCTCGAGGGTCATCCGCTGACGCTCGTCGTCGGCAACGAAATCCCGCCCCCGGTCAGCGCTTCCCATGCAGTGGGCACTGCACTCGCATCGGTCCACAAATGGCTTGGCGACGCGATCATGTGGCTTGCGGGATTTCATGCTGTCGCAGCGCTTTTCCATCATGCCGTTCTCAAGGACGAAGTCCTGATCGCCATGCTCCCACGCTGGATTCCGGTGGGACGCGCACGGGCGGGCCGTTAGGTCCCGAATCCTGGTGACATCGCTGCACTTCGTCTGGCACTCCTGGTCGCCTGATCTTTCAGGCATCCTTGGCAAGTGCATGAAACAGCTCGTCCTCTTGTGCACAGTGCAACCGGATGATCGCATCGAGCCCGTACAGCAGTCGCTGGGCTTCGCGCAGCCAGTCGGCGCCCGTGCAATCTTCGGACAGGTCTTTTGCCATACGATCCAGGGCCTGTGTCAAGCGAAATATTTCCCGATGCATCGCGCTCATGGTTGACAAAGGGTCCTCGCCTTCCAGCAATTCGGCGATTCGGGGATAAAGATGGGTGTCGTCGCTCACCTCATGCGGTACGAGTATGAGTCTCAGCGAGTCATTGACATGCGCCAGCCGGTCTTTGACGGCCGCGGAGGACAACCGCGGCAGCTCGTCGGCGAGCCGGCGTATCTGTTCCATCACCGGTTCGAGTTGCGCATGCTCGCCTCGCAGGCGCGCGACGTCATCGGGCGCCAGAACACCGGCCGCGCGTCGGGGCGTGCCTCCCAGCGCCCGCAGCGCGTTCGCGATGGCCGCGACATCGATCACCTCCTGAAGGATCGCGCCAGCCAGTGGCGGCAGAAAGCCGAGCGCGGCAAAAGTCATCGCGATCAGAGAAAGTCCCATGCCGACCAATACGCTTTCGATCGCAATGCGACGCGTCCGGCGAGCAACGCGGCGTGCGTCAACGAGCCTGTCGAGACGGTCGACGAGCAGGACAACATCGGCCGCTTCGGCTGATGCGGCGGCGCCGCGCGCGCCCATCGCGACACCCACGTCAGCGGTCGCCAGTGCGGGCGCATCGTTCACGCCGTCGCCGACCATGATGACGGGCCCCTGCCGTTGGGCTTCCTGAATCGCGGCGAGCTTGCCGGCAGGCGTCTGGCCCGCACGCACCGCGTCGACTTGCAGGACGGCCCCCACGGTTTGGGCGACATCGGCGCGGTCGCCGGTCAACATCTCGATGCGAGTGATGCCTTCCCGCCGCAGCAAACGCAATGCGCGCGGCGTCTCCATGCGAATGCTGTCGGCCATCTGGATAGCGCCGGTCATGACGCCGTCCTCACCGACGAAGACGGACGAAGCGCCTTCATAGGCAATGCGGCGAAGAAACCGTTCGGCCCACGGCGCAACGGTCGACGCCGAGCTCACGAAATCAAAGCTGCCTATAACCACGGCGTGCCCGTCGACGTTGCCGCGCATCCCTGCTCCGGCCGTCTCGCGCACGTCGAGAGGCGCAGTCAGCAACAGTTGGCGCGTGCGTGCCTCTGCCGCGAGCGCGTCGGAGATGGCGTGGTTCGAGGCCTGCACGAGCGACGCGGCCACACGCAGCACGCGTTCGGGAGTGCCGGTGGGGCCCGCCTCGATAGCAACGACACGCGCAGCGCCGCCGGTCAGCGTTCCGGTCTTGTCGAAGAAAAGCGTTCGCGCCGTTGCCAGCTGTTCGAGCGCTGCTCCGCCTTTGATCAGCACGCCGCGACGCGCACATCGCGAGATTCCCGAAACAATGGCCACCGGCACGGCCAGGATGAGGGGGCAAGGCGTGGCGACCACGAGCACGGCGAGCGCCCGCTCGATCTCGCCGGTACCGATCCAGCTTCCCCCCGCCATCACGAGTGTGCAGGCGACAAACCACCAGGCGTAGCGGTCCGCGAGCCGCGCGGCCGGACTGCGGTCGCGCTGCGCCATTTCCACCATGCGCACGATGCCGGCAAAGGTGCTGCCCGCCGCCGTGGCCGACGCGATCATCTCGAACGTCGAACCCGCATTGATCGCGCCGCTTCGCACCGCCGCGCCAGATTCGCGCGTGCACAGACGCGACTCTCCAGTCAGCGTCGACTCGTCCAGCTCGGCATTGCTGGCCAGCGTTCCGTCGACCGGCACGATGTCCGCGTGACGCACCACCAAGCGGTCGCCAACTCCGATCTGCTCCAGCGACACCCTGTTCCACTGTCCCGCTTCCAGCCGGGTCGCGTTTCGTGGCGCATGGCTCAGCAGCGCGGTCATTTCAGAGCGCGCGCGATTGTCCGCATAGGCCTCCAGAGCCCGGCCGCTCGCAAGCATCAGGGCGATAACCGCAGCGGTCAGCCATTCGCCCAAAAACAGCGCGAAGGTTATGGCGAGCACCGAAAGAATGTCGACACCGCCCTCGCGGCGACGCAACGCCCTGACCGTCGAGACACCGAGCGACGCCAGAACCGGCAAAGCGCCGGCCATCCACGACAGGCGCGCGGCGTCGGCAAAGCCGGCTCCATCCAGCGCAAGCCCGGCAAACAAGCCGGTCACGCACGCTGCAAGCCAGACAAAGTTCAGTGAATGGATGACGTCTCGCATAGCCGCTATGCGAGGCCTGGCCGGGATTCATTAAAAATCCGCCACATCTCAATCTAAGCTGCTGATTTGAATGCGAAATCAATCGTCGGATCGAGCGGTGGGACGGAACGCAAGAGATCCAGCAGATAGTCGCCGAACCGGTTGATGTGCTCGCGCCGGTACGGCGACAGCACCTTGAGGACCTCGGCATCGACCGGATGCCCCTTCGCCTGCAGTTCCTTCAACTTGCGCGACATCCACTGCACGTTGTACAGGATCACCATGTTCGCGACGAGGTGGTTGTACTTGATCACCTTGCGCTGCTCATGTCGGACGTTTTCGGCGATCACGCCTTCGCCACCGAACATCAGCCATTGAGCGAAGTCATTGAACTGCTCGCTCTTGTTGGTCGCCGCGTGAATCGTGCGCCGCAGGTCCGGTTCATTGAGATATTTCAGCAGGAACAGCGTCCGGATCACGCGTCCCAGCTCCCGGAATGCGAAGTAGAGCTTGTTTTTCGTGCTCTCCGATCCGAGGCGGCGCAGGATCGTCGACGGCGTCATCTTGCCTGCCTTGATCGACACCGCAACGCGCATCATGTCGGCATAGTGACGTTCGATCAGTGCCCAGTCAATCGCCTGACGGCACAAGCTGTCGATGTGCTTGTATTTGCGCCGCCGGTCAGCCTTGTACAGCACGAGATCCTTGATGTTGCGCATGCGCGGCATCAGGTTGATACCCACCACGTACGACAGACCGAAGACCGGACCGCTTTGTGCCTGCGTATCGCCGTGGATCGTATCGGGCTTGACGTCGGCGCCGTTCAGGATCAGCCCATCGAGGATGTAGACGGCTTCGTGGACGCCGCACGGGATGAAGTGACTGAACAGCGCGATGTACATGTCGGATACGTGATAGTAGCCGATCCCGCCGTATCCCCCATAGCGAACGTGATACTCGGACAGCAGGTTCTGCTCGTACAGACTCCACTTGGTGCCGTCGGCCGACGCGCGCTTGCCGCTGCCCCAGTATTTTGGCAACGCGAACTGGTTGTACGCGTTGATCACCTTCACGTTCGCCTTGTCGAGCCGCTCCTCCGTGACGTGTTTCAGGTTCAGCCAGGCGACCTGTTTGCGGGTGAGCCCTTTCACCGAGCGCGCCGTCTGGCTCGGCCCCAGGTTGCAGCCGTAGCAGAACAGCGTCGTGATGAAACGCTTGCGCGGATCGTCGATCTTCGTATCAAACCCGGACAGCGGTCCAAACAGTTTATGCAGGTCGAGCCACTGCTCGGTTTCGGTGAGCAGATCCAGGATGCTGAGCTGCGGCATCGATGCCGTGACGGCCTGATCGATCAGCGTGCGGTTCGGCGGCTCGGGCTCCTTGCCCGGCTTGTGAATGACGAGTTCCTCATTGACGAACTCGATGCTGTCGTTTGCCGGGAAGTTCGCGTCGGCCTCGTCGAGCGCCGCGTTCAGCCTGTCTCGCAGATCCTTCGCGAAGCTCTTGCCGTCCGTGGGCAAGCCCACGATCTCGCAGTAGCGCGGCAGCTCACGCCGGAATTCCTCGTCGGTGACCTGATGCGCCCGATAATCGTCGAAGCGGTCGCTGCCCTCCACATAGAGGTCGCCGGAATTGAGTTCCCGCATGATCTGGCTGAAGACGCCCAGCTCGAAGAACCGGCGGTGCAGCATCCGGCTGTCCCGTCCGTGCGGGAACACCGCGCGCTCCCACTTCTCCGGCAACCACTCCAGCGGCAGGTTCGCGAGGTCGTTGTCGGTCAGCAGCAAGTATTCGCGGTGCGCGTTCCGGAAACCTTGCAGCCACGCAAGCGCGACCAGCACCGCGCGGTCCTGCGAGCTCGATTGCAGCGGCAGCACGTCCAGGCACTGGAACAGCAGCGAGCGCTGGGTGCGGTATGGCACGAGCATGAACGGCAGATCGAACTGCCCGGCATAGGCGATGTGCTCGTTGCATTGCGCGAGCGCTTCGGCCGGGTCGCCGAGCGCCTCGCGGATTTTCGGTAACCGCTTAGGCTCCGGTACGCCCTCATCCTGGAGAATCTGCAGGACGTCCCGGAACTGCCCGACCAGCCCCTCCAGCATACCGGCGTGTTCAAGCTGGTATTTTTGCAGTCGGACCTTTGCGTAGGACTCCAGCTTGCGCACCACCTTGATGAAGATCTCAGCGACGTCATCAAGCGCCTTCTGCAACTGCGCCTGGATGAACAGTACCGCAAGCGCGTGACGCTTCGCGGTCTTGAGCGAACGCAGTTCCGCGACGTCCAAGGCCCGCGCTTCGGTGACCAGTTGGGCTCGTTTGCTAACAGACAGGATCGAGGGTGGCGCCGGCAAGCCTTCCGCCAGTGTCCTGATCCCGTTGATATGTTTGAGGAAGCTGGCGATCGCCCGCGCGGCGGGTCGCTTCGGCTCCTGTTTCAGATCGTCCCAACCGGACTTGCCGGCCTTGACGACGAGAAGCGCGTCGATGCGTTCGACGAGCGCAGGGTCGAGTGCGCCGGTGATGGCCCCATAGATCGCCTCGTTGTGATCGTTGCGCGCCTGCGTGGCGATGCGCTGCAGCGTTGCCAGTGGCGGCAGCTCGTACCGGCGCCGGACCAGTTCCTCGATCAGCACGTTGATGATATCGGGCAGTTCGATCTTTGTCCGGGCTTCCGCCGATGCCAGTTCAGCAAGCGACGCCGCCTCACTCGCATCGAACGCCCGGATGTCAAGCCAGCCGCGCAGCAGTTTCTGGTGACGAATGCGGGTGCCCGACACGTCATACCGTGCGATCGCCGTCCGGGACAGGACGCGGGCCCGCATCGACGTCCGGATGTGATCAATAATGGCGGGCGGTACCTCCGCGAGCATCGGGAAGTAACCTAGACGCTGCAGCAGCTTCAGCTGCACCATGATCAATACGGCGGAGGCTTCCTGCCGGGATTGCCGGCGCACGAAGCGGATTTCCGCGGCGCTCGGCGTGAACGCCGCTTTCAGCTCCGCCGCGCCCGGCTCCGCAGGCAGCACCGGATAGATGGTCTCGTGGACAGTCGTCACGTTGGCTGCCGCCGCGCAAAGATCTGCTCGATCTGCCGGGTACGCTGAACTTCGTCGTCGTCCAGGTAGATCGAGGTCGTTGTGATCGACGCGTGACGCAGATTGTCGCGCACAGTCGTTAGCGTGGCGCCCTGCGCGAGAGCATTTGTCGCGTGCGTGTGGCGCAGCCAGTGTGGCGTCGCGCGCTGCAGCTTGTCGGCGAGTGCCGGGTGGTCGGCCCGAATTGCGTCGGCGGCGGTCCGGAAGAACCGGCGCAGCACCTCCCTCAGACGCGGCGTGGTGATGCCGCCGGGTTCATCGAGATGGCCGAGCAGCGGCGTATCCGGTGCCCAGCGTGCGGGACTCACGGGCAGACCGCGCTGCATCAGGTACTGGTCCAACGCAAATCGTGCGAGCGGCGGCAGCACCACCTTGCCAGCCTTCGCCCCCTTACCGGTGAGGTGAAGCCACCGCTCGCCGCGCGTGCCGGTCATGATGCCGCCGAGTGTAACGCTGACCAGTTCGCCTGCGCGCAGGCCGGTCGCGTAACCGAAATCGAGCAGAAAACGCAGACGCTGTGCGGCGGGAACCGCCCAGCCATGCGACCATTCCAGGCCATCGGCAATCGTGCGGATCAACTCCCACTCTCCGGCCGTAAAGGCGCGCGAGATGTCCAACTCGCCATTGCGCTGCGCGCCGCGCACCCTAAGGCCGGCAAACGGATTCGCGAGCACGTAGCGCTGCTCGATCAGCCAGCGAAACATTGCACTCAGAACTGACAGCGCATAGGCGATGGAATCTGGCGACAGCGCGCCCGTGAACGGCCGCCACTCGGACGACGATCGCGGGCGCGCCGGCGCGACCCACCGGGCGCGGGGTGTGGGATGGCGCAGGAAGGCGCGATAAGCGGTCGCATCCTCGCTCGTGAGCGAAGACAACGCTTTGCCGCGCTCGGCAATCGCCCACAGCAGTAGACGCTCGGCTTCCCGTCGATAGGCGCGCTGCGTTTCGGCGGCTTCGTGCCGTTCGAGCCAGGCGCTGATCGCCTGATAGTCGTTATTGGCCTCGAGCGCACACATGGGCCTGGGAGCTCGGAAGATGCCGCGCGAGCCATCGACGTCATGTGGCACGCGAATGTTTTCCCACGGCACCACGGGTTCCGGCGTCGCCACCACGATCAGCGCGCGGGCGCGCTCGGTGAGCTCCGGGTGAGAGGCAAAGAAGGCCTCAATATGACGTGCGCTGCGCACGCCGAGTCCGGCAATCGTGCGCCACCAGCGCTGCCGACGAGGGATGCGCACGGTCAAATCAGCCAGCGTCCGGATGCCATGCTGATGCAGCATAGGGACAACACGGGCTGGCAGCCAGACATCGACCGCATCGCTCACCTGCGGTTGCGGGATCGCAAGCGTTGGCAGGACATCCAGTGCCCGGGTCGCGGCCTTGCGGTGACGGGACCGTTCGCCCACCGCGCACTGGAACAGCCGGGCCAGATCGGCACGATGCCGGCTGAGGGCGAAACCGGCAAGCTGCCGGCGAATCCGGCCGATCACGCCGCGCGCCGACTGGCCGCCTTCGAGCGCCTGCGGGCAATAACGTTCGACCACCTCGCGCGCGCCGACGCCTGCGTACCACGCGCGCAGCGCGGACAGGGACGCAATGTCAGGAAAGGACGGGGGCAACGGAACGTTCGGCATCCGGAGATTATAGGCAACGTGATGGCAGCGGAGCGGCACGTCAGGTGTGGCACGTTTCCCGAAACGGGAGTTTCATCGAAAAATGTATCCCTATCGATAATAAGGGTTAGCGATAGGGGTGCATCGAAATTCGTCGGTGTGCGGACCGTCAGCTCGATTCACACATCGCCCCATCGGATAAAATGTCGTCACCCCGCCGCTCGCCGAAATGATTGCGTGCGAGCGCTGCATCGAGTTGCACGTCAGCGACAATGACAGCACAGGCGATCAGCATCGCGTCTACCGTGTACCACGGTGGGAACGCCATGAATCCCGATTCCGAATTCGACGAGCCGTTAACTGACAAAGAGTTTGATTTCCTCGAACGCTTTCTTTCGAGCAATGCCGTTTGCGACGATGCGATGGACGCCGTCATGTTGCACGGCTTTCTGACCGCCGTCATCTCTGGACCGAACGTGATCATGCCATGCACAGTTCTTCCGTGGATCTGGGATGCAAGGCAAGCAACACGTCAGCCCAGATTTCTGTCAGATCAAGGGCAAGCAGCGTCTCGTGGGCAAGGTTATTCAAAATCGCACGTGCCGATAGTCATCGGCCGAGAAAACCGAGTTCTCCAGAATTCTTTAGGCTGTGTCGCTTGAATTGAAAATATCCGCTTGCACGTGGCTCTGGCCTTGCAGCACTCGATAACATGATATGACGCGGCAGCAAGAAGCATCGCCGGTCCACCGCGCAGGTTGATGCGGTCGCGGCGACGATGAATTTTCAAGTGAAGAATTGAACTTGCGAGGACCGGCGGCAATCTGCTACCGAACAAAACGCTTCACATAGTCCTCGCCCAATCCGATGTTGTCATAGTGAGCTCGAGCAGCTTCGATTTTTGTGAACACATCCTCGTAGCCGACGGCGACCCCTTGCGGGTCAACATACGTATAGCCGCCAGTGACGTGAAACCACGTAATCATCTCGGTTACGCCCTCGGGAACGAACAGCGTATGTGTTTCGCCAGCGGGTTCGTGTGCGTACGACATCTCCTCGGCAATCCAGTCGTGTTCGAGGTAGTACCAGCGTCCCCTCAGCACCATTGCGTGGACCGGCCCAGTGTGTCGATGACGTGAGAGGACTCCCGACTGGCGAACACGAAGAAGATTGACGTAGTAGCCTTGGCTCGCGCACAGCAACAACGGCTTGAACGACACGGTCTTGGTCATCGGCACCCAGAGGTTATCGTCCTCAAGCCATTTATCGAGAACACCGAGATGCACGATGTCGGGCGACATAAACGGCGGCTGTGGAAGTTGATACGGGATGGCCGATTCGTCGCCGCGCTTTTCTGAAATAGTAGACATGCTTTACTCCTTGCTTTCCATAACTCAAATTTCCGGCGCCGGTAGACTCGGGCATCGAGAGCGGCGCCCTTGGAACTACGCGTTCGCTGTCCGAAGTTTTTACTGGACGTTACACGCCTGTTTGGATACCAACGCCCGGTCATAGGTCCGGAACCAACCAGTCGTCTCGCGAGTGAAGAACGCCGTCAGCAAGAACGCGATGCCCATCAGTCCTGCGATGAAATACAGTGCATTGTTGTAGCCCGACGCGTGACCAAATCCACCGCCCGCGCCAATCAGCGCACCGATAACATACGGTCCGAAGCCGCCGAGATAGATGCCCACGTTGATTATCGAACCAGCAATGCCGGTGGTACCCGGTTTGGTCGAGTCGAATGCAATCGCGTAGACAAGCGTGTAAGGGGCGTTCAGCACGAAGCCTGCGAACAACTGGATGGCAACAAGCGTCCCCAGGCCCATGTATGAAAACTTGAAGAGCCACATGCCGATGGCCAGCCAGACAAACACAATCATGAGGCAGAACTTACGACCGAGCCGGTCCGAAATCCAGCCCCACACAATCTGACCGATGCCACCTGTAATTGTGAACAGGACGCTATAGGCCGCCGCTTCTGCAAAGTTGTAGTGCGCCACGAAGGCCAGGTACTGCGGCAACCAGAAACTGATGCCAAAATATCCCACGATGGCGAGCAGAGAAACCAGCGCGATGACCCCGATGTTCGGGTTGCGCATGGCAACACCAAACGAACCCTTTGGTGCGCCTGCCCCATGCTCCAGGTCCGGCGAAAGCGGCGGCGTTTCACCTGCTTCGGTGATATGCGCATGCAGCTTCTCATAGCGCTTCTCGCTGGCATACCACCAGTAGAGCGCGAACACAATCACCATCGGAATCGGAAACAGCCTGAACGCGATACGCCAGTTCTCCGGTCCGTAGATGCTCAGCAAGCCGCTGATGGCGAAGCCGCCAATCAGCGTGCCCCAAGGATAGCCAGTGTGGTGAATGCCCAGAGCGAGACCGCGACGCTCTTTCGACCACCATTCTGCGAGCGAAGTGACTTCGATGGCTTCGCCGGCGCCGCCAAAGGCATGCGACAGAACCTGCATCGCTACCAGGACGCCTATCGTGCCAGTCAGAACGTTGAAGCCTGTCAGGCAGGTGAACAGCGTGTAACCAATCACAATCGGGAGGTGTCGATACTTGCGCCGCCATCCGTGCCCCCCTTTGTCCGCCCAGACCATGGCGGGGATTGCAATGAGTGCCGTCGACATGGTGATGACGGTCGCGTAGAGACCAATCGTTGCCGCGCTGGTGCCGAACTCCTTTGTAATCGATGGCAAGACCGAAAAAAACATCTGACGCGAGTTGGCGTCCATCGCATATACCAACCACAGAAGTAGAAGTGCCATCCACGACTCTGAGGCGACTCCCCGCTTTTTTGGCCCCGTGCGAACCTGCGCCGGCGCCACGCCCTTGTTGACTGTTTCCATTGACTCCTCCACGAACTCTGAGAATGACGCCGCCGACCGTTGGTTGGCTCAATCAGCAATCCCCTGCTGTAAGCCCAGAATGTATATGAAGCGCTTCATATATAAGACGAAAGACGGTATATCAAGAGCGCCACGGTTGTATTTGAAGCGCTTCAAGTTTGAGTCAATGAAGGCTCTGTTGCAAACGGGGTTTTCCCTAGAATTCGCCTGTAATGTCCGTAAACAGGCTCGGTGTTTACCTGTATATGGACAGGTACGGGTTACATGGTTTTTTAGTTGCGCTTCATTTGTGTCAACTTAAACGTGTTCTTTTAGGCTCACGAGCGACTCTTTTAGCAAGTGAAGCGCTTCACATGAATGGCGGCTCGGATATATCATCGACCGCTCCGCGGGCATAAGACCGCCCCGGAGCGAACGATGATTGCCGTGCAGAGGCGGCGCAGCTGACAGGATTGGCCCCGGCGATTGCGCGGCATGCGCATGGCCAGGCAATGAGCGGAGCGTACTGTCGGGTGCTTGGGGCCGCCCGCCAAGAGGCGGCGAGCATGCCGATGATGTCGCTTAGGCGCCGAAATTAAAGGGATACCGGCGCGAATGAATGCCCCGACTTTGACTGGCTTGTATCGCGAGAGCACTACAGCACGGTCAGGTTGATGCGATTTGCAAATGCAAGGGGCGCTGCTCTTGTGAGGAGCGCCTTATTCTCCTGACTCTCACTTCTTCACTTCAAGACAATCGGATTGACTGGTGCACCGGTACCGCCAACGACCTTGAGCGGGGCCGCCGTGTAGAGGAACGTGTATTGACCGTCAGCCGCACAGTCATCGGCGAGCGGGTCTAATTGCGCAATCTCGGTCAGCGTGATGCCGAGGTTGCGCATCAAAGCATTGTGCAGCGGGAGGTCTACACCTGACACCGGGTCCGACGTCACCTCATTGGCAATGGTGTCGGTGACCAGGTTCGGAATCTCCATGTCCTGGAACCATTGAACCAGCTCGGGGCTGTAGGTGAGACCCGGTTCCTTGAAGTTCGCGTAGAACTCGGCATGGTCCTTCTTGTAGAAGGAGCCAATCCAGCCCGTCCGGATGATGAGGATGTCGCGCTTCTCAATGGTCACGCCCTGAGCTTCTGCCGCAGCCATCAAATCGAGGTGAGTGAACGTTTCGCCCGGATCGAGCACCTCTTTATTGCGATACCTTGCAATGTCGATGAGGATGCCGCGCCCGACGACACCGCGCTCGCCAATCGGGCAGACGCTCGCCTTGGCGAGACCGCCGATGGTCGTGTCGGCGTCGTACCCGTTCCAAATCTGGTCGTCGTACCAGACGTGGCCAAGCGCGTCATATTGCGTCGAGCCCTGCAGGTACATGAACATCACATCGTCGGCGTATTGATACGAGCCGGGGAAAACCGGACCCTTGCCGCAGTTGTAATGCCCCCGGTCCATCACGCTCATGCGCTTGGCGCCTTGCCGACCTGGCCAGACGGGGTCGCCATCCGGGTCGCCCATCCGAACTTGCAGGGTGAACGTCTTACCCTGCTTAACAGTCGCAATGCCCTTGAGAATCTCTGCCGGGCCGAGATAATTCAGTGAGCCCACTTCGTCGTTTGGTCCCCACTTTCCCCAGTTCCTTGGCGACTCTTTCAAAAGCTCACCGATGTACGGTACGTTTCTGGATTCCATGTCTGTCTCCTAAAAATTGCAGACGATACGTCTAAGGGGCGATGCCCTCGGGGGGGTGTGGGAACTACAAGGCGGCTGCGCCGATTCGGTCCGCGGCCAGCAGCGCATTCGTGAGGCGCTCAGCGGTGAGCGGCGGGTTCATGTTCTTGCTGTATGCGGCGGCCAGCGTCGCATTCACGACAGTCGACATCTCGTCAGGAGTAAGTGCCTCAGCCTGACCCAACTGCTTGAATGTGACCGGAAGCTTCACAGCCAGCAGCAGACCTAGCAGCTCCGACACCTCCGCTTCGCTTCGCTCCTCGATGACAGCCTGAACAAGAGTGCCGAATGCGACGAGCTCGCCGTGAAGCATTGCTGCCATCGTGGGTACTGCAGTGAGCCCCCGGATGAGGGCGTGCGCGAGCGAGAGGCCTCCGCTTTCGAAGCCAATGCCACTCAGGAGCACCGTCGCCTCGACCACTCGTTCGACTTCGTCATCGAGTTCGCCATCCAGAATGGATGCGTATGCGGCCGGCCCATGATTGACCAGCGTGTTGTAGGTCGCATTCGCGAGAAGCAGCGCCGTATCTAGTGGGGGCGTACCGAACGAGTTGTTTCCATGCGCGCCTTTGCACTGGTTTGCTTCGAACTTTTTGCTGACGGCATCGCCGATGCCAGCAGCGAAGAATCGGGCGGGGGCCTGGACGATAATCTCGGTGTCGACGACAACCGCGGAAGGATTGCTCTTCAGATACTCGACGCCAGCGACCCGGTGAGTGTTGTCGTACAGCACAATCAGGCGACTGGTGGGTGCGTCGTTGGAAGCGATGGTCGGGCAAATCACGACATCAATATCGAGATTCGCGGCCACCCCCTTGGACGAGTCAATGGTCTTGCCGCCGCCGAGCCCGATAATGACGTCGGGCTGATGTTTCTTCGCTTCTTCCGACAGGTCGTTAATCGCAGCCTTCGTGCATTCACCTGGGAAGACCATTCGCTCCGCAGCGAGCCCGGCTTCAGACATCGCCGACGATACGAGCGGCCACACTTTTTCGCCAACAACCGCGTCGCAAACAGTCAATGGGCGCCTGAAGCCCATCTTCCTGAGCAGTGGACCAAGCTCGAGCAGAGCTTTTGGTCCCTGCAGGTACTGACCGGGGAATCCCATTGTGCGCAACATATCCGTCTCCTAATTTGACTGGCGGACGACCTGGGTTCAGGTCATCAGCCATCCGCCTGCGACATCGATGATTTGGCCGGTAACAAAGCTCGCGTCGGGTGAGGTCAGGAATGCACATACCGACGCAACTTCGTCGGTGGTGCCGAGCCGTCGCAGTGGGGTGACGTCGACGACGGCTGCATTCGCATCGCCGGAAACGGTTCTCAGCAGCGGTGTGTCAATTCGGCCCGGTGCCAGACCGTTCACGGTAATTCCATGGGGCCCAAGTTCGCCGGCAAGGTGGCGCGTGAACGCAATCAGTGCCCCTTTGGTGGTGCTGTAGTGGGCGCCCACAATGTCGAGGTACGCCTTACCTGCAACCGAGGACATCGTTACGATGCGACCAAAGCCGCGCTTCACCATCGAAGGCGAAGCTATTCGGCAAAAGTGGAACGCGCTATTCAGGTTCACGTCGACAACTTGAGCCCACTCTGCAGGGTCCATTTCGAAGATGCGCTTCGGTTTGCCGTCGTGCTTTGGGGAGATACCGGCGTTCAGCACGAGCGTGTCAACGTCGCCAAACCTGGACGCGATGGATTCGATCGCCCGCTCGCAATCCTGATACTTGCCGACGTCTGCGGCAACGAAATGAACCTTCGCACCTGCCTCGGTCCACTCGGCCGTCTTCTCGGCGCCGAGTTTCTCGTTGAAGTCGATGATGCCGACACTGGCCCCTTCACGGATGTACCGCTCGACGATTGCTGAACCGATGCCGCCCGCCGCGCCCGTCACTAAAACAACTCTATTCTGGTGGTTCATTTGATTGCTACTCCCTGATGTGAGGGTTATCCGCATCCGCTTGGCGCCGGGCCATGCCGTCTTTGCGCTCTGGACGAGCAGTGAGGTCATCCAGAAACGTTGCCTTTATTGAAGCGCTTCATTTTGAAGGGTTAACAAATCGCCATTAGGCGGTGCTATATTGACTCTTAAGTCTGGCTTACTAGCCTACTTGAAGCGCTTCAATTATTTTATCCGCAAGCGCTTTTGTCAACACGGGTGTATACCCGAAGGGCAACACGGAGGGCGCGGCAATCCGCGTTTTGCAATAATGTCTTCTATGACGAATCTCGACCCACCCCGCCCAACCCTCGAAGACGTTGCGAAGCTCGCCGGTGTGTCGCTGGGGAGCGCGTCGCGCGCACTTTCTGTCCCCGATCAGGTCAAGCCCAAGACGCTCGCGCAGGTGAAACGTGCGGTAGAGCAGCTCGGCTATGTGAGCAACGGAGCTGCTCGTGCGCTCGCATCGAAGCGAACTCGGACCATCGGCGCCATTTATCCGACGATGTACAACCCGGCGTTCGTCGAATCGCTCCATACGCTGCAGCAGACTCTCTGGGCAATGAACTATCAGGTTGTTCTCGCCATACATGAGTACATTCCTGAGCGCGAATATGACGTCGTTCGAGCAGTGGTCGAGCGCGGGGTAGACGGTGTGGTCCTGGTGGGCACCGCCCACGAAGACAGAGTCTTCGACCTGATGCGTCAACGACGTATTCCACTTGTTTTGACCTGGCAGCGCGACGAGCCACGTTATGGCGAGTGCATTGGCTTTGACAACTGGCGCGCGACCTATGACATGACCAAGGAAGTGCTTGCGCGAGGGCATGAGAGGATAGCGATTGTCTGCGGCTCCATGGAGCACAACCAGCGCGCGCTTCAGCGCGTGGCCGGAACTGCGGACGCGATGAAAGAGGTGCGCCTCGAGCTTTCGAAGGATTTGATATTTGAGGAGCCGTTCTCTATCCAGGGCGGCCGGGACGCAATTCGGAGAATTGCGGCACTCGATGAACGGCCTACCGCGCTGATTTGCCATACAGACTTGCAAGCCATCGGAGCGATTCATGAGTGCGGAATCCTAGGAATTCGCGTGCCCGAGGATATGTCAATCACAGGCATGGACGATATCGAACTCGCGGAACTGACACATCCTCCGCTCACAACGATTCGAGTTCCAACCAAGGAAATAGGTGTGCTGGCGGCTCGTCGTATCGTTGAATTGGCGGAAAAACGGACAGGTATGGAGCCGCTATCAGTTGAATGCACAATCGTCATCCGGGAGAGCCTCGGTGAAGCTCCGGCAGATGCGAAAAGCGCAACGCCTATCAAGAAGCCTCGCCGCAAGACCGGTTGAAGCAGGCGTCGGCACCGGCCGGCGCTTTCCTCGTTGACGCCCCCGCCCTAGCGGATGAACTGCTTCACGTAGTCGGCACCCAAGCCTGATTCTTCGTAGTATTTCCGGGCAGCTTCAATTTTCGTGAAGACATCTTCGTAGCCAACGGCAACGCCCTGCGGGTCCACGTAGGTGTAGCCGCCTGTGACGTGGAACCACGTAATCATTTCGTCGACGCCTTCCGGCACGAACAACGTATGCGTCTCGCCCGCGGGTTCGTGCGCGTATGAGCCTTCCTCTGCCACCCACTCGTGTTCGAGGTAGTACCAGCGGCCCTTCAGGACGATTGCGTGCACTGGACCCGTATGACGGTGCCGCGACAGCACGCCCGACTGGCGAACGCGGAGCAGGTTCACGTAATAACCTTGGCTCGCGCATAGCAGAAGCGGCTTGAACGATACCGTCTCGGTCATCGGAACCCAAAGCTTGTCGTCTTCCAGCCACTTATCGAGCACGCCGAGGTGGACGATATCCGGTGACATGAAGGGCACCTGGGGGAGTTGATACGGCACCGCCAGTTCGTCTGGCTTTCGTTTGAGAACAGAGGACATCAGAAGCTCCAGTTTAGTTTGGAGGTGAAAGCCGGCAACCGTGATGCGTACATTTGAAACGCTTCAACGAAAGGGCTATGTTCACCGGCATACATTCGGCAAAAGACCTGAAAGCATATATGAAGCGCTTCAATTATGAGGCCGTATTTGGTGGATTGCAATTTCCATAGGGTATACACTGATAAGCGGGCAAGCTGCGGCGGCCGCATCCCAGCAATGCGAGGCGCAGCATGCGCCCCGCCTAAAACTCCATCGCTTGATAGGTAACAAGTTGAATATCCCCACGTTTTCGCGGCATCGCCGTCTACGCCGGTCACCGGCGCTTCGAGAGATCTTCACCGAAGCCGAGTTCTCTCTGAACGACCTTGTGTTACCGATTTTTGTTGATGAAGGCGCCACCGACTTTGTGCCCATCAAAAGCATGCCGGGAGTTTTCCGAATCCCAGAAAGCAAGCTCGAAAGCGAAATCGAGCGATATGCGCGGGCAGGAATCAGGTCAGTCATGACGTTCGGTATCTCTCACCACAAAGACCACGTAGGCACGGACACCTGGCAACATGCCGGACTGGTTGCTCGCATGGCGTCGCGAATCAAGAAGGTAGCGCCGGACATGGTCGTCATGTCGGACACATGTTTTTGCGAGTACACGACACACGGACATTGTGGTGTCGTGCATGACGGTGAAGTCGAGAACGATGCGACGCTGGTGAATCTCGGAAAGCAAGCCGTCATTGCGGCCCAGGCTGGCGCCGATGTCATCGCGCCGTCGACTGCGATGGACGGTCAGGTCGCCGCGATAAGGGTGGCATTGGACGCAAACGGCTTGATGGACACCCCAGTCTTTTCTTACTCGACAAAATTTGCTTCCGCCCTTTATGGTCCTTTCAGGGAAGCAGCAGAGAGCGAGTTGAAAGGTGACCGCAAGGCTTACCAGATGAATCCAATGAACCGGCGCGAGGCCGTTCGGGAATCACTCGCAGACGAGGCGCAAGGGGCTGATGCGTTGATGGTGAAGCCGGCTGGCGCCTACCTCGACGTCATTCGAGACATCCGGGAAGCGACAAGGTTGCCGCTTGGCGGCTACCAGGTCAGCGGCGAATACGCGATGATTAAATTCGCGGCCGCCGCCGACGCAATCGACGAATCACGGGTTGTTCGGGAGAGCATCGGTGCTATCAAGCGCGCGGGCGCCGACCTGATATTCACCTACTTTGCACTAGACCTCGCCGAACAGGGCATTTGACGGCGCGGGTCGTTGACGCCGCCACAGGCAGGCGGCACCATTTTCATAAAACATGGTCCCCGTGACGAGCGAGGAACTGCTGGCCATTGTCCTTCGCGCCCGATTCGAGCAACGCGGGAGGCGCGGTCATTTGATTGGCGAAGGATTCGTCCAGCTTTCCTGCGCAACGGTGTCTGGCTACCCCCGGCTACGCCGAACCAAGTTTCGGCAACATCAACTCTGTCTCGGCGCGCTTACCAGCCGCGGCATGGTACAGGCATGGCGATCCAATGGACTCGCAGAAACGGTAGTCGCAGCTCGACCGGTCTATCAACTTCTCCAAATAGATCAGTGATTTAACTGGAAGTATGGCGGATTTTTTGCGAATCCCGGCCGCCCCTCATACTGGTATCGCGCATTGCCTGCGCTCGTGCTGGCCGGCGAGCATACCTGCCTCGCCATTTCGCGCGAGGCCTACGTTCCCGATCGTGCACCCCTCAAAAGCCACGACGTGCTGACCATTGACCTCAATCCGGCAATGAATGGATACTGCGGCGATCTCGCCCGCACTTACTTCATCGAAGATGGACAAGTGCGGTGCGTGCCTCACCGTGACGGTGAGTTTCTCGCGGGCGCCCACGCACAGGCATCGCTGCACACCCTGCTTCTGCGTGTGGCCAGGCCTGAACTGCGTTTCGATGAGTTGTACGGGATCGTGAAGGATGCAGCCGACCGGCTCGAATGTGAGCTACTGGACTATCTCGGCCACAGTGTGCAGGCAGATATGAGCGCGCTCGACTTCATCGCACCGAACGTCACGCATACTCTCGGAGAGGCGGGCCTATTTACCCTCGAACCGCAGATCCGTGTCAAAGGCGGCCGCTATGGGTTCAAACACGAGAACATCTATTCCTTCGCCGGGACCGTCTTGCACGAACTCTAGGTAGCAGTCAGTGCATATGCAACGAACCTGAAGCGTGCGATGCACTGCTTCCGACGAGATGCTGGACTAGCGATGGAACCGTTCAACTTACCGAATCAAGAAAAGATCATGTTCCAGTGGGCTACATGCGAAAATGAACGCACGCGCTGCAAAACGGATCGCACGCCGTTCCAGTAGAGACAGGTAGTCTGGCTAACGCGCCAAGGAAGCTCCATGCCCCCCCATACTGTTCTGCTCATCGACGACCATGCACTCTTTCGCAAAGGCGTCGCGCAACTCATCCAGATGAATCCGCTGTTCTCGATCGCAGGCGAAGCCGCTACTGGTTGCGAAGGCGTCGAGATGGCCGTGCGCCTGAAACCCGAGGTCGTGCTCATCGACCTGAACATGCCGGAAATCAGTGGCATCGAGACCCTTCAACTGATGCGCGATGCCGGCGTGAGCGCGCGCTTCATCATGCTGACCGTTTCGGACCGCGAACGTGATGTGGTCGCCGCGCTGCGCGCGGGCGCTCACGGCTATCTGCTCAAAGACATGGACCCCGAGGACCTCTGCGTCACGCTCCAGAAAGCGTTGGCGGGCGCGGCCGTGCCAAGCGACGCGGTCACGGGCAGCCTCATGCAGGCTCTCTCGGGCGGCCAGCGCATGTCGCCTTCGCTATCGGACCTCACCCCGCGCGAGATGGAGGTACTCGACTACCTCGGCGAGGGCATGTGCAACAAGGTCATCGGACGCAAGCTCGGCATCAGCGCGGGTACCGTCAAGGTTCATGTGAAGCACGTGCTGCGCAAGCTCGACCTGCATTCGCGGCTCGAAGCCGTGGTGTGGCGCCACGAGCACGGCTCACGCGAGTGCTGAGGCGTAACCGTACCGGGGGGCGAGCAAGGTAGCCGGAGCTTCCCGGTCGCTCATGATCAATGCGTAAGTGAACAGGCCCGGGCTGCAGCGTTCGATAATTTACGTGCAGGCCGTTGAAGCGATCGCTCGAATGAACGTGTGTGAGCGGTGCAGTTCCCGTTTGACCGTCAAGGGCCACCATCGTCTGGTTTACCGCTCGGTATTTGGCCGGTTGCCGATCGACACCCCGCGGTTTTACGAGTGCCGTGTTCAGGAGCTGAGCACCGGTCCATCAGCCCACTGACCAGTTGCCTGCGTGAGCTGAGCGGACGAGCCCTGAGTTGCAGTATCTGCAGGCGAATATTGCCGCGGGCGCCTCGAAAGACCTCCATTTTTATACAAAGACGAAATACTAAATAAATCCGCAGAGACCGCAGCCACGAAACTGGCAACCAGTTGCGTTTTTTCCCGCTCGAAGCACATGCCAGACGGTAGGTTTGCGCGCGCGTACTCGATCACTCGGCTGGAAAGCGCGATCGTCGAAATTCACCAGGTACACGTGGTTGGTCGTTCTGGACTCGGTGGATAGGGCCGCCACGTGCCGTCCTGATGACGAAAGAAAAGCATTGCAACCTGCCCCGCCACATTGAATGTCTCAGCGTATGCATCGCGCGCCCGAGCAGAGCGCCTGATTCTGGACCAAGTGACGCGTACCTTGGCTATGAACTCCGAAGCAAGCAAGCGCTTGACCAATAGACGCAGCGACGTTGCAGCACTAGCCATCGACTCTCTCCTTCATTGCGGTTGAGTCCGGTTGCCGCGGCTGCGGCACCTGTTGCCCATCGGGATCCTCGCGCGTCTCGTGGTCAGCAAGGAGGATGGCGGCGCGCCAGCATCAACGCCGTCAGACCACCCATTGAATGTTCGACCAGATGACAGCGGTCGAACCTGACGCGCTCGAGCACGGCAAGCTCCGTGTCTACGAGAAATCGTATACAGCTGGTTTATCGCGGCACTACCAGGTGACGCCCGGGATGCCGTGCTCCTGGCCGCACCCCTGCCGTCGACGGTGGGCAGAATCAGTGGGTTTCGAGAAACGCCATGACTTTATCGGCCGCGTAAATTCGTGGTGTGCCTAAAACGTGTGACGCATGCCCGCCGTCACGGCCACCTGCGTACTCGTCGAAGAGGGGGACAGAGTATTGAGCATTGCATGCGAAAGCACAGAATTCGGGGGCGCTCCGTGGACATTCTGGTACACCCCCTCAAGGTAGAAATCGGTACGCTTGCTGACAGCGTAATCGCACTGGAGCATGCCCGTGTTCCACCCCGGCGAAGAGCCGTTGTAGCTACCATGCGTGTAGGTATATGCGCCCGACACGCTGAGGGCGGGCGTCAGTGAGTACTTCGCATTTACCTCATAATTGTCCAGTCGTAACGATCCATCCAGCGTACCTGCGGACGGATCGCTGGCACCGAGATACGTACCCGTGCCAAACGAAAGTACACCTGCCGCGTTGTCAATCTGCGTATGGCTCCATAAGAGACCGACCGTGGCAGCACCAAAGGTCAGGTTGCCCCCTAGCGACCAGATTCGCTGGCGTTGGGCGATGAAGTTAGCGCTGCCGTCATTCGTCGTCACCGCACCGAGTCCGGTGCCCGGGTTGTTCATCTGCAGATAGCCTGCGGCGAGATTGACCGGCCCCTTCGTGTAAGAGAGCGCGAACCCGTACGCGCGGTTGACGGCAAAATTTCCGGGCTCATTGCTGAAGGCATACATCGTCTCGAGCGTTGCGCCCAGATATGTCGGGCTGATGTATTTGACCGTGTTGTTGAAGATGACCGCGTTGGAGGCCAGATTGTCGTTATCGAACGGGTGGGCGGCGATACTGCCTCCCCAGGTGTTATATCCGGCGGACAGTGGCCCCACGAGGTCGTTCACCACGTCGAACTGCCGGCCAAACATCATCGTCCCGTAGGCATCGCTTTGCATGCCAATCAAAGCCTGCGACCCAAAACTGTCGCCAGGAAGTGCCTGTGCACCGTTGTTCAGCACAAAAGCCTGCTCGAGCTTGAATATGGCATGCAGTCCTCCGCCGAGGTCTTCGTCTCCCTTCAACCCGAAGACGGTATTCTGGGTAGCGCTGCTGATCATCTGCCAGTTCGAATGACCGAGTTGATTGTTCGAGTAGACAAGACCGGTATCGATGAGACCGTACAGGGTGACGCTCGATTGCGCATGGGCACACATGGAGAACAGCCCCAGTATCGTCGACCCAATCAGCACCTTTTTCATAGTTTCATTGTCCGTTAATTAGTTATACGAATAATTCTTCACGTCGTTGGCGACCCGCCGATGGCACATCGCCATACATCAGCTAAATGTTTGTTCAGATGTGTAGCGATGTATAGAACGAAGGCCGTCAGGAACATACACGCTACCGTGCGACCCGCTTGATACGCGGGTCGCAGGATTACGCAGGCACTTGAGCGCCGGATTGAAGTCAGATCGAATGGGAAGGCACTTCTGCGCTGAGCGGAACGTGCGAGTTGGATTTATGAAACAGCGGGTGGCGGCGCGCGAGGACGAAGTAAGTCAATCCGGCCAGCAGCAGTCCAGCCTCGAAACTCAGGTCTCCCCATCCCAGGACGTTGTGCATCAGCGGGCTGACGTAGGTGGGCGAATTGGAAAACGCGACGCATGCCACGGTGCCTGTGATCAACGCGATGACCCCGGGCCAGAAGATCCCACCGTTATACCAGTAGGCGCCGCTTCCCCATTTCATCCAGTCTTCCCTGCGATACCGTCCATCGCGCATGAAGTAGTCGACGATGACAATGGCGGCCCATGGCGCAGTCCAGAACACCATGTAGTTCAGGAACACCTGGTACATGTCAAAGAACTGCCCGTAAAACACGGTGACGATCCGGAAGCACAGCGTGAACAGTGCGATGATGGTGAGCGACGTCACACGGTTGATCGGAATGCGCAGGGCCAGCAGGCCGAGTCCCGCCGTGTAGCCGTTGGGCACGTTTGCGGCAATCCCCCCGAGTATGATTGCGAACAGGAGCGGTACGATGAACCACGTCGGCAGGAACCGGCCCAACTGGCTTACCGGATCGTCACCGAGCGTGCCGCCCAGCGCGGTCGCAAACAGCACGCCGATCACTTCGCAGAACACGAGCGCAACGAACTGGCCACCACCCGCCGCGAGCGCGATCTTCTTCCAGCTCGTTTCGGCCGGAAAGTACCGGCTGTAGTCCGAAGCGAAGTTGGCCCAGCCGATCGGATAGGAAAAGACGATGCCCATCGCGATCAACCACGTGTTGAAAGAGCCACCACCATGATTGATGGCGGACGCCGCAGCGAAGCTCGTATGCGGCAACACGAACGCTGCCAGCCCGCCGAACAGGATCGCAAGTGCCACTGCGATCCACTTCTCCGCCGCAATGATGGTCGCATGACCAAAGATCGCGAGCAGGATCTCCGCCACGAGAATAATGGCCAGTGATATCCAGACCACCGCGTGGCTGTGAAACCCGCCCATCTTCAACAGCGTTTCCAGCGCCTGGGTCGCGACCACGGAGTTGATCGAGAACCAGCTGAGCGCCGAGATCAGGCTCACGGCCTTCGGCAGGAACGAACCCAGCTGGCCGAACGAACTGCGCGAGGTCATGATGCCCGACGTGCCCGTGCGCGGCCCCATAATCGTCGTGAGACCGAGCACAAAACAGCCGAGCAGATTGCCGACCAGGATCGCGCCGAGCGCCTGCCACAGTGACAGGCCCTGCGAGAGGGCCAGCGCCCCCGTCACGACCACGACGTAATTCGTGTTGGCGCCGATCCACATCTTGAACAGCTCGGCCGGCGTACCGTGCCGGTCCTTCAGGGGAATCGGATCAATGCCGTGCTGCTCCACGCTCCAGGCCTTGTCTGCCTCGACACCGTTGCGCGGTTCATGCTTTCCATGATTCGCCATTTCATTCTCCGGTTGCCAACACATTCATTGAGCCAATTTCCCGCGGACCTCGAAGGCTTCGCCAAGCGCCTGCGCGATGCCCTCCACGCAGACTTCGTACAGCAGTGCGCCCTTCTCACCCGAGGCCGCCGCGGCCGACGAAAGGCACCCCGACGCGGGCGTCCATTCGGGAATCGGTGGAAAGACGTCGTAGGGCGGAAATGTGGCGGCGGCATGCCGGGGCACGCACGTCATATCGACCAGATGCGGATGCAGGAGCAGCATCAATGAGGTCTCGAGTACGCCGCCGTGCTCGACCGCCCAGCCCGGAAAGCCTTCCGGATAGATGCGTGCGATGGTCTCCTCGGTCACGAAATCCCAGTAGGACAGCATGACCACCTGAAAATCGTGAATGCCCTCCCAGCGCAATTCGCGAATAGCGAGATCCACGCCTTCGACCGCGAACATGGAGTTTTCGAAATGGCCGTTGACGAGGCAGATCTTGCGCGCGCCGTGGCGTGCGAACTCTTTCAGGACGTCCTTGACCGTCATGGAAAGCGTATGCCCGTCCAGGCTCGTGGTGCCGCAAAGATGATTGCCACCTCCGCTTTTTTGCTGCGACTTGTAGCCGTATGCGATTGCGGGCGCGACCATTGCGCCGATCCGGCGCGCCACCTCTTCAGAAATCGCCGTGGGCAGCAGCACGTCCGGATTCATCGACATATGCGGGCCATGCTGCTCCAGCGCGCCGATCGGAATGAGGATGGTCTGCGCATCCTCCTTGATGCGGCGCGCGTATTCAGGCCATGCAAGATCTCCGATTCTCACTTTTGCGTCCATCAACTCGTCTCCTTGTTTGAATGAAATTGTGCAGCTACAAATGGTTGCATGCGCAAATAATAAACGACCCTGCTTGCAACGGCGATCGCCGCAACACGCGCCGTCAATCGTCGACCAGCCGAAGCCGCGACGTCTCGCGGCTCGCCAGCATCGCGACGAGCGCCACGCCTGCGGCACCTACGAGGTACCACGCGGGCGCGAGGTTGCCGCCCGTCACCGCAATCAGCCAGGTGGCGCCCAGCGGCGCGGTATCACCAAACAGCGCAAAGTTGCCGATGAAGCTCGCCAGTGCGGCCCGCGTCAGGAGCCCAACGTCATTCACCGCGAGGCGCCTCGCATCGCTGTCACCGTATCCTGCACTCGCTGACCGCCTCCAGGCCTCCCGGCATCGCTTTTCTGGTAACCATCCAAGAATCCAAAGGCATTTCTGGTTCGCTCTGGGGTCAGGACAATTGCGTCTCGATCGCTACCGCTGCGGACATCGCCGGGTGCTGCGAATTGCGCGCGTTCAAGGCAATGGTAGAAGTTGCAGCCAGTGGAAAATATCTTTTCCGGACAAACGACTTTCTCCATTCGACATCGAGGGTAAACACTCCGGGGGCTTTGGCGCTGCATCGGAAGCGGGCATAGCGCAGACGCAAGCACAGGCAATGGGCTTGAACGCGACATTGCCGTGCATGCGGACAGGGGGTGTGAGGCGTGAGTCGGAACGGGTCCGGTTGCCCACGGCTTTGCCAGTGAGCGGGCGGATCAGGGGTGGCGCTTGAGCGGACGCTGGCACGCTGCGAACAGTGCGCCGACGAGCAGAACTGCGGAGGAATAGACGAGCCCGCGCGTGAGGCTCGCGTTGTCGGATACCCAGCCGATCGCAATCGGCCCGGCGATCTGGCCGAACGCGAACACGATCGTGAAGACGCTGATGCCGCACGTCCATTCGTCAGACGGAAGATTGTGCCGGACGAATGCAGTGGTCGAGGCGACGGCGGAGAGGAATGTCGAGCCAAAGATCACGCCCGAAATGGCCGCCGCTACGGGATGGCCAAACACGGCCGGCATGAGCGTCGCGATGCCCAGTAGCGCATTGAAGGTCGCCAGCGCCAGACCACCGCGCGCGCGGTCGAGAAACCGCGACCAGATTCGTGCAGATGCAACCGTTGCGACGCCCAACGCGATATAGAACGCGCAAACGACGCCCTGGCTCATGCCCTCGCTGCGCAACAGGGCAACGATGAACGTCATGTAGCCGATATACCCCACGCCAAAGAGGCCGTATCCGCCAAGCGCGGGAACGTAGCGCCACCACGCGGTCCGCTGTCTGACTACGCCTCCTGGCGTACTCGCGGTGGCCGCGCCGGCTGCATCGATAGTGCGGGCGGCTTCTCGCGCGAACAGCGTGCAGGCCGCACAGGCAGCGGCCAACGCGAACCACGCGGGCTGCCAGCCGTGCGGCACGGAACGCACCGTGGCCGGCACGAGAATGGACGACAGCACAATGCCGTAACCGGTCCCGCCGTAATAAAGGCCCAGGATCAGTCCACCGTGCCGCGGCACGGTCGTCGCGAGCCGGGCGGCCAGAACACCACCACTGATGAAGATGAACGCGCTACCGATTCCGGCCACCAGCCGCTGAGCGAGCAGCACGGACGTGCCGGACACGAGCCCGCACAATGCCATCAGCACGATCACCACGTACGCACCGGCAACGAACAGCGCGCAGGACGACCGATGGCGGGAGAGCCAGGGGAACACGGCCGCGCCGATCAGATAGCCCGCCGCGTTGGCCGTATTCATCGCACCGGCCTCGGCGAAACTCCAACCGAGATCGGCCTTCATCGCTGGCAGGAGCAAGGCATAGGAAAAGCGCACGAGGCCGAGGGCCATTGCACTGCCCAGCGACAGGCGCACAGCCAGCCAAAGCGGCGCAGGAGACTCGCTATCCTCGCGACGTGCCGGCGCCGGCTTGATACGTCCGGCAGCCCCCCTGCGGGTATTCGCCTCCATCCAGGTGGTGTTCTCCGTATTTTCGTTGCTCTCTCATGCGCTTTGCAGACCGGGCGACCGAACACCGGCTGGTCGCCCGCACGGTCAGCGATAGTGCCAGAAAATGCTGCGCATCGGGTCGCTAGCGCAAAACGACCGTACGCCCTTCATGGATGAAGATGCGCCGCTCGATGAAGCCCTGCACGGCCCGGGCGAGCGCAGCACGCTCCATGTCGCGCCCTGCCGCAAGCAGCCGCTCCGGCGTGTAAGTGTGATCCACGCGCTCCACCACCTGCTCGATGATGGGCCCTTCGTCGAGATCCCCGGTCACGAAGTGCGCGGTGGCCCCGATCAGCTTGACGCCGCGCGTGTAGGCCTGGTGATAGGGCCGCGCCCCCTTGAAGCCGGGCAGGAATGAATGGTGGATGTTGATCGCCCGGCCGGCGAGACGCGCACACAGGCCAGCGCTCAAGACCTGCATGTAGCGGGCGAGCACGACCAGTTCGGTTCCCGTGCGCTCGATCAGCGAGACGAGCGCCTGCTCCTGAACGGATTTCGTTTCAGGCGTCACCGGAAGATGATGAAACTCGATCCCGTGAGATCGGACCATGGGCTCGAGATCGCGATGATTGGACACCACGCCCGCAATATCGATCGGCATCTCATTGATGCGCCAACGATGCAGCAGATCCACCAGGCAATGATCCAGCTTCGAAACGAGCATCAGCACCTTCGGCTTCACGCGCGCGTCGAAAATGGCCCACTCGAAAGCGTGCCGGCGCGCAAGCGGCGCAAAGCCTTCCGATAGCGTCTCGCGGTCCAGCCGCCTCGGCACAGGAGCATGAAACTCGCATCGCACGAAGAAGCGGTCGGTCTGCGGATCGTCGAAAACGGAGAATTCGTCGATATAGCAGCCAAACCCGTCGAGAAAGCCGACGACGGCAGCCACCTGGCCCTGCGCACTGGCGCAGGTCACGTTCAGGATAAAGCGGCGCGTGCTGTCGGCCACGTCAGCAGAAGACCCGTTCATGAATGCTCCCCATCATTGGCACATCGGATGTGTGCCGTGTTTTTCCCGTATCCGCCACGCTCGCAGGCCGCCCACTGCAGATAATAGGCGCGCGTCCAGTCGAGCGACACGCCGATATGCCGCGTACCCGGCCGGATCTTCGGCTTGTGCACCTCAAGCGTGAGCGAATCCAGCGCGGGCCACTCGCGAAACGAGAGCGCCGCGATATCGGCCACCAGCGTTTCCAGCAGCCGCGTATGCGGCTTCTTCGCGAGAAACTCGGCAATGCGCGCGCACCAGCTTTCGTAGTCGATCCAGTCGCTCTCCTCTTTCGGCATGGAGCGGTAGCCGAGCTGCGCATCGATCACGAGCGGCTGCGGCTGCCCGTGCTCATGCGGATGAATGCCGATGCGCGCGGGCACGCTCAAGCCCTCGACGAACACGCTCCAGCCGCGCCCGCGCGCCGGCGGTGCGTCGAGCGCCGTGAGCGCCGGATCGAACGTCCCGTCGACGATCTTCATGATGCAAGCGACGCCACGGCGTCGAGCATGATGCGGCCGAAGTAGTCGGCGAAGCTGCGGCGCACCACGATCTCGAAGCGGTCGTCGCCGGTGGGAATCAGCACGATCGAGGCCTTGAAAAAGACGCTCTGCGCGCATTGCCCCTGCGTGAACAGGCGCGGATGCAGATCGAGCGGACAGCCGCGCGAGAGCAGCTCGCGCGTGCGCGCGCCGTCGATCTCCACCACCGTGTAGCCGCTGCCCACGTCCACGGCGGCGGCGTACGTCTCGCCGAATGCGGGGGCGAGCTTCGCTTCGAGCATGCCCGCCGGCACGAGCGCGTTCGAGCGCACGAGCCATTCGTCGGGGCCGAGCCACAGTACGTCGTAGCCGTTGCCGCGCGCGACCGTGTTGGGCTGCGCGGGCGGCTGGCAGCCCACCACCTGGGCGAACGCGTCGACGAAGGCGGGGTCGCTCAGGTCGCCGCGCACGTTCACGAGATCGCGGAACGGCAGCTCGCGCATGGCGAACGCCTTCGACGCGCGGCCCTCCTGGGCCTTGAGCAAGCCGGCCACGCTGACGAAAGGCGACTCAAGCCGCACCGCTACCGAACGCTCCGCAAGGGGCACCGTATCCATCGTTTCATTCAACATGCTGACGCACCCCTTCAGTGTCATAGAAAATCGGGCTGGCGATCTTCGCCTTCACGCGCCGGCCATCGGCCAGCGAGATCACGACGTGCTCGCCCGTCTTGTTCAGGCCGCCCTTCACCACGGCAAGCGCGATCGAGCGGTCGAGAATCGGGCTGTAATAGCTCGACGTCACGTGGCCGAGCATCGGCGTGGTGCCGTCCGCGAGCTGGCGCGCATCCTCGGCGACGATCTGGCCGCCTTCGGGCAGCACGAACTTCGCGTCGTCGGTTAGCAGTCCGACGAACTGTTTGCGGCCTTCCTTCGCGGTGTCCGAGCGCTTGAGCGAGCGCCGGCCAAGGAAGTCCTTGGTCTGCGAAACCAGCCCGCCCATGCCCAGATCGAACGGCGTGATCGAGCCGTCGGTGTCCTGGCCGACGATGATGTAGCCCTTCTCCGCACGCAGCACGTGCATCGTTTCCGTGCCGTACGGCGTGATGTTGAACTCGGCGCCCGCCGCCATCAGCGCTTCCCACACGGCGCGGCCCGCGTTGGCCGGCACGTTCACTTCGTAGGCGAGCTCGCCCGAGAAGCTGATGCGCATGACGCGCGACTTCACGCCCGCCACCGTTCCGTTTCGATACGACATGAACGGGAACGCGGCGTTGTCGAAGTCGATGTCCTTGCACACCTTCTGCAGGACCTTGCGGCTCTTCGGGCCCACCACGGCGAAGGTCGCCCAGTGATCGGTCACGGAAGCGAGCCGCACCTTCATGTCGGGCCACTCGGTCTGCAGCCAGCGCTCGAGCCACGTGAGCACGCGCGCGGCGCCGCCGGTCGTGGTGGTCATCATGTAGTGCTGCGGTCCGAGGCGCACCGTCACGCCGTCGTCGAACACCATGCCGTTCTCGTCGAGCATCAGGCCATAGCGGCACTTGCCCACTTCGAGCTTGAGCCACGGATTCGTGTAGACCCAGTTGAGCAGCTTCGCGGCGTCGGGCCCTTGAATGTCGATCTTGCCGAGCGTCGAGGCGTCGAGAATACCCACGCCATTGCGCACCGCGAGACACTCGCGCTTGAGCGCCGCATGCATGTCCTCGCCGTTCTTCGGGTAATACCAGGGGCGCTTCCAGTTGCCCACGTCCTCGAACAGCGCGCCATGCTGCTCGTGCCATTCGTGGATGCAGGTCTTGCGGATCGGGTCGAGGAAATCGCCCAGCTCGCGGCCCGCCACGGTGCCGAACGTCACGGGCGTGTAGTTCGGTCGGAACGTGGTCGTGCCGGTTTCGGGAATCGTCTTGCCGAGCGCATCCGCGAGGATCGCCATGCCGTTGATGTTGCCAAGCTTGCCCTGGTCGGTGCCGAAGCCCATGGCGGTATAGCGCTTCACGTGCTCGACCGATTCGAAGCCTTCGCGCGCCGCGAGCAGGATGTCCGATGCGGCCACGTCGTTCTGGAAGTCGACGAACTGCTTCGGACCACGCGGCGCGGCCTTGCGGCTGCCCACGAGCCACAGGGGCTGCAACGGCGTTTCGGCGATCTCCGCGGCCTTCGGCACTTGCGGGCGCGTGGCCGCGAAGCCGAGCGACTTCGTCGCGTCGACGCCCGCATCGACCGCTTGGGTAAGGCCGCGTGCGAGGCTGAATTCGCCCACCGCCGCGCCCACGCTCACTTCCTGCTGCACGCGCTTGCCCGGCATGAAGCAGGCCTTCGCATCGTTCCAGTGCGCCTTGCCGCCCGACTGCGCGAACAGGTGCAGCACGGGGCTGAAGCCGCCGGACATCGCCACCAGATCGCAGGGCAGGTCCGCCTGCTTCGCTCCCGTCTGGCCGTTCGTGTACGCGACCACCTCGACCGAGCTCACGCGCAGCTTGCCGCGTGCGGCCATGATGGCCGCGTTGTTCATGATCTTCACGCCCTGGCGTCGCGCCGCGTCCTGCAATGCGCCTTTGCCCTGCGCACGCGAATCGACCACCGTCACGTTCGCACCGCATGCCTTCAGGTCGAGCGCGCAGCGATAGCCGGCGTCGTTGTTCGCGAACACCACGGCATTGCGGCCCGGCAGCACGCCATAGCGGTGGATATAGGTCGACACCGCCGATGCCATCATGATGCCCGGCAGGTCGTTATTGCCGAACACGATCGGCCGCTCATGCGCGCCGGTCGCGAGAATCACGCGCTTCGCGCGGATCTTCCAGAGCAGCTCGCGCGTGCCCTTGCGCGTCGAGACCGGCAGATGCTCGGTCAGGCGCTGCGTGACGGTCACGAGATTGTGATCCTGATAGCCGAAGGCCGTGCTGCGCGAGAGGACCTTCACGTCCGGCATGCCCGCGAGCTCCGCCTCGATCTTTTCGACCCACTGGATCGCGGGTCGGCCATCGACTTCCGTCTTGCACGAAAGGAGGCTGCCGCCCAGTTCGCGCTGATCGTCGACGAGAATCACGCGCGCGCCGGCGCGGCCCGCCGTATGCGCGGCCAGCAGGCCGGTGGGGCCGCCGCCGATCACCAGCACGTCGCAATGGGCGAAGCACTTGTCGTAGCGGTCGCCGTCGCGCACTTCGGGCGCCTTGCCCAGACCGGCCGCCTCGCGGATCTTCTCTTCGTACTTCGGCCACCACTTGCGCGGCCACATGAAGGTCTTGTAGTAGAAGCCCGCGGGCAGGAAGCGCGAGAACTTCTGGTTCACCGCCATGCGGTCGTGCTCGAGGCTAGGCTCCGCATTCACGCTGGTCGCGACGAGCCCCTGATAGAGCTCGATTTCGGTGGCGCGCGCGTTCGGCACGGTGTAGGCGCCGCGCTCGAGCTGCACCACGGCATTCGGCTCGGCCACGTCGGCCGTCACGATGCCGCGGGGGCGGTGGTACTTGAAGCTGCGCGCGACGAAGTGCACGTCATTGG
This sequence comes from Paraburkholderia caffeinitolerans, assembly GCF_902859945.1. Classification (GTDB taxonomy): domain Bacteria; phylum Pseudomonadota; class Gammaproteobacteria; order Burkholderiales; family Burkholderiaceae; genus Paraburkholderia; species Paraburkholderia caffeinitolerans. The sequence continues at coordinate 7,097 of NZ_CADIKL010000044.1, read as the reverse complement.
CGAGCAGCGCCGAGGCGAGCGTGTCGCCCTGATAGCCCTGATACGTGCGCCCGTTGAACATGAAGGTCAGCGCAATCGCGCGGTTGATGCGCCCGCCGGCGCCGAGTCGGTTCTTCTGGCTCATCGCTGCTTGCTCCCTTGCGTGCTCTTTTGTGCACCTAGCTGTGCGCCGTTTTGTGCGCCGTGTTGTGCTTTGGCCTGTGCGTTCACAGGCGCATTGGCCTTGCCAAACGTTTCGTATCCCTGAATCTCGTAGGTGACGGTGTCGCGCGTCGCCATGAACCAGCGGCGGCAGCCCTGCGTGTGCAGCCACTGCTCCTTGTGCACGCCGCGCGGGTTATCGCGCATGAACAGGTACTCGCCCCATTCCCGGTCGCTCAGCGCGTCGGTGTCGAGCGGGCGCGCGATTTCCGCTTCGCCTCCGCAGGTGAATTCGATTTCGGCGCGCGGCCCGCACCATGGGCATTCGATCAGCAGCATGTGATGCTCTCCTAACGTCGGTGCGTATTCAGTGCGCCACGGCAGCCGCGCCGTGTTCGTCGATCAGATGGCCGGTGTAGAAACGGTCCAGCGAGAACGGCGCATTGAGCGGATGCGGTTCGTCGTTCGCGATGGTGTGCGCGAACACCCAGCCCGAGCCCGGCGTCGCCTTGAAGCCGCCGGTGCCCCAGCCGCAGTTGAAATAGAGGCCCTTCACGTCGGTCTTGCTGATGATCGGGCAGGCATCGGGCGAGACGTCGACGATACCGCCCCACTGGCGGTTCATGCGCACGCGCGAGAACACCGGGAACATTTCGACGATGGCCTGCAGCGTGCCTTCGATGATGTGATAGCTGCCGCGCTGGCCGAAACCCGTGTACTGGTCGACGCCCGCGCCGATCACGAGGTCGCCCTTGTCGGACTGGCTGATATACGCGTGCACCGCGTTCGACATGATGACCGAGTTGACCACCGGCTTGATGGGCTCCGAAACCAGCGCCTGCAGCGGATGGCTTTCGATCGGCAGGCGCACGCCGGCCATGTCGGCGAGCGTCGTGGTGTTGCCCGCCGCCACCACGGCCACCTTCTTCGCCTTGATGAAGCCCTTCACGGTATCCACGCCGGTCACGCGGCCGCCGTCGCGGCGGATCCCCGTGACCTGGCAATTCTGAATGATGTCCACGCCGTGGCGGTCCGCGCCGCGTGCGAAGCCCCAGGCCACCGCATCATGGCGCGCCACGCCGGCGCGGCGCTGAATGGACGCGCCCAGGACCGGATAGCGGCTGTTCAGGTTGATCGTGGGCTCGATCTCCTTGATCTGCCCGGGCGTGAGGAACTCGGCGTCCACGCCGTTCAGGCGGTTCGCGTTCACGCGGCGCTCGGTATCGCGCACGTCCTGCAGCGTATGCGCGAGATTCATCACGCCGCGCTGGCTGAACATCACGTTGTAGTTGAGGTCCTGCGAGAGCCCTTCCCAGAGCTTCATCGCCTTCTCGTAGAGCGCCGCCGACTCGTCCCACAGATAGTTCGAGCGCACGATGGTGGTGTTGCGCGCCGTGTTGCCGCCACCGATCCAGCCCTTCTCCAGAATCGCGACGTTCTTCACGCCGTGCTCTTTCGCGAGGTAGTAGGCGGTGGCGAGACCATGCCCGCCGCCGCCGACGATCACCACGTCGTACTCCTTCTTCGGCTCCGGGCTCCTCCACTGCCGCTCCCAGTTCTCGTGATACGACAACCCGTTGCGGAACAGACTGAATATCGAATAGCGGCTCATGACTTTCTCCCTCAGCACTCGATCACGTTGACCGCAAGGCCCCCGCGCGAGGTTTCCTTGTATTTCGTTTTCATGTCGGCGCCCGTCTCGCGCATGGTCTTGATGACCTTGTCCAGCGTGACGTAATGCTTGCCGTTGCCCCTGAGGGCCATGCGTGCTGCGTTCAGCGCCTTGACTGCACCCATCGCGTTGCGCTCGATGCAGGGAATCTGCACGAGGCCCCCCACCGGATCGCAGGTCATGCCCAGGTTGTGTTCCATGCCGATCTCGGCGGCGTTCTCGACCTGCTCGGGCGTCCCGCCCAATACCGCCGCGAGTGCACCTGCGGCCATCGAACAGGCCACGCCCACCTCGCCCTGGCAGCCCACCTCCGCGCCGGAAATGGACGCGTTCTCCTTGTAAAGCAGGCCAATCGCGGCAGCGGTCAGCAGGAAAGCGACGGCGCCGTCATCGTTCGCACCCGGCACGAACTTGGCGTAGTACTGCAGGACAGCCGGAATGATGCCCGCCGCGCCGTTGGTCGGCGCGGTTACGATCCGCCCGCCCGCCGCGTTCTCCTCGTTGACCGCCATCGCGTAGAGGTTGATCCAGTCGATCATCGACAGGGGATCACGCAGACACTCTTCTGACTGGGCCTTCAACTGCTGGAAGATGGCGGAAGCGCGCCGCCGAACCTTCAGCGGACCGGGCAACGTGCCTTCGATCGAACAGCCGCGTGCAATCGATGCCGCCATCACGTCGCGAATCGTCAGGAGGCCCGCGCGCACCGCTTCAGGCGTGCGCCACGTGGCCTCGTTCGCCAGCATCACGTCGGCGATCGACAGACCGCTCTCGCCGCACAGCCGCAGGAGATCCACGCCGCTCCTGAACGGGTACGGCACCTCGTTCGCACCCGGCAGACCGTTGAGGCGGTCGCCGGCATCGTTAATCACGAAACCGCCGCCCACCGAGTAATAGACCTGCGCATCCAGCACGGCGCCCTTCGCATCGAGCGCCGTAAAGCGCATGCCGTTCGGATGCAGGGGCAAGACCTCGCGTCGCAGAAAGGCAATCTGGGTCTTTTCGTCGAACGCGATCTGGCGCTCCCCGGCGAGAACCAACTCCTTCGCCGAACGGATGACGGCGAGGCGCTGTTCCGCGTAATCGGGATCAACCGTGTCAGGCAGATTGCCCTCCAGTCCAAGCAATACCGCCTTGTCGGTCCCGTGTCCCTTGCCGGTTGCACCGAGCGAACCGAACAGTTCGATCCGCATTGAGGACACGCGCTCGAGCAGCGCACGCTCGCGCAGGCGGGCGCCAAACCTGCACGCGGCGATCATGGGGCCAACGGTGTGCGAGCTCGAAGGGCCGATGCCAACCTTGAACAGATCGAAGACGCTCACATTCATGACATTCTCACAGGCCCTGATAGACTGGATGACGAGCGCAAAGCTGCGCGACCTCGTCGCGTACGCGGGCTTCCACCTGCGCATCCCCCAGATGGTCAAGCACGTCGCAGATCAGCCGTGCAGTCAATGCGGCGTCATCCTCATTGAAGCCGCGGGTCGTGATCGCGGGGGTGCCGATGCGGATGCCGCTCGTGACGAATGGCGATTGCGGATCGTTGGGCACGGCGTTCTTGTTCACCGTGATATGAACCCGGTCGAGCGCGGCGTCCGCATCCTTTCCGGTCATGCCTTTCTTCACGAGACTGACGAGGAACAGATGGTCGTCCGTGCCGCCGGAAACCACCTCGTAGCCGCGCGCGGTGAAAACCTCCACCATGGCGCGCGCGCTGGCGAGCGTGCGCTGCTGGTACGCCCTGAATTCCGGGCTCTGTGCCTCCCTGAACGCGACCGCCTTGGCCGCGATCACATGCATCAGCGGGCCGCCCTGCGTGCCCGGAAACACCATCGCATTGAGCTTTTTCTCGATTTCGTCGTTTGCACGCGCGAGAATCAGGCCGCCGCGCGGGCCGCGCAACGTCTTGTGCGTCGTCGTGGTCACGACATCGGCAAAGGGCACCGGGTTCGGATACAGCCCCGCTGCGACCAGCCCCGCCACATGCGCCATGTCCACGAAGAGCCACGCCCCCACCTTGTCGGCAATGCTCCTGAAGCGGGCGAAATCCAGTACCCGCGAGTAGGCGGAGAAACCCGCAACGATCATGCGAGGCTTATGTTCGAGCGCGAGACGTTCGACCTCCTCATAGTCAATGAGACCGGTCTTCGCGTCCACCCCGTACTGCACCGCGTTGAAGAGCTTTCCGGAAAACGAAACCTTCGCGCCATGCGTGAGATGGCCGCCGTGCGCGAGGCTCATGCCGAGAATGGTGTCGCCGGGCGAGAGCAGGGCGAGGTATACGGCCGCGTTGGCCTGCGAGCCGCTATGCGGCTGCACGTTCGAGAAGTCCGCCCCAAACAGGGCTTTGGCGCGCGCAATCGCCAGTTGTTCGACGACATCGACGTGCTCGCAGCCGCCATAGTACCGCTTGCCCGGGTAGCCTTCTGCATATTTGTTGGTCAGCACCGAGCCCTGCGCTTCGAGCACCCGCGGACTCGCGTAGTTCTCCGACGCGATGAGTTCGATATGCGCTTCCTGGCGTGCGCGTTCGAGTCGCATCGCCTCGGCGAGATCCGGATCGAATCCGGCGATCGTTTGTTCCCTGGAAAACACGGTAGCGTCTCCTGCCACAGCGAAAGAGTACCCGCGGCATACGCCGCGGGGCAGCGATACCCGGATCAGGCCTTGATGATGTTGTGTTCCGGACCGTACGGGAATGCGGTGATGTTGGTGGCGCCCTTTTCACCGACCACGAGGATGTCGTGCTCACGGTAGCCACCGGCGCCGGGCTGGCCCTCGGGCAGCATGATCATCGGCTCCATCGAGACGACCATGTTGGGCTCCAGAATGGTATCGATGTCTTCACGGAGTTCGAGGCCCGCCTCGCGGCCGTAGTAATGCGAGAGCACGCCGAACGAGTGGCCATAGCCGAACGTGCGGTACTGCAGCAGCCCGTATTCCGCATAGATCTTGTTGAGCTCGAGCGCGATATCGCCACAGCGGACGCCCGGCTTGATCAGCTTCAGGCCGGCCTCGTGCACCTCGACGTTGACCTTCCAGAGGCGCAGGTGTTCTTCGGGGCAATGGTCGAAGAACATCGTGCGCTCAAGCGCCGTGTAGTAGCCCGCGATCATCGAGAAGCAGTTCAGGCTGAGAATGTCGCCCTTTTGCACCTTGCGCGTGGTGACCGGATTGTGTGCGCCGTCCGTATTGATGCCGGACTGGAACCACGTCCACGTGTCCATCAGCTCCGAATCGGGAAAGCGGCGCGCGATTTCGCGCACCATCGCCTGCGTGGAGGCCAGCGCCACCTCGTGCTCGGGCACGCCTTCGTGCACGGCCGCCGCGAGCGCCGCGCCGCCGATATCGCACACGTTCGCACCATGCTTGATGAGCGCGATTTCCTCGTCGGACTTGATCATCCGCATGCGCATCGTCTGCGCGCCGATGTCGACGAACTCGACCGACGGCAGGGCCGCCTTCAGCTTGGCCAGCACTTCGACCGGCACATGATCGAACTCGATGCCCACGCGGCCCTTGTTGTCGATTTCGCCCTGCACGGCCCGGAAAAAATTGTCGCGCTGCCAGTCCGTGTAGACCACGTTGTAGTCGCCGACCGTACGCCGCCACGGCTGGCCGCCGTCGATGTTGGCCGAGATCGAGACGACCTTGGACGGCGTGACCACGAGACCGTACTTTCTGCCGAACGAGCAATAAAGAAAGTCCGAGTAGTAGTTGATGTTGTGATACGACGTGAAAAGCGCCGCGTCGATGTTTTCGCGCGCCAGCAGTTCGCGCAGCTTGCCTTGACGGTTGGCGTATTCCGCATCCGAAAAGGTGTGCTTCACCTTCTCGCCATTCTCGATTCGAATCAGGTTCTCCATCTTCATAAGCTCGCTCCTGGGTGAAAAAAGCGTGGTGGGTGTGAGCAGATGATAGGAGTTCGGCCAATCGGAGAATTTCCAAACTGGCCGTATTAGTTCCTGAAATGGCCAAAACGGGTTAACCATGACGCCCGGCGGCAGGCGTGCTGCGCACACATGTCATCCGCTATGCCCACGACGACGCCCGCCGGCTACCACAGTATTTCATTCTGAAGCGTTGCTGGATCGCTATGCACGCCAATGCGGCGTGCTCGCTAGAGCGCGCTCTGATAGCGACGCCGGTCGGCGATCGGGGAGATCTGGAATTGGGCCTTGTAACGCGTGGAGAAGTGAGTCGTCGACGTAAAGCCGGTACGCGCGCACACTTCCTCGAGCGAGGTGGCAGTGCGATAGAGTAGCTGACGAGCGCGAAGAAGACGAATTTCGAGGTACGCCTCTGCGGGCGATTTGGCCAGCCGTTCGAGAAACCATCGCTGGAGCTGTCGTTGCGAGACGCGCAGCTGGGAAGCGATCTCCGGCACGGAGAGCGGCTCTTCGACATTGCTCTCCATGAGTTGCAGCGCTTCGTCGAGCTTTGCATGCTCCGCGCCGATATACTGGCGCAAGGACGTCTGCTGACGGTACTCACGACTGCGTGGCTCCGCAACCAGCAATTCGAGAACACGCGCCGCCAGGGCCTGGCTGCCCGGTGGACTCGCGAGCAGATGCACCATCAGATCGAGGGGCGCCACGCCGCCGCTGCAGGTGTAGCGATCCCGGTCGATTTCGAACAGCCGGGTTGAGACCGTGAGTTTTGGAAATTGCTCGGTAAGTACGTCCTGGTCTTCCCAGTGAATCGTGCAGCGATATCCGTTCAGCAATCCCGCACGCGCCAAAAAGTAGCTGCCGGTGTCGAGCCCACCGAGTGCCGTTCCTTTGCCAGCCTGCCTGCGCAGCCAGTCGATGATTGAACCAATCCCCTTTTTCGGAATGGGATTCGGCCCGACGACGAACACCACGTCGAAAGGCTCGCTGTCCGACATGGACACGTCGGGAACCACGCGGATGCCGTCGCTTGATCGGACGAACTCGTTGCCCGGACCAACAAGGCTGTAATCGTAGACGCGCCGTCCGAGAATCATGTTTGCGATCCGCAGCGGATCGATGGCTGAACCAAGCGCAATCAGGGAGAAGTTTTCGATCAGAAGAAAACCGTAACGCATGACACGCAGGTCATGCATGCCGTCACGGGCACTCGACGGTGGCGAGTGCTTGAGCGGGGGCGTTTGCATTGGAGTTGTGGCCTTGAAAGTTGGCTCGTCCAGAAATTACTGACGTGTGCACCAAATAGTGCGTGGTGCGTTATATGGGCATGAAGACAAAACCTGATGCCCGAAAACTGGATGGAGCCACCCAAGCCCACCTGAGAAAGCTCGTGG
>NZ_CADIKL010000043.1 GCF_902859945.1 Paraburkholderia caffeinitolerans | reverse complement strand
AGCGCCTTTTTCTGCTGCCAGTTGCTTCAGGCGGATCGCCGCGGACAGGCCCGCCGGGCCGCCGCCTACGATCACCACGTCGTATTCCATCGACTCGCGTGGGCCGTATTGCTCCAAAAGACTTGCGGGGGTCATCAAAGCTCCTCTTGCCATTAGAATACTTTTTTCGGGTTCGTATTGTCGGGTAACACCCTCTGGGCCGCAAGCTGACGAGTTAATTTTAGCACGATCGTTCTATTTTATGCCAGAATGCCCGGCACGCCGCCGGTGGCGCATTCCGGTGCTCTTTCATCCTTGAACAGGAAGCGAAAATGGGCCGTTCGATCAATCTGGAAGGTAAGGTGGCAATGATCACCGGCGCGTCGAGCGGTCTGGGCAAGCGTTTCGCCCAGGTGCTCTCGCAGGCCGGTGCGAAGGTCGTGCTGGCGAGCCGGCGCGTAGAGCGCCTCAAGGAATTGCGCGCCGAAATCGAGGCTGGCGGCGGGGCCGCGCATGTGGTTTCGCTCGACGTGACGGATTACCAGAGCATCCGTTCGGCGGTCGCACATGCGGAAACCGAGGCGGGGACCATCGACATTCTCGTCAACAACTCCGGCGTCTCCACCACCCAGAAGCTCGCGGAAGTCACACCCGCCGACTTCGAGTACGTGTTCGACACCAATACCCGCGGCGCATTCTTCGTCGCCCAGGAAGTGGCGAAACGCATGATCATGCGCGGCAATGGCGGCGCATCGAAGCCGGCGTATCGCATCATCAACATCGCTTCGGTGGCGGGCTTGAGCGTGCTGCCGCAGATCGGCCTCTACGGGATCAGCAAGGCGGCTGTCGTGCATATGACGAAAGCCATGGCGCTCGAATGGGGGCGGCACGGCATCAACGTGAATGCAATCTGTCCTGGTTATATCGACACCGAGATCAACCATCATCACTGGGCAACCGAGCAGGGCCAGAAGCTCATCTCGATGCTGCCGCGCCACCGGGTCGGCACACCGGCTGATCTCGACGGCTTGCTGCTGCTGCTGGCGGCGGATGAATCGGCCTTCATGAACGGGTCGATCATCACCGCCGACGACGGCTTTGGCCTGATGTGAATTTCAAGTGCAACGAGTGCAAAAAGTGCAATGAGTGAGTATCACCCCGTTTTTGAAATGACCATGCCGATCCGCTGGGGCGACATGGACGCGTTCGGCCATGTGAACAACACGGTCTATTTCCGCTACATGGAGCAGGTGCGGATTTCCTGGTTCGAGCACATCGGCGTAGGCGGCGAGAGCCACGAAAGAGGCGATGGGCAGGGGCCCGTGATCGTGAACGCGTCGATGGATTTCCTGAGGCAGTTGCATTACCCCGGCGATATCGTCTGCACGATGACGGTGGGCGAGCCGGGCCGCAGCAGTTTCGATACCGGTTTCGAGCTGCGCCGCGTGGACGATCCCGATACCGTGTACGCGCGCGGCAATGCGCGCTGCGTATGGATCGACTACGCGGCCGGTAAATCGGTGCCGATTCCCGACAGCCTGCGCGCGACGATTGAAAACGCGCCGCTCGTGAAGGCGCGCTGATTGGGTTCTACGGCGTGCGCGTGCCCCGCGCGCCGCTTCACGCTTCAATACGCGGCATCCAAGCCGCATCAATTTCCGAGCAGTCGCTGCAGCAGTTCGGTAGCGTTGCCCGTGTCGTACTTGCGCATGAGCCGCGCGCGGTAGATGTCCACCGTGCGCGAGCTGATGTCGAGAATTTTCCCGATCTGCTTGCTCGTCTTGCCCGTGACCAGTTGCGCCGCGATCTCGCGCTCGCGCGGCGTGAGCTCGACCGCCACGCGCCGTGTGGCGCTCAGGTCCTCGAAGGTCCAGATGCCCGCGGCGTGCGGCTCCGCGCGGTCGAGCGAGCGGCCCGTGACGTGGCACCAGAAGAGCTCGCCGTCGAAGCGCTTCATGATGCGGTCGTCGGCGTAGCTGCCCTGGGCCGTCATGATGGGCGGAATACGCTCGCCGATGCGCTCGAACTCGACAGCCGACGGATACAGCACCAGAAACGACTGCCCGATCAGCGCCTCGCGCGGGCAGCGGAAGATGGCGCAAACGGCCTCATTGCAGTCCTCCACGATGCGCTCGCGCGCGAGCACGAGCCCGATCGGCGCGAGATGGAAGGCGGTCTGGTAGTCGAGTGCGGCGGTGGTGTTTGCGAGTGCTGGCATGGCGGGCGATGCGGGTAGGGCTTTATGTAGTTTTGCGTATTGTGCCGCAATGCCTGCCCAGCGTACTCTTTGCAACCATCGGAGGGCCGGGTGGGTGCCGGGCCGGGTTCGCGGCAGCGCCACCGGGCCATGATTAGAATGAGGCATCCAGGCGGTTGAAACGCCGCCATGCCGGGCCGAACGAACGCATTCAACAAGAATTCAACGAACAGGTTTAACGAACCAGCGCATCGACGTATTTCCATACGAGGAAGGGACACACTGATGAACAAGGTCTATAAAAGCGCGGCTGCCGCGCTCGAAGGCGTCGTCAAGGACGGGCAGACGTTCGCGGTAGGCGGTTTCGGGCTGTGCGGCATTCCCGAGGCCCTGATTGGCGCGTTGCGCGATTCGGGCGTGAAGGGCATCACCTGCATCAGCAACAACGCGGGCGTCGACGGCTTCGGCCTCGGCCTGCTGCTGGAGACACGCCAGATCAAGAAAATGATCTCGTCCTATGTGGGCGAGAACAAGGAGTTCGAACGCCAGTACCTTTCGGGCGAACTCGAGCTCGAATTCACGCCGCAGGGCACGCTGGCCGAAAAGCTGCGCGCAGGCGGCTCGGGCATTCCGGCGTTTTTCACCAATACCGGCTACGGCACGCTCATCGCCGAAGGCAAGGAAACGCGCCAGTTCGGCGACAAGCACTACGTGCTCGAGCATTCGCTCACGGCCGACGTGGCGCTCGTGAAGGCCTGGAAGGCCGACAAGTCGGGCAATCTGATCTATCGGCGCACGGCGCGCAACTTCAACCCGATGTGCGCGATGGCGGGCAAGCTCACCGTGGTGGAAGTGGAGGAGATAGTCGAGAACGGCGAACTCGATCCGGACAACATCCATACGCCGGGCATCTTCGTGCAGCGCATCGTGCTCAATGCGCACCCCGAGAAACGCATCGAACAACGCACTGTGCGCGCTGCATCTGGCAACCCTGCGGGCAAGTGAGAAAGGAGACCGACCATGGCATGGAATCGTGATGAAATGGCCGCCCGCGCGGCGAAGGAACTGCAGGACGGCTTCTACGTGAATCTCGGCATCGGTTTGCCGACGCTCGTGGCCAACCACGTGCCGCAAGGCATGGAAGTGTGGCTGCAATCGGAAAACGGCTTGCTCGGCATCGGACCGTTCCCGACCGACGAGGAAGTGGATGCCGACATGATCAACGCCGGCAAGCAGACGGTGACGACGTTGCCGGGTTCGTCGATCTTCTCGTCGGCGGACTCGTTCGCGATGATTCGCGGCGGCCATATCAACCTTGCGATCCTCGGCGCGATGCAGGTAAGCGAGAAGGGCGACCTGGCCAACTGGATGATCCCCGGCAAGATGATCAAGGGCATGGGCGGCGCGATGGACCTCGTCGCGGGCGTGGGCCGCGTGGTCGTGCTGATGGAGCACGTGGCCAAGGGCGACCAGCACAAGATTCTCGATGCGTGCACGCTGCCGCTCACGGGCGTGGGCGTGATCGATCTGATTATCACCGACCTCGGTGTGATCGAAGTGACCGATGCGGGCCTGAAGGTGACCGAACTCGCGCCGGGCGTAACGGTGGACGAGATCAAGGCCAAGACCGGCGCGCCGCTCGATGTGAGCGCGGTGAACTGATCGCGGCAATGCGGTAGTCGATGGCTGCGGCATGATTGAGGCGGGCGGGACTTCGGTTCCGCCCGTTTTGCGTTTGTGGGCTGTGAGGACGGGTCCATTCTTGCGCGATTGTGCGGGTTTGAAACCTCGGTCGAATGGCATACGCCGGATGGCCGGGGTGAGGGCGGCGAACCTGCCGCCACACGTGGGATGCCATCGCGCTCGCCAGGCCTGGACGTATCTTGAGCGGCGGCGTGCGCGACGGTTGCGCACGGCAAAGCCGTTTACAATGGCCTCACAGCCTAAGGGCGCAACCAGCGAGACTTGAGCGATGACCGAACCGTCTGCCGTGCCGCGTCAGCATTACGTCCAGTGCCTCAGCCCTTCGGGGCTGCACCGCATGGCGTATACCGAATGGGGCGATCCCGCCAATCCGCGCGTGCTGGTGTGCGTGCATGGCCTCACGCGTTCGAGCCGCGATTTCGACCGGCTGGCCGCGGTGCTGTGCGGAAAATATCGCGTGGTTTGCCCCGACGTCGTCGGACGCGGGCTCTCGTCGTGGCTCGTCGACCCGCGCGGCTATGGCGTCGCGCAGTACGTCGCGGACATGGTCACACTCATCGCTCGCACGGGCGTGGAGCAGGTGGACTGGTTCGGCACCTCGATGGGCGGCCTGATCGGCATGGCGCTCGCGGGGCTGCCCGAGGCGCCCATCGGCCGCATGCTGCTTAACGACATCGGTCCTCATATCGAGCCCGCGGCGCTCGGGCGCATTGGCGATTACGTCGGCCGCGACGAACGCTTCGGTACGCTGCAGGAAGGCATCGACAATGCGGCGTTGCTGGCGGCGTCGTTCGGCCCGCTCACCGCGCAGGAGTGGCGCGAGATCAACACGCCGTTGCTGCACGAGGTGGACGGCACGTGGCGTTACCGCTATGACCCGCGCATCTCCGAAGGCTTCAAGGGCGTCACGCCCGAGCAGAACGAGCAGGGCGAACAGTTTTTATGGCGCTCGCTCGCCGCGTTCAAGGGACCGGTGCTGGCGGTGCGCGGCGAGCTTTCCGATCTGCTCTCGCGCGAAACCGTGGCAAAGATGGGCGAAACCGGCCAGCAGGTGTCGAGTGCCGAAATCGCGGGCGTCGGGCATGCGCCGGCGTTTCTCGCGGCTGACCAGATTGAGATTGCGCGGCGTTTCTTCGACGGAGGGCCCGTCGGCGGGTCATAATATCGAGATTCCCCGGCCTGCCGGGGGCGCATCGAACATTCAACTTCAACAGGACTCTACATGGCAGTCATTCGTCACCACGTCGGCCCGCGTCTTTCGGAAACGGCTATTCACAACGGCACGGTCTATCTCGCGGGCCAGATCGCCGAGGACACCAGTCAGGACATCGGCGGCCAGATGCGCGAAGTGCTCGGCCACATCGACCGTCTGCTGGGCGAAGCGAACAGCGACAAGTCGCTGCTGCTTTCGGTGCAGATCTATATCGCCGACATGAAGGACTTCCCGGGCATGAATGCCGAGTGGGATAAGTGGGTGGCGCAGGGCGCCACGCCGCCGCGCGCGACCGTCGAGGCGAAGCTCGCCAATCCGGAATGCCTGGTCGAGATCGTCGTGGTGGCTGCGCAGCGCGACTGAATGTGATTGAGCACGCTTGAGCGTGCTTGAACTTGATGATTGCGCGACTGTTGGCCTGAATCGTTTCATCGTAGTTTGCAGCCCGTCCGGTATGCCGGCGGGCGCCGTCTCATGAGCAGCGACACCGTACCTCCCGTTTCCGCCGAAGCTTCCGCCCGCGCCGCACTGCCGTCGCTCGACGACACGCTCGCGTTCGTGCGCGAGCACGCCGGCGACGCGCGCCTTTCCACTGGCGAGCCCCTTGTCGAGCACGCGCAAGGCACGGCTTCCATCATGAGCCGCCTGAACGTCGATCCTCCCGCCGTGCTGGCGGCGGCGCTCTTCAATATCGCGCCGCATCTCGACGATCCGGAGGGCACCATCGAGGCGCGCTTCGGCGCCGAGGTCGTCAAGCTCGTGTTCGACGTGCGCAAGCTGTTGCGCCTCGGCACCGTGAGCCTGCGCGCTGCGGCACAGAACGCAGCATCCGAAGCCGGTCGCGAAGGCCGCGACGCCCAGGCCGCGCGCCGAGCCCAGGTGGAGTCGCTGCGCAAGATGCTGCTGGCGTTCGCGCAAGACATCCGCGTGGTGCTGATCCGGCTCGCGTCGCGCGTGCAGTCGCTGCGCTACTACGCGGCGGCGAAGGTCACGCCCGCCCCCGAGATTGCGCGCGAGACGCTCGAAATCTACGCGCCGCTCGCGAACCGGCTGGGGATCTGGCAATTGAAGTGGGAGCTCGAAGACCTCGCGTTCCGCTTCGAGGAACCGGCGACCTACAAGCGCATCGCGAAGTTGCTCGACGAAAAACGCGTGGAGCGCGAGAGCTATGTGGCGGAGGCCATCGCCCGGCTGCAGCACGAGCTTGCCGCCGCGCATATCGATGCCGAGGTGAGCGGTCGGCCCAAGCACATCTACAGCATCTGGAAGAAGATGCGCGGCAAGGAGATCGACTTCTCCGAGCTCTACGATGTGCGCGCGTTTCGCGTAATCGTGCGCGATATCAAGGATTGCTACACGGTGCTCGGCATCGTGCACAACCTTTGGCAGCCGGTGCCGAAGGAGTTCGACGACTACATCTCTCGGCCCAAGCCCAACGGCTATCGTTCGCTGCATACAGTCGTGATCGGCGACGACGGCCGTGCGTTCGAAGTGCAGATCCGCACCCAGGAGATGCATCAGTTCGCGGAATATGGCGTGGCGGCGCACTGGCGTTACAAGGAGGCCGGCTCGAAGGGCTATGGTGGCCAGTTCAGCGCGGCCAGTGCTTACGACGAGAAAATTGCCTGGCTGCGTCAGCTGCTTGCCTGGAAGGACGATGTGGCCGACGGTCCTCAGCCGTGGGAGCAACTGCGCCACGCCACGCTCGACGACGACCATATCTATGTGCTCACGCCGCAGGCGCGCGTGATTGCGCTGCCGCAGGGCGCGACGCCGCTCGACTTCGCGTATCACCTGCATAGCGAGCTCGGCCATCGCTGCCGCGGCGCGCGCGTGGACGGCGCGATGGTGCCGCTCAACACGCAGTTGCAGAACGGCCAGACCGTCGAGATCGTCGCGGTGAAAGAGGGCGGCCCGTCGCGCGACTGGCTCAACCCGCAGCTCGGTTATCTGCACAGCACGCGCGCCCGGCAGAAGGTGCGGGTGTGGTTCAACGCCATCGAGGCGCAGGAGAACATCGCCAACGGCCGCGCGATGGTGGAAAAGACGCTGCAGCGCGAGGGGCGCACGTCCGTCAATCTCGATCAGCTTGCTGCCAAGCTCGGCTTCAAGTCGCCCGACGAGCTCTTCAGCGTAGTTGGCAAGGAAGAGTTCAGCCTGCGCCACGTTGAGCAGGCGCTGCACGATGCGCCCGCCGCCGAACCTGCGGACGAGACGCCCGAGCAGATCACCAAGCGCGCGAGTGGCGCGAATGTGGCGCACGGCGGTTCGTCCGGCGTGCTCGTGGTGGGTGTAGACGCGCTGCTCACTCAGCTCGCGCGCTGCTGCCGGCCGGCGCCGCCCGACGATATCCGCGGTTTTGTGACGCGCGGCAAGGGCATGTCGATTCACCGCAGCGATTGTCCGACCTTCCTGCGCATGGCGGGCCGTGCGCCGGAGCGTGTGCTGCAGACCACCTGGTCCGCCGACGTGATGGGCGGGCGTGGCCAATCGGTGTATCCGGTCGATATCCTGATCGAGGCCAGCGACCGCCAGGGCCTGTTGCGCGACATCTCTGAAGTGTTCGCGCGAGAGAAGATGAACGTGATCGGCGTGAAGACGCAATCGCGACGCAACGCCGCATACATGCAGTTCACGGTCGAAGTGTCGAATTCGGCGCAGATTCAGCGCGCGTGTGTGCTGCTGGGCGAGGTGGGCGGGGTGCTCAGGGCGGCGCGCAAGCACTGAGGCGCGGGGCTGGGTCTTGGTGGCTCCTGGTGACTTTTGTGCTCCGCCGCAAAAAATACTTGCCAAGTCCGCGCAGGCAACATAGAATCTTCCTTCTTCAGGCTCGTAGCTCAGCTGGTTAGAGCACCACCTTGACATGGTGGGGGTCGTTGGTTCGAGTCCAATCGAGCCTACCAACGAAATCGAAGTCGCGATATGAGTAGTACGTATCGAGGCTTCACATGCAGTAAAAGCGCTGAATGAGCGCCTAAGGCGAATACGGTTATGACACCGCGAACGTTTACCGAAACTACTTCGGAGCGACGCTGATAGTCGAGGATCTCTTTCGCCCTGCAATCTGGTTTGAAAAGTGAATGCGGCCCCTCGAAAGCGGGGCCGCATTTTTTTTCGCCGCGAAGTTTTCGCGGGTTGCTTTGCCGGCAATCTTCCACGAACGATACGATGTGCCTCCATGGCACTTCTGGAGAAAAACATGGTTGCGATACGTCTGCCCGATGGTTCGGTTCGACAGTACGATCATCCCGTCACGGTCGCTGAAGTGGCGGCTTCGATTGGCCCCGGCCTCGCCAAGGCGGCGCTCGGCGGCAAGCTCGACGGCGAGCTGGTCGACACCTCGACGCTGATCGATCGCGACGCATCGCTTGCCATCGTCACCGAGAAGGACGCCGATGGCCTCGACATCATCCGTCACTCGACGGCGCACTTGCTTGCATATGCGGTGAAGGAGCTCTATCCGGAAGCGCAAGTCACGATCGGGCCGGTCATCGACAACGGCTTCTACTACGACTTCGCCTACAACCGTCCCTTCACGCCCGAAGATCTGGAGAAGATCGAAAAGCGCATGCAGGAGCTCGCGAAGAAGGACGAGCCGGTTACGCGCCGTGTCGTTTCGCGCGGCGATGCGGTCGATTACTTCAAGAGCATCGGCGAGAAGTACAAGGCTGAGATCATCGAATCGATTCCTGGCGCCGAGGACATCAAGCTCTACGCGCACGGCGGCTTCACGGACTTGTGCCGCGGCCCGCACGTGCCGTCCACGGGCAAGCTCAAGGTGTTCAAGCTCATGAAGGTCGCGGGCGCCTACTGGCGTGGCGATGCGAAGAACGAGCAGCTGCAGCGCATCTACGGCACGGCCTGGACGAAGAAGGAAGACCAGGATCAGTACCTGCACATGCTCGAAGAGGCGGAGAAGCGCGACCACCGCAAGCTCGGCAAGCAGCTCGACCTGTTCCACATGCAGGACGAGTCGCCGGGCATGGTGTTCTGGCACCCGAAGGGCTGGACGCTCTGGCAGCAGGTCGAGCAGTACATGCGCGGCCGCCTGCGCGATGCCGGCTACGACGAGATCAAAACGCCGATGATCATGGACCGCTCGCTCTGGGAAGCGTCGGGCCACTGGCAGAACTATCGTGAAAACATGTTCACGACGGAGTCGGAAAAGCGCGACTACGCCATCAAGCCGATGAACTGCCCGGGCCACGTCCAGGTGTTCAACCACGGCCTGCGCTCGTACCGCGACCTGCCGCTGCGCTATGCGGAATTCGGCTCGTGCCACCGCAATGAGGCGTCGGGTGCGCTCCATGGTCTGATGCGCGTGCGCGGCTTCGTCCAGGACGACGCGCACATCTTCTGTACGGAAGACCAGATCATCAGCGAGTCGATCGCCTTCAACACGCTGGCGATGAGCGTCTATAAGGATTTCGGGTTCGATCACATCGACATCAAGCTCTCGCTGCGCCCGGATTCGCGCGCGGGGACGGATGAGACGTGGGATCGCGCTGAGCAGGGCCTGCGTGACGCACTGACGGCTTGCGGCCTGCAATGGGAAGAACTGCCGGGCGAAGGCGCGTTCTACGGCCCGAAGGTCGAGTACCACATCAAGGACGCGCTCGGCCGCTCGTGGCAGTGCGGCACGCTGCAGCTCGACATGGTGCTGCCGGAGCGCCTTGACGCCGAGTACGTGGCTGAGGACAACAGCCGCCGCCGCCCGATCATGCTGCACCGTGCAATCCTCGGTTCGATGGAGCGTTTCCTCGGGATTTTGATCGAGCACCACGCTGGTGCGATGCCGTCCTGGCTCGCTCCGGTGCAGGCTGTTGTGATGAATATCGCCGAAAGTCAGGCCGAATACGCGACAAATCTAGCCCAATCGTTGCAAAAACAAGGGGTTAGAGTGCAGGCCGATTTGCGCAACGAGAAAATTAGCTATAAAATACGCGAGCACACGCTTGAGAAGGTCCCGTACCTGCTGGTTGTCGGCGACAAAGAGCGTGAAGCACAAACGGTAGCCGTGCGTGCCCGTGGCGGCGTCGATCTGGGTGTCATGCCTGTCGACGCGTTCGCTGAGCGTCTGGCGCAAGACGTCAAGACGTTCAAGTAAGCCACCTGGCAGCGCGGCTCGTTTTTTTAATTTTTAGAGGAAACGTAACATCGCTACGGATAAGTCGCATCGCATCAACGGTGAAATCACTGCACCCGAGGTGCGTCTCGTCGGAATCGAGAACGAGCCGCTCGGCATCGTAAAACTGGCCGATGCGTTCCGCATGTCGGAACAGCAGGACGTCGATCTGGTTGAAATTGCCCCGCAGGCGGTGCCTCCCGTGTGCCGCCTGATGGACTACGGCAAGTTCAAGTACCAGGAATCGAAGAAGCAGCACGAGGCCAAGCTCAAGCAGAAGGTCATCCAGGTCAAGGAAGTCAAATTCCGTCCGGGTACCGACGACGGCGATTACAACGTCAAGCTGCGTAATCTCACTCGCTTCCTCGATGACGGCGACAAGACGAAGATCACGTTGCGTTTCCGGGGCCGCGAAATGGCTCACCAGGAAATCGGCATGCGCATGCTCGAACGCCTTCGCACCGACCTCGAAGAAGTCGGTCAGGTCGAGCAGATGCCGAAGATGGAAGGGCGCCAGATGATCATGGTGCTCTCGCCCAAGAAAAAGAAGTAATTGGCGCGCCGCGCGTTGTTGTATGCGCGGCGGTCACAGCAGTTTTTGTCAGACGTTTCTCTATGCGGTTAGCACGGGGAAACGGGAAGCAGGTTCCGGAACGGCGCCCGCGCGCCGCACGTCAATGTGCGGCAAACGGGCGTTTTTCCTGAAAGCGGCGGCAAGCTTGTTTTTTGAGCCAGCCAGCTGCGAAAACAAGTGGAGTGGGTTTCGAAGGGCGGTTTGAGGGCGAAGCGCGCGAGCGTGGGAGCCAGCCGCACACCCATGTCCATCAAATAAATGGAGTTTTTCATGCCCAAGATGAAGACCAAGAAGAGCGCCGCAAAGCGCTTCGTGGTTCGTCCGGGTGGTACCGTCAAGCGCGGTCAAGCCTTCAAGCGTCACATTCTGACCAAGAAGACCACCAAGAATAAGCGTCACCTGCGTGGTGCAACGGCCGTTCACGAGTCTGATGTGAAGTCCGTTCGCGCAATGATGCCGTTCGCGTAATCCTCAACCGACAACTCATAGGAGCTACTCATGCCTCGAGTCAAACGTGGGGTTACCGCACGGGCCCGTCACAAGAAGATCATCAAGCTGGCCAAGGGTTACCGCGGCCGTCGCAATAACGTCTATCGCATCGCCAAGCAGGCGGTCATGCGCGCAGGCCAGTACGCCTACCGCGATCGCCGCAACAAGAAGCGTGTGTTCCGCGCACTGTGGATCACGCGTATCAACGCTGCGGTGCGTCAGCACGACATGACCTACAGCGTGTTCATCAACGGCCTGAAGAAGGCTTCGATCGAACTCGACCGCAAGGTTCTGGCTGACATGGCTGTGTTCGACAAGGCTGCATTTGCTGCGATCGTCAAGCAGGTGAAGGCCGCCGTCGCTGCCTAAGTAAGGTATTGCGCAGGTTCGTTGCAGCAGCGTCCGGTTGTCTCGGTGATGCTGCAACAAAAACGGGGCTCCTCACCGAGCCCCGTTTTTGTTGGCGAAGCGCTTCCTGCGCCGCTCAAGTCTCAAACACTGACGCTGAAAAGATGGGATCAATGGATCTGGACCAGATTGTCGCCGACGCGCAACGCGCCTTCGCCTCCGCCCCCGACGTCAACACGCTTGAAAATGAAAAAGCGCGTTTTCTCGGTAAATCGGGCGCGCTGACCGAGCTGCTCAAGGGCCTCGGCAAGCTCGACCCGGAAACGCGCAAGACCGAAGGTGCGCGCATCAACGCCGTCAAGCAGCAGGTCGAGGCCGCGCTCAACGCGCGCCGCCAGGCGCTTGCCGACGCGCTGCTGAACCAGCGTCTCGCTGCCGAGGCGATCGACGTCACGCTGCCGGGCCGCGGCGCCGGCACCGGTAGCCTGCATCCGGTGATGCAGACGTGGGAGCGCGTCGAGCAGATCTTCGGCTCGATCGGCTTCGACGTGGCCGACGGTCCCGAGATCGAAACCGACTGGTACAACTTCACCTCGCTGAACAGCCCGGAAAACCATCCGGCGCGTTCGATGCAGGACACGTTCTACGTGGACGGCAAGGATGCCGAAGGCCGTCCGCTGCTGTTGCGCACGCATACGAGCCCGATGCAGGTGCGCTACGCGCGCACGCACACGCCGCCCATCAAGGTGATCGTGCCGGGCCGCACCTATCGCGTGGACAGCGACGCCACCCACTCGCCGATGTTCAACCAGGTCGAAGGCCTGTGGATCGAAGAGAACATCAGCTTCGCGGACCTCAAGGGCGTCTATACGGACTTCCTGAAGAAGTTCTTCGAGCGCGACGACATCCAGGTGCGTTTCCGCCCGTCGTACTTCCCGTTCACGGAGCCGTCCGCCGAAATCGACATGATGTTCGAGCAAGGCAAGAACGCCGGCAAGTGGCTCGAAATCTCGGGCTCGGGCCAGGTGCATCCGACCGTGATCCGCAATATGGGCCTCGACCCGGAGCGCTATATCGGCTTTGCGTTCGGCAGCGGCCTCGAACGCCTCACGATGCTGCGTTACGGCGTGCAGGATCTGCGTCTGTTCTTCGAAGGCGACCTGCGCTTCCTGCGCCAGTTCGCTTAAGCCCGAAGGCCACGTAAGGCACGCACGGCATCCGCGGTTCGCGAAGCGCACGCAGCACCTGAAGCCGCAAGCTTTGGCGCGCGAGAAAACGCTACGCGACGGTCTCAATCTGTCTGGAACGTAAAACGAAATGCTATTCCCCGAATCCTGGCTGAGAAGCTTTGTCGATCCGAAGCTCACGACCGATGAACTGGCCCATGCGCTGACCATGGCAGGCCTCGAAGTCGAAGGCCTGCGCCCGGCCGCGCCGCCCACTGCGAAGATCGTCGTGGGCCGCGTGCTCGAAGTCGTCAAGCACCCGGACGCGGACAAGCTCAATGTCACGCAAGTCGACGCCGGCACCGGCGCGACGCTGCAAATCGTCTGCGGCGCACCCAACGTGGCACCCGGCATCAAGGTGCCGGTGGCGCTCGTGGGCGCGGAACTGCCGCCCGCGGAAGAGGGCGGCAAGCCCTTCGCGATCAAGCTCTCGAAGCTGCGCGGTGTGGAAAGCCAGGGCATGCTGTGCTCGGCGCGCGAACTGAAGCTCTCCGAAGACCATAGCGGCCTCATGATCCTGCCGGAAGACACGCCGGTCGGCCAGGACATCCGCGAGACGCTCAATCTCGACGACACCATCTTCGAAATCAAGCTCACGCCGAACAAGGCCGATTGCCTTTCGGTGTACGGCATCGCACGCGAAACCGCCGCGATCACCGGTGCGCCGCTGCAAGCGCCCGTGTTCCCGAAGGTCGATGTCAAGCTCAACGAAACGTTGCCCGTGAAGATCTCGGCGCCGGACCTGTGCGGCCGTTTCTCGGGCCGTGTGATCCGCAGCGTGAATGCGCACGCGAAGACGCCTGCGTGGATGGTCGAGCGCCTCGAGCGTTCGGGCCAGCGCAGCATCTCGGCGCTCGTCGACATTTCGAACTACGTGATGCTCGAACTGGGCCGCCCGTCGCACGTGTTCGATCTCGACAAGATTCACGGCTCGATGGACGTGCGCTGGGGCAAGAAGGGCGAACAGCTCAAGCTGCTCAACGGCAACACCGTCGAAGTCGATGAAACCGTGGGCGTGATCGCCGACGAGCGCGAGATCGAAAGCCTCGCGGGCATCATGGGTGGCGACAGCACGGCCGTCTCGCTCGACACGAAAAACATCTATCTCGAAGCCGCGTTCTGGTGGCCGGACAGCATTCGCGGCCGCTCGCGCCGCTACAACTTCTCGACCGATGCGGGCCACCGCTTCGAGCGCGGGGTGGACTGGTCCACGACCGTCGAGCACCTCGAGCGCATCACGCAACTGATCCTCGATATCTGCGGCGGCGAAGCCGGTCCGGTCGACGACCAGACGGTGAACGTGCCCGAGCGCGCGCCGGTGAAGATGCGCGTTGCGCGTGCGAACCGCATCATCGGCGTGAAGATCGATGGCGATGCCATCGCGCAGATCTTCACGCGTCTCGGTCTCACGTTCGAACGCAGCGTGGAGAATGGCGACGACATGTTTAGCGTGATGCCGCCGCCGTATCGCTTCGACATCGAGATCGAGGAAGACTTGATCGAAGAAGTCGCGCGCATTTACGGTTTCGAGAAGATTCCCGCGAACCCGCCCGTCGCGCGCAGCGAGATGCGTGCAACGAACGAAACGCGTCGCTCGGTTCACGCGATTCGTCACGCGCTTGCCGAGCGCGATTACGCTGAAACGATCAACTTCAGCTTCGTCGACGCCGAGTGGGAGCAGGATTTCGCGGGCAATGCGAATCCCGTGAAGCTGCTGAACCCGATCGCGAGCCAGCTCTCGGTCATGCGCACGACGCTGTTCGGCAGCCTCATCAACGTGCTGCGTCACAACCTCAACCGCCGCGCAGACCGCGTGCGTGTGTTCGAGGCAGGTCGTGTATTCCTGCACGATCCGTCGATCAAGGCGGGCGAGATGACGGTGGAAGGTTTTGCGCAGCCGAAAATGATCGGTGCGCTCGCCTACGGTCCCGCGCTCGAAGAGCAGTGGGGTGCGCAGACGCGCGGTGTCGATTACTTCGACGTGAAGGGCGATCTCGAAGCGCTGTTTGCGCCGCTGGGCGCGGCAAAAGCGCCGCGTTTCGTGAAGGCGGAGCACCCGGCGCTGCATCCGGGTCGTAGCGCGCGCATCGAAGTCGATGGCCGCGCCGTGGGCTGGATTGGCGAATTGCATCCGCGCTGGATGCAGAAGTATGACCTGCCTCATGCGCCGATGTTGTTCGAAGTCGAAGCCGATGCGCTGATGGCTCGCGGGCTGCCCGCACCGTCGGAAGTCTCGAAATTTCCGCCGGTTCGACGCGACATCGCGCTTGTCGTCGATCAAAAGATCGAGGTGCAGGCACTGCTCGACGAGCTTCAGAAATGCCTGCAAGACGAGCCCGGCAAGATTGTCCAGAGGGTTGCGCTGTTCGATGAATTTCGTGCAAAATCAAATACTTCCGGACTTGGCGCGGACGAGAAAAGCCTTGCCTTCCGGGTGACCCTGCAAGATACTGGCGGAACCCTTCAGGACGAAACGGTCGACGCGGCCATCAAGTTCCTGGTGGATCGCCTGGCTCGAGTGTTTGGCGCCCGGTTGCGCGGATAAGCTCTAAGGCTCATCTCCTGCCGACATTGGCTTCCGGTTTGCGAGGTTGCAGGTCATCCTGGCAACCGGAAGCGCGCCATTTCATAGATAGATGAACGAAATGAACTCGAGTGATTTCGAAGCCCTTCTTGCGGCACAGCGTAGCGCCATGATTCGCGACATTCCTGCCTCGTCGGCAAGCGCCACGAACGACACGCCCACGCTGACCAAAGCCGAGCTCGCGGAACTGCTGTTCGACAATGTCGGGCTCAACAAGCGCGAGGCCAAGGACATGGTCGAAGCGTTCTTCGAAGTGATTCGCGACGCGCTCGAAGGCGGTGACAGCGTAAAGCTCTCGGGCTTCGGCAATTTCCAGTTGCGCGACAAGCCGCAACGGCCGGGCCGCAACCCGAAGACCGGAGAGGCAATTCCCATTGCTGCGCGACGCGTGGTGACATTCCATGCGAGCCAGAAGCTCAAGGCGCTGGTCGAGAGCGGCGCCGAGGCAAGCTTCTCGCGCTGATCCATCAATCAAGGCATCATGCGCGGGAGGACCCGCGCACGCTCGCACGGGCCGCACATGACGGATCGTGCAGCGGGCGTGACTGGAAACAACTGACCGGCGGCGACGCCACATTTGCGCAACCACCACGACGGCAACCCGGCGATGACATCGACAATCGAAAAGGTCGTCTTGCCCCCCATCCCCGCCAAGCGCTACTTCACGATCGGCGAAGTGAGCGAGTTGTGCGGTGTGAAGCCCCATGTGCTGCGGTATTGGGAGCAGGAGTTCACGCAGTTGAGGCCGGTCAAGCGGCGCGGCAACCGCCGTTACTATCAGCATCATGAAGTCTTGCTGATCCGGCGCATTCGCGAACTGCTTTACGAGCAGGGATTCACGATCAACGGCGCGCGCAACCGGCTCGATTCGTCTGGCGCGGTGGTGGAAGACGCTGCGTCGGGCGATGTGGGTGAGGAGAGCGTTGCGCAGAGCAATATGGCGATGGTCGACGTCGACCAGTTGCGCAAGGAATTGCTGCATGTGATCGACCTGCTCGGGCAATGAAAGCTCCTTCGGCAATCTTTGTAGCGAATTGCGATTTGGGTGGTTCTAATTAGAGAAGCGCTCTGTTATACTTTCTAGCTCTCGGGGCGTAGCGCAGCCTGGTAGCGTACCTGCATGGGGTGCAGGTGGTCGGAGGTTCAAATCCTCTCGCCCCGACCAGAAGTCAAAAAAGGCCTTACGGTGAAAACCGTAAGGCCTTTTTCTTTTGTGCCAGAAACGCTGTTCGGCTCTATCGCATGATCCGGCCTCACTGTGCCTCGACGAATTGCACGATTTCGCCGTTATCGCGCTTGAGGTACAGATCGGCGCCTTTCATGCGCACCTCGTTGCACGAATACGGAATTTTGCTGCCCTTGCTGCAGATCTTGCCATCTTCAGCTTTCCAGTCACCGTGATCGGCGAATCCTTTGCTCGACTTGAAATCGAAGCTGCCGCCGTCGCCGTACTGGACGTACCACATGCTGCCGTCGCCGAGCTTGATGTCGAAGGCTTTGCCGGTGAGGCGTTGCTGGAGTGTAGCGGCGTTGGGCGTGGTGGCGTCGTCGGGGAAGGCCGTGCCTTGCGCAAGCGCAGTCGCGGCTGGGACCAGGAGCATGGCGGCAAGCAGAATCTTCATTTGATCTCTCCAGGCACTGAAATGGCGGGCAGCGAACATGGGCCGACAGCCCAATTTACGCCGGTGCATTGCGCCCCTGTGTTGTCTCCCGCGCATAACGTCTGAACCTGAGCGGACTGTGTTAAGTCCTTCAATTCAAAGCGTAAGCCTCTACGGACCAGGAATAAGTCCGCAATATTCGGTGTTAATTTTTCTCACATATCGATGAGAATCATTCGCTAGGAGGGTTGCGCTGCGCCCTTTACGATTAGCGCTTGACTGCCGATGTTGTCCCCTTCGTACGTGCACTGTCGACCATGAATCCGATCGAACTCGCTCAACTCGTTTTTCTGGCCGCCCTATGGGGCGGGTCATTCCTCTTTATCCGTGTCGGCGTAACCGATCTGGGTGTGGCGCCGCTGATGGCGCTGCGCGTTGGCATCGGCGCGCTGTTCCTGCTGATCGTGCTGTTCTCGCGGCGTTCGCCGCGCGAGGCGCTAGGCGCGTTGCGCGAGCGCGCGTGGCCGCTCTTCGTGGTCGGCATCCTCAACTCGGCCGCGCCGTTCTGCCTCTTCGCATGGGCCGAACTCACGCTCTCCGCGGGCGTGACTTCGGTGATCAACGCGACTACGCCGTTGTTCGGCGCTGTGGTCGCGTATTTGTGGCTCAAGGACCGGCTGAGCGGTTCGCGCATTGCGGGCCTCGTGATCGGCTTTGCAGGTGTGCTCGCGCTGGTTTGGGATCAGATCGCCACGCGCGCCGGCGATGGGGCGAGCACCTCGGCCACTGTGCTTGCCGCCGGGGCTGCGCTCTGTGCGGCGGCGCTTTATGGCGTCGCGGCGAGTTTCACGAAGCGCCATCTGACCGGTGTTGATCCGCTCACCGTGGCCGCTGGCACCATGACGGCCGCCACCGTCGTGCTGACGCCGTTCGCGCTGGCCACCTGGCCGCATGCCGCGGTTTCTTTGCATGCGTGGGGTGCTGCGCTCTGTCTCGGCGTTGCGTGCACGGGTGTTGCATATCTGCTGTTCTTCCGCCTGATTGCCGCGATTGGCCCCGCGCGCACAATTACCGTGACGTTTGTGATTCCGGTGTTCGGCATCCTCTGGGGCGCGCTGTTTCTTGGCGAACGTGTGTCGGTGGGCATGATCGAGGCTTGCGTTGCGATTCTCGCGGGAACGTCGCTTGCGACCGGCTTTATCAAGCGGCTTCCGGGTCTGGGGGCGCGCAGGGAAGGCACGGGCGCCAAACAACAATAAGCGCCTGGGGAGGCGCGGCAACTAACTAAATGGTTGCGTAAGCAACGATATGGCGTCGTGCAACGCGACGTCTTGCACGGTTGTCCGTGCCGTGCTCACTGAGCCATCTGCCAGGCCGTTGAACGAGCCTCGCGCCATTGCTTTCACTCATTTCTTGTGCATCGCCGCGCTTGATGTAAGACGTCAATGCGCGGCGCGTGATTTGCTTCGATGCGATTCTTCAGAATCACGTGATCGAACGCACCGACGCGCTAATCCGCTTCGCTGAAAAATAAATAAATGCCAATAAGTTCGATTTAGTCCGATCGCTCCAGGTAAAAGCGATAAGGGTTGCGCTTTTGTGTGAAGTAAAAGCTGCCGGTTAATGTGTCATTCAATTTGATTGCAGGTGTTGTGTATTGTGATGAAAGCCATGAGTCAGGCATTCAAGCGAGTGGGGGTGCAGTTGTCAGCAGAAGTCGGAACTCGCGATTACACTTGGCTGCACCATGCGAGAGGGATTCGCAAATGGCCGCAAATGTCCGCTCCAAAAGGGAAGCGAGGTTTTAAATAGCGCGTCGTGAGATGTCGTTCGTTTCCGGGGATATTCATGACAGGAAAAAGATCGGAGTGGCCGCTCCGGATGGCGCGTGGAGTATGCGCGACCCTGTTGGCCTTTGGAGCGGCGGGCGCGCATGCCGACCAATTCGGCGTCCAGTTTGGGGGCGGCGTCGCAAGCTATGGCGTGAAGAAACTCGACCTGGGCCTCGTTTGGGATCCGGGGCTTCAGTGGTGGCATTTCGGAGGCTTTCATTTCACGGTGGTGGGCGAGGGGCACGTCGCGTACTGGGATCTCACGGAAGACGGTGCCTCGCATCCGAACATCTGGGAATTCGGCTTGACGCCGGTGTTTCGCATCATCAAGGACAGCGGTTGGTTCAGGCCGTTCTTCGAGGCCGGCATTGGTGTGCGTCTCCTTTCGCATGTGCAGCTCACGGGCGACCGCACCATGTCGACGGCATTCCAGTTCGCGGACGTAGTGGGCGTGGGTGCGCAGTTCGGCGAGCATCAGAACTTCCAGGCCGGTTTTCGCTTTCAGCACGTCTCCAACGCCGACATCAAGACGCCCAACCCGGGCTTGAACTTCAGCGAGATCTACGTGCAGTACAACTTCTGAGTCAGGTGTGCCCAGGGCGGGGGGCATTATCGCCCCCCCGTCGCACCGGTTTCAGCCTGCCTTCACAACCCGTTACACTGTCGCTTCATGATGCGGTGCATCACGCGCACCGCATGGCCGGTTTTTTCCATCGGCGATGCACAGGCGTCGCAGACCAGTGAGTGAGGAGCAGGCATGGCAATCGAGACGGTTGGGATCGTGGGCGCGGGCACAATGGGCAACGGCATCGCGCAGGCGGTGGCCGTGGCGGGGCTCAAGGCGGTGATGATCGACGTGACGGACGCGGCGCTCGCCAAAGGCGTGGCGACGCTCACGCACAGCCTTGAGCGGCTCGTTTCGAAGGGCAAGCTCGATGCGGCCGTGCGCGATGCAGCGCTCGCGCGCATCGAGACCAGCACCGACTACCAGCGCCTGGGCAGCGCCGATCTCGTGATCGAGGCGGCCACGGAGAATGTCGAGCTCAAGACGCGCATTCTCAAGCAGATCGAAACCGCTGCGCGTCCCGACGCGATCATCGCTTCGAACACCTCGTCCATTTCGATCACGGCGCTCGCGACGACGCTTGCCGATCCTGCTCGTTTCATCGGCATGCACTTTTTCAATCCGGTGCCGATGATGCCGCTCGTCGAGGTGATCCGCGGCCTGCAGACGCGCCCGGCCGTGGTCGATGCGGTGCGAGATCTCGCGCAGCGTCTGGACAAGACGCCCATCGCGGTAAAGAACGCGCCGGGTTTCGTCGTGAACCGCATTCTCGTGCCGATGATCAACGAGGCGTTCTTCGTGCTCGCCGAAGGCGTTGCGAGCGCCGAGGAAATCGACGCGGGCATGAAGCTCGGCGCGAATCATCCGATTGGGCCGCTCGCGCTCGCGGATCTGATCGGCCTCGACGTGTGCCTCTCGGTGATGGACGTGTTCCTGAAGGACTTCGGCGACTCGAAATATCGTGCGTGCCCGCTCTTGCGCGAAATGGTGGCAGCGGGGCAGCTCGGTCGCAAAACCGGTCGTGGCGTGTACCAGTACGCCTAAGTTTCCTGAGGATTCCAGAGTATTCCGGTTCAGGATCGCACGCCTGCCTTGTATTGCGTGACCTGGCGGTAAGTGCCGCCGGGGCGCAATACAAGGTCATTGCATTCTGGTGCTTCCATATTGATCTGGTTCGGGAATCCGCCCGCTTCCAGACACAGCGCCGCGTGGCGCACGCACGGCGCGCCGTGGCGCCCCGGCTGACCTTCCAGATAATTTCCCGTATAGCACTGCAGGCCGCGCTGGTCGGTTGCGACCGTGAGTTCGCGTCCGCTGCGGGGCTCGTAGACATTCGCCACGCTGCGCACAGCCGGTGCATGGCCCGTTCGGGCGGCATCGCGCACGATGTAGCAGTGGTCGACGCCGCCCGCCAGTGCGATCTGCGCATGGGGCGAGTCGAGCCGCGTGCCTAGTGGAGCGCCCTCGCGAAAGTCGAAGGCGGTGCCGCTGACGTCGGCCATGCCAATGGGGATCATCCGCGGATCGACTTCGAGGTACGCATCGGCGTCGATCGTGAGGATGTGATCGCGAATGTCCGAGCCCGGTTCGCCGCTGAGGTTGAAATAACCGTGGCTTGTGAGGTTCAGCGGTGTGGGTGCGTCGCTGGAGGCTTCGTAGTCGATGGTGAGCGTGCCGTCGTCGTCGAGCGTGTAGCGCACCTGCACGCTCACGTTGCCGGGAAAGCCGCCGTTGCCTGCGGGAGACTCGAGCCGCAGCAGCAGCGCGCCGCGCTCGTCCTCGGCTTGCCATATCGCGCGGTGAAACCCGTTCGCGCCGCCATGCAGCAGATTGCCGTTCTCATTGCGGTCGAGTCGGTAGTCGACGCCATCCAGTGTGAAGCGCGCATCGGCAATGCGGTTGGCCCAGCGGCCAATCAGGCCGCCCATGTACGTTGTGGCCGTGTAGTAGGCGGTGGGCGTGTCGTGGCCCAGCAGGATGTCGGCGAGTCGCCCTGTGCGGTCGGGCGCGTGCCAGGACACCAGCGTCGCGCCGAGGTCGCTGATCTGCACTCGCATGCCTCGCGCGTTGCGAAGCGTGTAGAGCCGGCAGGCGTCGCCGTTGGGCAGGGCGCCCCAAGGTTCGGAACTCAATTGAGCGATTCGGTTCATGGGGCGTGTTTCCTTTTAATGACTTGGAGTATTCCAGGCGGAAAGCGTGCGGGTCATACAACTCCATGCGGCCGGTATGGCGTCGCAATAGTTTGGACTATTGACCGATGGCGTTCAACCGATATGCCACCATGCGGGCAATAGTGCGCGCACGTCGGGCCGCGCGAAGCGGTCGTCGAGCAGATGCACGACGCCGCTATCGCGTTCGGTGCGAATCACGCGGCCTGCGGCCTGTACGACCTTGCGCAATCCGGGAATCAGGTAGGTGTAGTCGAACCCGGCGCCGTAGAGCGTTTCCATGCGCTCGCGCATCGCCTCGTTGACGGGATTCACCTGCGGCATGCCGAGCGTCGCGATAAAGGAGCCGATCAAGCGCGTGCCCGGCAAGTCGATGCCCTCGCCGAAAGCGCCGCCGAGCACCGCAAAGCCGATTCCGCAACCGCCTTCCACGAAGCGCGCGACGAAGGCCTGTTGCTGCGCTTCGTCCATCGTGCGTGACTGCATCCATGTGCTCACGTGCGGGTGCCGCGCGACGAAGGCGTCGGCGGCAAGCTGGAGATAATCGTAGCTGCTGAGGAAGCACAAGTAATTGCCGGGCCGCGCTGTATATTGCGCAGCGATGCGCTCGACCAGCGCATCGAGCGAGCGCTCGCGGTCCTTGTAGCGTGTCGAGATATCGCGCGCGATCCGCACCTCGAGTTGCTCGGTGCGAAACGGCGTGCCGATCTTTACGTTCACGGTGTTTTCCGGCAAGCCGAGCATGTCGGTGTAGTAGTGCGTGGGCGCGAGCGTGGCGGAGAAAAGCGTCACGCTGTGGGCTGCCGCCATGCGCGCGCGCAGCGCGCCAGCCGGCACGATGTTACGGATACAGAGCGTCGAGCGCGCGCGCTTCGCTTGCGGTGCGCGAAGCGGCGTGACGTCGAAGATCGATTGCGTGTCGAAGCGTTCGGCCATGCGCACGAAGTGCAGCGCGTCGAAATAGAAGCGTTCGAGCTCGGCGTCGCGCACGAGCGCCGGTTGCGCAAGCTGGTCGCCAATCGCGGCAATCACATCGCTGAGCGCGGCGACTAAACCATCGGGCAGCGCTTCGCTCGCGCGCCAGGCGTGTGGCTGTACAGCGTTTTGCGCGTTCCAGAGGCGCGCGAGGCGGGTCAGTGCGCGCTTCACCGGGGCGCTTGCTGCACGTCGCACGGCGTCCACGCGCGTTTGCACGAGCTCGGCGGAATACATCGCGCGGGCGCGTTCAGGCAAGTTGTGCGCTTCGTCCACGAGCACGCTCGTGTGCCACTGATTGTGCGCACCGAGCATGAACAGCATGGCGCTCACGTCGAAGTAATAGTTGTAGTCGCCGACGATCACGTCGCTCCAGCGCGCGAGTTCCTGGCCGAGGTAGTACGGACACACCTCATGTTCGCGCGCGACTTCGCGCAGCGTCGCGCGCTCGAGTCGCACGCGCGTGAGGGCAGCCGCGCGTGCGGCGGGCAGGCGGTCGTAGAAACCACGCGCGAGCGGGCATGATTGTCCGTGGCATGCGAGGTCTGGGTGCTCGCAAGCCTTTTCGCGCGCGACCAGCTCTAAAACGCGCAGCGGCAGCGCGCCCGCGTTACCACTCGCATTAGCTTCGCCATCGGCATGCACATTGGCGAGCGTGTTGAGTGCGTCGATGGCCAGTTGACGTCCCGAGCTTTTGGCGCTCAGGAACAGCACCTTGTCGATGTCGGCCCGCGCGCAGGCCTTCAGTTGCGGGAACAGCGTGCCAATGGTCTTGCCGATGCCGGTCGGCGCTTCCACCAGCAGGCAGCGGCCTTGCGTCGCCGCGCGCCACACGGCCTCGGCGAGATCGCGCTGGCCTTCGCGGAACGCAGCATGCGGCAGGCGCAATGCCGCGAGCGCACTGTCGCGCGCCGCGCGATGCGCGCTTTCCTGTTCCGCCCACGCGACGAAGCGTGCGCATTGCGATTCGAATTCGGCGCGCAATTGCTGTGCGCTCGCGTGCTCGACAAGTGCCGTCTCACGTCCCGAGCCAATCTCGTAGTAAACGAGCGCAAGTTCGAGCGCATCGAGGCCGAGCTTTTCGCACATCAGCGCGCCGTAGACGCGCAACTGCGCCCAGTGCAGCGCGCGCTGGTTCTCGCGCATCGCGTCCAGATCGCCGCGATAGGTCTTGAATTCTTCGAGCCGTTGGCGTGCCGGGTCGTAGCCGTCGGCGCGGCCACGCACGGTGAGCGTGCCGAACACGCCGGTGAGCGCGACTTCGGTTTCGTAGCCGGCGGGCCGGCGCGCGGCAATCGCGGCGTGGCCGGCGCGGCCTTCGCTTGCATCGGGCGAGGGCGTGAAACGCAAGTCGAGGTCGCCGCGTTTAGCGGTGAACTCGCAGAGCGTACGGACCGCGACGGTGTAGCTCATCGCATTGGTGCAGCGTTCACGTTTGACTGCGCCGCCCAGCGCACTTGCAGCACCGTCACGGGCACGCCGTGCGCGGCGCAGTACGCGAGCCAGCGGCGCTGGTTGTCCTGCAGCCGGTCGCCGGGGCCTTTCACTTCGATCAGTTCGTAGCGTCGCTCGCGCGGCCAGAAACGCACGAGGTCGGGCAGGCCCGAGCGATTCGCGGCGGGCTCGCGCAGGAGCCGCTCGAACCATAGCCGCAAGTGGGCAGGAGGAAAACAGTCGAGTGCGAGCGCGAGCAGGGCGGCGTCGAGCGCGGGCCATGCGACGTAAGGCGACTGGATGCCGGACTTCTCGCCAAAACGCTGCTCGATGGTCGCGCGATACGTGCCGCTTTCGAGCTCGGCGAGACAGGCGGCGAAGAGCCCGGCGCGCCGCTGGACGAAGTCGGCGGCGTGTAGATCGGCGGGGCCGCGCTGGAACGGATGGAAGAATGCGCCCGGCAGCGCTGCGAAGAGAGCGGGCCAGCAGAGCAGGCCGAACAGGCCGTTGATGAGCGTGTTCTCGACGTAGAAGACGGGTGCGTCCGCGCGCTCGAGCGTCTGGCGCGCGGCTTCCTCCACGCGCAGACCCGCGCAGGCCGCGGGTAGCGTGAGTTCGGCGCTGGCGAACGTCGGCGCGCGGGTTGACTCGCGGGTTGCCTGGCTTACGCCTGTTTCCGCGCTCGCGGTGCGCCGTCGCGCGAGGCGCGCGAGCGTGCGCGTCGCGCGTTGCGCTTCCTCTTCGTTCGCGGGCGCGCCGGCAATCGTCCGTGCGAGCGCGAGGGCGTCGGCGCGGCGGCCCAGTTGCTCGAGCACGCGTACGCGCCGGTAGCGCGATTCTGGATGGCCGCAGTCGATATAGGCGCGCCACGCGAGTGCCGGTTCGCCCATCCGTTCGGCAGTCTGACCCGCTGCGTGGCGCACCCGGTCGTGACGCGAGCGCAGCCAGTCGTTGGACTGGGTGTACGGCGCGAGCAGGTCGAGCGTATCGAGCGCCGCGCCCACGGCGGTGACGGCGCTTGCGGCATCGGGCGCGAGATCGAAGGTCTCGCGGCAGTCTCGCAGCGCAAGCCAGGCGTCGATATCGGCGCGCTGCCGGAACGCGCGCGACGCGCTGTCGAGCGGCA
The DNA here is from genome assembly GCF_902859945.1 of Paraburkholderia caffeinitolerans. Taxonomy (GTDB): domain Bacteria; phylum Pseudomonadota; class Gammaproteobacteria; order Burkholderiales; family Burkholderiaceae; genus Paraburkholderia; species Paraburkholderia caffeinitolerans. Next base: position 47,327 of record NZ_CADIKL010000043.1, on the reverse strand, counting down.
CGGGCTCGTAGCGATAGACACCCAGATCGGCGAGCACGAACTCGGACCAGTCCTGCCGCAGGTTGCCGAAGAACATCAGCCTGAGCCGCTCGCACAGCGGCGCGGCGGCCAAATGGAAGACGGTATCGGCCGAGCCAGGAAACCACGCGGACCAACCGCGCGCTTCGGGTGCAGCGGCTTGCAGGGCTTCGAGCGTTTCGGCGCGTGTGGTGCGTAAGGTGCGTACGGTGCGTGTGGCTCGCGCACCGGGCGCAGCGGTATCGGCTGCGAAGCGCGCATTGAGCGTCTGCAATTCGGCCTTGGTGACGAGCGCGGCGAGGGCATCGAGCGCGAGCACGGGCGCGTTGTCCAGCCAGCCCGCGTCGACGAGGGGAGCGGCCGCCGCGCGCGGACAGCCAATCTCGGCGTAGTCCAGTTTGCTTGCGCGAAAATTCGGGCCCTTGCGCATCAGCATGCGCACGAACAGCGCGCGCGAGCCGCGCGGCAGGGCGCGGAACCCTTGCACGAAGCGCTGCTCGGCTTCGTCGAACAAGTCGGCGCAGCGCGCATCGAGCGAGGCGAGCGCGCGTTCGAAGTTCGCGAGGTAATAGAACGGATCGGGGGATTCGGGAAGCACGCGCGGCACTGTATGAATATACAGCAGCGATGATAGCAGGCCGGCGTGGCCAGCGAGCCTCGGGCGGCAGCAGTGGCGGCGCCAAAGTCCGGTGCGCCTCGGGTCCTCGCGGCCTGTACGCTACAATTGCCGCAGCCTGAAAACCGAACCGCGCGAGAAGCGCAACAAGAGCGATGAACAAACGGAAAGCTTGCCTCGTCGGCCTCACCGCCGGGGCCACTCTGCTCGCGGGATGCGTCGCGCAGTATCAGAACCCCAGTGAGTGCGAGCAGGAAATGCGCACCCGGCTCGCCAGCGCTTCGCTGGGGGCATTGTCCGTCACGCATACCGCCGTGGCGTATCGCGGCAAACGCGTCGTGGTCGAAGGCTTGCTCGATCGCGGCGCATTGCCGGCATCGGGCAAGCTCAGCGCCTCGGCCGCGGCTGCTGTGGCGGGTGCGTCCGCCACGACAGCAAGCGCTTCCGGCGCGAGCGCGGCAAGCGCCTCGACCGCGTCTATGCCGACCGCGACTTCAACTGCAAATTCGACTGCCGCAGTGGCTGCGCGCGGCGCGTCTGCGCCGCTGGCTGCGTCCATGGTTTCGGCGGCTTCGGGTGCCTCCGCAGCATCCGCGCCGGCTGCGGCTCCGGTCGCGGAGGGCAAGCCCACGACGCCGATGGCGGTGCTTGCCGTGAAGCTCGGTTTGCACAAGGCGCCGCGCCCGTCCACTGCCGCCGAGTGCACCTACGACAAGACGGGCAGTCTCACGTCGTTCCGCTGGCTCTCTCCGGGCGCGCTCGCGAAGACCACGCCCGCGCCGGAAGTCGACGACGAATGACCCGCGCGCTTGCGCGCACCACTCAGAACGCGAAGTACGGCCCCGTTCCCGCCGGGGTCACCTGGGCTTCGATCGCCGTATAGATTCGCCGTCCGAAGAAGAACGGCAATCCCCAGCCGAACATATTGCCGTTGTATCCCGCGAGGTCGTTGAACGCCCAGTTGCTGCTGGCGAGGAGCGTTTGCGCGTTCGCAACCGAGACCGAGGCCGGCGCGCTGATGCCGTCTGTTCCCTTGATCGATGCGCCGATGCTTTGCGGCGTGCTCGGGCAGTACCACACACCGCAGCGCGTGAGGGCGGAGGTCGCGAAGAAGAAGCCATTCGATCCGCTATCCAGATAGCTGAGCGGATAGATCGAACCGTCCGAGGTCGTGGTCGTCACGTAGCCCGTTACCGTATTCGCGCGCAGCACTGTAGCGCTGCCGAGCGCGTTGTTCGGTTGCGAGCCGATGCCGAAGACCAGGGATCCGCTCACCGCGCTTTGGCCCGTGTCGGGCACCGCCGGCAGATCGATCACGACGCCGTTGTTGTCGGTGGCAAACGACGCGACGGGGTTGCGCACCTGCTGCGCAAGTGGCTGCGCACTTGCCGTGCAGCTGCCGGACGGGCATGCGTAGTACCACGAACTATTGGGTTGATTAACGCAGGCTGCGCCGCAGTCGGCATTGAAGGTCCCGACGCCGAGGATGCCGTTCGAGCGCAGCGCCGTGGTATTGATCATCGCGAACCCGAAACCCTGGCAGTAACTCGGCGTGGTGGGCACGGACGCGTCGGCGATCACCTGAATCGGCAGTGACGGGGCAACTTCGCCCGCGAGCCGCACGTCGGCGCTGCGCACCGCGCCCCACGTATAGCCGGTGCCGAAGGCCGCGCATTCGCCAGCGGGCGACGAACTGGCTCCCGCGTTGACAGCGGGCAGGGCGAATCCGGCGGGCAGTGCGGAGGCGAGCAGGCGCAGGCCTTGCGAGCCGGTGTCGACCTGCACGTTGTCGACGGTTGCGCAGGTCGTCGTGCCCGGCACGCACACGGTCACGCTCGCCATGAGCATGTTGCGTGCGGATTGGGGCGTGGCGGCGACACTGACCGCGAGGACATTCGGCGTGGTCGATTGCGGCACGGTGCCGGACGTGCTGGAGGGGCCCGGACTGGTCGACGACGGCGCACTCGCACTCGACGGCGCACTGGCCGCAGAGGGCGTGCTCGCGGGTGTCGTGCCGCTTACTACGCCGGTGTTGCCGCTTCCCCCGCAGGCCGTGAGCACTGCAGTGAGCACTGCGGTGAGCGCCACGGCGAGGATGCCCGCGGACACGCGCGAGTGTGCGTTTGCGCGCTCCTCCGCGGGCGAAACGCGTTGCGCCGGCGTGCTCATTGCAGGTCTCCTTCCGTGATGCCCGCAGGCAACGCCGCAGGCAGCCACGCACGGCCGATATAGCTGCGCATTTGGCCACCAGATTCGACGACGACCGTGGGCGTATCAACGCGTGCGGCGTGCAGGCTGTCGCGTCCGGCGGCATGGAGCGCGGTGGCGCCGCTGTGCCAGTCGGCGGCGTAGCGGCCAAGCAGTGCATCGAGATCCGGCGGGGTAGGGCCTTGCCACGTATAGGCAAAGATCTGGCCGTTGCGGGTGGCGATGTACTCGTTGAAGTGCGTGCCGCCCGCGTCGACGTAGCTCGTCACACGTGCTGCGCCGCCCGCGAGCGTCTGGGCGTTAGCGGGCGTGGAGGCTTGTGGAGTCTCGGCCGGGGCCGTGTCGCCGAGTGCCGCGTGGGCCGGTGCGGCGCCGGCCGCGAGGCCCGAGAAGAGGCAGGCGAAGGTCGCGGCGCGGCCCGCCTGCAAGCAGCTGCAAGTTTTCATTAACTCTCCGTACGTTGTTCTTTGGGCTTATCTCTTTTTTCTCGGGGAAATTAACATCGGGCCGCTCATGCAAGCTCAGCGAGCATCAAATGTCGACGGGCGCAAAACTGACGGCCCCTCGTCGACATACGTAGCTCTTTGATAAAAAAGGAAATGTTCTAGATTTATGGGCGTGGAGATGAGCGTGTGAAATGTTGATGAACGTTACATTGATGGTGCAAAAAGGGGCCGTGGGGTCCGTCACCCAGCGCCTGGAGCGCCGCTCTGACGGGCTGGCGCACGCCGGGCGACGCCGTCTCTGCCTGGTTTTTGCACAGCACGGCGTCTCACCGGTAAAATGGCTGGTTGATCCACGGAAACTAGCCCGTGGCCTAGCCGAAGGGATTACCCGAACATGAGTGATTTTCACCAACGTCTTGCCGCACGCGCGCTCGCGCTCCTGATGGCGGGCGGGCTGGTCGCCGGTTGCAGTTCGCCGACGCCCGGCAAGATCGATTACCGCAGCGACGCGAAAGCGAAGCAGGCGTCGCTGGCCGTGCCGCCGAACATGCTTGACGAAACGGGCGACCAGCGCTCGCTGCCTCCGCAAGGCGGCGAAACCTCGCTGTCCGCGCTCAAGCAGGTTCAGGCCGCGGCGCCCGCGTCCGACCAGACACAGGTGCTCCCGCAGGTGCCCGGCATGCACATTCAGCGTGACGGCACGGAAAGCTGGCTCGTCATCGACAACCGCACGCCCGACCAGGTCTGGCCGCAGGTGCGCCGCTTCTGGCAGGAGCAGGGCTTCCTGCTGGTGGTCGACCAGCGCGACAAGGGCGTGATGGAAACCGACTGGAACGAAACCCATCCGAAGCTCAACGACGGCCTTATCCGCAACACGCTGTCGTGGGCCACGGGCAATTCGTACGTCACGGCCGAGCGCAACAAGTACCGCACGCGCCTCGAAACGTCGCCCACCGGCGGCACGTACCTCTTCATCAGCCAGAAGGGCCTGAGCGAGCAGCTGACCGGCACCAACAACGACACTACGCACTGGGTGCCGAAACCCAACGATCCGGCGCTCGAAACCGAGTACCTCAAGCGGCTCATTGTGACGCTCGGGCGCGCCAAGCCCGGCGTGCCTGACGCGCAGATTTCCGCCGAGGCCGATGCAAAAGCGAACACGAACGCCAAGACGCCGGCCAAGGGCGCCGACGCGGGCGCAGCCGCCATCGCGGCGCAGAACGCTGCCGTTGCGGGTCAGAGCGCGCCGTCCGATACGTCGTCGGCTAACGGCGCCGCGGGGGGGCAGTACACGTCGACCGAGCTCACGCTTGCCGAGCCGTACGACCGCGCATGGCTGCGTGTGGGCGTCGCGCTCGACCGCTCGAACTTCACGGTTGACGACCGCGACCGCACGAAGGGCATTTACTATCTGCGCTACGTGGATCCGCAGGATCTGAGTTCGGCGGAGCAGGGCTTCTGGAGCCAGCTCTTCCACGGCCACAAGGACAAGGTCGCGAAGCAGTACAAGCTCAACGTGCGCGCCGTAACCGATAACCAGACCCGCGTGTCGGTCCTCGACGACAACGGGCAGGTCGACTCGTCGCGCCCGGCTCGCGAGATCATGAGCCTCGTGGTCGAGCAACTGCAATAAGCATCGTCGAGATGCAGGGGGCGGCGTCCAGGCCGCCCCAGGGCAATCAAAAAACCGCCTGCGAATTCATCGATTCGCAGGCGGTTTTTTATTCACGCTTCATGCTGCTGTCAATGCGGCGGAATCATCCACGTGAACACGTTCTGCTGAAGCCACACGAGAATGCCGAGCAGCACCGTCAGCAGGATCGAGTGCTTGAAGGTTTTCGCGAACACATGGCCTTCCTGGCCTTTGAGGTCGGTGGTCGCCACGCCCGTCGCGATGTTTTGCGGCGAGATCATCTTGCCCATGACGCCGCCCGACGAATTGGTCGCTGCCATGAGCACGGGGTTGAGGTTGAGCTGGTTCGCGGCCACCACCTGAAGATTGCCGAATAGCGCGTTGCCTGAGGTATCGCTGCCCGAGAGGAACACGGCCACCCAGCCGAGGAACGCCGAGACAAGCGGGAAGAACGCGCCCACCGAGGCCACGCCGAGACCCAGCGTATAAGTCAGGCCTGAGTAGTTCATCAAGAACGCGAGCCCGACGATGGTGGCGACGGTCAGGATGGCGATGCGCGTTTGCACCCACGTGTCGACGATAGCGGCGCCGAAGTCGGCGGGCTTGAGCCGCACGACCAACGCCGTGAGAATGGCCGCAAGCAGGATCGCGGTGCCTGTGCCGAGCGGCTGGAAGTCCCAGATCGCGCCATACGGCGTCTTGTACAGCGTGATGTAGACGGCCTTGTCGAGGCCCGGCCAGTGCACTTTGAGGTCGCCGAGCGCGAACACCTTGGCGATCGTCCAGAGAATCACGACCACCGCCACGATGATCCATGGATACCATCCCTGTGTGCCCGAGACATCGCCGCGTACTTCCTTGGCGCGGTCCACCTTGATCTCGAAGCGCGGGTCGGGCGCGGGTTTCCACACGCGCAGGAACAGGATCGTGAGGATCAGCGAGACGAGCGAAGAGAGCACGTCGGTCAGGCTGTAGTTGATGTAGTTCGCCGTGACGAACTGCGTGAGCGCGAAGCTGCCGCCCGAGACCAGCAGCACCGGCCAGATGCGCAGCATGCCGCCCACGCCCGCGTAGATGGCGATTACGTAGAACGGCAGCGCCACCGCGAAGAATGGCAGCTGGCGGCCGACCATTTGGCCGAGCGCGTCGGCGGGCAGGTGAGTGACCGCGCCGAGCACCGTGATCGGCACGCCGAGCGCGCCGAACGCCACCGGCGCGGTATTGAAGATCAGCGTGAAGGTGAGCGCTTCGAGCGCCGGGAAGCCGAGCATGATCAGGAGTGAACTGGTGATCGCGACGGGCGTGCCGAAACCCGAGATGCCTTCGAACAGCGCGCCGAACGAAAAGCCCACCACCACGAGCACGATGCGCCGGTCATTGGGCAGATTGTCGAGCAGCCACATGCGAAACGCCGCGAAGCGCCCTGAGCGCACAGCAATGTTGTAAAGCAGGATGGCCGTGACGACGATCCACATGACCGGCCACAGCGCGAAAACCACGCCGTTGAGCACCGAACTGATGGCGAGATTGACGGGAAACTGCCAGCCCACGATCGCGACGACGAGGCCCACGATGAGGCCCGCGAGCGAAGCCTGCCACGCGGGCCGGCGCGCCCAGCCCAACAGGACGAGCACCACGGCGATCGGCAGCACCGCCACGATGAACGACAGGAAGAGCGAATTGCCGATGGGAGTCAACAGCTGGTGGAACATGACGTCTCCTTTGTGCTGATTGGTATCGGCGCATCGATGCGTGCGGGCGCAAGGGTGTGCCGGGCGTGGCGTCGGCAGTGCGTGCGGCGCGCGGTAGACCCGGGCGCCGCCGTGGGGAGGGGAATTCAGTAAGGCTGTGCTTCAGTACCCGATACCCAATAGCAGCATAGAAAATGGTTCGGGAGCGTCAAGGAGGGAAAGTACGGTCGTGCGGCGCGCGTGGCACTTAGTGATGCCAGTGGCCGCCACCGCCGCTCCAGTAGCCAAAGCCAAAGGAGATCGCGGGCGCGCCCCATCCCCACGCGGGATAGGGGTAATACGCGGGATAAGCCGGATACGCTGGATAGACTGGCCAGGCCGCGACAGCAACAGGCGGCGAGGGATAGAGCGGTCCCGGGTATTGGGTATCGGGGACGGCCGCGGGTGCGGGGTTGGCGGGCAGGCTCGCTTGCGGGCTGGTCTGCAGAACCGCGTTTTCGTGCTGTGTGCTCGCGGCGGGCACCGCGCTGTAGTAGTACGGCGAATAGCCGTATGGGTAATAGTAATAGCAGCCGGAAAGCGCGAGCAGAGCGGCCGTTGCGCTGAGCATCGGGACCCGCTTGAGCGCGCCGCGTGCCCACGTTCGGCTCGACCAGAATGGGCGCGCGGAGGCGCAGCAAGGCGAGGCAAGTGCGGCTAAGGGGCGATTCATGGCGGACTCCTTTCGCGGCCGGCAGGCGTCTGGTTGAAGCGCCGGGCACCCGGAACCTGATCGATCGAGCTTACGCTCCTCACCGCAACCTTGTGTTGCACTCGCGTCACCGGATATTTCACGGGCTTGCATGACTGCATGCACGAACACGGGCATGTAGGGTCGTGGCCAAATGCAAACGCGGCGCATGCTCTTGCGAGACATGCGCCGCGTATCCTCTCTGAAGCCGGCATGTGCAACCGGGATTGCCGGCTAATTTGCCTGTTGTAATGTCGTGGGTTTTTTGTCGTGTCAGGTCGGGCGGATGCAGCCCTTACTTGCCGACCTGATTGCCGATGACGCCGCCCACTGCGGCACCGCCGATCGTGGAGAGCGCACTGCCGCCGATGGCCGCGCCCGCGACGCCGCCGACACCCGCGCCGATTGCCGTGTCGCGGTCGCGCCTCGACATGTTGTCGCAAGCCGAGAGGCTGCCGATCACGGCAACGAGCGTGGTCACAGTGAGGAGGGTGCGTGCGCGTGCGAGTGTTTTCATTTTTCGACTCCTGTTGTATCGGGCGAGGCGCATCAGACGCTTTCCTGCCTGATGCGCCTCCAATACATCCATCGTAGAAGCGTCTCCCGTATCCGGGTGTGTGCGCTTGTCAACGAGTTGTCGGAGTCGTTAGAAATTGTTTCGCGGCGCGCAGCGCACCGTCTTGCGTGCCTTACTGGCGCTGATAAATCTCCGCGCCCTGCTTGATGAACTCGACGGCCTTCACTTCCATGCCCTTTTTCAGGGCCTCGTCGTCGCTCATGCCCTGTTTCGCCGCGAAGTCGCGCACGTCCTGGGTGATCTTCATCGAGCAGAAGTGCGGGCCGCACATCGAGCAGAAGTGCGCGACCTTCGCGGAGTCCTTCGGCAGCGTTTCGTCGTGGAACTCACGTGCCTTGTCCGGATCGAGGCCGATGTTGAATTGGTCTTCCCAGCGGAACTCGAAGCGCGCCTTCGAAAGTGCGTTGTCGCGCACCTGCGCGCCCGGATGGCCCTTCGCGAGATCGGCCGCGTGCGCTGCGAGCTTGTACGTGATGATGCCTTCCTTCACGTCGTCTTTGTTCGGCAGACCCAGGTGTTCCTTCGGCGTGACGTAGCAGAGCATGGCCGTGCCGAACCAGCCGATCATCGCGGCGCCAATGCCCGAGGTGATATGGTCGTAGCCCGGTGCGATGTCGGTGGTGAGCGGTCCGAGCGTGTAGAAGGGTGCTTCGTCGCACCATTCCAGTTGCAGGTCCATATTCTCCTTGATGAGCTGCATCGGCACGTGGCCCGGGCCTTCGATCATCACCTGCACGTCGTGCTTCCACGCGATCTGCGTGAGCTCGCCGAGCGTCTTCAGTTCGCCGAGCTGCGCTTCGTCGTTGGCGTCGTAGATCGAGCCGGGGCGCAGGCCGTCGCCGAGCGAGAAGCTCACGTCATAGGCCTTCATGATTTCGCAGATCTCTTCGAAATGCTCATAAATGAAGGACTCCTTGTGATGCGCGAGACACCACTTGGCCATGATCGAACCGCCGCGCGAAACAATGCCGGTCATGCGGTTGGCCGTGAGCGGCACGTACTGCAGGCGCACGCCCGCGTGAATCGTGAAGTAGTCGACGCCCTGCTCAGCTTGCTCGATCAGCGTGTCGCGGAACATCTCCCACGTGAGGTCCTCGGCCTTGCCGTTGACCTTTTCGAGCGCTTGATAGATGGGCACCGTGCCGATCGGCACCGGCGAGTTGCGGATGATCCACTCGCGCGTTTCGTGAATGTGCTTGCCGGTCGACAGATCCATGACCGTGTCGCCGCCCCAGCGGATCGCCCACGTCATCTTGTCGACTTCCTCGCCGATCGACGAGGTGACCGCCGAATTGCCGATGTTCGCGTTGATCTTCACGAGGAAGTTGCGGCCGATGATCATCGGCTCGCTTTCCGGGTGGTTGATGTTCGCGGGGATGATCGCGCGGCCGCGCGCGATTTCCTCGCGCACGAATTCAGGCGTGATTTCCTTGAGCGCGTTCTCGCCGAAGGCTGCTGCGCCGAACGCCTGGCCCGGATGCTGGCGGCCCATCATCGCGGCGAGCTTCGCACCGTTCGGGCCGCTCGCCTTGAGGCTTTCCAGATACTCGGCGCGGCGCTGGTTCTCGCGGATCGCGATGTATTCCATCTCCGGCGTGATGATGCCCTGACGCGCGTAGTGCATCTGCGTGACGTTCTTGCCGGCCTTCGCGCGGCGCGGCGTGCGGTGCAGGCCCGGGAAGCGCAGTTCGGCCGTGGCCGAATCGGCGGCGCGCTCGCGGCCGTATTCGGAGGAGAGGCCGGGCAGGGCTTCAGTGTCGTCGCGCTTTTCGATCCAGCCTTGACGCACTGCGGGCAGGCCCGCGCGGATGTCGATCTTCGCTTCAGGATCGGTGTACGGACCCGAGGTGTCGTAGACGTAGATCGGCGGATTTTTTTCGCCGCCAAAGCCCGTGGGCGTGTCCGATTGCGAGATTTCGCGCATTGGCACACGGATGTCGGGCTGCGAACCGGTCACATAGATCTTGCGGGAATTGGGCAGCGGCGCAATCGCGGCTTCGTCGACGTGCGCGTTGGCGGAAATGAACTTCGGATTCGCGTTCATGCGTCTCTCTCTCCATGCAAAGCAAAGTGGGAACAGCGGCTTAGCAGGAGATGAGACGGAACGTGGACGGACTTCGCTGTGATGAGGTGAGGCGTTTGCGTTGCGAAGTCCGGACGCTTCCCTGCGCTGGCATTATCCAGATCAGGTTCAAAGGGTATTTCTCACCCACGCAATACGCGGCTTGAACATTCGTCTGAACGATTCGAAGCGGCGCATGACGCAGGACCCCCGCGTAAGCAGGCCAAACGATACACCGTGCTGCGACGATCTGGCAAGTGCTCTGGCGTGTGAAATGTGCCAGGCGGAGCGTGGACGCGCGTTGCTTATAGCGTGAAATCGTCCGCGGCTTCGGGCTGAAACAGGATGCGGCCGATCTTGAACGTCTCGACGGCGCCGCTGGGCGGCGTGAAGCGCACGGACTCGCCGCGCTTCGCGCCCAGCAGCGCGAGGCCCGCGGGCGAAAAAACGTTCAGGCGTCCGGCGTTGAGATTGGCGCTCACCGGATAGACCACGGTGAACGTGACTTCCTCGCCCGTGCGTTCGTTCACGAGCGTGACCTGCGAGTTCATGGTGACGACATTGGCTGCGACCTTGCGCGAGTCGACGATCTCCGCGCGTTCGAGCAGGTCGTCGAGCATGAGTTGGCGTGCGGGGGCCGCGCCGGGTTCAGCGGCGCATTTTTCGAGGCGAGCGAGATCGAGCTCGGTCAGATAGCGGATTTTCTTCGACATGGTGGTTCTCCTTACGATCCGGGTTTGAAAAAGTGAGGGATCGGCCCGGAGCCCGACCGAACGGCTCCGGAAAGCGGAGGGTGGTTCAGTATGGACGCCGGGCGGCGGCGAGCGGGGCCTGGGAGCCGGGGAGATGTCGTCGGGCGGCGGCGCGCGCATCCGGAAGCGTTCCCGCGCACGCAGACGCGCCGCGCTGGGCGCGGGGCGGCAGGGGGGCGGCGAGATGCACGGCGAGGTGCGTGAGCGACGGATGCATGGGGGACGACAGGGATTGGTGTGAAAGTTTATTGAAAGCAGAGGACATGCTAACACGGTCTTGTTATTCACGGACGACCTGCGCAGGCAACTCGCGTGGACGATGCGTACGGCGTCGGTGAGGGGGTAGCGACGTCTTGCCGCAGATTGGCGCTGTGGCCACCGTGGCGGGCTTTCCAGCACGGCGTTTCAGCCGGCGTTGCGCGCAAGCTGCACGCCTTGCGCATAAAGCATGCTCACCTCGTCCGCAACGGGGTGCCTTGTTGCATAATGCGTGGCGCCCGATTCGGGCTCTTCGTGTCCTTAGTGCCCACATTGCGGCGTATCGAGACACATCTCGCACTTTCTTTTTCGCTGCTGCCATCATGCCGTTGCGCCTCATTCGTCCCGTCCCATGTCCGGCGGGGTGTCCGCGGTCAGTCCTTAGTCTCTCCGCGGGGCAATGACGATGCCTCCCCGTTTGCCTTCTCGCTGGACTGGCGGCTCACTCGCCCATGGGCTGCTACAGGCGCTGATACAGACCGGCACACAATGCTGGCGTCTCGCACGCAGCGTGCGCTTGCCGCAGTCGCGCGGCGGCCGCGTCGCGCTATCGCTCGCGGTCGTCTACTTCGTTTGGGGCTCGACCTATCTCGGCGTGCATGTGGCGCTGGGCTCGTTTCCGCCACTGCTGCTCTCGGGCCTGCGAAACCTGCTCGCGGGCATCGGGCTCTTTGTGTTCGCCGTGCGCCGGCGTCCCCCCATGCCGACGCTTGCCCAGGTGCGTAACGCGGGCGTCGTCGGCACGATGCTGGTGGGCTTGTCGAGCGGCATGCTGGCTTACGGCATGCGCACGGTCGGCACAGGCACCGCGGCCGTGATGGTCGCGACCGTGCCGTTGTTCGCCACGCTCATTGCCGCCGCGGCCGGACGGCGTGTCGCGAAGGGCGAATGGGCGGCGGTGGCGCTCGGTCTCGTCGGCATCGCGATCCTCAGCCACGACGGTGGGGCGAGCGGCACTGCGGGCGGCAGCCTCGCGATTCTCGGCGGTGCGCTCTTCTGGGCGGTCGGCGCGCATCTCGCGGGGCGGCTCGAGTTGCCCTCCGATCTGTTCGTTGCGACGGCGCTGCAAATCGGTCTTGGCGGTGCGATCTCGACGCTGGTGGCATGGATCACCGGCGAACGCATGGGCGCGCTGCACTTCTTGCCGGTGGTCGCGTTCGTCTACCTGATGATGATCGGCACGATGGCCGCGTATGTGGCCTACGGTTATCTGATCCGGCACACGAGTCCGATCGTGGCAAGCAGCTGCATGTACGTGAACCCGGTCGTTGCGGTGATCATCGGGGCGCTCACGCTCGGCGAGCCGATTACGCTCGGCACGATCATTGCCACTGTACTGATTCTCGGCAGCGTTGGGCTCTCGTTCCTGTTTGACGACCGGCGGCGTGGGTCCTGACGTTGCCGGATCGTTCGTAGCGCGAAGGGTTTTTCAACTCATGCTGGAGCGCTGGTAGGCAGTCACGGCGCCGGCATGGTGCGCCGGCGTCGCGGATGCCGCGCCGGTTACTTCGCTTTCTCGGCGCTGTTCGTGATGGCGTGGCCGCCCGAGGACAGGTCCTCGCCCGCGCCCGCGACGGTATTGCAGGCGGCCAGCGCCGCAACCGACGCGGTGACGAGAAAGAGGGCAATCAGGCGTTTCATGAGAAGGGTCTCCGCTGAGTGAGGGAAACCTTGTTGAGCACACCCCGTGCCTGGACGATTTCACGAATTCGCGATGCTGCGCGAACACGTATTCCACGCGGCGAAAGCGTATTACACGGTTACGCACTTGCGTCAGAGTGCGCCCGCGTGGCGTAATGAATCCACGCAGCGAGCCCGCTGAAGCCCAGACCGGCTGCGCACACCCCCATCCAGCCGAACGCATGCCAGGTGGCTGCGCCCACTGCCGATCCCGTTGCCCCGCCGATGAAGTAGCAGACCATGAACACGGTATTTACGCGGCTGCGCGCTTCGGGGCGCAGCGCATAGATGCGCGACTGGTTCGAGATCTGCGCGGCCTGCACACCCACGTCGAGCACGATCACGCCAATTACGAGGCCGATCAGGCTCGTGCCCGAAAACGCGAAGATCACGAACGCGAGGGCGATGAGTGCGATCGAAAGCGTGATGACGGCGCGCGGGCCGCGTTTGTCGGCGGAGCGGCCCGCCCACGGCGCCGCGAGCGCGCCCGCCGCGCCGACGATACCGAACAGACCGGCCACCTGGGAGCCGAGGTGGAACGGCTCGCCCGCGAGCAGCAGCGTGAGCACGGGCCAGAACAGGCTGAACGCCGCAAAGAGGCACGCGCCGATAGCCGAGGCCTCGCGCAGGCCGCGCAATTCGACCGTGAGATGCCAGAGCGTGGCAAGCAGCTTGCCGTAGCCGAGCGTCGATGTCGGCTGGCTCTTCGGCAGCTTTTTCACTACCACCACGGCGAGCACGAGCAGCGCGGCGATCGACGCGGCGAACACCGTGCGCCAGCCGAAGTACTGGCCGACGAACCCGGCCGCCGTGCGCGCGAGCAGGATGCCGAGCAGGAGACCGCTCATGACGGTGCCCACAGCGTGGCCGCGCTGTTCGGGCGGCGCGAGTTCGGCCGAGAACGGCACGGCTTGCTGAGCGATGGTGGCGAGCACGCCGATGGCGAGGCTCGCGCCAATCAGCACCGGCAGCGTGGGCGCGGTTGCCGCGGCAAGCAGGGCGAGACAGAGCAGCCCCGTCTGCACGAGGATGATGCGGCGCCGGTCGATACGGTCGCCGAGCGGCGCGAGCAGGAGCATCCCCAGTGCGTAGCCAAGCTGCGTGGCGGCAGGCACTGCGCCGATCCACGCGGCTCCGGCGGGGAACGTATGGCGGAAGTCGTCGAGCAGCGGCTGGTTGTAGTAGATGTTCGCGACCGCGACGCCCGCGATGGTCGCGAGCAACAGCAGCAGGCCGCTCAGCGACTGGCGTTCGCCAGTGGATGCGGAATCGGGTGTGGACATGTGCACAGTGCGGGCGGCGCCCAGCGATACGGGATGCTGAAATGGTTACCCTCGCTCATGCCGGTAAGACGCAGTTTGCATGAGTTCGGGCGTGCCGATCATACCGGAGCGTGTGCGATCGTGCCGCCCCTCGCGCAGCCGAGTGCCTGGGGCAAACTTTAGACACGTTGTGTGCGCAACATATTGATTGCGTGACTTGCGCGCTGCGAGCCGGATGACGTCGTCATCGGCTTGAGCCGGAATCGCTGTGCCAATGGTAGAATCGCGTCCGCTTTGCCGGCGTGATGAAATTGGTAAACATAGCGGACTTAAAACTAGATTGAGTGCCCAGCCGGAAACGGCCGGTGCAGAACCCCTCAAATTCGGAGAAACCCCTGGACTTTGCGATGCGCAAGCGCGCATTGCGCCGAGGCAACGCCGAGCCAAGCCGGCTGGTGCTTTTCGCACCGGCCAGGAAGGTGTAGAGACTAGACGGGGGGCGCCTAAGGCTTTGCCGCGGTTCAACCCGCGTCGCGTGGCTAAGGCGAAGGCATAGTCCAGCGCACGAACATTCGCGAGAACTCCGCGGGAGGCGTCGAAAGACGTAGTGTGACGAAAATCCGCCGCCTCACGGCTTACCGGTTCAAGTCCGGTCGCCGGCACCAGAACATCTTGAAACCTGAACAGGCTTCGTAAGAAGCCTCTAAACCCGCGATGGCGCGATGCCTCGCGGGTTTTTTGTCGCTGGGCTCATGGGTTGCCGGGATATCGCAACGATGTCCCGGGACGCGTCGCGTGCTCAGCGGCTGCCGATCTGGCCGGTGCGCGGATTGACGAGCCGCGCAAAGCCGAAAAGCGCCGCAATCGCCAAAGGCGCCACGATGAAAAAGGCGGTAAGCATGATACAGGCCGTAACAAAATGTTTCGTCAGTGTATCTGCGAGATGCGCATTGGATATCGGGGAGAACGGCAACAAACCATTGCTATTGCGCAAGGTTTCGCTCAAAAAGTGGGCGTGGATCCGCGAAAGGCTTGATGGACGGGGATGCGCGGCATGTGGGAGGGCGGCTTAGATGCAGTCGAAGATTACCTCTACTGATTGCGGGGTAACGCCACGCAGGCCTTCGCTGTGCACATCGACGGCGTGCATCTCTTTATTTTGCTTGCGGCAATACGCCTGCGCTTCCTTGAAACCGGCGCTGCGCACGTGGTTCCACGAGACGATGTCCCAACGCGCCCGGCTCGTTATCGAAAAATGTCCATCCTGTCTTGAATTCACACTGGTTACCGATGTGCATGCCGTTAGCATGCCAAGACCGAGCAACAGGATGCTGCCTCTCATAAATTCCTCCTGATCGCGCACCATTGTCGCCGCCAAATGCAGCCATTGGCAACTCAGGGGGAATGTTAATTAACTTTCTTGAAATATCGAGGCAGGGGTGGTTAATGCACGTCATGCGCGTGCACGGCAATGACGATGTGAAAACGGTATGGGCGCGTGAGTGCGAGCGAAATCGCCCGAAAAGGAGCGACGCTTGGTCTTTACGCTTTATGACGTGTGTGGTGCCTGAGCGAGCGCATATGCCAGATACGCACGCTATGTCCCGGTACGGGCGTCAAGGCGTGCCGGCGAGGAATATGCGCGTGTGCAGCCGTGAAACGGCTATGGCACAGAACCTATCCGGTCCATCCGGTCGCCGCGCGGCAACGCGACACAAACCGAACGGTTTGTTGGTGTCGCGCTGGCGTCCGGTGCAGTTCGGCGGAATCAGTCGTGCGCGACGATTTTGCCGACCTGAGCCTGTCCAGAGACGAGGCACGATGAGAGGAAATTTTCTCCCTGGCTGCGCGCGCCGATGGCGGTGAAGCCGCGCGCGAGTGCGTCGAGCCGCACGAGCTCCGAACCTTGCGTGCAAGTGACCGAGCCGCTTTCGTGCGCCTGCGCGCGTGTCATCGCCCGGTTCGCGAGGAGGAGTGCGAGGATGATGACGACGCCAACATTGAATGCTTGTCTCATGATTTCGTCTCCTTGTGCAGTCAGACTATCTCAGCCTTTCGGCATATGTATCCAGGAGTTTCCCGGCGATGCAGTGCAACACATGCGGCGCACGGAAATACCTTGAAATGCAGGGGGAGTAATAGTTCGGCATCCTTGCGTTGCGGCCCCTGGTCTGCCGAGCCTTATGTGGCGCGCCTGTGCGTAGAGATGCACCATCACTGTTCCCAAATGTTGAGGACGTTGCATTGCAGCAATGACGCGTCGCGTCACGCATGACGACAGCTAACAAATGTAGCGCCAGGTAAATCAAATCCTGCGTGGCACATCGACACGGCTTAATTTGGAATGGTTTTAATGTTTGATATCAATCGCTTTTTGCGATGCCATTAAGCGATTTGCATCGCGTAATCGTGCTTCTCAAGGACAAATGCCGCGGTGTTAATGGGGTGTGATCATCGGGCTGCAGGGGAATGATCTGCAAATCTTGAAATGCATTCGCCGATGCTGCACTATCGGTTGTCCAGTCCCCTTTTACTTGTGCGAGGTGCGGCAATGCAGTTGATTGGCATGATGGATTCCCCATATGTGCGCCGTGTGGCGATTTCACTGCACGTGCTTGGGATGCCGTTCGAGCATCGCAGTGTGTCGGTGTTCCGGCACTATGACGAGTTCGCGCAGATCAATCCGGTCGTGAAGGCGCCGACGTTCATCGACGACGACGGCACGCTGTTGATCGATTCCACGCTGATCCTCGATCATCTCGACCGCAAGGTGCCGCCGGCGCAGCGCCTGATGCCGGAGGAGCCGCAGGAGCGCACTTTCGCGCTGCGCGTGAACGGGTTCGCGCTGGCCGCCATGGAGAAGACGATCCAGCAGGTGTACGAGCGCCAGTTGCGGCCCGAGGAGCGCCAGCACGAACCGTGGCTGCAGCGCGTCACAGGTCAGATGCACGCCGCATATGCGGCGCTCGACAAACTGCTGGAGGGCCGCGTTGGCTGGTTGTGCGCGGGGCGGATCACGCAGGCCGACATCACGGCCGCGGTGGCCTGGCGTTTCACCCAGCACATCTTGCCGGGTGCCGTGGATCCCGCGCGTTATCCGGCGCTTGCCGCGCACTCGGCCCGCGCCGAAACCTTGCCGGAGTTTGTCGCGACGCCGCTCGAATGAGCTTCGGGACCGGACATCGCTGATGCTGGGTCACTGCTGTTTACACGATTGTTCGTGTTTGACGACAAGTGACTTCGCGTCCGGACCATTTATCGGCGGACGCTCCATTCCTAGAATGGCTCTCATGGAAACGACGCTACGTCAGTGAGACGTGGCGGTTTCAGCGGGAGCCGTCATGAAATCCTTTATCGAACGACAACTGTATCAACCAGCACTGGTCCTGCCGATGGTGGACCTCATGCAGTTGATGGTGTCGCTCGACTTCAACATGGGTCAAATCGGGCTGATGGTGGCGACGCGCGGTGCGCGCGCGGCGCTGCAGCGCTCGCGCGAACTCTGGTGTGCAAGCCACGAATGCGTGACGCCGGTCGAGCGCGTCCATTGAACCTGTTTCCTCTCGAGCGATAGACAGCGTACTGCCTTTACGATTCTCCCCCCGACGCGCAGCGGCATCGCCCGTTTGCTGTTGTAGCGTCACCCTGTGAGCCGCCCCATGATCCTGGGCGGCTCTTTTTTTCTCGTTTTCCGATTCGAAATTCCAGTACAGCCCAGGCGTGACGTTTGCGGTGCCGGCGTAAGATGGCGCGAACGTGATGCGCGCATGTGAGTTGCACGATGTTTCGCACGAGGAGAACGGCATGGCACAGCGTTTCGATGCGATCGTGATCGGCACCGGGCAGAGCGGTCCGCCGCTCGCAGTGCGGCTGGGAGCCAGCGGGCGCAAGACGGCGGTGATCGAGCGCGCGGTGTTCGGCGGCACGTGCGTGAATGTCGGCTGCACGCCGACCAAAGCCTACGTGGCCTGTGCGCGTGCCGCGCATGTGGCGCGCCACGCGGCGGACTTTGGCGTGAGGATCGGCAACGCCGCGCAAGACGCCGATGTGAGCGTCGATCTCGCGTTCGTGAAGGCGCGCAAGGACCGCATCATTGGCGCGTCGCGCGATGGTGTCGAACACTGGTTGCGTAATGCCCCTAACGTGACGGTGTTGCAGGGGCATGCGCGCTTTAGCGCTGCACATGTGGTCAGCGTAACGTTAGCGGGCGGCGAAACGGCGACGCTCGAAGCGCCCGAGATCTTCATCAACACGGGAACGCGCGCCGCCGTTCCCGACGTGCCCGGGCTCGACCGTATCCGATACGAAACCAACTCTACTTTGCTCGCGTTGGAGACGTTGCCAGCGCATCTGGCGATTGTCGGTGGTAGCTACGTGGCGCTCGAATTCGCGCAGATGTTTCGCCGTTTCGGCAGCCGCGTGACGGTGCTCGTGCGTGGGGACCGCGTGCTGGTGCGCGAGGACGACGACGTGGCCCGGGCCGTGCAGGACGTGCTTGCGCGCGAAGGCGTGAAGTTTCGCTTCGGCAATGCGCCCCGCAGCGTCGCGCCGTTCGGCGCTGGCGGCGAGGGTGGCCAGCATTCGGACGGCATACGTATTGAACTCGGTGGCGAAGCGCTTGACGTTTCGCATCTGCTGTTCGCCACGGGCCGCATTCCGAACACCGACGATCTCGGGCTCGACGCGGCAGGCATCGAGCGAGACAAGCACGGTCTTATCGCCGTCGATGGAGAACTGCGCACGCGCGTGCCCGGTGTATGGGCGCTTGGAGACGTGAACGGGCGCGGAGCATTCACGCACACCTCGTACGACGATTACCAGATCGTCGCGGCCAATCTGCTCGATGGCGCGCGCCGTAGCGCCGACACGCGTATTCCCGCCTATGCCGTGTTCGTGGATCCACCGCTTGCCAGGGTGGGGGCGAGCGAGCGCGAAGTGCGCGCAAGTGGGCGGCCCGCGCTGATCGCCACCATGCCGATGTCGCGCGTCGGTCGCGCCCGCGAGCGCGGAGAGACGGAGGGATTCATGAAGGCGCTCGTGGATGCGCAATCGCAGCGTATTCTGGGCGCGACGATCTTCGGCGTGGAGGGTGACGAGGCAATTCACACCTTCATCGACACGATGACCGCCGACGCGCCGTATACGACGCTCGAATACGCGATGCACGTTCACCCGACGGTGAGCGAACTCGTGCCGACCTTGCTCGACGGACTGAGGCCGCTCGTATGAGCGTGCCAGGCGAAAACGCGCACTCCGGGGAGCCTGCCGGCGCTGCGGCGGTTGGTCGTTCAGGCAATCTCTACGCTGGTATCGAAGCCAGCGCACGCGACGAGCGTTTCGAGCGGCTCGTCGACCACGCTGGAGTGCTGATCGAGCGGATCGTCTCGACGGGGCAGGCGAGCCCGGAAGGGTTCTGGTACGACGATCCGCGCGACGAATGGGTCGTTTTGCTCGCAGGCGCGGCGGTACTGGAATTCGAGGCGCAACGTGGCGCGCTCCATCGGATGCAGCCTGGCGACTACGTGCATATTCCCGCGCACTGCCGGCATCGCGTGGCGTGGACCGATACGGCAACGCCTACCGTCTGGCTCGCCGTCTATCTTGGCGTGGGTGTTGATGCGCGCGAGTAGGGCAGGCGCGCTGCGATGACGTTTCCTTTCCGGCACGACGCGCGCTGCGTGTCGACGATAATCACCGGTATTCGCTTTCCGTTACGAAACGCCAACCCATGTCACGTCAATATCCGCTGCGCGTCGCGCTAGTTTCCGATACGCACAATCTCGTGCGGCCCGAATTGCTGCGTTTCCTCGACGGCAGCGACGCGATCATCCATGCGGGCGATATTTGTGAGCAAGGCGTGCTCGACCAGTTGGCGCAGATTGCGCCGTTGACCGCCGTGCGCGGCAACAACGATCGTGGCGCATGGGCGGAGGCGCTGCCGGTGCAAACCGTGGTTGAAATCGGCGGTATCGCGGTTGCCGTCGTTCACGAACTGCGCGATCTGCGCGGCTTCGGCGACGGCCTGGCGGCGCAGGGCATCGCCGTCGTGGTCAGCGGCCATTCGCACAAGCCGGAGCACGACATGCGCGATGGTGTGCACTACGTGAATCCGGGCAGCGCCGGACCGCGCCGCTTCAAATTACCCATTTCCGCCGCGATGTTGACGATCGGAAACGAGGGGCTGCTGCACGTCGAGCACACACGGCTGATCGACTAAGCCAATTGTGCATTCAGAGCATGACGCGTCACGCCGAGCGCAGGACGTAAAAAAGGCCAGCGCGGGGCTGGCCTTCGATACGTTCCGATGCGAAATCCTCGGCGCGAGAAGCGCCGGGCTGCGTGACGATTGCGTTACACCCGAACCGCAGCGTGCGCGGCATAGCGCTCGTCGATTTCGCGGGCAACACGCACACCACGCATCACCGCATGGGCTTCGGCCTTGGTGCCGACGCACGGCGCGGAGCCGAGCAGCGGCTTGCGTGCCGTCTCACGCAGCGCCAGCACCGAGACGATGCCGATTACGGCCGCGCCCATCAAGTAGTACGCGGGCATCATCAGGTTCTGCGTGTGCTCGACGAGCCAGGCGGCGACCAGCGGTGTCGTGCCACCGAACAGCGACACCGACACGTTGAAGCCGATGGCGAGCGCGCCGTAGCGGATCGCGGTCGGGAACAGCGCCGGCAGCGCGGAGGGCATCACGCCCGTGAAGCACGAGAGCAGCGTGCCGAGAATCAGGAGACCGAAGAACACCGGCAGCAATTCACCCGTCTGGATCAGCGTGAGCGACGGGATCGACAACGCGATCAGGCCGACGCAGCCCGCGAGCATCACCGGCTTGCGGCCGATGATGTCCGAGAGATGGCCGAACGCGAGCGTCATCGGCATCATCAGGACCATCACGATCAGCACGAGAAAGAGGCCGTGCGTTTCGTTGAAGTGCAGCGTCGCCGAGAGGTAGCTCGGCAGGTACGAGAGCGCCATGTAGTCAGTCACGTTGAAGATCAGCACGAGGCCCACGCACAGCAGGAAGGGGCGCAGGTGCTCGGTGACGAGCGACTTCAGCGTGAGCTTCGGACGTGAATGTTCTTGCGCTTCACGCAGTTCGGCTTCGCGCTTGAATGCGGGCGTTTCTTCGAGCTTGGTGCGGATGTAGAGACCCACGAGGCCGAGCGGGCCCGCGATCATGAACGGCACGCGCCAGCCCCAGTCGAGCAGTTGCTCGTGCGAGAGCATGGCGGTCAGCACGGCAACCGTGCCCGCGCCGAGCACGTAGCCGATCAGCGTGCCGAACTCGAGGAAGCTGCCCATGAAGCCACGGCGCTTGTCGGGCGCGAATTCGGCGATGAAGGTTGCCGCGCCGCCGTATTCGCCGCCCGTCGAGAAGCCCTGGATCAGGCGCGCCACGAGCAGCAGAATGGGCGCGGCAATGCCGATCGAGTGGTACGACGGGATCAGGCCGATCGCGAAGGTGCCGCAGGCCATCATGATCATGGTCATCGCGAGCACGCGCTGGCGGCCGATGCGGTCGCCGAGCGGCCCGAACACCATGCCGCCAATCGGGCGCACGAGGAACGCGGCAGCGAACGTGCCGAAGGTCGCGATCAACTGCGCGGAAGGATTGCTCGACGGGAAGAACACCTGGCCGAGCGTGACGGCGATGTAGCTGTACACGCCGAAGTCGAACCATTCCATGGCATTGCCGAGCGCCATGGCGCCGACGGCGCGTTTGAGGAGTTTGTTGTCGACGATCGTAATTTCGTCGAGGGTAAGATCGGCCGAAGTGGCCGATGAACCGGAAGTGGAAGCGGTCAAGGTCTGCATCTCCAATGACAGCGACGAGCCTGCAATGGCTCGCCACGGTTGCCGGAGAGTGCCGTTTCGCGATAGCGGCAGCATGTCGTGCGCGAACGCCGCAACGAGAGGGCGCCCGGTGCGCCTGCGAGGCAGGCGGCGCACGAATGGCATGCTGAAGTGTCGCGAAACGACACTCGGTCGAATTGTGCGTATGCGTTGCGCCTTGCGTGGCCGTGGTTGGGGGGCAGGACGCAGAAGGACGCTGGACTCGCACGAGGGTGCGAAGTGAAGCGCCGCTGAAACGAAAAAGAAGGCTCGCGTGGCGAAGCGTTCTTTTTGTATGAGCGCAATCGGGCGGAAGGCGTTTTTGGGTGCCGGCCAGATTGCAGTTGATGACTAATGTCTGTCGAACAAAGCGTTATGATAGCACGATAACGTAAGATCGTGCAAACCGCCCGCCTGGCGGGGCTCAGGGTATAGCCCGCCAGGCCCCGTGTGGCGGGCGATTGCGCGGTCTTGCTGGCCATAATGACGCAGCTCGGCAACGCGTCGCCCGAGTGGGCTGGGTGGCCCAAAAAGTGCATAAAAAAACCGCGCCGGGGCGCGGTTTTTGCAGTCGGTCTGGCGATGCTTCGCCAGCGCCGCTTCAGTCTTCAGCCTTCGGTCGGCGGCACGTAGCCCGACGCCTGGTCGGCGCCTTCGCCGAAGAAGAATTTCTCCGTTTGCTTCATCAGGTATTGGCGCGCGCGCGGGTCGGCCATGTTCAGCCGGTTCTCATTGATGAGCATGGTCTGCTGCTTGAGCCAGGCTTGCCATGCCTCTTTCGAGACGTTTTCATAGATACGCTTGCCGAGTTCGCCCGGCAGCGGGGGGAAATCGAGTCCCTCGGCTTCCTTGCCGAGCTTCGCGCATTGGATCATACGGGCCATGCTGTGCTTCTCCTGTAGTCGTATCGGGTGGCGGCGTGTCGCTGCGTCGTCAGTAGTTGGGGGCGCTCACAGTTGTTTCATCAGCACGAGCGACTTGCGCTGCCAGTTATAGAGGCGGCGGCGGTCTTCGGGCAGGTCGTCGACGGTGGCCTTCACGAAGCCGCGCTTCAAGAACCAGTGCTCGGTGCGCGTGGTGAGCACGAAAATGCGCGTGAGCCCGCGCGCTCGCGCGCGCTGCTCGATGCGGCGCAGGAGCCGCTCGCCGTCGCCCGAGCCCTGCGCCTCGGGCGAGACCGTGAGGCACGCCATTTCGCCGATGCGTTCCTGCGAATAGGCGTAGAGCGCGGCGCAGCCGAACAGCACGCCGTCGTGCTCGATCACCGAGAAATGGTCGATGTCGCGTTCGATCTGGTGGCGTCCGCGCCGCACAAGCGTGCCGTCGCTTTCGAGCGGCTCGATCAGCGTGAGAATGCCGCCGACGTCGTCCGGCGTGGCTTCGCGCAGGCTCTCCAGGTTCTCGTACGAGATCATGGTGCCCACGCCATCGTGCAGGAACAGTTCGAGCAGCACGCTGCCGTCGAGCGCGTAGGGCAGGATGTGCGCACGGCCCACGCCGCCGCGGCAGGCGCGAATCGAATGCTTGAGGTAGAAGCCCTCGTCGCCGAGCACGGTACCGCTTTCCTGCAGCTTGTAGGCGTCGTCGAGCGACATTTCGCGGATCAGTTCGCCGTCCTCGTTAGCGAGGCCCGGCGTTTCCGTGAGGAAAATGATCTTGTCGGCGCGCAGCGCGATGGCGGCGGCCGAGGCGACGTCTTCCATCGACAGATTGAACGCCTCGCCCGTGGGCGAGAAGCCGAGCGGCGAGAGCAGCACGAGCTTGCGGCTCGCGAGCGAATGGCGGATCGAATCTGCGTCGATCTTGCGCACGACGCCCGTGTGCTGAAAATCCACGCCATCGAGAATGCCCACCGGGCGCGCCGTCACGAAGTTGCCCGAGACCACGCTGATGTGCGCGTGCGCCATCGGCGTGTTCGGCAAGCCTTGGCTGATCGCGGCCTCAATGTCGAGGCGCACTTCGCCGGCGGCTTCTTTTGCCGATTCCAGCGCGCGGGCATTGGTGATGCGCATGCCGTGCGAGAACTCGGACTCGACGCCGTGCAGGCTCATCTGTTCTTCAACCTGAGGGCGCGAACCGTGCACGAGCACGATCTGGATGCCCATGGCCTGCAGTAGCGCGATGTCGGCCACGAGCGCGTTGAGCAGGTTCTGGTGCACGACTTCGCCGCCGAAGCCGACCACGAAGGTCTTGCCCTGGAACATGTGGATGTAGGGCGCGACCGATCGCATCCAGTCGACGAACTGCGCGTGCTGCGCGGCCTGCTGGGCAGCTTGCTCTGAAGCGGGGTCCGCGGCGGCGGAAGCCGGCGCGCTCGCGGAGGCGGGGACGAGGTCGGTTTGGGAATTCATGCCCGGGATTATAATGCGCCCCCATGTCGAATGTACCCAAAAGACCTGCCTCGGCGCAGGGCAGCAACACCCCCGGCGGGAAAGACGCGGCGCACGGCGACGCGCAGGAAAAGCGCGCGTCGCAGAAGTATGGCGACGGAACGAAGCTGGCGTCGGCCGACCGGCTTGCCGCGCTCGTGGGCGCTGGGTCGCGCGATCAGCAAAAAAGCGCGCAAAAGAGCGCGCAGACGGCGGAGCAAAAGGGCAGTCTGAACGCCGGGCAAACGCGTGCGCAGACGGCACCGCAAACGCAGGCACGACCGCAAGCACCGACGCAAGCACCGACGCAAGCACAAGCTCAGCCGCAGCAGGCAAAACCGCAGACGTCCGCACAAACGCAAGCGCAGACGCCGCCGCGAGCCGCACCGCGTGCGGAAAATCGAAACGAGAGCAAGCCGGCAGCGCAGCCGGGCGCGTCGCGCAACGATCGACGCGCGGCGCAGCGCGGCGAACCGCGCGATGCGCAGACGCCGCGCAATCAGCCACCGCGCGCGCAACAGCCGAATCAACCGAAACAATCGAAGCAGCCGAAACACCCGGCGAAGCCGAATCTCGCCGAGCCGCATCAGGCCACACCTCAGCCGGCCACACCTCAGCCGGCCACAACGAAATCCGAAATCGCATCGCGCCCCGTACGCGAAGGCGAGCGCACGCCGCGCGTCGAACGTCAGCAGCGCGCGCCGCGTGAGCCCCGGGAACCGCGCGCGCCCATCGCGCCGAATCCGATTCCGCCGATCACGTTCCCCGAAGCGCTGCCCGTCTCGGGCCGACGCGAGGAGATCGCGCGCGCCATCGCTGAAAACCAGGTCGTGATCGTGAGCGGTGAAACCGGCTCGGGCAAGACCACGCAGTTGCCGAAGATCGCGCTCTCTCTCGGGCGCGGACGCGGCGCGGGCGGCGCCGGCCTCATCGGCCATACGCAGCCGCGCCGGATCGCGGCGTCGGCCACGGGCCGGCGCATCGCCGAGGAGCTCGGTACGCCGTTCGGCGAAGTGGTCGGCTACAAGGTGCGCTTCACGGACAATCTCGCGCCGGGCGCGTCGGTCAAGCTCATGACCGACGGCATTCTGCTCGCCGAGACGCAAACCGATCCGCTGCTCAAGGCCTACGACACGATCATCATCGACGAGGCGCACGAGCGCAGCCTGAACATCGACTTCCTGCTCGGCTATCTGAAAGAGATTCTGCCGCGCCGGCCCGATCTGAAGCTGATCGTGACCTCGGCGACCATCGACGCCGATCGCTTCGCGCGCCATTTCGGCAGCGAGGAGAAGCCTGCGCCCGTGATCGAGGTGAGCGGGCGGCTCTATCCCGTCGAAGTGCGCTACCGGCCGGTGCAGGAAGACAGTCCGGCGGTGAAGAACGCGCAGGGCACGACAGGCCGCGAAAAAAGCGCCAAGTCGCAACGCGACACGGACCGCGACCTGATGGAAGCCATCGTCGACGCAGTGGACGAACTGTGCCGCGAGGGCTCCGGCGACGTGCTCGTGTTCCTGCCCGGCGAGCGCGAGATTCGCGACGCCGCCGAGGCGCTGCGCAAGCATCATCCGCCGCACACCGAGATCCTGCCGCTGTTCGCGCGGCTTTCCGCGCAGGAACAGGAACGCGTGTTCAAGGCGTCGAACGCACGCCGCATCGTGCTGGCCACCAACGTCGCGGAAACCTCGCTCACGGTGCCGGGCATCCGCTACGTGGTCGACACGGGCCTTGCACGCGTGAAGCGCTATTCGTACCGCAACAAGGTCGAGCAGTTGCAGATCGAATCGATCTCGCAGGCGGCCGCGAACCAGCGCGCAGGCCGCTGCGGCCGCGTGGCGGACGGTATCTGCATCCGCCTCTATGAAGAGCAGGATTTCCTTTCCCGGCCAAAATTTTCCGATCCGGAAATTTTGCGCTCGTCGCTCGCGGCGGTGATTCTGCGCATGAAATCGCTGCACCTCACGGCGATCGAGACGTTCCCGTTCATCGAGCCGCCGCCGGGCCGCGCGATCGCGGACGGCTATCAGCTGCTCAATGAACTCGGCGCCGTCGACGACGACAACGCGCTCACTCCATTGGGCCGTGAACTTGGGCGCCTGCCGCTCGATCCGCGCGTGGGCCGCATGATTCTTGCCGCGCGCGACGAGCAGGCCATGCGCGAAGTGCTCATCATCGCGAGCGCGCTCTCGGTGCAGGACCCGCGCGACCGGCCCATCGAGGCGCAGGAGCAGGCCGACCAGGCGCATCGGCGCTTCGCCGACGAGCGCTCCGAATTCCTCCAGTGGCTCAAGATCTGGGCCTGGTTCGAGGAGGCCGTCGCGCACAAGAAGTCGAACAAGCAGCTCGTCGATTCGTGCCGAGCGAACTTCCTCTCGCACCTGCGCCTGCGCGAGTGGCGCGACGTCCATTCGCAACTTCTCACGGTGGTGCGCGAGCACGGCTGGCGCATCAACGAAGCGGACGCGACCTACGAGCAGATCCATCACGCGCTGCTCACGGGCCTGCTCGGCAATATCGGCCTGAAAGCCGAGGACGAGCCGCATTACCTCGGCGCGCGCAGCATCAAGTTCCATCTGTGGCCGGGCTCGGCGCTCGTGAAGAAAGCGGGGCGCTGGGTCGTGGCCGCCGAACTCGTGGAGACGAGCCGCCTGTACGCGCGCTGCATCGCGAAGATCGAACCCGAATGGCTCGAAAAGGTGGGAGCGCATCTGTTGCGCAAGTCGCTGTCCGAGCCGCACTGGGAGAAGCGCGCGGCGCTGGTGAGCGCGTTTGAGCGCGGCGTGCTGTATGGCCTGCCGGTGTATCAGCGCCGGCGCGTGGCGTTCGGCAAGCAGGATCCGGCGCGTGCGCGCGAGCTCTTCATTCGCGGCGCACTGGTGGAAGGCGAATTCGACACGAAGCTCGCGTTCTTCGCTCACAACCGCAAGCTGCTCGCCGATATCGAGCAACTCGAGCACAAGTCGCGCCGCCAGGACGTGCTGGTCGACGACGAGTTGATCTTCGCGTTCTACGATCACGCAATTCCCGAGGGCATTTATTCGGGCGCATCGTTCGAGCGCTGGTATCGCGACGAGTTGAAAAAGAGCGGGCAGCCCGAGGACAAGCTGCGTCTGCTCTACCTTTCTCGCGACGACCTGATGCGCCATGAGGCCGCTGGCGTGACGACCGAGCTGTTCCCGAAGCGCATGACGATGTCGGGCGTGGCGATGGCGCTCACCTATCACTTCGAGCCGGGCTCGCCTCGCGACGGCGTGACGCTCGCGGTGCCGCTCTACGCGCTCAATCAAGTCGATGCGCGCCGCTGCGAATGGCTCGTGCCGGGCATGCTCAAGGAGAAGGCGCATCTGCTGCTTAAGTCGCTGCCGCAGAAGCTACGCCGCCATTGCGTGCCGCTGCCCGAGTACGCGGCGGGCTTTGCCGAGCGCGTGGGCGGCGAGCGCTTTGGCGCGGGCGGGCTCGTGGAGGCGCTCATCATCGACGTGAGAGAGCAGAAGCAGGTTGCCCTGAAATCGGCCGATTTCAAGCTCGAATTGCTGCCGGCGCACCTTTTCATGAACTTCAAGGTGATCGACGAGCACGGTCGCCAGCTCGCGATGGGCCGTAATCTCGCGCAACTGCGCAGCGAGCTGGGCGCGCAGGCGCAGCAGCAGTTCCAGAAGCTCGCGAGCGCGACCGCGCTGGCGGCGCTGGAGGCGCGCGGGAGCGCGGAGCCGCGCACCGTTGTGCAATCCGGGCAAGACGCGCCGCAGCCCGGCGCCAACGCGCCCGCGAGCGCGCCGAAGAGCGGATCCCGGCAGGGCCAGATGCCGCACACGCCCGCGTCCGCCGACGCTGCGCCGGCCACCGCGCTCTACGAAAACCTCACCACCTGGAACTTCGGCAAGCTGCCGGAGTTGCTGGAGATCCGCCGGGGCGGCCAGACGCTGTTCGGCTATCCGGCGCTGGTCGATCGCGGCTCGCATTGCGACGTCGAGGTGTTCGACTCGCCCGAAGAGGCCGCGCGCATTCATCGCGCTGGCTTGCGGCGTCTGTTCGCGCTGCAGCTGCGCGAGCCGATCCGCTATATGGAGAAGAATCTGCCGGGCCTGCGCGAGATGGCCATGCAGTTCATGTCGCGGGCCACCCAGGAGGAGTTGCGCGACCAACTGATCGAGCTCGCGCTCGACCGCGCCTGCCTGCAAGACCCGCTGCCCGACGACGAGGCGAGCTTCCACGCGCGCAAGGACGAAGGGCGCGGCCGCCTCTCGCTGCTTGCGCAGGAGATCGCGCGGCTGGTGGGCCAGATCCTTGCCGAGTACGCGTCGCTGGCGAAGAAGCTCGTGCAGGCGAAAGCGTTCGGCGCACCGGCGGCGGATATGCAGGCGCAAGTCGATGCGCTCATCGGCAAACGCTTCATTCTGGAGACACCGTACGCGCAGCTCGTGCATTTTCCGCGCTACCTCAAGGGCGTGGCGCTGCGCATCGACAAGCTGCGCGCCGACCCGTCCCGCGACGCGCGCCAGGCGAGCGAATTCCTGCCACTCGCGCAGCAGTATCAGCGTGCGCTTTCGCAGCGCGGCGGCGTGTTCGATCCGCGCCTGACCGAGTTCCGCTGGCTGCTCGAGGAGCTGCGCATCTCGCTCTTCGCCCAGGAGCTGCGCACGCCCATGCCGGTGTCGGTCAAGCGGCTGCACAAGGTCTGGGAGTCGATGCTGCGCTGAGGGCCTGGGGCGCCATGACGGCGGGTCGGGCCCCGATCGAAACAGTTCGAAAGTGGCGGCGGAAGGTGCCAAAACCGGGCAAAACAGGCCGACACAGGGACCAGGTGTCGCACCCTGCCGCATTTCATCGTGCCAACGTCAACCTTGCAGGAAGGTAGACGTTCTACAATCACGAACCAGTCCGGAATCAACTCTCCATGCGTAATCAATCTTTCCGCCGCGCCGCGGGCCGCCTCGTCGTGAAGGCCGCCTGCGCCACGCTGGCCTGCGCCGCGTTCGCGGGCATTGGCGCAACCGCCGCGCGCGCCAATAACATCATCGTGCTGAACTCGGGCGAAGCCACGCTGAGCCTCATCGACGACAAGACTCACCAGGTGATCGGCACTGTGCCCACCGGCAAGGAGCCGCACCACCTGTTCCCGACGCCGGACAACAGCTCGCTCATCGTCGCGAATTCGGTGTCGAACAACCTGCTGTTCGTCGATCCGAAGACGGGCAAGCCACAGCGCTGGATCGAGAATATCGAGGACCCGTATCAGCTCGGTTTTTCGCCCGACAACAAGTGGTTCGTGACCACGGGCTTGCGTCTGGACCGTCTCGACATCTATCACTACGGCGGCGCCGGAAATTTCACGATCGCCAAGCGCCTGCCGCTCTCGGCCATGCCGAGCCACCTCGCGTTCACGAAGGACAGCAACACCGTGTTCGTTTCGCTGCAGGTGTCGGGCGAGATCGCAGCGGTCGATCTGCCTACCCAACGCGTGCTGTGGAAGATGAAAGTAGGCGCGGCGCCCGCGGGCCTCTGGCTCACGCCGGGTGAGAAGTATCTGCTCGTCGGCATGACCGGCGCCGACTACGTTGCGGTGGTGGACTGGCGCAACCAGAAGGTCGTCAAGACGATTCAGGTGGGCAAGGCGGCGCACAACTTCCGTTCGATGGTGGATGGCCGCCACGTGCTGGTGTCGAGCCGCGTGTCGAACGTCATCAGCATCATCGACGAAGAGTCGCTCGAGAAAGTGGGCGAGATCAATGGCCTGCTACCCGGGCCCGACGACATGGAACTCACCGCCGACAAGCGCTATCTCTGGGTGACGTTCCGCTTCGCCAGGCAGATCGGCGTGATCGACATGCAGACGAAGAAGCTCATCAAGACGATTCCGGTGGGCCGCTCGCCGCACGGCATCTACTTTTATGACCGTGCGCCGGTTATGTCGCCCAACGGCGCTTGAGTGACCTGGTTCTTAGGGTGCTTCACCCATGATTGGCCGCCGCACATGCTAGCTTTTCTGAACTCCTGCGCACATTGGGCCGCGTCCGGCGCCGACGACCTCGTGTCGTGGCTCCAGACGCTCGTGTATGTCAAGGTCTTGCAGCCGCTGCTCTTTTACGCGGGCTTCATGGACGTGGACGAAGACACGTTCGACGCGCTTTACTGGGTGATCGTCGGCGTGCTGGAGATTGGCGCGATGTACGCGATCCTGCGCCCGCTCGAAGCGCTCGTGCCGGCCGAAAAGTGGCGCGACCGCAAGAGCGTGGGCGTGGACGCCGTCTATACCTGGATCACGCGGCTCGGCATTTTCAACCTGCTGTTCTTTTTCGCGCTGCAGCCGGTTTTCGACCGCGCGCAGGGCTGGTTGCGCCTGCACGGCGTGATGAGCGTCGATATCGACAATCTTTGGCCCGGCGTAACGACCGTGCCGCTCGTCACGTTCGTGATCTATCTGATCGTGCTCGACTTCTTCGGCTACTGGTATCACCGTTTTTCGCACCGCTTCGGCATCTGGTGGGAACTGCACGCGGTCCATCACAGCCAGCGCAAGATGTCGTTCTGGTGCGATAACCGCAATCACCTGCTGGACGTGCTGGGGCAGTCCTGCATGTTCGCCGCCATCGCGCTCGTGATTGGCGTGCCGCCGGCTCAGTTCGTCGTGCTTGTCGCGCTCACGAACTTCGTGCAGAACGTGCAGCACGCCAATATTCGCTGGCACTTCGGCTGGCTTGGCGAGCGGCTCGTCGTGAGCCCGCGCTTTCACCGCCGCCATCACGCCATCGGCTATGGCCACGAGGGCACGACCTACGGCTGCAATTTCGGCGTGCTGTTTCCGTGGTGGGACATGATGTTCGGCAGTGCTTCTTTCAATCGCGAAATCGAACCTACCGGCATTCGTGACCAGCTTGAAGGCGAGCGCTATGGCGAGGGCTTCTGGGCGCAGCAAGGGCTCGCGTTCCGGCGCATCGCGCGGCGGCTCGCGGCGCAGCGGCGCACCAGGGGCGATACCCGCGACGACGCCAGCGCCGCCTGATCCTATCGATTCGATCGGTACTTCGTGATACTTCACGACTTTAGACGGCCCATCGTGCCGTGGTTTATGCTGTCGATTTGACGCACCGAACCCATGGGCCTCGCAATGCTTGCTCGTCTGACCGCTGCTTTCTTCCTCGCATGAACGATCTGTTGCGCTCGTTCGGGCGCGCGCTTGTGGGCGCGTTCCACCCCTCCATGCTGTTCCTCACCTTCGTGCCGTTTCTCGTGGCGGCGGGGGTGTGGGGCGGCTTGCTCTATGCGTTCTGGCAACCGCTTGTCGATGCGCTGCGTCCCGCGCTCGAACATTGGTGGGCCACCGCGTACCTCTACCATCTGTTCGACTTGCTCGGCTATGGCGCGCTGCGCAACATGATCGGGCCATTCGTGGTGATCGTGCTATCGGTTCCGCTCATCGTCATTACCGTGCTGCTGCTGATCGTGGCGATCTCGATGCCGCGCGTGATCCGCTATCTCTCCGCCCGGCAGTACTCGACGCTGGAGGAGCGGCATGGCGGCAGCTGGTACGGCAGCCTGTTTCATTCGCTCTGGACCACGGTGATTTGCATCGTGCTGCTGTGCGTCTCGCTGCCGTTCTGGTTTTTTCCGCCGTTCTTCGCGGTGTTGCCGCCGCTGTTGTGGGGCTGGCTGACCTATCGCGTGATGACCTACGACGCGCTCGCGCTGCACGCCACCACCGAGGAGCGACGCGAACTCGTGCGCCGGCACCGGCTGCCGCTGCTCGCGATCGGCGTGGTGAGCGGCCTGCTCAGCTCGCTGCCCACGGCGATCTGGATCGCCTCCGCGTGGCTGCTGTTGTTTTTCCCGTTCGTAGCTGTGGCGACCGTGTGGATCTATGCGTTCATTCTGGTGTTCACGGCACTCTGGTTTGGCCACTACTGCCTGCACGCGCTCCAGCGCCTGCGCACGGCGCAAACGCACCAGACGGGGCATGATGTGACCGTCACACACTAAATCTGCACTGAATCCGCACAGGAGTCCGCGGCTCTCGACTCCCGACTCCCGCGCTTGCGAAGAATTGCGACGAACCACGACGAACTACAACGAATCACGACGAGGTCATTCATGGCATTTGGCGTCATCATCATCGGTGATGAGATTCTCTCGGGTCGCCGCAGCGACAAGCATCTGCCGAAGATTATCGAGCTGCTGGGCACGCGCGGACTCGCGCTCGATTGGGCCGAATACGTTGGCGACGACCCGGCGCGAATCACGGCGACGCTCAAGCGCTCGTTTGCGTCGGGCGACATCGTGTTTTCCACGGGCGGCATCGGTGCGACGCCCGACGATCACACGCGCCAGTGCGCGGCGGCTGCGCTCGGCGTGCCGCTCGTGCTGCACCCGGACGCGGAGGCGGCGATCAGCGAGCGCATCCGCGACATGCACACGGGCGCTGATCCGATCGACTTCAATTCGCACGAGAATCAGCACCGTTTCCAGATGGGCACGTTTCCGGAGGGTTGCGAGATCATCCCGAACGGCTACAACAAGATCCCGGGCTTTTCGATTCGCGAGCACCATTTCGTGCCGGGCTTTCCGGTGATGGCCTGGCCGATGATCGAATGGGTGCTCGATACGAAGTACGCACATTTGCATCATCAGATGCCGCACGCGGAGAAGTCGCTGCTGGTGTTCGAGTTGCCGGAGTCGACGCTCACGCCGCTCATGGAGCGCATCGAGCATGATTTCCCGGGCGTGCGTGTGTTCAGTCTGCCGAGCGTGGGCGACACCGAGCGCGGCGGCGTTTATGCGCGCCGGCATATCGATCTGGGTGTGAAGGGGGAGCCGGAGGCGGTCGCCGCAGCGTTCGTGAAGTTGCGCGAAGGGGTGCATCTGCTGGGCGGCGACATCGTGGAGCCGCCCGAGCCGGTCAAGATCCAGAGCGCCGCGCCGCGCCGCTAACGGCGGCTACGGCGGGTTCGAGCGCGAGATTCGCACGATCCCCGGGCCGGTGCTCCGGGGCGTGCGAGCCCATCATCGTCGTGTCACATGGGGCGCTCAAAGTGAGCCGCCGGGCTTGTGCCGGTCAATTCCGAGCCAACCCGGCTGATTTAGCCCCATCGGGCGGCTTTGACGTCAGGCGCCCAGCCAGGGCAGGCCGCGGAAGCACCAGCCCGTGATCGTCTTGCGATGTCCTTCGCTGTTCTTGTCGCCTTCGAAGCCCTCCAGCAGGTCGTACGCGTGCGTGAAGCCGGCCTTGGCGGCTTCGATGGCCGCGAGCTTCGAGCGCGCGGCGCTGCGGCAGAGGAACAGCACGGGCGTGTCGGGATCGGCGACGCTCTTGAGCTGGGCGATGAATTCGGCGTTGGGCACGCCGCCGGGGTAGCGCGTCCATTCGACATGGGCATACTGGCCGTCGCCCACCACGGGGCGGCCGACCCAGTCGAGCTCGGCGCGCGTGCGCACGTCGACGAGCTTCGCGCGCGTATCGAGTTGCAGAAGCTCGAACGCCTCGGCGGGCGAGACCGCGCCCGCGTAGGGCAGCTGGTTCTCGGCGCGGCGCTTTTCGGCTTGGGCGTACAACTGTTCGAGCGTACTCATGACGGCAGATCTCCTATTTCTCGTGTTGGACCAAAAGATTATTCTAGCGCGCTGCATGGTGCGTGAAGCGGGCGTTGCTGGCGCGCGGATGAGCGCTGGCGGGGCGGTACGGCGTTAATGCACTACCCTGCACCGGGTTAGTATGCGCGTGCGCGGTGCGTGCGATTTGTCGCACCGGCGGTTTTGCATCGGATTGGTGCGTCGAGATTTTTATGCACCATAATGGAGTGTGTTTCGTGTGCCAAATCCGGTGATGCACTGATTTGGTGCGAACGACCGGCCAGTTTGTGGCGCCGGCACGTTTGCGGCGCGCGCCGTTTCACTTCAGGTGCGTGCCCACATTGGGTTTGCGCATGTGTGGCACAAAGCTGGCACAGAAGCTGCTTTATATGTCGCGATCGATTCACAGCGGTGTGAATCAACAGAATTGGCACGGCGGCAACGTTCGCCGAAATCGTTAATCAGGAGAAAAGGTTATGAGCAAATCCGTGGCCGACGTCATGCAACTCGTCAAGGACGAAGACGTCAAGTTTGTCGACTTCCGCTTCACGGACACGCGCGGCAAGGAGCAACACGTCTCGGTTCCGCTGTCGCACTTCGACGAAGACAAGTTCGAGTCGGGTCATGCATTTGACGGTTCGTCGATTGCTGGCTGGAAGGGCATCGAAGCCTCGGACATGCTGCTCGTCCCGGATGCGAACACGGCGTTCATCGACCCGTTCTACGAAGAGTCGACGCTCGTGCTGACCTGCGACGTGGTCGAGCCGGCGGACGGCAAGGGCTACGAGCGCGACCCGCGCTCGCTCGCCAAGCGCGCCGAAGCGTACCTGAAGAGCACGGGTCTCGGCGACACGGCCTTCTTCGGTCCGGAACCCGAGTTCTTCATTTTCGACTCGGTCCAGTGGAACACGGACATGTCGGGCACCTTCGTCAAGATCGGTTCGGACGAAGCACCGTGGTCGTCGGGGCGCGAGATGGAAGGCGGCAACCCGGGTCACCGTCCGGGCGTGAAGGGCGGCTACTTCCCGGTCGCACCGGTCGACACGTTCCAGGACATGCGTTCGGAAATGTGCCTGCTGCTCGAACAGATCGGCATTCCGGTCGAAGTGCACCACCACGAAGTGGCGGGCCAGGGCCAGAACGAAATCGGCACGAAGTTCTCGACGCTGGTTGAGCGCGCGGACTGGACGCAGCAGATGAAGTACATCATCCACAACGTCGCGCACACGTACGGCAAGACGGCCACGTTCATGCCGAAGCCGATCGTTGGCGACAACGGTTCGGGCATGCACGTTCACCAGTCGATCTGGAAGGACGGCCAGAACCTGTTCGCGGGCAACGGCTACGCAGGCCTCTCGGAATTCGCGCTGTTCTACATCGGCGGCATCATCAAGCACGCTCGCGCGCTGAACGCCATCACGAACCCGGGCACGAACTCGTACAAGCGTCTGGTTCCGCACTTCGAAGCACCGGTCAAGCTCGCCTACTCGGCACGCAACCGCTCGGCATCGATCCGTATTCCGCACGTGTCGAACCCGAAGGGCCGCCGTATCGAAACGCGCTTCCCGGATCCGCTGGCCAACCCGTACCTGTGCTTCTCGGCACTGATGATGGCGGGTCTGGACGGCGTGCAGAACAAGATCCACCCGGGCGAAGCCGCCGACAAGAACCTGTACGACCTGCCGCCGGAAGAGGATGCAAAGATCCCGACCGTTTGCGCCGGCCTCGACCAGGCTCTGGAAGCGCTCGACAAGGATCGCGAGTTCCTGACGCGCGGTGGCGTGTTCACGGATTCGATGCTCGACGCCTACCTCGAACTGAAGGAAGGCGAGCTCCAGCGCGTGCGCATGACCACGCACCCGGTCGAGTTCGAACTGTACTACTCGCTGTAATCGACGAAAGGCGCTTCGCACGTGCTTACGTGGCGAAGCGCTCGTCCGACGTCGGCAAGCATGTCAACTTCGGTCATAAAGGGACGGCGTTGCCGTCCCTTTTTCGTTGGCGTGATTGCCGCGTTGCGGTTTTTTAACGATATGGATTGAACCCGCCTGTTCGCAACATGGTGCTCAAGAATCTGATCAAGGCAAAGAAGGGCCACGCGGAGCCGCTCTCGGACGAGGCGGCGCTCGTGGAGTCGGGTCTGTTGCCCGGCTTCGAAGCGCTGCCCACCGTTGTGCTCGTGCTCGACAAGCGCACCCTGCGCGTGGCGTTCGCGAACCCCACGGCCGAGGCGATGCTCGATCTCTCGCGGCGTCAGCTCGCGCAGATGGCGTGGTCCGATCTTTTCTCCAACGCTGACGAACTGCTCGAAACGATCGCGTCGATCGCGGCGCACCGTTTTCATGCGACGCGGCTCGACGCCTCGCTCGAGCGACCGGGCCGCGAGGCGCTGCATGTGCACGCGATCGTCGGCTTTCTCGAGAGCGCGCCCGACTACGTGCTGCTCGAGCTGTTCGAAAACGAGCGTCATCTCAAGAGCGATCGCGAGGAGCGCATTCACGACCTCGCGACCGTCAACAAGCATCTGATCCGCAATCTCGCGCACGAGATCAAGAACCCGCTGGGCGGCATTCGCGGTGCGGCGCAGTTGCTCGAATTCGAGCTCGGCACGCTCGGACGCGACGAGTTGCGCGAGTACACGCAGGTCGTCATCAAGGAGTCGGACCGGTTGCAAACGCTCGTCGACCGGCTGCTCGAACCGCACCGGCATCCGCATATCGTTGGCGACGTGAACATTCACGAGGTGTGCGAGCGCGTGCGCGCCGTGATCCTCGCAGAGTTTCCGCGCGGCCTCACGATCGAGCGCGACTACGACGTGAGCGTGCCCGACCTGCGCGGCGACAAGGAGCAACTGATCCAGGCACTGCTGAACATTGTGCGCAACGCGGCGCAGGCACTGCGCGAACGGATTTCGCAAGGCGACGCGCGCATCGAACTGCGCACGCGCATCGCGCGCAAGGTCACGATTTCCAAGCGCCTGTGCAAGCTGGCACTGGACTTGCATGTCATCGATAACGGACCCGGCATTCCCGAGGAGATCCGGGACCGCATCTTCTATCCGCTCGTCTCTGGGCGCGAGGATGGCAGCGGTCTCGGGCTCACGCTTGCGCAGACATTCGTTCAGCAACACGACGGATTGATCGAAGTGGAAAGCCGGCCGGGCCATACGGAGTTTCAGATCCTGCTGCCGCTCGACAACTGATCCACCGCCATTACTTCTATCGCAAGCCACCAGGACTTCTGACCGACCTTATGAAGCCGATCTGGATAGTAGACGACGACCAATCGATACGCTGGGTGCTCGAAAAAGCCCTGGCGCGCGAGAATCTCGCGACCCGCAGCTTCTCGAACGTGCGCGACGCAGCGAGCGCCCTCGAACACGACAGCCCGCAGGTGCTTGTCTCCGACATTCGCATGCCGGGCGGCTCGGGCCTCGAATTGCTGCAGACGGTGCGCGAGCGCGTGCCGGGCCTGCCCGTGATCATCATGACCGCGTTCTCCGACCTCGACAGCGCGGTGGCCGCGTTCCAGGGCGGCGCGTTCGAGTATCTCGCCAAGCCCTTCGACGTGGCCAAGGCCGTCGAGTTGATCCGCCGCGCCGTGGACGAGAGCATGCGCGGCGAGCATCAATGGGACGAGCGGCCCGCCGAGGCTCCCGAGATGCTGGGCCAGGCGCCAGCGATGCAGGACATGTTTCGCGCCATCGGCCGCCTCTCGCATTCGGCGGCCACCGTGCTCATCACGGGCGAATCCGGCACCGGAAAGGAGTTGGTCGCGCGCGCGTTGCACCGCCATAGCCCACGCGCCAACGGTCCGTTCATTGCGCTGAACACTGCCGCGATCCCCAAGGATCTTCTGGAATCCGAACTGTTTGGCCATGAGCGCGGAGCGTTCACGGGCGCACAGGCGATGCGCCAGGGCCGCTTCGAGCAGGCCGAGAACGGCACGCTGTTTCTCGACGAAATCGGCGACATGCCGTTCGACCTGCAGACGCGTCTGTTGCGCGTGCTCTCCGATGGGCAGTTCTATCGCGTCGGTGGCCACAATCCATTGCGCGCGAACGTGCGCGTGATCGCGGCCACGCACCAGAACCTGGAAACGCGCGTGCGCCAGGGGCTGTTCCGCGAGGACTTGTATCACCGCCTCAACGTGATCCGCCTGCGCTTGCCGGCGCTGCGCGAGCGCAGCGAGGACATCCCGCTGCTCACGCGCCATTTTCTGCAGAAGAGCGCGCGCGAACTGGGCGTCGAGCCCAAGCGCGTCTCCGACGAGGCGCTGGCGTATATGTCGTCGCTGGCGTTTCCGGGCAATGTGCGCCAACTCGAAAACCTCGCGAACTGGCTCACGGTGATGGCGCCCGCGCAGACCATCGAGATCAAGGATCTGCCGCCTGATCTGGTGCCCGCGCATGCGGCGGCAATCGAGGGCGCTCACGCGGGTGCGTTGGGCGAAGCGACGGCGGCCACTATTCCGGTGGGGACGTCGCTCGCGGGTGGCGAGAGCGCGCTGACCGCGCCGGCGGGTGTCGCAGGCGCCGCTAGTTTCGCAAGCGTGCAGGGCGCAAGTGGCGGCATGCCGGGGGCGCACTCCGCGGCCAACGGCGCTGCGGCGCTGCCCATGGGCGTATGGGAGAGCGGTTTGCGCACGGAAGTCGCGCGCCTTCTGCGTGAGAACAGCGCCGGCGTCATGGACGAACTCTCGCGACGCTTCGAAGCCGCGGTGATCCGCGAAGCGCTCGACTATACGCGCGGACGCAAGGTCGAGGCCGCCGAGCGACTCGGCATCGGCCGCAACACCATCACGCGCAAGATCCAGGAACTCGACCTCGAATGAAGCGCGGCATGAGCCGTGCGCGGCGGCCGGCTGTGCCGTTGCGCACGGGCCGTCCCAAAACGGGCTGTGTGCAGGCGCAAGGCGCTTCGCGCGCGGTGGGGCATAATCGACGCTGGTTTCCCGTCGATGATCGAACATGCCCGTGACTTCCCCGTGGCCCGCCGAGGCCGATCCGTTCCTCTCCCTTGAATCGCTCGACGACCCCGCCGCCATGGCCTGGGTCGAGGCGCAGAACGCGCGCACGCGCAGTGTATGGCAAGGCGGCGAACGCTTCGAAGCATTGGAAAAGCGTCTCGCGCAGGCCTATTTGCCACGCGAGCGGCCCGTGATCCCGAGCCGCTGGCAGGAGTGGGCCTACGATCTCTGGGAAGACGAAGACAATCCGAAGGGCCTGTGGCGCCGCGCGAAGTGGGCCGACTGGCGCGCGCGCAAACCGCAGTGGCAGACGCTCATCGACTTCGATGCGCTCGGCGCGGCTGAACGCATGCCCTGGGTGTGCGCGGGCATCGACATCCTTTATCCCGACGGCGACCGCGCGCTGATCCAGCTTTCGGACGGCGGTGCCGATGCCGTCACCGTGCGCGAGTTCGACCTCGAAAGACGCGTGTTCGTCGACGGCGGTTTTGCGATCGAGAAGGAAGGCAAGCACATCATCTCGTGGATCGACCGCGATACGGTGTACGTTGGCTGGGATCACGGCAAGAAGACGCTCACGCGTTCAGGCTACCCGCGCGAAGTGCGCCGCTGGACGCGCGGCACGCGTCTCGCCGATGCACCCGTGGTGTTCCGCGGCGAGTTCGACGACATCAGCGTGGAGGGCGATTACGACCCCGTCGAGAAGCGTCATGACGTGGTGCGCAGCGTCGACTTTTTCGACTCCTTGACTTACCGACTCGACGAGCGCGACCAGTGGCAACTCTACGACGTGCCTTCGCACGTGGCAGTGGGTGCGTGGCACGGCTGGCTGATGCTCGAGCCGAGGCTCGACTGGGCGCTCGGCCAACACACGTGGGCGGGCGGCTCGCTGCTCGCCATTCGCGAAGACGCGTTCCTTGCTGGCGATCGCAACGTCACGCCGCTTTTCACGCCTACGCCGGTGACCTCCGCCTGCGACTGGAGTACTACGAAAAACGTCCTGATCGTCTCGTGGCTCGACGACGTGCAAAGCCGCACGATGCTGTGGGAGCCGCAGCAGAAAGACGGCGCGTGGGCGTGGCAATCGCGCCTTTTCCCGGCGCGCGCGAGTTCGCAGGTTGACGTCTCACCCATCGAGGACACGCTCAACGACGAAGTCTTTGTCGACGTGGACGACTATTTGCTGCCGCCCGAATATTGGCTCGCCGATCTCGCACAGCAGGACTTGCAGAACTGGGAACTGCTCGATCGCTGGCCCACGCAGTTCGATGCCGCGCCGCTGGCCGTGATCCGCTCGCACGCGCGCTCATCGGACGGCACGATGGTGCCGTTCACCGTGGTTGGTCCGCGCGCCGCGCTCGAGGGTGGGGCGCGCAAGCCGTTGCCGTGCTTGCTGACGGGTTATGGCGGCTTTGCGATCGCGCTCACGCCGCAGTATCTGGTCGGCTCGGGCATTGGCTGGCTGGAGCAGGGCGGCATCGTCGCCATCGCCCATATTCGCGGCGGCGGCGAGTATGGCACCGCCTGGCACGTGGACGCGCAACGCGAGCATCGGCAGCGCTCGTTCGACGACTTCATCGCGGTGTCGGAGCAACTGGTGGCGGAGGGTTACACGAGCGCGGCGCAACTGGGCATCAAGGGTGGCAGCAACGGTGGCTTGCTGGTTGGCGCGTGCATGGTGCAGCGTCCGGAACTGTTCGGCGCGGTGGTGTGCGAAGTGCCGCTGCTCGACATGCAGCGCTATCCACTGCTGCACGCGGGGGCGTCGTGGATGGACGAATACGGCGATCCTGAGGATTCCGAAGAAGGGCGGGCGCTTGCCGAATACTCGCCGTATCAGCGCGTGAAGGCTGGCGTCGCGTATCCGAGCGTGCTTTTCACGACGTCGACCAGCGATGACCGCGTGCATCCCGCGCACGCGCGCAAGATGGTCGCGCGCATGCAGGAGCAGGGGCACGCGAAGGTCTGGTATCTGGAGAACACCGAAGGCGGCCACGGGCCGGGCAGCGATTCGCTCGAACGCGCGCAATACGATGCGGTCGTGTACCGCTTTTTGTGGACCACGCTCGGCGGAGCGTGGTGAGCGGCGCGGGCTGCGTGCCTGCGCCCGAAGGGCAGGATTGGAGCGCTCAGTCCGCGATCTTCAGGTCGGCCACGACGGGCGTGTGGTCCGAAGGTTGCTCCCATTTGCGCGGCACCTTGTCGATCTCGCACGACACGAGCAACGGCGTGAGCGTGGGCGAGAGCAGAATGTGGTCGATGCGCACGCCCGCGTTGCGGCGGAACGCGAACATGCGATAGTCCCACCACGTGAACATCTTTTCGGGCTGCTCGAACTGGCGGTACGCGTCGACGAAACCGAGCGCGATGAGGCGCTGGAATTGCGCGCGCTCTTCGGGCGAGACGAGGTTCTGGCCCTCCCAGGCCTTGGGGTCGTGCACGTCGCGGTCTTCCGGCGCGATGTTGTAATCGCCGAGCAGCGCGAGCTGAGGATGCCGCCCCATCTCTGCGCCGAGCCAGTCGTGCATCGCATCGAGCCAGCTCAGCTTGTAGGCGAACTTTTCGGTGCCGGGCGCCTGGCCGTTGGGGAAATACGCACTGACGATGCGCACGCCGTCTACGGTGGCAGCAATCACGCGCTGCTGGGGATCTTCGAAGCCGGGGATGTTGCGCACGACCGTGGCCTCGTCGACGGCAAGGCCCTCGCGCACGAGAATGGCCACGCCGTTATAAGTCTTCTGGCCCGCGAACCAGCTGCGATAGCCTTGAGCCTCGAGTTCTGCGCGCGGGAACTTGTCGTCGGTGAGCTTCAGCTCCTGGAGGCAGAGCACGTCGACCTTGCTCTGCCCGAGCCAGTCGATGACATGCTGCAGACGAACCTTCAGGGAATTCACATTCCAGGTGGCGATTTTCATGAATGGATGAACGGTGGATCGGCGAAATACCGAATCATAACGCCCGATGACACGGGGCGGGCCGCCGCCGCGCCACGGCGTTCATCGGCTCACCATTCTTCGATCCACGGCCGCAGATCCATTTCGTGCGTCCACGCGTCTTTTGGCTGCTGGTGCAGCGTCCAATAGGCGTCGGCGATGTGCTCGGGATTCAGTATTCCGTCGCGTTCCTTGAGCTTGTAGCGCTCCGGGAAATTCTCGCGAATGAATGCCGTATCGATTGCGCCATCGACGATGATTTGCGCGACGTGAATGCCCTGCGGGCCAAGCTCGCGCGCCATCGATTGCGCGAGCGCGCGCAGCGCATGCTTGGCGCCCGCGAATGCGGAAAAGCCCGCGCGCCCACGCAGGCTCGCGGTCGCGCCCGTGAAGAAGATCGAGCCGCGAGCGCGTGGCAGCATGACCTTGGCTGCTTCGCGTCCCATCAGGAAACCCGCGAAACAGGCCATTTCCCATACCTTTTGATAAACGCGCGCCGTGGTCTCGGTAACGTCGAAGCGCACGTTCGCTCCGATATTAAAGATCGCGGCCTCGATGGGTGCGATGTTCGCTTCGATTTCGGCAAAGAGCGCGATCGTGTCTTCTTCGTTGCGCGCATCCGTACCGAATGCGTGCGCGATGCCGCCTTCGGCTTCGATCTGCGCGACGAGCGGCGCGAGTTTGTCGGCCTGGCGACGCGTCACACAGGCGATATAGCCCTCGCGTGCGAAGCGGCGCGCAATCGCGCCGCCCGTGGCGTCGCCCGCGCCAATCACGAGCACGGCTTTCTTTGGGGTCATGGTGTTTGTCTCCTTGTATTGTTCATCGGCATGGACGAATATGCATCAACACATTGCACGCACACGTGAAGGAGCCACAATGAGCGCGGTGAACGTCCAGTTTCTTTTCGATTTTGGCAGTCCTAACGCTTATCTGAGCCACAAGGTGATTCCGTCCATCGAGACGCGACAGGGCGTGCGTTTCGAATACGTGCCGATCCTGCTCGGCGGACTCTTCAAGCTGACCGGCAACCGCTCGCCGGTCGAGACCACCGCGCACATCGAGAACAAGCGCAGGTACATGATGCTGGAGATCCAGCGCTTCGTCGAAAAACACGGGCTCGCGGCGTATCGCATGAATCCGCACTTTCCCGTGAACACGCTGCAATTGATGCGTGGCGCGGTCGCGGCACAGCAGGAGGGCACGGAGGGGATGTTCGAGCGCTACGTCGATCGCATGTTCGCGCACATGTGGGAAGACGGCTTGAAGCTCGACGACTCGCAGGTGTTGCGCGCCACGCTGGAGGCGGATGGGTTCGACGCGGCGCGCTTCGAAACGGCGATGGGCGAAGCGAGCGTCAAGGGCGCGCTGCTCGCGAACACTCAGGCCGCGTATGAGCGCGGCGCGTTCGGTGCGCCGACTTTCTTCGTCGGTGAGGAAATATTCTTCGGCAAGGACCGCTTGCGCGACGTCGAAGAGGAGATTGCGCGTGTGAAGGCGTCCACGTAAATGCGGGCGCGCCTGATGCGATATGAGCGAAGCGCGTGCG
This sequence comes from Paraburkholderia caffeinitolerans, assembly GCF_902859945.1. Classification (GTDB taxonomy): domain Bacteria; phylum Pseudomonadota; class Gammaproteobacteria; order Burkholderiales; family Burkholderiaceae; genus Paraburkholderia; species Paraburkholderia caffeinitolerans. Next base: position 4,172 of record NZ_CADIKL010000043.1, on the reverse strand, counting down.
CTTCGCGAGTGGGTGTGGGGAGCGCCGGTGTGGGCCATGCGTTCCCCCTGTTTCTACGTTGTCGTGGCCTAGGCTAGCGCCGCGGCTTCGACATTCTCGTTCGCCACGCCCAGGCGTTCGCGCGCGGCTTCGTACTCACGCTTCAGGCGCGCGATCAATTCGGCAGCGGGCACGACGTTCTTGACCGCGCCGATGCCTTGGCCTGCGCCCCAGATGTCCTTCCACGGCTTCACGCGGGTCGAGCCGAAGTTCATCGCCGACGGGTCGGATTGCGGCAGCGCATCGGGATCCAGGCCGCTTGCCACGATGCTCGAGCGCAGATAGTTGCCGTGCACGCCGGTGAAGAGATTCGAGTAGACGATATCGGCCGCGCCGCTTTCGACGATCATCTGCTTGTAGGCGTCAACCGCATTCGCCTCATCGGTGGCGATGAAAGCCGAGCCGACATACGCGAGGTCCGCGCCGGCGGCCTGCGCCGCGAGAATTGCGTTGCCGTTGCCGATTGCGCCCGAGAGCAGCAGCGGGCCGTCGAACCATTCGCGAATCTCGTGGATGAGTGCGAACGGCGAGAGCGTGCCTGCATGGCCGCCTGCGCCGGCAGCGACGGCGATCAGGCCGTCCGCGCCTTTCTCAATGGCTTTCTTTGCGAACGTGTTGTTGATCACGTCGTGCAGGACGATGCCGCCCCAGCCATGAATAGCCTGATTCACGTCCGCGCGCGCGCCCAGCGACGTGATGACGATGGGCACCTTGTACTCGGCGCACACGCCCAGATCGTGCTGGAGGCGGTCGTTCGACTTGTGGACGATCTGATTCACCGCGAACGGCGCAGCGGGCCGATCGGGATGCTTCGCGTTGTATTCGGCGAGCTCGGTCGTGATGCGGTCGAGCCATTCGCCCAGCACGTGCTCGGGCCGCGCGTTCAGCGCGGGGAACGAGCCGACCACGCCCGCCTTGCACTGCGCGATCACGAGATTGGGGTTCGAAATGATGAAAAGCGGCGAGCCGACGACGGGAATCGAGAGGCCGCGTCGCAGGACGGCGGGCAGGGCCATGTGTATCTCCTGGTCGATGGAAGCGCGCGTATGAGCGCCGGGTTCCATCTCGTGCAAAGCTGAATGAGGGCGGCGGCCGGATTGGGGCGCCGCCGGGTTGTTCACGTTGTGCGCCCGTGCTGGAGGGCAACAGGGTTAAACATAGCAAACCGGCGGGCACTATGCAACTAGTTGCATAGTGCCCGCATTCAGGGGCGAACCGGTCAGGATCGAACCGGTCACTGGAAAACCGGGGCGGCATCGCAGGGGCCTGGTTTAGAATCGCCTCATGTCGACCCCACACGCCATCCTGATTGCCCTGCTGGAAAAGCCGTCGTCCGGCTACGACCTCGCCCGGCGCTTCGACCGGGCGATTGGCTATTTCTGGCAGGCCACGCACCAGCAGATCTACCGCGAGCTTGGCCGCATGGTGGCGGCCGGTTGGGTCGCGGTCCTGGAGGAGGACGACGCACACTCCAGCACCACGCGCAGGAAGGTTTACCGCGTGCTTCCGGTAGGCCGCGAGGAGGTCGTGCGCTGGGTGCGCGAAACGCGCCTGGGCCACGATGACCGCAACCTGTTCTTGCTGAAGCTGCGCGCCGATGCCGTGATTGGCCCGCTTGGACTGGGCGAGGAGTTGCCGCGGTTCGTCGAAGAAGCGCGTGCACGCCTCGAGACCTATCGTGCGATCGAGCAGCGCGATTTCGGTGCGCCGGTCCTCACGCGCGGGCAGCAGTTGCAGTATGCGATTCTTAAGGCCGGGATACGCACGCAGGAATCGTGGATCGAATGGGCCGAGGAACTCAGGCCGCTTCTGGACCAGGGGGATGCGTAACATCCAGTGTAGTGGGCATTGCAAGTAAATTTGGATTCCGAATCAATTTCGATGTGTCGACGTGGGCAAGGGCGCCGGCGATATTAGTGGTTGGAAATTAACTGTTGACGTAACCGCGGGCCATGCCTATAATAGTTTTCTCTGACGGACGCGGGGTGGAGCAGTCTGGCAGCTCGTCGGGCTCATAACCCGAAGGTCGTAGGTTCAAATCCTACCCCCGCAACCAAAGCCCAGTAGGGCTTTGCGAGATTTAGCACTTTTCAGGCAAGTCCTTCTTTTTGTGTTTTTGGGCACTATTTGGACAAAGCCCGCGCGAATCTCGCCAAACCCGTCGCAAGCGCAAGCCCGCCTTCCAGCGGGCTTTTTGCTTTTCCGGGCCTGTGACGGCTTCGCGCCTCACCCCTCCCGACCGAAGCACGAACCCGCCCGAGCGGCACCACGGACCCGAATTCCAGCGAGCGGCCCGGTATCATGGCGCACCCGCTTACAATCGAAGCACCCCTACTCCTGTAATCCGGTATGCGATTGCTTATAGCAATGGATTTGGTTGCTGACGCGGACTCCCTGGCACGTCAGCTTCTCGCAAGCCTTGGATACGAGCCAAAGCCACACGATACGGCTATGGACCGCTTCGCTTTGCTGTACACGCGAGCTGAACGGACGATTCCGCCCGTGCCTTACGATGTGCGTCTGTCTGCGGAGATTCAGCAGAACCCCAAGTACCAGACGCGCCGAAAAGCCTTCGATGAGATTGTGTCGCGACTACGGAAAGGAGAGAGTGTCCGGCCTTACCTTTCAAAGCTAGCCGTGCGTGCCGCGTTTCAAGACACGCTTTTGCTGACGTGGGGCATACACCATTTGCACCTCAACAGCATCGACACCATGAACGAGCACGGCTTTGTTACGCGCAAATATGGAACGTCTGACCTCCTGCTTCTGCGCATCAAAGACCAGACGGCCTACCTGATTGACATCGTTTCACACGGCGAACCGGAGCTTTTTGATAACCCGCGATTGCTCGAAATCGTGGACCGTAACTGGCCGGACCTTCACTTTTCTAACAAGTTGGTGACGGGAGCGGCCTTCAGCCCCGAACAGGTGAAGAACCTTCGTTCAAACCATGCGAACTTCGCAATTCAGGTCAATGGACGAACCGTGATGCCCACCTTGGGAATTATGGCGTCAGGCGTTCCAGTAGAGGTTTGGGGATGGTATCGGGCGTTCCAGGTTCAACTGCGCAATGTAGAGGCTGACGTTCGCCGCCGCTTCTACGAGTACTTTCCCCACGGCATCGCGTCGTCTCGCGGCCTGTCTGCGTTTCAAGACGTGCGTCTGGTCCGCATCGAACCTGATTTTTTTGTTCTCCAGTTACGCGAAACGCTGCACATCTGTAACGTGCAGCGCGTCACAGCGTAACAACGGGAGCGTTCGGCATAGACCGACCCGCGAGAGCGGTACGGCGGGGCGGATTTCAGGTCCGACAACGCGTTTCCCGCCATCTTTTCCACGACCCGCGCAGCGAATGACAGAACGTTTCGTTTGCGCGGGCGTGAAGCAACGTGACGGTTTGCCGTCCTTCAGTTTCCGCTTCCGTCAGCTTGACGAGCAATTGACGGTAAAGCCTGCCAAGGCCCGCCACATCCGTCTTCACCTTGTCGCCCGCGATGACCATGTAAAGCGTGCGGAACGCACGGATACGCCCATAAGTGAGCGCGACCTTTTCCGGTAGTTCAACGCCAAGAAGACCGAGTTTCGGCACGGCACTTTCATAAATCGAATCGCGGGGCAATTCGATGTCCGCGACGCGGATTGCCTTGCCTGCTTCGGCCTGTTCGGCAAGCCATGTCACGTTTCGCGTCAGTTCCTCTATCGCTATCGCGTATGAACCGAGTTCACCCGCGATGGCGCTTGCAAGCGCAGACCCATCGCGGAAGCGCTCGAAGTCTTTCGCAATGAAGTTAGCGATGACCGCGACAATGACGCTACCCGTGAAGGTAAAGAATGGCCCCCAAAAACCGCTCCAGAATCCGTCCATCTGATAGCCCCCGCTATTGAGCTTCCTTCAGTTTTTTGAGCGCGAACTGTGCGTTTTCGACATCGACAAAGGCGGCCTGTGTGGATTCGCGCGCTTTCGAAACGACATCTTGCAAGTTGTCATCGTTGCGATTGAGTTGGTCGCGCGCTTGGCTGATATTGACCTGCTCCCCGCGATTAGTACGCTGACGGTGTAGAGTCCGTTCCGACAAGGAGCGGTCATGAAGAAGCGATTCACCGAAGAACAGATTATTGGCGTGCTGAAGGAA
>NZ_CADIKL010000042.1 GCF_902859945.1 Paraburkholderia caffeinitolerans | reverse complement strand
CTCGTCGATGGCGCCGAACTGGAACATCAGCCTGTTCCACTACCGCAACCAGGGCGCGGATTACAGCTCGATTCTCGTGGGCATCCAGGTGCCGGCGTCCGAGGACGCGGAGTTCCGCCGCTTTCTCGCGACGCTCGGTTACCCGCATTGGGAAGAGACGCAGAATCCGGCTTACCGGTTGTTCCTCGCATAAAGCGCGACGATCATGGCCGTTTCGCTCTCCGACAAGCTCGTCGTCGCCATCTCGTCGCGCGCGCTGTTCGACTTCGAAGAAGAGAACCGCGTCTACGAAACCGGCGAGCTGCGCGACTACGAGGCGCTGCAGCGCGAACGCCTGAACGTGCCAGCACGGCCCGGCGTCGCGTTCGCGCTGATCCAGAAGCTGCTCGCGCTCAACTCATGTGGAAACAGCCGGGCGCACCACGTGGAAGTGGTGATCCTCTCGCGCAGCGACCCCATCAGCGGGCTGCGCGCGTTCAGCTCGTGCCGCGAGCACCAGCTCGACATCCAGCGCGGCGTATTCACGCGCGGGCGCGAGCCGTGGCACTATCTCAAGCCGCTCAACGCGTCGCTGTTTCTCTCGGCGAATTCCGAGGACGTGCGCGGCGCGCTCGATGCCGGATTCCCCGCCGCACGCGTGTTTCCAGAATCGGCGACAATATCGGAACGCCACGCACACGAAATTCGCATCGCGTTCGACGGCGATGCCGTGCTATTTTCCGATGAAGCCGAGCAGATCTTCCAGCGCGAGGGTTTGAGCGCGTTCGTGAGCCACGAGCGCGACAATCGCGAACTGCCGCTCGCGCAAGGGCCGCTCAAGCCGCTGCTCGAAGCGCTCAACCGGCTGCAAAAGCTCGCCGACGCCAATGCGGCCATGCGCATCCGCACCGCGCTCGTGACGGCGCGCTCGGCGCCCGCGCATGAACGCGCGATCCGCACGCTGATGGCCTGGAACATCGAAATCGACGAAGCGATGTTCCTCGGCGGACTCGACAAAGGTCCATTCCTGCGCGAGTTCGAACCGGACTTTTTCTTCGACGACCAGATCCGCCATTGCGAATCGGCCCGCTCGGTCACGGCGACCGGCCACGTGGCAAGCGGCGTGGCCAACCCCGCGAATCCTGTCGATGCAAACCGCACGGCGCGCACGAGCGCGACGAGCGACGCAAAGACCGACGCGTCGAACGACGCACCAACTGAAACCAGCGCATCATGACTCCCGAACAATCCCCGCTCGGCAAGGCCGCAACCTACACCGAGCAGTACGACGCCTCACTGCTGTTTCCGATCCCGCGCGCAGGCGCGCGCGAAACGATCGGCATCGGCGCGCAACTGCCCTTCTTCGGCACCGATATCTGGAACGCCTACGAGCTTTCGTGGCTCAACGCGCGCGGCAAGCCGCAGATCGCGATCGCCACGTTCTTCATTCCCGCCGATTCGCCCAACATCGTCGAATCGAAGTCGTTCAAGCTTTATTTGGGTTCGTTCGCGCAAACGCCGTTCGAATCCGCCGACGTGGTGCGCGACACCATCAAGCGCGATGTGTCCGCGGCGTGCGGCGCGTCGGTTTCCGTGCGGCTCGATCAGCCAGGCGCGTTCGGCAAAATCCCGTTCGAGGAATTCGATGGCCTGTCGCTCGACCGGCTCGATCTGGACACCGAGATCTATCACCCGGACCCGACGCTGCTCAAAGCCGCCCACGACGAGTCGCCCGTGGAGGAAACGCTGATCTCCAATCTGCTGAAGTCGAACTGTCCCGTGACGGGCCAGCCCGACTGGGGCAGCGTGCAGATTCATTACGTAGGGCCGCAGCTCGACCAGGCGGGCCTGCTGCGCTACATCATCTCGTACCGCAACCACACGGGCTTTCATGAGCAATGCGTCGAGCGCATCTTCATGGACATCCTGCGCGAGTGCAAACCGGACCGGCTCGCGGTGTACGCGCGCTACACGCGGCGCGGCGGCCTCGACATCAATCCGTTCCGCACCAACTTCAATATGCCGATGCCGGACAACGCGCGGCTTGCGCGCCAGTAAGCCGCAATAGCGGGAAGTTGATAAAAAAAGCGCCCTTTCGTCCGGCGCGTCCGGCGCTTTTTGCTTGCGTGTCATTTGAGCCGATGGGCTATTGGCTATTGTGACGAAGGCGGGAGTTCGGCGGCGCCCATGCGGCGCGCGATCACCCTCGCGCGCTGGGCGAGATACGGTGAGTTGCGGTGCTCGTCGAAATACTTCGGCTGCGGCAGCATGACCGCCAGCCGTGCTGCCTGCCACGGCGTGAGCTTCGCGGCTGTCGTGCGGTAGTAGTAGCGCGCGGCGGCCTGCGCGCCGTAGACGCCATTGCCCCACTCCACCGAATTCAGATAGATCTCGAAGATGCGCTCCTTGTCGAGCAGCGTCTCCAGCATCCACGTGATGATGAGTTCCTGGCCCTTGCGGATATAGCTCTTCTCGCGCGATAGAAACAGGTTGCGCGCGAGTTGTTGCGTGATCGTCGATCCGCCGCGCACGATGTGGCCGCGCTTCTTGTTGCGCTCCCACGCCTGCAGGATGGCGTCGGTTTCGTAGCCGTTGTTGCTGGCGAAGTTGGCGTCCTCGGACGCGATGATCGCGCGCTTGAGATTGCGCGAGATCTGGTCGTAGGGCACCCACCGATGCTGGATGTCGAGGTCGGGACGGTCGGAGGAAAGGAGCGCCTCGTCGGTACGCATGAAGGCCGTCGATTGCGGATCGGCGAAATTCCAGACGGCGATCTGCGCGAAGTAGAAAAGCTGCATCCCAACCCAGGCGACGCCGAACACCAGCGCGACGTAGGCAAGCCAGCGCAGCAAGCTGGGGGGCTTTGCGCTCAGCGCGGCGACGCTGTGGGCGAACGGCTCGGAGGTTTGTCCATGCAACCCTGCTGCGCGCCCTCCCGAGGCTTCTCTACGCATGGCGGCGCGCGTCAGGCCTGCGCCGCCAGTTGCTTGCGCAGCGTCGCCAACACGGGCGCGCCTTCGGGGCGCACGCCGCGCCACACGAAGAACGATTCGGCGGCCTGCTCGACCAGCATCCCAAGCCCATCCGACGCACGCGCGCCCAGCGATTCGGCGTGACGCATGAATACCGTGGGTTCGGCGCCGTACATCATGTCGTAGGCCAGCGTTCCCGAGCCAAACGCGCGCGCGTCACACTCGGGCAGCGCCGCGTCGAGACTGCCGGCCGTCGCGTTGACGATCACGTCGTAGGGCTTCGAGTCGATCGGGTCGCGAAAGACTGCGTCCGGGCCACCGCCATTGATGAGGCAACCAACCTCGCGCGCCGCGCCTTCGAACTGCTCGACGAGCGCATGCGCCTTTTGCGCGGTGCGATTCACGATGGTGATCTCGCGCGGCAGACGCTCGAGCATCGGCAGCACGACGCCGCGCGCCGCACCGCCCGCGCCGAGCAGCAGAACCCGCGCGCCCTTGAGCGAGACGCCCAGATTCACTTCGATGTCGCGAACGAGGCCGAAACCGTCGGTGTTGTCGCCGAAAATGCCGTCTTCGTCGAAGCGCAGCGTGTTGACGGCGCCCGCCGCCGCTGCGCGCGGCGACAGCCGGTCCGCCAGCGCATGCGCTTCCAGCTTGAAAGGCACAGTCACGTTCAGGCCGCGGCCACCCGCGGCCCGGAACGCTTGCACGTGCTCGACGAAACCATCGAGCGGCGCGAGCAGGCGGTCATACTCGACAGGCTCGCCGGTTGCTGCGGCGAACTGCGCGTGAATGTACGGCGACTTGCTATGCGCGACAGGATTACCGACCACGGCATAGCGGTCGCGGACCTGCCCGGCACTCATGAGCGCGGCTCCGTGGCGTGCAGTTCCGACGACTGCACTTCCTCGCCTTCGGCGACGCTGTCCGCGCCTGTCGAATCCGCAGGCGCTTCGGCCAGCGCCTCGGCTTCGCTTTCGGCGGAAGCGTCGGCGGCTTCGATGAGTTCTTCGTCCTCGGCCGTGTCGTCCTCGGCTTGCTCGCCGCTCGTCACGACCGGCGCGTCGAGCACGCGCAACATGCGCACCGACGCCTCGATCGTCAGCTCGTCGATCGACAGCACTTCCATCATCAGACGCGTGCCGCGCGCGTGCACGCCGAGCGCGGGCACGTGCATGAGCAGCGGCACTTCCTCGAAGCGCACGAGGTCGTCCTTGACGACGGTGGCCGGGAATTCGCGGCGCGCTTCATGGCCGTCTTCGCCGCGCATCTCCTGCTGGAGCCAACGCAGGCACCAGAAGTACTCCATGCGGCGCTGGTGATCGGCATAGGCTGTGTAGGTTTCGTCGAAGCCCTGCACGACGGCGAACAAATCGGCGTCCTTAGGCTTGAACGGCGCGACCAGCTTCGCGGCCACGCCATGCTCGACACATGCAAGCAGTTGCCACTGGTTCACGAGGTCGACATAGCGGCGCAGCGGCGAGGTGCTCCACGCGTACTGTGCGACGCCCAAGCCTTCGTGCGGCGCGGCGTTGGTCTGCATGCGCGTGCGCTTGGGGCCCATGGGCGCACCAAACGCGCGCTGCGAGCGATAGATGCCCGGCACACCGTGATCGTGCAGGAACGCACCCCACGTGGAGTTGGCGAGAATCGCCAGTTCCGCGACGATCAGATCGAGCGGCGAGCCGCGGCGGCGCGGCGAGATGGTGACGTGCTCGCCGTCGACGTAGAAGTTGAAGTCGGTGTTGCGCTGGACTTCGCGGCGCAGGCCGTAGCCCGCGCGCGCCTGCTGGCGCTTCTCGAACAGCGCCTGCGCGAACGGCCACAGCACGGCAATGTCTTCTTTGTGCGGATAGTCGCCCGTGCCCGCCGCCAGCGTTTCTTCGGTCACGACCTCGTCGAGCGTGTTGTGGCGCAGGTTGTTCTTCACGAACACGCGCTCGGCGCGCGTCTCCGTAGCGACGATCTCCTGCGTCTCGCGGTTCACGATGCAGTAGAGCGACAGCGCCGGGCGCATGCCGCCCTCCTTCAGCGTGAAGGCATCGACGAAATCGTCAGGCAGCATGGTGATCTTGTCGCCTGGCATGTACACCGTCGACAGGCGCGTGCGCGCAACCGTGTCGGCGGTATCGCCGCGCTTGATGCCCAGCGCGGGCGCCGCGATGTGGATGCCGATGCGCACGCGGCCATCGGCGAGATGCTCGATCGAGAAGGCATCGTCGATTTCGGTCGTGGTGACATCGTCGATCGAGAACGCCTGCACGTATTCGGCCGCATCGGGCAGATCGTCGGGCAGCGCGCCCACCTCCACGCCCGGGAAACCCGTGCCGTGCGGGAAGAACTCGGCGAGAAAGCGCGCCTCGTGCAGCGCGCGCGGCGAGGCAATGCCGCCGCATTCGAGCATCAGGCGCGGCATCGAAATGCCGCGTGCAGCAGCGGCCGCTTCGAGCGCTTTGTATTCGATCGAATTTTTGTCGGGCTTCGTGAGCAGACCCAGCGCCTTGTCCTTGAGCGCCTCGGGCAGCCTGCCCGCCTTGAGGTCGTCTTCGTAGCCGGCCTGCACGAGCGCCTGCTGACGCTTGCGCTCGAGCGACGCGAGCGCCATCTTCAGTTGCTCTTCGGGCGCGCGTTGATACTGACCACGGCCCTTGCGGCGGAAGTACACGGGCGAGCCGTGCAGACGCAGCACGAGCGCGGCGCGCTCGACCGGACCATAGGTTTCGCCGAAGTACTCGGCGGCCAGCGTCGTATAGGCGAATTCCTCGGCGGGCGCGCATTCCCACAGAAAATCGAGATCGATGTCCTGTGCGGCGGCGTCCGCCTGCTCCAACAGTTCGCCGGCGGCGGGCTTCTCGAATTCGATCAGCACATCTTTCGCGCGCACCTTGGCGCGCCGCCCACCCGGCAACTCGACCTGAAACGCGTCGCCCTGGCGCGACAGCACGCTGCCCGCCTTGAAACTGCCCGATTCCTCAAAGAAGACGTTCACTCAACACTCTCGTTCAAACTTGCCGGACCGCGGGCGCGGCGCGCCCTGGCGGTGCCGCTGTATACATATAGGCGTTCGCGCGCGCGGCGCGAACGAAAGCGACGCATCAAGGCGCGTCGCAAAACTGGATCACGTCGTCGACGTAATCCGCGAACTCACTGATGCCGTGGTCGCTGCCTTCGATCAGGCGCGTTTTAGCGCCCGGATAATGGGCGAGCATCTCGCGGTAATCGAGCACCTCGTCGCCGGTTGCCGCGATCAGATAGTAGCGCTGAGGCTCGGTCACCGCGGCAACGGCCAGCGCTCGCAACTCTTCCAGATGGCGCGGCTCCACCACGATGCTGCCGCCGCCATGCCAGAGCGGCTGCTCGCCCAGGTACTTCGACAGGTCGCGGTCCGGCACCACGGCCGGATTGAGCAGCACCGCACGCCACCCATGCTTTTCGGCCAGATGCGTGGCGAAGAAACCGCCCAGCGAGCTGCCGATCAGCGTAATGCGCTCGCCGGTTTGCGCGCGCGCCGCGATCTCGCGCTCGATGAGCGTCACGGTCTCAAGCGGCGAAACCGGCAGCGTCGGGCACAGCCACTCGTTACCGCGCCCAATCGCTTCGAGGCGCGCGTCCAGCAAGCGCGCCTTGAACGATTGCGGCGACGAGCGAAACCCGTGCAGATAGACGATCACGCCGCGCTCCGCGCCGAGAGCGCATCGAGGAGCTTCTGATGCACGCCGCCAAACCCGCCGTTGCTCATCACGAGCACCTGGTCGCCAGGACGGGCGGCCGACACCACGGCCTTCACGAGCGCGTCGAGATCGTGATAGGCGTGGGCCTTCTCGCCCAGCGGCGCGAGCGCCCCCGCGAGATCCCAGCCGAGCGCGTCCTTGCCGCTCGGCGCGCCGTAGCCGAACACGAGGTCGGCGTCGGCGAGGCTGCCGGGCAGTTGCGCCTTCATCACGCCGAGCTTCATCGTATTCGAGCGCGGCTCGAGCACAGCGAGAATGCGCGTGCGCTTCTCACCTTCCCCGTTGCCCACACGCGTGCGCAACCCGGCGATCGTTGTTTCAATCGCAGTGGGATGGTGCGCGAAATCGTCATAAACCGTTATTCCGTCTACGCTGCCGCGCACTTCCATGCGGCGCTTGACGTTGCGGAAGGTCGACAGCGAGGCCGCGGCCTGCGCGGGCGGCACGCCCACGCTGCGCGCGGCGGCGATGGCCGCGAGTGCGTTCATGCGGTTGTGCTCGCCCTGGATCTGCCAGTCGACCACGCCCGCGCGCTCGCTGTTGTGATAGACCGCGAAGCGCTCATCGAGCGGTGTCCCGTCTTCAGCGGGCAGCGCCTGCCAGCCGCCCTGCACGCCGAAGCGCTCGACGTCGCTCCATACGCCGCGCGCCAGCACACGTTCGAGCGCGTCTTCGCGCCCGTTCGAGACGACCCGGCCCACGCCCGGAATGGTGCGCACGAGATGGTGGAACTGCGTTTCGATGGCGCCCAGATCGGGGAAGATGTCGGCGTGATCGAATTCGAGGTTGTTCAGCACTGCGGTGCGCGGACGGTAATGGACGAACTTCGAGCGCTTGTCGAAGAACGCCGTGTCGTACTCGTCGGCTTCGATCACGAAGAAGCTCGAATCGGTCAGGCGCGCCGAGATGCCGAAGTTCAGCGGCACGCCGCCGATCAGGAAGCCAGGATTCAGGCCGGCGTCTTCGAGCAGCCACGCGAGCATCGAACTCGTGGTGGTCTTGCCGTGCGTGCCCGCCACGGCGAGTACCCACTTGTCGCGCAGCACATGCTCGCCGAGCCACTGCGGCCCCGAGGTGTACGGCAGGCCGCGATTGAGGATTTCCTCCATCAGCGGATTGCCGCGCGAAACCACGTTGCCGATCACATAGAGATCGGGATTGAGTTCGGTCTGGCTTGCGTCGTAACCCTCGATCAGGCGAATACCCTGTGCTTCGAGCTGGGTGCTCATCGGCGGGTACACACCTGCGTCGCAGCCGGTCACCGTGTGGCCCGCGCTGCGCGCCAGCACGGCGAGACCGCCCATGAACGTGCCGCAGATGCCGAGGATATGGATGTGCATAAGCCTGTCGCGCCGCGCGGGCGTCGTGAAAGTGGGTTAAAGCGGGGTCAAGCGGTTATCGGGATGGGCAACGCAGAACGGCGGCGCCAGGCCGCCGGAGCAAAGATCGGTATTGTACCCGACGCCCTGCGGCTTTTTCGCCGCCACGGCCCGGATCGCCGGCGCGCCCGGGCTTGGGGCCGAACAGGACGCCAGACGATCTCTAGTATGATGGGCATATGGTTCGCAGATCACATTTCGATCCCCAGCGCGTGCGCGAGGAAATCGCCATCGCGGCAGCAAGGATGATTGCCGAGGACGGCCTCGACTACGCCACCGCCAAACGCAAGGCCGCGCGGCAGGTTGCGGGGGACGCGCGTATCGAAGGCGCCTGGCTGCCCGACAACGACCAGATCGAAGACGAGATCCGCGAATATCAGGCCCTCTTTCAGGGCGAGCACCAGCCCGCGATACTGCGGCGCCTGCGCGAGATCGCGCTCGAGTGGATGCGGCGGCTCGAACCGTTCAATCCGTTCCTCACCGGCGCGGTGCTCAACGGCACCGCCGGCGAGCACTCGGATATCCATCTGCAGATTTTTTGCGATAACGCGAAAGATGTCGCAATCTGGCTTCTGAACGCAAATGTGCAGTACGACGTCTCGGAAACGCGCCATTTCGCCGCGCGCGGCTATGTGGAAACGTTCAGTTTCATGTGGCAGCCGTCGCGAAACGAGGAGCCAGTGGGCATCCACATTGCGTTCTACAATACCGACGACCTGCGCGGCGCGGTGCGCGCCGACGCACGCGGGCGTCTGCCGCGCGCGAACGCGCAGGCGCTCCAGGCGCTGATCAACGAAAGCGGCGCCACCTCTTCCACCACCTGACTCATATAGATCAAGCGCAGCAATGAACATGAAGCGGATTCTGGCCGGCGTCGCAGTGGCGGCGGTGGCAGCCGGCGGCGGCATTCTGGCGGGACATTATGCAAACAGCGGCAACACCGGCGTAGCCGACGCGGCATCGGTCGCGGGCAAGCAGGATGCGGTCGGCCAGTTGTGGACTGCTGCCGTGACCACTCCCGACGGCAAACCCCAATCGCTCTCCATGTATAAGGGCCGCACGATCGTGGTCAACTTCTGGGCGTCGTGGTGCGGGCCTTGCGTCGAGGAGATGCCCGAGCTCTCCGCGCTGCAGCGCGAGTACGCGAAGAAAGGCATCCAGTTCGTCGGCGTCGGCGTCGATTCCGCCGCGAACATCCAGAACTTCCTCAAGAAAGTGCCGGTCGACTACCCGATCTACATCGCCGGATTCGGCGGCGCCGACGTGGCGCGCGCGTTCGGCAATGCCGCAGGCGGCTTGCCTTACACGGTCGTAATCGACGCGAACGGCACGGTACGTGCGACAAAACTAGGTCAAATCAAGATGGACGAGCTGCGCCACACGCTTGATACACTCTGACGCGCCCCAAATGCCGCGGAACAATTGACCGGGGCTTAAAGGGCGTACAGCACTTTTTGCCGTGGAATTCAGGGAAATTAACGGGAGATCAGCCCGCGCTCGTCTTAAAATCCGCGGTCAGGGCCATATCGATCGTATGGAAAACTAGACAAATTTCTCTAATCGGCGCTAAAGTTCGCGCAATTCCACGGAAAAAGAAGCCACCATGACGCGACTGCTGGTTCTGCACGGCCCCAACCTCAATCTTCTCGGCACCCGGGAACCCGAGGTCTATGGGCGCGTGACGCTGCCACAGATCGATCAGGCGCTTGCCGACCGTGCCGCCGATGCGGGTGTTGAGTTGGCAACCTTCCAGAGCAACCACGAAGGCGCACTGGTGGACCGCATTCAGGCGGCCCGCAGCGAGCACACGGATTTCATCCTGATCAACCCGGCGGCGTACACGCACACGAGCGTGGCAATCCGGGATGCGCTGGCAGGCGTCGGCATTCCGTTCGTCGAGGTTCATCTCTCGAACGTGCACCGCCGTGAAGCCTTCCGGCACCACTCGTATTTTTCCGACCAGGCCGAAGGCGTCATCTGCGGCCTCGGCTGGAAGGGTTATCTCTACGCGCTCGAATACGCGCTCGACCGGCTCGCAGCCGGCTCGGCCGCGTGACTTCCGCAGCGAGAAACCAACGCATTCTGCAAGACAACACCAATCCCGTGCCGGGCGCGCGCGCCGGCACCTCACGCATGCATAGCAAGGGGGCTGCACCATGGATCTACGTAAGCTGAAGACTCTGATCGACCTCGTCTCCGAATCGGGCATCTCGGAGCTCGAAGTCACCGAGGGCGAAGGCAAGGTGCGCATCGTCAAGAATGCGCCGCCGGTTTACGTGCAGCAGAGCCCGGCGCAATACGCCGCCCCCGTCGCAGGCGCGCCGCTCGCCGCCGCGCCGGCCCCCGCTGCCGAAGCTGGCGCGCCCGCCGCCGCCCCGGCCTTGCCGCAAGGCCACGTCGTGACCTCGCCGATGGTCGGTACGTTCTACCGCGCACCGTCGCCGGGCGCCGATCCATTCGTGCAAGTGGGCGACACGGTCAAGGAAGGCCAGACGCTGTGCATCATCGAAGCGATGAAGCTGCTCAACGAGATCGAATCGGACATCGCAGGCGTCGTCAAGGAAGTCCTCGTCGAAAACGGCCAGGCAGTCGAATACGGCCAGCCGCTCTTCGTGGTCGCCTAAGGCGCGAGGGCGAATACCCACTATGTTTGAAAAAATTCTCATTGCCAACCGTGGCGAAATTGCGCTGCGCATCCAGCGCGCGTGCCGCGAGCTTGGCGTCAAGACTGTCGTCGTCTATTCGGAAGCCGACAAGGAAGCCAAGTACGTGAAGCTCGCCGACGAGGCGGTCTGCATCGGCCCGGCGCCTTCGAACCTGAGCTATCTGAACATGCCGGCGCTCATCAGCGCGGCTGAAGTCACCGACGCCGAAGCGATCCACCCCGGCTACGGCTTCCTCTCCGAGAACGCCGACTTCGCCGAGCGTGTCGAGCAATCGGGCTTCACGTTCATCGGCCCGCGCCCTGAAACGATCCGCATGATGGGCGACAAGGTCACGGCGAAGCAGACCATGATCAAGACCGGCGTGCCGTGCGTGCCGGGCTCGGAAGGCGCGCTGCCCGACGATCCGAAAGAAATCGTGAAGATTGCGCGCACGATCGGCTACCCCGTCATCATCAAGGCGGCGGGCGGTGGCGGCGGGCGCGGCATGCGCGTCGTGCACACGGAAGCGGCACTCGTGAACGCGGTCAACATGACGCGTGAAGAAGCGGGCCGTGCGTTCGGCAACCCGCAGGTCTACATGGAGAAGTACCTCGAGAATCCGCGTCACATCGAGATCCAGATTCTCGCGGACTCGTTCAAGAACGCCGTGTGGCTCGGCGAGCGCGACTGCTCGATGCAGCGCCGCCACCAGAAGGTGATCGAAGAAGCGCCGGCGCCAGGCATCGCGCGCCGCCTGCTCGACCGCATCGGCGACCGCTGCGCCGACGCGTGCAAGAAGATGGGCTACCTCGGCGCGGGCACGTTCGAATTCCTGTACGAAAACGGCGAGTTCTACTTCATCGAGATGAACACCCGCGTGCAGGTCGAGCACCCGGTCACCGAGCTGATCACCGGCATCGACATCGTGCAGGAGCAGATCCGCATCGCCGCGGGCGAAAAACTCTCGTTCCGCCAGCGCGACATCCAGTTGAAGGGCCACGCGATCGAGTGCCGTATCAACGCCGAAGATCCGTTCAAGTTCACGCCGTCGCCGGGACGTCTCACGTCGTGGCACATGCCGGGTGGTCCGGGCGTGCGCGTCGACTCGCATGCCTACAATGGCTATTTCGTGCCGCCGAACTATGATTCCATGATCGGCAAGCTGATCACGTACGGCGCCACGCGCGAGCAGGCCATTCAGCGTATGCGTATCGCACTCTCGGAAATGGTGGTCGAAGGCATTCTGACCAACATTCCGCTGCACCGCGAGCTGATGCTCGACGCGAAGTTCGTCGAAGGCGGCACGAGCATTCACTACCTCGAAAGCCGTCTGGCCGAACGTCAGGCAGTGAAGAAGGACGAAGCGTAATTCATGAGCTATCGGGAACTGATCGTCGAACTGGATCGCAATCGCGCTGAAGAACTCTCCGACGCGCTGATCGAGCTTGGCGCCCTCTCGGTGTCGGTGGAAGACGCCGATGCCGACACGCCCGACGAGCAGCCGCTCTTCGGCGAGCCGGGCCTCACGCCCGAGCGCACCGCGTGGCAGCATTCGCGCGTAATCGCGCTGATCGGCAACGATCAGGATCCGGCCGTGCTGCTCGCGGCCGCCGCGAACGAAGTCGGTCTCGCTGAAACGCCGAAGTTCTCGCTGCGCGAAGTTGAAGAGCAGGACTGGGTGCGGCTCACGCAATCGCAATTCGATCCGATCCAGATCGGCGAGCGCGTCTGGGTCGTGCCCTCGTGGCACGACGCACCCGACCCTGACGCGCTCGTGCTCGAACTCGATCCGGGCCTCGCGTTCGGCACCGGCAGCCATCCCACCACGCGACTGTGCATGGAGTGGCTCGAGCAGCACGTGCAGCCCGGCAATTCGCTGCTCGACTACGGCTGCGGCTCGGGCATCCTCGCGATCCTCGCGAAGAAGTGCGGCGCGCAACCCGTGATCGGCATCGACATCGACCCGCAGGCGGTCGAATCGGCACGCCAGAACAGCGAGCGCAATCGCGCCGAAGTCACCTACGGCCTGCCCGACGACTGCCCGGCGGGCGAGTTCGACATCGTCGTCGCCAACATTCTTTCGAATCCGCTCAAGCTGATGGCGTCGATGCTGTCGTCGCGCGTGAAGCCGGGCGGACGGCTCGCGCTCTCCGGCATCCTCGCGCGTCAGGCCGACGAAGTGGCGCAGGTCTACGCACGCTGGATCGACATCTCGGTCTGGCGCGAGCACGAAGGCTGGGTCTGCCTCGCCGGCACGCGGCGCGCGTAAGCCTGTTCGCGCCCCACGAGCCAGGCGCGAAGTCGTAGGCCGCCATGGATTGCCAGTAGAATGCGAGTATCGCCAACCCTCCGGTTCCACGGCACACATGCTTCTGGCAACGCGCTGTCCCTTCTGCGAAACCGTTTTCCGTATCCAGCCCGCACACCTCGCCGCGCGCCGCGGCCTCGTGCGCTGCGGGCATTGTCAGGAAGCGTTCGACGCGTCGGGTAGCCTGTACGAGCTGCCCGAAAACGGTGATTTCGCACTGGCCACGCCCGTCGCGGCCGATATCGCCGCAAGCCTGGCCACGCCATCTGCTCAGCAGGCCGCGGCGGCTCAAGCCGCTCAAGCGCCCGATCACGATCAGCCGCCGCAAGCCGAGCCTGCGGCCCCATCCGCGCAATCCGCCCCGCCTTCGGGCTCGCCGAACTTCTCTGGCAGCGCCTGGGATCCATGGGCTCCGCGCCCTGACAGCAACCTCGACCCTGATCTGCAATACAACGGCAGCCATCTGCCTCGCGCAAGCCTCGCTGCGGGGCGCGGCCCCAATGTGCGCATCGTCCGCGACGCTGAGCCCACACTCTCGCCGGGCGGCGGTCATGGCGCCGCGCAAGCCGGCGCGTCCGGCCACGTCGAGCCAACCCTTTCGGTGAACGAAGCCATTCACAGCCCTCATGCCGACCCCGAGCCCGTGCTGCGGCGCGCGCCGGCCGGGTCGTCAGCCGCTCCCGTATTCACCGCGCTCGAGCCGAACGCGGGCGGCGAACCCTTCGCGGTCACGCGTGAAGCGCCCACCCGTGCGAAACGCCACACGAGCTGGCGCATCGTGGGCGTGCTGATCGCGCTCGCGCTTCTCGCGACGCTCGCCGCGCAGCTCGCGTGGTGGATGCGCGAAACCGTGATGGTCTACTGGCCCGCCTCGCAGCCGTACTATCAACAGGCCTGCGCGCAGCTCGGATGCCAGCTGCGCCCGCCGCGCGACATCGACGGCCTGCAGGTCCGGCCATCCGATCTGCGCCAAGTGGACGACCCGCATCACCTGGAACTGAAGGTGCCGCTGCATAACCGCTTCGACGTGGCGCTCGCCTGGCCGGCCATGGAGCTCACGCTGCTCGACCGCCAGAACAACATCGTTCTGCGCCGCGTACTGTTTCCGCAGGACTACGCGCCGCCCGGCACGCACATCGAGGCCGGCATGGCCCCGCACATC
Source organism: Paraburkholderia caffeinitolerans (assembly GCF_902859945.1). Classification (GTDB taxonomy): domain Bacteria; phylum Pseudomonadota; class Gammaproteobacteria; order Burkholderiales; family Burkholderiaceae; genus Paraburkholderia; species Paraburkholderia caffeinitolerans. The sequence goes on along the minus strand of NZ_CADIKL010000042.1, from coordinate 63,185 downwards.
ACGCAAACGATGATCGTGCGGCTCGACACCGGCAACGTCGTGGCGTCGAACTTCCGCATCGAAATCTTTTACCCCTGAATTCCGCGCCGGCGCTCCCTTTCGCGCCGGCGCGCGTTTCCTGCGCCCGGCCACGCCGCGCGCGCCCTTCACCACTACAGCACTACATTCGGAGAGCACATCATGAGTCAAGTCACGCTAGGCGGTAACCCGATCGACGTCGCAGGCACGTTCCCGACGGCTGGCCAGAAGGCCCCCGCATTCTCGCTCGTCGGCCGCGACCTCAATGCCGTCTCGCTCGCCGATTTCGCCGGCAAGCGCAAGGTGCTGAACATCGTGCCGAGCCTCGACACGCCGGTTTGCGCCACCTCCACGCGCAAGTTCAACGAAGCCGCCGCCAAGCTCGACAACACGGCAGTTGTCGTGATCTCGGCCGACCTGCCGTTCGCCGCTGCGCGCTTTTGCACGACCGAAGGCATCGAGAACGTCGTCACGGCGTCGACCTTCCGCGGCCATGAGTTCGCGCAAGCCTACGGCGTGGACGTCACGAGCGGCCCGCTGACGGGTCTCACGGCGCGCGCCGTGGTGGTCATCGACGCGAACGACAACGTCGTCTACGCCGAGCGCGTGAGCGAAATCAAGAACGAGCCGAACTACGACGCTGCGCTCGCCGCACTGAAGTAATCGCTGCTCGCGGCGCGCGAGTTGGACACTGCTCCGGCGCCATGCCGGTTCAATGCCTCTCACGACGCGCCGCCCCTCCCCACCCAACGCATTACAGGAATCCCTGCCTTGGCTACGCTGATCTGCGGCTCGCTCGCCTACGACAACATCATGACTTTCGAAGGCCGCTTTCGGGAACACATCCTGCCCGAGCAGGTGCACATCCTGAACGTGAGCTTTCTCGTGCCGACGATGCGCCGCGAATTCGGCGGCTGCGCGGGCAATATCGCGTACTCGCTGCATCTGCTGGGTGGCGACGCGCACATCATGGCGACGCTCGGTGGCGCCGATGCGCAACCCTATCTCGAGCGTCTCGACACGCTCGGCCTCTCGAAGGCGCACGTGCGCGTGCTGCCCGACACGTGGTCCGCGCAGGCGATGATCACGACCGATCTCGAGAACAACCAGATCACGGCTTTCCACCCGGGCGCGATGATGCAATCGCACCTGAACCGTGCCGACGAAGCGCCTGGCATCAAGCTCGGCATCGTCGCTCCGGACGGCTTCGACGGCATGGTCCAGCACGTCGAGCAGTTCGCGAATGCGGGCATTCCATTTGTGTTCGATCCAGGTCAAGGACTACCGCTCTTCGACGGTGCGTCGCTTCGACGCGCCATTGAACTTGCGACCTATGTGACGGTCAACGACTACGAAGCGAATCTGGTCAGTCATCGCACTGGCTGGTCGCTCGAAGAAATCGCGAGCCATGTCGATGCACTCATCGTCACGCGCGGCGAGCACGGTTCGCAGATCTACCACGGCGCCGGCATCGAAGAAATTCCGCCGGTGCGTGCCGAACAGGTGCTCGACCCCACGGGTTGCGGCGACGCCTTCCGCGGCGGTCTGCTCTACGGCATCGAGAACAACCTCGGTTGGGCCACCACGGGACGTCTCGCAAGCCTCATGGGCGCGCTGAAAATCGAGCATCTCGGGCCGCAGAACTACGCGCCCACGAAGGCGCAAATCAAGGAACGGTTCAAGGCGGCGTTCGGCTACGAACTACCGCTCTGAATCCGGGCGTCGCCTCCATCGTTACCGGCGGCGCTCTTTGGAGTTACGGGAAATGAAAACAACAAGTCGTCTGATTGTCGCCGTCATGATTGCGGGCTCGCTCGCCATGACGGGCTGCGCCTATAACAGCAGTTCCGCCGATGTCTACACCGCCTCGCAGGCGCAACGCGAAGCCACCGTGCGCATGGCCACGGTCGAAAACGTGCGCGCGGTGAAGATCAGTTCCAACAACGGCCAGCCGAGCGGAATCGGCGCAGTGGGCGGCGGCGCGCTTGGCGCCGTGGCAGGCAGCCAGATCGGCGGTGGCACGGGCTCGATCATCACGGGCATCATCGGCGGCATCGCGGGTGCAGTGGCCGGCAACGCAGTCGAGAACGGCGTGGCCATGCACAACGGCCTCGAGATCACGGTGCGTCTCGACAACGGCGACTATCGCGCCATCACTCAAGCCGCCACCGGCGAGGTCTTCCAGGCCGGCGAGCGGGTGCGCCTGGTTTCGAGCGGAGGCGTCACGCGCGTGACGCACTGATAACCGGTTTCCCCTGTACCGCAGCGGCGCCTTGCGCCTTCCTGCGGAACCTCAGGCGCATGTGCTCCCCTGTGCATGCGCCTTTTTTCATGCCCGCGCCAAAACGGAGTTGCCTGAATGCTGCACACGCGAACGTAGCGTGTGAGCAAAAAACGTGGACGAAAAAAATCCCGTCGCGGACAAACCCGGCGACGGGATTGGGAGCGGGCCCGGCATTTGCGCCTGCGCGGATGCATCCGCAGGCACAGCGCCCGGCCCGGCCACCGAAGCGCGCGTATTGACTGACTCTCGTGCGCTTCGGCTCGTACTGCTTACGGACGGCTGCCGGTCGGGAACGGCCATGCTGCGGCCGGATTCAGGGCAGTCTTGACCGTTGCTGCGGGCGCGGCCGGTTGCGCAGCAGGGGCAGCAGGCGCGGCAGCAGCAGCCTTCGCAGGCGCCTTCTTGGCAGCCTTCTTGGCGGCGGCCTTCTTCGCAGGGGCAGCCTTCTTGGCAGCGGCCTTCTTCGCAGGCGCAGCCTTCTTGGCAGCAGCCTTCTTCGCAGGCGCGGCCTTCTTGGCAGCAGCCTTCTTCGCAGGCGCCTTCTTGGCAGCAACCTTCTTCACGGCGACTTTCTTCGCTGCGGCCTTCTTCGCCGGTGCTGCCTTCTTCGCTGCAACCTTCTTCACGGCGACTTTCTTGGCTGCAACCTTCTTCGCTGCGGCCTTCTTCGCCGGTGCTGCCTTCTTCGCAGCAACCTTCTTCACGGCGACTTTCTTCGCTGCGGCCTTCTTCGCCGGTGCTGCCTTCTTCGCAGCAACCTTCTTCACGGCGACTTTCTTGGCTGCAACCTTCTTCACCGCGACCTTCTTCGCTGCGGCCTTCTTGGCCGGTGCGGCCTTCTTCGCTGCAACCTTCTTCACTGCGGCTTTCTTGGCCGCCGGCTTTTTCTTGGCAGTTGCCATTTTTGTTCTCCTTCAGGTTCAGATGAGAGTCAGTTCAAACTACACCCTTCGTCAAAACCCGCTTCCCGCGAACGCTTCTCACGGCGCACACTACGAAGCGGGCTATTCATCGGCGTACGCTGATCCCGCGCGCTTACGCTAATGAATGCGGTAAGGCGCGCCGTGCCATGAGGCACCGCGCGCCAGATCGATCCGGCGTCGAATACCGACGCCGACCAACGTTCGTTGAAAGCGCAGGCCGCACGACTCGCGAGGCCCACGCCCTTTTCCGGGGGGAAGTTTGCCCATCCCACTGAAGGGTTCGCAAAGTGCCTGTCATATCGGTGAGCCGCCAAGGCCCCGGACACGCTTTGCATCAGGCGTTCCTGCTCCTAATCATCCGCCGGCCGAGGCGCTCATATGGCGCCTGGCGGCAACCCCAAAAGACTTGGCTCCGGGTGCGCCCGGGTTATTCCCAGGACAGCGCACCGCCGGTCTGATATTCGATCACACGCGTCTCGAAGAAGTTGCGTTCCTTCTTCAAGTCGATCATCTCGCTCATCCACGGGAACGGGTTCTCTTCGTTCGGGAACAGCGTATCGAGACCGATCTGCTGGCAACGGCGGTTGCAGATGAAGCGCAGATAGCTCTTGAACATCGATGCGTTCAGGCCCAGCACGCCACGCGGCATGGTGTCTTCCGCGTAACGGTACTCGAGGTCGACCGCATGCTTGAACAGTTCGGTAATCTCCGCGCGGAACGCCGGGGTCCACAGCTGCGGGTTCTCGAGCTTGATCTGGTTGATCAGGTCGATGCCGAAGTTGCAGTGCATCGACTCGTCGCGCAGGATGTACTGATACTGCTCCGCAGCACCGGTCATCTTGTTCTGGCGGCCCAGCGCGAGAATTTGCGTGAAGCCCACATAGAAGAACAGGCCTTCCATGATGCAGGCGAACACGATCAGCGACCGGAGCAGCGTCTGGTCGGCTTCGAGCGTGCCGGTCTTGAACGACGGATCGGTCAGCGTCTGGATGAACGGGATCAGGAACTCGTCCTTGTCGCGGATCGACTTGACCTCGTGGTACGCGTTGAAGATCTCGCTTTCGTCCAGGCCCAGCGACTCGACGATGTACTGATACGCGTGCGTATGGATCGCCTCTTCGAACGCCTGGCGCAGCAGGAACTGGCGGCATTCGGGCGCCGTGATGTGCCGGTAGGTGCCGAGCACAATGTTGTTGGCGGCGAGGGAGTCGGCGGTAACGAAGAAGCCGAGGTTACGCTTGACGATGCGGCGCTCGTCCTCGGTCAGACCATTCGGGTCCTTCCACAGGGCGATGTCGCGCGACATGTTGATTTCCTGCGGCATCCAGTGGTTCGCGCAGCCGGACAGGTACTTCTCCCAAGCCCACTTGTACTTGAACGGGACCAACTGGTTCACGTCGGTCTGGCCGTTGATGATGCGCTTGTCGGCGACATTCACGCGGGCCTCTGCCGAGACCGGAGCTTGCGGCGGCGGTGCGACTGCGAAGTCGGCGGCGAAGATGTTTTGCGCCGAAGAGGACTGAGGAGTGGAATGCAGGTTGAGCTGCGTTTCCGGAACAGAGACAGCCACTCCCGCGAGGTTGCGCATTGCGTTTTGCTGCGCACCGCTCGACGGAGTTACGGCCGTGATCTCGTCATCCCAGTTGAGCATAAATGTCACCATCAATTTAGATCGGTTTGTACCATCTTTTCATGCGCGATAAAAGGGTTCGCACACGAAAAATCCTGTTTTCGATTCGCGTTGCGACCTCGATACAACACTTTGTTATTGCATCGTGTCGCGCGCATCGCGTGAACGGCGCTCAAGCATCGTGTGGTTGTCGCGACGATCATCTCCATGAGCGGCTGATCGTGGGTCTTCGCGACATCGTGAGCGTGTGTGAAAGTCGGTTCGCCACGCGCCGTTCGCTCGCGCGCGAAACTCCAGGGATTCCTTCCTGTTAGCGCTTCTTGCTTCTCGCATGTGCGTCTCGTTGCATTGCGCATTGGCGTCTGCTTCGAGCTTCGCAATGCGCGTGCCGCGCGTCGCCAGGAGAGCTGGGCGGCGCGCGTTGCGCACGCCGCCCGTTACATCGACTATCTACTGTTTACTACTGACTACTGATGCTGCTGTGCTTGCGGTCCTGCTGCATGCGCACGACGTTGCATCGCGCGCTGCCGCTTTATTGGCAAGCTTCACACTCTTCGAAGCCGGCATCGCCCGGACGCATCATGCACACCGGACCTTCCGCTTCGGGTGCGGCTTCCGCTGCCGGCGCGGCTTGCATCACGCTCGAGCCCGCACCGTTGCCAGCACCGCCCGCCGCACCGAAGCCGGCGCCGCCTGCGTTGCCCGCGCCGCCACCGTTGCCACCCGTCGGCACTGCGTTGAGCGCGCCGTGCGCGACCGTCGACTTCTCGACGTGCGTGGCTGCCATCGTGCGCAGGTAGTACGTGGTCTTCAGGCCGCGGATCCAGGCGAGCTTGTAGATCTCGTCGAGCTTCTTGCCCGATGCACCCGCCATGAAAATGTTCAGCGACTGCGCCTGGTCGATCCACTTCTGACGACGCGATGCGGCTTCGACAAGCCACGTCGGGTCGACTTCGAACGCCGTTGCGTACACCGCGCGCAGATCGGCCGGAATGCGGTCGATGCGCGAGAGCATGCCGTCGAAGTACTTGAGGTCGGCGACCATGACTTCGTCCCACAGACCGCGCACCTTCAGGTCGCGCACGAGGTAGTCGTTCACCACCGTGAATTCGCCCGAGAGGTTCGACTTCACATAGAGGTTCTGGAACGTCGGCTCGATGCAAGGCGACACGCCGATGATGTTCGAGATGGTCGCGGTCGGTGCGATCGCGATGCAGTTCGAATTGCGCATGCCGTGCGTCGCGATGCGCTCGCGCAGCGAGGTCCAGTCCATCGACTCGCTCGAGTCGACTTCAACGTAGCCGCCGCGCTGCTCGGCGAGCAGCTTGAGCGTGTCTTGCGGGAGGATGCCGCGATCCCACAGCGAGCCGCGATACGTCGAGTAGCGGCCGCGCTCCGCCGCCAGCTCCGTCGACGCCCAGTACGCGTAGTAGCAGACGGCTTCCATCGAGCGGTCGGCGAACTCCACGGCCTCTTGCGAAGCAAACGGCGTGCGCAGCACGTGCAGGCAGTCCTGGAAGCCCATGATGCCCATGCCCACCGGACGATGCTTCAGGTTCGAGTTGCGCGCCTTCGACACCGCGTAATAGTTGATGTCGATGACGTTGTCGAGCATGCGCATCGCCACGCTGATGGTGCGCTTGAGCTTGTCGTGGTCGAGCGCGAACGTGCCGTCGGCCTGTTCGACCATGTGCGCGACGAGGTTCACCGAGCCCAGGTTACACACGGCGATTTCGCTGTCGCTCGTGTTGAGCGTGATTTCCGTGCACAGGTTCGACGAGTGGACGACGCCCACGTGCTGCTGCGGCGAACGGATGTTGCACGGATCCTTGAACGTGATCCACGGATGGCCCGTTTCGAACAGCATGCCGAGCATCTTGCGCCACATTTGCGCTGCCGGAATCTTCTTGAACAGCTTGATCTCGCCGCGCGCGACCTTCTCTTCGTAAGCCGTGTAAGCCTGCTCGAATTCGATGCCGAACTTGTCATGCAGGTCCGGGCAGGTCGAGGGCGAGAACAGCGTCCAGTCGCCGCCTTCCATCACGCGCTTCATGAACAGGTCGGGAATCCAGTTCGCCGTGTTCATGTCGTGGGTGCGGCGGCGGTCGTCGCCGGTGTTCTTGCGCAGCTCGAGGAATTCTTCGATGTCGAGGTGCCACGACTCCAGGTACGCGCACACCGCGCCCTTGCGCTTGCCGCCCTGGTTCACGGCGACAGCCGTGTCGTTCACGACCTTCAGGAACGGCACGACGCCTTGCGACTTGCCGTTGGTGCCCTTGATGTGCGAACCGAGCGCACGCACGCGCGTCCAGTCGTTGCCCAGACCGCCTGCAAACTTCGAGAGCAGTGCGTTGTCCTTGAGCGCTTCGTAGATGCCGTCGAGGTCGTCGGCAACCGTCGTGAGGTAGCACGACGAGAGCTGCGAGCGGTGCGTGCCCGAGTTGAACAGCGTGGGCGTGGACGACATGAAGTCGAACGACGAGAGCACGTTGTAGAACTCGATCGCGCGCGCTTCGCGGTCGATCTCGTTGAGCGAGAGGCCCATCGCGACGCGCATGAAGAATGCCTGCGGCATTTCGATGCGCGTGCCGTGCACATGCAGGAAGTAGCGGTCATACAGCGTTTGCAGACCGAGGTAGCCGAACTGCAGGTCGCGGCTCGCGTCGAGCGCGTTGCCCAGACGCTTCAGATCGAACTGCTGGAGCTTGTCGTCGAGCAGGCCGGCTTCCACGCCGCGCTTGATGAACTGCGGGAAGTACTCTGCGTAACGCCAGCCCATGTCGGCTTGCGTGACTTCCTCTTCGAGAATTTCGCGACGGATCGTGTGCAGCAGAATACGTGAGGTGGCCTGGCTATACGCCGGATCCTTTTCGATCATCGTGCGCGCGGCGAGAATCGCCGAGTCGTAGACCTGCGACATCGGCACGCCGTCGTACAGGTTCTTCACCGTTTCCGCGACGATCGGGTCGGCATTCACGGCATCGCCAAGGCCTTCGCACGCCGAGACGATCAGCGCGCGCAGTGCGTGCATGTCGAGCGGACGCGTCACGCCGTTGTCGGTGACGTTGATGCCAGGCGCTGCCGCTGCTGCCGCTTCCGGTGCATGCGCGCGTTCCTGGTTGCGCTTCTCGCGATACAGCACGTAGGCGCGCGCGACGTTGTGCTCGCCGCCGCGCATGAGCGCGAGTTCGACCTGGTCCTGGATGTCTTCGATGTGGAACGTGCCGCCGTTCGGGCGGCTGCGCACGAGTGCGCGCACGACGTTCTGCGTGAGCTGCTCGACGAGTTCGCGAACGCGTGCCGAAGCCGCACCCTGCCCGCCATTGACGGCCAGGAATGCCTTGGTCATCGCAAGGTTGATCTTCGACGGCTCGAAGCCCACAACGCTGCCGTTACGGCGGATCACCTTGTGGTCGGCGAACTGCGTCGCGCTGGCCTGGCCGTCCTGCGGCAGGCCACCCAGCGTGCGCGCGGCAGGCGCGCCTTCGTACTGGGTCGAGACGTTATCGGTCGTTTGCATGTGCAAAGCTCCTGGTCCTGGAAATGAGCGAAGGGTTTTCGCGAGTTAAATCGGATGCCGCGCCCCCGTGTGCGCGGTCGATCGGGCGGAGAAAAAAAGCCAGCCTGGCGAGGCTGCCGGATGCGGCAAGGCAGATGAATCACAGAACGCTTCGGTCTTCATCGTGGATGCCGCGATCATTGGCTGTACCTTTTTTCTCGATTGCAGCCGGTGCTGCCGGTTTTCCGGGCAGCCGCACTGCACAAGTTTTTCTATGCCGCTAATGCGCGCGGCGCCATGCTCGTCAGAGCGGGGCGCCGCAGAACAACACAACATATGGTGTAAGGCCGTGCTTCGGGTACGAAGTATAGTGGAAGTTGCCGGACGGTCAACGGCTAAATTTCCTTCCAAAAGCCTTGACAACGAGGGCGCCGGCGCGAAGCCCAGACGGCGCGGGCATTCGAGCGAAACATCAATTTGCGTGCGCCAGAAAGTCCATGTGCAACGCTACGGTTAGCACGCGGCCAGGGGTTCCGTTTAGTTGCGCTTCTTTAATGGCGCTTGCGTGAGTCACGGCGACGCGTCGCGTGCGTCGTTCCCCATGCGCGGGTGGATATAGGGGAAGAAGGCATCGGCGAGGTGCGTCTCGCGCTGCAAGCGGGCCCAGTCGAAATGCGGGCCGGGATCGGTTTTTCTGCCGGGAGCGATATCCGAATGTCCCGCTAGCGCGTCGATCGGATAATGCGCCGCCAGCGACCTGACGAGCGGTGCGAGCGTCGCGTATTGCGCGGGCTCGAACGCGCACGTATCGCTGCCCTCGAGTTCGATGCCGATTGAGAAGTCGTTGCAACGCTCGCGCCCAAAGAAATTGGACAGCCCCGCGTGCCATGCGCGCTCGGCGCACGAGACGAATTGCTCGAGCGTGCCGTCGCGGTGAATCACGAAGTGCGCGGACACGCGCACGCCGCGCAGATAAGCATCGAAATACGGATGCGCATCGCAATCGAGACGATTGAGGAACAGGTCGGCGATCTCGGAGCCGCCAAAGGTGTCGGGCGGCAAACTGATGTTGTGCACCACGATCAGCGTGGGGACCACACCAGCAGGACGCGCCTCGAAGTTGGGCGTTGGCAGACGGCGTGCGCCGGCAACCCAGCCCTGCGCATCGACTGCGAACCCGGGCTCCCCGGACGACGGGGTCGCGCTCATCGCGCGGGACGATCCTGGTGAGTCTTGCGCGCGTCGTACACCCGCGCATGCTCGGCGCAGCAGAAGGTTTGGACACCCACGCTCACCGACTCGCTGCGCGGCGCATGAACACCGCACTCGGCGCAGCGGACCATCGGCTCGGGCAATGCGCCGTTGCCAGCGCCGTTTCCACCGCGATTGCCAGCCGTGTTGCCAGCCGTGTTGCCAGCACCCGCGCCATTCGCACCGAAAGGACCGCCAGCAGCGCCGGGGCCATTGCCCGTGCGCCACGCACCGCCCGCCCCGCCCTGTCGCGGATCGGCGCCGGGACGCGAATGCTGCGAGTTGCGCAGCGACTTGAAGAACCACTGCCCAACAACGAACAGCAGGATAAGAAGAAGAATCTGTCTCATGAAATCAGCGTGTGAATCTGTACGCCAGTAGCGAGGCAACGCGCCTCGCGTCAGACGATGGGGCGGTGCAGCAGCACCTCGAACACAAAGCGGCTACCCACATAGGCAAGCAGGAGCGCGACGAACGACGCAATCACCCAGCGCAGCGCAGCGCGGCCGCGCCAGCCGGAAATTTTGCGCGCGGTGAGCAGCGAGCCGAACATCAGCCACGAGAGGATCGCGAACACCGTCTTGTGATCGAGCGAGAGCGGACGATCGAACAGTTGCTCGCTGAACACGATGCCCGAGACCAGCGTGGCCGTGAGCAGCACGAAGCCCGCGCCGATCAGACGGAACAGCAGTTTCTCCATCGTGAGGAGCGGCGGCAACGTCTCGATCCAGTTCGAGAGCCATCCGGCGCTGCGGTTACCCGCACGATTGCCGCCGTTGCGCTGGAAACCCGCGCCCTTGAGCGCGTGCAGGCGGCGTTCGACCGCGAGCATCAGCACTGCGTGCAGCGCGGCAATCGCAAACAGCCCGTACGCGACATTGGCGATGACGAAATGCAGCTTGAACATGGGCGCGGCCGCGTAAGGCAGAACGCGCACACCGCCGAACACGAGCGGCAGAATCGCGGCCACGCCGGCCAGCGGCAGCAACAGCAAACGCAGCCCATCGAGCTCGAAGAAAAAGCTCTCGATCCAATAGATCCCCGCGCCCAGCCAGAACATGGCAGACAACGCGAACGCGAAGCCGAACACCATTTCGTGAGCCGGGAAGATCGTCACATGGAGCAGCACGCCATGTGCCGCAAGTGCGATGAAAAGCAGCGCGCGAGAAAGCGGGCCGAAGCTGCGGGCACGCGGCGCGCCGTCGTGCAAACCGCCCGAACCAATCGAAGACCCGCCCGCGGCACCGGCGACACCCGGTGCGCCTGCGGCAACCGTCACCGGGACCGGTGGCACGCTGCCGAAGAGCGGCGCGGTGCTCGCGCGGCGCAATGCCCGCCAGTCGGCGGCGCATAAACCGCCGTACAGGAGCACGGTGAGGGCATACAGTACAATATCCATGTTCGAAGTTTACTATAGGCCCCCTCTCCGCGACGGATCGCGACGAATCGCCATCGATTCCCGCTTTCGCGCGCGTGCACCGGGCCGCACTGCTCACCGCTCCCCATGCTCGACAATCTCACTCAACGGATGGCGCACGTCGTCAAGACGCTGCGCGGCGAGGCCCGGCTGACCGAGGCCAACACGCAGGAAATGCTGCGCGAAGTACGTCTCGCGCTGCTGGAAGCGGACGTGGCACTGCCCGTCGTGCGCGAATTCATCGCCAAGGTGAAGGAAAAGGCGCTCGGCGAAGAAGTGATCGGCAGCCTCTCGCCGGGTCAGGCGCTCGTCGGCGTGGTGCAGCGCGAGCTGACCGCCGTGATCGGCGGCGACTACGAAGGCAAGGCCGCCGAGCTCGATCTCGCCGTCACGCCGCCCGCGGTCATCCTGATGGCAGGCCTGCAAGGCGCCGGCAAGACCACCACGGTCGGCAAGCTCGCCAAGCTCCTGCGCGAAAAGTACAAGAAGAAGGTCCTCACCGTTTCTTGCGACGTCTACCGCCCTGCCGCTATCGCGCAGTTGAAGACGGTGACGGAACAGGTCGGCGCCGACTTCTTCCCCTCGCAGCCCGATCAAAAGCCTGTCGACATCGCCAATGCGGCCGTCGACTGGGCCAAGCGCCACTATCACGACGTGCTGCTCGTCGACACGGCCGGCCGCCTCGGTATCGACGAGGCGATGATGAACGAGATCACCGCGCTGCACGCCTCGCTCAAGCCGGCCGAAACGCTCTTCGTCGTCGACGCGATGCTCGGCCAGGATGCGGTCAACACCGCGAAGGCGTTTAACGACGCCCTGCCGCTCACCGGCGTCGTGCTCACCAAGCTCGACGGCGACTCGCGCGGCGGCGCGGCGCTCTCCGTGCGCCACATCACGGGCAAGCCGATCAAGTTCGTCGGCGTCGCGGAAAAGCTCGACGGCCTCGAAGTGTTCCACCCGGACCGCATGGCGAACCGGATCCTCGGCATGGGCGACATTCTCGCGCTCGTCGAGGAAGCGCAGCGCGGCGTGGACGTTCAAGCCGCGCAAAAGCTCGCCGACAAGGTCAAGAAAGGCGGCGACTTCGATCTCAACGACTTCCGTGCGCAGCTCTCGCAGATGAAGAAGATGGGCGGCCTCTCGTCGCTCATGGACAAGCTGCCCGCGCAGTTCCAGCAGGCCGCCTCGGGTGCCGACATGGGCCAGGCCGAAAAGCAGATGCGCCGCATGGAAGGCATTATCAACTCGATGACGGCCCAGGAACGCGCCAAGCCCGATCTCATCAAGGCCACGCGCAAGCGCCGCATCGCGGCGGGCGCGGGCGTGCAGGTCCAGGAGGTCAACCGCCTGCTGAACCAGTACGACCAGATGCGCACTATGATGAAGAAGCTGAAGGGCGGCAATCTGCAGAAGATGATGCGCGGCATGAAGGGCATGATGCCCGGCATGCGTTGATAGAAAACAGCAACAACCACAGCCTCACCACAGTCATGAATCGCGAAGAAGCCCTCCACATTTACAGCCACTCCGAAGAAATCGTTACGGAGGGCGAAGTCAATGCGTCGATCGGCCGAATGGCCGACGCCATCCGCGCCGAGGTCAGCGAGGACTTTCCGCTCGTGCTGTCGGTGATGGGTGGTGCGGCCGTGTTCACCGGCATGCTGCTGCCGCACCTCGACTTCCCGCTCGAATTCGACTACATCCACCTCACGCGCTATCGCAACGCCATCAAGGGCAGCGCGGAAATGCAGTGGCGCGTGGCGCCACGCGAGTCGGTGAAGGACCGTGTCGTGCTCGTGCTCGACGACATCCTCGACGAAGGCGAGACCATGGCCGCGATCCGCGACCGCATCATGGACATGGGCGCGAAGCGTTTCCTCTCGGCTGTGCTGTGCGAAAAGATTCTCTCGAAGGCCAAGCCGCTGCATCCGGATTACTGCGGCTTTTCGGTGCCGGACCGCTACGTGTTCGGCTGCGGCATGGACGCGAAGGGCTACTGGCGCAATCTGCCGACCATCCGGGCGCTGACCGAAGGCGCTTGAAGCGCGAACCCAGCACCATGAAAAAAGCAGCCTTCGGGCTGCTTTTTTTGTCTCCGGCGTGAACAGCAACGTCAGAGGTGATGCACGAACGTGCTGATCCCCGCGAGTATCATCTCCACCGAAATCGCCACGAGCACGAGGCCCATCAGCCGCTCGAAGGCCGTCACCACACGCTCGCCGAGCCATTGCTGGATGCGCTCCGCGAGCAGCAGCACGATCGCACAGATCGCCATCGTCACGACCAGCGCGCCGATCCACTCGAACAGCTTGCCCGGCGCCTGCGAGGTGAGCAGCATGACCGTGGCAAGCGCCGAAGGCCCCGCAAGCGCGGGAATCGCGAGTGGCACGATAAGCGGCTCGCCGCCCTTGTCGCTACCGCCGAACGGCCCGCCCGGATGCGGAAAGATCATGCGCAGCGCGATCAAAAACAGCACGATGCCGCCGCCGATGCGCAGCGACGTGTCCGTGAGCCCCATCATCCTCAGGAAGGCGTTGCCTGCCACCATGAAGAGGAGCAGGATCACGAACGCAATCGCCACTTCGCGCAGGATCACGATCGCCCGGCGCTCCCGCGCCACATGATGCAGGCACCCGATGAAAAGCGGGATGTTGCCGAGCGGATCGGTAATGAGCAGCAGCAGGACCGTCGCAGACATGAAGCTGTATTCCACGCTCGCGACGCTCCTTTGGCTCAGTTAGCGATAGATAAGACCGGGTCGCGTCAGACCGGGTCGCGTTAGACCGGGTCGCGTTAGACCGCGAGCGCTGCCTGGATCTTCTGCGCCACCGACTGCGCGGCTTCTTCGGCCGGCAGCAGCGTTGCTTCGGCGTCGCGGCGGCCCTGGTACTCGATCTTGCCTTCCTTCAGACCGCGCTCGCCGATCACGAGACGATGCGGCACGCCGATCAGCTCCCAGTCGGCGAACATCACGCCCGGACGCTCGCCACGGTCGTCGAGGATCACGTCCACGCCGGCCTTCAGCAGTTCGTCGTAGACGCGCTCGGCGTGCTCGCGCACGAGCTCGCTACGGTCCATGCCCATCGGGCACACGACCACCTGGAACGGTGCGATCGATTCCGGCCAGATGATGCCCTTCTCATCGAAGTTCTGCTCGATCGCCGCACCCAGAATACGCGTGATGCCGACACCGTAGCAGCCCATCTGCATGGGCGCGGGCTTGCCGTTTTCGGCAAGGCAGGTCGCGCCCATTGCCTCGGAGTACTTGGTGCCGAGTTGGAACACGTGGCCCACTTCGATGCCGCGGCAGATGTCGAGCACGCCTTTGCCGTCCGGCGAGGGATCGCCCTTCTTCACGTTGCGGATATCGGCGACGACCGGCTCCGGCAGATCGCGGCCCCAGTTCACGCCCGTGGTGTGGAAGTCCACTTCGTTCGTGCCCACCACGAAGTCGCTCATGTTCGCGACCGTGCGGTCGGCGATCACCTTTACGGGCTTCTTCGTGTTCAGCGGCCCGAGGTAGCCCGGCGGCGTGCCGAACCACTCGACGATCTCGGCTTCGGTCGCGAAGCGGAAACCGGCGAGGCCTTCAATCTTGCTCGCCTTGATCTCGTTCAAGTCGTGGTCGCCGCGCAGCATCAGCAGCCAGATCGTGGGCTCGGCGCCCTCGTTTTCCGTCGCGAGGATGATCGACTTGATCGTGCTTTCGAGCGAAATGCCGAGCAGTTCAGCCACGGCTTCGCACTTGGCCGCGCCCGGCGTGGACGTCTTGGTGAGCGCCTGCTTGGGTGCAGCACGCTCGGCGATGAGCGGCAGCGCTTCTGCCGCTTCCACGTTGGCCGCGAATTCCGAGGTCGGGCAGTAAGCGATGTCGTCTTCGCCAGTTTCCGCGATCACGTGGAATTCGTGCGAGCCGCTGCCGCCGATCGAGCCGTTGTCGGCCGCGACCGCGCGGAAATGCAGGCCGAGGCGCGTGAAGATGCGCACATAGGCGTCGTACATCTTCTGATACGAGAGCTTCAGGCCGTCTACGTCCTTATCGAACGAATACGCGTCCTTCATGATGAACTCGCGGCCGCGCATCACGCCGAAACGGGGACGGATTTCGTCGCGGAACTTCGTCTGGACCTGATAGAAGTTCACCGGCAACTGGCGATAGCTCTTGATCTGGCCACGCGCGATGTCGGTGACGACTTCCTCGTGCGTCGGCCCCATGACGAAGTCGCTTTGCTTGCGGTCCTTGAAGCGCAGCAGTTCCGGCCCGTATTGCTCCCAGCGCCCCGACTCCTGCCAGAGCTCGGCCGGCTGCACGGCCGGCATGAGCAGCTCGATGGCGCCGGCGCGGTTCATTTCCTCGCGCACGATCTGCTCGACCTTGCGAATCGAGCGCAGGCCGATCGGCAGATAGTTGTAGATGCCGCCCGCAATGCGGCGGATCATGCCCGCGCGGACCATCAACTTGTGGCTGACGATTTCGGCGTCAGCCGGCGCTTCCTTCAGGGTGCCGATAAAGAAACGGGAGGCTTTCATTCAGAGTTTTCCAAAGGCGGCGGCCCGACGATAGGCCGCCCGAAAGAGTCCAACGGTGGAGTTCACAGACCCGACATTATGACCACGCTGCGAGCGCCGCGCGGATGACACCGGACGCTCTTGCGGCCAACGCGGTTTGCGCGCGCCTCGCGAAACGATCCAATGTTCTGGGGGCGCGAATGGCCATCGGGTGCGGAAGGGCCGTTATCTGTTTATAATCAAAGCAATTTTAAAGGATTCGAAGGTGGTTGTATGCTGGATCGTGAGGGGTTTCGCCCGAACGTCGGCATCATCCTCTTGAACGCACGAAACGAAGTGTTTTGGGGCAAACGGTTACGCGAACATTCCTGGCAGTTTCCGCAAGGGGGCATCAAATATGGTGAAACCCCCATGCAGGCGATGTATAGGGAGTTGCACGAAGAAACCGGGCTGCATCCGGAGCACGTCAAGATTATCGGTCGCACACGCGACTGGTTGCGTTATGAGGTGCCGGACAAGTTCATCAAGCGCGAGGTGCGCGGCCATTATCGCGGGCAAAAGCAAATCTGGTTTTTGCTGCGTATGGTCGGGCGCGATTGTGATATCTGCCTGCGGGCGACGGAGCATCCCGAGTTCGATGCGTGGCGCTGGAACGAATACTGGGTGCCGCTCGAAGCGGTCATCGAGTTCAAGCGCGATGTCTATCAGCTCGCCCTGACCGAGCTTTCGCGCTTCCTGCGGCGCCCGGCCATGCCGCGCCCCGCACGGGGCGGCGGTGTGCACGGCCATGAGGTGCGCTACCCGCGCATTGTCACATCGGCGCACGCCGAGGCGGTGCAGCTCGAGCCGTCGCTGGTCGACGACGCCAGCCACACGGCGCTCGAAAGCGATTGCGGCACGGCGGAGAGTATGATCGAGCCTGCGCCGGGCGAGCACGGGTAAAACAACCCGGCACGCGACGTCGCACTAAACGCTCGAACCGCCACCACCGGCGCTGCGCATTCTTGCGCGCGGCGCTGGTGCATCGAAGGAAATCAATTTGAAACGATTGGCTCTTGCCGCGGTGTGCGCCGCGGCCGCAAGCAGCGTCCTGCTGGCCGGCTGCGGCAGCTCTGGCCCCACCAACAAGGACGACAGCGCTTTCGTCTACCTGCTCGACCGCAAAGGCAATTGGCAGGAAAACAAGCTCGAAGGACTGCCGGCGCTGCCGCAGGCCAATACGCCGCTTCTCGGATTTGTCGTCTCGAACAATACGCCGCTCAAGTTCTCGATCGATCCAGCGTCGCTCACGGTCGGCACCGACGGCGTCGTGCGCTACACCATCGTCATCACGAGCCCGACTGGCGCGCGCAACGTCAACTACGAAGGGATCCGCTGCGATACCTACGAGTGGCGCCTCTACGCGAGCCTCGACGCCGATCACAACGGCTGGGACCAGACCGTGGCGAACGACTGGTCGCGCATCGAGAACGGCACGCTCAACGCCTATCACTCGGCGCTTTATCAGGACTACTTTTGCGCGAACAAGATGCCAGTTGGGAAGGCATCGACAATCGTCGAGAACATTCGTTATGGGCGCACTCAGGCGACG
Organism: Paraburkholderia caffeinitolerans; assembly: GCF_902859945.1. Taxonomy (GTDB): domain Bacteria; phylum Pseudomonadota; class Gammaproteobacteria; order Burkholderiales; family Burkholderiaceae; genus Paraburkholderia; species Paraburkholderia caffeinitolerans. The sequence continues at coordinate 46,063 of NZ_CADIKL010000042.1, read as the reverse complement.
CTCGTGCGCTGACACCCAAGGGCACCCCGAGTTGCCATGAAAAAAGCCGCAACGGTCGATTACCGCTGCGGCTTTTTGTCATCTCGAGCATGCTCCAGCCATCGGACCGGAGCATACGCCCTCAGACCAGCACGAGATTGTCTCGATGAATGAGTTCCGGCTCGAGCATGTAGCCGAGAATGCTCTCGATCTCGCCGCTCGGACGCCGCTGGATGAGCTTCGTTTCGGCGCTGCTGTAATTAGTGAGACCGCGTGCGACTTCCCGGCCCTCGCCATTCAAACAGGCAATGACTTCGCCGCGCGCGAAAGCGCCTTGCACGCCAACCACGCCGATGGGCAGAAGACTCTTGCCGTCCGCCTTGAGCTTCTGCACGGCGCCGTCGTCGATCACCACGTGGCCGCGCACCTGCAGGTGATCGGCCATCCACTGTTTGCGCGCGGCCATGCGCGCGGTGCGCGCGATAAGCTGCGTGCCGATCGCCTCGCCCGAGGCAAGGCGCACCAGCACCTCGGTCTCACGCCCGCTCGCGATCACGGTGTTCGCGCCGCTGTGCGCCGCGCGCTTGGCCGCGAGAATCTTCGTGAGCATGCCGCCCCGGCCGAGGCTCGAACCCGCGCCGCCGGCCATCGCCTCAAGTTCCGGCTTGCCCGCATCGGCTTCCTGCACGAGCGTGGCGGACGGATCCTTGCGCGGATCGGCGGTATAGAGGCCGCTCTGGTCGGTGAGAATGATGAGCGCGTCGCCTTCGATCAGGTTCGCCACCAGCGCGCCGAGCGTGTCGTTGTCGCCGAACTTGATTTCGTCGGTAACCACGGTATCGTTTTCGTTGATGATCGGCACCACACCGAGGCGCAGCAGCGTGAGCAGCGTGGAACGCGCGTTCAGATAGCGTTCGCGGTCCGCGAGGTCGGCGTGCGTAAGCAGAATCTGCGCGGTGCGGATGTCATGCTCGGCAAAGCGACTCTCGTAGACTTGCGCGAGCCCCATCTGGCCGACCGCGGCAGCGGCCTGCAGCTCATCGATTTCGCGCGGGCGTTTGGTCCAGCCAAGGCGCTGCATACCTTCGGCAATCGCGCCGGAACTCACGAGCACGACCTCCTTGCCCTGAGCACGCAGTGCCGCGATTTGCGCGGCCCAGCGGCCGATGGCCGTGTGATCGAGCCCACGACCATCGTTCGTGACCAGGCTCGAACCGACTTTCACTACCAGACGCCGGGAATCGGCGATGACGGAACGCATGCTGGGCTGTCTCCCCAAATGACTGATGATGCGCGAAGTTATCTTGAAGCTGCCGGCGCGGCCGGCGCACCGGCACGTACAGTGGTTTATTCCTGCGGCTGCGCCGCGCCCTGATCGCCTTGGCTACCCTCGCGAAAACGCACGTCGGAAGCGAGGTCTTCGGCCTCGGCAGCGCGGCGCGCGTCCGAATGCGCTGCGGTGTAGTCGTACACCGCATAGCAAAGATTCTCGCAGCCCTGCCCGGTAAGCGCAGAAATTTCGAAAACGGGGCCATCCCATTCGAAACGCTCAACGAAGTCGGCGATGCGCGCCGCGCGCTCTTCCTCGGGCACCATGTCGAGCTTGTTCAGCACGAGCCAGCGCGGCTTCTCATAGAGCAACTCGTCATACTTGCGCAACTCTTCGACAATCGCCTTCGCCTCGGCGACCGGGTCGACGGTTTCGTCGAACGGTGCGAGATCGACAAGATGCAGCAGCAGATTGGTGCGCTGCAGATGGCGCAGGAATTGATGGCCGAGGCCCGCGCCTTCAGCGGCGCCTTCGATCAGGCCCGGAATGTCGGCAATCACGAAGCTCTTGCTCGGACCCACGCGCACCACGCCCAGATTCGGCGCGAGCGTCGTGAACGGGTAGTCGGCGATCTTCGGCTTGGCGTTGGACACCGAGGAAATAAACGTGGACTTGCCCGCATTCGGCATGCCGAGCAGGCCGACGTCGGCCAGCACCTTCAGCTCGAGCTTGAGCATGCGGCGCTCGCCGGGCTTGCCGTCAGTCTTCTGGCGCGGCGCGCGGTTCGTGGACGACTTGAAATGCAGGTTGCCGAGACCGCCCGCACCGCCGTTCGCGACGATCACGCGCTGGTCGTGCTCGGTCAGGTCGGCGATCAGCTCGCCCGTGTCGAGGTCGGTGATGGTCGTGCCCACGGGCATGCGCAGCGTGATGTCGTCGCCGCCCTTGCCATAGCAGTCCGAGCCGCGACCGTTTTCGCCGTTGCGCGCCAGATGCTTTTTCGTATAGCGATAGTCGATCAGCGTATTGATGTTGCGGTCGGCGATTGCGTAAACGCTGCCGCCCCGCCCGCCATCGCCGCCGTCCGGCCCGCCAAACGGGACGAACTTCTCGCGCCGCATCGACGCGCTGCCATCGCCCCCATCGCCGGCGATGACTTCGATCTTCGCTTCGTCAATGAACTTCATGAGTTACTCCGTCCCGTGAATGTCGGTATTTTGCCCGCGGCGGCCTCACCGGCCAACCTGGCCGTTCGGCCCAGGCCGTCTGGCCCGGGCCGTCTGGCCAGCGAAACCGGTCAATCGAGCCCCGGACAAGCCCATAAACAAAAAGCCCCGCAAACTTCGCGGGGCCTTCCTTGCGTCGATTGCGAGCGGCTAGTACTTAGGCCGCTGCCGGAACGACGTTGACCAAGTGCTTGTTCAGCGCACCCTTGGTCGTGAACGAGACGTGGCCGTCGACCAGCGCGAAGAGCGTGTGGTCCTTGCCGATGCCGACGTTCAGGCCCGGATGCATGCGCGTACCGCGCTGGCGAACGATGATGCCGCCTGCGAGGATAGCCTGGCCGCCGAACACCTTAACGCCAAGTCGTTTCGACTCTGAGTCGCGGCCGTTACGTGACGACCCGCCTGCCTTTTTGTGTGCCATTTGTTTGCTCCTTTACCTGCGTGCGCTTACGCGTTGATCGCGTCGATGCGCAGTTCGGTGTAGTTCTGGCGGTGGCCGCCATGCTTCTGGTAGTGCTTCCGGCGACGCATCTTGAAGATGGTCACTTTGGCGTGTCGGCCTTGCGACACAACGGTGGCCTTGACGGAAGCCCCACTGACCAGCGGCGTACCGAACTTAATCGATTCGCCTTCGCCCACTGCGAGAACCTGGTCGAGCGTGATTTCTGCGTCAATGTCAGCCGGTATCTGTTCTACTTTAAGTTTTTCGCCAACAGCAACTTTGTACTGCTTGCCGCCGGTTTTTATGACCGCGTACATTGAGAACCTCACTCTTCAATAATCCCGGGCACACTGCGCGCCCAAGAAACCTTAGATTATACATAGAGTTAGCTGCACGGTCAAAAGGTATTGGACATCGACTCAGCAGCCGAACCCGCACCGAATAGAGGGAAGCATCGAGGAAACCCTGGCCAAACGGCAGGGCAGCGTCCGGCGCAGCGCCGATTCACCTTATAATCCGCGGCACTACCTCTATTTGCCATCATGTCGTCCACCGCCACCCATTCCCCCAGCGCAGCCACCCTGCTCGCGCCCGTTGCCAATGACATGGAGCAGGTCAACCGTGTCATCCGGCAAAGTCTGGCGTCCGAGGTGATGCTGATCAACCAGATCTCCGAATACATCATCGGCGCGGGAGGCAAGCGGCTGCGTCCGGCCCTGTTGCTGCTCGTGGCCGGCGCGCTCGGCGACCGTGGCGCCCATCGCCATACGCTCGCGGCCGTTGTCGAGTTCATCCACACGGCCACGCTGCTGCACGACGACGTCGTCGACGAATCCGACCTGCGGCGCGGCCGTCAGACGGCCAACGCCCTGTTCGGCAACGCGGCCAGCGTGCTGGTGGGCGACTATCTGTATTCGCGCTCGTTCGAGATGATGGTGGGCGTGGGCAAGATGCGCGTGATGGAGATCCTCTCTGCGGCCACGACGATCATCTCCGAAGGCGAAGTGCTTCAACTCCTGAACATGCACGACGCCGACGTCGACACCGGCCGCTACATGCAGGTGATTCGCTACAAGACAGCCAAGCTTTTCGAGGCGGCGGCGCAACTGGGCGCGGTGCTTGCGGGAACGGATGCGCGCACGGAAGAAGCGGCGGCCGAATATGGCCGGCGCATTGGCACGGCGTTCCAGATCATGGACGACTGGCTCGACTACACCGGCACGGCGGAATCGATGGGCAAGAACGCCGGCGACGACCTGCGCGAAGGCAAACCCACGTTGCCGCTCATCTGGTTGATCGAGCACGGCACGGCCGCTGAAGCGGCGCTCGCACGCGAGGCAATCGAGCAAGGCGGCACAACGCGCTTCGACGAAATTTTCGCAGCCATCACGCGCTCAGGCGCGCTCGACCACACGCTTCAATGCGCGAAGGCCGAGGCCCAGGCAGCCGCAGCAGCAATTTCGTCATTCCCCCCTTCCATTTACAAAGATAGCCTGCTAGAATTATGTTCTTACTCAACGACGCGCCAGTCTTAATAAGACGACGCAAGTTTGAAGAGTGATTGAAACGGGGTGTAGCTTAGCCTGGTAGAGCGCTACGTTCGGGACGTAGAGGCCGGAGGTTCGAATCCTCTCACCCCGACCAGTTTTCAGAGAAAAGACCGTGCACTTGTTGCACGGTCTTTTTTTTCGTCCGTCGTTTTCACTCGTCGAAAACAGAGATAGCGCACCGTCGTCAGGCCACCGCACCCAGAAGCCTTATCCCGACGGCTAACGCGGTGTCAGGCGCGCCAGTGCCGCGGCACCCCTCTGCTATAGTTTCCCCATCCTCTCCCCTCACTGTCTCGAAGCGTGGACCACCTCCCTTTATGGGCGCAGATTTGCGCCATTTTCGTCCTGCTCATCTGCTCCAGCTTCTTCTCCATCTCCGAAACGGCGATGATGGCGCTCAACCGCCATCGGCTGAAATATCTCGCGAACCACGGCGCGCTAGGCGCCAAGACCACGCAGAAACTGCTCGCGCGCACCGACCTGCTGCTCTCGGTCATCCTGATCGGCAATAACCTCTTCAACACCATCATCCCGGTCCTGACCACCTCGATCGCGCTGCACACGTTCGGCCACGACAATCTGGTGCTCTCGATCGCCACCGGCATCGTCGCGTTCCTCATCATCGTGTTCGCGGAGATCACGCCGAAGATCGTCGGCGCCACCTTCCCCGAAAAAATCGCACTGCCGGCGAGCCTGCTGATCGCGCCGCTCATGCGCGTGACCAAGCCCGTCATCTGGTTCGTGAACATGTTCGCAAACGGCATCTTGCGCGTGCTGCACATCAACACGAGCAAGGCGAACGAGCAGCGGCTCTCGACCGAAGAGTTGCGCACCATCGTGCTCGAGTCGGGCAGCTTCATGCCCACCAAGCACCGCAGCATCCTCCTGAACCTGTTCGATCTGGAGAACATCACCGTCGACGACGTGATGATTCCGCGCCGGCGCATTGAGGCACTCGACTACGACGCACCGCTCGAGGACATCCTGCATCAGCTCGAAACCTGCTATCACAACAAGCTGGTTGTCTATCAAGGCGACATCGACCGCGTGCTCGGCGTGCTGCACGTGCGCAAGACGCTGGCCGCGCTGCACAACCAGGACTTCGAGCGGGAGACGCTGCGCGAACTGCTCGCCGAGCCGTACTTCGTACCCACCGGCACGCCCGTGTTCCAGCAACTTCAGTACTTCCAGGAAAGCCGTCATCGCATCGCGCTCGTCGTGAACGAGTATGGCGAGATGGAAGGGCTCGTGACGCCGGAAGACATCATCGAAGAGCTGATCGGCGAATTCACGACCACCATGCCGCGCAGCGGCACCGGACGCGGCGGCTGGAACGATCAGGGTGAGTGCATCGTGCCCGGCAGCATGCCCTTGCGCGAACTCAATCGCTGGCTGCATATCAAGCTGCCGACAGATGGCCCGAAAACGCTCAACGGTCTCATTCTCGAAGTACTCGAAGAGATTCCCGAGGGCGACGTGTGCGTGCAGATCGGCGACGTGAAGCTCGAAGTGCTGCGCAGCGACGATCAGGCCGTACGCACGGTCAAGCTCTTCAAACCGGGCACGAAGCCGAATAAAGGCGCGGGGGCGCTGCAAAAAGCCAAGAAGCTGCTGCCCGGACGCTAGCCGTTCGGCTGAGTGGCGCGCACTCCCACGCCAGCCGATGATGAAGCCGTCTCTCGCTCACGGCGGCTTCGGGCCGGCAACCGATGTTTTCCATTCCTGATCATTTCATCGCACGGGGCGCTGGGCAGGTCTGTGCAGCGCTCGCCGCCGATGGCGCTGCCTCTGGCGGCGCCGTACGAGCCGGCCTCTCCACTCAATCCTCAGCTGCGCCCGACGATGCGCCGGCCGTGCGCCTTCTCTCCGAAACGCTGCGCGAAGCCGCACGGCGCAACGCCTCCGATCTGCATGTCGAGCCGCTCGAACACGGCTGGCGCATTCGCCTGCGCATCGACGGCGTATTGCACGAAACCGCGCGGCCGCCCGCTCACCTGCGTGACGCAGTCGCCACGCGCATCAAGGTGCTCGCGCGCATGGACATCGCCGAGCGCCGCATTCCCCAGGACGGACGCCTGCGGCTCGCGCCGCGCGGCGAAACGCTGGCGCACGAAGACTACCGCGTGAACTCATTGCCTACGCTGCATGGAGAGAAGCTCGTGCTGCGCCGGCTCGAAGCCTTGCCCGCCGATCTCTCGCTCGCCGCGCTCGGTCTCGATAAAACACAGCAGCAAACGCTCGACGCGGCGATCGGCGCGCCGCACGGTCTCGTGCTGGTCACGGGTCCGACCGGCAGCGGCAAAACGCTCTCGCTCTATTGCTTTCTGCAGATGCTCAATAACGCGTCGCGCAATCTTTGCTCGGTCGAGGACCCTGCGGAAATTCAGCTCGCCGGCATCAATCAGGTCAACGTGCGCGAGAAGGCCGGGCTCACCTTCGCACTGGCGCTGCGCGCGCTGCTGCGCCAGGATCCGGACGTCATCATGATCGGCGAGATCCGCGACGAAGAAACCGCCAGCGTCGCGGTCAAGGCAGCGCAGACCGGGCATCTCGTGCTGTCTACCCTGCATACCAACGATGCGCCTGCTGCAGTGGCCCGGCTCATCGACATCGGCGTGGAGCCGTATAACCTCGCCGCTGCGTTGCGGCTCGTCACGGCACAGCGACTCGTGCGGCGCCTGTGTCCACAATGTCGTGTGAGAGCCGATGAATCGGCGGCGGCGCTCGACGCAGCCGGCCTCGTTTTCAACCAGAGCGACGACGCGCAGAACGAGGTCCAACCCTTTGTCGCGCACGGCTGTGAGGCGTGTCATGGAATCGGCTACCGGGGCCGCGTTGGCATTCATGAGGTGATGCCCGTCAGCACCGCCATGCGCGAGCTGATCGTTGCGCAACGCAGCGCGCACGAGATTGCGCGCCAGGCCCGTGCGGAGGGCGTGGCCACGCTGCGCGACGCGGCGCTCGCACGTGTGAGAGACGGCACGACGAGCCTCGCCGAAGCGCTCTGCGCAACGGATGCTCCATCATGAAGCACGCACCGCCGCCGTCCGACTGGCGCTTCGCATGGCGCGGCCTCGACGCCGCAGGCACGGTGCGCAGCGGTACGCTGATCGCTTTCGACGCGGCAGCGGCACGCGGTGCGCTCCGGCGCGAGCGCATCACCGCGACCGCGCTCGAGCGCCGCGGCCCAGCCCCGCAGCCGCGCGCGAGCCAGGCGGACATTACGCGCTTCACGCGTCAGCTCGCCAGCCTGCTGCGCGCGGGCTTGCCGCTCGCGAGCGCGCTTGAATTGCTCGCCCAGGCGCCTGGGCCGCGCGGCCTGCCGCGCATCGCCGCCGCGCTCGCGCGCGAGATCACGGCAGGCATGCGCTTTTCCGATTCGCTCGCGCAGCACCCTTCGCGGTTCGGCGCGCTCTACTGCCAACTCGTTGCTGTCGGCGAGGCGTCAGGCGCGCTCGCCGCCGTGCTCGCCCGCCTTGCCGACGATCGCGAGCGCGCTGCCGCGCAACGCGCCAAGGTGCGCGCGGCGCTCACCTACCCGGTCGCGGTGCTGCTGCTCGCGCTCGCCATTACATCAGCGTTGCTGGTCTGGGTCGTGCCCACCTTCAAGCAGATCTTCGACGGATTCGGCGCAGCACTGCCCGCCCCCACGCAATTCGTGCTGATGCTCTCGGCTGCCGCCGCGCGCTGGAGCGTGCCCGCCGCCATCGGTGCAGCAAGCGCCACAATCGCGCTGCACGCGCTGTTGCGGCGCTCCGAAGCGTCGCGCCTCGCGTTCGGGCGCATCGTGCTCGCGCTGCCGCTCGCGGGCGCGCTGCTCACCACGCTGTGCGCCGCACGGTGGAGCCGCGCGCTCGGCACGCTGCTGGCCGCGGGCACGCCGCTGGCCGATGCCTTCGATTCGCTGACACATGCAAGCGGCAACGCCTTCTTCGACCGTGCAAGCGCGGATATCAGCGCACGGCTGAGGCACGGCGAGCGGCTCGCCTCGGCCATGCGTTCGGCCGGCTGCTTTCCAGCGGACGTGATCCAGCCTGTTGCCGTCGCCGAGGAATCGGGCGCACTCGACGCCATGCTGCTCGACGTAGCCGCACTCGCAGACCGTCAGGTGGACGAAAAGATCGCACTCGTCGCGAGCCTGTGCGAGCCGCTCGTAATCGTGGTGCTCGGCGCGTTAGTCGGTGGCCTCGTCGTCGCGATGTACCTTCCCATTATTCAACTCGGCAACGTGGTGTAGCATCGCTGCCAGATCACGATCCTCCGCTCATGCCCGCCCTTCTTTCGTCCGCCGTTGTTGCCGCGCCTGCATCTTCCATGATGGATTCGACTGTGCCTGTCGCGCCGTTTGCATCGATCACTTCCGTCGATTTGGCCGCATCCTTCACGGCAACGCTCGGCACGCTGCCGCCGGGCGTGCTGATGGGCTTCGCGATCGTGGTCGGTCTCGTTGTGGGCAGCTTTCTGAATGTGGTGGTGCATCGACTGCCCATCATGCTCGAGCGCGCGTGGCGCGCGGACGCCGCCGAAGCATTTGGCCACGCATCGACGAGCGACGAGCCATGCACGGACAGCAATCCGAACGACGGATTGCCCACGCGCTACAACCTTTGGCTGCCGCGCAGCGCCTGCCCGCATTGCGGCCACGTACTGCGAGCATGGGAAAACATTCCCGTCCTGAGCTGGCTCGCGCTGCGCGGCCGCTGCTCGCAGTGCGGCACGCGCGTGAGCCTGCGCTATCCGCTGATCGAACTCGCCGGCGCGGCGTGCGCCGCCGCAGCGTTGCTCGCGTTTGGCCCCACGGGCAAAGCACTTGCTGCATTCGCGCTGTGCGCGTCACTTATTGCGACAAGCGCCATCGACCTCGAACATCAGCTGCTGCCCGACGCGATCACCCTGCCGCTCATCTGGGCCGGGCTGCTCGTGAATCTCGCCGGGACCTTCGCCGATCTGCACGCAGCCGTGATTGGCGCGATGGCGGGCTACCTGGCGCTCTGGTGCGTCTATTGGCTATTCCGCCTGCTGCGCGGCATCGAAGGCATGGGCCACGGCGACTTCAAGCTGCTCGCCGCACTCGGCGCCTGGCTCGGCTGGGCTGCGTTACCGCAGATCGTCGTGATCGCCGCGGTGACCGGCGCCGTGGTCGGCCTTGCCGCTACCTTGAGCGGCCGCATGCGCTTCGAAGAGCCGCTGCCCTTCGGGCCGTATCTCGCAGTTGGCGCACTCGTCACGTTGTTTGTGGGCACACCGCTTTATGCTGTCTTTGTGTAGAGGAATGAATCGATGATTGCGGTTGGCTTGACTGGAGGCATCGGCAGCGGCAAATCCACCGTCGCGGACCTGTTCGCGGCGCTCGGCGTTCCGCTCGTCGACACGGACGTGATCGCGCACCGCATCACCGCGCCACACGGCATCGCGATGCCCGCGATCGCCTCGCAATTCGGCCCTGAATTCGTCGCAGCCGACGGCTCCATGGATCGCGCACGTATGCGCGCACTCGTGTTCGGCGACGAGTCGGCGCGCAAGCGGCTCGAAGCGATCACGCATCCGTTGATTCGCGCTGAAACCGAACGCGAAACACGCGAGGCCAACGGCCCTTATGTGATCGTGGTCGTGCCGCTGCTCGTCGAATCCGGCAGTTGGAAAACGCGTGTCGATCGCGTTCTGGTTGTCGATTGCAGTGTCGAAACGCAGATCGCGCGCGTGATGAGCCGCAACGGCTTCACGCGCGAACAAGTGCTCGCGATCATCACACGCCAGGCCACGCGCGAAGCGCGCCTCGCCGCCGCCGACGACGTGATCGTCAACGACGGCGCCACGCTGGAAGCACTCGAGCAGGACGTCGAGATACTGCATCAGCGCTACCTCGTACTGTCGCGTGCGTAACGAAGGGTAAAGAAGGGTAAAACCGCTGGCCAAAGCCTACGCGATGCGCGTTGCAGCAAGACTCGACGTTTCGCGGCGCAAGCAATGCACATTCGTCGGCAAAATGCCGTGGATTGAGCGCTTGTGCGGGCGGCGCGCGATTGCGACCGCAGACTCGCGGCATTAGAATGTGCTGCAATCCTTCACCGACCACGTCCGAGGCGAGCGCGCTTGATTCTTTACGAGTATCCCTTCAACGAGCGAATCCGGACGCTGCTACGCCTCGAAGATCTCTTCGAGCGTTTCACGTTTTTCCTGACCCAGGAGGATCCGAGGGAACATCACGTTGCGCTCACGACGCTCTTCGAAATCGCGGAAGTCGCAGGCCGCGCCGACCTCAAGTCGGACCTCATGAAGGAACTCGAAAGGCAACGTCAGACGCTCGCACCGTTCCGCGGCAATCCCGGCATCGAGCAGAACGCGCTCGAAGCCGTTCTTGGTGAAATCGAGCAAACGCTCGCGGGCCTCACGCAGATGCAGGGCAAGACCGGCCAGCATCTTGCTGACAACGAATGGCTCACCAGCATCCGCAGCCGAGCGATCATCCCGGGCGGCACCTGCAAGTTCGATCTGCCTTCGTATTACGCCTGGCAGCAGTTGCATGCCGACAAGCGCCGCCAGGATATCGCCAAGTGGGTCACGCCCCTTTTGCCGCTGCGCGACGCCGCGAGCATCGTGCTGCGTCTTGCAAGGGAGTCCGGTCAGGCATCGAAGGTCATGGCGATGCAGGGCAGTTATCAGCAAATGCTGTCTGGGCGCACGTATCAATTAATGCAGGTTCGCGTGGCACCGGAATTGCACGTCATTCCCGAAGCGAGTGCCAACAAGTACATGCTCTGGGTGCGATTTACGGTGCAGGACGGCAATCTGCGTCCGCGTGCAGTCGACCAGGACGTGCCGTTTCAGCTCACGCTGTGCAGCCTGTGAAGTGCGCACCTTGCTGAAGCACTCTGGTTTTTGTCGTTCTTGCGAATCTAACGAATGATCACTGTCGTCAAATGTCCGACCTGCGGCAAAGATGTCCGCTGGGTGCCGGAAAACCGCTTCCGCCCGTTCTGTTCCGAACGCTGCAAACAGATCGATCTTGGCGCGTGGGCTGCCGAAAAGTACCGGATCGGCGGCAACGAAGACGATACACCGCCGGACGACGAAGCACCGCCCACAGACACGCGCCAGTAAGCCCACGCAATACACAAGCAGTACAAGTCACAAAAGCGCCTGCGCAGGGCGCAAAAAAAGCCGCTGCACGTTGTGTGCGCAGCGGCTTTTGTCTTTCTGGCGAAGCGGGATTACTCTGCCGCCAGCCACTCCAGCACAGGAATGGTCGCAGGCAAGAGCGGCTCGACACTCGCAGGCAGCGATTGCCAGACGAACGCCTGGCCCTCACGCCCATGCGGCTCGCCGCTCCACTCCGTTACCTTGCAGAAGTAGAGCCGCACGTAGGCGTGCGGGTAGTCGTGCTCGAGCGTATGCCACAGGTGGCACGCTTTCACGTCGATACCCAGTTCCTCGTGCAGCTCGCGCGCAAGCGCGGCCTCGACGGATTCACCCTTTTCCAGCTTGCCGCCCGGGAATTCCCAGTAGCCTGCATAAGGCTTGCCTTCGGGCCGCTGCGCCAGCAGATAGCGGCCATCGGGCTGCACCAGCACGCCCACGGCAACGTCCGTCACCGGGCGCGCCGGATCCTTTGTCTGATCGCTCATGCCGCTCATGCCGCTCACGCCTCTGGCGCCTTCTTGCCCGACCAGTCACGCGCGAACTGCCACGCCACCCGGCCCGAGCGCGAACCGCGCTCCAGCGCCCAGACGAGCGCATCGCCGCGCGCCGATTCGACCTCGGCATCGCCACAGCCGAAGTGGCGCAGCCAGTGGCCAACGATCGTCAGATAGTCGTCCTGCTTGAACGGATAGAAGCTCACCCAAAGGCCAAAGCGCTCGGAAAGCGAAATCTTCTCTTCCACCACTTCGCCCGGATGAATCTCGCCGTCGGGCATGTGCTTGTACGACTCGTTGTCGCTCATGTACTCGGGCAGCAGATGGCGGCGGTTCGAGGTCGCGTAGATCAGCACGTTGTCGCCCTGGGCGGCCACGGAGCCGTCCAGCGCCACCTTCAGCGCCTTGTAGCCCGACTCGCCCTCTTCGAACGAGAGGTCGTCGCAGAACACGATGAAGCGCTCGGGGCGCGTCGAGATCAGATCGACGATATCGCCGAGATCATGCAGATCGTCCTTGTCGACTTCGATCAGGCGCAGGCCGTCTTGCGCATACGCGTTCAGGCAGGCTTTGATGAGCGACGACTTGCCGGTGCCGCGCGCGCCCGTCAGCAGCACGTTGTTCGCGGGCTTCTTCTGCACGAACTGGCGCGTGTTGCGGTCGATGAGGCCCTTCTGGCGATCGATGTTCTGCAAGTCGTCGAGCGAGATCGTCGAGATGGCCGGCACCGGCTGCAGGTAACCGCGCCCCTGGCGCTTGCGCCAGCGAAACGCGACTGCCGCGTTCCAGTCGACTTCGGGCGAGGCCGGCGGCAGCACGGATTCGAGGCGGCCGAGCAGCGCTTCGGCACGGGTTAGAAACTGTTCGAGCTTGTCCATGATTAAGAACGATAGTCGGCGTTAATGCTCACGTAGTCATGCGACAGATCGCAGGTCCACACGGTGGCTTGCGCATCGCCACGGCCAAGCAGCACGCGGATCAGAATCTCACTCTTCTTCATCACGCGCTGGCCGTCTTCCTCGCGGTAGTCGGGGTTGCGCCCACCGGCCTTGGCGACGAGCACGTCGTCGAGATAGAGGTCGATCTTTTCGACATCGAGATCCGTCACGCCCGCATAGCCGATAGCGGCCAGAATGCGGCCCAGGTTGGGATCCGATGCGTAGAACGCGGTCTTCACAAGCGGCGAGTGGCCAATCGCGTAGGCGATCTGGCGGCACTCGGCCACGTCCTTGCCGCCTTCCACCTGCACGGTCATGAACTTGGTCGCGCCTTCGCCGTCGCGCACGATCAGTTGCGAGAGCGTCTGCGCGGTTTCGGTCACGGCGTCGCGCAGCGCGGCGTAGGCGGGCGAATCCGTCGAGGTGATCGCGGGCAGGCTCGACTTGCCCGAGGCGATCAGAATGAACGAGTCGTTGGTCGAGGTGTCGCCGTCGATCGTGATGCAGTTGAACGAGCGGTCCGCCACGTACTTCACGAGTTCGTCGAGCACCGGTTGCGCGACGTTCGCGTCGAACGCGAGGAAGCCGAGCATGGTCGCCATGTTCGGCTTGATCATGCCCGCGCCCTTGCTGATGCCCGTGAGCGTGACCGTGTGGCCGTCGATCGCGACCTGATGCGACACGGCCTTCGGCAACGTGTCGGTCGTCATGATCGCCTGGGCGGCGTCGTACCAGTTCGCGGCCTTGCGGTTCGCGAGCGCAGCCGGCAGGCCGGCCTTCAGGCGCTCGATCGGCAGCGGCTCCAGAATCACGCCGGTGGAGAACGGCAGCACCTGCGAGGGCTCGATGCCCGCGAGGCGCGCGAGTTCGTCGCAGGTTTCGCGCGTATTCACGAGACCCGGCTCGCCGGTACCCGCGTTGGCATTGCCCGTGTTGATGACCAGCGCACGGATCCCCTTGCCGCCCGCACGCACCTTCTCGAGGTGCTCGCGGCACACCGTCACCGGCGCGGCGCAGAAGCGATTGAGCGTGAACACGCCCGCGACGCTTGCGCCTTCATCGACGGAAATCACCAATACGTCCTTGCGGTTGGGCTTGCGGATGTTGGCTTCCGCCCAGCCGAGCGTCACGCCGGCGACCGGATGAAGTTGTGCGGGATCGATCGAGGGGAAATTGACAGCCATGTTGGCGACCTGTCGAAAAGGCAATGCCGGCCACGGCGTCTGTCAGCCGGGCCGGCATTCGGGATTCAAAAGACAAGGCCCGCAAAAGCGCGGGCCACCGGAATCAACGGTCAAACCGCGTCATGCGGCGAGCGGCGAGCACCGTGCAAAACATGCACACGCCGCGAAGCCCATCACGAGATCTTGCCGTGGCACTGCTTGTACTTCTTGCCGCTGCCGCACGGGCACGGATCGTTGCGGCCAACCTTCGGCACGTCCTGGCCGTCCGGCATGGCGGCGTGCGCGTGGGTCATGGCCGCGCCGACCATGGCCGCTGCGGCGTCTGCCGCGACGGGCCCGGCGGCCGTAGGCGCGGCTTCCGCTTCGGCGAATTCGGCGTGACGGAATTCGACGTTCTCCAGATGCCCCGCCTGCTCTTCAATCTGCTCGGCGGCTTCTTCGAGTTGCTGCGGCGACTGGATCTGCACGTTCATGACGATGCGCGTGACTTCCGTTTTCACGGCGTCGAGCATCGCGGCGAACAGTTCGAACGCCTCGCGCTTGTACTCCTGCTTCGGGTTCTTCTGCGCATAGCCGCGCAGGTGAATGCCCTGACGCAGATGGTCGAGCGCCGCGAGGTGCTCGCGCCAGCTGCGGTCAAGCGTCTGCAGCATGACCGAGCGCTCGAACGCGCTAAACGATTCGCGGCCCACGAGCGCGACCTTCTGCTCATAGGCTTCGTCAGCGGCGGCAAGCACGGCTTCGAGAATCTCGTCGGCGTCGATCGACGACGACTCGTTGATCATCTCCTGAATCGCGAGGTCGAGCTGCCACTCGTTACGCAGCACTTCTTCGAGCTCGGGCACGTCCCACTGCTCTTCAATGCTGCCCTGCGGCACGAACTGATGCACGATGTCGGTGATCACGCCATGACGCATCGCACCGATGGTTTCGGTGATGTCGTTCGCTTCGAGCAACTCGTTGCGCTGCTGGTAGATCACCTTGCGCTGGTCGTTCGAAACGTCGTCGTATTCGAGCAGTTGCTTGCGGATGTCGAAGTTGCGCGCTTCGACCTTGCGCTGCGCCGACTCGATCGAGCGCGTGACGATGCCCGCCTCGATTGCCTCGCCTTCGGGCATCTTGAGGCGGTCCATGATCGCGCGCACGCGGTCGCCAGCGAAAATGCGCAGCAGCGGGTCTTCGAGCGACAGATAGAAGCGCGACGAACCCGGGTCGCCCTGGCGGCCCGCACGGCCGCGCAACTGGTTGTCGATACGGCGCGACTCGTGGCGCTCGGTGCCGATGATGTGCAGGCCGCCCGCGGCCTTCACCTGATCGTGCAGCGTCTGCCATTCGTCGTGGAGCTGCTGGATGCGGCGCGCCTTTTCGTCGGCGGGAATCGCCTCGTCGACTTCGATGAACGCGGCCTGCTTCTCCGCGTTGCCGCCCAGCACGATGTCGGTGCCGCGGCCCGCCATGTTGGTGGCGATGGTGATGCGCTTCGGGCGCCCCGCTTCGGCCACGATGGCTGCTTCGCGTGCGTGCTGCTTCGCGTTGAGCACCTCGTGCGGCAGACCGGCCTTCACGAGCAGGTCGGCCAGCACCTCGGAGTTCTCGATCGACGTCGTGCCGACCAGCACCGGCTGCCCGCGCTCGTGGCAATCGCGGATATCGCGGATCACCGCGTCATAGCGCTCCTTCGCGGTCTTGTATATCTGGTCCTGCTTGTCGATCCGCTTGGGCGTGCGGTTGGTCGGGATCACGACCGTCTCGAGCCCGTAGATCTCGTTGAATTCGTACGCTTCGGTATCGGCCGTGCCGGTCATGCCCGAAAGCTTCGCGTACATGCGGAAGTAGTTCTGGAACGTGATCGAAGCGAGCGTCTGGTTCTCGCTCTGGATCTTCACGTGCTCCTTCGCTTCCACGGCCTGGTGCAGGCCATCCGACCAGCGGCGGCCCGACATCAGGCGGCCCGTGAATTCGTCGACGATGACCACTTCGCCGTTCTGCACCACGTAGTGCTGATCCTTGAAGAACAGTGTGTGCGCGCGCAGCGCGGCGTACACGTGGTGCATCAGCGTGATGTTCTGCGCGGCATAGAGGCTCTCGCCCTGGCCGATCAGCCCCCACTCGGAGAGCAGGCGCTCAGCCTTCTCGTGGCCCGATTCGGTGAGGAACACCTGGCGCGCCTTTTCGTCGAGCGTGTAGTCGCCCGGCTTTTCGACGCCCGTGCCGTCGGCCTTCTCTTCGCCGATCTGGCGTTCGAGCAGAGGAGGCAGCGCGTTCATGCGCACGTAAAGCTCGGTGTGATCTTCGGCCTGGCCCGAGATGATGAGCGGCGTACGCGCTTCGTCGATCAGGATCGAGTCCACTTCGTCGACCACGGCGAAGTTCAGCGCGCGCTGCACGCGCGCCTCGGTCTCGTAGACCATGTTGTCGCGCAGATAGTCGAAGCCGAACTCGTTGTTCGTGCCGTAGGTGATGTCCGACGCGTACGCCTCCTGCTTCATGGCGTGGTCCATCTGCGACAGATTGATGCCGACGGACAGGCCGAGGAAGTTGTACAGACGCGCCATCCACTCGGCGTCGCGCTGGGCGAGGTAGTCGTTCACCGTGACCACGTGCACGCCGCGCCCTGACAGCGCGTTCAGATACACGGGCAACGTGGCGACCAGCGTCTTGCCTTCGCCGGTGCGCATTTCTGCGATCTTGCCGTAGTGCAGCACCATGCCGCCGATCAGTTGCACGTCGAAGTGGCGCATTTTCAGCACGCGCTTGCTGGCCTCGCGGCAGACGGCAAACGCTTCGGGCAGAAGTTCGTCGAGCGACGTGCCATTGGCCACGCGCTCGCGAAACTCAGCCGTTTTGGCGCGCAGTTGCTGGTCGGTGTATTGCTCGATCGTCGGTTCGAGCGCGTTGATCGCCGCGACCTTCTTCTGATATTGCTTGATCAGGCGCTGATTGCGGCTGCCAAAGATTTTCTGTAAGAAACCGGTGGTCATCGGATCGGTGTCTGCGTCGCGGCTTCGGTCGGGATTCCTGCGCAGTTCGCTTGCGGCGCTTGCGGCTTGTTCAGCCCCCGGATTGCGCCGGGTTTGCAAACGATTCTCGCGCCACGCACCCGGATCGGAAGGACCTCGGCGGCTTAAGCCCAAATTGGTGGATTCGAATCGGGCATTTTAGCACGCGCCCTGGTTACCGCCGGTGTCGGCCGGTTGAAGGACGCCGCGCGCAATGCCCGCGCTGACGCGCCTCGCGAGCCCCTGAAGCGGCCGGCCGGCACATTCGTCCCGCATGGCTCGGCGGCTTGCTGCCAGACGGTCCTGGCCGAACGGCGGCAAGGCGCGTTAAGGCAAAGTGCGCAGGCTACAATGACAATCACATCGCGCAGCCCGCGCGCCTTATCTAGCCCTCACATGAGCCGTTTTTCGCCGTTTTCAAGGCCAGATGCCGCAGTTGCCGCTACTGCGCGCACTTCAAGCGCCTCGGGTCCGTCAGGCCCTGCTGCCAGGTCGGGTAAATCGCGCAAATTTTCGTCGCGGCGCGCGCCGCAGCCGCTCACCGAAGTCCTGAGCCGCACGGACGCATTCGCCCCACTGCGCGCCGGCGTCGAGCAGATCGCGGCGATCCAGCGCGATCTCGACGCGCTGCTGCCCGACTATCTGGCCGCGAGTGTGGAACCGGGCTTCATCAAAGACGGCAAGCTCGCCCTGTTCGCAGCGCACAACGCGCTCGCTGCACGACTGCGGCACCTCGAGCCGCGCCTCGTGGCCGATTTGCAGGCGCGTGGCTGGGCGCTGGATGGTGTACGCATCCGCGTGCGCCCGCAGGCCGTGAAAGACGCGCCCTTGCCGAAGCAGGCGCGCATGACGCCGGCAGGCGCCGCCGCGCTCGCCACGCTCAGTGAGAACCTGCCGCCCTCCCCGCTGCAGGAAGCGCTCGCAAAGATGGCTGCACGCCATTTGAAGCGGCGCTAAGCAAGCCAAAGTGAAAATAAAAAAGGGCGGCATCAGGCCACCCTTTTTTGTTGCACGACCGAGGCAAAAACCCGGCGTGCGAATCAGGCAAATGTCACAAAAACATCAGGCAAACGCCGTTTGCGCCTCGTAACCGAAGCCGCGCGGCGCCTTTTGCGCGTCGCCGAACGTGACGATCTCGTACGCGTCCTCATGCGCGAGCAACTCGCGCAGCAACAGGTTGTTCAGGCCATGGCCCGACTTGTACGCATCGTACGAAGCCAGCAGCGGATGACCCACCACATACAGGTCGCCGATTGCGTCGAGCATCTTGTGCTTCACGAACTCGTCGTCGTAGCGCAGGCCGTCGTTGTTGAGGATGCGGTACTCGTCCAGCACGATCGCGTTGTCCATGCTGCCGCCGCGCGCGAGGCCCAGCTCGCGCATCATCTCGACTTCATGCGCGAAGCCGAAGGTGCGCGCGCGCGCGATCTCGCGCACATACGAGGTATTCGCGAAATCGACTTCGAGCGCCTGGCCCGTCTTGTCGACGGCCGGATGGCGGAAGTCGATGGTGAACTTCAGCTTGAAGCCGAAATACGGGTCGAGGCGGGCGAACTTGTCGCCGTCGCGCACTTCCACGGGCTTCTTCACCTTGATGAACTTCTTGGGCGCGTTCTGCTCTTCGATGCCGGCCGACTGGATCAGGAACACGAACGACGATGCGCTGCCGTCCATGATCGGAATCTCTTCCGCCGTGACGTCGATATAGAGATTGTCGATACCAAGGCCCGCGCACGCGGACATCAGGTGCTCGACCGTCGAAACGCGGGCGCCGTCTTTCTGCAGCACAGAAGCCAGACGCGTATCGCCGATCGACATCGCCGACGCGGGGATGTCCACCGGTGTCGGCAAATCCACGCGCGAAAACACGATGCCCGTGTCCGGCGCCGCCGGGCGTAGCGTCAGATCGACCTTGCGGCCCGAATGCAGGCCGATGCCGACCGTCTTCACGATCGATTTGATGGTTCGCTGCTTCAACATAATTTTCTGCTCATTGAAAATCCCAATCGGGACTTTTTAATTCATAGCACGAATTATACTCCAAGTCGGTGGAATCCGTTGTTACCCCAGGCGTGACAATCTGTTTCTCGTTGTTACGCGCACGGATTGCAAGACGGGCCGATGACCGGAACGGAGGCGTTCCCGGCCAGCGGCCCGCACGGCTTGTGGTAATAGCCCGTCACATTTGCGCCGCCGGCCCGTTGCACCTTGGCAACGAAGGCGCGGCAAATGCGCTCATATTGGGCTCAATGCAGCCAGTATGCTCGCGGCATCGCTGATTTCGAACTTGCCGGGTGCCTCGACGTTCAGCGTCTTGACCACGCCGCCGTCGACCACCATGGCGTAGCGCTGGGAGCGGACCCCCATGCCACGCGCCGACAAATCCTGCTCCAGACCGAGCGCACGGGTGAACGCCGCGCTGCCGTCCGCCATCATGCGTACCTTGCCCGAGGTCCGCTGATCGCGTCCCCACGCGCCCATCACGAACGCGTCGTTGACGGACACGCACCAGATTTCGTCGACGCCCGCCGCGCATAGCGCTTCGTACTGCTCGACATAACCTGGCACGTGCTTTGCCGAGCAAGTCGGTGTAAAGGCGCCCGGCAATCCGAAGATCACCACGCGCTTGCCCGCCGTCTGCTCGCGCACGCCGAAGCTGTTCGGCCCCAGCGTGCAGCCCGCACGCTCGTCTTCGATGAATTCGAAGAGCGTTGCGTCGGGCAGCGTATCACCCACTTTGATCATGACTCGTCCTTCACATCGATGCGGCTCCGGCACGCTCGCGACCCGGTTGGCGCCCCGGTTGAAACCTTCGCGCCGAAAACCTTGTCATTGTGCTACCGGCTCAGAATGCCTGCACCATTTGCCGCGCGTCAAAACGCAGCGGACAGGCAGCCCTGCCTCGCATCCTCTCGGATGCGGCGTCGAGGCACTTCCTCGCCTTCATTGCAGCACCATGCCGGCTACTCTGTCTGCGGGCGGGCGCACCGATATGCACATCAGTGCCCAGCGCCGCAGCAGAATTACGCTCGCAGCACGCCTTAGTCGGCCTGCTTGCGCAGGAACGCCGGGATATCGTACGTGTCGACGCCCTTTTCCTGCAGCGCCTGAACGTGGGAAGCCGCGGTGTCGCGCGACGTGCGCCAGACTGCCGGCGTGTCGAGCGCGCCGTAGTCGGCGGTCTGGCCTTGCTGCGGCGCGTAGCTGTGCTGAACAGCGGCAACGGGTTGGTTGTCCGTACCGGTGCGCAGCAACGTCATCGGCGCTGCTTGCTGCTTGTTCGCCGCGCGGCCGAGGCCCGTGGCCACCACCGTGACGCGCAGCGCGTCGCCCATCGCGTCGTCGTACACCGCACCGAAGATCACCGTGGCGTCGTCGGCCGCGTAGCTCTTGATGGTGTTCATCACTTCACGCGTTTCCGACAAGCGCAGCGAACGGCTCGACGTGATGTTGACCAGCACGCCACGCGCGCCCGACAGATCCACGCCTTCGAGCAGCGGGCTCGCCACGGCTTGTTCCGCCGCGAGGCGCGCGCGATCGACACCGGCCACCGTGGCCGTGCCCATCATCGCCTTGCCCTGCTCGCCCATGACCGTCTTCACGTCTTCGAAGTCGACGTTCACGAGGCCATCCACGTTGATGATTTCCGCGATGCCAGCGACTGCGTTGTTCAGAACGTCGTCCGCGCACTGGAAGCACTTGTCCATCTCGGCGTCATCGCCCATCACGTCGAACAGCTTGTCGTTCAGGACGACGATCAGCGAGTCGACGTGATCCTCCAGTTGCTGCGAGCCGGCTTCCGCCACGCGCATGCGCTTGCCGCCTTCGAATTCGAACGGCTTGCTCACGACGCCAACGGTCAGAATGCCCATTTCCTTCGCGATCTGCGCGACCACCGGTGCTGCGCCCGTACCCGTACCGCCACCCATGCCGGCCGTGATGAACACCATGTGCGCGCCACGCAGTGCGTCGGCGATGCGCTCGCGCGCTTCTTCTGCTGCTGCACGGCCCATCTCGGGCTTCGCCCCAGCGCCCAGACCCGTGTTACCCAACTGGATCACGGCAGACGCGCGCGAACGCGAAAGCGCCTGAGCGTCCGTGTTCATCACGATGAAGTCGACGCCTTGCACGCCGCGGTTGATCATGTGCTGCACGGCATTGCCGCCAGCGCCACCGACGCCCACCACCTTGATGATGGTGCCGTTGGTTTCCGTTTCCAGCATCTGGAATTCCATGTTGCCTCCGTCAAGAAAAAGATATCCGCACCTCGGCCGTTATTCAGGAGTGAATCGGGCAACCCGCTCCTGCGCGCCAGCCGCCGGCACCAGCGCTAATTCGGTCTCTGCTCTTACCCTTCGCGCACGCGAATTGCTTTATCTATCGCGTTAGAAGTTGCCGAGGAACCAGTCTTTCATGCGAGTGAAAACCTGGCCCATCGACCCCGACTGCACAGCGACCTTGCGACCGCGCATACGTTGCGCGCGGCCCTCGACGAGCAGCCCCATCGCCGTCGAATAGCGCGGATTGCGCACGACGTCGGCGAGACCGCCCGCGTACTCCGGCACGCCAATGCGCACCGGCTTCAAGAAGATGTCTTCGCCGAGCTCCACCATGCCCGGCATCATCGCGGCGCCGCCCGTGAGCACGACGCCCGAACTCAACAACTCTTCATAGCCCGACTCGCGCACCACCTGCTGCACGAGCGAGAACAACTCTTCCACACGCGGCTCGATCACGGCCGCCAGCGCCTGGCGCGACAGCGTGCGCGGACCGCGCTCGCCGAGCCCCGGCACTTCGATCATTTCGTCCGGATCGGCAAGCGCCTGCTTGGCGATGCCGTAGCCGACCTTGATGTCTTCCGCGTCGGGCGTGGGCGTGCGCAGCGCCATGGCGATGTCGCTCGTCACCTGATCGCCCGCGATCGGAATCACCGCGGTATGGCGAATCGCGCCTTCGCTGAAGATCGCGATGTCGGTCGTGCCGCCGCCCACATCCACCAGCACCACGCCGAGTTCCTTCTCGTCGTCGGTGAGCACCGCCAGCGACGAGGCCAGCGGCTGCAAAACCAGATCGTTCACTTCGAGACCGCAGCGGCGCACGCACTTCACGATGTTCTGCGCCGCGCTCACAGCGCCCGTGACGATGTGCACCTTCACTTCGAGGCGGATGCCGCTCATGCCGATCGGCTCACGCACATCTTCCTGACCGTCGATGATGAATTCCTGCGTGAGGATATGCAGCACCTGCTGGTCGGTCGGGATGTTGATCGCCTTCGCCGTTTCGATCACGCGCGCCACATCGGTCTGCGTGACTTCCTTCTCCTTGATGGCGACCATCCCGCTCGAATTGAAGCTGCGGATATGGCTGCCTGCGATGCCGGTGAACACATTAGTGATCTTGCAGTCGGCCATGAGTTCCGCTTCTTCGAGCGCACGCTGGATAGACTGCACCGTGGCCTCGATGTTCACCACCACACCCTTCTTGAGACCCTTCGATTCGCTCTGGCCAAGGCCGATCACTTCGTAGTGGCCATCGCCCTTCATTTCGGCGACGATGGCCACCACCTTCGCGGTCCCGATGTCGAGGCTGACCAGCAGATCTTTATAGTCTTTACTCATATCGTGCTCGTTGCGTGTGATGTGCTGTTACTTCTTGCCTGAGGGCGGCGTGTCGCTGATGAAGCGCATGCCCGCCGCCCGAATGGCGAAACCGTTCGGATAGCGCAAGTCCGCATATTCGATGTCTTTCCCCCAACGTTGCGTGAGCGGCGTCCATGCCACGATGAGCCGATGCGCGCGCTCGGCGAGCGTGGTGGCATTGCGCTCGCGTCCGAGTTCTACCTGCATGCCGTTCGAGAGCTTCACCGTCCATGCGTAGCGCGGCGAAAGCGTGACTTCTTCAGGCTCGATGCCGAGCGGCGTAAACCACTTCTGGAAGTCGCGATAACGCGCGACCACTTCGGGCGCGGTGCCGTCCGGGCCGTCGAACGCGGGCAAGTCCTGATCGAGCTCGCCCTGGTTCGCGGTGAAGAGCTCGCCATCGACGCTCACGAGCTGGTCGCTGCCCCACGTGCCGAGCGGCTTGTACTCTTCGAGACTCACCGCAAGCGCATTCGGCCAGACGCGGCGCACGCTCGCGTGGCGCACCCACGGCATCTGCTCGAACGCGGCACGCGCGGTATCCAGGTTCACCGTGAAGAAGTTGCCCTTCAAGCGGCCGACCACGCTCGCGCGCACCGTCGGTTCGTTGATGTGCTCGGTGTCGCCCTCGATGCGGATCTCGCGCAGCGCAAAATTCGGGCGCTGCACGAGCCAGTAGCCGCCGGCCGCCACGAGCGCGAGCACGAGCAGCGCGTGCAACGCGTTGGCGGCGAGATTGAGCTGGCGTACGTTATTCCACATGTCGAGATTGTCGATTCAATGCGCGGACTGCAATTCGTTGGTCAGAGTTCGTTTAGCGGTTCAATTAGTGGTTCAATCCTTGAGCGTGAGCGCAAGCACCCGCACCACGAGATCGCGATACTCGATGCCCACCGCACGCGCGGCCTTCGGCGGCAGCGAGTGATCGGTCATGCCCGGCGCCGTGTTCACTTCCAGGAAATACGGATTGCCCGCGCCGTCCATCATGAAGTCGGCGCGGCCCCAGTCGGTGCAGCCGAGCACGTCGAACGCGCGGCGCGCGAGCTTCTTGAGTTCGGCTTCCTTCTCAGGCGCGACGCCACAGGGAATCAGATACTGCGTGGTGTCGAGGATGTACTTCGCGTCGTAGTCGTAGAACTCGCCCGCCGGCACGATCTTGATGATCGGCAGATCCAGATCGCCTGCGACGCATGCGGTGTACTCGCCGCCGCCTTCGATGCTCTTCTCCACCAGCACGATCTTGTCGTGCTTCGCGGCTTCTTCGATCGCCGGCACGAGATCTTCGGCCTGCTTCACCTTGATGACCGCGACGCTCGAGCCTTCGCTCGCCGGCTTCACGAAGAGCGGCAAGCCAAGCTTCGCGACGAGCTCCGGTGCGCGGGCGGCGTAGTCGTCGCCGCGCAGCACCGCTACGAACGGCGGCGTGGGAATACCCAGTTGCTGCCACACGAGCTTGCTGCGGAACTTGTCGAGACCGAGCGCCGAACCGAGCACGCCCGTGCCCGTATAACGGATGCCGTAGAAGTCGAGCGCGCCCTGGATCTGACCGTTCTCGCCATAGCCGCCGTGCAGCGCGTTGAACGCGCGCACGAAGCCCTCGTCCTTGAGCGCCGAAAGCGGCCGCTCGGACGGATCGAACGGATGCGCGTCGATGCCGGCGCTCTTGAGCGCCTGAAGCACCAGCGAGCCCGACTTGAGCGACACTTCGCGCTCGGCGGACACGCCGCCGAACAACACGGCCACCTTGCCGAACTGTTTGGGATCGAATTGGGAATCGATGCTGCTCATTTCACTCACGCCTTCTGTTCCTGTTGTGCGATCCGGCCCGGCACGCCGCCGATCGAACCCGCACCCATCGTAATCACCACGTCGCCGTCGCGAACCACTGCGGCCAGCGCGTCAGGCACTTCATCCACTGTTTCCACGAACACCGGTTCGACCTTGCCCGCCACGCGAATCGCACGTGCGAGCGCGCGGCCATCGGCGGCCACGATCGGCGCTTCGCCTGCGGCGTAGACGTCGGTCAGCACGAGCGCATCGACGGTCGAGAGCACGCGCACGAAATCTTCGAAGCAGTCGCGCGTGCGCGTATAACGGTGCGGCTGGAACGCCAGCACGAGACGGCGCTCGGGAAACGCGCCGCGCGCCGCTGCGATCGTCGCGGCCATTTCCACCGGGTGATGGCCGTAGTCATCGATCAACGTGTAGTTGCCGCCGCCGTTGACTGGAATTTCTCCGTAGCGCTGAAAGCGCCGGCCCACGCCGTTGAATTCCGCGAGCGCGCGCTGGATGTCCGCGTCCTTCACTTCGAGCTCGGTCGCGATCGCAATCGCGGCCAGTGCGTTCTGGACATTGTGCGTACCCGGAAGGTTCAACACGATGTCGATCGAAGGCGCATCTTCGCGCATCGCCGTGAAGTACATCTTGCCGTCGCGCGCCACCGCGTTGACCGCGCGCACCTGCGCGTCGGGCGCAAAGCCGTAGCGGATGATCGGCTTCGAGACGAACGGCAGGATTTCCTTCACGTTCGGGTCGTCGACACAGAGCACCGCGATGCCATAAAACGGCAGACGGTGCGTGAATTCGATGAACGCCTGCTTCAGGCGCGCGAAGTCGTGCCCGTAGGTGTCCATGTGGTCGGCGTCGATGTTCGTGATGACTTCGATCACCGGGAACAGATTCAGGAACGAGGCGTCCGATTCGTCGGCTTCCGCGACGATGAAGTCGCCCGTGCCGAGACGCGCGTTCGCGCCCGCGCTAATGAGGCGCCCGCCGATCACGAAGGTCGGGTCGAGCCCGCCCGCGGCCAGCACGCTCGCGACCAGCGACGTGGTGGTGGTCTTGCCGTGCGTGCCCGCAATCGCGATGCCCTGCTTCAGACGCATCAGCTCCGCGAGCATGACTGCGCGCGGCACGATCGGAATGCGGCGATGGCGTGCCGCCAGCACTTCGGGATTGTCGCTGCGCACCGCGGTGGAAACGACCACCGCGTTCGCACCTTCGATGTTCTCTTCGTTATGGCCAATCGCGATGCGCGCGCCGAGTGCGGCGAGGCGGTCGGTGACCGCGTTCTTCGCGAGGTCCGAGCCGCTCACGTGATAGCCGAGATTGACGAGCACTTCAGCGATCCCGCTCATGCCCGCGCCGCCGATGCCGACGAAATGAATATGTTTGACGATGTGTTTCATTGCTTTCCTCCCGGACTGGCGCCCGCCACGGCTGCGCAGATGCGCGCGACCTGATCGGCGGCGTCGGGTTTTGCGAGCGCGCGAGCGCGCTCGGCCATGTCTGCGAGCGATGCTCGAGTTTGCTGCTTGAGCCAGTCCGCGAGCGCCTCTGCCGAAAGCTCGCGTTGCTGCACCACGCGTGCCGCGCCCTGTTGCGCGAGAAACGCCGCGTTGGTGGTCTGGTGGTCGTCGACCGCGTAGGGGAACGGCACGAACAGCGCCGCCACGCCCACGGCCGCGATCTCGGCCACCGTCATTGCGCCCGAGCGGCAGATCACGAGATCCGCGTTTTCGTAAGCGCTTGCCATGTCGTCGATGAACGGCACGAGTTGCACCGTGTCACCGGGTTCGATTCCGGCGTTGATGTAGTTCTGACGCAATGCGTCGATATGCTTCGCGCCCGCCTGATGCACCACGTGCGGACGCTCGGCCGGTGCCAGTTGCGCAAGCGCACTCGGCACGACTTCGTTGAGCGCCGCTGCGCCAAGGCTGCCGCCCACCACCAGCACGCGCAGCGGACCGCTGCGCTGTGCGTAACGCACCTGCGGCTGCACCACGTGCTCGAGTTCCGCGCGGATCGGGTTGCCGGTCCACTCGGCATGCGGCAACGCACCCGGGAACGCCACGAGCACGCGACGCGCGAGCTTCGCGAGCACCTTGTTCGCGAGGCCCGCGATGGAGTTCTGTTCATGCAGCACGAGCGGACGACCGGAGAGCGCGCTCATCACACCCGCCGGAAACGTGATGTAGCCGCCCATGCCAAGCACGACGTCCGGCTTCACGCGACGCAACGCTGAGAGACTCTGCTTGCACGCGCGCAGCATAGTTATCGGCAGCATCAGCTTGGTCTTGATGCCCTTGCCGCGCACGCCGCCAAAACGCACGTATTCCATCGGAATGCCGTGCTTGGGCACGAGCGTCGCTTCCATGCCTGCGGGATTGCCGAGCCACACCACGCGCCAGCCCCACTGCTCCATGCGATGCGCGACAGCGAGTCCCGGGAACACATGTCCCCCGGTGCCGCCGGCCATCACCATGAGCGTGCGCGTTGCTGCGGTCATACCTTCCCTCCGCGCATCAAAACCCGGTTCTCGTAATCCACGCGAAGCAGCACGGCAACCGCAACGCAGTTGAGCAAAATGCCCGAGCCGCCATAGCTCACGAACGGCAGCGTAAGACCCTTGGTCGGCAGCAGACCGAGATTCACGCCCATGTTGATGAACGCCTGCGCGCCGAACCACACGCCAAGACCTTTGGCGATGAGTCCAGCGAACGTGCGGTCGAGCGCGAGCGCCTGGCGGCCGATTTCGAACGAGCGGCGCACGATCCAGTAAAACAGCAGAATCACGATCAGCACGCCCACGAAGCCGAGTTCCTCGCCGATCACGGCGAGAATGAAGTCGGTGTGCGCTTCGGGCAGGTAGTTGAGCTTCTCGACACTGCCGCCCAGACCCACGCCGAACCACTCGCCACGCCCGAACGCGATCAGCGAGTGCGTAAGCTGATAAGCCTTGCCCTGTGCATAGCGCTCGTCCCACGGATCGAGGTACGCGAAAATCCGCTCGCGACGCCACGGCGACGCCCACACCAGCAACGTGAACGTGCCGATCGCCGTAGCCACGAGGCCGCCGAACAACTTGCCGTTCACGCCGCCGAGGAACAGCACGCCCATCGCGATCGCGGCGATCACCATGAACGCGCCCATGTCGGGCTCGAGCAGCAGCAGCGCGCCCACCACGCCCACCGCGAACGCCATCGGCAAGAAGCCTTTGGCGAAGCTGTGCATGTACTCCTGCTTGCGCACGGTGTAGTTCGCGGCATAGATCGTCACCGCGAGCTTCATGATTTCCGAAGGCTGCATGTTCGTGACGCCGAGCGGAATCCAGCGCCGCGCACCGTTCACGCCCTTGCCGATGTGCGGAATCAGCACGATCACGAGCATCACCAAGGCGATGAGGAAGAACTTCGGCGCGTAGCGATCCCACGTGGAAATGGGAATGCGGAACGCCACGAGCGCCCCGATCGCGGCGACCGTGAGCGAGACGAGGTGGCGCACCAGAAACGCGTAGTCGTGGTATTGCGCGTACTTCGGCGAATCAGGCATCGCGATCGAGGCCGAGTAGACCATCACCACACCCAAGCCGAGCAGCGCAATCACGGCCCAAAGCAGCGAGTGATCGTAGTCGAGCATACGCGAGCGCGCGGGACGCACGCCGCTGACCGCGCTCGAAATGCCGCGCGAGCGCGCGCCGCTGCTCGCCGCGCCTCCCGCAGCACCACCCGATGTGCCAACCGGGGCGCCACCGCTCGCATCGCGCGACAGGCGCACGCCGAAACGTTCGGACCAGCTCATATCATCGTCCCCCGTTCTGCGGCGATTTCTTCCACCGTGTCGCGGAACACGGCCGCGCGATGGGCATAGCCCTTGAACATGTCGAAGCTCGCGCACGCCGGCGAAAGCAGCACGACGTCGCCCGGCTCGGCGAGCGCCGTGGCCGCGCGCGTGGCGTCTTCCAGCGTGGCGTGGTCGGTGAGCGCGACGCCCGTACTTTCGAGCGCCGCGCGAATCTGCGGTGCATCGCGGCCGATCAGCACCACCGCGCGGCACCAGCGCGCCACGGGTGCCGCGAGCGGCTCGAAGTCCTGGCCCTTGCCATCGCCGCCCGCGATCAGCACCGCGCGCTGTGCAAGGCCGTCGAGCGCCGCTACCGTCGCGCCGACGTTGGTGCCCTTGCTGTCGTCCACATAGTCGATGCCCTCGATCGACGCGATCAATTCCACGCGATGCGGCTCGCCGCGATACTCGCGCAGACCATGCAAGAGCGCCGCCGGCGTCAGATCGATCGCGCGTGCAAGCGCGAATGCCGCAAGCGCGTTCGCCGCGTTGTGCAGGCCGCGAATGCGCAGCGCGTCTGCGGGCATCAAGCGCTTCATCGTGAGATTCACGGGCGCGGCGTCGAGCTGCTTGCGCCGGCGCGGGGAGACAGGCTCGTCCATGGCGTCGCGGTCGTGAGCCGCCACGAGCCACAACATGCCGTTATCGCGCGAGATGCCATAGTCGCCCTCGCGCCGCGGCTCATCGAGGCCAAAGGTCACGACCTTCGCGTCGCCGCTCTGTTGCACGCTCGCGAGCGACATCACGCGCGCGTCGTCGCGGTTGAGCACACGCGTGGTCTGCGCGCCGAAGATGCGGCCCTTCGCGGCCGCGTAGGCGTCGATGCCGCCGTGCCAGTCGAGATGGTCCTGCGTGATGTTGAGAACCGCCGCCGCGTTGGGTGCGAAGCTGTGCGCCGTCTCCAGCTGGAAGCTCGAGAGTTCGAGCACCCAGACATCGGGCAGCGCGGTGTTGTCGATGGCCTCGGCGAGCTTGTCGAGCATCGCCGGGCTAATGTTGCCGGCTACCGCCACGGTCTTGCCCGCGCGCTCGCAAAGCATGCCCGTCAGGCTCGTGGTGGTGGTTTTGCCGTTGGTGCCCGTGATGGCGAGCACCTTCGGCGCGTAACCGCTCTCGCCGAGATGGCGCAGTGCCTGCGCGAAGAGTTCGAGTTCACCCCAGACTTCGATGCCGCGTTCGCGAGCGGCGGCAATCAGCGGCACGAGGTCGGCGGCGAGCGGCGAGAGGCCCGGGCTGATGGCGACGAGTTCGACGCCATCGAGCAGCGCCGTGGAGAACGGGCCGCCGATGAAGTCCGCTTCGATGCCGCGCGCGGCAAGTTCGGGCACGAGTTTGGCCAACCCGGGGGGCGCTTCGCGCGTGTCAGCGACGCGCAGGCGAGCGCCATGGCGCGCACACCAGCGCGCCATCGCCAAACCCGATTCGCCGAGTCCCAGCACGAGCACCATCGGCTTTTGCTGATCCCGAAACTTCTCGCCAAACATCGCTTGCTTCCCTTTCTTACCTTGATGGAGTGCCGATCAACGCAGCTTCAAAGTCGACAGGCCGATCAGGCACAGCATCAGCGTGATGACCCAGAAGCGCACGACCACCTGCGTCTCTTTCCAGCCGGACAGCTCGAAATGGTGATGCAGCGGCGCCATCTTGAAGATGCGGCGCCCTTCGCCATAACGTTTCTTCGTGTACTTGAACCAGGTGACCTGCAGCATCACGGAAAGCGTTTCGGCCACGAAAATGCCGCCCATGATGAAGAGCACGATTTCCTGGCGCACGATCACCGCGATGGTGCCGAGCGCGCCGCCGAGCGCGAGCGCGCCCACGTCGCCCATGAACACCTGCGCCGGATACGTGTTAAACCAGAGGAAGGCGAGCCCTGCCCCGCCCATCGCCGAGCAGAAAATCAGCAGTTCGCCCGCGCCGGGAATGTGCGGGAACAGCAGATATTTCGAGTAGACCGAACTGCCCATCACGTAGGCGAACACGCCGAGCGACGCGCCCACGAGCACGACCGGCATGATCACGAGGCCGTCGAGGCCATCGGTGAGGTTCACGGCGTTGCTCGCGCCGACGATCACGAAATACGTGAGCGCGATGAAGCCCCACACGCCGAGCGGATAGCTGATCGACTTGAGGAACGGCAGCAAGAGGTCCGCGCGCGCGGGTAGGCCCATCGAGAGGCCGCTGCGCACCCAGGCCATGAAGAGGTCGAACACGCGCACGTTGCTCGCCTCGGACACGCTGAACGCGAGATACACCGCGGCGAACAGGCCGATCACCGACTGCCAGAAGTACTTCTCGCGCGAGGACATGCCGCGCGGGTCCTTGTAGACGACCTTGCGATAGTCGTCGACCCAGCCGATCGCGCCGAAGCCGAAGGTCACGAGCATCACGATCCAGATGAAGCGGTTCGTGAGATCGCCCCACAGCAGCGTGGCCACGGCGATGCCCAGCAGGATGAGCACGCCGCCCATGGTGGGCGTGCCCGACTTCACGAGGTGGGTCTGCGGGCCGTCCGTGCGCACCGCCTGGCCGACCTTCATTTCGGTGAGCTTACGGATGACCCACGGGCCGAGGAAAAGCCCGATCGCCATCGCGGTGATGGTGGCCATCACCGCACGGAACGTCAGATAACTGAACACGCGCAAGAAGCTTGCGTCATTCTGCAGCCATTGCGCCAGCGCCAGTAGCATGCCTTGTTTTCCTTCGAATTTCAGTGCGCGCCGGACGCCGCGTCCGGTGCGGAAAGTTGCGGGTTCGTGAGGGCGGCCACCACGCGCTCCATCTGCATGAAGCGCGAGCCTTTCACGAGGATCGTTGCACCCGCGCCGTAACCGGCGCCGGCAAGGGCGCGAACCAGCTCGGGGACACCAGCGGCGTGCAGCGCGTTCGCGCCGAATGCCGCCGAGCTGTCGCGCGCGGCTTCGCCGAGCGTATAGAGCGCGTCGATGCCGCGCTCCTTCGCGTATGCGCCCACTTCGCGGTGGAACGCAGGACCGTCTTCGCCGACTTCGCCCATGTCGCCGAGCACCAGTACGCGCGGCGACGCATGCGAGGCCAGCACATCCACGGCCGCACGCACGGAGTCAGGGTTCGCGTTGTAGGTGTCATCGATCACCAGCGCGCCCGCGAGTTCCCCAAGCGCTGCACATTTGACCTGCAAGCGGCCCTTCACGGGTTGAAACGCTTCAAGGCCACGGCGGATCGCGTCGAGCGAAACACCAGCCGCAAGCGCCGCAGCAGTGGCCGCGAGTGCGTTGTGCGCGTTGTGCGCGCCGAGCACCTGCAGCTCCACTTCGAACTGGCCTTCAGGCGTGGCGATCGCGAGCCGGTTTGCGCTGGCGCTGTTGTTTGCACTGGCCACATGCTTGCCCGTCACTGCCGCCTCAACCGCACGCTCGTCCGTATGCAGTGCGAAGTCGAGCACCTTCGAGCCCGTGGCCGCCACGCGCCAGATGCCCGCATAGGCGTCGTCAGCGGGAAACACTGCCGTGCCTTCGGGCTTGAGCGCGTGGATCACACTCGCGTGCTCGAGCGCGACGGCTTCGACCGTCGCCATGAATTCCTGGTGCTCGCGCTGTGCGTTGTTCACGACCGCGACGGTGGGCTCGGCGAACTTCGCGAGCAGCTCCGTCTCGTTCGGATGATTCATGCCGAGTTCGACCACCGCCAGCTTGTGCGCAGCATTAAGGCGCAACAGCGTGAGCGGCACGCCGATGTCGTTGTTCAAATTGCCCGCGGTCGCGAGCCGTGCGTCTTCGCCCACGGCCGCAGCGAAGATCGACGCGATCATCTCCTTGACCGTGGTCTTGCCGTTGCTGCCCGTGACCGCGACGAGCGGCATCGCGAAACGACGGCGCCAGCCGAGTGCAAGCGCGCCGAGCGCCGTACGCGTGTCGTCCACGCGCAGCGCCGGCATGCGCCAGTCGCCAGGGCTGCGCGACACGAGCGCCGCGCTCACATGACGGCCCGCCACTTCGGACAGAAAGTCATGCGCGTCGAAACGGTCGCCCTTGAGCGCAACGAAGAGATCGCCGGGGCCAGCCGTGCGGCTGTCGGTTGCGATACGCTCGAACGTTGCGTTCTCGTCGCCGAGAACGCTCGCGCCGGGAATCAGCGCCGCTGCTTCGCGCAGGGTAAGCATGGTCATTCACCGCCTCCGCGCCCATGCCGATCCGAAGTCGGGCGGGCTGCGAGAGCAAGCCGCGCGTGGTCCTGATCCGAGAACGCGCGCTTCTTGCCCATGATTTCCTGAGTTGCCTCGTGCCCCTTGCCGGCCAGCACGACGACGTCTTCCTTCGCCGCCCCGCGCACCGCCTGCAGGATCGCGCTCGCGCGGTCCTCGATGCGGCGCGCCTTTACGGGCTCACGCATGCCGGCCGCGATCTGGTCGATGATCGACGCCGGTGATTCGCTGCGCGGGTTGTCGCTCGTAACAACGACCTGGTCGGCCAGACGCTCGGCGATCGCGCCCATCAGCGGACGCTTGGTGGCGTCGCGGTCGCCGCCGCAGCCGAACATACAGACGAGTTGGCCGCCGCGCGCCGCCGCCATCGGGCGCAGCGCGTCGAGCGTCTTTTCGAGCGCATCGGGCGTGTGCGCGTAATCGATCACGACGAGCGGCTCATCGTGATCCGCGCGCCCGCCCAGACGCTCCATGCGGCCATTCACCGGCTGCAGCTTCGCGATTTCGTTGAGCGCGGCGACGAGCGGCACATTCGCCGCGAGCAGCGCGCCGAGCACGCCCAGCAGGTTGCTCACATTGAAGAGACCGAGCGTCTGCACCTCGACGTTCGCTTCGCCCCAGTCCGACGTTTCCAGATGGAACGCCGTGCCCGTGGCGGTCGCGCGCACGTCGGCCGCGCGCAGCCAGGCATCGGCGGCGCTCAGGTCGGCGGCAGTCGTCGCTACACCGTAGGCAATCGAGCGTTGCTTGCCGCGCGTGGCCGCCAGCAGGCGCTGGCCTGCCGCGTCGTCGGCGTTGATCACCGCAGCGTGCAGGCCCGGCCACGTAAACAGGCGCGCCTTCGCTGCCTCGTAGGCTTCGAAGGTATGGTGGTAATCGAGGTGGTCCTGCGTGAGATTCGTGAAGATCGCGATGTTGAACGAGGTGCCGTTCACACGGCCCTGGTGCAGCGCGTGCGACGAGACTTCCATCGCCACGGCCTGCGCGCCTTCCTTACGCAGTTGCGCGAGCGAGCGCTGCAACTGCGCGGCGTCGGGCGTCGTGAAGCCGGTATGCACGAGCTGGCCCGGAAAGCCGCTGCCGAGCGTGCCGACGATGGCGCACTTCTGGCCGATCGCCGTAAGCGCCGAGGCAACCCACTGGCTGCATGAAGTCTTGCCGTTCGTGCCGGTCACGCCGACCACGAGCATGGCGTCGCTCGGGTTGCCGTACCAGCCACTCGCGATCTCGCCCGCAAGCACGTCGAGCTGCGGCACGGCGAGCGCGTTTTGCGCCTGCGCAGCGTCGAACGAACCCGCATAGCCTTCCGGCTGATAGACAATCGCCGCCGCGCCGCGCGCGAGGGCGCTTTCGATATGCGAGCGGTTGTCGGCGCCTTCCACGGCATAGGCGAGAAACACGTCGCCCGCCTGGAGCGAGCGCGTGTCGGCGTGCAGGTTGGCTTCGGGCGCCACGCGCGCGCGCAGCCACGCGAGCGCGTCCGCGATCTGCCTGTGCGCGGGATGCTGGGTGCGCGTGGCGCTCATCGGACGACTCCGGGACGGTTTTTCGCGTTGTCGGCGACGGTCATATGACGGGCGCCGACGGGGCTCTTGCTTGCCGGCACCGCGGCGTGCTTCACGGTAGCGGCAGGCGCGGACGGCGCATTGGCGACAGCAGGCGCCGAAGCGCTGTCGTCGGAGACCACGAGTTGCTTGACCGGCATGTCGGGCGGCACGTTGAGCGTGCGCAGCGTGTCGCCGACGATGCCCGAGAACACCGGGCCCGAGACCGCGCCGCCGAAGTGGCTGCCGGCCGTCGGCTCATCCACCGACACCGCAACGACGATGCGCGGATTCGGCATCGGCGCCATGCCGACGAACGACGCGCGGTACTTCGAACGGTCATAGCCATGCGGGCCGTGCTTGTACGCCGTGCCGGACTTGCCGCCCACGCGGTAACCAGGCACCGCCGCGTCCGGCGAGGTGCCGTCTTTCGACACCACGCTCTCAAGCATCGTGCGCACTTCGCGCGCCGTAGTGGGCGCGAAAACCTGCGTGCCCACCACGGGCTGGTCGTCGCCGGGGTGGCGGAAGATCGTCACCGGCAGGATCTGGCCGTCGTGCGCAATGGCCGTGTACGCGCGCGCAAGCTGGAACAGCGAGACCGAAAGGCCATAGCCATACGACATGGTTGCCTGCTCGATACGGCGCCAGCTTTTCCACGGACGCAGACGACCCGCCGCCGCGCCGGGGAACCCGACCTTCGGCGCCTGCCCGAGACCGATGCTGGTGTACATGTTCCACATCTCTTCGGGCTTGAGCGTCATCGCGATCTTGGTCGCGCCGATGTTGCTCGACTTCTGGATCACGCCGCCCACGGTCAGCACGCCGAACGCGGCATCGTCAGTGATGGTCGCGCCGTCGAGCGTGAAGTGGCCTCCGCCCGTATCCACCAGTGTAGTCGGCGAGACGCGATGCAAATCCAGGGCCAGCGAGACCGTGAACGGCTTCATGATCGAGCCCGGCTCGAACACGTCGGTCAGGATGCGGTTGCGCAACTGCTCGCCCGTGAGGTGCGAGCGGTCGTTCGGGTTGTAGGTGGGATAGTTCACAAGCGCGAGCACTTCGCCCGTGCGCACGTCCACCACCATCGCCGCGCCGGCCTTGGCCTTGAACTTCTCCACCGCCGCCTTCAGGTTCGAATAGGCGATGTACTGAATCTTGCTGTCGATCGACAGTTCGACGTCCTGTCCGTTATGCGGCACGACCGTCTCGTCCACGTCCTCGACGATATGGCCCACACGGTCCTTGATGACGTGACGAATCCCGGACGTGCCCGCGAGAATTTTCTGGTCGGAGAGCTCGATGCCTTCCTGACCTTCATCTTCGACGTTGGTGAAGCCGATCAGGTGAGCCGTGACTTGGCCTTCGGGATAAAAGCGCTTGTACTCGTTGCGCTGATAGATACCGGGAATGTCGAGCGCCACCACCTTCTGCGCGACGTCGATCGGCACCTGGCGCTTCACATAGACGAAGGTTTTGTCCACCGAGAGCTTGCTGCGCAGCTCCTTGGTGGACATGTTCAGCAGCGCGCCGAGCTGCGTGAGCTTGTCGGCGCCGAGATCGTCGGGCACGTCTTCGGGAATCGCC
This sequence comes from Paraburkholderia caffeinitolerans, assembly GCF_902859945.1. Taxonomy (GTDB): domain Bacteria; phylum Pseudomonadota; class Gammaproteobacteria; order Burkholderiales; family Burkholderiaceae; genus Paraburkholderia; species Paraburkholderia caffeinitolerans. The sequence continues at coordinate 10,266 of NZ_CADIKL010000042.1, read as the reverse complement.
CAGATCGCGCGCACGGGCAGGCTCGTGGCGAGCACGAGGCCATTGCGGTCGAGAATCTGGCCGCGTGTGGCGGGCAGCTCGATCGTGCGCTGATAGCGGCTCTCGCCCTGCTTCTGATAGAACGCGTTGCCGGGCCCCTGAATCCAGAACGCCCGCGCAGCAAGCGCGACGAACGCCATGAACAGCATGAACACGACGAACTTCGAGCGCCACATCGGCAGGCGCACCGAGAGAATGGGGTTCGGGGTAAAGGCGACGCTCTTGCGGTTATTGCCTTTTTTCATCGCGTACCCCCACGGCGGCCCTTCGTGGCAGTGGCGGCCGCGCCCTGGGCCGGCGCGGACGTGGGCACCGGCGCGTCCGCGGCGCTGGCCGCGCCCGGAGCGAGTGTCAGATATTGCGTGCGTCCGGTCGTCACGGGCTGCATCTTGAGCGAATCGGTAGCGATTTGTTCGACGCGCGACGTCCGCGACAACGCGCTCTGCTGATATTGAAGCTGCGCATAGTCCTGCTGAAGCTGCCGCTCCTGCGACTGCGCGCGTTGCAACTGGAAAAACATCTGACGCTGCTGATTGGTGGCGTTGACGACCGACAGCGCGCACCCCATCACGACGATCAGCAGGAAAATGTTCAGACGGTTCATGGCGTGACGCGCTCCGCAGTGCGCATCACGGCCGAGCGGGCACGCGGGTTGGCGGCGACTTCCTCGTCGCTCGCGAACACGCGCCCGATCAGCTTCAAGGGCGGGCTGGGCAGGTCGACGGCACGAATCGGCAAACGGCGATCGACCGCAGGCGCCGTGGCATGCGCCTGCATGAACCGCTTCACGATACGGTCTTCCAGCGAATGAAAGCTGATGACCACGAGCCGCCCCCCCTGCTCCAGCAACGACATGGCTGCTTCTAGAACGACTTGCAGCTCCGCAAGCTCTTGATTGACGTGAATCCGTATAGCCTGAAAGGTGCGGGTTGCCGGGTCCTTACCCTTCTCACGGGTTTTGACGGCGTTAGCCACGATTTGGGCAAGCTCGCCCGTGCTGTCGAGAGGCCCGAGACGGTCGGACTCTGCCCTGCGAGCAACAAGCGCCTTTGCAATCTGAAAAGCAAACCGTTCTTCCCCATAATCTCGAATCACCTCCGTCAGTTCCTGCAACGTGGCCCGCGCGAGCCAATCAGCAGCGGACTCGCCGCGCGTCGGGTCCATCCGCATGTCGAGCGGACCATTGGCGCGGAAGCTGAAACCCCGCTCCGGGTCGTCGATTTGCGGCGACGACACGCCCAGGTCCAACAACACACCCGACACACGCCCTACCCCGCGCGCCGCCATGGCGTCGCGCAGTGAAGCAAAACTCTCATGCACGATCGAGAAACGCGCGTCGCCCACTTGTTCAGCCGTGGCGATCGCGAGCGGATCCTTGTCGAACGCAATCAGGCGGCCGGCTTCGGAAAGCCGGCCGAGAATCGCGCGACTATGGCCGCCGCGCCCGAACGTGCCGTCCACATAGACGCCGTCCGCGCGCGTCACGAGCGCATCGACCGCTTCATCGAGCAGCACCGTGCGATGCTGCAATCCCTGTCCCATCGCAGATGCCATAGCGTTTTAAACCGCGATCAGAACGTGAAATTTTTCAAGGCGTCAGGCATGCCCTGAGCCATCGCCGCCTGTTCCTTGGCGGCGTAGGTCTGCGCATCCCACAACTCAAAATGACTACCCATGCCGAGCAGCATGACTTCCCTTTCCATTCCTGCTGCCAGACGTAATTCAGGCGAGACGAGCACGCGGCCCGCGCTATCGAGATCGACGTCGGAGGCATTGCCGAGAAAAATGCGGCGCCACCAGTGCGCGTCCATCGGCAACGCCGCGACTTTCGCGCGGAACACCTCCCATTCGGGGCGCGGAAATAGCAACAGGCAGCCGTCCGGGTGCTTGGTGATCGTCACCCGGCCTTCTGCCTGTTGTTGCAGCGCATCCCGATAGCGCGACGGAATCGACATCCGCCCTTTCGCATCGAGTGTCAGCGCCGACGCCCCCTGGAACAATTTGCTCCCCCTCGCGCGGCGCCTATCGCCGCCCGTCTAAATCTCAGGAAATTTACCCGAATGCGCTTCTGAAATCACACGAAAATACACTTTCTCACACTGTCTCCCACTTTAGAGGAACGACCTACGAGGGTCAAGGTGGGTGGCGCGATTTTTGACGAAATTTATCCGCTAGAACAAGGACTTAGCGGCGCTTGTTCAAGTCGGACGAAAAACCAAAAACCGTTATGAATGAATGAGCTAACGACGGTTGTGAAGGTGATACGTGAAATGCGCGGAGAAAACCACGATGGTGCGGGGACTTGGCGGGGATTAATTCGGGCGAGAGAAAGCGGTAAAAATCCGGGACTTGTACGGGCCGGCCAGGAAGCCGGCCCGTTGAAGCATATCAAACGTAGTAGGCCGTGCGGGTCATGATTTTCGATGCCACGCGCATCAGCGAGCGCACCGGCAGCGGCAAATCAACGCCACCCAAATCTGTAGCCGATTTCGCATGGGCGATCTCGTCGGCGCGCATTTGCTCGACGATCGCGCGCGACTCGAGGTCGGCGGGCGGCAGCGCATCGAGGTGACTGTCGAGATGATGCTCCACCTGGCGCTCGGTTTCCGCCATGAAGCCAAGGCTGACCTTGTCGCCAAGACGGCCGGCCGCGAGGCCGATGGCCAGCGCTCCTGCGTACCAGAGCGGATTGAGCAGGCTCGGGCGCGAGTCGAGCGCTTCGAGACGCCGAGCCGTCCACGCGAGATGGTCTTCTTCTTCGCGCGCCGCCTGGTCGAACGCAGCCTTGAGCGTGGGAGAGCGCGCGGAAAGCTTTTGCGCTTGATAAAGCGCCTGGGCGCACACTTCACCCACGTGATTCACGCGCATGAGTCCCGCCGCGTGAGCACGCTCGGCAGGCGTGAGTTCGCCGGACACTTCGGACGACGCAGCCAACTCCTCGGCGACCGCCGGGAGTTCGGCAGCAACGGCTGACGGCTGCGGCATGGGCCGCGACATGCGCGACACTCCGGTGATCGAGCGCAGGCCTCGATCGAACTCGGTGATCAATTCGTCAAACGTCATCCAACCTCCCTTCATATCTACCGCAAACCACTGCGCCCTGCCGCAAAACGAAAGCGCGCAAAACCCGACCGACCGGACGTTTGAAATCACTACAGGAACTCGCCTCGCGTCGTCAATCCGGGGCAGAGCCGATTTCAGGCGCATATTTTAGACCATGTTGTGTAAACGAAACAGGTACTTACGGGCGGCCAGGCTTTTCCTTTGTCGCGCATAAACGGTTTGTTACATTACCGGGCAACTTCTCGCGAAGTTGGATGGCCAGGCCCGCGCTAGACAATAAATCGGCCTCGCTGACAAGACGCATTAAAGTCGTAAAACAACACTGGAGATCATTCAATGAAGAAGTCGCTTCTCGCGCTCGCTGCGCTGGGCGCGTTTGCGGGCGTTGCGCACGCTCAGAGCAGCGTCACGCTGTACGGCATCATCGATGAAGGTTTCAACATCAACACGAACACGGGCGGCAAGCATCTGTACAACCTGTCGAGCGGCGTGATGCAAGGCAGCCGCTTCGGTCTGCGTGGTGCTGAAGACCTCGGCGGTGGCCTGAAAGCGGTCTTCGTGCTCGAAAACGGCTTCGACGTGAACAACGGCAAGCTCGGCCAGGGCGGCCTGATGTTCGGCCGTCAGGCTTATGTCGGCCTGTCCAGCTCGCAGTTCGGCACGGTCACTTTTGGTCGCCAGTACGACTCCGTCGTCGACTACGTCGGTCCGCTGGAAGCCGGCGACCAGTGGGGCGGCTACCTCGCGGCTCACCCGCAAGACCTGGACAACTTCAACAACGCCTACCGTACGAACAACACGGTCAAGTTCACGAGCGTGAACTACGCTGGCCTGACGTTCGGCGGCACTTACAGCTTCGGTGGCCAGGCGGGCAACTTCACGGGGAACCAGATCTGGTCGCTGGGTGCTGGCTATAACAATGGCCCTCTCGCCCTCGGCATTGGTTACCTGAATGCGCGCACGCCGAACGCCTTCGGCGGCCTGTTCAACAACGGCCCGTCCTCGTCGCCGCTGACGACCGCGTCCACCCCGGTGTACGGCGGCTTCGCAACGGCCAACACCTATCAGGTCATCGGCGCAGGCGGCGCATACACGTTCGGCGCGGCGACCTTCGGCCTGACGTACTCGAACATCAGCTTCCGGAACCTCGGCACGACCGGCCAGACGAGATACGAGACCGGTTCGAACGTCTTCTTCAACAACGTCGAAGCGAACTTCAAGTACCAGTTCACGCCGGCTCTGTTGGCTGGCTTCGCGTTCGACTTCACGGACGGCCAGAGCGTCACGCTGGCAAACGGCACGAGCCAAAGCGGTGCGAAGTACTTCCAGTACTCGCTCGGCACGGACTATTTCCTGTCGAAGCGCACGGACGTCTACCTGATCGGTGTGTATCAGCACGCGACAGGCACCGACTCGACGGGCGCCGCCGCTGTTGCGGCGCTCAACGGCCCCATCGTCCCGTCGAGCAACGGCAACCAGTTCCAGGCTCGCATCGGTATCCGTCACAAGTTCTAATAAGAACAGCCGTTTCAGTCTCTAAGGCGCCTGCGGGCGCCTTTTTTCTTGGGTGCGACCTGGACCCAGCACGCCTCCTTGCCGGCGCCAAAATAAAAAGGCCCGCCCTTTCGGGCAGGCCTTCAGTGCCTATTTGACGGCAGAGGAATTACGCGCTCGCGTCGCGCAACTCGCGCCGCAGAATCTTGCCGACGTTGCTCTTAGGCAGGTCGGTGCGGAACTCGATGGCTTTCGGCCGCTTGTATCCGGTCAGTTGCGCCTTGCAGTACTCGAAGACTTCCTTGTCGGTGAGCGCCGGATCCTTCTTCACGATATAGAGCTTCACCGCCTCGCCCGAATTCGCGTCGGGCACGCCCACGGCCGCCACTTCGAACACGCCGGGCAGCTTCGCGACCACATCTTCGATTTCGTTCGGATAGACGTTGAAGCCCGAGACGAGAATCATGTCCTTCTTGCGGTCGACGAGCTTCACGTAACCGCGGTCGCTCATCACCCCCACGTCGCCAGACTTGAAGAAGCCATCGGCGGTCATCACTTTGGCCGTCTCTTCCGGGCGCTGCCAGTAACCCGCCATCACCTGCGGGCCGCGAATGCAGATCTCGCCCGCTTGGCCAATGGACAACTCGTTGCCGTCGTCGTCGCGAATCGAGATTTCGGTCGACGGCATCGGCAAGCCGATCGTACCCGTGTACTCAGTCGCGTTGGTCGGGTTGCAGGTCACGCAGGGCGAGGTTTCCGAAAGGCCATAGCCTTCGACGATTGGCGTATGCGTGCGCTCGTACCAGCGCTTCGCCACTGCCTCCTGCACCGCCATGCCACCGCCGTTGGCCACCAGCAGATGCGAGAAGTCGAGCTTGTCGAAATCGGGATGATTGAGGATCGCGTTGTAGAGCGTGTTGACCGCAGGAAAGGTCGTGATCGAATAGCCCTGCAGATCCTTGATCATCCCAGCGATGTCGCGAGGATTCGGGATCAGTATGGCCAGGCCGCCCGTGCGCATCGTCAGCAGGCCGCAGACGGTAAGCGCGAACACGTGATAAAGCGGCAGTGCCGCGACCGTCACCGGCTGGGTGCCGGCGGGCAGGCGCGCAAGTGCGGGCTCGGTCCAAGCCGCCGATTGCAGCACGTTCGCGACGAGGTTGCGATGCAGCAGCGTTGCGCCTTTCGACACACCGGTCGTGCCGCCCGTGTACTGGAGGAACGCGATGTCTTCGGGCTTCTGCTCGACAGGCTTGAAGGTGAGGCGCGCGCCGGCCGAGAGCGCGTCGTTGAAGCTCACGTGACCCGGCAGGCTCCAGGCCGGCACCATCTTCTTCACGTTGCGCACGACGTAGTTCACGATGAAACCCTTCGCCGCACCGAGCAGATCGCCCATCGACGCCACCACGATGTGCTTCACGCGCGTCCGCGTAATGACTGCCTGCAGCGTGACAGCGAAATTCTCGAGGAGGATGATGGCTTCGGCACCGCTGTCCTTGAGCTGATGTTCGAGCTCGCGCGGCGTGTAGAGAGGATTCACGTTCACGACGACATAACCCGCGCGCAGAATCGCGGCCAGCGCAACCGGGTACTGCAACACATTCGGCATCATGATCGCGATGCGCGCGCCGGGCGCGATGCCACGCGACTGAAACCATGCCGCGAGCCGCTTCGAAAGTTCGTCGAGCTGGCCGTACGTGATGGACTTGCCCATGCACGCGAACGCGGGCTTCGAGCGGTTAGCATCGAAGCTCTCCGCGAGCAGCGCCGTGATGGACGCATATTGGCTCGCGTCGATTTCAGCGGGTACGCCGGGTGGGTACGATTTCAGCCAGACTTTATCCATGCGGCGTCTCCTCCTGAATTTTTCGAATGGTCGTGCTAAAACGCTGATCGTAGCATGCAAGAGGCGTTTTTCTTCCTCGAATCAGCGAGTTAGAAAGCCCCCTCGAACTGCTGCGAGCGCTTTTTTAAGCGGTGATTTTTAGGGCTTACGCGCGTTCGACTTCCACGAGGCAGTCATAAAACGTAGCCGAGCCACCCAGATCTGTGAGTGCCTGGCTCGTCACTTCGTTCGCGTTGCGGCCGTCCGGTGCAAGCTTCTTCCACCAGATCGACAGGCCCACCACGAGGCCTTCGCGCGCGCGATCGGAAACACGAGCTCGCACTTGCATCGACCCGCGGTCGTTGAAGACGCGCACCTGGTCGCCGTCGGCGATATTACGCCGTGCGGCATCGGTGGGATGGAGATCGAGATGTGGCTCGCCTTCGGTCGCCCGCAGGCTTTCGACATTCACAAAGGTGCTGTTGAGGAAGTTTCGCGCGGGCGGCGAGATCATCGCCAGCGGATAGCGCGCGGCCAACTCGGGCGCACCGTCCGCCGATTCGTGCGGCGGCAGGTAGTCGGGTACCGGCTCAAGGCCAGCCTTCGCGAGCGTCTCGCTGTAGAACTCGCACTTGCCCGTGGGCGTGCGGAAGCCGCCGTTGGCAAATGGGGCATCGGCAATATTCAGCTTTATCCAACCATCCTGCTTGAGCCTCGCCCAATCGGCGCCGGCAAGTACGGGATCGCTCCAGTCGAACGCACGCGCGGCCACTTCCTCGTCGCTCTCGAAAAGCGCTGGTTCGTTCAGGCCCATTGCGCGCGCAATCGAGCGGAAGATCTCGGTGTTCGGACGCGCCTCGCCCACCGGGGCGATAGCAGGCAGATTGGCCATCACGTACGTATGGCCGTAGGACTTGTGAACGTCGAGGTGCTCGAGCTGGGTCGTGGCGGGCAGCAGCAAGTCGGCATAGTCGGCGGTGTCGGTCTGGAATTGTTCGAGCACGATCGTGAACAGATCTTCGCGCGCAAAGCCCGCCGCTACTTTCGCAGACTCCGGCGCGACCGCCACCGGGTTCGAGTTATACACGACGATCGCTTCGACCTTCGGGCCGAACGCGGCGTCGCCCGCGTGCGTAAGCGCGTCGCCGACCTGGTTCATGTTGACGATGCGCGGCTGATGCTTAGGCCAGCCAGGAATCAGATCGGGACGCTGCAGCGCGTTTCCGTCGACCGGCGCCCAACCCGACGATGAAAGGAGCACGCCTCCCGCCCGCTCGCGCCATGCGCCGGTCAGCGCCGGCAAGCACGCGATCGCGCGCACCGCGTTGCCGCCGCCACGCACGCGCTGGAGACCATAGTTCATGCGAATCGCCGCCTTGCGCGTCGAAGCGTAGAGGCGCGCGAGATCGATGACGATCTGCTCCTCGATGCCGCAGATCTGCGCGACACGCGCAGGCGTATAAGTGAGCGCGCGCGCCTTCAGTTGCTCGAAGCCGTGCGTATGCGCCGCGATGTAGTCGTGATCGAGGCCGTCTTCCGTGATCAGCACGTGCATCATGCCGAGCGCGAGCGCGCCATCGGTGCCGGGCTTCAGCGCGATGTGCTGGTGGCACTTCTCCGCCGTGAGCGAACGGTACGGGTCGATCGCGATCAGCTTCGCGCCATTGCGCTTGGCTTCCTGCGCGCGCGTCCAGAAGTGCAGGTTCGAGGCGATCGGATTCGCGCCCCAGATCAGGATCACTTCGCTCTCGGCGAAATGCTCGGTGAGCATGCCGAGGCTCGATCCATACGTGTAGCGCAGACCCGCTGCGCCCGCCGCTGCACAGATCGCGCGGTCGAGCCGCGACGCGCCGAGCCTGTGGAAAAAGCGCTGCGCAATGCTGTCTCCCTGCACGAGCCCCATCGTGCCGGCGTAGCTATACGGCAGGATCGCTTCGGGCGCGCGCTGCGCAATTTCGCCAAGGCGTGCGGCCGCGATCGCGCATGCCTCATCCCAACTGATCGGCTCGAAACGCCCTTCGCCTTTGCGGCCGATTCGCTTCATCGGTTGCGTGAGGCGTTTTGGGTGATGCACGCGCTCGGCGTAACGGGTCACTTTCGTGCAGAGCACACCTTGCGTCGGCGGATGATCAGGGTCGCCGCTCACCTTGATGGCCTTGCCGTTTTCGACGGTCACGCGCATCGCGCAGGTGTCGGGGCAGTCGTGGGGACAGACTGCGCGGGCAAATTCGGCTCGGGCGTTCATGAGGAATCCGTCGATAAGAGGTGATGTCGATACCGAGATTTTATTATGTCCAGCGCACAGAGCCGGCTCACGCCCAAGCGGTTGCCGCGAAAAAAAAGGTTCGGCGTAGAATAGTTCGTCCAGGCCTGCCTCGGATCAAGAGCGCGGGCGCCCACTTCCCCGAGCACTGTCCGCCATGAAACTGATCCCGGAAATCCAGGCCGCCCAAGGCGAAATCCAGGGCTTACGACGAGCGATCCACGCCCACCCGGAACTGCGCTACGAAGAAACCCAAACTGCCGAGCTGGTTGCATCGAAGCTCGCCGAATGGGGCATCGAGGTGCATCGGGGGCTGGGCAAAACGGGCGTTGTCGGCGTGCTCAAACGGGGCAGCGGCACACGATCCATCGGGCTGCGCGCCGATATGGATGCACTGCCCATTCAGGAGCTGAACACATTCGAACATCGCTCTCATAACGAAGGGAAGATGCATGCTTGCGGCCACGACGGCCATACGGCGATGCTGCTCGGCGCGGCGCAGCATCTCGCGAAGCACGGTCAATTCGATGGCACCATCGTGTTCATCTTCCAGCCCGCGGAAGAAGGCGGCGCCGGAGCGAAAGCCATGATCGACGATGGGCTGTTCACACGCTTCCCCGTGGACGCCGTGTTCGGCATTCACAACTGGCCGGGCATACCGGAAGGATACTTCGGCGTGACCGAAGGGCCGATCATGGCGTCGAGCAACGAGTTTCGCATCGAAATCAAAGGCGTGGGATCGCATGCTGCGCTGCCGCACAATGGACGCGATCCGGTTTTCACTGCAGTGCAAATTGCCAATGGACTGCAAAGCATCATCACACGCAACAAGAAGCCGATCGATACGGCAGTTCTGTCGATTACGCAGATTCACGCCGGCGACGCCGTGAATGTGGTGCCAAACACGGCGTGGATTGCGGGAACCGCACGTACCTTCACGACGGAAACGCTCGATCTTATCGAGACGCGTCTGCGCAAAATAGCGGAGAGTACGGCGGAGGCTTACGAATGTTCTGTCGATATCACGTTCCACCGCAACTACCCACCGACGGTGAACAGCAGTGCGGAGGCCCAATTCGCCGCGCAGGTAATGAAGGAAGTCGTGGGCGCCGATCGTGTCAACGACAGCATCGAGCCGACCATGGGCGCCGAGGACTTCTCGTTCATGTTGCTTGAGAAGCCGGGCTGCTACGCGTTCCTCGGCAACGGTGACGGCGGGCACCGCGAGTCCGGCCACGGCGCGGGACCGTGCATGCTGCACAACGCCAGCTATGACTTCAACGATCAGTTGCTGCCGGTTGGCGCATCGTACTGGGTGCACCTGGCAATGAAATTTTTGGCCAAGAAGTAGAGATTGGCTGCGGCTTCTAACGAAAAAGCCGATCTGTGTGATTTACAGATCGGCTTTTTCGCTTTGGGCTTACAGATTTGGCTTTGCATTTCCCACGCGCGTAAACGCCAGAACCCCGGTGCTCTTTCGGAGCCACCGGGGTTCTGGACGTACTGCATAGGGAGCCTGACGATTACCTACTTTCACACGGGCAATCCGCACTATCATCGGCGTGGAGCTGTTTCACGGTCC
>NZ_CADIKL010000041.1 GCF_902859945.1 Paraburkholderia caffeinitolerans | reverse complement strand
GGCGGTCGTGACTGCACCGATTACCTACGACGACGTAGTGGTTCGGAAATCACGCCGCAAAGGCCAGAAATCTCCACAATGCGAAATTGTGGAGCTAAATGGATAGCCCTTATAAAAACACAGTTACCTGTAAATTTATACAGCTTTTGGGCTGATGGCAACCACCGGTGTTCGGCTATGAGAGATGACGGCCGCGCCACGCCCCTGCAGCATGACCTTAGCGCTGGGCGGTAACGAAAATATGACATGGGCTCGCGCAGCCGTCGCGCGGCTCCGGGAGTGACCGACGCGCGTGTACATCGCCAGTCGAGGATGCTGCCAGGCACAGACGTCGAACTGCGGTCGGCCTCTTGCCGGTCAACACAAGGGAAATATCCTTGCGAATAGCTTACAATCTCATAAACTGGTTGTTCTGCCTTCGATTCGACTACACCGCACCTCATCGGAGTTACGCATGCGACTAACCATCCTGATCAAGTGTCCCGCGCGGACCGTCAATCCCGACTTTGCGCTGGTCTGGCTCGACACAAGGGAAAAGCGCTGGTCGCGTGAATCGCATCAAGGCGTGGACCTGCCGGCCTGGGGCGAGCTCCAGGAATCCGATGGCCAGACAGTGCTCTGCGCGCCAGCGAGCGACCGGCCGCTCTGCACGATCAGCGGCCTCAGCGTGACGCGACGTCAGGAGATCAGCGCAACGCAGGGTCAGGCAATCTGGCCGTCCAGCGTCGTGCAGACGCAGAGGCCGGGCCACTGGCGCCTTCAGGCGGTGGATCACGAGTCAATAGTGGCGGCCGATTCCCTGTTTGCCGGCCACCGCGAACTGCGCTCACACAGGCATTGAACCCCGGGTCGGCCGGGACCGGGATCTCGCCGATGACCAGTCGCGATGCCGCCGGTGGATGCCGGCGGCGAAAGCCGGGTACCGCTCCGTGCGCGCCCATTTCGGGAATATGCCACGTGGGCCAAAGGTATTGGCAGGTTGGCTCAGCTGACAGCTGAAACCGAAAAATGAGCGATCGCTTACTGTCCCGGCCAGATATAGATGTCGTATAGGTAGTCCTTACGATTCTACCCAGCACGCTGGATGTCGAGCGCGGAATCGAAAGGGGCCGGAAATATGACGCTCGCGAAGCGGCCGGCGAGCAGCGGTCTGGCGCAAAGCGCCGATGACTTTATCTCGCGCGCACCAGACGCGGCCCACGTGCCGACGGCGGCTCTGTCGGGCGTGAGCCCTTACCGAAGGGGCGTATCGGCGCTTCGCTTTCCCTTGGCCAGGATTTCTAGCGGCAGGCCGATCGTCTCGATGCCCATCACGGCCTCGGAGAGCGCGGCGACGCCGAACGACAGTGCGCCGAGCGTGAATTTGAGGGAGTAGTGTGCGCGAAGACTGACTAACGCTGCGGCACTTCCCGTGGGTCGCAGTAAAAACTCAGGGTATCGTCATGCCTGATCTTGACGTGCCATTCTCCAGCGCAGTATCTGGCGTCGGAGAACTTCTCCCGCCATCGGTGTGAGAGCTTGCCGATCCAGGCACGCGCTTGCGATGGCATCTGCGGCGAGGCAGTCATCTTCTGCAGCATCTGCAGATGACCGGGATCTCCCCAGCGCGGGCTGGCCGTGACATGCGCGTTCCAGACAAGCACCACGAGCCTGTTTATCTCAGGCACCGCGGCGATCGGCGTGTCTTCGGTAATGGCCTCGGACAGAAGTGGCTCACCGAAGTCCAGAATCGTCCCGGAGATCTTGCGTTCGGTGTTGCCCGTGCTTGCCTTGTTCATCGTTTCGTTCCGTTGATGCGCGAGCGCACAGTCCAGTGCCGGCTCGCCGAGCGCGCGACCGGCAAGGACGACGTCGAGGCCACGGTCGATGTTGATCCGGCCGCTTCGAAGGACTTCCAGTTGCAGGGGGGCAATTCCTCGATCCGGTTAATTGGGTGGTCGTTGATCCGCCCGAGCACGTCGGCCAGATGCTCGTCCGGGGTGACATCGTTGGCCCGGCAGGTCGCCGGCACGCTGTAGAACACTGTCCTTGCCCCGGGGCTCGGGGCCAAAGAAAAATGACGCTTGCGACTGCGCATTATTCCTGCCCACGCTTACGCAGCGCAAGGCGTTTTCGGCGAGTTGCCGGAACGACGGTTCGTGGACGAATCGGTTGGCACGACAACGACCGCATGCTGTATGTGGTCATTGAAGGGGGCGACTGGAACGACTTTGCAACAGTGCAACCCCAGGACTGCGAGGTTATCGATCTCTGTTCCATTTGGGATAAAATAAAGTTTCAAATGGAACAGGAGGAAAGCCATGCCGGCCATGGGAAAGCACTCAGCCACTGCGCGCAAGGCGCCGCAGGCACTCAGGACCCGTGCTGGCTCTCGTTCCGCAGCGAAGCCGGCCCGGCGGGCAGCGCCCGCTGCGGCGGTTTCGACGATTCATCTCTTCGATTTTCCGCGCGTCTACCAGGCGTCAGGCATGGAGCGCATATCCGTCATCCGGCATGGTGTGTCCGCGCGCGATGTGGGCGAAATGGCCGCACGGATGAAAACGTCTCAAGACGAACTGATCCGGCGGCTGGGCCTGAAGCGCACAACGGTCGCGCGAAAGTCGCAGTCGGCCAGCAAACTCTCTTCTGAACAGAGCGAGCGCATGGTCGGCCTGTCCAAGCTGATCGGCCAGGTGCAGACGATCGTTGAACAGTCGGGCGAGCCGAAAGGATTTGACGCGGCCGAGTGGCTGGAGCACTGGCTATCGCACCCCAATCCCTCCCTGGGCGGCGCGCTGCCTGCGGACTTTCTCGATACGATCGAGGGGCAGGAGTTGTTGGGCACGCTGATCGCCCAGATGCAGAGCGGAGCTTACGCATGACGGTCCACGTCTGGCGGATCGCGACGGACACGCCGGACTACACGGCAGACGACATGACCGGAGAGGGCGCGAAGCGCACCGGAGGCCGGTGGAACCGGCCCGGCAAGCCGGTTCTCTACACCGCGGAGAACCGGTCGCTTGCCTGTCTCGAGACGCTCGTGCATCTGGGCGGGGTGTTGCCGCTGAACCGTTACCTCGTGCGCATCGACATTCCCGATGTGGTCTGGCGGCGGGCGCAGAAGCTCGACCATACGGCAGCGCCAGTCGGGTGGGACGCCATTCCCAGGGGCAAGACAAGCCTCGACTACGGTGACGCATGGCTCACGGCGAATACGGGCGCGCTGCTGCTTGTTCCTTCCGCAATCGTGCCGGAGGAGTTCAATGTTCTGATCAATCCGTCGCACAAAGACTGTGCGCGCGTGAAGGCAACAAAGCTTCGCCGCTGGACCTACGACGCGCGGATCTGGTGACGCAGGTTACCGTCGGCGCCCATGGCGTGGGCGCGACGAAGGCGTCAGCTGGACGGTCTCCCGTTTCAGAGGATCTTCAGATTCCGGATTTTTCCGATCGAGGGTGAGCGCTCCGCGATCAGGTTCGCGATGAATTCCGGCAGCAGCACGCGCGGCACGTTGGCCGGCACATCGGCGATGACCTGCGACGGCGCGTGCACGATAAATTCTTCTGGCGCAGAGGCGAGACTGTGTTCGTAGCTGACGCGGATTTCCATGGCTTGATTTGCTGCGAGACGATAAAGAAAGATTTGGGAAGCTGCGTGTTATGCAGTCGATGGCGTGCCAATGGCTGCCAGAGATCCAACGTCGCAGTGCCTGTCCGCCTGTGACATCTGGCCGTCAGCCATCGTCGCGGCTTCACGGGATTCCGGCATTGCGTCGCGCGGGCTGGCACCAGACGCGCCCCAGGAAGTTTCCGCTGTTGGGCGGAGTTTCGTTCCCGCGACGAAGCATACCGCCCATGGGTTCCTGGCGGTGGACACGGATCCGCACGGGCGAGCGGTGTTTATTATAGCGTCGCACCCCATCAAAAACTTCGATAAATAAGATTATGTAAAATTATGCACTCCTGAGTAACAAGTTATCGCCTGTTTTTCACGGGTTCGCGCTAGCGTTCGTCAGTGCCAATCCGCCCGTCAGCAAGCCAATCCGCTTTGTCTAGTTTCCTTCCATCACCAATCTCGTCTTCAGGCGGTGACGCCTCGATGCGACTTTCGGCTTGAGCAAGCCGTTTGCACACTCGTTCCACACATCCATGAAATATTTCGTATTACATAATAATGCAAAGGACAATCATGGCACTCTGGACTGCATGGCGGGACGCGATCTGGCTGTTGCGCCCCGCGTTCTCCCGCATGCGCAGCTTCATGTGGTTCGCGACTGTCGAGGCTGGCTTGACGGTGCGCACCGACTTGCTTGGCGATGACCAGCATCGTGCGAGCCGTCAAGCTGCGACCGGCCCTCTACGGAAAGCTGCTCGGCAGCCTGCACAGCGATGCCGTCCAGCTCGACAGGCTCACGGCGCTGTGGGCCCAGACCGTGCTGCGGCTGTTCCCTGACCCGCTACGCGTCAATGGCCGAGCGGACGGATCTGGTGCAAATATGAAGCCGTTGGGTTAGGCTCGTGGGTTCATGGACGCGCGCAGGACGAGCCGATGACTAAGTTGGGGAAAATGGACAGGCTGCTCAAAGGTCGACATTTCGATCGCGAAGTCATCGTCCTGTGCATTCGTTGGTACCTGCGTTACAAGCTGAGCTTTCGCGATCTGGTCGAGATGATGTCCGAACGCGGCCTTTCTCTGGCGCACACGACGATCATGCGCTGGGTCAAGCGGTTCACCCCGGCGTTCGTCAAGCGCTGGAATCGCTTTGCTACCGCAGCCGGCCGGTCGTGGCGGGTTGACGAAACCTACGTGAAGATCCGTGGCAAATGGGTTTATCTGTATAGGGCGGTAGATCGAGCCGGCCGGACGGTGGACTTCATGCTCAGGGCGAAACGCGATGTGGCCGCAGCCAAAGCCTTTTTCAGCAAGGCGATCAGACATCAGGGCCAGCCGCCAGAGACGATCACGCTCGATGGGTACGCCGCCTCGCACCGGGCCGTCAGAGAGATGAAGGTCGAGGGTCTGCTACCGGTAGACACGAAGGTCCGGTCCTCGAAGTATCTGAACAACCTGATCGAGCAGGACCATCGAAACATCAAGTCGAGAACGAAGGTGATGCTCGGTTTCAAACGGTTCCGGAATGCCGCGACCACGATTTCAGGCATCGAGTTGACGCATCGCATTCGCAAGGGACACTTTGACCTCAGTGCTCTCGGGTTCATGGACACCACTTCGCCTGCCGCCTGGAATGCTGTCCTTTTCAATTGATAAGGCATCCGTACTTATAGCAAGTGTCTTGAGCGGACCACCTATTTGCACCAGATCCCCCGTGAGTGGGTCGTCGAGCCCAAATTTGATTGGCACGTCGCCACGTGCCTTGATGATGAACGGCGCTGCGAGCTGTACAACCCCGGCAGCAGCTGCGGCCTTGAGCACGAGCCGGCGATGACGCCGGCCCTCTGGTGAAATTCTTCTCATCTGGGTCTCCCGCACGATGTTTGCGCCAATCAACCGGCAGCCCCAATATCGATGGCATGCATGAAACCGTCACCCGACGGCTGCCGGTGATTACTACCCCTGTCGGAAGGAAACGACTGAATGCGTTTTGTTTGAAATGCCTGAATAAAGCACGTGATACGATCGTCCTGTGAAAGCGAAGGTTATATCGTTCTCGCACGACTCCAGTATTGACACCTTCGAGCCATCGCAATCTGGCTCACGTGCGGATACTGCGGGGCACGGCAAACATCTCCGCGAAGTGGCCCCCACGTTGTTGCGACGCATGACCGCCCGGCACGGAAGAGCCATGCCTGCCCATGCATACGGTGCGAGCCGCAGTTTCCATCCTCAGGATCGCACGTTCGTCATGGATAGTTCGGCGCGCACGGGTTCTTGCTGAGGTTGGTCGTGCCGCCAATTTTTTCCAGTATTTATAGCAGTTTAGGTCATACTGTTACATAGTTACAAATTTCCGCCTTCCTATCTGTCTCTGTTTGGCACGACCGCCGCTACGCGGACAAAAAAGCAGCATCTCAGCGCCGCGCGGGTTCGGGAAATGGCCATCTCACTCGAAACTGAAATAAAAGCGTGAGTCATACCGACTTATAGATTTGCTGCGGGAATCATGCCGCAGGGCGACGAGGCTTCATCCCCTCCACAACCCAGGCGCGGGCTTCATCAGACAGAGCAGTGGGAAATACGCGTATCTCGCCCGATATCACAAACCGCAAGAGATTGATCGCGACACGGAGCCACTCAACGTCACTCACGACTGCGACACGCTCCCATCGCGTCGGATGTTCGAATCCCAGTTTGAAGTCTTCCCAAATCGCTCCGCCGTCCATGCCTGAGAATTCGTCTCCCAATTCGTAGTAGCAGCGGATCTTGCCGTGAACAGCGAACAGAGTTTGCATCACCGGCAGGACCACCCTTTCATAGTCCCGGCGTGTGACGCGCTGTTTGGCCACGAATCCCGCAACACCCTCTGGCATATCTCTCAAGAGCTCGATCATTTCGCCTCCTCAAATGCCGTCCCAGTGCGTCGCCATGGCGGAGGCCATTCCTCCCGACGGAAGCCACTCCAGCACGGGCCACGTGAAGTCAGGTACGGAACCGAGCGACATGTCGTGCTCCGTCGGGCGTTCTTGCCCCACGCCCCGGGACATCGAGGAATGGGGGAAACGAGGGCAGACCCTGAATCCGTGGCAACCCGGAATTTCCGCAGGGCGCCCCGAGGACGCCCGCCCCAGGCGCCGGCTCTGGATTGTTCGCATCGCCTCAAAATTCGCGCAAGAAGGACGATCTGCACAAGCAACGCAACGTGTCTCACGCCTTCTGGCCAAGTGGCTTCAAACGGCGACCAGGTGCCGCCGCTCGTCTACAATGGTTTTTTGCACACCACCCAACTACGCCTATATTTTATGTCACATAGTTACCTTTTCCCGACTCAATGCCGTATAACATGGAGAGGCCAATGCCGCCGACGCCTCGGAAGATGACGGAGACGGTGACCAGAGCCGACCTGGAGGAGCTCTCGGAGTTTCGCTATCGTCTGCGCCGGTTTTTGCGACGTTCGGAGGAATGCTTGCATGCGGAAGGTATTACGCCTCTCCAGTACATGCTAATGCTGCACACACGCGCGTTTCCCGACCGGGACTGGGCCACCGTGGGCGAGATCGCCGAGCGCCTGCAGGCGTCGTCGCCCGGAACCGTGGCGCTGATTACACGTTGCGAGGCGGCCGGGCTTGTCACCCGCGTACCGGGCGCATACGACCGCCGTCATTCACAGGTGCATCTGACGCCGAAAGGCGAACGCTGCCTGATGAAGGTGGCCGTATTTCACAAGTCAGAGGTTCAGTCTTTTGGCTGGGCGTTCAGGGACAAAGAGGAGTAGCACGAAGCTACAAGAGCTCGTAATCCTGGGCCAGCGTATCAAAGAGGAGAACGCCACACACGGGACAAAAACAACGCAAACGGTCAGGGGTGACTGAGAGCAAGGAGTTCGGCATGAGCACACCCTCAAGCCTGACCCTCGAAGGCAAGCTCCGGCGTGATGCCGGAATCGTAGGGCTACTGTTTGCCAGCACGACCAGCATGATCGGCTCGGGCTGGCTGTTCGGCGCATTTCACGCCTCCCGCATCGCGGGACCGTACAGCATCGGCAGCTGGATACTCGGCGCCGTCATCATTATGCTGATCGCGCTGTGTTTTGCCGAGCTCGCCGCGCTGTTTCCGCGCAGCGGCGCACTCGTGCACATGAGCCATGCGAGCCACGGCGAAGGGCTTGGCCGCATCTGGTGCTGGCTGCTCTTTCTGGCCTATGTGCCCGTGCCTGCGGTCGAGGCGGAAGCGATCGTCACGTACGCAAACAACTATCTGCCCTGGTTCATCCGCCCCGGCAGTTCGGGCCTCCTCACATTGACGGGGTTTATCGCCTGCGCCGCGTTGCTCGGCATCACGGCACTGCTGAACCTGATGGTGGTGCGGTGGCTGCTCAACGTCAATTCCACCATCACCTGGTGGAAGATCCTGGTACCGCTTCTTACTATCGTCGGGCTGATGACAGCAAGTACCCACTGGAATGTCATACATGCAGCACCCGACAGTTACAAGCTCTCCGGCATGTTCACGGCATTGCCGGCCGCCGGCATCGTCTTCAGCTATCTCGGCTTTCGCACGGCCATCGATTTGGGCGGCGAGACCGCCAACCCGCACCGCAATATTCCGCTTGCCGTCGTGGGTGCCGTAGTGCTGGCCGCGGTCATCTACATCCTGCTTCAGGTCGCCTTCATCATGGCGCTCTCGCCTGCCGATCTCGCAAACGGCTGGGCGCAGCTAAGCTTCAAGGGTGAAATGGGGCCGTTCGCCGGGCTCGCCGCCACACTTGGGCTCGGCTGGATGGCGACGCTGCTCTATATAGACGCCTATGTGTCACCAGGCGGCACCGGACTCATGTATGTGACGGGCGGTTCGCGCGTCCTGTTCGCAGCGGGAGAAATGAACGTCGGGCCGCGCGCGCTCACGCGCCTGAACCGCTACAAGATTCCGTGGGTCTCCGTGCTGGTGATGTGGGCGGTCGGTGTGCTGTTCCTGCTGCCTTTTCCCGCGTGGCAGCAAATGGTTAGCTACATCACGTCAGTGACCGTCCTGACCTACGGCCTCGGTCCCGTCGCGCTCATGGTTCTGCGGCGTAACCTGCCGGACCTCAAGCGACCGTTCCACCTGGGCGGTGCCGGTATAGTTGCACCGCTCGCCTTCATCTGCAGCAACCTCATCATTTACTGGACAGGTTTCAGGACCAACAATTTCCTGTTTTCGCTGGTCGCGATCGGCTTCATCGTCTATGCGGTCCACTTTCACTACGTTGCGCGCCGCAGTGCACACGATTTCGGCTGGCGTCACATTGCGTGGCTGCTGCCATGGTTCGGTGGGCTCTGGCTGCTTTCATGGCTCGGAGGCATCGGCGGGGGACGCGGAGTGATCGGCTTCGGCTGGGACATTCTGCTGGTCACTGTCTGGAGCATTGTGGTGCTTCTGCTTGCGCTTCGCAGCTCGCTCAACAGCAGCGAAACATCGGACATGATGGCGCGCATGAATAGCACCAGCTAGGAAGCGGCGCCGCGGACGACCGACCGCAAACGGGAGCGACAGGCCATGAGCGATGGAACCGGGGAACATGACAGCAGCGAGGCAGTTCCGGTGATGGAAGGGCGAGTGGCTCCCGCCCCCCTGCCCGACGACAATGCGCAGCCGGTCGGCCTTTATCGGCTGTGCTTCTATGCATTCCTCGTCGGCATCGTGACCGGCCTCGGGGCCGTCGCATTTCGCGGCCTGATTGGCGCCGTTCACAACGCATTCTTTCTTGGCCATCTGTCGTTCTCGTATGACGCCAGCCGGTTCACGCCCGCTGCGCCATGGGGCGCCTGGGTGATCCTCGTGCCAGTAGCAGGAGGTCTCGTCGTCACCTGGCTCGTCAGCACATTCGCGCCCGAGGCGAAGGGGCACGGCGTACCGGAAGTCATGGACGCGATCTATTTCAAACGCGGCGTGATCCGGCCAGTCGTCGCCGTCGTCAAGTCGCTCGCGTCGGCGTTCGCGATTGGCACCGGGGCGGCTGTGGGCCGGGAAGGACCCATTATCCAGATCGGATCGGCGCTGGGTTCGACACTCGGCCAGGCGATGCCGATGGCCGCGGGTCAGCGCATTACACTGGTCGCAGCCGGCGCGGGAGCCGGGATCGCAGCCACCTTCAACACTCCGATCGGCGGCGTCCTCTTCGCGACCGAGCTGATGATGCCGGAGATCAGCGTCAACACGTTTCTGCCCGTTGCGCTCGCGACGGGAACCGCCACGTTCGTCGGGCGGCTCTTTTTTGGAGGTGAACCCGCATTTCTGGTGCCCGCGCAACTGGGCGCGTTGCCCAATCAGCCTGGCAGTGCCCTCACGATGATGCTGTACGCGGTACTCGGGGTAATCACTGGCGCTGCCGCGGCCGTGCTGATACGCGCGCTGCACTGGGCGGAAGACGGCTTCGACCGCATCCGCAATCGCTACTGTCGCCACGCGCTCGGCATGCTGCTCGTAGGCGCGTTGATGTACGCACTGATGTGCTACGCAGGCCACTATTACGTCGAAGGCGTCGGTTACGCGACGATCCAGGCAGCGCTTTACGGGCAACTGCAGGGCGGCCTGTTTCTGCTCATGCTCGCTGCCGCGAAGACGTTCGCGACTTCAGTCAGCCTCGGCTCCGGTTCGTCCGGTGGGGTCTTCTCTCCGTCGCTGTTCATCGGCGCGACACTGGGCGCCGCGCTGGCACCGGCATTCCAGTTCATGCTGCCGGGCGTGCCGGTCAGCGTACCGGCATTCGCCATGGTGGGCATGGGCGCCATGGTCGGCGGAGGAACCGGCGCCGCCATGACCGCCGTGGCGATGATCTTCGAGATGACACGCGACTACGACATCGTGCTGCCGATGATCATTGCCGTCGCATTCAGCCTGGGCACCCGCCGCCTGCTTTCGCCCGAGAGTATCTATACGTTGAAGCTCGCGCGCCGGGGGCACGTCATTCCCAATGCCCTGCATGCCAACATGTTTCTGGTGCAAAGCGCGGCACAGGTCATGGAAACCGATGTCCTCGTGCTCGATGCTGCCGTGCCGTTCCGTGATCTGCTTCGCTCGCCGGGCGACCCGGCGTTTCGCCATGTGGTTATCACACGCAACGGCAAGATAAGCGGCGTACTTCGCATCAATACCGGGCTGCGACGGGCAGTGAGTCGCGATGATCCTTCAGTGACCCTCGGCCGGCTCGCGCAGCATAATTACATTGTCGTGAGCGA
The DNA here is from genome assembly GCF_902859945.1 of Paraburkholderia caffeinitolerans. Taxonomy (GTDB): domain Bacteria; phylum Pseudomonadota; class Gammaproteobacteria; order Burkholderiales; family Burkholderiaceae; genus Paraburkholderia; species Paraburkholderia caffeinitolerans. The sequence goes on along the minus strand of NZ_CADIKL010000041.1, from coordinate 67,268 downwards.
GTCCGACGCGGCGTTCGACGTCATTGGTCAGTTGCAGCAGCACCGGGCGACGATGGCGATCGTAGTCAAGGGCGACCCATCGGGGTCGCTGCAGGTCTGCGGTGTTATCGCAAAAGAGCACATTGCGGACGCCGTTGCCAGCAGCATTCAAATTTTTCCGGCGCGCGCGAACAACGGCACACGCAGTTCGGACAGGATCAGTCGTGCATCGCAGCGTGAGGTGGCCACGAATGCTACAGACAGGGAGGGTCATCATGAAACTGAAAGCTGAATGGGGCGCGGTCCGCAGACGCATCGAAGCTGCGTTACATCCGGCGAATAGACCCGATGCGTCTGATTTGGCGCGCCCTGCGCAGGATAACCGCGAGTGGGTGCTCGTCTATCGAACAGCGAGTGGCTTTTGCTTCATGTACAGAGGGCTACCCGTCGACTTCGAGGATATGCTGGATGTCCAGATGTGGGCGGAGGAAATGGATGTACGCACCTACTTCATGGGCATGTAACGGATGGACGGCCGATGGCAAGCACCCGACAGTCATACGGGCTCTACTGGCGATAAACCAGGTCAGCACGCCGGTTCTGGGCCCACGATGCCTCATCATGACCAAGGGCGACCGGTTTCTCCTTGCCAAAACTGACGGCTTCGAGTTGGAAGTCGGGTACGCCGAGCGACTCGAGCTCGTGCAACACGGCTTCGGAGCGGCGCTGGCCGAGCGCGAGGTTGTATTCGTCCGTGCCGCGCTCGTCGGTGTTACCCTGGATCAGCACATGCTGGGCCGGATGACTGCGCAAATAGTCGGCGTGGGCGCGCAGCAACTGCAGATACTCGCTCTTCACGTCATAGCTGTCGAAATCGAAATAGACGCTACGTTTGGCGAGCGGACTGTTGGGGTTGTTGAGTTCGTCGACTGACGAAGTCGCTGCTGTGACGGGCTGTGAGTTGGCCGTGTTCATGTTCGCCGTGCTACCCGAAACTGGTGCCGGCGTTGTCGAATGGCAGCCGGCAAGCATCGCAGCCAGCAGGATTGCCATGAAAGATCGATTCAGGCTCATCATGAACTCCCGTTTCGTGTGGACATGCGTAGCACCGGTATTCTCATTGCATGATGCAGTCTAGGTGGCAATATGCCCGGATGCTAGCGTATTTTTCCCGCGTCGGCAGTGGATTTCATGAATGCTCTCGCGCACCCGAACCATCGGACACTACGGTGTGCCAGGGGGCCGAATTTAAGTTTCCCTTAAGTATCACGGTATAAATTAGCAGATATGTCATGTTGTGACCATTCATTGCAACACGCTTTCAGCGTGTGGTGGGATCGCATGACATCGTTGCATCCTCAGCTTGCCGGACTGAAAACGTCCAGGTGCTGCCGGCCGCCCCGGCGGCGGCTCCCCTGACCCAGCGTAATCGCTGGGTTTTTTTTCGGTTGACCCACATGCGCGCCTCCTCCACATCATCGAATCCCCCTTCACGCATGAGCGCACCCGAAATGCGCGCGACCGTGTCGCTCGCCGCGATCTTCGCGCTGCGCATGCTGGGCCTGTTCATGATCATGCCGGTGTTTTCGGTCTACGCGAAAACCATCCCCGGCGGCGACAACGTGCTGCTCGTCGGCATCGCGCTCGGCGCGTACGGCGTCACGCAGTCGCTTCTCTACATCTTCTACGGCTGGCTTTCCGACAAGATGGGCCGCAAGCCCGTGATCGTCACCGGCCTCGTGATCTTCGCCATCGGCAGCTTCGTCGCGGCAGGCGCGCACGACATCACCTGGATCATCGTCGGCCGCGTGATTCAGGGGATGGGCGCGATTTCCTCGGCCGTGCTCGCGTTCATCGCCGACCTCACCTCCGAGGAGCACCGCACCAAGGCCATGGCGATGGTGGGCGGCTCGATCGGCATGTCGTTCGCGGTGGCCATCGTGGGCGCGCCCATCGTGTTCCACTGGGTGGGCATGAGCGGCCTGTTCGCGCTCGTCGGCGTGTTCTCGATCCTCGCCGTCGGCGTCGTGGTGTGGATCGTGCCCGATGCGCCCAAGCCCGTGCACGTGCGCGCACCGTTCGCCGAAGTCCTGCACAACGTAGAGCTACTGCGCCTGAACTTCGGCGTGCTCGTGCTGCATGCCACGCAGACCGCGCTCTTTCTCGTCGTGCCGCGCCTGCTCGTGGACGCGGGCCTACCCGTGGCGTCGCATTGGAAGGTCTATCTCCCGGTGATGGGCTGCGCATTTGTCCTGATGGTGCCCGCCATCATCGCCGCGGAGAAACGGGGCAAGATGAAAGCGGTCCTTCTTTCGGCCATCGCGCTTGTCCTGGCCGGCCAGCTTCTGCTCGGTTCGCTTGCGCATATCGTTGCCATCGTGGCGGCCGTGTTGTTCGTGTACTTCCTCGGCTTCAATATCCTGGAGGCTTCGCAGCCCTCGCTGGTGTCCAAACTCGCGCCGGGCAACCGCAAGGGCGCAGCTACGGGCGTCTACAACACCACCCAGTCGATCGGGCTCGCGCTCGGCGGCGTGGTGGGCGGCTGGCTGCTCAAGCATGACGGCGCGAGCGCCGTGTTCTACGCGTGCTCGGGGCTCGTGTTCTGCTGGCTCCTGATCGCGGCCAGCATGACGCCGCCGCCGCTGCGCCGCGCCTGACTTTTTTGCTCGCCGGCATGAACTGAAGGAAACGCCTGTACCATCCACACAACGACAATCGACAAACAGGGGATACAGATCGTGCGAATCTTCCGGCTGATCGACAGGCGGACGTTACAGCGCGCCAACCGGCTGTGGCTCCACTACGGCGTGTTCTGGCTCGGCGCAATCGCGGTCGGCCTCGTCGCCGTGCTCTACGCGAAGCTGATCGACTTCGGCTACGCGCTGTTCCTGCACTACGCGGCTGAGCGGTTCTGGCTACCGCTTCTAGTTGCGCCCGCAACGGGTGCCGTGACGGTCTGGCTCACGCGGCGGTTTTTCGCTGGCTCCGAAGGCAGCGGCATCCCGCAGGTCATTGCGATGCTGCATGGACCCAACGAGCTCGGGCCGCAACTGCTCACGCTGCGCATCCTCGCCGGAAAGATTTTCATCTCGTTCCTCGCCATTCTCGGCGGGTTCACGATTGGCCGCGAAGGACCGACCATCCATGTCGGCGCTGCCCTGATGTTCAGCCTGAGGCGCTTCTATCCCCAGCGATTCCTCACCATCCGGCCGGGCGTGCTCGAACGCAGGCTGGCACTCGCAGGCGCAGCCGCGGGCCTGTCCGCGGCATTCAATGCGCCGCTCGCAGGGGTCGTGTTTGCCATCGAAGAGCTCATGCGCAGTTTCGAGCAGCGCACGAGCGGCGTGCTGATCACGGCCATCATCTTCGCTGGCGTCGTTTCGCTGGGTCTCCAGGGCAACTATGTCTACTTCGGCACGATCGATATCGGCTCGGGGCTGCCACAATGGCTCAGCATCGCCGTCGTGCTGACCGGCGTGCTCGCGGGCGGGCTGGGCGGCAGCTTCTGCTGGCTGCTGCTCAATACCCGGCGCTGGATGCCTCGTGTACTGCTCGACATGCGTGCGCAACGACCGGTGCTGTTCGGGGCGCTATGCGGCCTCGTCATCGCTATCGTTGGCGTGCTGTCGCACCGTCACACGTTTGGCAGCGGCTACGCCGAGGCGCGCGGCATGCTCGAGGGCACTGCGCACGTCAGCGCGGCATATCCCATTCTCAAGCTCATCTCGATGGTGGGCTCGTACCTGCCGGGCGCCCCCGGTGGTCTCTTCGCACCGTCGCTGGCCATCGGCTCCGGCATCGGCAATACCCTGCACATGGTGTTCTCGCAGATGCAGTTGTCGATGCTGATTGCGCTCGGCATGGTCGGCTATCTCGCCGCGGTGACACAAAGTCCAATCACGGCGTTCGTGATTGTCATCGAGATGATCAACGGCCATGCGCTCGTCATCTCGCTAATGGCCACGGCGCTCATCGCGAGCCGCGTCTCGCGCTTCTTTGCGCCACCGCTGTACGAGGCGTTGTCGGAGCGCTATCTGCGCGAGCCGTGAGTTCGATGCCGACGGCACGCCTTTACGGATATCAACGGGGTTGAAACGAGGTAGACATGAAGATTGCAGAAAGACTGGAGCGCCGCTTGCTTGGCACGGCCCGCGCGCTATGCCTCCTCGCCCTCGTAGCAGTCGTGATGGCGATCACCGCCGTCATGTTCGCGCTCGCGTTTCCCGGAAAACAGAGCGTCATCGCAGATCCGTCTGTGAATGTGACCGACGTGCTCGCCTCGCTCCCAGGCTCGGAGGCGGCCAACGATGCCATCTCGGGGGATAGCGCGAACGGCGGCATGACAGACGTGAACGTTCAAGCCGCGGCGGGACTCGTAATTCCGGCCCCTCTGCGCCAGGTCCTGAATGGGGATAACGCGAGCCAGCCGCTGCTCAATGCGTGGTTGGTCAACGTCCCCCTTCCCGACCGGCAGCAGTTCCTGAACAAGCTTTCGGAGGTCGTCGCACATGCCAGCCAGCATGCAGCAACGTGGGAATGGGACAATCGCGAACGGTATGTAGCGGCGGCGATGAATCAATACGCCCGTGTCAAAATCGAGCGAATCGCCTCTGCCGAAGGTGCCATCGAGGCAGCGCACGACAGGAGCGAGCAGTTCAGGACTTCGCTGGGGACGCTTCTTGCACTGGTGGGTTTTCTTACGCTGCTGCTGGTCCTGCTGGCGATCGAGCGCAATACCCGGCATCTGCGCGTCGGACGCGCGGATTAATGCGAGTCCGTCTGCACGTAGATGCTTGCATCGGGTAGCACACTCTGGATAGTCCGTGGCGCATTGAAGTCCGATTGTCATCAGGTTTCGTATCGTGCAGACCGGTTCAACCCAACCTGACATCGGTCACAAGATGGCTTCCGCCTGGAGACAAGCGTTTGGCCGGAGACAGAGAACCTTACAGGCACCGCAAATATGGGGCGCCCGCTCGCCCCAGTGCAGCACTCCATGCGCAATCCGTCTTGCAGCATACGAACCGGACACACTCGCAGTCCTGACAGCTGGCATGTTTCGCCCAGGCTCGCATATGTGCGCTACGCGGGCTGGATGTTCTGGTTCACACGGAAAAGGTTGTCGGGGTCAAATCTCCGCTTGATCGTGGCAAGACTCGCATAGTTGTCTCGGAAACACGCTTTCACACGATCCACGCCCTCTTCCATCATGAAGTTCACGTACGCCCCACCGGACGAGTACGGATGCAATGCCGTTTGATATTCGCGCGCCCACGTGCTGATGCACTCTACATTCGCGGGATCGGGATCGACGCCGGCGAATACTGCGGCCCAGCGGGCATCCCGGTAACTGAACGCGGTCTCGTTGCGGCCCACGCGATGCGCCGCACCGTCGATGGGGTAAAGGTGCATGGTCGAATGCATCGTCGGTAATCGCGCCGCGTATTGCGCGTGCAGCGCAATGGCTTCGTCCGACAACTCGTTGAAGAAGTCCGCACGCCAGTACCACTGCAACCCGGGGGGATAGAGGCCATCGAACGCGCGCTGCAGCATCGGGAACGTCAAGGCATGCACCCCATGCAGCGCAGGCCTGGTCGCCTGCACCGGTGCAAACACCGTTTCCGCCTGCCCGGGATCGCCGCTCCAGCACCAGACGACGGCGCACATCTTCCGCAGGTGCAGCGGCTCGGGAAACGGCGCCACAGGCGGCACGGTCATGAACGCGAAGAAGCCATTGAGTTCGTCCGGTGCATTGACGATGAATTCGCGGTACCACTGCATGATTTCGGTTGCCCGCTCGAGCGGCCACAACGTGGGACCGGCGATCACGGTGGATACCGGATGCAATCCGAATTCGAACGAGGTCACGACGCCGAAGTTGCCACCTCCACCGCGCAGCGCCCAGAACAGATCCCTGTGCGTATGCTCGTTCGTCGTGACAAAGCTCCCGTCGGCGAGCACCACATCGGCGGCCAACAGGTTGTCAATGGAAAGCCCGCAGCGCCGTGTCAGGTGTCCGATTCCGCCGCCGAGCGTCAGACCGCCGACGCCGGTCGTGCTGATGATGCCGGCTGGCACGGCGAGCCCGAACGCGTGCGTCGCATGGTCGACATCCCGCAGCCGGCAGCCGCCCTCCACCCGCACGGTGCGCGCGGCAGGATCGACGTGAACGCCCCGCATAGCCGAAAGATCGATTACGAGGCCGTCGTCGCAGACTCCAAGACCACCACCATTGTGCCCACCACCGCGCACTGCCAGCAGCAGTCCATGCTCGCGCGCAAAGTTCACGCAAGCGATGACGTCGGCAACATCAGCACATCGCGCAATCAGTCCTGGCCGTTTCGAAATCATCGCGTTGTAGACCCGTCGCGCGTCGTCGTAGCGGGCGTCAACCGGCTCGATGACCTCGCCCAGAAGGTTTGCGCGCCACCCGGCCAGATCGTCCTCGCTGAACATGTCGTTCTCCTCGCAATGTTCACGACGCTTACTGTAAGCGCGCCCGTCCATACCGGCCATCCGCAGGATTGATCAAATTGCGGGTTAGCCGCTGCAATGCCCGATAGTCGATTCTGACTATGGCGGGCCGGGCACATGCTTGACGCGTTGCGCCAGCCTCGCTACAACGTATAAAAATCACGTTGCAAGTATCTTGTCACTCAGGAGAAAGCGATGGCGCTATTTCTGATTGAACGCCAGTTCGCCGACGAGCTCGAGCTCAGTGCTGCAGATGCAGCGCTGCTCAAGGAAATCAACGACGCGAGCGGCGTCAACTGGCTGTTTTCCTTTCTCTCCGCGGACCGACGAAAGACCTACTGCCTCTACGAGGCGCCCAGCGTCGAAGCCATTCGCGAAGCCGCCAGGCAAGCCGGCCTGCCAGCCGACGTGGTGGTGGAAGTGAGCGAGTTGCGGCCCGAAACGTTCATCCAAGCGTCATAGGCGGGCCCGATGCAATGCCGGCGCTGTGGCCGCGACAATCGCACTGATGCCCGCTTCTGCGACGCCTGCGGTGCCCATCTTGTGGCTTGTGCAGTACAGCAGGAGGCAGCGCGCACGCCCGTTATTGGCCGCGAAGCCGAACTCGGCGCGCTTGCCGGTCTGGTCGGGCACATGATCGACGGCCATGGCGCGATCGCCATGCTGGCCGGCGAACCCGGTATCGGCAAGACGCACACGGCACAGGCGCTGGCGTCCCGGGCCACCCACGGCGTGCGCGTGCTCTGGGGACGCTGCAACGAGCAACCGGGTGCGCCGCCATACTGGCCGTGGCTGCAGATCATGCGCGCGTGGCTGGCAGGCCGGGACGAGGAGACGCTGCGCGCCGTGCCGGTCTCCACGGTTGCCCCCATTGCCGAGATTTTCCCCGAGATCCGGCAGCGCATCGTCGACCTGGCGCCGTTGCTGCCGACACCCGATCCGCAGCAGCAGCGTTTCCGGCTGTTCGACGCATGGACCGGCTTCTGGAAGTTCGCGGCGGCAACCGAGCCGTTGCTGCTGATCATCGATAACCTTCACTGGGCCGATGCATCCTCGCTTGGTTTCCTCGAATTCCTCGCCCCCGAAGTTGCGGATCACCGCATCCTGCTGCTTGCCACCTATCGGGACGTCGAACTCGATCGCCAGCACCCGCTGTCGGCCACCCTCGGCGATCTGGCCCGATACGCTCACTTCCACCGGTTTCACCTTGCCGGGTTCGATCGTCGCGAAACTGAAGCCATGGTTGCACTTTCGGGCGGCAAGGGCATCGCGCCGCGCCTTCTCGACACGATCCACAGTCAGACCGAAGGCAACCCGTTGTTCATTGCCGAAACGATTCGTCTGCTGATTCAGGAAGGCACGCTGGAGCACGGCATGGCCAGACCACCGACCGAGCCGCACCCTGCTGCCCCTTGCGTCCGGATTCCGGAAGGCGTGAAGCAGATCATAGGACGACGCCTCGACCATCTGTCACCGCCGACCAACCGCGTGCTCGAGCGCGCTGCCCTAATTGGCCGGATATTCGAGCTTCGGCTGTTGCGATACCTGCTCGACGAAGCGCTCGCCATTCACTTCAACGATGCAATCGAGGAAGCGCTCAGGTCGCGCATTCTCGAACCCGGCGAGCAGCCGGGCTGCTTCCAGTTCTCGCATGCGCTGATCCGGGAGACGCTGTACGACGAAATTCCGATGCTCACCCGATGTGCTTTGCATTTGCAGGTCGCCCGCACCATCGAGGAGTTCGATTCGGACGACAGTGGCCAGCACCTGTCGGTGCTCGCGCATCACTATGCGAGTGCGCTGCCCGTTGCGGACGCTGCCCGCGCGACCGATGTCGCGCGCTGCGCAGCCGAACGTGCGACGCGATTGCTCGCCCATGAAGAGGCAGTCCGCTATTACCGGCTTGCGTTGCAGGCCGCGAGCATGACTAGCCCGGATGACCCGGTATCGAGGATCAGACTGCTCAACGCGCTCGGCGAGTCGCTCACGCTATTGGGCGACTATCTCCAGGCACGCGAAACGTTCGGCCAGGCGATGTCGCTTGCGCGTGTCGCGAGACAAGCCGACGAAATGATGCGTGCGGCCATGGGCTTCGAAATGGCGACCTGGTCACCGGGTCTCCCCGGGCAGAGCGCGGCGCAGTTGCTGCGTGAAGCACTCGCCGCTCAAGATGGCGGCAACAGTCCTGCGAGGGCAAAACTGCTTAGCGCGCTTGCACGCGCGCTGATTTTCAGCGGCGATGAGACCCAGGCCGCGATCGTGCGTGACCAGGCGCTAGCCATCGCGCGACGCAGTGGCGACAAGACCGCACTCGCCTCCACGCTGGCCTCGGCGCTATCGATACGCTGGCAGCCCGAGCGCAGCGGGGAGCGGCTGCGCGACATCGGGGAAGCACTCGATCTGGCCCAGGGCACGGACAATCTCCTGCTCGCGCTCGATGTAAAGGCGTGGGAGCTATTCGAAACAATGGAGCTCGGCGATCTATCGACCTGGCTCATGCAGCTCGCCCAGCTTGAGAGGCAGGCAGACGAACTGCGCCAGCCGTTCATGCGCTACGTTGCAGCCACGTCACGCGCAACTTGCGCACTGCTGCAAGGCCGCTTCAAGGACGCTGAACATCTGATCGCACAGGCGTTGCAGATTGGCCGCCGCATGCCTGGGCTGGATGCCCCAGGCGTCTACGGCATGCAGATGTTCACGCTGCGCTGTGAGCAGGGCCGCCTGCGCGAGTTGACGCCGCTCGTGCAGGCGTTTGTGCGCGCGATGCCCAGAGCGGGCCTGTGGCGCCCCGGTCTCGCACTGCTCTATGCCGAAATTGGTTTGCTCGACGAGGCGCGTTGCGAGTTCGAGGCGCTCGCGGCCGATGCGTTTTCTGCCATCCGCCACGATGCCCTGCGTGCAGCCAGCCTGGCGTATCTGGCCCAGGTGTGCGCACGTCTCGACGACAAGCCGCACGCCGATGTCCTGTACGCCCTGCTGCTCCCCTACGCGGGCCGCAACCTCCTGATCGGGACGACGGTCGGATGCTTCGGCGCGGCGGCGTCCCTGCTTGGCCTGCTCGCGACGACGCAGCGCAACTGGCAGGAAGCCCAGCGTCATTTCGAATCCGCGTTGACCATGAATCTACGACAGGGTGCCGAACCGGCGCTCGCACGCACGCGTCTGCGCTATGCGTCGATGCGGCTCGCCCGCAATGCAGACGGTGACATCGACGCTGCGCGCGTCCTGCTGGAAGACGCTCACGCTGCCGCAGAGCGCATGGGGATGGGTGCGCTTACCCGGGAGATCGACTCGGCTCAGCGATCGATCGAACCGGCATCGTCACGCGCCTGGCCGGCAGGTTTGAGCACGCGCGAAACCGAGGTGCTGCGCCTCGTCTCAAGCGGACTCGGCAATCGCGAAATTGCCGAGCAGCTCTTCGTCAGTCCCAACACCATCGCCAACCACATCCGGGCGATATTGACCAAGACTAATTCCGCAAATCGAACGGAAGCGGCTGCTTTTGCAGTCCGAAATGGTTTGACGGACGTGTAACGGATATTTGAAGCAGGCAACCGCAAACATTTGCGAAAAGCGGACTGATATTCCCTACCGGACTTTCGCATTATGGCGTGATGGTTTCAGGCGATCCAGACGGTCGAGCAGATCCCTGGCCTCCTTCTCGATATGAAAAGGTACCCGCGGCATGACCAGAATTTCCTGCACCCTTGCGCGCCAGTAATTCACTCCGAAGGCCTTGTCCACGTCAGGAACACATCCGCCACGTGTTGAATGCTCCAGATGGTCGACGATGTGGCGAATGTGCGCGAGATCCGTTTCGGCAAAATCGTAGGTCAATGTGCCCCCTCCGCCTGGTTCAGGAATAAGTCATTTCCCGGGTACATCTGTGCCCGAAGTACCGGGCATTGCCTGAAATGGCCTGCTCGCCCGTGCTTCGCATTCGGGCTATCGCAGCAATGCTTGAGGTCCGACCAATTTCATCGATACCACTCGTGATGATCCAGATTACGCAGAAGGCTGGCCCGGCGTCGTTCGCGGCGGTAATGAATGGCTACAGCAATTGCCGCGATAGCGAGCACGACCGTGCCGACAGTAATACCCATGCCATATTGGTCCAAGGCAGCCTCCTCAGCTATTCCCCGGTCGCAGCCCATATGCTGCACGCAAACGTGTACGGAGTATATGCCCTTTTTAAGAGCCGAATATTCAGGCCATGTCGGTTGCCAGCGTGGTGCTTGCGATCTCACCCGTACCAGCGTTAATCCTGCGCCCACAGTGTTACCCTCAGCCGCACAGCGACCAGGTATCCTGCCGGCCCGCATCCCCAAGCCGCAAATGACGCCTGGATTGCCGCCGCGTCGCGCGTCTCGCCCAACCCAAACTGCATCTAAACGCAGACCGCAAGATCACCTATGAAAAAGTCGCGCAGGTGATGTCGGCCGCGCAGAGCGGCGGCCTCGCGAAGCCTGGCTTCGTGACTCTTCCCGTACATGACTGGCGAGCATGGCAGGCGGACAGAACCGCCCATGGGGTTACGTGTGCCAATTTGTGACGCTTCGCTGCAAACTGGTCCACATTGTCCGTCCGATGCCAATGCATGCGCTCCGGCTGCGCCGCCATCCAGCACACCGGCACTGGACTGCGTTACCATGCTCGGATGCACTCGTCCGCCGCCGCACGCCAACGCCTGACCGCATGGTTCGCCTTGCTCGCCATGTGGCTGGTCGTCTGTCTGCCGCCAGTGAGCCAGGTCCTGGCATCGCGTCAGGCGCGGGAACCGGTTGCCGAGCTCTGCTCGGGCTCGACGGCATCTGCCGGGCAGCTAGAGCAGGCGGGCCATCACGCAACGACAATAGCCAAATGCGGCTATTGCAACCTCCTCGGCACGCATCCCCTGCTCTCGTCCGTCACGGCGACAGCGCCATCCTGGCTGCCGCCTGCCCAGCAAGTGCTCGCCGCTGCGGCGTTCGACGCTCTCGTTCCGATCTTCGCCTGCCGGACCGGCCATCCGCGCGACCCACCGCTTCACGCCTGACTCGCCGACATCTTCCGCGAACGGGAACGCGGCCACATTGACAAGGCGCCGCGCGCCAACGAGCCTGAGCTTTGCCTCTACAGGCGGCTCACGCGTTTGCGTGCTCACGTCTCCACATTCGCAATTCGAACCTCTTTTTGCTGGTGGCGTGCCGCCGCGCGCGCGCCTGACTCGAAATATCATGTTCAACTGGCCTCGCTTTTCGCGCGGGATATCTCGTGCGGCATTGCTTCTCCCGGCCTTCGTCGCCGGCGCCCTCCTTGGCACGACATTGCTCTCCGGCTGCAATCAAAAGCCTGTGCTGTCGTTCCAGAACCTCGACATCACCGGCAACCGGCAATTCGCCGATCACTTCGAGCTCCCGGACACGAATGGAAAGATACGCACCCTTGCGGACTATCGCGGCAAGATCGTGGTGCTGGTCTTCGGCTACACGCATTGCCCGGATGTCTGCCCGACCACGCTTGCTGAGCTGTCCAGGGCTTTGCAGCAGATCGGACCGAAAGACGCGCAACGTGTGCAGGTGCTGTTCGTCACCCTGGACCCGACGCGCGACACACCATCCGTGCTAGCGGAGTACGCCGCCGCGTTCAATCCGTCGTTCCGTGCGTTACGCCCGGCCAACGCGAATGAGCTTGCGCAAATGGCCAAGGGCTTCCATCTGGTCTACGAAAAGGTACCCGGATCGGCCCCCGGCAATTACACAATGAACCATACCGCCGCTAGCCTCGTGTTCGACACAAACGGGAAGCTGCGGCTCTATGCGCGCGACGGACAAGGCACAACTCCCTGGGTTCACGATCTCCGCGAACTGCTGGGCGCAGCCTGAAACGGCACGCGAAGTTCGATCATCCGTACGGAACCGGGTATTGCAAACGGTCTGGCTCCAATCGAACGAATGGACGCCGGACGACATTTTCCTCAAAACGAAACAGGAGATTCTCTTATGTACCGCACCCTCTGCCGTATTGCCTTCGCATTGCCCCTTGCTGTCGCCGCATTGCCCGCCTTCGCAGTATCTTCCGGCTCGATGATGGTGTCCGACTGCTGGATTCGCTCAATGCCCGGCGATACGCCTTCGGGCGGCTACTTCAAGCTCATGAACATGAGCGACCAGCCCATTGATCTCGTAGGCGTCGGCACGGACGCGTTCGGCATGTCCATGCTGCACCAGACACAAAGCAGTGGCAGCACCTCGAAGATGGTCATGGTGGACAAGGCAACCGTACCCGCCAATGGCACGCTCGCATTTGCGCCGGGCGGCTATCACGTGATGTTCGAAAAGGTGAGGAAGCCGCTTACGGTCGGCTCGTCGATTCCGGTCACCTTCAAGTTCAGTGACGGCGAAAGGGTCGAGGCACAGTGCGCGGTAAGAAACGCAGCGGGACAATAAAAGTCGTTTGCACCGTCAGGCGACAGTCCGTCACCAGACTCGTGGCCCGGGCTCCTGCGGTGCGGGCCATCCGTTTGCGAACGGCGCTGTGCTCGCCGCTTTCTTCCCGCGATTCCGCACGATTGTCGCCTCTTTGCAGTCCAAAAGTAATATTTCGGAGCAGTGAAACTACAACGTTCACCCTGGTGTGCAGAGCCCGGTCTGGTTTCCCGCTCAACAAAGTGTAAATCCACCGTATCACACCGCACGGTCGATACGATTGGCAAACTCATCGCTCCACCTGCTCCATTACGACGTCAATTCCGGATGTCCATTGCGATAATGGTCAGCTTTATCGCAAATGCCTTTCCCGCGACCTAAACTGGTTCCATGCAAACCGTCCCTGTCCCACCTCGTGGACCGTGGAACGGACCTTCCGCTGGAACGCCCACTGCCCTGCCCAACCTCCTGGAGCTCGCCGCACTGCGCGCCTAGCATGAAGGGCTTACCGCGCGCGAGGCCGTCACGCATTACCTTCCCCACGCCCGCGGCGACGGCCAGTCCGCGCTCTGCGTGATCGCCTACATCCGCCGGCAGTTCGTCGCCAGCGCTGCCGCGCGGCAGCGCTGGCGACCTGACCCCGCTCTTCACCGCCTCTGCCGCAGTCTGCACGCGGTGCGCAGCGCAGGTTGTGGTCGCGCCCCACGTGCTGCACGTCACGAAAGTTCCAACGCCGCGGCCCGCCGACGCGGTCGGCCACTGGCTCACCCCGCGCACGGCCGGCGCGCTCGCTGGCGCCGGGGTCGACACCCTCGCCGAACTGGTCCTGTTCATATGAGGCCGTCGGCGCTGATGGCAATGGGTGCCAGGACTGAGCGCCACCGGTGCACATGCGGTCGGTGTTTTCCTCTCGGCGCATCCGGACCTGATCCGGTGGGCCGCCGTACTGGTTGCCCACACAACCGCACCGGGCCAGCAGCTCCCGCAGTGTTCCCTAGCATCGCTGCCCGCGGCCCTGGACGGCTCGCTGCATACCGCAGGCGCATACCACCGCGAAGCCGAACGGCCACTGCTATAGGCCGTCATCGAGCGTCGCCTGCCGCTCTCGTCGCTCACCACCGAAGACGCAATCGCCTATAGCGCGGACATTGCGTCAGTTGTCGTCGCAAGTTGGGCACACAAGTGCCACGTTCAATGAAATAAATACGTCAGACGCTGATCGACCGGATAGCGCCGCGAGCGCTGAAATACCCGGAATTAAGATGAGCAAACGATTGCATTTACCTCACCAACACAGGAAAACGATTGCGGAGTCTCTCGGACTCAAAAGCCTCCCCCTTTTTCGCGCATCGCGGCGCGTTGGCGCAGGAGCGTGACAGATTGAACCAGCATAACCTGGAGGTCGCACGCCTACGGACGATGCGTGCGACGGCAGACCAAGAACTGGCCACAGCGCGCCAAACGGTAGCGCAATTCGACGTGGTGAATCGCGAACTCATTGAGGCCGTCGCGGCAGAAGTACCTGTCGTAGCGCACAATCTGCGGGTCAAAGCCGCCTATGACGGCTTCCTTCCCGAGATACAAGCCTATCTGGCCGCGCTACCGGGGATATTGCTCCAAGGGTTGGGCGAAGAAGCCCGCGTTCTATACAACGCATTCAATCGCGGTGATTCACCCGGCGACCTGCTGCATAGGCTGTGGTTACCCGTTGCAGAGAACGGAAAAATCGAAGTCGAGTTTGCCGGCGAACCAGACGTGCGCTACGACGCGTTGATTGTCTTCACCGAAGGGCACATCAAGTGCTTGGGCTTGGCGATTCTGCTTGCGAAGAACATCGCACAGGGCTGCCCTGTCGTCATCTTCGATGACGTGGTCAATGCAATCGATGATGAGCACCGCGACGGCATCTGGTGCACCTTCTTCGAAGATGACAACCTGGACGGCAAGCAGGTCATTCTGACCTCCCACGCCGAGGAGTTTCTGCATCGCATCCAGCAGGAACTAGGAGCACGGCGCGCCGCAGACATCAGGCGCTACAAGTTCCTGCCGCACGACGGCGAACATGAGCTTCGTGTCGACAGCGATCCGCCGGCGAAAAACTACGTTCTGCTGGCCCAGCAGGCAATGGCAGACGACGAGAAGCGCGAGGCGCACCGCCAGGCTCGACCAGCGCTGGAGAGTCTGACCGACCGCCTCTGGACCTGGCAGGGCCGCCGTGGCGACGGCCGCATCGACATCAAGCTCGGTGGCCCTCGCGCACCTTGGGAACTCAACAACAAATGCGCCAAGTTGAAGTCGGCCGTGGAGCGCATCGCTGCCCAGTACGCCGGTGCACCGGAAGCTGTCGCAGCCCTAACCCGATTGCTCGGAGTCGCCTCGGGGAGTATCGAGTGGGGCTACCTCAACAGTGGTGTACACGACGCGCAGCGTGACCATGAGTTCGACCGCGCCACCGTTCGTACAGTTGTGGAATCGGTCACTGCGTTGGATGCGGCCATCGCGGTGCTCCTCAATCGCTGAATTACGGTGGTAGACCGATTGCGTGAAGAGTTCCGAGAGCAATCAGTGCGGCGTTGAGTTCGGACACAAATGCGCGCGACCGCGACATACAGCGGTCACTCACGTCGCTATAGCGACGACGTTCGACTCGCATCGGCCGTCTTAAACCTCGCTTTCCAGGACGGATGAATCGGTAGACAACTCTTTGGGCGTCTCTCTTTCGAGAATCTGAGTCAGAACCGTCGATATTTGCGAAGCAAAAGCGTTGACCATCAGACCGACCTCCCACTGCTTTTTACGATGCATGCCCTTGAGCAAGATAATTCCGTTCCAATGTTCAAATACATCCGAGTCGTTCCATTCAAGCTCGACGGATATCGCATGAAGAACCTTTTTGCATGCTTCCCTGAGTGTAAGGAATTCATCCGTGATTTCCCGGGGACTCGTCGAGGTAGTAACCAACTACAGTACCCCCCACTCTATCTGCGATTTTCTGCTCATCGTTTACATCAAAGATGATACGTGCACGGACCGCGATGCTAACGAGAAGCTCATTAACAAACTTTCGTAGCATGTTCCAGTAGAGTTCCGTCCCGAGCTTGAGAGCGGGATGGTCCGCACGGTCATTGTGTACATCCGTGTACTCTTCTGCCCCGTAAGCGAGGTGCAAAAGCATGAAAATATCTTGGTTGATGGTATTTTTGTCGAGAGGATGACGCATACCGTGAAGGTCCTTGATAAATAGGCTCACGCGAGGAACCACCCGGACATCCACTACCAGCGATGACCGTACTTAAATCGTCGCGGCAACTCGAGCCAAATACGACGAGTATTGCACCCATCGTCCCCAAGCACGACGCAGTATGTAGCTGCGTCGTCGCCCTCATTATTATGGCGATTTCTCAGGACAGAACGTTTCGCCTGACACAATGCAAGTGCGCACGGCAGTGAACTGCCCGGCAATCAACACCGCAATCACTGGGTCGCTATTATTCGGCGAACAAGCCGTGATTGAGCGAAGCAGTGAACCGCCGGCATTAAATATGCAAAACGCATGTTAAATTTCATCCGTCGCGCATGCAAACGAACGATGGCTCCCGCGAACACATCTGATAGACTTGAAGGGCTCGGTCACGTCCGGTATCGCCCACGTTAGTCTCTTCGCCGAAATTCGCGCCGCTGAACTCTGTAGATAAACGTGAAAAACATCGCGCAGCCATTCGCTAGCGCGAGACAGGTCAGCAAGACTCACCGTTCAGGGCGCCGCGCGACTGAGAAGACATGATTCGAAAATAGCAGCATAACGTAGCACGTTCGGGGAAAAAGTGCATAACGGCTCTCTGGCTCACGACGTGAGCCCAACGGGCGGACGTCACACGGCCGCACCATCCGCCAAGTATGGCTATCGGCATCGCGATGCCCTACGGCTGATGTTCATTCTAGCCCTCGGCGGCGTGCCGAGCGATGCGCCGCCGGCCAGCGCTGCAGGCGCCACACATGTGTTTCGCAGCGAAAAGCGAGTGATGGCAATTGACTTCCTCATTCGCTACCCAGACTACCTCGCAGATGCCCTTCTGGACCACTACGAAGCTGAAGGCGACGAATTCCTCTTATCGGCAGCGAGACAGATATTTGACAACGATGAGCCATCGCTGCGCCTCGTAAAGATGGTCCGATGGAATTTCGGAGCCTATCAAAGCATCGAAACATCACTTTCGCTTTTAAGCGCGGTCGGGTTCGTTCGCCCGATGACGTTCACCTCCGAGGGTGGTGCACGCCAATACGAATTCTATGTCTTCCCGAGCGCCTTCGAATTTCTCAAGGCGTCCGTTGAGCAAGTGCCGGCATTGGCCTGGTATCGCGACCGCGTGACGCTCGCAATGCGCGTCGCGAACTCTCAGAGCGGCTCGAAGCTCAAGGATTGGCAGTATCAACATACTGTATATAGTGAAACGGCGCATGGCACGGTCATTCCGTCAATCAAGCAGTCCGTCTCACAGCGTTTGAACAATATTCGGATCTGGTGCAAATATGAAGCCGTTGGGTTAGGCTCGTGGGTTCATGGACGCGCGCAGGACGAGCCGATGACTAAGTTGGGGAAAATGGACAGGCTGCTCAAAGGTCGACATTTCGATCGCGAAGTCATCGTCCTGTGCATTCGTTGGTACCTGCGTTACAAGCTGAGCTTTCGCGATCTGGTCGAGATGATGTCCGAACGCGGCCTTTCTCTGGCGCACACGACGATCATGCGCTGGGTCAAGCGGTTCACCCCGGCGTTCGTCAAGCGCTGGAATCGCTTTGCTACCGCAGCCGGCCGGTCGTGGCGGGTTGACGAAACCTACGTGAAGATCCGTGGCAAATGGGTTTATCTGTATAGGGCGGTAGATCGAGCCGGCCGGACGGTGGACTTCATGCTCAGGGCGAAACGCGATGTGGCCGCAGCCAAAGCCTTTTTCAGCAAGGCGATCAGACATCAGGGCCAGCCGCCAGAGACGATCACGCTCGATGGGTACGCCGCCTCGCACCGGGCCGTCAGAGAGATGAAGGTCGAGGGTCTGCTACCGGTAGACACGAAGGTCCGGTCCTCGAAGTATCTGAACAACCTGATCGAGCAGGACCATCGAAACATCAAGTCGAGAACGAAGGTGATGCTCGGTTTCAAACGGTTCCGGAATGCCGCGACCACGATTTCAGGCATCGAGTTGACGCATCGCATTCGCAAGGGACACTTTGACCTCAGTGCTCTCGGGTTCATGGACACCACTTCGCCTGCCGCCTGGAATGCTGTCCTTTTCAATTGATAAGGCATCCGTACTTATAGCAAGTGTCTTGAGCGGACCACCTATTTGCACCAGATCCTTTCAAATCGTGGGCTGGATCGACGGATTGGGCGTCAGGCTTGCGCGGCGCTGCTGGTTCGGGTGCGGCCCCTGGAGGTCGTGCTGCCCGCTCGCTTCGCCGCTGTGCGGCCTTTCTTCTCCGCTACTGCCTTCGTCGCAGACTTGGCCCTGGCGGTCGCTTTCGGCGCTGCTTCGGGCTTTGCCAGCGTGAGGTGCAGGCCCATCGCCCCGATTACCTTCATGATCGTCGCGAACTCGGCATGCCCCTTGTTGGAGAGCGCGCGGTACAGCGCCTCACGCGCGATGCCCGACTCGCGTGCAAGTGCCGTCATGCCACGTGCCTTGGCAACGTCGCCGAGTGCCGCCTGAATCTCGACTGGATCTCCGCCTTCGAACGCTTGCGCGAGGTACAGACGGTAGTCAGTTTCATCTTTCAGGTACTTCGACGCGTCGAACTCCATTAATTCGCTAACTTTCATGTCAAATCTCCAACTCTTTCGCGATGGCCTTGGCGCGCTTGATGTCTGCGGCCTGCGTGGATTTGTCGCCACCGCACAAGATGATCACCAGCACGTCCCCATGTTGTGTGAAATAGACGCGATAGCCCCTGCCGATATCAATCTTCATCTCCGAAACGCCGCCGCCTACCGCACGCCAGTGCCCAAGGTTGCCTAACCGTGCCCGGCCAAGCCGACCGGCGATCGCCGTCGCGGCCTGGCGGTCTCGCACGCGGGAGAGCCAGGCGTCAAATTCGGGCGTAATGATCAGCTTCGTCATGAGACAAATTGTAACTCATAGGTTACGGTATATCAAACGCCATCCGGCCACTCAACACCAGTCCTGTCACTGCAAAGTGTGATTTCCCAGTGAGTAACATGCTATGCCAGACATTTTGGCGCATCTACCTGGTCCGTCGCGTCTCAAGTATCTCGAGCCCGTTTTCAACACACCATTGCCTCAGCGCACTTTCGCCAGCGGCCGCTTCAAACGCATACCAGAGTTCGAGAATGCCTTCGCGCTCCAGCAAATCCTTGAAGCGCGCGTAAGCCCCTTGCCGCCGGAAAAATCCTTCCACCTGGTCGTAACACGCAGGCAACTCTTGTGCGACAAATCGCAAGGCGAGGCTTCGTCCAAGATCGAGATCGTTCTTATGCGGTATCGCAAGGTAGCGGTCCGAAGTTTCCAGGTCGTCAAGAATATCCTCGTCCAACGCGTCGCCGGAATCAGAAGTCCAATAGACTTTTCCCGTATCGAGCGAGACAGGGGGACAAACAAGGTAAGCGCAAATTCCTATCATAAGCCTTATGGTTATGAAGATCGCGCGGTTCATTACGAATTGAAGTAGTAACGTCAGACTTTTCTTGCGCTAATCTGAGCGGCCCTCGGCGATCCGGACGATCCGCAATGGCTACCCTCGAACGCACCGCGTACCCGCGCTTCCCCGAGGTTCTGGCACCCCGGGACATGCAAGCCTGTTACACGCCGCTGCCCGACGAACTCGAATGGGCGCGCCGGTCAACGCGCGGCGAGCGACCTCGCCTGGGCCTCCTGGTGTTGCTGAAAGTCTTTCAGCAACTGCACTATTTCCCGCCCCTTGACACCATCCCGGCCGCCATCGTTGATCACGTTCGGGCGGCCGCCGACATCGGCGACATCGTGCAATTCGGCTACGACACCGCGTCGTCTCCAACGCTCTTTCGGCATTACACCGCAGTACGCGCCTGGCTGAACGTGAAGCCGTATTACGGCACCGACGCGAACGCGATCGCGACGCGGGCGGCGCACACGGCGTCGCTGACGATGGATCAGCCTGTCGACATCATCAACGCGACGATCGACGAACTGATCGCGCGGGATATCGAGCTGCCAGCGTTCTCAACGCTCGACCGGCTGACCGAGCAGATTCACGCGCGGGCGCAGTCCCGGCTCTTCAAACGCGTCACGCGACGCCTGACCGAAGAACAGCAGGTCGCGCTCGACCGGCTGCTCGCACGCGACCTGTCTAGCCGGCAGACTGCCTACAACCGGATCAAGCGTCATGCGAAACGCCCATCGCGCCAGCATCTTGACCTGCTGATCGACCAGCTTGCCTGGCTCGACGATCTCGGCGATTTTTCACTGGCGGTCGCCGGGATTCCGGCCTCGAAGCTGCGCTCGCTCGCGAATCAGGCGATGGCGCTCGATGCGTCGGCCCTCAGGAACGACACACTGCCCGAGAAGCGCTACACATTGATCGTCGCGCTGCTCAACCGCATGCGCGTGCGCGCCCGCGACGATCTTGCCGACATGTTTGTACGGCGCATGGCTGCCATCCACAAACGCGCGAGCGACGAGCTGGACGTGATCCAGCGCAAACAGCGTGATCAGGTCGAGGATCTCGTGGTCCTGCTTGATGGCGTGGCCGACATCCTCGCCGACGAATCCGACGAGACGGCCATCGCCAGGGCAGTCAGAAAGCTGCTCGCGCCGAAGGGCGATCTGGAGCCGTTGCGCGAGAGCTGTGCGGCGATCCGCGCGTTCAGCGGCCGCAACTATCTGCCGCTGCTGTGGAAGCACTTCAAGGCCCATCGCTCGGTCATGATGCGTGTCGCGCGCACGCTCGAGTGGGATTCGACCAGTCCGGTCCGCTCGCTGCTCGATGCGCTCGACGTCGTGCTGGAAAACGAGTCGCGGCATCGCGAGTGGATCGATGCCGATGTCGATCTAGGCTTTGCCGCGCCGCGGTGGCGCAAGCTCGCACGTCGCTCCCACGGCGACGGATTGCCGACCAATCGACGATATCTCGAACTCTGCGTCTTCTCGTACATGGCCGAGGAGTTACGGGTCGGCGATCTGTGCGTATCCGGCTCCGACGCCTACGCCGACTATCGCGACCACCTGCTGCCGTGGCGGCAGTGCGAGCAGCAGTTGCCCGACTATTGCGACAAGCTCGGCATGCCAACGACCGGCAATGACTTCGTTCACCATCTCCGTCAATGGCTGACGGACGCGGCCCGCAAGCTCGACGACGAATTGCCGCGCAAGCGCGAGCACGTCGTGATCGACCGTCACGGCGAACCGATCCTGCGCAAAACCGTGGCGAAGGAGATCCCGGCGAGCGCGATCGCCCTGCAGGAGCGGCTCAACGCCCGTCTGCCGACACGGAACATGCTGGACATCCTCGCGAACATCGAACACTGGACGCATTTCACGCGGCACTTCGGGCCGCTGTCCGGGAGCGATCCCCAGATTCGCAAGGCCGCCGAGCGTTACCTGCTGACCATTTTCGCGATGGGCTGCAATCTCGGCCCGACCCAGGCGGCCCGCCATCTTGACCCGGATGTCACCGCGCACATGCTCTCGTTCGTCAATCGCCGGCATATGAGCCTGGACAAGCTCGAGACCGCACAACGCGAGCTGATTGAACTTTACTTGCGGCTTGATCTGCCCAAACACTGGGGCGATGGCAAGACGGTGGCGGCCGACGGCACGCAGTACGACTTCTACGACAACAATCTGCTGGCCGGCTATCACTTCCGCTACCGGAAAATGGGCGCGGTCGCGTACCGGCACGTCGCCGACAACTATATCGCCGTGTTCCAGCACTTCATTCCGCCGGGTGTCTGGGAAGCGATCTACGTGATCGAGGGGCTGCTGAAAGCGCGCCTGTCGGTCAAGGCCGATACCGTCCATGCCGACACGCAGGGCCAGTCGGCCGCCGTGTTCGCGTTCACGTACCTGCTCGGCATCAACCTGATGCCACGAATTCGCAACTGGAAGGACCTCGTCCTGTACCGGCCGGACAGCAAGGCCAAATACGAGCACATCGACAGGCTGTTCACGGCGACCATCGAATGGGTGCTGATCGAGCAGCACTGGCAGGAGCTGATGCAGGTTGCGCTGTCGATTCAGGCGGGCACGATCTCGTCGCCGCTGCTGCTGCGCCGGCTCGGCTCCGAAAGCCGCAAGAACCGGCTGTACCTGGCCGCGCGAGAGCTCGGCAACGTCGTTCGCACGGTGTTCCTGCTCGAGTGGATCGGCAGCCTCGAATTGCGGCAGGAGGTCACCGCGAACACGAACAAGATCGAGTCGTACAATGGCTTCTCCAAATGGCTGTCGTTCGGTGGCGACGTGATCGCCGAGAACGAACCGGAGGAACAGCAGAAGCGGCTACGCTACAACGACTTGGTCGCGTCGGCCGTAATCTTGCAGAATACGGTGGACATGATGCAGGCGCTGCGCGAGATGGCGGCAAACGGCGAGAAAGTGCGCGCCGAAGACATCGAGTTTCTAAGCCCGTACCCGACTCACAACATCCGACGCTTCGGCCACTATAAACTGCATCTGGATCGTCGGCCGGAAGCCTGGATCAGGGACCCGCTGTTCGGCCATGCGGCCCGTACCTACGCATCCCGCCCATGACTGCACGCCCAGCGATCACGACGACCTGTTTCGGCGCTGTCGACACCGCCGCGCTCGAGCGGCTCGAATCGAGCTACGATACGACCCGCCTGCTGGCCGCCGTCGATATCGTCGATCGCATCCGCACCCAGCTTCATGATCCCGAGGGGCTACGCGACGATCTGCTGGCAATCCATAGCATGGCGCACTCTGTATTGAATGGCGCACCGTCGGTGCCGTCGCGACGCGAAGGCACCTTGCCCGAGCAGGTGCGGGACGCGCTCGACCTGATTGACGAATTTGTCATGGAGCTCACGCGGGTGAGGACGATGCTCGAGCCGCTCGAAGCGCTGCACCCGGACGACGGGTTTGGCGAGGGTTGAACGGTGCCAGCCCGCACGCCGATCGCGGCAGCAGTCGGTTGCCCGATCCCGTTGTTGCTTCTCCCATACCTTTTGCCGTCGTTCTCCTGATGAAGCGACCCTCGTTCTCGACGCAGCTCGTCGTCCTGTGGGCACTCGTGGCAGCGCTATGCGCCGTGCTCGTCGCCATCGTAGGGTTCATGGCAATCTCCGCCGAGAGCCAACAGATAGCGGGCGCCAGGCAGCAGGTAACGGCCGCCTGTGAAGCCGTTGCCTCCCGCTACAGCCTTTCGCGTCCGCTATCGGCTGCGACAGGAAACACGGACCTCATGCACGCCGTGCTTGACATCGTTCTCGCGCAGGAACAAAACGTCGAAGGGGGATTCTGGACCTCCGGGCCGGTCGCGTTGGCGGTGCCTCACGGGGCGACGCAATCGCGCGACAGCGAGGCAGCGGTCAACGCACCGCCAACCGGCTTTCTGGCCTATGCCTTTCCGACCTACCAGGGGAGCGGCATCAAGCGCGACATCCCGGAAGCCGAAACGCCGCTGATATTGCGCACCCTCCGGACGGCTGCGGCCACGCATACGGCTGCAGCCGATGTCATCCGTAGCGGACCGGATGCGGTCGTCGCCGCGGCCTGCACCGTGAAGGATGAGCCAGCCCTGTTCGCGTGGATGCTGACCCGTGCCCGTCCGCCGCTTGGGCCGCACGGAGAGTTGCTCGTCACCGGGCTGGCCGCCATTCTTGCCGTCATCCTCGTGGTGGCTGTCGCGCTTGCGGTGACCCTGCGCCGCTGGAAGCGCAATCTCAACCTGCTTGAGAGCGGCCTGTCACTGGAAAGCAGCGTCGAGCCGGCCGGTCAACTGCCTCGCCTTCACGAGCCGGAACTGGACAGGATCGTTGATGCGCTCAATCGCTACGCCAACCGTGCTGAACAGTTGCGGCAACAGACTGCGGACCTCAGCGACAAACTGGCCCGGGCCGAGCGCTTCAGTGTGCTGGGCAAGCTGGCCGCGCAGGTCGCACACGAGATCCGCAACCCGGCAGGCGCGATGCGGCTGAAAGCCGAGAACGCGCTGGCAGGTGACAGCGAGCGACAACAGGGGGCACTCCGCTTTATCCTTGAGCAGATTGGACGGATAGAAACGCAGGTCGCGAGCCTTCTTGCCCTGACACAGCCCGTCACCGTCAAGCCACAAAAGGTGAACGTGGCCGGATGGTTGGCCAGTGTCGTTGAGTCGCACCGCGAACTGGCACGCCAGCGCGGCATCCGTCTGATGCTCGTGACGAAGCTCGAGGCATTGGCCGAAGCCCCGACGCCAGCGCTGCCCGAGTTCGACCCGGAGCAGCTTCGGCGCGCGCTCGACAACCTGCTGCTGAACGCGCTGCGTCACGTGGGCGAGGCAGGCATGGTCACCGTGACCGCCCAGCGTGACTGGTCAGCCGGGCGCCCGCATCTGAGAATCGCCGTGTCCGACAATGGACCGGGGGTGCCAGCGGACCAGCGCGAACGCATTTTCGAACCGTTCGTGACGGGGCGCCCCGACGGGTCCGGCCTGGGCCTTGCGGTCGTTCGCGAAGTAGCGTCCGCGCATGGCGGCCGTGCCTGGCTCGACGGCAAGTTAGCCGGTGCCTGTTTCGTGATTGAGATTCCATGGCAACCATCCTCATAGTCGATGACGACGACGCCTTCCGTGAAGGCCTCGCGGAGACGCTGTCCGACCTTGGCCATCGCGTGCTGCAGGCCGCGTCGGGCGAAGCTGCCCTTGACGCGTTGCATGACGGCCGGGCCGACTGCGTCTTTCTCGACTTCCGGCTCCCGGGCCTCGACGGTCTGGCCGTGCTGGAACGGCTGCGAGGCGACGCTGCGCTGAAGGCGGTGCCCGTCGTGATGCTCACCGCTCACGCAACCAGCGACAACACGATTGGCGCCATGCGCCTGGGCGCCTTCGAGCACCTCACGAAACCAGTCGGGCGCAACGACATCATCTCGCTGCTCGAACGCATCTTCTCGGCCAGCCAGCCGCCGGCTGTCACTGAACACGATGAGGCGCCATTCGCCGGGGAGCCGGTCTCGGACAAGCCGCTGCTGCTGGGGGTGAGCGAGGCGATGCGCACGGTCCAGAAGCAGCTGGGACGGGCTGCCACAACCGACGCGACCGTTCTCATCACAGGCGAAACGGGAACGGGCAAGGAAGTCGCCGCACACGTCCTGCACGAAGCGTCCCGTCGTCGCGACGGACCGTTCGTCGCCGTGAACTGCGCGGCCATCCCGCAGGATCTGCTGGAAAGCGAACTGTTCGGCCATGGGAAAGGTGCCTTCACGGGCGCTGCCACCGAACGCGCCGGCCGCATCGTGGAGGCTGACAGCGGCACGCTGTTCCTGGACGAAATCGGCGACATGCCACCCGCGATGCAGGCCAAGCTTCTGCGGGTCCTTCAGGAACGGAACGTCACACCGATCGGCACGAACAGAGTCATTCCGGTCGATATACGCGTCGTCGCGGCCACACATCGCGAGCTCGATGCGATGGTGGCCGCAGGCGAATTCCGCCAGGACCTGCTGTACCGCCTGAACGTCATTCCGCTGCATCTGCCACCGCTGCGGGAACGAATTGCCGACGTCCTGCCGCTTGCCGAGCACTTCCTTGCAAATGCAACGAAGTCAGCGGGCCGTACGCTGCATTTTTCCGTCGAAGCGCAGCGGCGCCTTGTCGGCTATCCGTGGCCTGGGAACGTCCGCGAACTGAAGAATGCCATCGAGAGGGTCTGTTCGCTCGCGCCCGGTCCGGCGATTACCGACGAAGACCTGTCGTTCCTCAAGGGGCCGTCACTATCCCCAGAATGGGCACTGCCCGCCGACTTCGCAGACCTGTCGCTCACGGAAGCCGTTGAGCGCGTCGAACGCGCGATGATTGCCCGCGCATTGGCGCTCGCGAACGGTAACCGGGCCGACGCCGCGCGGCGGCTCGGCATCAGTCGTCAGTCGCTCTACACCAGGATGGCCAGTCTCGGACTCAGCTGAACCTGTCAACGAAGCCGACACCCGCTGTCCAGTAACCGGACGTCAGCAGCCTCTGGCGTCCCGCCAACCCCTTGTCCGGGCGTGCCCATGAGCATGGTATAGCCTTTGCAGTTCACTCGCTGTCCTCTGACCGGAGTGAACCATGTTCCCGACCTCCCTGCCCAGGATTGGGCATATTCCAAGGCCCGCAACACGCGCCGTGACAGGTGCAGTCCGCATGGGTCTCGTCGCGCTCATGCCGCTGGCCAGCGCGTGCGTTGCCCAGACGCCGCCCGGCCCCGCTGCGCCTGACCTGCCACCTGCGGCGGCGGGTCCATCGGAGCTGCCCGTCCCGGGAGCGTTGCCTGTAGCGCCTGCGCCACCGCGCACATGGCTGCCATCCGCAATCCAAACGTCTCCCGTCGCACAAGGGACCGTCAGCCGGTTCGTTATCAACCCCGAAGGCGACGTCGACGGTTTCATCCTGGGTGACGGCTCGCTCGTGCATTTCCCGCCGCATCTCGGCACCCAACTGGTGGCTGCCGTTCAACCCGGCGACGCCGTTCAGGTGGCGGGCTTCAGGGACGGCAGCGGCGACGTGAAAGCGCAGCAGATCGTCAACCAGCGTACCGGCCAGCAGCTCGTCGACCAGCCACCGCCACCCGATGTACCGCGACCACCGCCTGCGCTGCGCGGCGCCGGGCTCGTGCGGCTCAGCGTGCAGGGCGAAGTCCTGCGCGTAACGACGGCACCCCGTGGCGAACCGGATGGCGTGCTGCTCCGCGACGGCACCGTGGTCAAACTGACGCCCATCGTGGCCCAGCAGTTCGCGAACCTGCTGCGACCCGGTGCGACCGTCGCCGCGACCGGCTACGGCACGCGTAACCGGTACGGCGAAGCCCTGCAGGCCACCGCCTTTGGCACACCCGGCAACCTCACCCGGCTCTACACCACCTTTCCCAACTGAAGGAGAAACACCATGCACTGGATTGATCCGGCATGCCTGCCCGAAACGAAAGGCACAGTCACGCAGTTCCTGCTTAACCCGCACGGCGAACCCGACGGCTTCCTCCTTGACGGGAAGCAGCAGGTCCATTTTCCTCCGCACCTCGGCGAGCACGTCATGAGACATGTCTCAGTCGGCGACACCGTTACTGTGCGAGGCGTCCGGCCCCGCACGGCAGGCGTCATCGCGGCAGTGTCGATTCACCTCGGGGACGGCGAGATTATTGTCGACGAAGGACCGCAACGCGATGGCGACGGGCACGAGCGGCCCGAGGTCGAAACGCACGCGACGGAGGTGACGGGCACCGTCCTTCTGTCGCTGCATGGGCCAAAGGGAGACCTGCGTGGCGCGCTGCTGGATGATGGCACGTCGCTGCGAATGCCTTCTCATGCCGCCGAAGCACTGCAGGCGTATCTGGCGCCCGGTGCACGCGTCCAGGCCTGGGGCGACATGGTCGAGAACGGGTATGGCCGCACGCTCGAGGTGAGCGAGATTGCGGAGCAGACCGTTGCGGATGCCGGGTCCGATGCCGGGACCGGGGCATGAGCCGGCGGAGAAGATGATGAGCCCCTTCGCACGCGCCAGCACCTGCCGTTCCGAAAGCAGCCGTTCCCCGTCGGCGCAAAGCCTCAGGGGACTCGACGCGGTCAGTTTCCTGATGGCGGACGTGCGGGACGGCATCGGGCCATTCCTCGCCGTATTCCTGAAGGGTACGCAGCACTGGTCTTCCGGCGACATCGGCCTCGTGATGGGCGTAAGTGGCCTCGCGGCCGCGCTCAGCCAGATTCCCGCCGGCATGCTGGTGGATGCACTTCGGGCAAAGCGCGCGGTCATTGCCGTCTCGGCCTGCGTGGTCGCGACAGGCTGTCTGGTGATTGCGCGCGCTCCCACGCTGCCGGTCATCCTGGTGACGCAGACCATGCTCGCGCTCGTCTCCGCCGTCATTGGCCCGTGCCTGGCCGCGCTGAGTCTCGGCGTGGTGGGGCACCGCCTGCTGGCCGTGCGCGTGAGCCGCAACGAGGGCTTCAACCACGCGGGCAACGTCACGGCCGCCGTGCTGGCCGGCACGCTCGGCCAGTATGCGGGCACCGTGTGGCTCTTCTGGCTGGTGTGCCTGTTCGCCGCAACCAGCGCACTGACCGTCATGCTCGTGCGGCCGTCCGACATCGACCATGAACTCGCGCGCGGCGGCGAGGTGCTGCGCACACCAGAAGGCAGCGGCCGGCCCGTGCCGCTCAGGGCGCTCGTGCAGCGACGGGACCTCATGACTTTCCTCGCGACGGTCGTGCTCTTCCACTTTGGCAACGCGGCGATGCTGCCGCTCGCGGGGCAGATGATCGCGAAGGCTGCGCCTGGCCAGGATATCGTCGGGCTGGGGGCGTGCATGATTGCGGCCCAGCTGGTGATGGTGGCCGTCGCCGCAAGTGTGGGCCGCGCGGTCCGGGCAGGTGTGGGCCGCAGGAAGATATTTCTGGTGGCCCTCGCGGTGCTGCCGGTGCGCGGCCTGCTCTTCGCGCTCACCGACAACCCCTGGGCGGTCATCGGCATCCAGCTGCTGGACGGCGTTTCCGCCGGCATCTTCGGGGTGATCGCGACCGTGATTGCGTCAGACCTCATGCGTGGGACCGGCCGCTTCAATCTCGCCCAGGGTGCCACCTCACTGGCCGTCGGCATCGGCGCCGGATTGAGCAACGTGATCAGTGGTCTTATCGTCGACCGTTTCGGTTTTGCCGCAGGATTTCTCGCCCTCTCGATGGTCGCCGCAGCAGCGTTCATCGTCTTCGCCCTTTTCATGCCGGAGACCAGTCTGGAAGAGAAGCCAGCCGGCGGGCCGCAGGAACAGTCACCCCGCGCGCGACGTGCATCGCGCTCCGTCACGGGTATCACGGAATGAACACCATCCTCAACTCTCCGTTTCCGGTCTGGGCGATCGCGGCCGTGACCGCGCTGGGCGTCATCACGCGGCCGTTCCGGCTCCCTGAAGCCATCTGGGCTGTGCTCGGCGCCCTGACGCTATGCTTCTCGGGCAGACTGCCGTGGCTGGAAGCCCTGCATGCCGTCGGCAAGGGCATGGATGTCTATCTGTTCCTGACCGGCATGATGCTGGCGTCAGAACTGGCCCGCAGGGAGGGGCTGTTCGACTACATGGCGGTGCTCGCCGCGCAAAAGGCGGATGGCTCGGCCACGCGGCTGTTCTTCCTGCTGTACTGTGTCGGCACGGTCGTGACCATC
Organism: Paraburkholderia caffeinitolerans; assembly: GCF_902859945.1. Taxonomy (GTDB): domain Bacteria; phylum Pseudomonadota; class Gammaproteobacteria; order Burkholderiales; family Burkholderiaceae; genus Paraburkholderia; species Paraburkholderia caffeinitolerans. The sequence goes on along the minus strand of NZ_CADIKL010000041.1, from coordinate 38,082 downwards.
CTGATGTCCAACGACGCAACGGCCGTGGTCCTGACGCCGGCCGTGCTGGCTGTCGTACGGGCGGTCAGGGCCGATCGACCGCTGCCGTACCTGTACGTCTGCGCGTTTGTCGCGAATGCGGCGAGCTTCGTGCTGCCCATTTCGAACCCCGCGAACCTGGTGATCTTCCGCGAGCACATGCCCACGCTTGCGACTTGGGTTGCGCGCTTCGCGCTGCCGTCAGTGCTGTCGATTGTCGTGACTTATATGGTCCTCCGGTTACTGCAGCGCGGCTCGCTGTCCCAAACTATTGACAAGGAATCCGAACCACCAAAACTGTCCACAGCAGGCAGGACCACCGGATGGGGTATCGCGACGATGGCCGTTGTCATGCTCGGCGCGTCTGCCCTTGGATTTCCGTTGGGCTGGCCGACCTTCGCTGCAGGTGTTGCCGTCTTCGTTGCAGTCTGCCTGCAAAAGCGGCGCGTGCTCTGGGACTATCTCACTGAGGTTTCGTGGGCCGTCCTGCCACTGGTTGCCGGTCTTTTCGTGCTCGTTGAAGGCCTTCAGCGAACGGGCGTGATCGACGGGCTCGCGCGCTTGTTGGGCGATCTGTCCCGGCACTCGGTGTCGCACGCGGGCTGGGTGTCCGGCATCACGGTCGCGCTCGCGGGCAACCTCATCAATAATCTGCCGGCCGGCCTGATTGCGGGCTCTGCCGTCGCTGCGGCCCACGCGCCGGATCGGGTGGCAAACGCTGTATTGATAGGCATCGACCTGGGACCCAATCTGTCAATCACCGGGTCGCTCGCCACCATACTCTGGTTGACGGCGCTGCGACGGGAAGGTGTCGATGTGGGTGCACTCGGGTTTCTCAAGCTGGGGATCGCGGTCATGCTGCCAGCGCTTGCTGCTGCGCTAGGGGCACTTCAGCTTGCTTGACTGAAAACCGTAGGTGACTTGAACAGTGCTAGACGGATAACGCACATTATCAGTCCGTCATCGAATATGTTCTAAACTGGCAGTCATGAAAACGCGCGACACCCTCCCCACCGACAAAGTCGAACTGGGCTTTCCCGACGAAGCCGAACTCGCCGCAGTGCGCAGCTGGTACGCCGGCCTGGACGCGAGGGCAGCTGTCGCCCGCTATCTGGGCGACCGAAGAGCAGCCGGAACGTCCTCGCGCGGCGTGCTCGGCCGGATTCGTTGGCGGCTCGTCGCGTTCGCGCAGGCGCGCCATCGCGAAGATCTGGCGGGCGTCTTCGTCGATCGCCCAACGAAAGCATCGGCGGATCGGGCAGCCGGCGCCATCGAGATGCTGCGCAATCTGCCGGAGCCCGTGCCGATGATCGCCGATCAGGTCGACCAGTGGCTGCCCGCACGCATTGCCGGGGCTCTACATGTCCACGGCATCCGGACGCTGGCCGACCTGACCGTGCGGATTCCACGGCGTCGCCGCTGGTGGTTGGCCATCGCCGGACTCGGTGTTGCAGGCGCGCGTCGCATTGAGGCGTTCTTCGCCGCGCATCCGGCGCTGACCGAACGGGCGCGAGCATTGATCGTCGCAGCGCCGTCGAGCAGCATCGTGCCGTGGGAACAGCTGCGCGTGCCACACGAGGTCGACGGTTCGCGCGGGCAGTTCCGTGCGCCGCAAAGCGCCTGCCTGCTGAAGGCTTCGAACGACTATGAGGCGGTTAAGTCCTGGCTGTCGCTGCACGAATCGGCCGCCACCCAGCGCGCTTACCGGAAAGAGGCCGAGCGCCTGATCCTGTGGGCGATCGTCGAGCGCAGCTGCGCACTGTCGTCGCTCACCACTGACGATGCAATCGCCTACCGGAGTTTTCTGCGGCGGCCGACACCGCGCGAACGCTGGGTCGGGCCATCGCGGCCGCGGCACAGCGTCGAATGGCGGCCCTTCACCGGTCCGCTGTCCGCACGCTCGGCGGCATACGCACTGAACGTCCTGTCGGCGCTGTTTCGCTGGCTGGTCGAGCAGCGCTACGTGCTCGCGAATCCGTTTGCCGGCGTCAAGATCAAGAGCCACGTCCAGCGTGCGGGGCTGGACGTGTCCCGTGGCTTCTCCGAAGGCGAGTGGTTGTTGATCCGCACGCTGGCCGACGGCCTCGAGTGGTCGTACGGCTGGAGCGAAGCAGCCGCCCAGCGCCTGCGATTTCTGCTGGACTTCGGCTATGCGACCGGTCTGCGCGCGACAGAACTGGTCGGCGCGACACTCGGCGATATCCGCCGCGACGAGCACGGCGATCACTGGCTGCATGTCCTCGGCAAGGGCGGCAAGCTCGGCAAGGTGGCGTTGCCGTCGCTCGCCCGCACCGCGCTCGATCAGTCTCTCGTGCAGCGCGGACTGCCGGTCACGCCGACGCGTTGGAACCCGGCGACGCCGCTTGTCGCGAGCCTCGAGGAGGATCGCGCCCACATTGAAAGCACGCGGCTCTGGCGCGTGCTGCGCCGGTTCTTCGTGCTGGTGGCCGACACGATCCAGAACGAACGGCCGGCGACCGCTGAGAAGCTGCGGCGCGCAAGCCCGCATTGGATGCGTCACACGCACGCGTCGCACGCGCTCGCGCGTGGCGCCGAGCTGATCATGGTGCGAGACAACCTCCGTCATTCGTCGATTTCAACGACGTCGACCTATCTGCACAGCGACGAGGTGCAGCGAGCTCGCCAGTTCGATCAGGCATTCGAGGCGCGTAAGGTCTAAAGTATGAGCGCGCCGATCGCAAATTGGCCAAATGAGGCGGCCTGGTGAAGGACGAGATCGCGAATGTGCCTCAGCAACGACCAAGGTTTTGCAATGGGATACGCGATTCGAACGTTTCTGATCACCCCGGACGACGGCATCCGGAAGATCGGAATGGCGCGTTACTGGAACATGCTGGGTGCTCCGGACAGTCATCGCCTGCCGGAGTTGGCGGATCAACGTGTGCACCTCGCAAACCTGACCATTGAACTGGTGGACCGTAAGCCGGTGCACGTGATCGATCGGGATTTTGTGATTGTCACTTTTGATGCGCAGGGCCGTCTCAATGTCGATCAGATCATGCAGCGCGGTAGCTCGCTGTTTGAAGTCTTCATGGCCTCCAAGCTGGGCCGTAACGACAAGGAGGGCACTGCGAAGGTTGTCGATGCGACGGCCCGCTTTACCGTACAAGGCAGTCGCTGGACGCCAACACCCGCCTTGGTTCAGGCCCTTGACGAGGCAGCACTGGGATTGCGACCGTGTCCTGGCATTTAAGCGGCCAGACGGTTATGGCGATGGAATATAAGCCGAGCGTATTTCATAACTAAAAGGCTTATGATAGAAAATTGCGCTTACCTTGTTCATCCCCCAGACATACGCGTTATGCTCCATTGGCGACGCGCAACTAACGAAGTCGAAGGCCATAGAAAGATCGTCGTGTTTGACTGCGACCATGGCTCTACTCCCATTGGTTATGACGTTCGAGCGGCGAGGTCGGCGAATTGACCTCCGGCTAGTGTTGGCCGCGCCCGGAAACTCGTCGCCCGTCGGCGATCAATTGCCCCAACTCAACGCCACGCCGATGAAGCTCGCCTGGCGGCAATCGTCCAGATCCGCAAGTCCGCGAACGTCAAGTTCCCGGTCAACCACACGCAGCCACCTTGACAGGTTCTGGCTGCTGTCGTCAAGCAACCGGTCAGCCAGGCTATAGTCGTTCGCGTGCAGTGCACCCTTCGTTCGTCGAGCGCATCTGTCGCTTCCTCGTCATGCGGCAGCCGTAAACGGCTGTGGTGCAGATAGGCATGCGGCTCGCGAAGTTTTATATAGGCAGGATACCTTATCTATTCGCATGCCTATTTGCACCACAGCCTTATAGCTCGCCACCAGTCCATCGAACAGGCTCAGATTCCCCCCAAAGCCGGACACCCGACAGAGATACCAAATCAATTTTTTTGTTAGCGATCCTGCACAATAAGGAGCCTTGTCACTCAACCAATGGGATTCGAGGTTTCTGACCGCTGTGCGGTCCCAGACGGATCACGTGAATGTCTGCGGAAAACTGGCGCGCTGACGGTTAGTTGCGAGATATACCATAATGCATCTTACAATCCAAAGTTGACATATAAGAAATTATCAATATTTTAGGGTCGTACCCAAATTATCATTCTCCAGTATCGGGCACGATGCTGGCTGCCTGATCGCCCGGAGTGTGCGTTGCCGCCCCTAATCCGGCCTGACTTCACGCTAACGTCTTCCCATTCAGCCTGTGCTGGCAGCCTGGAGGCGACGATGGAGCATCTGGTCAGAGTGCATAACGAGAACGACCGGCAAACGCTGGAATGGCTGCGCCGGCGGATTTGCGACACCGCAATCGCTGCCGCCGTCCAGCGATGCGAGGGGTCTGGCAAGCCCCATCTGTCTGCCGTCTGCAGGCAGCTCGGCGTCAGGGCCCCACGATTTCACATGCTACTGCGGGAGAGCCCGAGCCCGGTGGCCGAACAGTCCCTGGCGGACATCCGGCGCATCCTCGCCGCACGCATCGCGCTGGCCGCAGCGAGTCCGATCCCTTCCAGCCAGAAATAACCGTCTCAGTTGATGGGTACGGTCGGGACGATGCGTCGCCGTCCACGTCACGGATCTGTACAAAGTGTCCGATGACAACGTGCGAAGTGGCACCCCGCTGTTGACTTGCCTACGACTCCCGCCCCGCGTGGCTCGGCTCGCGTAGCCCGGCGTGTCCTTGGCTTCATTAAGCTGCTATCGCGTCATCTGAATGCTAGCGTGGCCGGCTTACGCAAAGCCTTTACCGGGTTTAGCGCGCGGGTAAATCAGCGCAGCCGCTTCTGCCGCCACCCCAGGCACCCCGAACTCGCCGACTCGAGAATCAGCCTGCCTCACCATCCTCTTCTTTGTGCGCTACGAGCACGCGCGATCGTCATCCTTCCACATGCCCGGGTAAACGCCATCACCCGGAAATCGCCATAATTATTGACAGCCATCTCAAATATGCTAGATTTTGCCCGTCTATTTGAGACACTATCAAAAAATCAATCATAGACAGCTGCGCAGCGCCGCGGCAATGCATAGAACAATTCGTATAACTATCTATATGGAGACGCAGCATGCTTCGGAGACACCTGGCAATTTGTTCTCTTGCCGTCCTTCTTGCCGCACCTGCGCACGCGCAGAGTTCCGTGACGCTATACGGAATCGTCGATATCGGCCTCACCTACACGAATAGCGCGCAGACGGCCGTAGTGGGCGGCAAGCCCGCAGGTGGCTCACAGTTCGCCCTGACGGACGCGCATGCGACAGGACTGAGCGGCAGCCGCTGGGGCCTGTGTGGCACCGAAGACCTGGGCGGCGGACTCAGTACCATTTTCGTGCTCGAGAATGGCTTCCTCGCCAACAGCGGTGCGCTCGCACAGGGCGGCGCCGAATTCGGCCGGCAGGCCTATGTCGGGCTATCCAATACGCTCGGCAAGGTCACACTGGGCCGGCAGTACGATCCGCTGATCGACTTCGTCCAGCCGTTTGCGGCCTCTGGATCGTGGGCCGGCTACATGGGCGCTCACCCCGACGACCTCGACAATCTCACGAACACCAACCGCATCAACAACTCGGTCAAGGTCAGCACTGCGAAGTTCGGTGGTTTCAGCGCCGGTGCGCTCTACAGCTTCGGGGGCGTCGCGGGCAATGCGACACAGAACCAGATCTGGGCATTAGGTGCCGGCTACACGGGCGGCGCTTTCGCATTCGGCGCAGGCTATTTGAACGCACGCGACCCGAACGTCTCGTTTTACGGAAACACGCCAAACAAGGGCACGGCGACTGCGAACAACATTGGCTCAGCCGGGTCGGCTACGAGCCCGCAGTCGTACCCGGTATATGCGGGCTATGCATCAGCGAAGACGCTCCAGATCATTGGTGGGGGCGCGTCATATACGCTCGGCGGCGCGGTCTTCTCACTGGCCGCGACCAATACTCGCTTCGATAATCTTGGCTCGTCCTCCGGGCCCAACCCGCTCCACTATAGTGGCGACGCGATATTCACGAGCCTCGACTTCAATGTGCGCTACAACGTCACGCCGTTCTTCCAGGTGGGCACAGGCATTGACTACACCCACCGCAATTCCGTAAAGGGCGATGACGGCGCGAAATATCTTCAACTGGACCTCGGTGCCGATTACTTTCTCTCAAAGCGCACTGACCTTTACCTGCTGACCGTACTCCAACGCGCGATGGGCACCGATTCGCTAGGCCAGGCCGCCGTAGCATCGATTGCCGGTTTCAGCCCGTCGGCCACCGACAAGCAGATCGGCGTGCGCCTCGGCATTCGCCACAAGTTCTGATGCTTCAGCCGACGCTCGCTCCGCGCGCCTTGCGGGGCGAGCGTAGTTCTTGCCTCGCACCGACGCGCGCGTTGCTCTCCAGCCAGCCACCGAAACCGTCGAGCAGCAGTTTGAGACCTTCGTCGAACGCACGCTCCGCGCCCAGTTCAGAGAACGCCGCGCCGACGATCTTCGCGGCGGGATAGCGGTCGTCGGACACTTCGCCGAATTTGCCACGCAGATAGCTCGAATGTTCGGAGGGCGACTGCCGGCCGGCCGCCGAAATACTCGAAGACAGCAGGTACTGCGCCAACAGGTGGTACGCGAGCGCGGCACGATCAGCGGAAAAGCCGCCCTGCAGGAACGCGGACGTGATGTGATTGAACAGCGCCATCCCGTAGTCAATCTCGCCTGGCGCCACGGACTGGAACAGCCGGAAGCGGTTGTGCGACGCCACGTAGTGGTTCACGCCCGGCGTCTCGCGCGACAGCGCGAACGAACTGCGCGCGATCGTCTCGACATCCGCGCGCCAGTTGCCCGTCAAGGCGGGCAGCGCCTCCAGACGGCGCCGGTAGTAAGCGTTGAGCACGCCAGAGATCAGGTCGTCCCGGCTACCCAGGTAGTAATGGATCAGGCCCGGCGCCACGCCGAACTCTTTGGCCAGTTGCACCATGGACACCTGGTCAAGTGGCATGGTTTTCGCCATTTCGCTCGCGCGCTCGATGATCACGTTGCGCGACAGCATGGACTCTGCGCCGATAGGCGCAGCGGCTTTCGGTGGCCGCCCGCGCCTGCGTGGCGGCGTTTCGACGGCGGTTTCCGGCTTCCTGGTGGTGGGTGCAGTCATCGATGACAGTCATCGGTCGGGAAAGTACCGACAGTCTACCTTTAAAATTTAATTGACACTATCTCAATTAATTCATAACCTGATTTGCATCGAATTCAAATTTCCAACGGAGGAGATGTGGAACTGACGGAAAAGGCGATTGTCACCGCCGGTCTGCGCGGCGCGAACTGGGACCCTGTGCTGATGCGGCGGCCCTATCAGGCCACGCCCTACACACTGCAAACCGCCGACGGCCAGAAGACGCTCGGTTTTCTCTTCACGGCCACGGGAAACGAGAAGACGGTCGTGTCGATCATGCATCCGCGCGAAATGTCGGTGACGCACTACCTCGTGCCCGCCGTACTCGATGCCGGTTGCGCGTGCTGGGTGCAGGGGCCGCGTTCGATCGGCAACGATCTGCGCCTCGAACACGAGATTGCGTTGCTGGACGTAGCCGCAGGCATGCAGCATTTGCGCACGCTCGGCTATCGCGACGTAGTGCTGCTCGGAAACTCGGGCGGCGGTGCGCTCTACGCCTTCTATAACCAGCAATCGCGGCTAGCGCCCGCGCAACGCCTTGCCCGCACGCCAGCGGGCCGGCCGACGGGACTCGCCGAAACGGAACTGCCGCCCGCAGACGGATTCATTCTCGTATCGCCCCATCCGGGCCAGGGTGCGATCCTGCTCAACAGCCTCGACGCGAGTGTCGTCGATGAAAGCGATCCGTTTTCGACGGATCCGTCGCTTGATCCGTTCTCACCCGAGAACGGCTTCGACCCGCAAACGCGCACCGCGCGATACACGAGCGCATTCATCGAGCGCTATCGGGCCGGCCAGGTACGACGCGCGCAACGGCTCGACGCAATGGCGCTGGAATTGATCGAACGAAAGCGGGCCGCGCGTCGTCGCCTCAAAGGCGATGCGCCCTCGCCCGCCGATCGGCGGCTCGCGGCATACGCACCCATTTTTCAGGTCTGGCGTACCGACGCCGACTTGCGCGCATGGGACATTTCGCTCGATCCGTCCGATCGCAAGCCGGGCTCGCTGTGGGGCAGCGACCCGTTCGTGTCGAACTGGGGCAGCGTCGCGTTCGGGCGCGTCGTCACGCCGGAATCGTGGCTTTCGACATGGTCGGGTCTTGCTTCGCGCGCCTCGTTCGCGAACTGTGCTGCGTCGATCGTTTCGCCAACGCTGCTGCTGGAGTACACGGGGGACCAGTGTGCGTTCCCTAAGGATATCGAATCAATCTTCAACGACCTCGGCACCACCGACAAGACACGCATTCGCGTGCGAGGCAATCACCACGGCATGGAGCTGGAGCGCGGCGAACCTTCGGGTCGCGAGATCGTATCCCGGCATATCGTCGAGTGGCTGAACGCACGGTACGGCAATCACTGATTTCAGCACTGCGCATCATGATGGAGACAACCTTGGAACAACAGACAATCCGGCCGAAAATCGCGCTGCCGGGCGTGCGCTACCCCGACGAAGCAAGACTGCGCGAATACCTCGAAGCCGGCGTACTCGGCACGCAGTCGCTTGTGGCGGCACTGCGCGAGGCGTTCGCGAGACACGCTGCAAAGCCAGCGCTAGTCGGGCCAGAGGGCGATTTCGCTTATGCACAGTTCGACGAACTCACGGACCGCTTCGGTGCAGCGTTGCTCAAGCTCGGCGCTACGCCGCTTGATCGCGTCATCCTCCAATGCGGCAACTGCAATGAACTGCTGATTGCGTTCATTGGCTGCATCAAGGCTTCGCTGATTCCGTTGTGCGCGCTCCAGGCCTTCCGCAAGCACGAAATCACCTATCTCGGCAACCTGTGTGAAGCAACCGTTCACGTCGTTCAGGGCGACGACGCAAAGTTCGATGACGTCGCCTTCGCAGCGGAAATGCGTGCCCATGTGCCGACGCTTAAGTTCGTGGTTCAGGCACGCGGCACGCAACGCGGCGAGGCGTTCGGCCTGTGGTCGCTTATTGAAGGCACGAGCACGCAGGAAGCACGTGATCTGCTCGCGCGCATCGAGGACGATCCGTTTCAGGCCGCGGTATTCCAGCTATCGGGTGGCACCACGGGCGTGCCCAAGATCATCCCGCGCTTTCAGAACGAGTACCTCTACAACATGCAGGCGGTGGCGGCCTGGAACGGCTACACGAGCGAGGACGTGCTCTTCATGCCCACGCCATTCATGCACAACATGAACATGGTGTGCTTCTTCGGACCCATGCTGCTCGCAGGCGGCCGCGTCACGGTGTGCCCCGACATTTCGTCGGAGACGCTCTCGGCCGTGGTGGAGCGCTATCAGCCGACCTGGTTCGGTCTGGCGGGCCCAATCCTCTCGCGCGTGGCGGATCAGATGAAGCGCGCCACACCCGAGACGAAGGCCCGCCGCAAACTGATGGGCCCGAAGAACGCGCCGCGCTTGCGCGAGATGCTCGGCTCCCCCTGCTACCACATCTTCGGCATGACCGAAGGCGTGATCATGTTCGCGCAGGAGGGCGACCCCGCCTATGCACTCGACGAATCCGTGGGGCGTCCGGTTTCGGCCTGGGACGAGGTGAAGATTGTCGAAATCGGCAGCGAAAACGAAGTGCCCGACGGTGAAACCGGCGAAGCGCTCTTTCGCGGACCGTACACGATCGCCGGCTACTACAAGTCCGAAAAGGACGATGTCCATCGCTTTACCGCCGACGGTTTCTACCGTTCCGGCGACCTGATGATGGCGCAGATCATCGACGGCAAGCGCTACTTCTTTTTCCGCGGCCGCACGAAGGACGTCGTCGATCGCGGCGGCGAAAAGATCAATGCCGAAGAACTCGAGAACTTGATCAACTGCTGCCCGCACGTGCACGCCTCGGCGGTCGTGGGTATGCCCGACCCGGTCTATGGCGAGCGGGTCTGTGCGTTCGTCGTCCCTGACGCAGTCGAGTCCACCCTCACACTCGCCGATCTCACGGCTTTTCTGCAATCCGAAGGGCTGGCCAAATTCAAATGGCCCGAACGGCTTGAACTGATTGCAGAATTTCCCGTTACCGCGTCCGGCAAGCTCAGCAAGGTGCTGCTGCGCAAGCAACTGATCGAGCGCCTCCAGAGCGAAGGCGCAGCCAATACCGCTACCGAGGTCAAGTCATGAATCAAGTCGTCGCCCCGTCCCTTCTCGCTGGCCCCGTTCTGCGCGGCGTCCATCACACCGCCCGCCCGACGTGGAAGCTCGAGGAAACCGTGCATTTTTATCGCGATCTGCTCGGCTTGCCGCTCGTGCACGCAATCTCGGCCCGCGGTTGGGGCCCGGCCGATCACGCCGATTTCCTCCACTTTTTCTTCGACAGCGGCAACGGCAGCACGATTGCGTTCTTCTACTACATCGGCACCGAGCGCCCCGAACGACTCGCGCCCAGTGACCACTATCAGGTCCGCGCCACGCACACGGCGTGGCAGGTCGCTGATGCCGTCGAATTGGCAGCCTGGCGCGCGCGCGTCGAGCAGGCAGGGATCGAGTTGCGCTATCAGGTGCGTCACGAAGTGATTGAGTCGATCTACTTCAACGACCCGAACGGCTACCCGATCGAAATCACCTACCAGACGCGCCCGTTCGACGCCATGGACGGCGAGGATGCCACCCGTACCATCGACGCCGCCATCGAGATGGAACGGCGCGCGGCGGCTGGCGAACCATTCGGCTCGATCGATCCGGTGTGGCAACGCAAGGCGAGCTACCTCGACGCCTCGACCGATCCCGGCGTGGCTTCTGTGTTCGTGCTCGACGTGCCCGAATTCCGACCGCTCGTCGACGCGGCACGCCAATCGGAGGCTTATCGCACGGCGGTGCTTGGCGACGGCTATATCCGTATCGACGGCAACCCTGGACTCTCGTTCAGCCGCAAGGCGCTCGGCTTCAAACCAGCAGTCTGGTATGGCGCGCTCACGGGCGGACTTGCCGGTCGCATCGATCAGTTCGATGCGGAGAGCCTCGTCATCAGCCCGATGGTGCAGCCATGAAAGTCGATATCGTAGGCGGTGGCCCTTCGGGTCTTTTCCTCGCCATCCTGCTGGCGCGGCAGGCGCCCGGCGTAACCGTTGAAGTGTTCGAGCAAAACGCGCCTGATGCCACGTTCGGCTTCGGCGTCGTGCTCGCCGACACGGGTCTCGCCCGGCTCAGCGACGCCGCACCCGACGTGTGCGCCGACCTCGTCAAGGCGATGACGTTCAGCACACAGCAGACCATCGTGAGCGACGAAACGACCATCACGGTACAGCGCCCCGGCCTGGGCGGCGGCGCGATCGCGCGGCTGCGGCTGCTCTCGATCCTGCAGGAGCACGCGGCACGCCTCGGCATTCGCGTCACGTGGTCCTCGCGCGTGCTCGATATCGGCGCGCTCGAAGGCGACATCGTCGTGGGTGCGGACGGCATCAACTCGCTGGTGCGCACGAGCGCGGAAGGCGGCTTCGGCACGACGCGCCGCGATCTGACCAATCACTTCGCGTGGTTCGGCGTGGAAAAGGCATTTGAGTGTCCGGCGCTCGTATTCCGGCGTTACAACGGCGGCTACTTCGTCGCGCATTACTACCCGTATTCGGCGCACATGAGTACCTTCGTCGCCGAATGCGATGACCAGACCTGGCGCGAGCTTGGACTTGAAAGCGCGAGCGCCGACGAGCGACGCGAGTTATTCGAACACGTCTTTGCGCCCGAACTCGACGGCCACGGCCTGGTGTCGAATAACTCGATCTGGCGCCAGTTCCCTGTAATTCGTAACGCGAACTGGTTTAGCGGAAACCGCGTGCTGATCGGAGACGCTCTAGCGAGCGCGCATTTTTCGATTGGCTCGGGTACGCGTATCGCCATGGAAGATTCGATCGCGCTTGCGCAGGCAATCGCCGCTCACGCCGGCGACGCGCCGGCTGCGCTCAATGCGTATGTTCACGCCCGTCGCGATTCCAAGGACCGCCTGATCAGCGCCTCGGAAGCCTCCTACGAATGGTATGAGCAGATCCGGGGGTGGATGGACATGTACACCCCGCATGAATTCGTCTATCAGTTCATGACACGCACGGGCCGCGTCGACGCCGCGCGGTTGCGCGAGCAGTACCCCGCGCTCATGCAGGAACTGGCGAGTGCCGGCGCGGTGCCGGCTGGCGAGGCGCTGCAATGACGCACAGTTACGAATACGTGCTGAACGAATCGCCATTCGTCGTGCGACGCACGGTGCGTTGGGGCGATTGCGATCCGGCTGGCGTCGTCTACACGGGGCGCTTTCCGGAGTATCTACTGGGCGCGCTCACGCTATTCAAGGATCACATTGCCGGCGGATCCGGCGAGTCGCTCGGTCAGCAATACGGCGTGGGCTTGCCCTGCCGCGGCATGACGTTCGACTTCTCCGGCACGCTCTGGCCCAACGACGTGGTCGATCTCGAATGCTACGTGGGCGAGATACGCACGCGCAGTTTCGACTTTCACTGCGAAGGCAGGCGTCCGGGCGGCGAACCCGTCTTCAATGCCCGCCTATCGCCCATCTGCATCCACGCCCATGTGCGGGAAAGCACGGCAATCCCCGCGCCGCTTCGCGCGGCGCTGGCGCGACATACGCGCGCCGACACAACGAGGTAAACAGAGAATGAACTACCGCATCGGGCAAATCGTGCCCAGTTCGAACATCACGATGGAAAAGGAAATTCCCGCGATGTTCGCGTCCTACATGCAGGCCCATCCCGATCACGCATTCACGTTTCACTCCAGCCGCGTGCGCATGCACAAGGTGGTTGCCGAAGAGCTGGAAAACATGAACCGCGACATGGGCCGATGCGCGGTCGAGCTTGCCGACGCGCGCGTCGACGTGCTCAGCACCGCGTGCCTCGTCGCCATCATGTGCATGGGGCACGGCTACCATCGAACAGCTGCGCAGGCGCTGCGTGACGCGATAGGCCAGCAAGGAACGCAGCCGGAAGTGATGACCTCGGCGGGTGCGCTCGTCGATGAACTCAAGAGCTTTGGCGCAAAACGCATTTCGCTCATGGCGCCGTACAGTGATGCGCTCACGCGTCGCGTGGTTGATTACATCGAGGCGGAAGGTATCGAGGTTCAGGACGCCATCAACTTCTCGATAGAAGACAACCTCGACGTGGGCGCGCGCGACCCGCTCAGGCTGCTCGACGACGTCAAGCGCCTGAACGTGCGCGGCGTAGACACGGTCGTGCTGTCGGCCTGTGTCCAGATGCCCTCGCTGCCGGCGCTACAGCGGGCGCAACAGGCGCTCGGCATCCCGGTCACCTCGACGGCCGCGTGCACGGTCCGGCAGATGCTCAAGCTGCTCGGGCTCGACCCGCGGCTTCGGGGTGCCGGCGCGTATCTCGGCGACCGCCGCGGTCTCGACTGACCTGCTCCGCAACTACACATTCAACGTTCATCATCCGACCGGCGAGGGCGGCCAGAGAGTCGCGCCGGCAAAGAGACTTGAGGAGACATCCATGAGCGCAGCACCCAAAGCGCCCGTCAAACCGGCAGGTCGCGACGAACCCGGCAAGGCGCGGCTCGCCGCCATCGTCGCCGGCACGGCAATCGGCATGGCAATAGGCTATGCACCGGCATTTAACGCAACCGCTGGTGTCTTCGCGCCTGCGATTCTGCGCGAGTTCCACTGGACGCGGGAACAGGCAGCCATATCGTACGCTGCATCGATGGGGGGGCTGGCTGCCGTTAGCCCCTTCATTGGGATGCTGATGGACCGCTTCGGCCCGCGCCGGGTGATTCTCGCCTCGGCCGTCGTCTTCAGTCTTGCCGTGGCGTGCATGAGTCTGCAGAGCGGCGACATAGCGGCCTGGATCGCACTCTCCGTGGTCATCGGCGTGGCGGGTGCCGCGACGTCTGTGCTTGGCTATCTCGCGATCCTTCCGCAATGGTTTGACCGCCGCCTTGGTCTCGCAACCGGCTGCGCCATGATTGGCCTCGGCATCGGGGTCGCAGCCGCGCCAACGGCGACACAGCATCTCATCGCGGCGTTCCACTGGCGCGCCACTTACCAGATCATCGCGTGCGTCTCGCTTGTCGGCTCTCTGCTTGCATGCTCGCTGATCAGGGAGCGCAAAGCGGCAACGCGATCCAACCAGCGCAACGATCACATCCCCGACGGCGGCGCGGACCCTGCATTTTCAGCGGTGAAGCTTTGCACCATTTTCGCCGTCGCCTTTCTGGCGTCGAGCGCAACGCTTTCGCTCAATCCGCACCTGCCGGCTATGCTGACGGATCGTGGCCTGTCCGCTGGTGCGGCAGCGCATTGTGCCTCGCTCATCGGTGTGGGCGTTCTCGTCGGGCGCCTGCTATCCGGCATCCTGATCGACCGGCTTCACGCTCCGTTTGTCGGCGCCGGGTTCTTTCTCGCAGGCGCAGCGGGGTACCTGCTACTCATGAACGCCGCGTCGCTCCACTCCGCCCTGCTCGCATGTGCCTGTATTGGCCTCGCGATCGGCGCCGAAGGTGACCTGCTCTCCTATCTCATTCGCGCCTACCTTGGCTTGCGCCGTTTTGGCCTGAACTATGGAATCGCATTCGCTGGCTATGCCTTCGGCGCAGTGATCGGTCCACTTCTGGCCGGCCGCTATTTCGACCTGAATGGCAACTACGAGCTGCCGCTGCGGCTCGCGCCGTTGGTGCTCCTCGTCGCCTGCGTACTTCTCGTCTCGCTCGGCAAATATCGCGCACTGCAATCATCCCCGCTGGACGCTCAGCTCGCGAGTGCCGAGACCTGAAGTCGGAGTGGAGCGCTGGATACCACCGGCGTTGGCGTGATTCTCGCATCCGCTTGCGCGCAAATGCCGTCGCTGCCAGCCGTCAAGTGCGTTCAGGACTCGACGGGAATTTCCACGCTCTCTGCTCTCGCCTGCATTCCTGATCTGCGCCCCGTGGTGCCGGGAGCAAGTCCGCTATTGCGGGACACCTGATTTGCCGCCGACCGAACGCTTCCATGCAACATTGGATCATCCCGACAAATCGCCATGCAAACTGGACGTCGTAACGTTGAGGTGGTGGCCCATCCAGCAACAACATGCTGGTCCGGTGCCACACTTCCTGCAGGCAAACCGTGCCGCGCTGGCTGCCTTCGCTGCTTACCCTGCTGCAGTCGCAGGGAGCATCTGAAACACACACCTGGGTCTCGCAAACGCATGAGACAACTACAGGGGTAAATAGAGCGGCACCCAAATCGCCAACGTTTGAGTCCATTATCAGCCGGTCATGGACACAATTAAAAATGATCCGCAAAAAATATCTATAAAAATAACTTCGAATAACTAATCGATGGAGACATGCATAGTGAGGAAACGACTTTCAATAATCGCCGTGCTGGTTGGCTCCCCAACGTTGTGTTCCGCGCAAAGCCACGTCGGGATATACGGCATCCTCGATACCGGATTCGCCTATGTCAGCAACCAACAGGGAAATCGTGCATGGAAGGCGCAGTCCAGCAACCTGAGTGGCGATCGATGGGGATTGCTGGGTGCCGAGGACCTAGGCGGCGGCACGCAGGCAGTTTTCCGGCTCGAAAATGGATTCGACATCAATAGCGGGAAGTTTGGGCAAGGAAATCGTGAATTCGGGCGGCAGGCGTATATCGGTTTGAAAAACAGTGAATATGGCGCGTTGACGTTTGGCCGACAGTACGAATCGGTACTGGATTTTGTCGGCTTTTTAAGTTCGGCGTCAGCGTGGGCGTCGATCGTCGGTGCCCACGTAGGGAATATTGACGATCTCGCGCCAGCTTTTCGTGTCAACAATTCAATCAAATACACCAGTAACAATTATTACGGCCTGACGTTCGGCGGCCTCTACGCCCTCAGCAATCAACCGGGCGCATTCTCCAATAATCGAGCCTGGAGTGTGGGGACACGCTATGTACGCGGTGCTCTTGCGATGGGCGCGGGCTATTTTCGCCTGGACAACCCTGATGCCGCAGGCACGGCGGGCGCGATCGGCGGGTCCGGAAGCGGCACCAACTCGGACTATGGTGGTACCGCCGGGCTCGCCCTGCTGGGGGGGAGCGGTGTCATCCGCAGACACCAGGTTTTCGCCGCGGGTGGCTCCTATTCCATTGGACACGCGACAGTCGGTCTACTGTTCAGTCATACGGAATTCGACGCCTCGATCAATTCGGCTCGGGCCGACAATTACGAGATCAATTGCAATTATCAGATAAGTCCGCAATTGCGATTCGGAACGGCTTACATCTATACCAATGGGCACAACGATCAGGGCGGGCATCCGCGATACCAACAGGTGAATCTGGGTGTCGACTATTTTCTTTCGAAGCGAACTGACCTGTACGCAATAGGGCTTTATCAACATGCATCCGGCGACGCACGCTACGCGACCCTGTACACGCAGCCGTCTTCGAGCGGCAATCTGCAAACCTCGGTCATCGCCGGCGTTCGACACCGGTTTTGAGACTGTACCCATACGGCGCCTGGCCGCCCTCCTATGTGGCCCCTCGAGCAATGACTGAGCTGCAGTACAGATGCCGACGTCATGTTCGAGGGCTTTACCAGACAATGCAAACCTATTTGAATCCCATGGACAAAGCACGCAGAAACTTGTTGATTGGCGCCAGTTCTCTGGCGCTCGGAGTCGCCGTTGGTGGACACAGCACGGCCAACGCCGAGTCGGTGGCACCATCCACTACACGAGCCAGAACGCGGCTCGTGCTGCTCGGCGTGGGCGGGGGCAGGACGTCATGGCGAGGCTGCGGCTGTGGCGGAATTTCGTCTGCTGTGGTTGTTGGCGACGATGTCTATCTCGTCGACTTCGGACGCGGCTGGCTCGACGCCTATTTCGCCTGTGGCCTCGGAAGTCCGGGAGCCGCTACACTGCCTGGCGGTCTCGATACGCTTCGGACGGCATTCATCACACATCTGCATGCTGACCATGTGGTCGACTATTCCGAGCTGCTGCTGTTCGGGGCGACGGATGGCGTGCCGCGCCGCAAGTCACCGGTCCAGATATACGGGCCAGGTAGCGTACCGGCAGCGCAGACAGCATTTTATGCAGATCGACAGAGGTCGGAGCTCATCAGCCCCGACCGCCCTCAACCCGGGACGCGAGACATGACTGAGGCGCTCTATCGGGGGTTTGCGTCCGATTTGAACGACAACATCACGGACAGTGGCATGCCGAACCCCCATCGCTATATCGATGTGCATGACATCGTATTACCTGAGGGGCTGAACGCATCGTTCGCGAACCCTGCACCCGGAATGCGTCCCTTTCCGATCTATCGGGATGAAAATGTTCTGGTATCGGCAATTCTGGTCAATCATCGCCCGATGTTTCCTGCATTTGCATTTCGCTTCGAGTCTGCCGATGGAGTCATCGTATTTTCCGGCGATACCACGAAGTGCGATAACCTCGTCGAGCTGGCAAAAGGCGCCGACATTCTGGTCCATGAAGCCATTGACCTCGATTGGGCGACGAGTCTTTTCCCGCAACCATTAAGCCTTGCACATGCGGCGAAGCTCCGGCATCTAAAACAGGGACATACGGAGGCGACAAAGCTCGGCGAAATTGCTAGCGCCGCCGAAGTCAAAACATTGGTTCTGTCTCATCTGGCACCGCCAACTTTGCCCGAATCGAAGTGGCTCTCGCAGATTCACGGCTTCGACGGCAGGATTGTGGTCGGGAAGCCACACCTGATGATAGGGCTCTAGATTTTAGGGCGTTGTCAGGTTAGCGGACCGGCGGCAGTAGAATGAAGCAATGAAGAAGACGAAATCGCTTTATCACGGCCACTGCTTCCCTGCTGTCGTCATCAGCTGCGCGGTTCGCTGGTATTTTCGGTTCAGCCTAAGCCTGCGCGACATCGAAGAGTTGTTACTGGAGCGTGGTGTCGTGGTCACGTACGAAACGATCCGTTGCTGGTGCGACAAGTTCGGCGCCAGATTCGCCCAGTGCGCCAAAGCGGCGCGGCGCAAGCCGGGCAGCACCTGGCATCTGGATGAGATGTTCGTGACGTTGCGCGGCGTGCCATATCTGTTGTGGCGTGCAGTCGACGAACACGGCGCCGAACTGGACGTGCTGGTGCAAAAGCGGCGCGACAAGGCCGCGGCAAAGCGTTTTTTCCGGCGGGTGCTGCGTTCTCACCCGGGGCCGCGTAGAATCGTTACGGACCAGTTGCGCAGTTACCCGGCGGCAAAAGCCGAGATTCCCGAACTCGCCCAGGTGAAACACGTATTTTTCAAAGCGGCTGCGCGCGTGAATAACCGTGCCGAGAATAGCCACCAGCCGACTCGCAGGCGCGAACGCCAGATGTGCGGTTTTCGCGACGCGCGTCGCACTCAGGCGTTTCTCTCATGCTTCGGCCTGATCCGTCAGCACTTCGCGTTGCCCAGACATCAGATGAACGCGGCATGTCATCGCATCATACTCAAGGACCGCCTCGCCACCTGGCATGGTTGGAGCGTCAATGTCGCAGTCGAGGAAGTTATCTGATAAGGATAACTATGTTTCTGCTAGCTATAAAGCCTACGCTCGTCAACTTGACACCCATTAGTCGGCCGGAGTCAAGGTACAAATCTCTTCCCCTTGCGATTGCCATGTCGATATGTCTTTCATCGACATGGCAATCGCAAGGGCACTTGTGGTGCGTCTCCTGTCTGCATGATCAATATCGCATCCGGTTTCTCAAAGCTGGTTGCGAAACGGATCGCACCAGACACCCATCTGGATCAAGCATGCCGTGAGGTAAGTCACGTGTGCCCTGGCGGCCATGGCCGCCCCGGGGAAACGTTGGTGCCGGACGAGGTCCAAGGGGTCGGGCAAAGCCGTGGCTGCTGCGTGTGCAACGCCAGTCAAACGTGGCTCCTCGCCCGGGCGACCCGATTGCTTGCAGACAGTCGGTGAGGTGAAGCAAAGGGAAGACCCAATCAAAGCCATGGCTGTGCACCAGTCAAGTTACCGGGTTCGTTCCCCTTGCATCACCTGCTAGCCAAAACAGCGAACTGTCTCAAATGGTTTGTGCTCCCGAAGCATGTGATAGCAGGCGCGAGCCAGCTTGTGTGCCAGTGCCTTGATCGCAACGATGCCATTGCGCATGCGCTTCTTGCGTTCGTAAAAGCGCCGGGCCTGCGGACACGTACGGATTGCGAAGTTGGCCGCTTCGACAAATGCCCACGCCAGGTAGCGGTTGCCGTTCTTCGTGTTGCCTTCACCTTTCTTTCTGCTGTTGCTTTCGCGCCTGCTGTCCACGCAGCGACAGTAGGAGCTGAAGTGGCCAACGGTGGCAAAGCGTGAGATGGTGCCGGTTTCCAGCATGATGGTGGTCGCCAGCACCGGACAATGCCGGGCACCGTGTTCAGCAGCGCGTAATCCGGATCCAGCTTCACCTGCTGCATGAGTCGCTTTTCGACGATCTCGTTCTGCTGCTGAAGCGTTTGCAGGACCGCCAGGTTGGCCCGGATCGCGAGTGTTACGTCGGGTGCAAAACCGAATCGGCTCACCTGCGCGCCATCGAGGCGCTTGAACTCTTCCGGTGACCGGGAGATCGCGAAACCGCGTTCGCCAAGAAGGCCGCGCATCTGGTTGATCAGCGCGGTACGGTGGCGCAGAAGGATGGCACGCATGCGATGCGCCGCCTGGATGTCCTGCTGCTCGACCGATTTGACCGGTACGAAGCGCATGGTGGGCCGGCTCGCGGCCTCGACGATCGCCTCCGCATCGTTGCGATCGTTCTTGTTCGTCTTGACGAATGGTGCGACGTATTGGGGGCTGATTAGCCGTACCTCTGTTCCCAGTGACTGGAAACGCCGGGCCCAGTGGTGAGCCGAGCTGCAGGCTTCCATGACAACCAACCTCGGCTTGAGCATACGCACGGATTCGAACAGCGAGCCGCGACCGGTAAGCCGAACAAGGTGGTCCTGGTCGCCTGCATGCGAAAGCTGCTTACTATCCTCAACGCCATCGCAAAAACAGGAAAGCCGTGGGATGAGTCCATCCACACGGCTTGACTGGTAAGACAGTTGCTCATTAATGCGGACAGGTTCGAAAGCCCTGCAATGGCTGCTAACCCCCTCGTTCACGTGCCCACCGCCTCGTGATACATCAGAACCCGTCTGCCTTACACATCCCCCCTCAGCTCGATCAGCAGGTCCTTCGCCGCCACCCGCTCACCGGGCTTCACATGCACGGAAACGATTTCGCAATCGCGCTCCGCCGCAATGTGCGTTTCCATCTTCATCGCCTCGAGCGCGATCAGCGTCGTGCCGGCCGCCACACGCTGACCAGGCTGCACCGCCACCGTCACCACCGAGCCCGGCATCGGCGCGGCGACATGCAATGGATTGGCCGGATCGGCGCGCTGCAGGCCGTGGCGCTCCTTGCCCGCGTGCACGGTCGTCTTCGGTTCGACGAGCGCCGTGCGCGACTGGCCGTTCAGCTCGAACTGCACCTTCACCACGCCGTCTTGCCCGTCGGCATGCTGTCCCTGGAGCGACACGAGCAGCGTCTTGCCGGGCGAGATGTCGATCGCCACTTCTTCCTGTGGCTGCAGGCCATACAGGAATGCGGACGTCGGCACGACAGAGGTGTCACTGTACGCGCGCACGTGCGCGTAGTAGTCGACGGTCTGCTTCGGATACATCAGGTATGACGCCAGTTGCCGGTCATCGAGCGGCTGCTCGCACGCGGCCTCGGCCTGCGTGCGCGCTGCATCGAGATCGACAGCGGGCAGCTGGTCACCAGGACGGTACGGCGTCGGCGGCTCGCCCTTGAGCACCTTGCGCGACAGTTCCGCAGGAAAGCCGTCCGGCGGAAAACCTAGTTCGCCCTTGAACAGCGACACGACCGACTCCGGAAACGCGATGTCCCTGTCCGGGTTGCGCACGTCGTCCACGCTGAGATCGTTCGCGACCATCATCAGCGCCATGTCACCGACCACCTTCGAGGTTGGCGTCACCTTGACGATATCGCCGAACAGCCGGTTCACGTCCGCATACGCGCGCGACACTTCGGTCCAGCGATGATCGATGCCGAGCGAGCGGGCCTGCTCGCGCAAGTTCGTGTACTGGCCGCCGGGCATCTCGTGCCGGTAGACGTCGGCCGTGCCGGCGCGGATCTCCGATTCGAACGGTGCGTAGTAGCGGCGCACGCCCTCCCAGTACATCGATGCTTCGTGCAGGCGATCCGGGTCGAGCCCCGGATAGCGCTCGCTGCCGGCTAGCGCCGCCGCGACGCTCGACAGGTTCGGCTGGGACGTGAGGCCGCTCATCGCGTCAAGCGCCCCGTCGACCGCGTCGCAGCCGGCGTCGATCGCGGCGAGCACCGACGCCGCGGCAATTCCACTCGTGTCGTGCGTGTGGAAATGCACGGGCAGCCCCGTTTCCTCCTTGAGCGCCTTCACGAGCGTTGCAACCGCCTGAGGCCGGCAGATGCCGGCCATGTCCTTGATGCCGAGCACGTGCACGCCGGCCTGCTGCAGTTCGCGCGCGATGCCGACGTAATACTTGAGGTCGTACTTCGGGCGCGATGCATCGAACAGGTCGCCGGTGTAGCAGATCGCGCCTTCGCACAGCATGCCGCTTTCGCCGACCGCGTCGATCGCCACCCGCATGTTGCGAACCCAGTTCAGCGAATCGAATACGCGGAACACATCGACGCCTGCGCTCGCGGCCTGCTGCACGAAAAAGCGCACGACATTGTCCGCGTAGTTCGTATAGCCCACGGCATTCGAGCCGCGCAGCAGCATCTGGAACAGGATGTTCGGGACGCGCTCGCGCAGCAAGGCGAGCCGTTCCCAGGGATCTTCCTTCAGAAAGCGCAGCGCGACGTCGAAGGTCGCGCCGCCCCAGCATTCGAGCGAGAACAGTTGCGACAACTCGCGGGCGTAAAACGGCGCGATCGGCAGCATGTCCGCCGTGCGCATGCGCGTCGCGAACAGCGACTGGTGCGCGTCTCGCATCGTCGTATCGGTCAGCAACACCTGCTTCTGCTCGAGCATCCAGCTCGCGAATTTCTGCGGCCCGAGCTCGCGCAGACGATCGCGCGTGCCGGCCGGAATGGCCTCCGACGTATCGATCTTCGGCAACACCGGTTTCGGCAAGGGCAGCGCCGGCAGCGTGCGTCCGCTCATCTCGCCGTTGCCGTTCACGTTCAGCTCGCCGAGATAGCGCAGCAGCTTCGTCGCGCGATCGCCGCGCTTTGCAATTGCGAGCAGTTCAGGCGTGCGGTCGATGAAACGGGTCGTGACCTCGCCCGCGATAAATGCCGGATGGTTGATCACGTTGCCGAGAAACTGCAGGTTCGACGCCACGCCGCGAATCCGGAACTCGCGCAGTGCGCGATCCATCCGGTGGATCGACTCGGCCGCCGTTGGCGCCCACGTCGTCACCTTGACGAGCAGGGAGTCGTAGTACGGCGTGATGACCGCACCGCCATAGGCGGTGCCCGCATCGAGCCGCACCCCGAAGCCCGCCGCGCTGCGGTAGGCGCTGAGCCGCCCGTAATCGGGCAGGAAGTCGTTCTCCGGATCCTCCGTCGTGATCCGGCATTGCAGCGCGTGACCGTTCAGCGGGATCGCCTGCTGGGACGGCACGCCGGCGGCACGCTGCACGAGCGCGCCGCTGGCGTCGCTCACGTCGTCAGCGAGGCCGATCTGGCCGCCTTCCGTGATACGGATCTGCGCCTTCACAATGTCGATGCCGGTGATCATCTCGGTCACCGTGTGCTCGACCTGGATGCGCGGGTTCACCTCGATGAAATAGAACTTTCCGGTGTCGGCGTCCATCAGGAATTCAACGGTGCCCGCATGCGTGTAACCGACCGCGCGCATCAAGCGCAGCGCCGATTCACACAGCGCCTGGCGGCCTTCGTGATCAAGGTACGGTGCAGGCGCACGTTCGACCACCTTCTGATTGCGACGCTGCACCGTGCAGTCGCGCTCGTACAGATGCACGACCGTGCCGTGCAAATCGCCGAGCACCTGCACCTCGACATGCCGCGCGTTGCGCACGAGTTTCTCGACATAGACCTCGTCGTTGCCGAACGCGGCCAGCGCCTCGCGCCGCGCCGCAGCGAGCGAAGCCTCGAGATCACGCTCGCTCTCGAGCACGCGCATCCCGCGCCCGCCCCCGCCCCAGCTTGCCTTGAGCATCAGCGGATAGCCGACCTCCGCCGCCAGCCGGTGGCACGTATCGAGATCGTCCGGCAGCGGCGCGGTCGCGGGCATCACGGGCACGCCTGCGGCAATGGCGGCGTTGCGTGCGGCCACCTTGTTGCCGAGCGTGCGCATCACGTCCGGCGCAGGACCGATCCAGCGGATACCGGCATCGATGACGGCCTGCGCGAAATCGGGATTCTCAGAGAGGAATCCGTAGCCGGGATGGATCGCGTCGACCTTCGCCTGCCGCGCGACGCGCAAAATGTCGTCGATGTCGAGATATGCGGCGAGCGGCTTCTTGCCTTCACCAATCAGGTAGCTCTCGTCGGCCTTGAAGCGATGCAGTGCCAGACGGTCTTCTTTCGAATAGATCGCCACGGTGCGGATGTTCAACTCCGCGGCGGCGCGCATCACGCGAATCGAGATTTCCGATCGATTCGCGACAAGAATGGACTGGATGGGGATAGGAGTCACGTCGGCTATGAATTGGTAATGGTTGAATAAAGTCCGCCAACGCGATCGATCCGCTCCCGGATCGAATCGCTGAACAGCGTACGATCACTCGCATCGGTGGTTTGCAATTGCATCGGGCCGCCTCCGGCTATCAGCATTCTTACCATGTCGCCGGACAGTCGCCATCGACATTACGACGACGAGCGGTGCTCAGCCGACTAAGCGATGACGTGAGTGGGCGACTCGCCTGGCGGTCGTCAACCGGGGGCAACACGCTATTGACCCGAGACAGCGTCAATTCCGGTTATCGAACGGCGACGCGTGATCCATCCAGTCGTAGTGAACGTTGCTTCTCGCCCACGCCCAATTCGTGCCGTGACGCTGCACGCCGTTCGAGCCGTCGCTCGTTGCCGATTGATCGACGTCTACGGTTCTTTCGCGCGCGACGCGATGTTCGCCATCGCGCCAGGCTTCGTTTCGTTTGCTGTAATCAGTCATTGCCTTACCTTACATTTGAAAAGGAGCGTCTCATCCTTCGGGCAAGGTGGCCAGTGCATTCATTCAGGGCCTTCTTGCCGGAAGGGAGGTTGCCAAGAACGTCGCTCGACTCAAGCAAAAAGCAAGCCACAGCAAATATCGTCCGTTTAGCGTGGATTCATAGCGGATTTATCCGGGGCAAAGTCGTAGACAATCTCAAATGTGGAATTGAAATTTCAGTTCTGCAATTCAATTCGTTGCAATGCAGGTGGGCGCTCGCCAAAACCGACCGGTCGGACAATTTGTTGCTACGAAGTGCCCGTGCTTGCGGGCGAAATCAAGCCCGGTGTTTCACGTAGAAACTCAGGCCTTTGTGGTTCTGTTTCATCGGTCCCAAGATTCCTGTAACCGATTTCGCTCTATCTGCCTGCAGCTTCTTGCAAGGCTCCGAGGAAGCCAGACTAAACGGCGCCCAAAAAGCCGGGTGCGCGTACTCGCTTGAATCGAGTTTCATGAGATCCAGCATCTCGTCCATGTGGCGCGTGCTCCGGTTCCGTTCTGCGTAGAAACCCGGAGTCCCTTTCATGCTGTCACGAAATGAGATCGCTATGTCATCAAATGTGAGAAAAACGAAGGCCTGCGATTCGTAGACTATTCGTCATCTGGCCACGTCCGCGTCGATTCGCCAACCACATCTCAGATCGTCTTATCGACCTTCCGAGAGTCGGAGGTGCCGGAACCTTCGTCAATTCTTTTCCCATACCTACCATGAATTTTCTAGACGGACACCTGTTTCCCCAAAACCAGCAACCGCTGATTATCACCGCTGCCCCTTATGCCCCATCGTGGATTCCGTCGGACTTTCCCGAGGACATCGCCGTCACCATGGAAGAGCAAATCCAGAAAGCAGTGGATTGCTACAACGCAGGTGCCACCGTGCTGCACCTGCATGTACGCGAACTCGATGGCAAAGGCTCCAAGCGCCTGTCCAAGTTCAATGAGCTCATCGCAGGCGTCCGCGCCCGCGTACCGGACATGATCATTCAGGTTGGCGGATCAATCAGTTTCGCGCCCGAATCGGAAGGCGCGGCTGCAAAGTGGCTGTCGGACGATACGCGCCACATGCTGGCTGAACTCGACCCCAAGCCCGACCAGGTTACGGTAACCGTAAATACGTCGCAGATGAATATTCTTGAGCAGTTTGACCATCGCGACATTGTGGGCAGTTCAATGGAAGACCCTGCGGTCTTCAATGCCTACAAAGAGATGACCGTGCCGGCGCAGCCGGGCTGGGTCGAAGAACACATCCGCCGCCTGACCGCGGCCGGGATCCAGAGCGAGTTTCAGTGCTACAACATCAACAGCTTCGAATCTGTGGAGCGACTGATTCGCCGCGGAATCTACAAGGGTCCATTGGTCATGAATTGGGTAGCCATTGGCGGGGGCATGGACTCGCCGAGTATCTACAGCATGGCCAACTTCGTGCGCGCCGTGCCCGATGGCGCAGTGCTAACGGTGGAGAGTTCCGTACTTAACGTGCTACCCGTGAACACGATTGGCATTGCGATGGGGCTGCATGTTCGATGCGGCACCGAAGACACGCTCTGGAACCAGACCCGTACGGAGAAAATGGGTACGGTGGCACAGATCGAGCAACTGGTGCGTATCTCCCGGGAAATGAGCCGCCCAATCGCTACGGCCAAGCAAGCGCGCGAAATGTGCAGGATAGGCGTGTTCTATGACACGGTTGAGGAAACGCTGCAGGCCAATGGCTTCGCGCCCAATCGCAATGGCGCGCAACAGGGTTTCCTGCAGAAAGCCGCCTGACCAGGCTTCAGTCCTGGGGGGCGCTGCCCCACAAACGCACGTTTCTTGTACACCACTCGCGGTCGTTAGCGGGGAGACATTTCAGGTAATGGAAACCATGAACAGCCCAGAGCGTTGGTCCCTTGTCATTGCCGCCGGGCAAACGGTGATACGCATGTATCACGCCCTCGATCGCAGCGACTATTCCCGTGCTTCCAGGTGCTTCACGCCCGATGGCATTTGGGAACGGGGCGGCAATGCACTCCACGGGCAACAACAGATCCTTGCGTCCCTGAACCAGCGGTCCGCGACGCTGTTTACGCGACACTGTGTCACGAATTTTTTGCTCGTGGAACATAGCGGATCAGTGGCTAAAGCTGAATTTGGCCTGACCGTTTATCGCTCTGACAAGGGCGCACCGCCCATGCTCCCCGCGGACCGTGCGGTGGCGGCCATGTTGGCGGACGTGGAATGCGAACTCGCATGCAATGACGGTGGCGATTGGCTCATCAGGCGCCTCGATCCTCGGATCACTTTCGCGTCGTAAGGTAAAAGGGCCAACCACTTGCCCTTGCTCCCAAAGCGTCGGTAGCGAGGGTCGCCCCCAACTCGACATACATCAGCAACGTTTGACTAGCCTGGCACTCGCAGGCGTCGTCAGGGCCCGGTGTTCCACGGGTCCCCACCGACTCATCGGGCCAATCCAACACCTGCCGAGAAGGCTAAATGGCTCTGCGAGGCCTTTTGAAATGGTCTCTTATTCATGGGGAATGCAATGACTCAATCTGTCGTGCTTGTAACGGGTGCCACTGCCGGCATCGGCTACGCAACCGCTCTCGCCTTTGGTCACCAGGGAGCCCGACTGGTTTGCTCCGGCCGAAACGCTGACGCCGGAGAGGCGCTTGTTGTTCAGTTGCGCGAACTTGGCTGTGAAGCGATGTTCGTGCGCGCCGACGTCAGCAACGAGGATCAGGTTCGTCAACTCGTCGAATACACGGTTTCGCGCTTTGGTCGACTCGACGTCGCTGTGAATAGTGCGGGAACAGAAGGGACTCCTGGTCCGATTGTCGAGCAGACGGTGGAATCCTATACGGCGACTTTTGATGCAAACGTCCTCGGAACCTTTCTCAGCATGAAGCACGAGTTGCGCGTCATGCTGGCACAGAAGCAAGGCGTGATTGTCAACCTTTCCTCCACCATGGGAAGCCGAGGCAACGCCCAGAACCCGATGTATGTGGCGAGCAAACACGCAGTTGAGGGGCTGACCAAGTCAGCGGCACTCGAAGCCAGCAAATTCAACGTGCGTGTGAATGCCGTGGCACCTGGCCCCATCGACACAGGCATGCTGGGACGCATTGCGGGCGGCGCGGAAAAAATCGCCGCAGTAGCCGCAACCATTCCGGCAGGTCGCATTGGCACTCCTGAGGAAGTGGCAGACGCCATTCTCTTCCTGTCCTCGGATCAATCCAGGTACATCTCGGGTCAAATCCTGGCAGTTAATGGCGGAAAGACCGCCATGTAGATTGAAAATCTGTGGATGGCCAGGGACGACCCGCTCTACGGGTTCGAGCGAATCCGCGAATTTGCAAGGCCCAAGGCAGCCGACTCGTCGATGCAGGCATGGAGGCGCATCTCCCGGCAGACGGATCTGGAACGTGGTCGCTGGCGGAGGAACGAGTTCAGCAACGCTGAGCGAGAGGCCGGATCGGTGCAGACGGCAACACCGGCTACCTGGCAACGCCCCCCCAAAAAAAAGAGAACGACTCATGCGCGCCCTGCGCGCATGTCACAGGAGACAGGCATGCAAACCCATATCGCCGATGATCGAATCGGTGGTCCCGATGGCTACGTCAGCGGGCGAGCGCAGGCATGGTTCGCGTTCGCCATGACCTTCGCATTGATGCTATTCGACTACGTCGATCGTCAGGTCATCGTTTCACTGTTTCCACATTTAAAGGAAGCCTGGAATCTGTCGGACAAGCAACTTGGCGGACTTGTCTCCATCATTTCCGTTGTCGTCGCACTTGGTGGTCTACCGGTAGCCCTGGTTGCCGACCGGTTCAGCCGTGTCAAGAGCGTATTCGTGATGGGTACCGTGTGGAGCTTCGCGACCATATCGTGCATGTTCGCCACGAGCTATACGCAAATGTTCATTGCCCGCGCCGTGGTAGGTGCCGGCGAGGCCGGATACGGCTCTGTAGGGGCGGCGTTGATTGGCACCCTGTTCCCAAAGCGGCTGCGCTCGACGTTGCTCGGCGCGCTCTTTGCCGCGAGCTCGTTTGGGGCCGTGCTGGGCGTACTCCTCGGCGGCATCATCGCGGCACACTGGAGATGGCGGGCCGCCTTCGGCGTAGTCGGAATTCCAGGTGTGATCGTCTCGTGCCTGTACCTGCTGGTACGCGACTATCAGACGGTCTCCATCACACGCGGCGCAAATGATGTCAACACGTCGGTGATGGCGGGTACGCGCCGCATCGTGCGCGGACTGACCAGCTCGCGCACGGTCTGGTGGACCTGCGTTGGCACATCCCTTCAGGTCATCATCGTTTCCACTGTGTGGGCCTGGCTTCCGAGCTACCTGATGCGCTTTCAGGGATACACCGGCGAGGCCGCAGCAAAACAGGCAGCACTCGTGGTACTGCTGGGTGGTGTTGGCACGGTGTTTTGGGGATACATCGTGGATGCCTTCGGGGCTCGCCGCGCGCGCAACAAACTGCTGGTTACTGCGCTCCTGTGTCTGCTCACCTGCGTTGTATTGGTATCTGCGTTCTCCGGACGATTTTCCGGCTTTCTGCCTATCGCAATCGGCGGATTCCTGATGGCGTGTACCGCTGGTGTGGCGATTGGTGTGGTGCTTGACATCATGCACCCCGCTCTGCGCTCGACGGCTGGCGCCATGCTGTCCCTTTTCCAGAACCTGTTCGGGCTGGCAGTGGGACCGTTTGTCGCCGGTGTGCTGTCGGACATGTGGGGATTGCAAAAGGCACTTGAAGTCATGCCGTGCTTCGGCATTGGAGCCGCGCTCTGCTACTTGCTGGCTGCCAGAAGCTATGAGGCCGACCTGAAGATTATCGTTGCCGCAACGCAAGAACCCGTCGACGGAAGAAACACGTCGGTGGCTCTGGGTTGATTCCCGCATGCCATGTTCTTCGCATGGTTCATTCGGCTCCGGCGCAATGGCCTGGCAAAGTCCATTCGCGCCGCCGTCGACTGAAATTCGGCCATGAGCCAGTTTGCTACGCACACCTACTGGAACCAGAGCCGATCAACACAGGTCGCCGCCTACCTTCCCTTCGCTGACTTAGCGCTTCGCCACTGCGACGGCGTCATCCCGAACTGCGCCTCAAACCAACGTACGAACGATCCATAGGCTGAGTATCCGAGCGCCTCGGCAATGTGTCCCAGCGAGTGGCTCTTGTTTTCCATATAGTGGACGACGAGGTCGCGCCGTACGCCATTTACCATGTCCGAGAAGACCATTCCCGCGCTTTCGAGTTGGCGCTGTAGCGTACGCACGTTCATGCCGAGGCCTTGAGCCACCTGCTCGATCGTCGCACGCCCAACCGGCAGCAGCAGATAGATTGCCTTGCGCACCTCGAGCACAACTGACGGCTCCCTGGCCCCAGGCAGACCCTCAAGCAATCGTTGCGCGTGGCGCGCCATGACAGGGTCAGCGATGGGGTTCGGAAAGTCCATATCGGCTGCACGGCAAATCACGCCATTGAAGGAACTGGCGAATTCCAGCTTTCCCACGAACACGCGTCGGTGCAGCCGCAGATCCGGGGGAGCATCATGGGTGAAATGGACGCTAAGCGGGTGCCAGGCGGCACCCAGCAGCGTACTGCACATGCGTGACAGTGAGCCCAGTACCAGTTCAGTCGACTGTACGGATGTCCCGGTTTCATCGGCGACAAACTCTTCTCGCACGATCACTTTCTTGCCGACGTCTTCCATGCGTATGACCAGGAACTCGTTCAGCAGGTGCCGATACTGAATCAGGGTTGCGACAGCTTCGCGCAGGGTTCGCTGATGCGTGAGCAACACGCTGACGACACCGAGGTCGGACAATTGCCAAAGGTCAGCCACACGCAGCCCGAATGTCGGGCATTGGGTGATGCGCGCTGATTCTTTCAACAAAGTAACGGCGGCGCTTCCCGGAATCAGGCATTCCGGGTCTGCAAGCATCGCACTGCTCAACCCCAGTTTCCGTAGCAATAGCTTCGGGTCAAAGCTCAGTTGCTGCGCAACCTTGAGATAGTTGGTCATCACGCCTGTACGAATCAATGTACCCATCGCTTCTCGTCCACGTGGCGGTGGTCCGGTTCCGCTCTGCGTGGAAACCCGGAGTCCCTTTTATTCTGTCACGAAATGAGATCGCTATGTCATCAAATGTGAGAAAAACGAAGGTCTGCGATTCGTAGACTGTTCGTCGTCGAACCATGTTCGCGTCGATTCGCCAACGCCCTCTCAGATCAAGTACGAACGGAACACACATACCATGGCCGCACCTCAGAACAAGGTAATCGTCACCTGCGCCGTGACTGGCGCCATCCATACGCCGACGATGTCTCCCTACCTGCCAATCACCGCAGAAGAGATCTCGCGCGAGGCAGTTGCTGCGGCCGAGGCCGGCGCTTCCATTGTCCATCTGCACGCGCGCAAGCCCGTGAATGGCCAACCCTCCCAGGACCCCGCCCTCTTCCGGGAGTTCCTTCCGGAGATTGCCGCTCGCTCCGACGTGGTGATCAACCTCACGACGGGTGGCGCCCCCAACATGCTCGTCGAGGAACGGCTGCAACCGGCGCTGCAACTCAAGCCCGAAGTCGCCTCCCTGAACATGGGCTCGATGAACTTCGGCCTGTATCCGATGCTCGGCCGCTACAAGGAGTTCAAGCACGACTGGGAGCGCCCGTACCTGGAAGGCTCGGAGGACCGCGTCTTCCGCAATACCTTCAAGGAAATCCGCTACATCCTCGAGTCCTGCGCCGACAACGGCACGCGCTTCGAGATCGAATGCTACGACACCAGCCACCTCTACACGGCAGCGCACTTTATCGACCGCGGAATACTCAAGCCGCCGTTCTTCATCCAGTCCGTTTTCGGCCTGCTCGGGGGCATCGGCACGCATCCCGATGACGTCATGCATATGCGCCGTACCGCTGAGCGACTATTTGGCAAGGACTACTACTGGTCTGTGCTGGGTGCCGGCCGCAGCCAGATGCCGATCGCCTCGATGGCTGCCGCCATGGGTGGCAACGTTCGCGTTGGCCTGGAGGATTCGCTCTGGGACGGACCAGGCCAGCTGTCGACGAGCAATGCGGAACAGGTCAGACGCATCGTTGGCATCTTGCATTCGCTGAACCTGGAGGTGGCGACGCCGGATGAGACGCGCAACATGCTTCAACTCAAGGGCAAACATGCTGTCGCGTTCTGATCTCTTCCGGAGCGCCTTAATGTGGATCTTGCCAGTAGGCGCATGAGCCCCCCAGGCCGGACGCCGAAGTGCTCGTTCGAGGCAACGCTTCCGAAAACAATCAGCAAATCTTTAATCAAGCATTTTCAGGAGACATGGCATGGCAAAGGCAATCCGCTTCTACGAAACGGGAAGCGTCGACGTCCTCAAGCTCGAGTCGGTGGAGGTCGGCGACCCCGGCCCCGGCCAGGCCCGCGTAAGGCACACCTATATCGCGGTCAACTTTATCGACATCTACTTCCGCACGGGTCACTATCCCCTGGCCCTGCCGAACGGCCTGGGCTCGGATGCCGTGGGTGTGGTCGAAGCGGTAGGCCCCGGCGTGACCGACATCCGCGTTGGTGATCGCGTGGGTTATCTGCTCGGCCCCCAAGGCGCGTACTGCGATGTGCGGGTAATGCCAGCCGAGGTGCTGATTCCGCTACCGGATGGCGTGTCGGACCGCACCGCGTCCACGCTCATCATGAAGGGGATGACGGCGCAATACCTCTTCCGTCAGGTCTATCCGCTCAAGGGTGGCGAAACCATTCTGTATCACGCCGCTGCCGGGGGTGTTGGCCTGCTCGCCTGTCAATGGGCACGCGCGCTTGGCGTGACGATGATCGGAACAGTGAGCACCGACGAGAAGGCTGAGATCGCGAAGGCCAATGGGTGTACGCACACCATCGTGACCTCGCGCGAGAACATCGTCGATCGTGTGATGGAGATCACGGACGGAAAGAAGGTGGAAGTAGTTTTCGATTCAGTCGGAAAGGCAACGCTTGATGCATCGCTCTCGAGCCTTCAGGTGCGTGGCACGCTCGTCAGCAACGGCACGACTTCCGGGCCGGTGGAGATCGACAGCAGAACGCTGGCAGTCAAAGGCTCGCTATGGGTGACTCGCCCAGCTATGGTTCACTATGCCACGCCGCGCTCGCACATGCTGTCGATGGCCAACGAAGTATTCGATATGGTATTGGCCGGCAAACTGACCAGTGAGCCGAAGCAGAGCTTCGCGCTGGAAGATGCAGCACAGGCACACCTCGCCCTGGAGAACAGGAAGACGAGTGGTGCAACCGTGCTGGTGCCATAAGCCAGCGCGAGAGGTGCGACGCCGGCCCGCGCTGATAGGTCGTCGGCAGCGGGCCATAAGCCTGCGTACGTCGGCGTGAGGTGGCGACGTCCCCGTCGTCATCGCGATGACGACTCGCGCAAGTCTTCATGTCCCGCCCTGCCGTGCGCTCCGCGCAACCGCCGTACCACAATGAGCTATTCCAGAATCTGATGGAGTCTCCATGCATATCGAGCAACTAACTTGCGCTATTGGCGCTGAACTTACTGGGGTCGACCTTGTTGATGCGATCGAAGATAACGGGCTCTTCGCGAGCATTTGCGAGGCACTGCTCAAACACCGTGTGCTTTTCCTGCGCAACCAGGACATTACGGCAGCCCAGCATGTGGCCTTTGCGCGCCGCTTCGGTGAACTTGAAGATCATCCGGTGACGGGTAGTGATCCCGATAATCCTGGTCTGATACAAATCTACAAGACTCCTGAGAATCCCCCGGAGCGATACGAAAACTCCTGGCACACGGATGCGACCTGGCGCGAGGTGCCGCCCATGGCGAGCGTTCTGCGTTGCCGTGAATGTCCGCCTATCGGCGGCGATACGATGTGGGCCAATATGGTGCTTGCGTATGAAAATCTGCCTGCCCATATCAAGGAGCAAATCGCCGAGCTTCGGGCGCGCCACAGCATCGAGGCCAGTTTCGGCGCGGTCATGCCGATCGAGAAGCGCCTTGCACTGAAAGCCCAGTTTCCCGATGCCGAACATCCGGTGGTGCGTACCCATCCGGAAACCGGGGAGAAGGTGCTTTTCGTTAACGGCGCTACCACCCACTTCACGAACTTTCATACGCCAGCGAACGTGCGGTTCGGACAGGATTTCAACATGGGTGGTTCTGACCTGCTGCGCTACCTGATTAGTCAAGCCTACATTCCTGAGTATCAGGTCCGCTGGCGCTGGACAAAAAACAGTGTGGCGATCTGGGACAATCGATCGAGCCAGCACTACGCGGTCATGGATTACCCGCCGTGCCATCGCCGGATGGACCGCGCGACGATCATTGGGACCCGCCCGTACTGAGCACTTCTATTGGCCAGGACTCGTCCGCAGCATCGCAAGGAGTTCGCATTCCACGGTTACCAAGAATTTTCAGACCGTAAGGGCGGCCGGTGCGCATTGTGCCTCAGTTCGTTCAGGACAATAAGTTGCGAAGCGCCAGAGTGGCAAACCTCGAGCGTTTAGTAAGCGGAATCGTCGGGCCAGTCATCCTGATAGCGCATAGGATGTGCTGTCTGGTCACCGCTCTCGAGGTGCAGGAAACGAAGCGCGACGTCCAAGGCCGTCGGCATCAGAGTAATGTCCATCATTTCCCAAGTGGTGGACACCATTTTTTCACAGCCAAAACAGAGATCCGGCAGCCGTAAAGGTCGTCCGAACCATCGTCCCGAATTCCGTCGTCCCCTGACGATGGCAGTTTGCGAACCGGTGGTGTCAATCGCCAGGTTGGCCCGTGAGAAGAGTTTGAACGCGAACGCCTCGGGCCTAAGCGCGGCGACGAGGTTGCATCAAACGTAATGATTGGTATTCGATGATGCAAGGGCGATAAATACAGTCGACTTTTAACACAGTATTTAATTCGAATTCCTAATTAATACAATTTGGAGACGAAATGACCAGGAAAGGAGTTATTCTTTTCGCACTTCTCGCTTGTGCTGATGTTGCGCAGGCACAGTCGTCGGTCACGTTGTACGGAGCAGTGGATTCGTCCCTCCTCTGGCAAAGCACTTCGGCCGCTACTTTTGCACCCAATCCAGCCGTCAATCCGGATAAAGGTTCGGTATTCCGTTACAAGGACGGCGGCATGTATTCCAGCATTATTGGCATGACTGGAAAGGAAGATATCGGCGGTGGTTACAGTGTCAACTTTAAGCTGCAAGGGTCGTTCGACAGCGGAGCCGGCAAGCTTCAGCTCTCTGATACACCGGGTGCTGCGGCGATGTTTAACCAGGTGGCAAGCGTAGGCATCGCAGGGCCCTTCGGCTCGTTGAACGCCGGCCGCCAGTTTTCCCCAATCGGCTACGCGTTTTCGGACACGGACGTTCGTGGCGGGCAATTCTTCGGTAGTGTGTTGACCGCCTGGCTCACTATGGACAGCGCGTCGGGCTGGCCCGGCACGAGTACGAACGGATCAATTGGTGCTCTGTATGACAGTAACGCACTGATCTACAATTCCCCGTCCTTCTACGGCGCATCGGTTACGCTTGAGTACACACTTGGTGGTGTTCCGGGCGAATTTTCGGCCGGATCGCACAAATCCGCGGTCCTCAAATATTCCAATTACGGTTTGAATTTCGCCGCGCTCTACTACGACGGGCACGACGCCAATCCGTTCCCGGCGACTTATCCCGCGTCGCCGGCCATTCCGGCAACCGGCGTCGACAATAACCGCTTCGTCTACCTCGGCGCGAAATACACGTGGAACAGGATTTCCGTTTCGGGTTCGTTCAGCAACGGGCGGCAACCGGCGTATGAGAATGGCAACCCCGCATTTGGCGCAACGTCCGGAGATTTCGACATGTGGACCGCTGGACTTGGCTACCGCGTCTCCCCCGCCCTTGATCTGAGTTCCGGTGTGTACTATGTGCGCGACGAGAAACACTCGAAGAACCAGTCCACCGCCTACGTCCTCGGAGCCGTGTACTACCTCTCCAAAGCGACGATGCTTCATGTCGATGTTGGCTACGTCTCGAACCGCGGTGCAATGAATCAGGAATTGGCATACGGTGCGCCCCCGGCTCCGGGCAAGAACACGTCGGCCGCGATGCTCGGGCTGCGTCACACGTTCTGACGGTCGACTGTTGGCGAAAATATCACAAGAACGGAGCATTCCATGAAGAAAACCAGGGTACTCGTGTTGGCGATCACGGCGCTGGCCGCGGCAGGTTCCATGAGCGCGTGGTCTCAACCCCTGGACGCATCCAGCGCGTCCGCTGGTGTACAAGCCGTGGTGCAGGCCTCGGGCGCTGGGGCACCTACGGGAAAGCAGGCGGACCGTGCGCTGCGTCGCAAGGTGTATGCCGCTATCGGGAAGGACAAGTCGATCAGCGCCGGCAACATTAGCGTGCGCGCGAAAAACGGCGCGGTGACGCTAAGTGGTACGGTCTCGGAAAACGCGCAAATCGGCAAGGTCGAGGATATTGCCAAGAGTGTTCCCGGCGTGACGTCGGTGACCAACAAGTTGACGATGCAGAAGCCTTTTGGCGGCATGTAAGCTGCCGCAGGAGGAGCGGGATGCGGCGAGCGTAGATCAGGCGGGTATCAGCGACGCATTACTGCGTCGCCCCCTTCTCAACCGAATTATCAAACCAGTGAGCCGACCTCGACGTCAAAGCGGTGCTCCAGCCACCGTACCAGGTGGTTGACCGCAAACGCGAGGGCCAGGTAGATCAGCCCAGCCGCAATGAAGATCTCGTAGGGTGCGAAAGTGCGTGCCACCAGGGTGTTGGCAACGCCAGTGAGATCCGAGATCGTGATGGCGCTCGCCAGCGACGTGCGCTTGATCGTCCTGATCGTTTCGTTGCCGTAGGCAGGCAGCGCCAGCCGCAACGCTTGCGGACAGATGATGTGGCGGTAGAGCGCGCCGAAAGACAACCCGAAGGCGTGGCCGGCCTCGATCTCTCCACGCGGCACGGCCTGGATCGCCCCGCGGAAGATGTGCACGGTATAGGCCGTCGCGTTCAGCACGAAGCTGATGACAGCGCACCAGTACGGCTGGCGCAGGTAGGGCCATGCCCAGCTCTCGCGCACCGCGTCGATCTGGGCAATGCCGTAGTACACAATGAAGATCTGCACCAGCAGCGGAGTCCCCCGGAAAACCTGTGAGAACACCTCAACGGGCCAGCGCAGCCACCAGGCCTTCTGGACCCGAACGATTGCGAGCGGCACCGCCAGCATCGTCGACAGCACTAACGTGATCGCGAAGAACGCCAGGGTTAGCAGCGTTCCCTCCCAGAGGAGCGGGAGGCTCTCGCGGATGAGTTCGAAATCCATGGTCAGGACGTCCTTTCACGGCGTGCGCCGCGCCGTTCGAGATGATGGAGCGCGAGCGAACTCAACACGGTCAGCGCCAGGTAGATGGCGCCCGCGCACAGGTAGAAGAACAAGGCCCGGCGCGTGTCACTGATGGCCAGCTCGGCGGCCTTCATCAACTCGCTCAGTCCCACGATGGAAATTAATGAGGTGTCCTTGAGCGTCGAAACCCAGATGTTCTCCAGCCCCGGCAGCGCCAGCCGTAGCATCTGGGGACACTGGATCACGAAAAAGATCTGCAAGGTGCTCATGCCCGCGGCCATGCCCGCCTCAACCTGTCCGCGGGGAATGGCGGTGAGCGCGCCGCGGAACACCTCCGACGCGTAGCCGCCGAAGATCAGCGCAAGCGCAAAGATGCCTGCCGGAAAGGGCGGAATCTCGACCACCCCGGCGTCGGGCTTGATCAGCGAGAGCAGCCGGCTCAAGGCCACCGTGCTGCCAAAGTAGACCATCAGGATCAGGAGCAGCTCCGGGATGCCCCGTATCGTCGTGATGTAGGCATCGGCCAGCCAGCGCACAGCCTTGAAGCGCGACAGGCACGCTGCCGCGCCGAGCAGGCCAAACGCAATACCGAATGCCGTCGACAGCCCTGCAACCTCCACGGCCGTCCACGCGCCGCTTGCGATGGTCGGCCCCCAGCCGTTGAACAAGTTCATGTTGTCATCTGCGATCGGTTGGCGAATTCATGGGCGCACTCGCGTCAGTGCCAGACCGCGGGCAGCACACTGAAGGCCCAGTACTTCTGGTTAATCGCCTTGAAGGTCCCGTCGGCGAACATGCCCCGCAGCGCCGCATTGATCTCGTCGCGCCGCGCCGTTTCCCCCTTGGGCAGCCCCACGGCTACGCCGTCGCCCAGGTACCTGGGCGCCTCGATCTCGGGACTGACGAACTCGAAGTCGCGCCCCTCCGGCTTGTCGAGAAAGTCCGTCCGCACCTTCATCGGGCTCACGAGCGCGAGGTCGATGCGGCCGTCAACGAGGTCCAGCAGCATGTTCTCCGACGTGTCATAGCGGGCGATCTCGACGCCGGGAAACTCACCGGCGAGATAATTGTCGTTCGTGGTGGCCCGTTGCACGCCCACCACCTTGCCCTTGAGCGAGCTCGCATTCGGCGTGTTGTCCGCATTCATCGGATGCAGACCCGCGCCCTTGCGACCAACGAAACGTGCGGTCGAAATCCGATAGGGAATGGAAAAGTCGATGCTCTTCTTGCGCGCCTCGGTGATTGACAGGCTCGAAGTGATGATGTCGATCTTATTGGAGAGCAGCGCGGGAATCAGGCCGTCGAACCCCAGGCAGACGAACTGCACGTTGGCGTTCATGCGCCGCCCGATCTCGCGCGCGATGTCGATCTCAAAGCCCTTCAGCTCGCCCGATGTATCCCGGTAATTACTGACCAGTTCAATAAATAGTGCGTATATTGGATCAAGCTGCGTAGCGAACATGCTTCTCCTGAAACAGGTTGCGGATAACATGAGGCTGCTTCTGCCGGCGATGCAG
>NZ_CADIKL010000040.1 GCF_902859945.1 Paraburkholderia caffeinitolerans | reverse complement strand
TCAACACGAAGTGGAGGACGAACCCAAGAAAGACAGAAGCAAACCTCTCTAAAACCGGACATTTCTATTGAGCCGGAAGTCGGACATCTCAATCTGGCCGGGACATTTGGTTGTAGTGGCTAAGTTCAGATGTCCGCTTTGGGGGTGCGGCGGACATCTGTATCTGGCCATGACATTGGTGTTACGCCTTCTACCGGTCCAGCCGGATCATGTTCAGGATCACGACCTTACGCTGAAATCGCGCGCTCAGGCTGTCCTCCAGTTTCCAGATTCCCGCCTCAGTGGTCACATCGCCATTGGCCATGCAGGTCGTTACTGACCCCGTCCCGCTGCGTCTGGCATCCGAGAACGCATAGGCCACATAGACTTTCTGCTGGTCGTTGCCGCACTCGATGAGATGTCGCGCAGGCTTGGCCGTGCCAGCATTGCCCACCTGCGGAACGGTCGCCGCGATTCCCAGCATCGCGGCCGCCATAAGCATCGTGATCCGTGTCATGTCTGCGCCTCCATTTCCGTCTAGTTGATAATCTTCACGTCGTCGGTCAAATGACGCCACTCGGCCTGTCGCCATCGCTATCGACGCAGCACACCAGTGCCTGCGCATCCTCCTCGCTGAGGCTCAAGTAGACATGCCCGACCGAACTGTCGAAATACAGACTGTCGCCGGGCGCCAGTTTGAATGACTTGCCGATTTCAAAACGCAATTCGAGTGCGCCACTCAACACAAAGACGAACTCTTCGCCCGAATGCCGGATGTACTCCGGAAAGTCCGACACTGCACGCGCATGAATCCGCGCTCGCATCGGTACCATCCGTTTGCCGGTCAGATTGTTGGCGAGCATGCCGTACTCGTAGTTCGGCGTGTCGTAGATAGGCTGCTTGCCGGCGGGTGTAAAGGACGGCTTGATCGGACCGCGCGCCGATTTTCGGCGGCGCCCAAAGATCGCGTCGAACTCCAGCTCCAGCGAGTGCGCGAGCGCCGCAAACTTGTCGTAGGTCAGCGCGATATCGCCGCGCTCGGCTTTAGAGATCGTGGACACCGCGATTCCCGAGCGCTCGGACAACTCCGCCAGCGTCAGGCCGCGCGCCTTGCGCGCCTGACGCAAATGCCCGCCCACCAACTTATGGTCGAGCGTGGGCGGCGCCTCGCGCATCTCTGCAACCGGCTCTTCGGCCACTGCCTTGACCCTCGAACTGGCTTCCGGTGAAGATTTTTTTCTCATATACGGGAATTTTAAATTTTCTCGTATATGATAACTCACGTCACTTGACGCTTCTTTTCAAAGAGTCTGGCCGGACGACGCCAGCATTTCATCGGTCCAACATCATGTCGAACGAAATTAAACGTCTTCAAACGAACGCACGCATGAGCCAGGTGGTGATCGCCAAAGAGGTGGTTTATCTGGCCGGCCAGGTGCCCGACACGGCACATGTTTCCGTGACTGAGCAGACGCAAGAAGTCCTCGCGCGCATCGATACCCTGCTCGAATCGGCAGGGGTCGACCGCACGCGTCTCCTTACCGCGACTATCTGGCTGAGCGATCCCAAACACTTCGCGGAATTCAACGCCGTGTGGGATGCGTGGGTGCCGTCCGGTTGCGCGCCCACTCGCGCATGTGTGCAGGCGTTGCTGATGAAGCCGGGTTGCGACGTCGAAGTCGCCGTAACGGCGCTCCTTGCTTAACCGGCAACAGGTGAGTTCATGCCCTCCCTGAAATTCGATACCGTCGTGCTTGGCGCGGGCATTGTCGGCGTGTCCGTTGCCGTGCACCTGCAAAAGCGTGGCCGCCAGGTCGCACTGGTCGACCGCAAGCAGCCCGGCAACGAAACTTCGTTTGGCAACGCCGGACTGATCCAGCGTGAAGGCGTCTATCCTTACGCGTTTCCACGCGATCTCCGGACCTTGCTTCGCTATGCGCGCAATCGATCCACGCACGTCCGCTACCACCCCGACGCCATAATCAAGACGGCGCCATTTCTGTGGCAATACTGGCGTAACTCTCACCCGCAGAAGCATGCCGCTATCGCGACGTCATATTCGACATTGATCGAGCATTCGGTGGACGAACATCGCTCGCTGGCCGCCGCCGCCGGGGTGTCCGCGCTGTTGCGTCAAACCGGCTGGATCAAGGTGTTTCGCACGGCGGCCGTACAGGACGAGGAAACCCGCATCGCCGAACGGTGGCACCGGGAATATGGTGTGGAGTACGAAGCGCTGGATGCCGCTCATCTGCAACGGAAAGAACCTGATCTCGACCGAACCTTGTCCGGCGGCTTGCGCTACCCAGCATCCGATTGCGTGAGCGATCCCAACGCGCTCGTCACAGCCTACGCGAAGTATTTCGAAGCATTGGGCGGGCGGTTTTTCATCGGCGATGCAGACTCGTTTCGCGAAGGTTGGACGGTCGACACGCAAACGGGAACGATCGCCGCTTCATCGGCGGTCGTGGCATTGGGGCCGTGGTCGGACCGCGTGAGCTCACGCCTTGGCTACCGATTGCCGCTTGCCGTCAAACGCGGATACCACATGCACTATGCGCCCCGAGCGGCGGCCCGCCTGAACCATCCGGTTCTCGACGTCGAGAACGGCTACCTGCTTGCGCCCATGGCAAGAGGTATCCGCTTGACCACGGGGGCGGAAATCGCGAGCTGCGATGCGCCCAAAACGCCCACGCAACTCGCTGCGGTCGAGCCGCTTGCGCGCACGCTGTTTCCATTGGGCGAGCGTCTCGACGACGAGGCCTGGATGGGGCGGCGTCCTTGCACGCCCGACATGATGCCGATCATCGGGCCCGCGAGAAATCACCGGGACTTGTGGTTCGCGTTCGGACACGCACACCATGGCCTGACGCTGGGCCCGGTCACGGGCCGTTTGATCGCCGAAATGATGATGGGTGAAGAAACGCTCGTCGACCCGCAGCCGTTCAGAGTCGAGCGCTTCTAGAATCCATCCGCGCCTAGCGGTGATTGACATCGAGCATGTAGCCCTCGCCGCGAATCGTGCGGATCAGTTTCGGCTCCTTGATGTCCTCCCGCAGCTTCTGGCGCAAGCGCGAGATCTGTACATCGATGCTGCGGTCGAACGCGTCGATCGACTTGCCGCGAGCGGTATCCATCAGGTATTCGCGGCTCAGCACGCGTCCCGGCGCGGCGAGGAACGCGTTGAGCAAGCGAAACTCAGCGTTCGATAACGGGATGACGGTGTTGTCGGCGGCAATCAGGTGGCGGCCGGTCTGATGAAGCCGCCAGCCCGCGAAGCGG
The DNA here is from genome assembly GCF_902859945.1 of Paraburkholderia caffeinitolerans. Lineage (GTDB taxonomy): Bacteria > Pseudomonadota > Gammaproteobacteria > Burkholderiales > Burkholderiaceae > Paraburkholderia > Paraburkholderia caffeinitolerans. The sequence goes on along the minus strand of NZ_CADIKL010000040.1, from coordinate 79,088 downwards.
CTTTCCTCCTGCGCTCGCGTGCGGCCTTGCGTTTGCGCGCGTACGCGGCGCAGGATGGTCTGAATGCGTGCGACCAGCTCTCGCGGTTCAAACGGCTTGACGACGTAATCGTCCGCCCCCAATTCCAGTCCCACAATCCGGTCGGTCATCTCGCCGCGCGCGGTCAGGATGATCAATGGAATCTCCGAGGTCGCACGAATCTCGCGGCACAGGTTGAGGCCATCGTCGTCCGGTAGCATCAGGTCCAGCACCACGAGGTCGAAGCCCCCTTCCCTCAGCGCGAGATGCATATCCGCGCCTGAGGCGGCTTGTGCAGTCGTCATGCCGAAGTCTGCAAGGCAGTCGCATAGCAGGCTGCGAATCTGCGAGTCGTCGTCGACGACGAGAATACGGATCGCTTTGTTCACGGCGTCTCTACTCCGATGTTGCGATGGTGAGATGGGGGCCCCTCACTCATTATTGCCTCTTAATATAAGCGCTCTTTGCACGAATTGTTGCAGGCTTGAAATAATCGCTGAGAGCCTTGTCCTAAAAGGCCGTCCGGAGAAAGCAACAGGCCTGCCGAGGGCGTTCCTCATGGACAACCCGCTCGGGATTTTCCCGTAGCAACGCCCTTTACGTCATCCCCTCCTCGCTGTCCCGCCTGGCTTTGCGCCTCATGCCGAAACATTTCCGGGCCTGAAAGCGTTTGTGTCAACGCCGATACAAAGCCGATATGAAACAGAAAAGTCGCGGTTTTAACGTGGCTCCCAAGTCATATCGAGGCAGGAGACATGCGGGAAATGAACTACGCACAACCCAAACCGCCTTCCCGGCGTATTGGCGGCATTGCCTTTGTGGTCGGATTGCACGCCGCGATCGTCTACGCATTGCTAACGGGTCTGGCGACGAAAGTCGTGGAGGTGATTCGTCAGCCGATTCAGGCGCGCATCATTGAACAAATCAAGCCACCGCCTCCCCCTGCACCGCCCCCGCCGCCCAAGCGGATCGCGCCACCACCGCCGAAACACGTCGCGCCCCCGCCGCCGTTCGTGCCACCACCCGCTGTGCCGGTTGCGGCGCCGCCGTCGCCAAACGCGATCGTTGCACAGTCGAGCGCGCCTGCACCATCCGCGCCGGTCGCGCCGCCCGCCCCCGCTGCTCCTGCAGCGCCGGTGTCGAAGAGCGTCGGCGTCGTGTGTCCGAACTCGACGGAGGTACGCGCCGGGATCCGCTATCCGCGTGAAGCGCTCAAGGACAACCTGACCGGCGATGTCGTCGTGGTTTTCACCGTCGGCACCGACGGCAGCGTCAAAGACCTGAGCGTGATCCAGTCGGCCGCCCCGGTTCTCGACCGCGCCGCCGAAAACGCCGTGCGGCAATTCCACTGCGTCGCACAAGGCGAGGAAGTCCGCGTGCAAGTGCCCTTCTCGTTCAAGCTCGATTGAGGCGGCCCTCGACAGCCGTTCCTTTTTGTTTATCAACGCATCTCAGGAGACGTTCATGATCAACCGTACCCGCCAGGCCACCTTGCTGATGGCTTTGTCGCTCGCGGCCAGCGCCGCCCACGCCGCCACCGATACGGTGGCCAACCCCTACGGCCTCGATGCGCTCTGGAAGGGCGGCGATTTCATTGCGCGAGGCACATTGCTCATCCTGGTCATCATGTCCATGGGCAGCTGGTACATCATCGTCGCGAAGCTGCTCGAACAGGCCCGCGTGCTGCGCCGCGCGAAAGCGGCGGAGAAGGGTTTCTGGAAAGCCGCCAATCTCGGCGAAGGCACGCGCCAGCTGGACGCCGGCAGTCCATTCCGCTTCATCGCGGAGCGAGGCCTTGCTGCCTACGAACATCACGAAGGCGCGCTGCTCGAACAGGTCGACCTCAACAACTGGGTCGCGGCGGCCATCGAACGTGCGACCAGCTCAGTATCGAGCCGCCTGCAGGACGGGCTCGCGTTTCTTGGCACGGTTGGCTCTACCGCGCCGTTCATCGGACTGTTCGGTACCGTGTGGGGCATCTATCACGCGCTGACCGCCATCGGCATTGCGGGTCAGGCATCCATCGATAAAGTCGCCGGGCCCGTCGGCGAGGCGCTGATCATGACCGCGATCGGTCTCGCCGTCGCCGTGCCCGCTGTCCTCGGCTACAACTGGCTCGTGCGTCGCAACAAAGCCGTCATGGATAGAGTACGCGGCTTCTCGACGGAATTGCACATCGTGATCCTGACCGGAAAGACCACCGCCTCATTCGCCGCCGCGACCAAAGCCACCGCCCTCGCACGCGTGGGGTAAGCCATGGCCATGACCGTGGGAAGCCGCGACGGCGAGGATCACAACGAGGTCATGGCGACCATCAACACGACGCCGCTGGTCGACGTGATGCTGGTCCTGTTGATCATTTTTCTTATCACGATTCCGGTGGTTTCGCATACCGTGCCGGTCTCGCTGCCCAAGGAAGCCGTGCAGCCGCTGCAAACGACGCCGCGCAACGTGATTCTCGCCGTGACAAAACAAGGCGACGTGTTTTGGGACGAACTGCGGGTGCCCGACGCCGCAACGCTCGTCGAGAAGCTCAAGGCGGTCGCGGCGCAGTCGCCGCAGCCTGAAGTTCACATTCGCGGCGATCTCGACGCGCGCTACGCCGTCATCGGCCGCGTGGTGTTCGCCTGCCAGCAAGCCGGCATCAGCAAGGTCGACTTCATCACCGAACCGCCGCCGCGCCAGTAACTCATCCATACCGAAAAGGAGACCAGAGATGGCGATGACGATGCCTACCGGTAACGCAGAGGATACCGAAGTAATGAGCGAGATTAACACCACGCCGTTGATCGACGTGATGCTCGTCTTGCTGATCATGCTGATCCTCACCATTCCGATCCAGACCAACGCCGTCAAGCTCGATATGCCGACCGGCGCGCCGCCGTCGCAACCGCAAACACCCCCAGTGGTGCAGATCGATATCGCGGCCGACGGCACGATCGCATGGAATGGCGAAACACTGAACTCGCGCGCGCAACTGGAAACGCGGCTGCGCGACGTGGCCGCCTCCCCCGCGCCGACTGAACTGCATATTCGGCCCGACAAGGCCGCGCCCTACCGCGCCGTGGCGATGGTCATGGCGTCCGCGCAGCGGCTCGGCGCGAACCGCATCGGGCTCGTGGGCAACGAGCAGTTCACGCAGTAACCGTTCTCTCAACACAGAGCTTCCATGTTCGATTCCAACCTCGACTTGTCCGCCCCGGTGGCGGACCCAAGCCCGCCACCGGAATTACCCGCCGGACCGCTCGCGTGGTTCGGTCTGGCGATTCTCGTGATCGTGGCGTTTTTCGCGTTCGTCGACCGGCAGATGCTGATCTTGCTGGCGGAGCCCATCCGCCACGATTTCGGATTGACCGACACGCAAATCGGCCTGATGCAGGGCGCGGGCATCGCCCTCTTCGCTGGCGTGGCTTCTCTGCCGATCGGCTGGATCGCCGACCGCGTGGATCGCCGCGTCGTGCTGGCGGCGTGCATACTCGTCTGGAGCGCCGCCACCGCGATCTGCGGCGTGACCACCCATTTCTGGCAGTTGTTCATCGCCACCGTCGGCCTGGGGATCGGCGAAGCCGGACTCGTGCCGGTGATCTACGGCCTGATTCCCGATCTCTTTCCGGCGCGTCAACGTGTACTCGCCAATGCGATCTTCGCCCTTGCCAATCTGTTGGGCGCGGGTGCGGGAATGGCGCTCGGCGGCGCGCTGATGCACACCATTGCGGCGGTACACAGCGCCTTGCCGGCGGGACTCGCCGATTTCGAACCCTGGCGGCTCGCGTTCTTCGCGGTTGCCTTGCCTGCCCCCTTGCTGGTCGTGCTGGTTCTGCTCATCAGTTCAGGGAAGCACCACGACACGGACCCGTCCGCGAATCGCTGGCATCACCTCTCGCTGCAGCCGTCCGCATCACGCTACTTCCGGCGCGAAGGCACCATGATGCTCAAGTTCTTCGGCGCAATCGGACTGGTCAACCTGGCGTTTGGCGGCGTGGCGACGTGGATGCCGGTCGTGGCAGTGCGAACCTTCGGCGCTACGCCGGCCGAAGCAGGCGGCGGCATGGGCGTGGCGGCAATGGCCGGCGGTATCGCGGGCTGCGCGCTCAGCGGGCTCGTGGCCGGCCGTATGAGGGCGCGCTTCGGTGTGCTCGCGCCCCTGCGCGTATGCGAATTTGGCGCACTGGTAGCAAGCGGTCTGTCGTTCCTTTACTTGCAGGTGGGCTCGATCACGCCCGTCTATGCGCTGTTCGGCGCGCAACTCGCCTGCATGGTCGCGGGCATGGTGCTGTTTCCGACCATCATGCAGAACATCTGCCCCGCGCACTTGCGCTCACGCGTCGCGGCGATCGGCGCGCTGACGTCGATCGTCGTGCAATCCGCCAGCCCCGTGATTATCGGCTTCATGTCGGACCGCATGCACGCGCTCAGCCGAGGTCTGCTGTGGTCGATCGTCTGCACGGCGGCGTTCGGATTCTTCGCCGCCTGCATTCTGATGCGCGCGGCCAGCCGCGGCGTACGCGAGGCCATCGAACGCTATGCATGATGCTCTTTTCCCTCATTCGCCCATGCGCCCCCGCAAACTCTCACTGCGTATCGAACGTTGGCCCCTCGCCGTTCCGTTTCGCATCACCGGCCACGTTATCGACGCTGCCTGTCTCGTAAGCGTGACCCTCGACGACGGATACCACACTGGCAACGGCGAGGCATCGGGCGTCTTCTACCTGGGTGAAACGCCTGAATCGATCGCTGCGCAAATCGAAACGGCGCGCGCGCCCATCGAAGCAGGCATCACGCGTGCGCAGCTACTCGACGTGTTGCCGCCCGGCGGCGCACGCAACGCCGTTGACGCGGCCTTGTGGGCGCTAGAGTCACAACAGCAGGCCATACCGGTCTGGCGCGCGGCCGGCCTGCCCGCTCCGCGCGCCTTGTTGACGACGATGACGATTGGTACGGACACGCCGCAAGCGATGGCCGAAGCCGCGCGGGCGCTGACCCATGCCCGGGCGCTAAAAATCAAACTGGACGGCACCGCCGCCGACGCCCCGCGCCTCGCGGCCATTCGCGACATGCGCCCGGACGTGCCACTCGCCGTCGACGCGAATCAAGGCTGGTCGCGTGCGCACTTCGACGCAATGATCCCGCTGCTGCAACAACTGGGTGTCGGCATGCTCGAACAACCGTTCGCGATCGGCGCGGATGCCTGCCTGGAACATATCGATTGCCCGATTTCGCTAGCGGCCGACGAATCGTTTCAGGATCTGGCGGATCTGCCCGAAGTCGCGCGCCGTTACGACGTCGTCAACCTCAAGCTCGACAAATGCGGCGGCCTGACACGCGCGCTCGATCTCGCAACCCATGTTCGCGACGCCGGCTTGTCTCTCATGGTCGGCTGCATGGCAGGCACTTCGTTGGCGATCGCCCCCGCCTTTCTGCTCGGGCAGCAATGCGATCACGTCGATCTTGACGGACCGATCTTCCTCGCGCGCGATCGCGAGCCGAGCGTTGTCTACACCGACGGTTTGCTGCATTGCCCGCCCCAAACTTGGGGTCATGCGGGCGCCCCCCCTTTCTTTCGTTGAATTATCGATATGACACCAGCGGCATCCGCCACGACGACGCAACTCGACGCGCTGTTCGCGCCTTATCAACGCACCGACGCCCCGGGATTGGTCGCCGGCATTACCTGGCGCGGCCAACTGCTGTATCGGCGCGGCTTCGGCATGGCGAGCCTGGAACATGGCATCGCTAACACGCCGGCCACGCGAATGCGTATCGGCTCCGTCAGCAAGCAATTCACTTGCCTCGCTGTGCTGCTGCTGTGCGAGCGCGACATGCTCGACGCGGACGCACCCATCGGCACCTATCTGCCGGAGTTGCCGCCAACCGCGGGCGCACCGACCTTGCGACAATTGATGTCGCATCTGGGCGGACAGCGCTGCGCACTCGACCTTGCCTTGCTGACGCAGGGTCTGGCGATCCTGCCGCGTGGCGCGCTGTTGGCGTCGCAGCAACGTCAACGCGATGAGAATTTTCCGCCTGGGGAACGCATGATGTATTCGAACGGCGGCTACCATCTGCTTTCCCTCGCCATCGAGCGCGCGAGCCGGATGCCGTTCGACGCGTTCCTGAGAACTTCCATCTTCAACCCGCTGCATATGCGCGACACGGCGTGCGTATCCGATGACATGACCATCGCGCGAGGCATGGCAACGATGCATGTGCCCGATCGCCAGGGGGGATTCCGCCGCGGCATCTTTCCAGCGTGGGACTTGCTGGGTGAAGGCTCGATCGTCTCGACCGTCGACGACATGCTGCGGTGGACCGCGCACCTGCGCTGCAAGGAAAAGATCGTCGGCAACAGCGATACCTGGGCCCGGATGCTGACCTTGCCGGTGTTCTCCAGCGGCCAGCGCAGCCAATATGCGCTCGGCCTCAAGCAAAGCGTTTATCGAGGAGCCGAGCTGATACACCATTCGGGCGGTGTCGTGGGCGGGAGCAGCCAGATGCTCCTGTCGACACAACACGAACTCGATGTGGTCCTGCTCAGCAATGGCGCAGTCGACGCGCCAATCGAACTCTCGAAGCGGGTCGTCGACATCGTGCTCGCAGGCGAGCTGAGCGGCAACGGGCCGCCGGTCGCGGCACGCGCCTCCGGCCATGTGGCGCGCCTCGGCCGCTACCGCTCGCCTTGCAGCGGCGCCGTGTATGCGCTGGAAGATCGCGACGGCGCGTTGATGCTGACGGGACCGCTTTGCCCAAACCCGCCTATGGCGCTCTACGACAGCCTGGATGAGTTCAGCGACATGGAGGCCGAAGCAGGCGGCGACGGAGCCCTCGCGTTGCGTTGGGGTTCCCCTGGCGCGCCGGACGACCTGGCGTGCATCCGCGTCGCGCATTGCGGTCACACCGATGTCCTCACACGAATCGGCGACGCGCCCGCGATAACGCCCTGCATGATCGCAGCGATGCCCGCCGTGTTCGAGAGTCACGACGCGAACGCGCGTGCAACCATCCGCCTCTGCGGCGAAGCGCTCGTACTTCGTATGGACGGCGCGGTGGGCGGATGCGACTATCGACTGGCCCCAGTGGCCCGCGACGTCTTCGAACTGACGCCGATGGATCCGATGGATATCATGACCGGGATCGTCACCTTCACGCGCGACACAGCGAGCGCCAACATCACGGGCTTTCGTGTCGATACGCCTCGTACCCGGCATCTCGCCTTCACGCCCGTGCGGGCCGACACCTGACTCCAGACGCCCTGCCCATGCCGGCGCAGCCCGCGCCGGCATGGGCAGGTATTCATACTGCCGGCGCGAACGGGTTCGACACGCGCGGCCAGTAGTCGAGATCGCGACGGCGATAATCTAGTTCAGCAAAAGCCGTCGTGAGCGCACCTGGGGCCGCGATATGGAATACGGCTTTCGCGCGGGGGGCAAAATCGGCATGAAAATGCTGTGTCGATTTCACGACCACCAGCTTCTTCGCGGCAAAGTCGATACCCAGACCGGTGAATGCGTCTACGCCAAGCACCTGGGTGCGAACCGATATCAGCACGATATCGAGCCCGTTGGCCGCTTCGACCCGTACGGCCCGCCCTAACGATTGTTCGAGGCCCATGATGCTTTGCGTATGTCGGTCTACGATGGCACGCACGGTGACGCGCAAGTCCACGGGATCGCCCGAATACACACTGCATTTGCCGCCGATGCGCAAATCCAGGGTCGCCCCCACACCGGCGTCCTTGCAAATCTGAATGGCGCCGAGATCCCACAAGCATCCAATCGCAACGTTGGCGATCCCCCGCTCGACCACGCGACGCAAGATGAATGTGCTGTCGCACGGCGCACCGCCGCCAGGATTATCCGCGGCGTCCGCCAGTACGACCGGGCCGCCGTCGACAGCCAGCGCGCGATTCAGGCCGGTATCGATGTCGAGCCATGCCGGGCGGGTGGCGTCGCGCAGCTCCCAGAACTCGCGCGCCAGTTGTGCCGCCAGCGCTTCAGCCTTGGCGGGATCGTTGTCCGTCACCACCCAGACTTTCGCGCCGGCTTCGGGTACATCGCCCCACGGAAAACCGTGGCCGAGCGACACCGACAGTACGCCGTTGCTCCCTTCGAGCGAGCGCATGCGCCGGACGAATCCCGCCATGGGCTCGCTGGTGGTATGCCATGTGCCGACCATCCGACAATCGAACGTGCCGATGGTCGGACGGATGCGCCCGGCTGCCGTATCGAGCGCCAATTCATAAGCCTCGCGCGCCCGATCCACGGCGTCGATATGCGGATACTCCTTGTACGCAATCAGAATATCGGCCGATGCCTTCATCAGTTGTGTGAAATGACAGTGCGGATCGAGCGTGACGGAGATGGGCACATCGGGCCCGACAATCGCACGAATGCCCGCAAGCAGATCGCCTTCGCAATCGTCGTAGCCTTGGGCCACCATTGCGCCGTGCAACAGCAGGATCACGGCGTCCAACGGCAACGCCGCTTTTACCCCATCGAGAATTTCGTTCCGCAAAGACTCGTAGACCGCGCGAATCGTTGGCCCGGACGGCTGCGCTTCGGCACACAGTCCCTCTATGACTTCGTGACCGTCCTGCTCGGCAAGACGCCGGACTTCCGCCAGTACGTGACCCATGCCGTCGGGCTCGCGCAAGCTCGCGTCGCCATGAAAGATGGTGCTCTCTTCAAAGCCGCCCCAACCGGTCGGACAAGGGGCGAAGGTGTTTGTTTCGGTCGAAAGTTGAGCTGTATATATTCTCATGAGAAGGTCTGCTAAACGTAGTTGAGGGGCGTGAACCGACTATAAGCAGACGCCATTTCCGCTTTGTGAGCACTGTGTATCAAGCGTGAAATAGAGTTTTTCTCATGGCCGGTCCGCAAGCCCGCCTCATCGACGCGGCAACGTGACCTGCGCCGCCAAGCCACCTTCCGCGCGGTTGCGCAACACCAGTTCGCCACCGTGACGCTTCACGACGTCGTTCGCGATGGCAAGGCCCAGTCCCGTTCCCCCGGTATTTTTATTGCGGGAGCTCTCCACGCGGTAGAACGGCTCGAGCACCCGCTCCAGTTGCGGCTCCGGTATGCCGGCGCCATGGTCGAGTATCTCGATGCGCACATACGACGGCGCATCGGTCAAAAGAATGTGCGCGTCTTCGCCGTATCGAATCGCGTTGGCAACCAGATTCGTCAGGCAGCGCTTGAGGCCGAGCGGCTGGGCCGATAGCGGCGCCACCTCACCGCCGATCGTCACCCGCTGGCCGTGTTCGGCCGCGTCTTCCGCGATCGCATCCACCAGCGCGTTGATATCGACCGGACTGAACGCCTCAACCACCTCTTCATTGCGCAAGAACGACAGTGTTGCCTCCAGGAGCTGCGTCATCTCGTCGATATCGTCTCTAAGCCGATCACTCAATTCGGTATCCTGAGCAGAGCGAAGGCGTAGTTTCATGCGCGTCAAGGGGGTGCGCAGATCGTGCGATACCGCAGCGAGAAAGCGGTTGCGTTCACTCATTTGCCGCCGCAGCGACGCCTGCATCGTGTTGAACACCCTGGCGGCCTGACGCGCTTCGATGGGGCCCGTTTCCCTGATGGGCGGTGCATCGATATTTCGCGACAGTTCGTCTGCCCCCAGAGCGAGTGAGCGGAACGGTGCGGCAAGCATGCGCGCTCCGAACCAGGACGAGATCAGCGCCGGCATCACCTGGATCATCACCGCGGCGCCCCACTGCAGCGCCGCACTCATCCCGGGAGGGGGCTTGAAAGGCGCCGTGCTGTAGAGCTTGAAGAGCACAAGGCCAGCACTGACCTGCGTCACGAGGACGATCGAAATCATCATAAAGAGCAGGCGGTAAAAAGCCGAATCGAAGCGAGGTTTGCGCATGGTGATGGCGGGCAGCATGTGATGACTCCAATTATCGCCCCGGAATGTGGGGTCTTTGTGTGTCCTTTATTGCAAACCCGAAACAAATTTCCGCATCGGCTATACGCCTGCTGCCGGTCCTTCTGCCCGACACCTTCGCCGCGCTTTGTATCAACCCCGATACAAAGGCCTCATGAAACAGAAATAACCGGCACTTACCGTTCACTCCTGAGTTGCGCTATACGGCATCCGTTTCAACAGATTGAAAAATCAGGAGGAGACAATGGCGAAAATGAAAAATAAACCGAAGCACACAGCGGTTTCGAAGGCGTTACCGCTGCGACACGGCGGGCGTTATGCAACGCTATTCGTCGGGCCGGTGTTCGGATTGGCGTCGCTGGGTGCGCATGCACAACAACAAACGACGACGCAATTGCAAGCCCAGCAGATTGCGGCACCTGAGGCGGCCTCAGCAGCGAAACCGGCCGCCGCGTCGGGCACGACGGCGCCGAATGCATCCGTTGCTGAGACGTCGAAGATTCAGGGCAAAGATGGCGCGACGCTCAATACCGTTGTCGTTACCGCGACTCGCCGACGTGAGCCCGCGCGCGAAGTGCCGATGCAGGTCAATGTACTCTCGGCCGACGAACTGCAGAAGAGCGGCGCACAAACGATGTCCGACTACCTGTCTTCGGAGCCGGGTGTCGATTTGAACGCTAGCGGCGGCAGCGGGTCCGGTCAGGTCAGCATCCGCGGTGTGACGACAGGTGTTCAGACCGGGCCGACGGTCGGCATTTATATCGACGATGTCGCGTTTGGCGGCAGCACCTTGTTTTCTCAAAGCGCAACCTTCGCGCTCGACATGAGCCTGCTCGACCTCAATCACGTTGAAATTCTGCGCGGTCCGCAGGGGACCTTGTATGGTGCGGGCGCGATGGGTGGTCTGCTCAAGTACGTGACTAATGAACCCGACCCGGGGCAGTTTTCCGGGCAAGTTGGCGCCGGCGTGTCGGGCACCGAGCATGGCGGAGTGAGCGGCACGGCCAATGCAACGTTGAATATCCCGCTGAAAACCGACGTTGCCGCGCTGCGCGTCTCCGTCTTCGGCCAGCACGATGGCGGTTATGTCGATGCAGTGGGCCCACAGGCGGATACGCACATCGATCGTAGCGACACCTACGGCGCCCGCGCTTCGTTGCTGCTGACTCCGACTCGTGACCTGACGGTGCGGTTAAGCGCGGTCTCGCAGAACATCAATCGCAACGCTCCGAACTACGTTGAATATGGCGCCAACGGGCAACCGGTCTGGGGCGACCTGACCACGCAACAGTTCGCTCCGGAACCGTTTCACCAGAATATTCAGCTCTATTCCGCCGGGATCGAATACGAACTCGGCTGGGCGCGCTTGAACTCGATCACGTCGTTTCAAAGAGTCAACTCGAGCGCGCCGCAAGATTTGACCGGCGTATACGGGCCGCTATTTGCCGCGCAAGGGCTAGACCTGGGTTCGGTGGTCGCCAGTGATGTGGCCACCACGAACAAGTTCACGCAGGAGCTTCGCCTGACCTCGCCGGGCAATCAGCGGCTGGAGTGGCTGGCCGGGCTTTTCTATACGCATGAGCGCAGCACGTTGAACGAGGGGTTTTTAACGACCTTGCCCGATGGCACTGTCGGGCCAAACCTTTCGGAGATCGACGCGCCCAGCACGTACGACGAGTACGCAGCATACGGCGACCTGACCTACCACCTCACATCGCGCCTTTCCCTGACCGCTGGCCTGCGGATCGCCCACAACACCCAGACGTATGAGCAGACGACGTCCGGCACGCTCGCTGGCCCAACGCAGACCGTCTCGGCGCCGTCGTCGGACACCAGCAAGACCTACATGTTCACCGCGCGCTATGCGCTGACACCCAATAGCAATGCGTATATCCGCGTCGCCAGTGGATACCGGCCCGGCGGCCCGAATGCCCTGCTGATCGATCCGCTCACCAGCATGCGCGCGTCCGGCAGCCCGACATTCAATCCCGATACGCTGTGGAGTTACGAGGCTGGCTACAAGGCCGACCTGCTCGACAAGCGGCTTTCGCTGGAAGCGTCCGTCTACGACATCGAGTGGAAGAACATCCAGCAGCTCGGCACGGTCGACGGCGTGAACCAGGTCGTCAACGCAGGCGATGCACGGATCAAGGGGCTGGAGTTCTCCGGCACGTTCCGTCCAGACCGGCACTGGAATTTCAGTGCGAATCTGTCGCTCATCGACGCCCGTTTGACGACGGGAAGTACCAGCGCTGGTACGACCGCCGGCGAACCATTGCCGAACTCGGCCAAAGTCGCCGCCACATTCTCGGGCACCTATCTGTTCACGGTACAGGGGCATCAGTCGTATGCGGGTGTCATCCAGCGATTTGTCGGCCGACGCCATAGCGGTTTCGACGCCAGCTCGGGCCGCCCCGACTACCCGCTGCCCGGCTATGCGATCACGGATCTGCAAGCAGGCGTGGACTTTGGAAAGTTCAACCTGGGGTTCTATGTCCGCAACCTGTTCGATCGCCGCGCCTTGATCGCGGCCGGCACGTCGCTGATACCGCTGGGCGGCCCGGCGCTCGTCAGCGTGATTCAGCCTCGCACGATTGGTGCGACGCTGAACATCCCATTCTAATCATATGGATAACTGATAATGAAGAAAGATTCGCAAGCCGTCGCCGAACAGCTGGATGCCTTGTTCGAACGGTTCAACAAGGGCGACGAACCCGGCCTGGTCGTGGCCGTCGCGCATCGGGACGAGATCCTCTACCGACGCGGCTTCGGTCTGGCGAGCCTGGAACATGGCGTAATCAACACCCCGGCTACGCGCCTTCGCATCGGCTCGACGAGCAAGCAATTCACCTGCCTCGCCGCGCTGCTGTTAGCCGAGGACGGCAAGCTCGACATCGACGCCGGGGTTCGCACGTATCTGCCCGAACTGCCGCTGCTGGCCGGCGACCCGACCTTGCGGCAATTGATGACGCATACGGGAGGCTATCGCTGCTATCTCGACCTGACACTGCTCGCACAAGGCGTAGCGACGATGCCACACGGCGGCGCATTGGCCGCAGAACTGCGACAGGGTGATGTGAATTTCCCGCCGGGGGAGCGGATGATCTACTGCAACGGGGGATACCACCTGCTGTCGCTCGCAATCGAGCGCGCCAGCGGAATCCCCTTCGCGACCTTCCTCAAGGAACGCATCTTCAACGTGATGGGCATGCTCGACACGGAGTCGGTTGCCGACGACATGCAAATCCGCCCGCGCATGGCCACCCAGCACGTGCCGGATGGCAAAGGCGGATTTATGCGCGGTCTCTTTCCCACCTGGGAGGTGCTCGGCGAAGGCGGGATCGTATCGACGGTCGACGACATGCTGCTCTGGCTCGCGCATCTGCGCGGCCCCAAGCGCCTGGGCAGCGAAGCGAACTGGCGCCAGATGCTGGCCAGGCCGCGCTACTCGAGCGGCGCTGAAGGCGTCTACGTCCTGGGATTGATGCGCACGCCGCATCGCGACGTGGAGTTGCTGCACCATGCTGGCGGTGTGTTCGGTGGCGCTTGCCAGATGTTGACCGTGCAACAGCATGCGCTCGATGTGATCATTCTCACCAATGGAGCCGCTGCCGATCCGGTCGAACTCGCCACGCAGGTGGTCGACATCGTTCTGGGAGACGCGATACTGGGCGCGCAACCTGCTGCGCCACTGCCTACTGCGGGGCACGAAACCCTGCTCGGCAAGTACCACTCGCGCGGAGCGTACTGCGTGATCGACGATCGCGATGGGCGATTGAGTGTGATCTTCCACAACGCCAGGCAAATGCCCTTGCCGCTGATCCAGACTTCGACTGCATTGCGGGTCGAAGACGGGACCGGCGCCGCATGCCTGATCAAACCTTGCACGTCCCCGGAGGGACGTGTGACTGCCATTGAGCTGGTGGACTGCGGTCATGCGCAGATCCTGCAACGCTTGTCCGACAACGCCCCTCGGCTCTCCGACGTATTGCCGGGTCTGGCAGGCAGGTACTACAGCAGCGATGCTGCGGCGCATGCAACTATCGCCGTGCAGAACGACGAACTCACCATGACGATGGACGGCGTAGCAGGCAGTGCGAGCTATCGGCTGGAGCCTGTAGATCATGACGTATTCACGTTCGACCCCGTCGGTCCGTTGACCGTCATCCGCGGCGTGTTGACAGTGGAACGCTCGGCTGGGCTGGTCGTGCGTTTTCGTATCGACACAGCTCGCACGCGCAACCTGAACTTCACACGCGAGAGCGCCCATCGTATCGATGGGGAGCGCCTATGAAAGTGCTCATTTCCACCGACATCGAAGGCGTCGCGGGTGTGTTTCATCCGGAACAAACCCGCGCAGGCAACGGCGAATACGAAGCCGCGCGCCGCTGGATGACGCTCGAAGCGAATGCCGCGATCGAAGGGGCCTTCGCGGGCGGCGCAACGCAGGTCTGGGTCAACGATTCGCACGGAGGTTTTCGTAACCTGTTGCCTGATTTGCTCGACGCACGCGCGCATATCGTGCTCGGTAAGCCTCGTACACTGTGCATGATGGCAGGACTCGAAGCGAGCCCTGACCTCGTGTTCATGATCGGCTACCACGCCATGGCACAAAGCCGCGGCATCCTCGCGCATACGATCAATAGCTTCGCATTTGCGAGCGTGCGGCTCAACGGCGTCCCGGTGGGCGAAGCGGGCTTGTATGGCGCGCTTGCTCAGGAATACGGAGCATCAGTTGCACTGCTGTCTGGCGACGACGTATTCGCCGAAGAAACACGTCCGGCCTTTCCCGATGCAACATTCGTGATCACCAAAACCGCATCGGGATGCACGAGCGGCGCTACGCTGGGGCTCGCTAGCGCGCGAGCCGAGATTCGCCGCGCCGCACAGGCGGTCGTAGAACGGCACATGGCAGGAGAAAAGGTCAGCGAGACACCCGCCAATCGATCCAGTGAATTCAGGTGCGAGTTGAGTGTGCAGGGGCCGGCGCAAGCCGATCTGTTCTGCCAGTGGCCAACGCTCGCACGAACCGGTGGGGTCTCGCTTTATTTCGACGCGCCTTCCGTGGAACACGTGGTGCGCACGCTGATCTGCCTGTCGGCGATGTCGGCCATGTTGCGGTGACGCCGGCTCGAAGCCCCCATTGCATCAAACTGGCGCCGAGCCTCTTTGAATTTCTTTACTGGATTGCAATCCTTGCTCAATGCGTATTGATCAACTATAAAAACCACAAGGTAGCTGGATCCATGAAGCAGCTATAGGATTTGCCGAATTCAAGTGTGCGAATTTGGTGCGTGCAACGCGTGCAGCTTTCCACCAGGTTCGCCAAAGTGATGAAAGCGATTCCACAGGATCCGCTCGCCTCTCATTATGCTTCGGGGTGGCGACTCTCTTTCTCTCGACATTCATTTTTGCCGGCACGAGCCGTACGTTTGGCCGGCAAGAATTCGAACTCGTCGATACCGGAATATTCCTCTACAAGGACAGCAAATCGGAATGGCATACCGCAAACAGGGACGAACGGGCATGACTGCTCGTTCGTGTCGCGCCTTTGCGAACGGGGTGGATTGCCCTACTTCGTTAATGAAATAACCACTTGCATTAGCGAATTTGCCAACGCTCCGAAATTTGCGATCCGATTGATCTATCACCTAATATGTATTCCTAAATAGGTGATCATTTTTTCATCTTGCCGGTCCTGCTTTTAACGCGCGCGCACGCACGCGCCCGACCTTGTCGGGGAAGCCGGGAAAGTCGGATGCGCCCGACGGCCATCCGGCGCAACCTGCCATAGAAGGAGGTGGCACATGCCTGTCACAGTCAACTATCCGGGCGTCTATATCGAAGAGATCCCCAGTGGCGTGCGTACCATCACTGGAGTCGCCACGTCGATTGCGGCCTTTGTCGGCTGGGCTCCACAGGGACCCGTGGACAGCGCAACCCTGGTGCAAAGCTGGATGGACTTCACTCGCGGGTTCGGTGGCATGGACAGCCGCAGTTTGCTTGGCTATTCGGTTTACCAGTTCTTCGCCAATGGCGGCACCCAGGCCTACATCATTCGCGTGGTCGGCGCCGGCAACGTGGCGGCAAGCGTCACCCTGAGCGGCGTGTTGACGGTCAGCGCGAACAGCCCGGGGCTGTGGGGCAGTGCCTACGGCATCAAAATCAAGAACCTGGCGACCCCTGGGCGATTCCAGCTCCAGGTATACAGTCTGCCGCCCACTCCCGCGCCGGCGGTCCTGGTCGAGTCTTTCGAGAATCTGTCGATGAACAGCGGCGATAGCCGCTACGTCCAGACAATCGTGGACAACCAGTCGTCCTACGTCACGGCGACGGTGATCGGCGTCAACCCCAGTCCGCCGGCGGACACCGCCACGCCCTCGCCGCTTATCGGCGGCCTCGACGGCACGGTCCTGGCGCCGGCGTCCACCAGCAGCATGCCCGCTGGCGCTTTCGAGACCGCTGTCCTGCCGGGCAGCGGCGTCGGCGTCGACCTGCTGGAGCACGTGGACCTGTTCAACCTGCTTTGCGTCCCTGGCGAAGCGGACCCGGCGACCTTGAGCACCCTGGAAGGCTTCTGTCACGACCACCGGGCCATGCTTATTGCCGACTGTTACCAGGATGCCACCTTCAAGACGCTGCAGACCAGCCAGGGGCCGCCGGTCCAGATCACCGCCGGCGACAATGCGGCCAACGCTGCTTTCTATTTCCCATGGATCAGTGCGCCGGACCCGCTCATGTCGAACCAGCCAGGCATCTTCCCGCCTTGCGGTTTTATGGCCGGAATCTACGCACGCACCGATTCGACCCGGGGCGTATGGAAAGCGCCTGCCGGGACCGAAGCCAGCCTCACCGGTGTGCTGGGCGTCTCGCAGCCGCTGAACGATATCGAGAACGGCACCCTCAATCCGACCGCGGTCAATTGCATCCGCAACTTCAGTGTCTATGGCACCGTTGTCTGGGGGGCGCGCACGCTCCAGGGCAACGACCAGATCGGCTCCGAATGGAAGTACATTCCGGTGCGGCGCATGGCGCTGTACATCGAGGAGAGCCTTTACCGCGCGCTGAAGTGGGTCGTTTTCGAACCGAACGACAATCCCCTATGGTCCGAGATCAGGCTGAACGTCGGCGCCTTCATGCAGAACCTGTTCAGGCAGGGTGCCTTCCAGGGCCAGACGCCGCAGGACGCGTATTTCGTCAAGTGCGACAACGAGACCACGACCCAGAACGACATCAACCTGGGAATTGTGAACATCGCCGTCGGCTTCGCGCCGCTGAAACCTGCGGAGTTTGTCGTCATCCAGATCCAGCAGATGGCCGGACAGATCGCAACCTGAGGAGGCGCTCATGGCTCAATTCACCGTAAATACCCAGCGCTTCGACCCGTACAAGAATTTCAAATTCCGCGTGCGCTGGGACGGCCGCTATGTCGCCGGAGTCAGCAAGGTCGGCCTCCTGAAGCGCACCACCGAAGTGGTCAAGCACCGCGAAGGCGGCGATCCGTCGAGCAGCCGCAAGTCCCCGGGGCGAACCGAGTACGACGCCATCACGCTGGAGCGCGGGGTCACCCATGACGTGGCCTTCGAGCAGTGGGCCAACAAGGTCTGGCAGATCGGTGCCGGCCTCGGCGCTGAAGTCTCGCTCCAGGATTTCCGCAAGGACATCACCATTGAGGTCTACAACGAGGCGGGGCAACTGGCGCTGGCGTACAAGGTGTATCGCTGCTGGGTGTCCGAGTACCAGGCGCTGCCCGACCTCGACGCCAATGCCAACGCGGTAGCCATCCAGCACCTCAAGCTCGAAAACGAAGGTTGGGAGCGGGACCAGTCGGTTCCTGAGCCCACCGAACCGAGCTTCTCGAACCCGGCAGCCGGATGATCCGCCATGCGCCCCCTGTCGGCCGCCGAGTTGCTGTGCGCGTGGGAGGACGGGCTGTCCCGGGGTCCGGTGGACCGGGCCTTGGTGTTGCTTGCTGCGGCGAGCCCTGAGGCGGCTCCCGATTCCCTGGCAGCGCTGCCCATCGGCGAGCGCGATTCGCGTCTGCTTGCCCTGCGCGCCTGGATTTTCGGCGCCACCCTTGCCAGCCGCGCAACGTGTCCGGAATGCGGCGAGCAGGTCGAGTTCTCCTTCGACGCCGCATCGCGCTTTGCGCCGTGGCGCAATGAGCCGCCGCAAACGGAAATCGGGATTTCGTTTGCTGGCTACGATCTCTGCCTGCGTCCGCCGAACAGCATCGACATGGCCGCGCTCTCACTTGATTCCGACGCCGAGGCTCGGCGCTCGCACTTGTTCGCTCGCAGCCTGGTGAGCGCTTCGAAAAACGGCGACCCGGTCGGAGCGGACCGCCTGCCGCCGGAAGTCGTTGCCGCAGCGGCAGAAGCCTTGGCAAAGGCCGATCCCCTGGCGGACATGCGTGTGGACCTGGGCTGCCCGACTTGCGAATATCGCTGGCAGGCACCGTTCGATATCGTTCCTTTTTTCTGGAGCGAAATCGAGGCTTGGGCCTGCCGCATATTGCGGGAAGTTCATGTTCTTGCCCGCGCCTACGGCTGGTCCGAGCGCGACATCCTGGAGTTGAGCCCGGCGCGCCGGCAGGCCTACATCGAGTTGGCCGGATCATGAGGAGGAACGCATGAGCGACTTCTTCTCCCGGCTGGCGGAACGCAGCCTGGCGGCTCCGCCTGAATCAATCCGGCCGAGGCTGCCGGGGCTGTTCGAGCCGCTGCCCGCCTCCGCCCCAAGCCTGCCGGCAATCGATTCCGGCCCGGCGGACGATTTCGATGCCCGTGCTTCCCGGATCGCGGCGGAGCACCAAGGTTCCGATGTCCCGAGCACGGCACCCACACTCGTAGCGATTCCACAGCGGCCACAGAAGGACTTCGAGGCTCAACGCCCGCCAGCGCAGGTCGAGGCACAGACGCCAGTCCCGTTCCGCCAGGAACCGGCCGCTCCGCCCCGGTTGCTGGCGCCCCGTCGCCTTGAGCCCGGCGTTGCCGACGAGGATCGCCCGCCGAAATCGGCATTGCGACCCGGCCTGACTGAAAGCGCGGTCAGCGTGCCCCCGTCCGCCGCGCGCACGCTGGATGCCGTCACTGCTCCTAAAAACGTCGCAGACACGCTGCGCGAGCCGCCTTCGCCGCAGGGCCTGGCCATTGCGCCGATGACCCTGACAGCCCCGGCACTGCCTGCCGAACTCCTGGCCCGGATCGCGGCTTCGGTCGCAGGGCAACGGAGCCAGCCGAAGGACGAGCGCGCGCCGCACCGCAGCGCCAAACAGTCTGTGCCCGCGAGCGAGACAGTGGTTGAGGTCAGCATCGGCCGGATCGAAATCCGCGGCGCCGAATCCCAGTCGTCCAGCCGCAAGGAAGCGCCACGGCCGGCGGTCATGACGCTTGACGAGTACCTGCGCCAGCGGCGGAGCGCGTCGACGGGACCGGGCAGATCATGAGCAATGCCCTCGCCATCGCGGCAACGACTGCGACCCTGGAGGCGATTCTGGGCAACGGCATCCACGCCGACCCGGATCTGTCGGATACCGCCATCACCGGGCTGCCGCCGGACAAGGCGCGGGGAACGATCACCAGCAACCAGCTCAATCTTTTCCTTTACCAGATCCTGCCCAATGCGGCCTGGCGCAACATGGACGTGCCGGGTCTGGTGAAACCCGGCGAGACGGGGGTGCCGCCGCTGGCGATCAACCTTCACTACCTCGTCACCGTCTTTGGCCGTGAAAACGACACCAGCCAGCCCTTCGACCACCACCTGATGGGCCGGGCGATGAGCCTGCTCTACGACCATGCACTGCTGGGTCCCGACGAAATCCGCCTCGCCTTTCCCGGCAGCGACCTGGAACGGCAGGTGGAGCGGGTGCGCATCACCCTGCAGCCCCTCGATATCGAGCAGATATCCAAGCTGTGGACTGGATTTGCCACCCAGTACCGGTTGTCGGTGGGCTACGAGATTTCGGTGGCGCTGATCGACAGCACCCAGCCGGTGAAGACGCCCTTGCCGGTGCTGACCCGGGGTCCCCAGGACAAAGGCCCCGTTTCCCAAGGCAATCTGCTGCCGCCCTTCCCGACCCTGTCTCAGATCCAGCCGCCGGGCCAGCAGGCAAGCGCGCGCCTGGGCGACCTGCTGACGCTAACGGGGGCGCTCCTCGACGGCACCCTCCTCGGCGTCATTTTTGACCACCCGCTCTGGTCCCAGCCCGTCGAAGTTGCGCCCCAGCCGGGTTCCACCTCGACCCAGGCCAAGGTACAGATTCCCCCCGGCCAGCCTGCCGCCTGGCCCGCGGGAACGTATTCGATTGCCTTCGCCGTCCAGCGCCCCGGCGAGAGCTTCCGGCGCACGACCAACGCCCTGTCGTTTTCCCTTGCGCCTGCCATCGTCGTCACACCCAAGAGCGCCCCTGCCGGCAGCGTCGCCTTTGCCATTTCGTGCAGCCCGTGGCTGTGGCCCGGCCAGCACGCCTCTTTCCTCGTCTCCGACCAGGACGTGGCGCTGGCCGACGTCGCGGCAGCGACTGCCAGCCTCACTGCCACCGTAACGCTCGCGGCCGGCAGCTATTTCGTGCGGCTGCGGGTGGATGGCGTGGACAGCCTGCTCGTGGACAACTCGGTGTCGCCTCCGGTGTTCGATACGACGCAACAGGTAACGATCACATGAACACCGCCACCGCCCCCACCTGGCAGGAAGTGAATTCGCGCTACCTGGCTGCGGCGCTCGCCTGGCTAAAGATCAGGCTCGAACGCCACGCTCGCCAGCAACCAGGTGGATCGACGGAAGTTGCGGCGCCAAGCGTGCCTGCGCCGCCCCCGGCCACCGGAACCGAGCCCGCTCACTGGTGGCAAAGGCGCTCCTCCTCGGCCGTGGCGCCGGAAACGCCCGCCACCCAAGCGCCGCCGCCCCTGCCGGCGCCAAGCAGCGACGACGTCTTGGCGCGCGCCGCGGCGGAATACGCCGCTGCCGCCGCCCAGACCAACCCCGCGCCGATCCTGATGCGGTTGTCGGCACTGCTCGAGCTCTCCCAGTTCGAACGGGAAATCCTGCTGCTCTGCACAGCGATGGAACTGGACCCGGACATCGCCGGCCTTTGTGAGCTTGCTCAGGGCCACACGGGGCACGCCTACCCGACTTTCGCGCTCGCCCTGGCCCTGTTCGACGATGCCGCCTGGGACGCCCTGTCTCCGCAAAACTCCCTGCGCTACTGGCGTCTGATCGAGATCCACCAGTCCCGCAGCCAGCCGCTGTCGGTCAGCCCGATCCGGGCCGACGAGCGCATCGTCCAATTCATCCAGGGCATGGATTACCTGGACGACCGGCTCGCCATGCTGGTGAGCGCGGTCCCCGCAGCCGATGACGGCGACCTGCCGCCTTCGTATGTCGTACAGGTGGACACCATCGTTCATAGACTGCAGCAGGCGGCACCGGCCGGGATGGTCCCGCTGGTGCAGCTTGCCGGCTACGACAGCGCCAGCAAAGCGTTCATTGCGGCGCTGGTGGCGCGCCGGCTGGGTGTCCATCTCTATCGGCTGCCGGCGGAGGCCATTCCGGCAGACGCACGCGAACTGGAAACCCTGCAGCGCCTCTGGCAGAGGGAAAGCGTGATGCTGCCTCTGGCGCTTTATGTCGACGCGCCCCGGGCTGAAACCGGCCCCCGGACGCCGGCTGAATTGGGGCGGCTGTTGTCGGCAATCGGCGGCATCTCATTCGTCGACGCGGCCGAACCCGTTCCGCTGGCCGCGCGCGACTCCTTTGTAGTCGATGTCGACAAACCCGACACCGACGAACAGGAAGCACTGTGGAACGCCGTTCTCGGCCCGGTGCTGGGACAGAACGGCTCGCCGCCACCCGCGATCGCCGCCCAGCTCGCGTCACAGTTCAAGCTCGGCGTCGAAGACATCCGTCGCATCGCCAAAACGGTCGCCGTGGACGACGCGGCAGGCGGTGCAGCGCCGGCAGAGCGGCTGTGGGACGCCTGCCTCGAAGTGACCCGGCCGCGGCTCGACCAGCTTGCCCAGCGGCTCACCCCCAAGGCGGGCTGGGATGACCTTGTGCTGCCCGCTGCGGAATCGTCGCTGTTGCACCAGATCGCAGGTCAGGTGGACTCGCGCAGCCAGGTCTATCGCAGTTGGGGATTTGCCGAACGCATGAGTCGCGGGCTGGGAATCAGCGCGCTTTTTGCTGGCGAGTCGGGAACCGGCAAGACCATGGCCGCCGAAGTCATCGCCAGCGAACTGCGACTCAACCTCTACCGCATCGACCTGTCGGCAGTGGTAAGCAAGTACATCGGCGAGACGGAAAAGAACTTGCGCCGGCTGTTCGACGCGGCGGAGGACGGCGGCGCCATCCTGTTTTTCGATGAAGCCGACGCCCTGTTCGGCAAGCGCAGCGAAGTCAAGGACAGCCACGACCGCTACGCCAATATCGAAATCAACTACCTGCTGCAGCGCATGGAGGCCTACCGGGGCCTCGCCATCCTGGCGACCAACCTGAAAAGCGCCCTCGACCAGGCCTTCCTGCGCCGCCTGAGATTCATCGTCACCTTCCCGTTCCCGGCATATGCCGAACGCAAATCCATGTGGGAGAAGGTTTTCCCGCCCAGGGCGCCGACCTCCGGACTCGATTTCGATGCCCTGGCTCAGTTGAACCTCACCGGCGGCAACATCCACAGTATTGCGCTCAACGCCGCCTTCGCCGCCGCCCGCGCGGGAACGCCGGTGACCCAGGCGCTGGTGCTGGACGCATCCCGCACCGAACTGAAGAAACTGGGCCGGACGGTGAACGAGCTTGAATTCCGGCGCCAGGGAAAGCTGGGGGCAGCATGAAGATCCGCGTCCATATCGACCGTCTGGTGCTCGATGGCGTGCCGCTGCCGTCAGGCTCGTCGGGACTGGAGACGGCGCGGCTGCGCAGCGCAGTCGAGTCTGAACTGGCGAAGCTCCTGGCGCGGTCCGGTCTTGGCCCCGAACTGGCGGCGGGCAGGCGTCTTGCCAGGATCGACGCGCCGCCGCTGCAAGCTGCCAGCGACAGACCGGCCACCGGCCACGGCATGGGTCAGGCCATCGCCCACTCAGTGCACGGCGCGCTTGCGGGTGCCGGCGCGGTAAAGAAAGGAAAAATGCCATGAGCAAACAGGGCACATCGCTTAGCAGGTCTCAAGGCCAGGCAGCGCCGAACCGGGGAAGCACCGGGCTGTTCGAACGTTCGCCGCCCTTTGGCCGCCACGTCTGCATTCAGCGCGATGCCGCCGGCCCGGCGATCGAGGCTGACGCGCCGGACCAGGTGCGCTCCGTCGTCGAGTCGCCGGGTACGCCACTCGATTCAGCAACCCGGGAAACGATGGAGCCCAGGTTCGGCTACGACTTCAGTCAGGTACGGGTCCATGCCGACGATCGCGCCGCCGAATCCGCCCGCGCCGTCGGCGCCCATGCCTACACGGCAGGTTCGCACGTCGTCTTCGCCAGCGGCCAGCCCTCGCCGGGTTCCGTCGCCGGCGACCGCCTCATGGCCCACGAGCTGACTCACGTCGTTCAGCAGTCCCAGGGGCCGGTGGCGGGAACGCCCATCGGCGGCGGTTTCGACGTCAGCGATCCGGGCGATGCATACGAGCGCAACGCCCGCGAAAGCGCAACCTCCTTGCCCGCTTCCGGTCGTTCATTCGAAACGCAAAACGTGAGCGGTCTGGAAACCCTCCGCCAGAGTTCCGCACCTCATCAGATCCAGCGGAGCGACCAGGATTCGCCTCTGCAGACCGCTGCCGCGCAGCAGAGCGCAAGTGCCTCGCAGGAGAGCGCAACTGCCGCCAAGGCCAGCGCCATCACTGGCGGCATCTACGGAGGAATCGGCGCGATCACCGGCGTCCTCGGGGCCTTTGCCGCGATCCGCTCGGCGAACTTCGCCGAACGCTCCGCGCAGGCTGCAGAAGACCCCCCGGTCGCCGAGCCGACTACCGGCGGCATCTCGGTCACCGACGCGGACATCCCGGAAATCAAGGGCGTCGACAAGTTCAAGGATCCGTCAAAGGACGAACTTCAACTGAACGCTGATCCGGAGTCGGTCACGAAAACGACCGAAACCGAGACGACGAAAGGCCAGGATGTAGCGACTTCGACCGGCACCGACGTCGAGCGGACCCAAGGCGAGGGCGCCAGTGCCAAAAAGATTACCAGCCGGGGCGGCACGACCAAGACGACTCCTGCCGAAAAAACGAGGACATCGGAAGCCAAGCTGTTCAAGCCCCTGGACGACAAGGACCAGACGCAAACGTGGCGCCTGCTCACCGTCAGCCAGGGAAAAGACAACCAGGCGAGCTTCTACATGACCCTGCGCACCGCCGGCAAAGACATCAAGGACGGCGGCACCGAACCGGGCGACGCCGTCGGCTACCTGGGCGGCACGATGGAAGCCAATACCGCGATCACCTTCAAGGCGCGCCCGGGTGCCCACGCGGACGACGGCAGCGCAAGCGTCAGGATGCTGATTGGAGGAAGCAACACGCCGCCGCGGAAGATGATGCAGGAAAGCGGCTTTTTTGGCGGCGGTGGCCCCAAGTTCAACGAAAACTACACCGTCCAGCGCTTCCGCGCCGCGGTGAACTTCTCGGCCAATGCGGCCACTGCGCCGGCAGTCGAGGCCAAGACCCTGAAAGTGGGGGTTGGAACCATCACCCAGGGCAGCGGCAAGCCGGATGGGAACGACGCCCTGGTGAACGTGGATCTGCCCAATGCCGTCGGTGCCGGCGTCGACTCCCCAGGGAAGAAGAAGAAAAAATGAGCGCCTTTCCCGGTTCCCCCCGCGTGCTGAAGGGCGGCATTGTCCTGCTCGATCCAGACCAGTTCACGTTGTTGCCCAACGGCATCATCGTTCTCCAGTACAACCCGGACACGTTGAGCCGCACGCTCAAGATCAAGGGCGCCGAGGAAGGCGGCGACCGGTCCGAGGCGCTGCGGCTCACCGGCCCGCCGGTGGAGACGATCAAGCTCGACGCCGAGATCGACGCCACCGACCAACTGGAGGCGGGGGATGCGACGACCCTGCAGTTCGGCATCGCGCCCCAGCTTGCCGCCCTTGAAACCATCGTCTATCCGGCGAGCAGCACGCTCCAGAACAATTTCAACCTGGCGCAGCAGGGCGTGCTCGAGATCATGCCCATGCTTGCGCCATTCACCCTGTTCGTGTGGAGCGCGAGCCGGATCGCGCCGGTGCGCATCACCGAGCTCTCGATCACCGAGGAAGCCTTCGACCCGGCGTTGAATCCGCTGCGGGCCAAGGTCAGCCTGGGCCTTCGGGTGCTCACCATCGACGACCTCGAATTTTCTGACAAGAGCGGCAGCCTTTACATGGCCTACCAGAGGCAGAAGGAAAACCTCGCGGGCAAGTTCCAGGGCGGCACCTTTAGCGCACTCGGCATCAGCGGAATATCATGAGCGATCCCCTCTTCAACGACCCGGTGGCGGCACTGCTGGCGCAGACTTCGCTGCAGAACAATCTGTTCGCGCCCAACAGCCGTTATTTCGGACTGCCGACTTCGACGCTGTCGCCACCGGGCTGCGAAAAGCCCATCGTCTACCTGCTGCGCCGCTTCGTTCCGCCGCCCGAACGCTTCCAGGTCATCCAGGAGCACACCGTCGTCCAGGACGATCGGCTCGATCGCATCGCCGGGCAATACCTCGGCGATGCGACGCTGTTCTGGCGTCTGTGCGATGCCAACCGGGCAATGCGCCCCGACGACCTGACGGCGACCCCGGGCGCAACGTTGGACATCACGCTGCCCGAAGGCGTCACCGGGAGCTCGATGTGAACCGGGGCTTTTACCTCACCCTCATGATGGGCGGGTTCAACGCGAGCCCGGTCCCCGAGCCCGTGATCGAGGCGCTGCAGGAGGTCTCGGTCAGTTCCACCGTGGGCGCCCAGGCCGGGTTCCAGCTGAAGTTCAGCCTCGGCAAGAATTCTCTGGTGCGCCAGATGCACGACGCGGGCAAGTTCGATCCGCGCCAGCGGGTCGTCATTGCCGTCACCGTGAACGGCGCGACCGAAGTGTTGATGGACGGCATCATCACCCGACAGGACCTGGCTCCCAGCAGCGCCGCCGGCAAATCGACCTTGTCGATCACCGGCCTCGATCTTACGGCGCTCATGGATTTCATCGACCTGACCGGCATCCCCTACCCGGCGCTGCCCAACTTCGTCATCGTCGAGGCGATTCTCGCCAAGTACGCCGTCCTCGGCGTCACGCCACTCGCGTTGCCGGCGAGCATCCCCACTTTCGAGAATCCCCTCGAGCGCTTCATCAAGCAGCAGGGCTCCGATTACCGTTTCGTCACGACTCTCGCGAAAAACGACGGCGCCGTTTTTTACCTGGACCCGGGGCCGACTCCCGGCAAGAGCCTGGCGTACTGGGGACCCGACCTGAGCAAGCTGTTCGGCGGTCCCCAGCCCGCGCTGTCGATCAATCTGGACGCCAGCACCAATCTGGATTCGATCAGCTTTTCCTACGACGGCACCCTGGCGACCCAGTACCTGGTCACCATCATCGAGCCCATCACCAAGATACCTATCCCCATCCCGGTGCCCAACATCGACCTGCTGAAGGCGCCGCTCGCCGCCCATGCGCCGACGCCGCTGCGCAGCGTCCAGTTGAAACCGGTGGCCAACGAAAGCCCCGCCGGCGCCGCGCTCGCCGGTCTGGCCTCGCAATTCCAGACCGTTGATGCCATCAGCGCCAACGGGTCGCTCGACGTGCTGCGCTTCGGCCACGTTTTCAAGGCTCGCCAGCTCGCCGCGGTACGCGGCGCCGGCAATTATTACGACGGCAAGTATTACGTCAAGAGCGTCAGCCACAGCATCAAGCGCGGCGAGTACAAGCAGAGCTTCACCCTGAGCCGGGGTGGCACCGGTTCGTCGGTCTCGTCGGTGAGCCCGTAACGCGGACGGAGGGGCGAAATGAGGGACGGCCCGCAATACTTTGGCATCTACCGGGGCACGGTGATGAACAACGTGGACCCGATGCAGCTCGGCCGCATCATGGCGACGGTGCCCGACGCCGGCGGCATCACGCCGTCCACCTGGGCCACGCCCTGCGTGCCGCTCGCTGGCAAGCAGATGGGCACCTTCATGGTGCCCCAGGTCGGCGCCGGCGTCTGGATCCAGTTCGAGGCAGGCGACCCGGACCGGCCGGTGTGGAGCGGCGGCTGGTGGGGCACCGCAGCCGAAGTGCCGGCGCTGGCATTGGCCGGTGTTCCGGGAGATCCCAACATCGTCATCCAGACGACGCTCCAGAACGCGGTCGTGATTAGCGATCTGCCCGGCCCCACCGGCGGCATCATGCTGAAGAGCGCGACCGGCGCAACCATCATCGTCAACGACACCGGCATCTACATCCAGAACGGCAAGGGCGCGAGCATCGTCATGACCGGGCCAACCGTGACGGTGAACGCCGGCGCCCTGGTGGTGACCTGACGGTGACCGGACGAATACGCGGAGAACAACACCATGCCCGGATTCCTGGTCCATGTCGGCGCGACAGTCACCTGCTCCCACGGCGGGCAGGCCCAGCCGACCGTTCCCAACCCCCGCGTGATGGTCATGGGCCAGCCGACCGTGACGATCGCCGGGCCCTACACGGTCGCCGGCTGCGCCCTGCCGCCGCCGCCCTCCGGCAACGGCCCGTGCGTCACAGGGCAATGGACCGTCGGCACCGTGCGGGTCACGTCGAACGGCCAGCCCCTGGTGATCCTGTCGAGCGTCGGTCTGTGCGCACCGTCGGGCACCCCGCTCATCATCGCGGCCACCCAGACCCGGGTAACCGCTACCTGAGCGCCACCCGAGAGCCACCTGAGGCACGCCATGGACATCGACTTCCCCTTCCATTTCGACTCCCGGGGCCGCTCCGCCACCACGGATATGGAAGACCACATCCGCGACATGATCGAGGAGTTGCTGTTCACCAACCCGGGCGAGCGTGTGAACCGGCCCGACTTCGGCAGCGGCCTGATGCAGATGGTCTTTGCGCCGTTGTCCGCCGAACTCGCTGCTGCGCTGCAATTCACCCTGCAGGCAGCGCTGCAGCGCTACTTGGGAGACCTGATCGATCTCTTGAACCTGGAAGTGAGCGCAGTGGATTCGACCCTGACGGTGACCGTCAAGTACCTGATCCGGCGCACCCAGGAAGTGCAAACCGAGTCCTTCCAGAAAAGCGGTGCGAGTTGAGCGGAGCAAGCGATGACGACGACCTGCCAGACGGTATGCAAGGACGAGCGGCGGCGGCGCGACGTGCGCAAGGCGCCCCTGTTCGGGCTCGATTTCGCCGAGCCGAGCGACGACCAGCGCACGCTGGTTGTCTGGTTCCTCGGCCGCGCGCCGCAGCAAATCGAAATGGCCAACCTGACGCTGACCGGCGGCAGGCGCATTCGCGACATCGCCATCGTCGGACTTCAGGTCCATCGCCAGACCGACCTGACTCTGGACGACTTCATGGAAGTGGCGGTCGACAAGCCGGGAGACTTTTCGGTCTATGTGCTGTCGGTGGTCGCCGTAGACGACCACGGCAACCCCACCTCCTCGCCCATGGCGGGGTTCGATCCGCGCTACGCCAGCGTGGACGTGGAATTCAAGGCCGCGTGCCCGACGGGACTGGACTGCAAGGTCCCCCACACCTGCCCGCCGCCCATGCGCGCGCAGCCGGAGATCAACTATCTGGCCAAGGACTACGCCAGCTTCCGCCAGTTGATCCTCGACCGGCTGGCGCTGATCATGCCCCGGTGGCAGGAAACGCACGTCCCCGACCTTGAGATCACCCTGATCGAACTGCTGGCCTACGTCGGCGACTATCTGTCCTACTACCAGGACGCGGTGGCGACCGAGGCCTACCTGGGAACCGCGCGCCAGCGCATTTCAGTACGGCGCCACGTCCGGCTCACCGACTACGCCATGCACGAGGGGTGCAACGCCCGCGCCTGGATTACTGTCACTACCGACACTTTCGAGCCCATTGACGCTGGCGGAATCGAATTCATCACGAGTTTTCCCGGCGTGCCGAACCGGACCCTGCTCACTCACGCTGACCTGGAGCCGGTGCCGCCAGCCGATTACGACGTATTTCTGCCGCTCTTGCCAGGTTCCGGGACGATCGATCTTTTCATCGACCACAGCGAAATCCGCTTCTATGCCTGGGGCGACTGCGAGTGCTGCCTGGCACCGGGGACCACGTCTGCGACGCTGATCGACCGTTGGGTGCCGCCCCCTGCCACAGACGCGGCGGAGGCTGCTACAACGGCTGCCACCACGGTCGCGGGCGATCCGCCGGGGACGATGCGCGTATTGCAGCTCAAACCCGGAGACGTCCTGATCCTGGAGGAAGTCATCGGCCCCAAAACCGGCAACCCGGCGGATGCCGATCCCGCCCACCGGCAGGCGGTGCGGCTGACCAAAGTGACGCCCGCAATCGATCCGCTTTACCACCAGGGCGACTATCCTGGAACGCCGGTAGTCGATATCGAATGGGACCCAGACGACGCCCTCACCTTCCCCTTGTGCATTTCGGTCAAGGCCCCGCCGCCGGACTGTAACTGCCTGGAGAACGTCAGCGTCGCCTACGGCAACGTCGTGCTGGTGGACAACGGCGCCAGTCAGAGCGAAGTGCTGGGAACCGTCGGCACCGCGTCCACCGCGCCCCGCTGCGCAGGCGATTGCGAGCCGGCGGGAATAACCATCGTCGCCGAACCCTTCACTCCGGTACTCTCGAAGAGCCCTCTGAGCTTCGGCGTGCCGCTTCCGGCCTGCGCTTCTGCCACGGCATTGCTTTCCCAGGACCCGACTCAGGCGCTGCCGCTCATTTCGCTCACGGCGATTCCCGCTGCGCCGGTGTGCCCCGAGCTTGCCGATCCCGCACCGCCCTGTTCCATCCCGCCGCTGTTCACTTTCGACGACCTTGCCGACCCCACCGGCCTGGCTTACCGGCTCGTCACCCAGACCGATATCAACACCCGGGAACTCCTGTCGCGCCTGTCCACCGCGACGCGCCAGGCGCTTGCCGGCTACACCGGCGGCAGCCCCCTGCCGCCTGCGCTCAAGGCCGACCTGATCGCCGACTTGAGCGCCCAGCTCGAAACCTGGCAGCCCCGTTACGACCTCCTCGAATCCGGGCCTGACGACAGGGTTTTCGTCGTCGAGATGGACGACGACGGCGACGGACACTTGCGCTTCGGCGACGGCAGGCTCGGACGTCTGCCCGACGCGGGGACGATGTTCCGCGCCGACTACCGCACCGGCAACGGCCCGGCGGGCAATGTCGGAGCAGGAACGATCCGCTACCTGGTGCTGGAAAACGAGACCTTGAGTGGCGTTACCGTCACCGTGGGCAATCCGATGGCCGCCACCGGCGGAACCGCCCCCGAGCCGGTGGCCAACGTCAAGCGCTTCGCCCCCTATGCCTTCCGAGATGTCATCGAGCGGGCGATCATCGCCGACGACTATGCGGCGCTGGCTGCGGACAACGCGAGGCGGCATACCGAGCGTCCCGCCTGCTCCGGTCCATTTCTTCCGCTCCAGGGCGCAAATGCCGTGCTGCGCTGGACCGGAAGCTGGTTGACTGCGCTCACCGCCCTCGACCCCTTGGGCCGGGAAGACGCGCCGCCGTCCCTCATCGAAGAAGTCGCCGCCTACCTCGAACCCTACCGGCGCATCGGCCACGACCTGCTGGTATCCGCCGCCGAGTACATTGCCATCGACCTCGCGCTTACGGTCTGCGTCCTGCCCGGATACCTGCGCGCCCATGTAGAAGTGGCACTGCTGGACGTCTTCAGCAACCGGGTGCTCGCCGACGGCAGCCTGGGCTTTTTCCATCCCGACCGCCTGACCTTCGGCACCGGTCTGATGGTCAGCAGCATCGTCGCCGCTGCGCAGGCTGTTCCCGGTGTGCAGAACGTCAAGGTCTCCCGGCTCGAACGCTGGGAACTGGTGGAGCCGGCTCCGGGCGAGTCGCTCTCCGACGAAGTGCCTCCGGGCAGCGTGCTCACCTTGGGGCCACTAGAAATCGCGCGGCTCGACAACGACCCGAACTTTCCCGAAAACGGCCGACTGACTCTAGTCATGCGGGGTGGAAGATGAAAGCGACCTGCGGGAATTCGCTCTGCGGCTGCTGTGCAGGCACCGAGATCCTCACCCCCTCGATCGAATCGAACCGGCCCGGGCTGCCGGCGATCGCCTACCGGGCAGGCACTTGGGCGACCTTTTATGAAACCATGATCGCCCGGTTGTCCACGCTCACCCTGGACGTCACCGACGACGCCGGCAAGACGACCCGCATCCGGCCACTGTCCCAGCTCAGCACCCGCGCTTCCGACGATCCGGCCATCGCCCTGCTCGACGCCTGGGCGCTCGTCGGCGACGTGCTCACCTTCTACCAGGAGCGGATCGCCAACGAAGGCTACCTGATGACCGCGACGGAGCGACGATCGGTCCTCGAACTGGCGCGGCTCACCGGCTACAAGCTCCGGCCCGGGGTTTCCGCCAGCGTCTACCTGGCCTTCACTGTCACCAGCGGTTTCCAGGGGACGCTGCCCGCCGGCACCCGTGCGCAAAGCCAGCCGGGAACCGGACAGACCGCGCAGTTCTTCGAGACTTCCGCCGACCTTGTCACCCGGGACAGCTGGAACACGCTCCAGCCCCGGCTCGCCCGGCCGCAGGTCATCACCCTGTCGGCCGACCCGGGAACCGACGCAGCGACCCGGGACACCTTATATTTCGCTGGCACATCAACCAACCTCAAGGCCGGCGACGCGCTCCTGATCGTGCTCGGCAACGGCAGGCAGACCGTGGACAGCCACAACGTCCGCCAGCCGGGCCAGCAGGTGTTCCGCTACGTCGATACCGTCGCGCCGCAGGCGGCGCAAAACCGCACTGAGGTCACCCTGCGCCAGGCCTTTTTCGACGGATCGGCCAATAATGCCCAGGAGCTGGTCGCGAGCGCCCTCACCCCCGTCATCGACGAGGCATCGACCATTTTCGCGGGCAGCGACCTGGCCGCCGGCGTCGCTGCCGACCTCGCCAACCTGATCAGTGCCGTCAATACGGCTGCGGACCTGCCGACCGCCGCGTCCTATGTCTCGGCGCTGATTCCCGCAATTCAGGCAGTGCAGGACGTCGCCGCCCGGCGCCAGTTCAGCCGGCTAGAGGCCTGGGTCAGCGATCTGGTGAGCAGGCTGACCGACCTGGTCACATCGGTTCTCGACCTGGACGGCGAAAGCGTTCCCGTGCCCGGGTCTGGGTTCGTCCCCATCCGGACGGGGCTTGCCGCATCGGGTATCGCCAAGCTCGCGTCCATCGTCGATTCTCTGGCGCTTGCGCCCTCACTCCAGCCCGCCAATTCCTTGCGATTGACGCGGACGGTGGCCGCCACGTTCTCGCCCCAGGCGGACACGGCGCCGCGGCTCCTGGCGGCGTTCAAGCCCCGGGCCGCCAGCGCGCTTTACCAGGCCTGGTCGGGAATCGCGGCGCCTGCCAGCCAGGTCCGTGTGTATGCCTTTCGGGTCAAGGCATCGCCGTATGGTGCGAACGCGCCCAGGCGAGCCGCTGCCATCCAGAATTCGACGCCGCAGTATGTCGAATGGCCATTGGCGGACAGCGACAAGAGCAGCACGGTTTCGCTCGATGCCAACTACGACAAGATCGTTCCCGGAAGCTGGGTGGTTCTCGACAGCGAGGACATAGAGTCCGAATCGGCGAACGACAGCGATCCCATCATCGCCCAGGCCACCGGGGTTATGCCGGTATCCCGCTCCGACTACGGAATGGCCGCGCGCGTCACCCAACTCGGCCTCGATACCTTCAACAGGTGGCTGCCGACTTCCGCCACCAAGGTGCCGCCCCTGGTGGCGCCCGCTGCCGGAGCGAGCGTAGTGAACGTCGAGGATGTCGCCACCCTGCGGCGAGTCACGATCTGGGCTCAGCCAGAGGAACTCGAACTCGCCGACGAGCCGCTGGACACAGACGTCGAAGGCGACACCCTGGAGCTCGCCCAACTCTACGACGGCATCGAACCCGGGCGCTGGATCATCGTTTCGGGCGAGCGCACCGACATTGCCAACACGACTGGCGTCACGGCGAGCGAACTTGTCATGGTCGCGGCGGTGAACCAGGGTTCCCGCGCGCCCCTGTGCGCGCTTTTCCCTGCCAACCTTGTTCCCTTCGTGGGCTCGGTCTATACCACCGACGCCAACACGCAGGGCGACCGGCTGGTGGTGGGCGAACTGGCGGGCGACGCCGCCGGGCTGGCGCAGTTGACCGCCCTGCTGCCGCCGGCGAAGTACGCCAACCAGCAGTTCTGCGACCAGGTCCAGTTGGCGCCGGGCCTCTACGTCAATGCCTACGTTCCGACCCAGGACGAACTTGCCGGCAACTTCCCCGACTTCGCCGGCCTGCTGACGGACCCGAACGGCGTCCCTTATGCAGGCGGCACGATCCCTGGCTCAGTGCTGGGAACCGTATTCGCCTGGCGAATCTCGTCGGCGCCGGTGCATACCATCCTGACCCTCGCCAACACGCTCGCCTACAGCTACGACAGCAGTTCGGTAGCGATCTACGGCAACGTCACTGAGGCAACCCACGGCCAGACGGTGGGCGAAGTGCTGGGCGACGGCGACGCCAGCCAGGCCTTCCTCGCTTTCGGCCTGGGGCAGAAGCCGCTGACCTATGTCGCGGCGGCGACGCCTGCGGGCGCAGCCAGCACACTCACGGTGAGTGTGAATGACATCGAATGGAACGAGGCGCCGGACCTGTTCAGCCTTACGCCCACGTCGCGCGGCTTTATCACCGACACCGACGACACCGACCAGACCCAGGTCGTCTTCGGCGACGGCGACCACGGCGCCCGCGTGCCCACCGGTTCGGCTAACGTCAAGGCGACCTACCGCTACGGGATCGGGGCAGCGGGCAACGTCGCGGCCGGCAGCATCAACCAGTTGGCGACCCACCCCCAGGGCGCCCAGGGCGTCATCAACCCGCTTGCTGCATCCGGCGGTGCCGACCGCGACAGCCTGTTGCAAGCGCGGGTGAACGCGCCGCTGGCAGTCATGGCACTCGACCGGCTGGTTTCGATCGTCGACTACGCCGATTTCTCCCGAAGCTTCGCCGGCATCGGCAAGGCATCGTCAGTGCGACTCTCGGACGGCCGCCGCGAGGTGGTGCATGTCTCCATCGCCGGCGCCGGCGACATTCCCATCGACGCGACTTCGGACCTGTATCGCAATCTGTTCGATGCCCTAAACACTTATGGCGACTCCCAGATGCCGGTGCTGCTGGCCCTGCGCCGCCTGAAGCTGCTGGTCATTTCGGCGGGAATCGCGCTCCAGCCCGACTACGAGTGGGAGTCCGTCGTCACGAACCTGACCGCCAGCCTGCTCGCCGCCTATGGCTTCGACGCCCGGGACCTGGGGCAGAGCGCATTCCAGTCGGAGGCCATCGCCATCATGCAGGGGGTGCCCGGGGTGGACTACGTAGACCTGCAGGTATTCGACGGCATCGGCGAAGCGGTCACGGCCGCCCAACTGGCGACCCTGGCGTCCACCCTCAAGTGCAAGGATTACGTCGAAGCTGAACTGGCGCGCCCCAACCCAGCCGCCACCGACGCGACCCAGCGCATCCTGCCCGCTGAACTGGTGATCCTGACCCCGGACATTCCGGGGACCTTGATCCTGACGGAGATCGGATCGTGAGCACCCCAAGCCAGTCCGCAAACCCCGACCGCCTGTATGAACTGCTGCCGGTCATTCACCAACTGCGGGACGCGGAACGTGGCTACCCCCTGCGCGCCCTGCTGCAGGTGATCTCCGAGCAGGTGAACGGCATCGACGCCGACATTGCCCGGCTCTACGACAACTGGTTCATCGAGACCTGCGATGAGTGGGTCGTTCCGTATATCGGCGCGCTGGTCGGCTACGTGCCATTGAACAATCCGAACGACTTGGCGAACCCTGCAACCACGAGGGGACTGGCTGAGGAATCCCTGCTTATCTCGCGACAGGAAGTGGCGAACACCATCCACTACCGGCGCCGCAAGGGCACCCTCTCGCTTCTTGAAGACCTTGCGAATGCCGTCGGCGGCTGGCCGGCGAAAGCGGTCGAGTTCTATCGCCTGCTCTCGGTGACCCAGAACATCAGCTATCTTCAGCTCGACCGTGGCCGGACCGCAAACCTGCGCGATGGCGACGCCTTCGACGACCTGGGCGGGCCTTTCGACGAACTGGCGCACACCGTGGACGTGCGCCGCATTGACTCGCACCGGGGGCGCGGCAGGTTCAACATCCCGGAAGTGGGCGTTTTCGTCTGGCGGATCAAGCCCTACACCGTCACCCGAACGCCCGCCTGCTGCCTGGAAGACGTTGCGCCCAACTGCTTCACGTTCAGCGTCCTGGGCAACGACAGCCCGCTCTACACCCTGCCCCAGCCGGCAGCGCCGGGCGTCTCGCCCACGCCGTTGAACCTGCCTGAGCCGATCACCCGACGCCGGCTCGCCAGGCTTGAAACGGGCGAAGACCCGGAAACGTCCACGTCCGGAATTTCGTTGTACTACGGGCCGGACGGGAGCTTTACGATCTGGGTCGGCACCCCGCCCCAACCGGTGGCGCCGGGACAAATCGTTGCCGCCGACCTATCGGGCTGGAGCTACCGGCCACTACCCAACACCGTCGCGGTCGATCCCGAGCTGGGGCGCATCGCCTTCCCGCCCGGCCAACCGAGGAAGCAGGGAGTCTGGGTGTCGTACGCCTACGGGTTTTCCGCCGACATCGGCGGCGGCGAATACGATCGGCCGATTTCCCAGCCTGCGGCGGCGGTCATCTATCGCGTCGGTGAGAACGAGGAGTACGGCAAGATCGGCGATGCCCTCGCCCGATGGACCCAAGACCAGCCCGCCGATGCGGTCATAGAGATCGCGGACAGTGGCGTCTATGTCGAGCCCATATCCATCACCCTCAAGGCGAAACAGACCCTGCAACTGCGGGCGGCCAACCGCACGCGGCCGGTGATCCGGCTCCTCGACTGGCAGACCTCGGCGCCCGACGACCTGACCGTGAGCGGCGAAGCAGAAAGCTGGTTCGTGCTGGACGGTCTCCTCGTCACAGGTCGCGGCGTCCAGGTGGACGGCGACATCGCCGGAGTCGTCATCCGCCACTCGACCCTGGTTCCCGGCTGGGGCCTCGAATGCGACTGCAAACCACGTCGCCCAACCGATGCCAGCCTCGACCTGATCGACGCTCCGGATTGCCTCACCATCGAGCACAGCATCGTCGGCGCAATCCAGGTGGACCGGAACGAAGCGAAAAAGAATCCGGGAAAAATTCGAATCAGCGACAGCATCGTCGACGCGACGGCCAACGACCAGCCGGCCTTGGGCGCGCCACAGAGCTTGTGCGCGTATGTCACCGTCACCATTGTCCGCAGCACCGTCTTCGGCCAGATCGCGGCGCACGCCATCGAACTCGCCGAGAACGCCATTTTCATGGGATCGGTGCTGGTGTGCAGGCGCCAGCAGGGGTGCGTGCGCTTCTGCTACGTTGCCCCAGGGTCGCGAACGCCGCGCCGCTACGAATGCCAGCCCGACGGCGTGCTGGCTGCCGTCTCCGCGCTGTACGCAAAAGGTGACATCGACGCCGGGGAGCGCGACCGCATGCAGACCGAGGAGCGGCTGCGAGTCGAGCCCGAATTCACCCGCAGCCGCTATGGCACGCCCACCTATTGCCAGTTGGCCGCCGCCTGCGCCTGCGAAATCAAATCCGGCGCCGACGACGAATCCGAAATGGGCGTCTTCCACGACCTGTACCAGCCCCTGCGCGCATCGAACCTCATGATGCGCCTTGCCGAATACTCGCCGGCCGGATGCGATGCCGGCATCCTGTTTGTGAGCTGAACCCCTGAAACTGCCGATCTCCGGAGACTGCCGTGAAAGCCGATCTGACGCGGAACACCTTCGACGCCTTGCGCCACTTCGACCGGGTCCTGATGCAGCAAGGCCGGGTCCAGCTCGACGCCGACTGGAACGAGCAGGGCGAGCTGTTGCTCGCCGCCCTTCGAACCTTGGCCGCCGACATCATCGGTCCCCAGGGCGGACCCACACTCGACTGGGGGTTCGCCCTCACGGCCCTGCCCCAATCCCAGGCCAAAGGCGACTTCTGTATCGGACTCGGCCGCTATTACGTGGACGGAATTCCATGCGACGTCGACGGCCAAGTGGTGAACCTGGCCGCACCCCCCGGCGGCAGCGGCAGCGTCATCGTCGACCAATGGACCGTTGACGGCATACCGTTCGCCAACGGCCAGCTGGTCGAAATCTTCGACGCCGTGCAGATCCCGAACGTGCAACCGGCTTTCCAGCCCACGATCGTCCAGATCACTTCCGCAGATCAGGGAACAATGACGCTGGCGCTCCAGGGCGCGCCATCGATTGCCAACGCAACGGCGCCTTCGCTCCGGCGCGTCGTCACCTACCTCACCCAGCCTGATTTCCCCGGCGCACCGGCTTTGGCTCAGGGCGACTCCCTCATCTACCTGGATGTCTGGGAGCGGCTCATCACCTCCATCGAGGACGACGACATCAGGGAGGTGGCGCTCCTCGGCCCCGATACCGCTGCGCGCTCGAAGATCGTCTGGCAGGTCAAGGCGCTGGCGGGATCGCGTGGCATCCAAAGTGAGAAGTCCAGCGCCTGCGACAACTTCCAGCCCACCGACAGTGGATTCCTCGCCCGGCTGTTCGGCGCCAACCGGGGCCGCCTCAAGGCGAGGGCAAAACAGACCACCGCCTCCGCCGACCCCTGCATCATCTCCCCAAATGCCAGCTACACAGGGCCGGAAAACCAGCTCTACCGGGTCGAAATCCACCGCCCGGGCACGGCTTGGGACGGCAGCACTGCGGGCAAGTCCAGCGCCGCCACGTTCAAATGGTCGAGGGAAAACGGCTCGGTGGCCTTCCCCATCGTCAGCGTCGAAACCGGCAACGGCACGACCACCGCGGTGCTTGCCACCCTGGGCCGGGACGACAGGCTGGGGATCAAGGAAGGCGACTGGGTGGACCTCCAGGACGACGGCAGCGTCCTGACCTACCAGGCGCCGCCGCTGCTTCAGATCCAGGCGATTGACCGCAGCAGCCGAACCGTGACGCTCTCTGGATCGACCTCGATTCAGGGCACCCAGGCGCTCCATCCACTCTTGCGGCGCTGGGACCAGAAGGCGGGCGACCCAGCCGACGGCGGACTGCAACTGGCAAGCGACAACGCGGCGCTCATCCAGGAGGCGAGCGGCGACACCTGGCTCGAACTCGAAGACGGCGTCGAGATCCAGTTCCAGCCGCCTTTCGGCAACCGCCCCCCCAACCAGTACCGCACCGGCGACTACTGGCTGATCCCCGCGCGCACCGCCACCGGCGACGTCGAATGGCCCACCGAAGCCGGTGTGGACAGCCAGGGCAACGCCATCGTCGTCCAGTTGGCGAAGTCCCCCGACGGCATCGCCCATCATTACGCGCCATTGGGAGTCGTCAATATCAACGCCGACGGCAACATCAACCTGTCGGGAGATTGCCGCAAGCGGTTCGGCCCGATCGCTTCGTAGATCGGAGGCGAATCCAGATTCAAGGTCATTCAGGACATGCTGGACGGCCGGATCAGGCTTGGCACCCTGGTGGGAGAGTTTCACTAGCCGACGAGAGACAAACGCTGCGCCATTTCATGACACCTGCGTTGCGCCTCGTTCACGATTTCAGCTTGCTCAACCAGGCATGCCTTGCCGTTTTCATAGATGACGCGCCCGTCGACCATCGTCAGCTTGACGTCACGCTGCTCGCGCCATTCATACGGGAGTTTCAGGCGCGCTATCCCGGCGTGCACGTGGTGCTGCGGGATACGGCGGAAGAGAACATTCGCGAAACGTTGATTGCCGAAGATGCGGATATCGGTGTGGGTACGTTTCGGGAGGCGCAGTCCGAGATCGAGGAAAGCGATCTGTTCAGGGACACGTTTGTTGCGCTCGTGCCCGAGAAGCATGTACTGGCGAAAAAACGCACCGTCGCGTGGTCGGCGCTTGCCGAGTGGCCGTTCATTGCGCTATCGCCTGGCAGTCCGATCCGTCGCGATCTGGATGCCCATATCTCCGCGCAAGGCGTCCAGCTCAACGTGGCCTTTGAGGTTTCGTTTCCGTCGACAGTCTTCGCGCTCGTGTCGAACGGCTTGGGGATTTCACTGCTGCCCGCCAACTCCCGGCATCTGATGAACGTCTCCGGCATCGCGCTCCGGGCGCTTGGGGAGCCGGCCATCATGCGGCGTGTCTGTACCTTCAGGCTCAAGCATCGGTCGCTGTCGCCGGCCGCCGAACTGTTCCAGACCTTGCTGACCGAATATGTGGCCGCCAACCGGCCGCAACTCGCGGTCGCGTCCGCCTGATCGTCGCGGGCGTCAAGGCAGGGGCCGGATGTTCTGGTTCATGCGAAAGAAATTCGCCTGATCATAGCGGGCCTTGACCTGCTGAAGCCTCCGGTAGTTCGGACCGTATGCCGCTGCAACGGAGTCCCCCGCCTCGTCGTCATCGAGGTAGTTGACGTAGCGGCCGGCGGCGAAGAAAGGCCGCATTTTTTCGGAGGTCTCACGCGCCCAGGCGACACATGCCTCGGTGTCGGCAGGCTGCATCCATTGGCTGAGCACAAGGAAGTTGTAGCCTTCGCGCCGATGCGGGAAAGCCGTCTCGCTCACATCGACGCGGGTGAGCGCGCCGTGAAAATGTTCGATCAGCAACTGGCCCTTGGGCGTGGGGCAACGCGCGAAGCAATCGATCATGGTGTCGATCGCGGCATCGCTTAGTTCGCTCAGGAAGTTGGACTTCCAGTAGTTGAGCGCGCCTTTGGGGTAGTTGGCGTCCAGCATGCCATTGAGTTGCGTGTAGGGCATGGGCCCCACGGCATCGAACAGTGGCACGGCGAACTGCTTGAGCGGGCGCATGGCCGCTTCGGCGTCCTCCAGCGGCCCGCAGTGGCAAGTCACCATGGCGGCCACCGGCACGCCTGAGCCGTCCGGCGTATGGGTCAGCGAGGCGAACAGCGTGTGCTCGTCGGGCAGCGCGCGTGTGCGGTCGCGGAAAAATTCCAGCAGATCGCGGGCGCGCTCGATCGGGTGGACGATGGGCCCGCCAGTGACGGTCGGGCCTACCGGGTGCAGTGCATACTCGAAGCCTGTGGCGACTCCAAAGTTCCCGCCGCCGCCGCGCAGCGCCCAGAACAATTCAGGCTCCTGCTCCCTGCTCGCTTGCAGGACCTTGCCGTCGGCCGTGACGAGTTCCACCGCCAGCAGGTTATCGAGCGCCAGGCCGTATTTGCCCATCAGCCAGCCGATTCCGCCGCCGAGCGTCAGCCCTGCAATGCCCGTGCTGGAGACCACGCCTCCGGTGACTGCCAGACCGTGCAACTGCGTCTCGCGGTTGAGCTCGCCCCAAGTGGCGCCGCCTTGCGCCCAGACCGTTCTGCGCAGCGGGTCCACGTGGATGCCCTTCATCAGCGACAGGTCGATGACTACCCCGCCATCGATCGTCGCCCGTCCCGCCACGTTGTGGCCACCGCCTCGTACGGCAACTTCGAGGCCGAGCCTGCGGGTCAAGTCGAGCGCGGCCACCACATCGGCCACGCCGAAGCATTGGGCGATCAGGGCGGGCCGCTTGTCGACCAGACCGTTGTGAACCTTCCTCGCATCCTCATAGCCAGCGTCCGTGGGACACAGGAGCTGCCCGCGGAAGGTGGTGGCAAGCTCGGCCGCAGCTTCGGCCAGGGACCCAATCGGCAGCATGGCGTTTTCTCCTCGAATTCGGTTCGAGTCTCCATCGAAACCCGCCCAGGAGCAAACGCGAAGAATTCAGCTGTAGGTGAAGGGATTTCACCTACACTGCCCCTATGCACAAGCTGCCGCCTCTCGTCGAGCTCCGCACCTTCGAAGCCGCCGCGCGCCATATGAGTTTCAAGAAGGCGGCGCTGGAATTGTGCGTTTCGCCCACCGCGATCAGCCACCAGATCCGCTTGCTCGAGCGCTACTGCGGCTGCGCGCTGTTTCGCCGGAGGCCGCGGCCTCTTGCTCTGACCGATGCCGGCGCGCGGCTGCTCCCGGGCGTCCGTAACGGGCTGGAATCTTTCGCCGTTGCCATCGCTGCTGTGAAACGGGATGGCGACCAGCAGCCCCTTCGTGTAACGGCCACCAACGCCTTCGCCAGCCGCTGGCTGGTGCCCCGTCTGCCGGCATGGCGGAAATCGCATCCGCACGTGCCGCTGGAAGTGATCGGCACCGACGCCGTACTCGATCTACAGGCCGGCGATGGCGACGTCGCCATTCGTTATGCAACCTGCCGGAAAGCGCCCTCGGACGGCATCGTCGATGAACTCGTGAGCGATACCTTTTGGCCCGTCTGCAGTCCGCACCTGCTCGCAGAAGGCGAACTAAAGCGGCCTGCCGATCTCGCCAGGCATGTCCTGGTCCATGCCTGGTGGGGGCCGGCCGACCGTGACCCGCCCACGTGGCAGCGATGGCTGACCGTGGCTGCGCGCCGGTGGCGCGGTGTGCCCGAGTTCAAGGATATGCAGCACCTGAGTTTCCGCGAGGAACTGCATGCGATTGAGGCAGTCATCGCGGGCCAGGGCATCGGGATTTTCAGCGACATGCTCGTGGCGCCAGAACTCGCCGCCGGCACGCTGGTAAAAGCCTTCCAACTGAGCTTGCCTGGCTACGGCTTCTATGTAGTTCGCAGGCCAAACCATCCGCGTGAGCGAACCATCGCAGCGTTTTCGGAATGGCTGTGCTCGGTAGCATAAATGTATTGATGATCGTCAGGCGGTCACCCTAATCCTCCGCCATACCCTTTTCCGCCAGTTCCTTTTTCGCATTTTCGTTCTTGGTCAAATGGGTCAGGCCCATGCCGCGCAGAACGTTCTGTGCTTTGGTGAACTGAATATTTTCGTAGCCCACGATCTCGATCCGATTGCCCCAAGGGTCGAGAAAATCCAGAAACGGACCGCCGAGCAGCTCGACTCCCGCCGCCTTGAGGGCGGCGCGCGCGGCCTCCTTGTCATCGACAACGAGGCCGACATGCCTGCCATCATCCGCGGCCTGCCTGCGTCCCGCCTGCAAGGCGATGAATTGATCGCCAAGATCGATAAAGGCCATCGATTTGTTCTTGCCGCGCAATTGAAAGTCGAAGATGCGACCGTAGAACGCCAGCGCTTCCTCGATATCGCCGACTTCCAGCGCAACGTGATTGAAGCCGATAGCGCGCGGCTTGGTGGTGCCAGTCATTCGAGCCTCCTGAGAACTGCCGGGTCATGCTCTACCGGGCTACTGCTTGATCGCTTCGGCCGAAATAAGCACCCGGGTCTTCATACTGAATCCATACGTCTTGCCGAAGTCCATACCGAAGTCGCTGCGATCGAGTTCGCCTACTGCGTCGACACCGCACACTTCGCGCTTGAGCACCGGATGCGGCATGCACTTGAACGAGTCGATTGTCAGCGTCAGAGGCCGGGTCACGCCATGCATCGTCAAGTTGCCGACTACCGCGCCTGGCGTGTCGCCTTCGAATTGAATCGTGCCCTTGTACGTCGCTTCAGGGAACTTTGCCACGTCGAAGAACTTATCTGATTGCAGCTGCTGATCGAGCTTGGCGTTGCCGGTGTGAACCGAAGCGATCTCGGTAGTCACGTTGACGGTGCCGGTCTTTGCTACCCGATCGAGTGTTACCGTGCCCTGCGACCGGTCGAACTTGCCGCGCCAGACCGACAGGCCACCCATGTGATCGGCCTCGAAGCTCGGGTACGTGTGGTCTGGATCAAACTGGTATGTCGACACTTGCGCGACTGCCGAAAACGACAATGAGGCGGCAAACACGGCAAGAACGGAGCGGGAGAACTGGATTTTCATCTGGTCCTTCATTTGTAAAGGAGGGGCGTGACACCGCTAGTCTGGTGACCAATGGTACTCTTCATTAGTCGGTAAAGCAGGATTAGAAATACGCCATAATCTGTCGCCGGATTAACCAGTCTTGTTTCGCATCATTGGTATTGCCAGCGTTTCCACCATAACGAATCATGGTTTGTCGCAATTCTTGCCGCGACCAAACTGGAGAAGTGAGTAACGGATGTCCAGACCCAATCCCTCGCTGCATCGCAGCCAGAAAGCGCCCATGACCCGGGCGAAGCGGCGCCTTTTGATCATCGGGACAGTCGCTTTGTTAGCGGCGCTTGGCTGGATATTGGCGATCGTGATCGCCCCCGCCTTCCAGCGCACCATCGTCATCACCACCGGTGCGGACAACGGCATCTATCGCGGCTTTGCGGATCGCTATGCGCCTATTCTGAAGCATGCGGGCATCAAACTCGATATCCGCAGTTCTTCCGGCTCGGTGGAAAACTATGAGCGGCTGCGGGACCCGAACAGCGCCTACGAAGTCGGCTTCATCCAGTCGGGCACGACCAGTCCGCAGGAAACCGACGGTCTGCAGACGATTGCTGCGGTGTCGTACGAACCGATCTGGGTGTTCTATCGCGGCAGCACCACGGTCGACCGGCTGACTCAACTGCGCAGCAAGAGAATTTCAATGGGCGTGCCTGGCAGTGGCCTGCTCAACGTTGCAAAGGTATTGCTCGGTTATAGCGGCATCACGAGCGAAAATTCCACACTGCTGCAAATGGATGCGCCCGCAGCTTATCAGGGACTCAAAAGCGGCCAGGTCGACGCGGCGTTCTTCATTGGCAGACCCGACGCCGAAATGCAGAGAGCACTGCTGAATGACAAGCAACTGAAGTTGATGAATTTCGCGCAAGCCGATGCACTGGTTCAGAAATTCCCGTCGCTTTCAAAAATTGTCTTGCCGCGCGCGTCCACCAATGTCGCCGAGGATCTGCCGCGCACCGACGTCACCCTGCTCGCAGCAACGGCACTGCTC
Organism: Paraburkholderia caffeinitolerans; assembly: GCF_902859945.1. Taxonomy (GTDB): domain Bacteria; phylum Pseudomonadota; class Gammaproteobacteria; order Burkholderiales; family Burkholderiaceae; genus Paraburkholderia; species Paraburkholderia caffeinitolerans. Next base: position 35,219 of record NZ_CADIKL010000040.1, on the reverse strand, counting down.
GTATCGAAAGACACGATGCATCCGGCGCTCGCCTATCTGCTGCTCGACGCGGCTCACACCATTCACGGCGGCGAAGATTACTTCACGCCAATCGGCACGTTCCCGAACCTGCGCACGGAAGAATTTCCGGTTTCAGATGAAAGCATCCGCTATTTCAAATCCGGCCAGCCGTTCCTGTACCGCTATCTGCCCTTCTGGCTCGCGAGTCTGATTGAACGCCGGCTATTGATTCTCGTGCCGTTCGCGGCCCTCCTGATCGGCCTGTTTCAGGCATTGCCACGCATGATGGAAGCGCGGATGAAAAAGCGGCTCGTGGTCTGGTACCGCGAAATCAAGGCGCTGGAAGACGAAGTGTGGAACAACCGCGAGCCGTCTCGCGCACAGATTTCGCAATGGCGCGACGAGATCGAAAACATCGACGCGAATGCCAGCCGGATACGGATTCCATACCGCTATTTTCAGGACGTTTACGCACTGAAGCAGGCGATCGGTATCGTGCGTGATCGCATTGAGCAGGTCGCCCTGAGAGCAAAGGAATAGGCAATAAGCCCCTGCGCGAAATTCGCGCTCACGGCTTATCGCCCGCTTTGCCCCGCAGCAGTGATTCCGGATGGCGCTGCAGATACTCCGACATGGCGTTGAAATACTGCAAAGTGGGCATCAGGCCTTGCAAGGTCTGATGCACCTCCACCTGGAATGGCGAATCTTGCTGCAAGGAGGCCCCCGCTCCAGCAAGCGATTGTTGGACTGAGTCCAGGTTGTCGCTCAACGGCGGCAAAACCTCATTGCTGAGATGCGTGATCTTCCGGTCCGCGCCTTTCAGTGAGTTGTTCAGGTTCATGCCCATTTCATCGAGCGGCATCTTGTCGAGCTTCGCCGCCAGATCGCCGGCTTCGCTTTGCAGCGCGAGGAGCTTGCCTGGCACGGTCGGCAGTTCGATCGGGTCGTGATCGAGGTTTGCTTTGGCGGGCTTCGCCTCCGGGAAAATACTGAGCGCCACATAGAGCTGCCCCGTTAGCACATTGGCAATGCGCAATTGCCCGCGCAATCCGCGCGCAACCATCGCCTTCATCGTCTCTTTACCTTCTGGCGTGCCCATTTCGGGAAGCCCGTGGCTCGAGAGGCGCCGCAGGCGTTGCGGGTACAGATTCATGGTCACCGGCATGGTGAAAGCACGCGTCCGGCGATCGTAATGGACGCCGATGTTCGTTACCTCACCGACCACGAGTCCCTTAAAGTCCACCGGCGCGCCCACGGCGAGCCCACGAAGCGATTGATCGAAATACATCATCAGACGCAGCGGTAAGCCGTCCGGCTCGCGCGTTGCTTCGGCCTCGTTGGCAGCCAGTGTGAACTCCGTGTTGTCGCGGGCCTGAGGCTGACGTGGACTATCCGGTGGCGCTTCGAAGGCGAGCCCTCCCGAAAGAATGCTTGCGAGCGACTGCATATCGATATTGACGCCGTTCGAGGCGACTTTCACCTTCACGCCGCTATCGCGCCACCATCGCGTGTTCGTCATCACATACTGGTCGAAGGGCGCCTTCACAAACACGTCGATATTGACGCTCGCCCCGTCCTTGGCAATTGAATAGCCGATCACCTGACCCACCCGATCACGCCGGTAGAAAATCGACGTACCTACGTCGAGGGCGCCGAGCGTTTCGGCGTGCAGCCGGTAGCGATGGCCCTTTTCATCGATGGTCACGGCGGGCGGCGCTTCCAGCCCAACGAAATCGCTCGCCAGCGCTTTCGACCGACCGGCGTCGGCTTCAATAAACGGGCCGTTCAGCAGCGCGGAAAGCCCCGACACGCCGCTTGCGCCAACCCTTGGGGCCACCACCCAGAACCGGGTGTCCTTCGCCGCGAATTTTTCCGCGTCCTTAGTGAGCTCAACGGTAACCAGCACATGCGAGAGGTCATGTGACAGCCTGATCCCGCGCACTGTGCCGATGTCGACGGACTTGCTTTTGACGCGGGTCTTGCCGCGCTCGAGGCCTCCGGCGGTGGCAAAGCTGATAGTGACGGTTGGGCCGCGCGAGTGTACCGACCGGGCGATCAGCACGACGCCAAGCAAGGCTGCGATCAGCGGGATGGTCCAGACGAGCGAAGGCAGCCAGCGCGCCCGGGAATGCGACGCCCCCTCCCTCACTGCGCCACCAGCGCGCAATGATAGAGATCGATGAGATTGGCAAACCGCACTGGAACCCGTTCGACACGCATGAAGCCACTCCGCACATTGGACAAACGACGATAGCTCGACATCGAATTGAGCGACTGCAATGTGCGCACTAGCACGAGATTTCGGCTAGTTCGGCCAAGACGATTCAGCCGCACTCGATCTCACGCCCCCTCCGTGAAACCCCTGGGTCGGTCCACAAAGTGGCCTGCGCTATCATGCGCACACATTTTATAGAACGTCGTTCTGTTAGACAGAACGACGAATCCGTGAAGCCTTTACCCCGTACCCAGGAGGCGCCTCCCATGTCCAGCCTGCCGCTCGACGCCGTCCACGAACCGCCCCGCGTCCATGCCCTTGCGGCCAGCGCCGCGCAAATCAACGCGCGCATCGACCGCCTGCCCGCCACGCGCGCAATCTGGGTGCTCGTGTTGATGCTTTCACTAGGCGGTTGGTTCGAGTTCTACGATCTGTTCTTCACCGCCTACGTGGGCCCCGGTCTCGTGAAGAGCGGCCTTTACTCGACCACCACGGCGTCGTTCTTCGGCTTCTCCGGGCTCGGCGCGTTCGTGGCCGCCTCATTCGCGGGCCTGTTCATCGGCACGTTCTGCTTCACCCGGCTCGCCGACCGTTACGGCCGCCGTACGATGTTCACGGCGTCGCTGCTCTGGTACTCGGCGGCGACCTTCATCATGGCGTTGCAGACCTCCGCGCCGGCCATCAACGCATGGCGCCTGATCGCCGGCATCGGCGTGGGTATCGAGCTCGTCACCATCGATACGTACGTGAGCGAGCTCGTGCCGATGCACATGCGCGGCCGCGCGTTCGCCTTCGTTCATTTCGTGCAGTACACGGCGGTGCCGTCGGTGGCGCTGCTCGCGTGGTGGTTCGTGCCGCGCGCGCCGCTCGGCATCGATGGCTGGCGCTGGGTCGTGCTGCTCGGCGCGTGCGGCGCGCTCATCGCCTGGGCAATCCGCCGCCGCGTGCCCGAGAGCGTGCGCTGGCTCGCGCAGCGCGGCCGCACCGAAGAGGCCGCGCGCGTGCTCGCAAAGCTCGAAGCGAAGGTCGAGGCGCAGTACGGCCGTCCGCTGCCCGAGCCCGACTACGCTGGTGCGAGTGCAAGCGCCAGCGCGCCGCAAACCCAGGCGCGCTTCGCCGAGATCTGGCAGCCGCCGTATCGCCGCCGCACGATCACGATGCTCGTCTTCAACCTGTTCCAGGCAATCGGTTTCTATGGCTTCGCCTCGTGGGTGCCGACCCTGCTCGTCTCCAAGGGCATCACGGTCACGCACAGCCTGCTGTACGCATTCGTGATTGCCGCGTCGAATCCGTTCGGCCCGCTCATCGGCATGACCTTTGCCGACCGCATTGAGCGCAAGACGCTCGTCGTGCTCTCGGCACTCGCCATCGCCGTGTGCGGCGCGCTGTTCGCCATGCAGACCGAGCCCGCCATGCTGATGCTGTTCGGCGTACTCATCACGCTCGGCGGCACGCTGCTCTCGGTCGGCTATCACGCTTACCAGGTCGAGCTGTTTCCCACCCGCATGCGGGCGACGGCGGTGGGCTTCGTCTACTCGATGTCGCGGCTTTCGGCGATGTTCTCGGGCTTCATGATCGCGTTCGCGCTGCGCCACTTCGGCGTTCCCGGCGTGTTCGCGCTCATCACGGGCGCGATGGCGGTGGTCATGGCGGCGATCGGTTTCTTCGGCCCGCGCACCAACAATCGTGCGCTCGACGATATTTCCCATTGATCAAGAGGCTGGAATCACTGTGACTATGTTGCCTTTGGCTGGAGTGCGCGTTCTCGATCTGTCCAACGTGCTCGCGGGTCCGTTCTGCGCCTATCAACTTGCGCTGCTGGGCGCCGACGTCACCAAGGTCGAGCATCCCGAAGGCGGCGACCTGGCACGGCGCCTTGGCGCCGACAAGGATGCCGCCGCGCGCAATATGGGCGCCTCGTTCGTGGCGGTGAACGCGGGCAAGCGTTCGATCACGCTGAACCTGAAGGACCCGCGCGGCAAGGAGATCCTGCTCGCACTTGTGAAAGACGCCGACGTGCTGGTCGAGAATTTCCGCCCCGGCGTGATGGATCGCCTGGGACTTGGATACGATCAGTTGTCCGGAGCAAATCCGCGCCTCGTTTATTGCGCGATTTCAGGCTTCGGCGATAGCGGCGAGCTTTCGCCCCGCCCTGCCTACGACCAGATCATCCAGGGCATGGCGGGCGTGATGAGCGTGACGGGCGATTCAACGAGCGCTCCGCTTCGCGTGGGTTATCCGGTTTCGGACACGGTGGGCGGATTGACAGCGGCGTTCGGCATTTGCGCAGCGCTCGTCGATGCGCGCACGAGCGGGCGCGGCCGGCGTCTCGATGTCTCGATGCTCGAAGCCACGCTCGCGACAATGGGCTGGGTCGTGTCGAACTATTTGAACGCGGGCGTCGAGCCCACGCCAATGGGCAACGAGAATTTCACCGCCGCGCCCTCGGGCACGTTCAGGACCGGCGACGGGCTGCTGAACATCGCTGCGAATGAGACGCGCCAGTTCGAGGGCCTGTGCGAGACGATCGGCCGCCCCGACCTGCCGCGCGACGAACGCTTCGCAGCGCGCCATGCACGCAAGCAATACCGCGCCGAACTGAAGGCCGAGATCGAGGCCGCGCTCGCGGGCGACAGCGCCGCGAACTGGGAGACGCGTCTGCTCGCGCGCGGCGTGCCGGTGGGCCGCGTGCTTTCCGTGCCGCAGATACTCGCGCATCCGCACCTGGCCGAGCGGCGCTTCGTGCGCGAATTCGCGCCCGCCCAGGGCGAGGCCGCGCAGCGCGTGACGCGCGCCGGCCTGCGTCTCTCGGACGGCGACGCCGCGCCTACCACACCCGCACCCACGCTTGGCGCACACACGCGCGACACGCTCGCGCAACTCGGCTACGACGCCGCGCACATCGACGCGCTGCATGCGCAAGGAGTCATCTGAACATGTCCACGACGAACGACGCGACGGGCAAGCCCGACACCGCCACGCTGTGCGCCGACTACTGGCGCACCTCGATCATCGACATTCACCCGGGGTCGATTGCCGTGCGCGGCTATCCGATCCAGGAGCTTATCGGCCGCGTGAGCTTCCCCCAGATGATCTGGCTGATGCTGCGCGGCGAGTTGCCGAATGAAGCGCAAGCGTCGCTGCTCGAAGCGGCACTCGTGGCCTCGGTGGATCATGGTCCGCACGCACCGTCGATCGCGATCTCGCGCATGGCGACGAGTTGCGGGCTGCCGTTGAACGGCGCGATGGCCTCGGCACTCAACGCGCTCGACGACGTGCACGGTGGCGCGGGCCAGCAGTCGGTCGAGCTTTACGAGGCAATCGCGACGCGCATCGATGCGGGCAATGGGCTCGATGAAGCGGTAGAAGCGGGCGTGGATGCGTTCATCGCTACGCACGGAAAATATTTGCCGGGCTTCGGGCATCGCTTCCATCCTGTCGATCCGCGCGCGGGGCGGCTGCTCGAACTCGTGGATGCGCGCGTGCAGGCGGGCGACATTGGCGGACGCTACGCGCAAATCGCGCGCGGAATCGAGGCGCTGCTGAAAAAGCGCAAAGACAAGCCGGTGCCGATGAACATCGACGGCGTGACCGCCGTGATCTACGCGGAGCTAAGCTTCGCGCCTGAGCTTGCGCGCGGTGTGTTTTGCCTGTCGCGCGCGGTGGGCATCCTCGCGCATGCGTGGGAGCAGCGCGGACGCGGCGAGCGCAACAAAGGGCCTATGCCGCGGCAAATTCCTTATGCGTATACGGGGCCGAGCGAACGCCACCTCGAAACCGGCGACGCCTGAAAACAGCCGCTAAAACACGCGTCGAGCTCAGGAACCTGCGTTCTCCGCGCGTGCGCGCTGTGCAGCGCGCAGCGCGCGCGAGTCGCCGCCCAGCGCGTCGGTGGCGCGCGCGGCGCAATCGAACAGCGCGTCGAGATGGGCTTCGATAAACGCACGGTCGATGCGCGAGCTCGGCCCCGCTAACGTGAGCACACCGCGCAATGCGCCTTGCACGCCGAACACCGGCATCGACACGCCAGCGGTTTCGCGCTCGCGCTCGCCAATCGACATGCAGTAATAGTCCCGCCGCGTCTGCTCGAAAATCTCGCCTGGCTCACCGCTGAACGCGAGCAATGCACGCCCGCCGGAACCCGTCTCCAGTGGCAGCACATCGCCTTCGCGCACATGATGGCGCACGACGTGTTTTGAATCGACGCGATGCAGGCACACGCGCACCGCGTTCTCACGCACATAGAACGAAACGCTTTCTCCGCTCACGTCCATGAGTTCGCGCATCAGCGGCACGAGGATGTCCCCCAGATTCAGGCTGCGCTGATAAAGCGCGCCAAGTGCGAAGGTGGCAGGCCCGAGTTGATAGCGGCCATCGTCGAGACGCAGCAACAGCCGGTGCTGGATCAGCGCGCCTGCGAGGCGCAGCAGCGTGCTTTTGTAGAGCCCCGTGCGCGCCGCGAGTTCGGCGAGCGTGAGTGCGCCGTCGTCGGGGCGAAACGCGAACAGGATCGCGCACGCGCGGTCGATGACGGCAACGCCTTCTTCCTTCTTGAGCGGCTTTTCCGCGGGCATGAGTGTCGATGCGGGAATGGAGAACGAAGCCGATTTTACGCGATGTCGTGCGTCATTCGAGCCGCGCGGCACAAGCCGTCTCAATGCGCGCCGTAATCGACTCGGGTTGCGCCCACGATGCTGCCATCGGGCGCCTGAACGAGTACCGCCGCCAGATCGCCAGAAGGCACGCGATGACTGATGGTCATCGAAGCGCCGTTCCACTCGCCGATGGGCTCGATGGAGCGAACGATGTTCGACTCCTTGAGCGCGCGGCCCGAGTTCTCGCCGCGTCCAACCGCCGTGACATGCTCGCGATCGTAGCCGACGAGAAGGATCTGGCCGTGACCCAATCCGGCGCCCAAGACAATCGACAGCGTGTTGCCGGTGCGCCTGCCATTGACGGACACGGCACTGGCACGCGCTTGAGCCGCGAGAATCGCCTTCTCTCCAGCGGCGCGGTCCCAGCCGACGAAGCTCTTGCGTCCGTCCACGACCATCTCCGGCGTATAGGAACCGCCGCCGAAATGCGAACTGTAGTCGGCCTGGCGTTGCGTGGCCGCTTCCAGCGAATACGGATCCTTCCAGCCAAGGCCGTCCCAGTACGTTACGTGAAAGGCCAGCGGGAGCACGTCCTGGCGGCTGCTTGAAAGATCAGATAAATAGGCGTCCGCGGGTGGGCAGGACGAACAACCTTCCGAGGTGAACAATTCGACCACGACAGGCCTGGCGGAGGCCGCAACGGGCACGGCGGTCAGCAAGGCAAAAGCGGCGAACAGACGGGCAAGCTGACGGGCAAACAGACGGGCGAACACGATGAGCCTCCAAAGCGTGGGGTACTCGTTTCTAGTTCGTCGTAGCCGCCAAAAAAGTTACACCGTGGCCGATTGGCTCGAGCAATTCTGACCATAGCGAATATTGAGGCCCTTTCGCATTCATCGGTGCTGCTGCAACTAATAAATATGCCGGCGCGGCAGCTCGTGCGAATCGAGCGCCGCGCCGGCAGACTTGCCGCGACTTACATCGAAGAGCCCTGAGCCGAGCCCTTCACGCCAACCGATGCCCCGCCTTGCGCCGCAGCCGCGCCGTCGAGCGTGTCACCGGCCTTCGCCTTCGCGCCGCCCACGGCGTCTTCCGCGCTCGACGTTGCCTCCTTCGCTTGATGCTTCGTCTTTCCTGCAACGTGCTTCGCGTGCTGCTTCGTCGAATGGGTGGCCGACTTTGCGGTCCCCTCAGCCGTATCGGCTGCCGCACCCACGGTGTTCTTCGCGCCATCAGCAAGGCCAGCGCCCTCGGCGTTAGCGCCTGCGCCTGCCTGCGCACCTGCGCCAAGAACCGGCGTCTGGACATTCGCGCCCACACCAGCCGAACCCTGCGCGCCGGCCGGATTGGTTTGCGCAAAAGCAGCCGTGGTAGCGAAAGCGGTGAATGCGGCGCCGAGCAACATCGTGCGAATCGTGTTCATGGTTTTCTCCCTAAGGGCATCGATCAGGCTTTAAAAAACAGGCTTTGATGATCGCGGCCGAATCGTAGTGGCCGCTCCATCTTGCTCGCCGCATCACGCGGCAGGCAGGGCCACTTTAGCGAGCCTTGGGCACGAAGTCGTCGATATTTGAGGACTGTTACTCTGGTTGCAATTGCTGACGATTGGCTGACTTTCTTTAACAGTTACTGCGTTCGAACCTTCTTTCAAGCCGCCGGCGCAACCGAAGCGCCTTCGATGCCATGGCGTACCAGTGCTTCCGCTACGAAGCCCGACGCCTTCATCGTCTCGACGAATTCGCCAAGCAGCGCAGCGGCGCGCGGGCCACGTTGCTTCGCGACGCCCATCGCCTGGCGGATCACCATGAAGCGCTCGTCGAGCAAACGCAGCCCCGGCGTCTTGCGCGCATCCGCTTCGAGTTGCTGCTTCACGCCTGCCGCCACTTCGAGCCGCTGGTCGAGGAACGTCTGCACGACCGTGGGCGACGACGGTGCGCGCACAATTTGCGCTGCCTTCAACTCGCGCGTGAGAAAGAGATCGTATGCACTGCCCTTGCCGACCGCGACGCGGTTATGCGGCTGGTCTACGTCCGCATTGGCGCGCACCGGCGAGTCGTCGCGCACCAGATAGAAGCCTTCGATCAGCACATAAGGCGCAGTAAACGCGATGGTCTCCCCGCGCTGGGGATCGACGGCAAAGAAACCGAAGTCGGCGCGCGCCTCGCTCACCGCTTCCACCGACTGCCCCGCCGTGTCGAACACCACGAGTTCGAGCGGTACGCCGAGATGCTGCGCGAACGCCCGCGCAAGATCGACGGAAACGCCGGATGCCTCGCCCGAAGCCGGGTCGCGCCCCGCGAGAATGGGATTGCCGAGATTGATGGATGCGCGCAGCGTGCCGGTGGGCGCGAACGCGTCGACGATGGCGGAATCGATGTTCATGAGCGTGGCAAGGCGTATTAGCGAAACGTGACCCAGGCAGCGATCTGAACCATGATGTTACGCCTGCATAGAAGAAAGGCCTGTTAGCATTTGATCGTGCTAACAGGCCTTTCTGTTTTATTACGACTGCCTGATTCTAGTTCGGGCTTAGATCAACCACGTTCAGATCGCGCCATCGAACCAAACTTGGCTTCCTGGGGTTCGAGTTTCAACGCGTAGTACAACACGGTGAGCAGTACGAGCCAGGCGGGGCCCACATAGAGCGCAATTCGTGTATCAGGGAAGTACGCCATCAGGCCAACGACGATCACCAGAAATGTGAGCGCTATCCACGAGCCATATGGATAGAAAGGCATGCGGAACTTCAGATTACGCTTCTCGCTTGCGCTGAGTTTGGAGCGGAACTTCATTTGCGTAATGAGAATGATGACCCACGTCCAGATTGCACCGAAGGTGGAAATCGACGTCACCCACACGAATACCTTTTCCGGCACCAGGTAGTTGAGCAACACACCAGCAAGTAACGCAACCATCGAAACGACAATGGCATTGCGCGGAACACCGGATGCTGTGGCGAGACCGAAAGCCTTCGGAGCCTGGCCTTGCAGGGCAAGGTTGTAGAGCATACGACCCGTGCTGAAAATCCCGCCGTTGCACGACGACAGCGCAGCGGTCAATACAACGAAGTTGATGATGCCCGCAGCTGTCTTGATGCCGAGTCGTTCGAAGGTCATCACGAATGGGCTGCCCTGCGTGCCGATCTCATTCCACGGATAGATCGACAGGATAACGAACAGTGCGCCACCGTAGAAAATCAGAATGCGCCAGAACACCGAGTTGATTGCGCCCGGGATCGTCTTTTGCGGATTTTCAGCTTCACCTGCCGTAAGGCCAACCATTTCGACGCCCAGATAGGCAAACATCACCATCTGCATCGACATAAGCACGCCCTGAGCGCCGTTCGGGGCAAAGCCGCCGTGGGCCCACAGGTTGGAGATACCCAACGCGACGCCATGATTGCCCAATCCAAACACAATCATTCCCGCCCCAACAGCGATCATGAGAACGATGGTGACGACCTTGATGAGCGCAAACCAGAACTCGAACTCACCGTAAGCTTTCACGGTCAACAGGTTCACAGAGCCCATGATGGCCAATGCACTGAGTGCCCAGATCCAACGTGGGACATCTGGGAACCACACGTGCATGTAGATGCCGACTGCGGTGATCTCCGCAATGCAGGTGACAACCCACAGGAACCAGTAATTCCAGCCCGTGATATACCCGGCGAGGGGCCCCAGATAGTTGTTTGCGTAGCGGGCGAAAGAACCTGCTACGGGATCGTGCACAGACATTTCACCAAGCGCGCGCATGATGACGAAAATCATTGCCCCGCCGATGAGATACGACAGAAGGATGGCAGGACCCGCCATCTTGATCGCACTGGCCGAGCCCAGGAACAGGCCGACGCCAATAGTTGAACCCAGGGCGATCAAACGCATCTGCCTCTGATTCAGGCCTCGATGTAGTTTCGTTTTATTACTGCTGGCCTGCATTGATATGTCTCCTTACAGCCTGTTTAAGTTTGTGTGTGTATGCACGTGTCCTAGCCTGTCTTGTGGGCAAGCTACGTTCTGTGCTTCACGGGAGATGCCGGACGTGGTTCTTCCTTATTGGATGGTGTCCGGTGATTTGAACTACGAAGGTGAATGAGCCCATGCTTCAGGAAGGCGTCTCCTGCATGTGCTGCAACTGCCCCTTTGTCAGAGTCTGGTGATCAGCGCCATCCTAAAGGGTGTTTCCCAGCATATGTTCCTGTTTTTTTACAATATTCAACAAAAAACAACTGCCGAGCATGCCGCGGCAACGATGCGGGTGGTGAATTCCAAGGCACGGAAATGACGAAGCCCGGGACATCTATTTAGATGCATGTCCCGGGCTATGAGGCTGACCCGAAATTCCGGACCAGTCAGAGTTGGATAAATCCGGCTTGATTCAGGAACTGCGACCAGGAGGTCATGGGGCATCACCTTCCTCGTAAAGTCTCTTTCGGGACAGAACATCAGGTTACTGCCGTGCGCTCATGGCACCCATGCCGCGCATGCGCCGTGAAAAATGCGCGCGCTCGGCGTCGTCCATCAATGCGAGAAACTGATCCGCATCCATGTGAATCAGCGCTTCGTGATCGCCGGCTTCGAAGTAGACATCCGGTTGCCCCGCGAGACTCGAATCGAGCCAGGTTTTCATGCCATAGGCCATGCACACCGGCGGCAATGCGCCCGCATCGCAATCCTTGAACAATTCACGTAACTCGACTTCCGTGGCGAGCGCGAGCCGCCGTCCGGTTTTGCTCCATAGCTCGGAAAATTGCACGGCGTGGGTCGAAGGCAGCACAGCGGCCACATAGCCGTGCTCGTCTTCGAGCAGCACGGTTTTCGCGAGACGGTCACCGGGAACGTGCGCGGCAGCCGCCGTTTCCATGCTCGAATGGCTGTACGGGTGACGCACGATTTCGTAACGGGAGCCCTTGCTGCGCAGGCACTCCTGCAAGGTTGGCGAGATCGACATGACACACCTCCTGTCGAGAGCCAGAAAAGGAATTCTGGCGTCTTTTCAGAATAGGTCACGCGGTGCCAGGAAGCACGGTGAGCATGCCCGCCGTGCTTCTATGAACACTGTTCAGCTTTTCACGCGCAACGCACGCGGATCGTACGGGGCGCTCAGATGCACAGTGGCTCGAATCAGATCCCCGGCCACGTCGATCGCATAGCGCGCGTCAGCGAGCCACGCGGCGTCGACGGCGCCGTCCTCGCGCGAGACAAAGCCCATCGCGACCGGGCAGCCGAGCGTATGACCGAAGGCCGCCGAGGTGACCGAGCCCACTGCCTCGCCATCGCGCAGAATGGCCTCGCCGCCCCACAACATCTGCTCGCTCGCGCCCTCTGCTGTAAGCACGACAAGCCGTCGCTGCAAGGGCTGCTTGCGCAGCCGCAGGAGCGCCTCGCGGCCCCGGAACGGAATGTCCTTGTCGAGCTTGCACGCGAACGAGAGACCCGCTTCGAATGGATTGCAATCGGGCGAGAGCTCGCGGCCCCATGCGCGATAGCCTTTTTCGATCCGCAGCGAATCGATCGCGTAGTAGCCGGCATTGACGAGCCCGAACGCCTTGCCCGCCGCGTGCAGGGTCTCGTACACGCCCACCGCGAATTCAACCGGCACGTACAACTCCCAGCCCAGCTCGCCCACATAGGTGAGCCGCGTGGCACGCACCGTTGCATAGCCGATGTCGACCTCGCGGCTTTGACCGAACGGAAAAGCCTCGGCGCTCCAATCGGCCTTTGACACGCTTTGCAGCAGCGCGCGCGAGTGCGGCCCCATGACGGCGAGCACCGAGTACTGGCTCGTCACGTCGACGAGCACACAGTGGCGATCGGCGGGAATCGCTTTCTCCAGATAGTCGAGATCGCGCGTCGCCTGGGCCGAGCCGGTCACCACGAGGTATTGGTCGTCGGCGAGGCGCGTGAGCGTGAGGTCCGACTCGTAGGTGCCGCGTTCGTTTAGCAACCCTGAGTAAATAGTGGAGCCTGCCGGCACGGCAACATCGTTTGCGACGATCGATTGCAGCACCGCTTCCGCATCGCGCCCCTTCACGAGCAGCTTCGCAAACGAGCTCATGTCGAACAGCGCAACGCCTTCGCGGCACGCGCGGTGCTCCGCGCCGCTCCACGGCTGCCAGTTCTGCTGGCCGAACGCATAGTCGATGCGCGCCTCGTCCGGGCTCGGCGCGAAGAAGTTCGCGCGCTCCCAGCCCATCTTGCTGCCGAAGCACGCGCCATCGGCCGCGAGTTGCGCGTAGATCGGCGAGCGGCGGAACGGGCGCGCCGTGTCGAGTTCGCGGTTCGGCCAGGGCATCGCATAGTGCAGGCCGAGCGTTTCCTTCACGCGGTCGTGCAGCCAGGTGTCGTTGCCGTTGAAGCGCGCGAAGCGGCGGATATCCACGGGCCACAGATCCATGGTCGGCTCCCCGGCGACGATCCACTCGGCCAGCGCCATGCCCGCCCCGCCCGCCGAGGCAATGCCCATCGAGTTGAAGCCCGCGCCCACGAAAAAGCGCCGCAACTCGGGCGCTTCACCCACGATGAAATTGTTGTCGGGCGTGAACGATTCCGGCCCGTTGTAGAACTGCCGGATCTGCGCGGTTTCGAGCGCGGGCACGCGCTGAAGCGCGTTCTCCATGAGAATTTCGAACTGATCCCAGTCGTCGGGCAGCAACTGGAACTCGAAATTCTCCGGAATGCCGTTCATGCCCCACGGCTTGGCATTGGGCTCAAAGCCGCCCATCACAAGCCCGCCCACTTCCTCCTTGAAGTAGATGAATCCGTCCGGGTCGCGCATGACCGGCAGATCGGGATGCACGCCTGCGATGCGCTCGGTCACGATGTAGTAGTGCTCCGCCGAATGCAGCGGCACGGTCACGCCGCACATGCGACCCACCGCCTTCGCCCATTGCCCCGCGCAGTTGACGACGATCTCCGCATGCAACGTGCCCTCCTCGCCGTCCTTGTTGCGCCACGACACGCCGGTGGCCGCTCGGCCCGAGGGCGTCGCTTCCGTGTGCACGGCGGTGATGCGCGTGTTCTCGACAATGCGCGCGCCGCGCTGGCGTGCGCCGCGCGCGAGCGACTGCGTGAGGTCGGTGGGATTCGCCTTGCCGTCGCCGGGCAGCCAGACCGCGCCCAGCAAGTCATCGGTGCGCATCACGGGCCATAGCTCGCCGGCCTCGCGTGGGCCGATCACGTCGCACACCACGCCGTAGGCCCGCGCGGAGGCCGCCGTGCGCTTGAGTTGCGTCATGCGCTCCTTGGTGCGCGCCACCGAGAGCGAGCCGCACTGCTTCCAGCCCGTGGCCAGCCCCGTCTCGGCCTCCAGCTCCGCGTAGAGCGCGGTCGAATAGCGAATCAGCTTCGTCATGCTCTGCTGGGAGCGCAACTGGCCGACGAGTCCCGCGGCGTGCCACGTGGTGCCGCACGAGAGCGTGCCCTGCTCGAGCAGGACAACGTCGCGCCAGCCGAGCTTCGTGAGGTGATACGCAACGGAACAACCGACAATACCGCCGCCGACGATGACTACGCGGGCGTGGGAGGGAACGGGTGTGGACATGGGCATGAGCCTCGATGCAAAAGGAGAGGACGTGACGGGTAACTTTGCTGCTAACTCCGGGCAAGCCAAAGAATGCAACATAAAACAACAAAAAACAACATCAAAGTCACATGCCGGAATTAACGAAATCGCCGGGACAAAACGCCTCATCTGTCCGGCCTGGCAATGGCTTCACGCCCGCCACATAGGAATTCCACCGTATTTCGCCCGCTCTTTTGACGTATCGCACACCACGCCGGATCGAACCACGAGGCATTTTGTGGTATTTTGTGACCTAACCTGTTTTGCCCGGAAACCACGCCATGGCCGATAACCACGCCGCCCCGCCCGCTGCATCCGTTGCACCGGCCACGCTGCTGAACCGCCGGCTCGCCGTGGGCCGCATCGATTACATCCTGCAAAGCCTCGACGCCAGCGGCTCGGTAAGCGTCGCGGACATGTCGGCCACACTCGGGGTCTCGCGCGAAACCATCCGTCGCGACCTCAAATCGCTAGCCGAGCAGGGCCGCCTGAACCTCGTGCACGGAGGCGCCGCGAAGCGGGCGCAAGACGAGCCGTCGCTCGCCTCGCGCGAGGCGGCGAACGCCATGGGCAAGGCGGCCATCGGCGCGGCGGCGGCGCGCCTCGTGACCGACGGCATGGTCGTGCTGATCGATTCGGGCTCGACCACACTCGGACTCGCGGCCTCGCTCGCGAACCATAGCGACCTCACCGTGATCACCAACAGCCTGCCGATCGCGCTGCTGCTGTGCCGCTCGCCGGGCGTGAAGGTCATCATGCTCGGCGGCGACATCGAGCCCAACGACGAAGCCGCGTTCGGCGTCGAGACCATGGCGGCGCTCGCGCATTTCCGCTGCGATCTGGTGTTTCTCGGCGTGGGCGGCATCTCGCCCGAAGGCGAGCTCACCGACTATTCGCGGCTTGCCGCCGAACAGCGCCACCTCATGATGAAAGCCGGCAAAGAGGTGTACGTGCTCGCGGACCACAGCAAGTTCGAGCACGGCACGCCCGTGCGGATCGCGCCCGTGCCGCACATCGCGGGGCTGATCGTCGACGCCGCGCCGCCCGCGCACATGGCGCGCGTGTTCGCGCAGAACCAGTGGAATGTGATCGTCGCAACCGGCCAAAGCTGACTCGCCCTCGCGATTTACCCCTTTCCGGGCGGCCCGCGCCGCCCGCTGTCCTGCTCCCGCATCCGCCCCCAATCGACTGCTCCCACCTGCGCCGCCCAGAGCGCGCCGCTATTGGGCGCCAGCGTGCCCGACGGCGACTCCGGGCATCGGTATATCTCCTGGGTATGTGGCAATTTATGGCGTATTGACTGTTTTTGTTGCGAGGCCTAGAGTTGCTTTAACAATGCAGTGACGCAGCGTCAGAACCGAAGTCAGAACCGAACTTCACGGAGACACCTCATGACGGCTTCTTCCACGTCTTGCCCGCCCGCCACCTCAGAAACTGGCGATCCGCTGTTGCTCACCCCCGGTCCGCTCACGACCTCGCGCACCGTCAAGGCAGCGATGGTTCACGACTGGGGATCGCGCGACGCGAACTTCATCGAAATCAATCGCTCGGTGCTCGCGCGTCTCGCCAGCGTCGCCAACGGCGCCGACGACTGGGTGACGGTGCCGATGCAAGGCTCGGGCACGTTCGCAGTGGAAGCGATGCTCACCACCTTCGTGCCCGCGAACGGCGAGGTGCTGGTGCTGATCAACGGCGCTTATGGCAAGCGCGCGAAGCGCATTCTCGAGATTGCCGGCCGCAAGACCGTGGTTCATGAAACGCCCGAAGACACGCCGCCCGACCTCGCGCAAGTGGAGGCCATCCTCGCCGGCACGCCGTCGATCACGCATGTGTTCACGATTCACTGCGAGACCACCTCGGGCATCCTGAACCCCATCGCTAAAATCGGTGCGCTCGCACACAAGTACGGCAAGGGCTTTCTCGTCGATTCAATGAGCGCGTTCGGCGCATTGCCGCTCGACGTGCAGACCATGCACATCGATGCGGTCGCCGCTTCGTCGAACAAATGCATCGAAGGCGTGCCGGGACTCGGCTTCGTGATCTGCCGGCGCGAGACGCTCAAGCAGACCCAGGGCAACGCCACCACGCTCGTACTCGACCTGCACGAACAGTGGGTCAACATGGAGAAGACGAACCAGTACCGCTTCACGCCACCCACGCATGTGATCGTGGCGTTCCACCAGGCGCTCGACGAGTTCGACGCCGAAGGCGGCGTGGCCGGACGTGGCGCACGCTACCGCAACAACTGCCGGATCCTGCTCGAAGGCATGCGCGCGCTCGGCTTCAAGCCGCTGCTGCCCGATGCCTTGCAGGCCCCCATCATCGTCACGTTCCACATGCCCGAGGACCCGCGCTTCGTATTCGCGCAGTTTTATGAAAGCCTCAAGGCGCGCGGCTACGTGATCTACCCAGGCAAGCTCACGGTGGCCGACTCGTTCCGCATCGGATGCATCGGCCGCATTGGCGAGAAAGAAATGCGCGCTGCGCTTGCCGCAATCGGCGAAGTGCTCGACGAGATGGGTGTGACGGGTCCGGTCGCTAAAACCGCTTGAAGGAAAACGCAATGAGCACGCTGAACGACAACGCACTGGCCGTGAATGGCCGCGAATACCGCTTCCCCACCGCGCCCGTGGTGGTGATCTGCCTCGACGGCTCCGAGCCCGCTTATATCGAAGAGGCCGTCAAGGCCGGGCGCGCACCGAACCTCGGGAAGCTGCTGCGCACGGGCACGAGCCGCATCGCCCAGTGCGTGATTCCGAGCTTCACGAACCCGAACAATCTCTCGATTCTCACGGGCCGCCCGCCGAAGGTGCACGGCATCGCGGGCAACTACTTCTACGACCGCACGAGCGGCGAAGAAGTCATGATGAACGATGCACGCTTCCTGCGCGCGCCCACGATCTTCGAAACCTTCTTCAAAGCCGGCGCGAAGGTCGCGGTCGTGACCGCCAAGGACAAGCTGCGCACGCTGCTGGGCAAGGGGCTCGATTTTTCGAGCGGCCGCGCGATCGGCTTCTCTGCCGAAAAGGCCGACCAGGCCACGCGCGAAAGCAACGGCATCAGCGATGTACTCGCCTTCGTGGGCAAGCCGCTGCCCGACGTCTACTCGGCCGATCTCTCCGAGTTCGTGTTCGCTGCCGGCGTGAAGCTGCTCGACACCTTCCGCCCCGACTTGATGTATCTCTCGACCACCGACTACGTGCAGCACAAGGCCGCGCCCGGCTCGCCGAAAGCCAATGACTTCTACGCGATGTTCGATCACTACGTGGGCCAGCTCGATGCAGCCGGCTGCGTGCTCGCGATCACCGCCGACCACGGCATGAACGACAAGCATCGCGCGGACGGCGAGCCCGACGTGCTCTATCTCCAGGATCTGTTCGACGAGTGGACCGGCAAGGGCAGCGCGCGCGTGATTCTGCCGATCACCGACCCGTACGTTGCGCACCACGGCGCGCTCGGCTCGTTCGCGACTATCTATCTGCCCGAAGGCGCGGATGCGCCAGCGCTCCTCGAACGCCTGCGCAACACCGCGGGCGTCGAACTCGCGCTCGACAGCGCGGCGGCCTGCGAGCGCTTCGAGCTGCCGCCCGACCGCGTGGGCGACATCGTGGTGGTCGGCACGCGCAGCAAGGTCTTTGGCACCAGCGCCGCGCGCCACGACTTCTCCGGCCTGACCGAACCGCTGCGCTCGCACGGCGGAATCTCGGAGCAAGACGTGCCGCTGCTCGTGAACCGCAAGGTCGACTGGCCGCAAGAGCGCGCGCTGCGCAACTTCGACATCTTCGACGTCGCGCTGAACTGCGTGGTGCAAACCGCCATCGCCTGAGCTGCTGCACGCAGCACAGGCACCGCACATATCGAACCCATCCTGCATGCCGCCGCGCCCACGCGGACGGCGCATGCAGGCCAAAGCACAGCCCACGAAAAACTCACCGAAACCGAAACACGGAACGAGGTAGCGATGAACGTCATGACGAAACCCGCATTCAAGCAGGAGTCCATGCGCATCGCCGGCCGGCAGGTCGCGACCGACGAAGTGATCGAAGTCCTGAACCCGTACACCAACGAAGTCGTCGGCACCGTGCCGGCGGGTCGTCCCGAGCATGTGCAGGAGGCCTTTGCCAAAGCGCATGCCTACAAGCCGACGCTCACGCGCTTCGAGCGCCAGCGCATTTTGCAGACCACGGCCGAGGTGCTGCGCGATCGCAAGGAAGACTTCGCGCGGCTCATCACCGCCGAATCGGGCCTGTGCTGGAAGGACTCGCTTTATGAAGCGAGCCGCGCCTACGATGTCTGGTCGTTCGCCGCTCAGCTCACGATCAAGGACGACGGCGAAGTCTATTCATGCGACATCAGCCCGAATGGCAAGAACCGCAAGATCTTCACGACGCGCCTGCCGCTGCTCGGCGTGATCTCGGCAATCACGCCGTTCAACCACCCGCTGAACATGGTGAGCCACAAGCTCGCGCCGGCCATCGCCACCAACAACCGCGTCGTACTCAAGCCCACCGAACTCACGCCGCTCACCGCGCTTGCGCTCGCCGACGTGCTCTATGAAGCAGGCCTGCCGCCCGAGATGCTGAGCGTGGTCACGGGCAATCCGCGCACCATGGGCGACTCGATGATCACCGACCCGCACTGCGACCTGGTCACCTTCACGGGCTCGGTGCGCGTGGGCAAGTACATCGCCCAGAACGCGGGCTACCGCCGCACGGTGCTCGAGCTCGGCGGCAACGACCCGCTCATCGTGATGGAGGACGCCGACCTCGAGCGCGCCGCGCAACTCGCGGTCACGGGCGCGACCAAGAACTCAGGCCAGCGCTGCACGGCGGTCAAGCGCATTCTCGTGGTCGAGAGCGTGGCCGACGCATTCGTCGAACGCGTACTCGTGCACGCGAAGAAGCTCAAGTGCGGCGACCCGATGGACCCGAGCGTGGACGTGGGCACCGTCATCAACGAGGCATCCGCGCAGCTGTTCGAGCGCCGCGTGGCCGACGCAGAAACGCGTGGCGCACGCGTGCTGTACGGCGCACCGCGCCGGGGCGCGCTGTTTGCGCCCACCGTGGTTGACCACGTGCCCTACGACTGCGAACTCGTGCGCGAGGAAACCTTCGGCCCGGTGATCCCGATCATCCGCGTGCCGAACGACATCGCGGAGGTGATCCGCATCTCCAACTCGACGGCCTTCGGTCTGTCTTCCGGCATCTGCACGAACCGGCTCGACTACACGACGCGCTTTATCAAGGAGCTGGAAGTGGGCACCGTGAACGTCTGGGAAGTGCCGGGCTATCGCACGGAGATGTCACCGTTCGGCGGCATCAAGGACTCGGGCAACGGCTACAAGGAAGGCATGGTCGAGGCCATGAAGAGCTATACGAACGTGAGAACGTGGTCGATGCCCTGGGAGTAAAACGCAAAAAAACCCTTGCGGCACGGCCTGAACGGGGCTCCAGGCACGGCCGCGCAGTAACCCTGGCTGGTCCCAAAAAAATCGAACAGGCAACATTGTCACGTTGCTGTCACGCTGTTGTCACACGGCAGAACTGCAGGCAGAACTGCAAAAACACACGAGGTTTTTCCAGCATCCAAACCCAACGCAAGGAAGGATGGATATGAAGACTCAACTGATCGCCGCGGTGACTTGTGCATTCGCGTTCGCAGCGGGCGCCGTCCACGCGCAATCCAATGTCGTGACCATCTATAGCGCGGACGGTCTTCATGACGGTTCGCCGAGCTGGTACGGCAACCAATTCGAAGCGTTCACGAAGGCCACGGGCATCAAGGTGCAATACATCGAGGCCGGTTCGAGCGGCGTGGTGGACCGCCTCGGCAAAGAGAAGTCGAATATTCAGGCTGACGTGCTCGTGACGCTGCCGCCGTTCATGCAGAAAGCCGCCGCCGATGGCCTGCTGCAAGCGTACACGCCGGCCGGCGCCGACAAGATCGATGCGCGCGACAAGGACCCGAAGGGCATGTTTGTCGCGATGGTCGACAACTACCCCACCTTCATCTACAACTCGGCGGTGCTCAAGACGCCGCCCAAGGCTTACTCCGATCTGCTCGCGCCGCAGTACAAGCAGAAGGTGCAGTACTCCACGCCGGGCCAGGCCGGTGACGGCACCGCGCTCATGCTGCAGACCTTCCATGCGTTCGGCGGCAAGGATGGCGGCTTCGATTATCTGCGCAAGCTTCAGGTGAACAACCTCGGGCCATCTGCATCGACGGGCAAGCTCACGGCGCTCGTGAACAAGGGCGAGCTCTACGTGGCCAACGGCGACCTGCAAATGAACCTCTCGCAGATGCGCGAGAACCCGAACATCCAGGTGTTCTTCCCCGCCGG
Organism: Paraburkholderia caffeinitolerans; assembly: GCF_902859945.1. GTDB lineage: Bacteria > Pseudomonadota > Gammaproteobacteria > Burkholderiales > Burkholderiaceae > Paraburkholderia > Paraburkholderia caffeinitolerans. Next base: position 14,506 of record NZ_CADIKL010000040.1, on the reverse strand, counting down.
CCCCGATGGCAAGCGCACTACGTTCTCGCTGCCCTATTACGTGGGTCTCGTGGCCGGCGCGCCGCATGCCGATAACGGCAAGAAGCTGATCGATTTCCTGCTGAGCGCCGCGGCCCAGCAAGAGGTCAGCAAGACCGCCTACGGCATGCCGGTGCGCACCGACGTGCATCCCACCGACGACAACTTCAAGACGCTCAACGCGGCGATGCAAGGTGTCGACGTCTGGTCGCCCGACTGGAATCAGGTCATGCGCGACCTGAAGGCCGACGTGGCGAAGTACAACCACGCGATTTCCAGCAACTGATCGAGCAACTCATGGCCAATTCCCTCACCATGGATCGGGGGCAGCAGCAAGCCTCCCCGGTGCCGGCCGCTCTCGCGCAAGGCGCGAGCGGTATCGGTTTCGAGAATGTGTCGGTGGCATACGGCGGGCAGACGATTCTGGATTCGCTCACGCTCACCGTGAAGCCCGGCGAGATCGTCGCGCTCATCGGCCCATCGGGCTCGGGCAAGACCACCGCGCTGCGGGCCGTCGCGGGCTTCGTGCAGCCGAGCGCGGGACGCATCGTGATCGGCAACAAGGACGTGACGCAACTGCCGCCCTATGCGCGCAATATCGGCATGGTGGTGCAGAACTACGCGCTGTTTCCACACATGCGCGTAGAGGACAACGTCGCTTTCGGGCTGCGTGCGCGCGGCGAGCAAGCCGACTTGATCCGTGCACGCGTGCCCGAGTGCCTCGGGCTCGTGGGGATGTCCAAGTACGCGAAGCGCTATCCGCGCGAGCTATCGGGCGGCCAGCAGCAGCGCGTCGCGATTGCCCGCGCGCTCGCGATCCGGCCGCAGGTGCTGCTGCTCGACGAGCCGCTCTCGGCGCTCGATGCGCAGATTCGCCGCTCGATGCTCGACGAACTCGCGAAGCTGCACCGCAGCCTGCCCTCGCTGACCGTGCTGTACGTGACGCACGACCAGACCGAGGCGCTCACGCTCGCAAATCACATCGGCATCATGCGCGACGGCAAGCTGGTCGCCTACGGCGACACCCAGGGGCTGTACCGGCATCCGCCGAACCGCTTCGCCGCCGAGTTTCTCGGCCGCGCGAACGTGCTGCCGGCACGCCAGTTGGAGCCGCTCGCCGACGGCTTCGCGCGGGTGCGTTGCGGCGATTTCGTAATCGAAGGACGCAACCATCACAACCTGGCCGCCAGCAGTGCGTGCTACGTGTGCGTGCGGCCGCACGACCTGCACTTCGAGCCGCGCGCGCAGAAGTCCAACAGCGTGACGGGCATCGTGCGCAGCGTGCAGTGGCTCGGCGAATTGCACAGCGTGATGCTCGAAGTGGGCGACGAGATGCTGCGCCTCACGCGCCCCCCGCTGTCGAGCCCGCCCGAACCGGGCGCCGTGCTGCCCGTGCATTTCGACGCGGCCGACGTCACGCTCGTACCGGAGGGTTAAGACCATGTCCGATATCGCCAATCCGGTGATGGCGCCGCCCCCGGCGCGCGCCGGCCGATCCGGAGCGCTCGCGCGCAACCTCTGGATCGCGCCGCCGCTCGTCGTGCTCGCGGCCATCTTCTTCTACCCGTTCGGCCTGATCGTGGCGCAAGCGCTGGGCGGCGACACGCACACGCTGTCGCTCGAGAACTTCACCACGGTACTGCGTTCGCATCAGTTCCTGAGCGGCCTGTACCACACGATCGCGATTGCCGTGTGCGCGTCTGCGGGCTGTCTGGTGCTCGGTTTCATATTCTCGCTCGTGATCGCGTTCGTGCCGTTTCCGGGGGCGCGCTTCGTGGGCCGCCTGATCGACACGTTCATTGCGCTGCCGACTTTTCTCGTCGCGCTCGCGTTCACGTTCGTGTACGGATCGGCCGGGCTGCTGAACCAGTCGCTGATGGCGATCTTCCATCTGAACCTGCCGCCCGTCGACTTCCTGTACACGCAATGGGGCGTCGTGCTCTCGGAAATCACGGTCTATACGCCGTTCATCATGCGTCCTCTGCTCGCCTGCTTCTCGCAGATCGACAACGCGCAGATCGAAGTGGCGAGCAGCCTTGGCGCGAAGCCGCTGCGCATCATCCGGCAAATCATCCTGCCGGCCGCGCTGCCCGCATTGCTCGCAGGCGGCAGCCTCTGCCTGCTGCTCACCGTGAACGAGTTCGGCATCGTGCTGTTCATCGGCGCGAAGGACGTGATCACGCTGCCACTGCTCATCTACGGCAAGGCGATTCAGGAGTTCGACTACACCACCGCGTGCGTGATTGCGGTCATCAACATCGCGCTGTCGCTCGGGCTCTATGCCTGCTATCGCACTGTCCTGTCACTTTTCGGAGGTCGCCGTGCTGCTCTGGGCTAGATGGGCAAGAATGTCGACGTGGAGCGCCGCCGCGCTGCTGTTTTGCGCGATCTACGGCCTCCCTGTGGCGATGATCGCACTCGCGAGCGTGAGCGGACAATGGAACGGCATCTTGCCGAGCCACTTCACGCTCTCGCACTACACGCGGGCGCTGCACGGCGATTCCGCCGAACTGCTGCGCATAAGCGTGTTCACCGGTGCGCTTGCGAGTGCGGCTGCGCTTGTGAGCGGCACGTGGGCCGCGCTCGCCTTGCGGCGCATGAAGGGCATGCCCAAGCGCGTGCTCGACGTGATCTTCTTCGTGCCGAGCGCGGTGCCCTCGGTCTCGATCGGCCTCGGGCTGCTGGTGGCCTTCAGCCAGCCGCCGGTGCTGCTCAACGGCACGGCCACGATCGTGTTCCTCGCGCACTTCCTGCTGATCTCGGCGTTCACGTACGGCAACGTCTCGGCGGGGCTCTCGCGGGTCGCGCCCGAGTATGGCGAGGTCGCCGAAAGCCTCGGCGCGAGACCGTTCTACCAGCTCACGCGCGTGACACTGCCGCTCGTTGCGCCCTACCTGCTGGCATCGTTCAGCCTGAGCTTCGCGCTCTCGATGGGCGAACTGGGCGCCACGCTGATGATCTATCCGCCGGGATGGGTGACGTTGCCCGTGGGCATCTTCGCGCTCTCCGACCGCGGTGCGATCTTCGATGCATCGACGCTCACGATGATCCTGGGCGCAGCCACGCTGCTCGCGTTGCTCGGGCTCTCGCGCATCTCGAACAAGGCCGCAGTGCGTTAAAACACTGAGGAGACCCAGGCAGACTGTTGCAAAGGGCGATCGTAAGAGCAATCATGGCAGGAATGCAGGTTGCGCAGGCAAAACAAAGCAATAGGAGGGGCCCGTGATTCTAATCGTCCTTCACCTCGCAGGCGGCGTCGCGTTGCTCACTTGGGGCCTGCACATGGTCGAGTCGGGGCTGATGCGCGCGTACGGCGCATCGCTCAAGCGCTTCATGGGGAAGAGCCTCGGCAACCGCTTCAACGCGTTTTTCGCGGGGCTCGCCATCACCGGCGCGCTGCAAAGCAGTACGGCGACCGGCATGATCGCGTCGTCGTTCGCAGCGCGCGGGCTGATGCGGCCCGTCACCGGGCTCGCCGTGATGCTCGGCGCGAACGTGGGCTCGACGCTGATCGTGCAGGCCTTCTCGCTCGATCTCAGCTGGATCTCGCCCGCCTGCCTGCTGATTGGCATGGGCATGTTCGAAAAAGGCAAAGGCTCGCGCAACCGCGATATCGGCCGCGCCTTAATCGGCCTTGGCCTGATGCTGCTCGCGCTCACCCTGCTCGTCTCCACGGTGCAGCCCGCCGAGAGCGCGCCCGCGCTGCGCACGGTGCTGGGCGCGCTGGCCGGCGAACCCGTGCTCAACGCGGCGCTTGCCTGCGTGCTTACCTGGGCCGCGCATTCGAGCATCCCTGTCGTGCTGTTCGTGATGTCGCTCGCGAACATGCATTCGGTGCCGATGGACAGCGCCATCGCCATGGTGCTGGGCGCGAACATCGGCAGCGCGCTCAACCCGTATTTCGAGGCGGCCAAGGGCACGGACCGCAGCCGCCGCCGGCTGCCCGCCGGCAACCTGCTGCTGCGCGGCGGCGTGTGCCTGCTGTTGCTCAGCCTGTGCTCGCCGCTCGCGCATCTGATCGACGGCGTGCCCGGCGACGCGAGCCGAGCCATCGCCAACTTCCATACCGGCTTGAACGTGGCCATCGCCGTGATGTTCATCGGCTTTCTCGATCCGGTGTCGCGGCTGCTCGAACGGCTGCTGCCCGCCCCCGGCATTGCCGACGATTCCGACGCGCCGCGCTACCTCGACGAAGACGCCTTGCAGACGCCGGCCCAGGCGCTTGCCTGCGCGGCGCGCGAAGTCATCCGGATGAGCGAGGTCGTGGACACGATGCTGAGCTCGAGCGTGCCGGTGCTGCTCGCCAACGACCGCCGCGCGGTGAGCGAACTGGCCGATCGCGACGACACCGTGGACATGCTGCACGATGCGATCAAGCGCTACGTCACCGACATCACGCGCGAGCCATTGAGCGATGAGGACCGGCGCTGGGCCTCGGCGATCATGACGGCGGTGATCAACCTCGAGCATATCGGCGACATCATCGACAAGAACCTGCTGGAAATCGCGCAGAAAAAGATCAAGATGCAGTTGAGCTTTTCGCCCGAGGGCGCGGAGGAACTGCGCATGATGCACCGCTCCGTGACCGGCAGCTTCCATCGTGCCCAGGCGCTGCTGGTGTCGGGCCGCACGCAGACCGCCGCGCAACTCATCGAGGATAAACAGGCGTTGCGGCGGCTCGAACGTTCGGCGCGCGACCGGCACCTTGAACGGCTGCGCGATGGTCTGCCGGACAGCATTGCGTCGAGTTCGCTGCATCTGGACGTGCTGCGCGACCTCGTGCGGATTCAGTCGCATATTTGTGCGCTTGCGTATCCGCTGCTCGAGCGGGAACGGGAGGAAGCGCTGGAGACCGCGGAGGTGCGGTTGCCAGATGTGAATTGAGGGGATGTGAAGGCGGTCCCCATCGAAAGCGCCGTTGCGACGGCGCTTCCTTGCTTCGTTCAGCAATGGCCCATGGCGACAGCCGTTATCGGGCTATCTACCCTCCAGTCAACCACAAATTCAATTATTTCCCGATTACTTGGCATAACACAGTAATTAGCGATTATCCACCCGGGAGATGTTGAACTGCCCAATAAAGGGTTCGTACCATGACGCCGGATTCACACCCATGCCGGCAATAAAATCATGCGTTTCGAACCCGACCTGTTTGACAAGCTCTTTTCTAACGCGCCTGACTCCCCTGCAGTGCGCACGCTTTCGCTCGAGGAACTCAAGAACTCCGTTGCGCGGAATATCGAGTCACTCCTGAACACACGCATGGTGTTTTCAGAGGAAAAACTCGCCGGGTTTAAAGAATGCGCCAAATCGATCCTCACCTACGGCCTCGAGGATTTTTCGGGAAAAAGCCTCGCGAGCCACGAAGACCGCGCCCTCATCTGCGAGTCAATCAAGCGGGTCATCAAACGGCATGAGCCTCGTCTGAAGGAAGCCACGGTGCAACTGGAACCGCGGATCCAGTCCATCAGCGCATTGCACTTTTCCATCAAGGCCACGCTGGTGGTCCACCCGGCGTGCGAGCCGGTCAGCTTCGAAGCGCAACTGCAACCGTCGACGCGCCAGTACTCGGTCAGCCGTGCAGGTGGCAGATTCCCCGGGGCCATCGATGGATGAACTGCTGCCCTGGTACGAGCAGGAACTGGCGTTCCTGCGGCGCTATTCGGCGGATTTCGCACAGCGCTACCCGAAGACCGCGGGCCGCCTCGGGATCACCGGCGAGCATGTTGCCGATCCGCACGTCGAGCGCTTGATCGAATCGTTTGCGTTTCTCGGCGCACGCATCAGCAAGAAAATCGAGGACGATTATCCCGAGTTTACCGATGCCCTGCTGGAGGTGCTCTATCCGCATTACCTCCGGCCTTTTCCGGCGTGCTCCATTGCGCAGTTCACCGGCAGCGACGCCGCCAGAGCATCCGCGCAGCCACCCGTCATCGCACGCGGGACAGAACTGAAGTCCGGCAAGCTTCGCGAAACAGAATGCATTTTCCGCACCGTTCATGATGTCGTGCTGGCGCCGCTGCGGATCTCCGAAGCACGCCACGCGCCAACCACCGTGGCGCCGGGTCTCGTCAACCTGCCAGCGGGCGCTACTGGCATCATTTCCATTACCCTGGAGTCGGATGCACCTCAAGCCGATATCGCGGCACTGAATCTCGACCGACTGCGCGTGCATCTGAATGGCGACCTGCCCCTGATCGCGGCGCTCCAGGACTGCCTGTTTCTCCATGCGCTCGCCGCCTATGTCGAGCCCGAAAGCAGTGGCCGATGGACGGCGCTGCCGGCGATCCCCCTGAGCCAGGCCGGCTTCGACGAAGACGATGCGCTGATCGACTATCCCGCGCGCTCGCATCCCGCCTACCGGCTGCTGACCGAGTATTTTGCGTTTCCGGAGCAGTTCAGCTTCGTCGACATGGATCTCGCCGCCATGGCAAAGACAGTTGGTCCCTGCGAGCGTCTGACTCTGCACCTCGTCCTGAAAACGGTACGTGCCGACTCGCACACCGCCCGCCTGCTCGGCGCGCTTTCAGCCCAACATCTGCGGCTGTTCTGCACGCCGGTCATCAATCTTTTCAAGGCGCACGCCGACCCCGTGCGCTGGACGCACACGGCCTCGTCCTGCCCGGTCATCATCGACGGGAAGAAGGCGGCGGACCACGAGGTGTATTCCATCGATACGGTGAGCCTCGTGCGCAAAGTCGGAGGTGGCGAGCGCACCACCGGGCTCAGGCCGTTCTATTCGCTGCGCCATGGCGAGCAGTCGCAGGCCGGGCATTACTGGTTTGCGCGCCGCAACGAATGGGTAGCCCGCAACAGCCCAGGTTACGAAACCGAGATCTCGGTGGTCGACCCGGGTTTCAATCCGGCCATTGCGCAGACCGATACGCTGAGCATCGACATCACAGCGACCAACCGGGATCTGCCCGCGATGCTGTCAATCGGGCTGGAATGCAGTGACCTTACTCCGGTGTCGACAAACAACTTCGTCGAGCACATCGCGCTGCTGATGCGGCCGACGGAGGCAACGCGCTTCGATCGCCGTGAAGCCGCGCACTGGCGGCTGATTTCCCACCTCTCGCTGAACCATCTTTCACTGGCGGCGGACGGCGCGGGCGCGCTCAGGGAAATGTTGAATCTCTACGACCAGCGCCATACGGCGGTATCCGCGCGCCATATCGACGGCATTGTGAACGTAGACGTAGACGAGTCGATCCAGTGGATGGCCGGCAAACCCTTCCCGACGTTCGTGCGCGGGTTGGAGATCCGCCTGACGCTGGACGAGGAGCACTTCGCCGGAGTGAGCGTTGCGACTTTCATCGGCGTGCTCGACCGCTTTTTTGCGCTCTACGTGCATATCAACAGCTTTACGCAACTGGTCGTGCTCTCGAAACGCAGTGGCCAGGAAATCGTCCGCTGCAAACCCCGCAGCGGCGACTCGATTCTCCTGTAATCGCGCACTGAAAAAAGGAAAAATCCATGGACGCCTACGAACGCATCCAGTCCATCAGCCCGTACGCGCTCCAGCATAACCGGCCGCTGAAGCTCGATACTCCGGTGGGCAAGGACGTGCTGCTGCCGCTGCGCGCGGTGGGCCATTCACGGATCGGCCGCGATTATGCCTTCACGGTCGACATGGTGTCGACTTTGCGACAGATCGAACTCAAGCAGTTGATCGCCCAGCCCGTCACGCTATGGATTCACCAGAACGACAAAAGCTACCAGCCGCATCACGGTTACGTGCACACGGTGCGGCGGCTCGGGGCGGACGGCGGACTCGTTCACTCGCAACTTGAATTCGCATCATGGCTGCACTTCCTGCGCTTTCGCAAGGATGCCCGTATCTGGCAGGACAGGACCGTTGCCGAGATTCTCGCCGACGTGTTCAATGCGCATCCTCAGGCACGCGGCCAGTTCCGGTTCAACCTGTATGGAGAACTGAGCAATCCGCTGCCCCGGCGCTCGTTCTGCATGCAGTACGAGGACGATTGGAACTTCGTGCACCGGCTCATGGAGTCCGAAGGACTGTGGTGCTACTTCGAGCAGGCGCGGGACGGGCAATCCCATACGCTGGTCATCACCGATTACAACTACTTCTGCGAAGCGTTGCAGCCCGACCAGATCGACTTCTCGCGCACGGCGACTGGCGCCGGGTTCGACGGATTCTCGCAGTGGTCGGGCACGCGCACGCTGCAGAGCGTGCGATATACGGGCGCTACCGGGAACTACAAGGCACCGCGGTCCAGCTACGTCCGCAGCAGGAAAACCGCGCCCAACCAGGGGGACTTGCCCGGCCAGACCGAGGTGTATGAATACACCGGGAAATACACGTGGCAGGACGATAAACGGGGAGACCATCTGGCCACGCTCCGGATGGAGGAACTGGAGTCGCGTGCGAAGCGGTTTCATGGCGCGGGCAGTATCCGCCACATGGACGCGGGCCGGTCTTTCGAGCTGGGCAACCATCCAGACCACGAAAACGATACGCAGCAGGAGCGCGAATTCCTCGCCATCGAAGTGCAGTGGTTTATCGCCAGCAACCTGCCGGCGGGCAACACGCGGCCGTTTCCGGGGAGTCTCGAGACGGAACTGGCGACCGTGCGCGCCAGCTACCTCGGCGAAGAGCCGGCGGGCGGCAAGCCAGGTTCGCCCGCGAGCGGCACCGGTGACTGCTTCTTCCTCACGCTGGTCGAAGCGCAGCGCATGAGCGTGCCGTACCGCAGCCCGTTCGAGCACCAGAAGCCTCCGATGCGGATGCAGACGGCGACCGTGACTGGCCCCGAGGGCGCGGAGGTGTACACCGACTCGCTGAACCGCATCAAGGGGCGCTTCGAGTGGGACCGTCTGAACAGCGGCGACGAAAATTCCTCGTGCTGGCTGCGGGTGGCGATGTCGGACACGGGGGGCGGCTACGGGGGCGTGCACGTGCCGCGCGTGGGCGAGGAAATCCTCGTGGACTGGATCGACGGGGATTGCGACAGGCCGATTGTGACGGGGCGCGTTTACAACGGCTCGAAAACGCCTGGGTGGCATTCGAACGGGATCCTGTCGGGCTACAGATCGAAGGAATACGGCGGCAGTGGCTATAGCCAGATGGTGCTGGACGACGCAACGGGCCAGTGCCGTATGCAGCTTTATAGTTCAACTGCGAATTCGCAGTTGCATCTGGGGTATCTGATTGCGCAGAGCGGCAACACGCGCGGCACTTATCTGGGTATGGGCTTCGATTTGAAGTCGGATGCGTGTGGTGTGGTGCGCGCGGGCCGGGGGCTGTATGTCAGTACGCACGCAAAAGGCACGGCGAACCAGCAACTCGACGTGAGCGAAGCGCATATGCAGTTGACCGGCTCGCAAAATGCGCTGAACACACTCTCGCAAGCGAGCCAGGATCACCAAGCCGAATCTCTGCAGGACGGCGCAAACGCACTCAAGGCCTTCACCGACGCGACGCTGTCAAGCGCGCAGGTGGCGAGCGCCAGCGGCGGCAACACGGCGGGCGGAGGCACGGGCAGCGCGAATGCATTCAGCGAACCAGTGATGCTGATGGCAAGCCCAGCTGGAATTGGTCTCTCGACGCAGCAATCCACACACATCACGGCCGATCGGCAACTGAATCTCATCAGTGGCGAGAGTATGCAGATCGCCACGGGTAAATCGCTCGTCGCGAGCATTTGCCACAAGCTAAGTCTATTCGTACGCAACGCGGGGATGAAGCTGTTCGCGGGCCAGGGCAAGATCGAAATTCAGGCGCAAAACGACGCTATTGAACTCTTAGCGAAGAAGGTGCTTTCTCTCATTAGCACTACAGACTGGATCAACCTGACCGCGAAGCAAGGCATCCGGCTGAGAGCCGGCACCAGTGAACTGGTTATCAGCCTGGACGGTATAAAGGGATTCACGCCCGGCGACAACATCATGCACGCGGCCGATCACCAGACGGTAGGTCCGCAAAGTGTGCCCGCCACCTTTCCCGGTCTCCCCGATCACTTCTGCGAGCGCTGCTTCCTGATGGCCGCGCACTCGGGCAGTGCGATTGCACCTCAATAGGCGAGGAAATTTCAATGGCTGAATTCGTGCTACTCGATGCTGCCATCTGGCAAGCCGCGCCGCAGTTCGATGCGCTTACTCGCACGGCGAATGCTGTTCCGCTGTATGCGGACTTGCCCTCGACGAATGCCAGTCAGTTCGGGCCGTGGCTTCTGGAAGCCGATGCATTCAAAGCCTGTCTGCCCGGCGACGAAGCGTGCGAGGTGCCATGGCGATACGGGATTAGCCGGCTCGTGACCGATGCGAACCTCGCGACCCTGGCAATGCACCTGGAATCGCAACGCAGCATCGAGATGGAGGAAGGCGACCGCTACTACCTCCGGTATGCCGACACGCGTGCACTCGACACACTGTCACGCGTGCTCACGCCCGATCAGGTGAGGCAACTCAAAGGTCCGGTCGGGCATTGGCTTTATGTGGGCCGTCTCGGGGAGAGTCGCGAGTTTGGAGCGGGTATCCCGGCCGACCCAAGACGCCACCCTGTAATTGTTCTGGCCGGCGAGCAGAACACCCGGTTCCTCGAACTGCAACTGGCTGTGGCGCTTGCCGGTGAACTGGCTACGAGCGGCATCGATCCCGCCGATTCGACTCTATCCGCCGAGCAATATCGGCACGTCGAGGCAGCGGTCGCGTTCGTTCTTCTACATGGGATCGAACCGATCGAGGTGCAGCGGCATATCGCGGCGATTGCGATCGAGACCGAAGGAGCGGTGTTCGCTGACTCGCGATTTCTGGCAAAGGTCGAGTTATCCAAAGCCTCGGAGCAGTGGCATGAACTCATGAAGTGGCTCGCGGTTTAGACAAACTGAAAGGACACAAGACGATGACAAACCGGAAACTTCGTGCATGGCGGGCAGCGTTCGGCGTTGCGTTGCTGGCTGCGCTGACGGCCTGCCAGTCGGCTGGCAAGGAAGAAAGATTCGGCTACGGCATGGGTGGCATCGATCACCTGGCGGACAACCTGAGCGTCACGGATTTTTGGGTCAACGGGGCGGCGGGCCAGCAGGCCGGTACCGGTAATGCGGGCGTGCAAGCTCCTCTGCTGCCGGCCAAATGGCGTCCGGGGATGACGGTGCATGTCGTATGGGACGTCCGGGACTGGCAACACGATAAGGGCAGCACTTACGAGGCGGATGTGCCGGTTGAACCCTACCCGGAAGAAGGGGGAGCCCTCTGGGTGCATTTCCTTGCCGACGGCACCGTGCGCGTGGTGGTGGCCAATCATGGACCGCGCGCGCCCGATTACCCCGGCCCGCATGATCCGATTCCGAGGAAACAGCCCTGGTATATGTATCCCGCAAGGGGTGATCGGCGTGACTTGAATGAACAGTTGCTGGACGATCGCATCATCAAGCAGCGGTGTTCCAGCGCGTCCGATCCGGCACTCTGCGAGAAGCAGGAGGATGAAAAAGCACTTGACGACCAGCGTGCGGATGCGCGCCGTTATCTGCCCAAATGCGCTTCGGCGACAACCGGATACGATTTGGAGGAGTGCAAAAAAAATGCACGGCAGAGCATGCGTGCCGCACGCTTTGCCCGGCGCTGCAAGGCGGTGCCGAGTTTGCCTGAATGCACGCCCAAAAAGACCACCACCGGTACTCCCCAGCATGACGCAGGAGTAACCGGCCAATGAACGACAACATCAACCTGTTACAGGCCGCCGCGCACCCGGACAACACCGAAGGCGTGACCGCGACGGCGCCCACCCTGAGATGCCGCCCGGAAAAGTGTGAATTCGCGCTCCATATCGGTGTGTTCTTCGATGGCACCGGCAATAACCAGGACTGGGCCGAACCGGGCGCGGGTGGCACGACGCAGTTGGAGCGGAAAAAGGACAGCAACGTCGCACGCCTGTATCGGGCATATCCTACGGATGGACTGAGCGGTTACTACCCTGTCTATATTCCCGGCGTCGGCACACCGTTTCCCCTGATCGGCGAGGAAGGAGAGAGTGCGCTGGGAATGGGCTTCGGCACGGGCGGCGATGCGCGCATCGTATATGGCCTGCTGCACGTGCTGAATGCGATGCACCGGTCGATCAACAACTACGACACGCCCATGATGGAGTGGCAAACCGTCAAGGCGCTATGCAGCAACGCATGGCTGCCGCTCCAGGCCGGCGTTGACGGCGGCAGTCTCAACACCCTCTCGCCGGCCGACCAGCGGGAGCTGGACAAGGTGGGCATGAAGGACCAGGGCGGGCTGCTTACCCTCAACGGCTATTCCTACCGGACAAAGTTCCTGAAGGAGCAGTTCGCGCAGCTCGCGCAAAAGATCAGCGAGACACGCTATCCGAAGTTGATCGAGGTCTTCATCGATGTGTTCGGCTTCAGCCGTGGCGCGGCGCAGGCGCGCGTGTTCTGCAACTGGCTCGATGAATGTTTCGACGGCGACATGCTCGCTGGAGTCAAGACGCACATCCGCTTTCTCGGCATCTTCGACACGGTGGCCGCCGTGGGGCTCGGGCCGGCTGCGAGCCGCTGGACCAATGGCCATGACGCGTGGGGAGAGACAAAGAATCTACGGATCTCGCCGCGCGTGCGCCACTGCGAACACTATGTCGCGATGCACGAACAGCGCGAGTCGTTTCCCCTGGACGACGTGCAGACACCCGGCGACGTGATGCCACCGCGCTGCCGCCAGTTCCGCTTCCCAGGCATGCACTCCGATCTGGGCGGCGGATATCTGCCCGGGGAGCAGGGCAAGAACGACGGAAACGACGAGAACAAACTGGCCCGCATGCCGCTGAACATGATGTATCTGGCGGCCCGGGCGGCAAATGTGCCAGTCGATAGCGATATCGCAAAAATCCGTGATGGTTGGGATGCGTTCGTGATCAGCAAGAAGCTCCGATCCGACTACACGGCCTTCATACAGGCCAACGGCACCGGGGTACGCGCCATCACCGATTGTCTGATCGACATTCTCGCGTGGCGCTACGAGTACCGCCATGTCTACGCAACGCTGCCATTCGTGCAGGGCGCGGGAAGCAACGACCAGCAAGACCTGCTCGATGCGCACCGGGTATTCATGAAGGACATCGGCGAGGACGGCGGCACAGCAACCCAAGCCAACCCTGCACAAAACGATGCCGGCGCCCGGCGGCCATCGCGACTCCGCCGGATCTTCGGCACGAATCGGGCCGAAGATCCCGCGCGCACAGCGCTCTCTCAAGGCACGGCGTTCATACCGAAGGAGCGTCGCGAGATCCTTGACCGGATCATGCAGTGCCAACCGGGCGACGTGGAACTGGCATTTTTCAGCGCGTATTGCCACGACTCATACGCGGGCTTCAAGCCGTTCACATACGTGGTCACTGCCCTGATGCACAACGCACCACGGGAGAGCGGGGGCTACCTGCAATACCGCACGCGTTACGCCGGCGAGAGCCTGCGGCTCGCAATGCGCGAATCTCTCCAGCAGGAAGATGCAATGGCTTCCATCGCATAACGAGGAAAACAGCATATGAAAGATGAACACGGTCGCGGCGTCATTCGCCTCCACGACAAAACCACGCACGGCGGCGAAGTCATCACCGCATGCGACGAGATAAAGGCGAAGGGCGTCCCCGTTGCCTTGCAGGACGACTTGACGTGGTGTCCTAAATGCAACGGGAAATTCAAAATTCTGCCCGAAAACAGTAAGCGCAACCATTGTGGCAAGCAGATTGCATACCACGATGATCCGACCGAGTGTGGAGCCCGTCTGATTTCATCGTTGTAGCCAAACCGAAGCGAAGCTTTACCCAACCACCACTGAACGACGAAAGCGGTGGGCACCAGCCATGCTGTGTTGCACCGAAACGTGGAAAACTGAACATGACCAGACATTTCCTGAATTCTTGCCTGAAACTTGCATCGCACGGATGCGTAGCCGGATGCGTGCTTTTTACAGCAGTGCCTCCAGTCAACGCGGCACAAAACGACGACCACTGGGTAGGTGTATACAGTGCGGATTTGCAGGGACACTGCGATGTCAAACCATTGTTCAAGATTGCGAAGGAAGATGGAGATATCGTGGGATATCTGCAAGGTGATGACGGTAGTTGGCACGATGCAGAGCTAGTCCCTATTACGAGAAAAAAGCTGAAAAAAACTTTCCCGGAAAAAGATCTCAATGGTGTCAGTATGCTCGTTCTGGAGGAGTCCACCGTTATTGTTCACGCTCCGCCGGGTTGGCGATATGACGAGAAATTCGCTACATGGACAGGAGACTTTGCTGTGTTTCCATTCAACGCCGTCCTCGACCTGCAAAAGACCGATGTAGCCGCAGACGATCCAGATCTGCCGATGAAGCAGCGTATGGTTTGCCTCAAGAACCGGAGCCAGGCGCAGAACCTGTCCGCATTTTTGTGGGCGAGGCGGTTAAAGGAATCGTTACCCGCGCGCCTGCGTGAATCGGTCGCCAAACAGGATAGCAAACTGGTTCATCGCCGACTTCCAGT
>NZ_CADIKL010000039.1 GCF_902859945.1 Paraburkholderia caffeinitolerans | reverse complement strand
TGCATCGCCGGCAGAAGCAGCCTCATGTTATCCGCAACCTGTTTCAGGAGAAGCATGTTCGCTACGCAGCTTGATCCAATATACGCACTATTTATTGAACTGGTCAGTAAGTGCTTTCCGGACTTCTCTGTCCTCGTGGCCGTTGGCAACCATCGGAAAAATGAGCACGACAGCGCAAACCCTCACAACTGCCCTTATCGCTCAATGTGAAACGAATCCAATGCTCGCTTGCGGGTTCATTGGCCAAGGAGTTGCCCGAGGCACCAAAACCCATGCTCGCCAGTTCATGCGATTCAAAACTCATCGTCATGTCTGACTGAGAGGTAATCATCACTGGAGGCGGATAGCACTTGCACGAGCAGACATCGCCTTCGAGAGCAACATGCTTTCCCATCAAGTCACCGGGCCAGCGCGGCCCCCTGGCAACGATTTTCCCATCGGACTTGCAAGACGGACACACCACTGTTGCACCAACGAAGGTCAGTTCCTTTCCATGGTGAGTCATCAGAGGAATGCCCTCAACCGCGGTCCCACCCGCAGAGGACCTATCCCCAATTTTCAGATAGCTTCGCTTCATGCACTTGCCCAAATTCACTATTCATACGAATAACTAACATGCACTTCCATCGCCTGGCAAGTAAACAATCGTCGTCAAGAACATAGCGAACATCCGAGGTCAAATCAGGCGTTCGAACCTCCCTCCCCCGCTTCACCGCGCCAGCGCCTCCTCCCGCTCAATCACGCGCAACGCTTCCTCGAGCCGCTTTACCCGCCGCACGTGATCGTCAACGCTCGCGGACGCACTCACTTCCTGAATGCGCCCGAGCCACCATTCAAGCGGCAATACCCGCGTCAACTGCTGCAAGCGGAAAACCGCCTCCAGGTGCCGCAATTCGGCTTCAACGTAGGTGTGATTCATGATCCCCCCATGTGCGGCAGCGCCGCCGCCACGTCGGGTGCTGTACCGTGCGCGCGAGCCGTGAGGCCATCGGTACGAAGAAGATCATTTGCGGAAAGTTGGCAAACGGTTCTCACTGAAGAACCGCGCCATCGCGCGCCGCCATGTTGCCAGGCCGCCGCTGCTGCGCGGTAACCGTCCATGCGTGGACGGAGATTGCTCCGCAGCGGCAATGCCGGGTCAAGCTTACCTGGATGCCCACGCAGCGAAGCGCTGCTCGAGCTCGTCGCCGTGATCGGTCCAGAACGCGATGTCCTGCAGCACGGCATTCTTGCCGTTCTCGGGCGAGTTAGGCAGGTTCGCGAGGATCTTCGGCTCCAGTTCCTTCGTCGCGGCGCGATTCACCGGGCCGTAGGCGATGTGGTGCGCATAGACGGTCTGCGGCTTCGTCGTGAGCGAGTACGCGATGAACTGCTCCGCCAGCGCCTTGTCCTTCACGCCTTTCGGAATCGCCCAATAATCGAGGTCGTAAATGCTGCCGTTCCACACGACTTTGAGATTCTTGCCCTCACGCTGCGCCGCATCGATGCGCCCGCTGAACGCCGTCGACATCACGACATCGCCGGCCACGAGGAATTGCGGCGGCTGCGCGCCGGCTTCCCACCACTGGATGTTGGGCTTCAATTCATCGAGCTTCTTGAACGCGCGATCCTGACCCGCCTTCGTGCCCAGCACCTTGTAGACGTCCTTGGGCGCAACACCGTCGGCCATCAGCGCGAACTCGAGGTTGTAGCGTGCGCCCTTGCGCATGGCGCGCTTGCCCGGGAATTTCTTCACGTCCCAGAAGTCCACCCAGCCCGAGGGCGCGGTCTTGAGCTTGTCCGCGTTGTAGGCCAGCGCGGTGGACCACACGAAAATACCTGCGCCGCAAGGCTGATACGCCTCGGGAATCAAATCGCCTTTCTTCGCGATCTTTGACCAGTCGAGCTTTTCATAAAGGCCGTCGTCGCAGCCGCGGCCGACGTCGCCTGATTCGACATCGACGACGTCCCAGTCCACATGTTTCGCATCGACCATCGCCTTGATCTTGGCCTGCTCGCCGTTGTACTCGACCGCCGTCACCTTGGTGCCGGTGTCTTTTTCGAAGGGCTGGTTGAAGGCGGCCTTCTGCGCATCCCCGTTTGCGCCGCCAAAGTTCACCACAGTCAGTTCGCCTGCCGACGCCGATGCGCCGCAAACGGCCAGGATCATCGCCAGCGCGGTCCGACGCGGCGTGAAGCATGCTCGATTCATGACAGGTCCTTTATGTGTAGTTGTCGAGTCGTTCTTCTGGTCATTCTTTTCGGGCGGTGGTGAACACAACGACTCCATACATCGCACCCTGCTTCGACCGCCACTTTGCTTTGACTATAGCAATGGATGGCTATAGGCTGTATAGCCATCCGCCGCTGATCGATGAGACCACTTCATGCCCGCCGTCTTGCTCACCGACATGCTCACCCAGAAGCTGAATCGCGACGGCGGCGAGCCGCTGCAGCGGCAAATCTACAATGTCGTGCGCCAGGCCGTGCTCGATCACAAGCTGGTCGTGGGCCAGAAACTTCCCTCGTCGCGCACACTTGCGCTGGAACTGGGCGTCTCGCGCATTACCGTTGCGCTCGCTTATGACCGGCTGATCGCCGAGAACTACCTCAGCGCGAAAAGCGGCAGCGGCACCTTCGTTGCTCAAACAACCGTGCGGCCGCTCAACGTATCGGCCGCCGCGAGCCATTCGAAGCAGTCGATGATGCTTTCGCAGCGCGGCGCGCAAATCGCCACGCTGCCCGGCGGCGTGAAGCAGAGCCACGGCGCGTTCGTGCCGGGCGTCGCCGATGCCTCGGCTTTCCCGTTCCACCTCTGGCGGCGCCTGATTGCGCGGCATGTGGGCAAGGGCGAACTGCATCTGTCCGGCTATGCGCTCGGCGGCGGCTTTGCGCCGCTGCGGGCGGCAGTGGCCAGTTATCTGCGGATTTCGCGCTCGGTCGAGTGCGAGGCCGAGCAGGTGATCATCACCTCCGGCACGCATCAGTCGATCGATCTGTGCGCGCGGCTGCTGGCCGATCCGGGCGACCTCGCGCTCGTCGAAAACCCTTGCCACTGGGCCTTTCCTACCGTTCTTTCCGCGTCGGGGCTCAAGGTTGGTCCGTGCGTTCTGGACGAGTCGGGACTCTCGCTCGCCGCAAGCCATGTGCCGCGCCATGCGCGCCTTGTCGCCACGAGCCCTTCGCATCAGTATCCGACTGGCGCGGTCATGCCGCTCGCGCGCCGTCTCGAACTCCTGCAGCACGCGCGCGAAATGAATCTGTGGGTGCTGGAAGACGATTACGATAGCGAGTTCCGCTACGACGGCCTGCCCATTCCGTCTCTACAGGGACTCGATCGCGACGAGCGCGTGATCTACGTGGGCACGTTCAGCAAGGCGATGTTTCCAGGCGTGCGCCTCGGCTATCTGGTCGTGCCCTCCCATCTTGCGGCAACCTTCGCGGACGCCAGCGCCAAGCTCTACCGCCCGGGTCAGTTGCATACGCAAGCGGCGCTCGCCGATTTTCTGGGGGAAGGTCACTTTGCCCAGCATATCCGTCGCATGCGCATTGAATATGCCGAGCGCCAAAGCTTGCTGCGCGCTTCGCTCGAGCGAGCCTTTGGCAGCGAAATCACGCTTTCTCCCGCTCACGCCGGGCTGCATCTGTTCGCCCGCTTCGACTCGCTCACCCCGAAAGCAACGCTTGCGAGCGAAGTGCAGGCCGAAAATCTGATCGTCGGCTTTCCGTGCTTTTCAGGCGAATGTCCGGAACTGGAAGATCGCTCGATCGTGCTCGGCTTCGGCGGCGTGCCGCAAGCCACCATCGGCGACGGCGTCGCGCGCCTCGCACGCGCAGTCGAGCGAACCCAGCGCAAACACCGGGGCTCCGCTCGCGCAGCGCTCCGGTGATCACCTAAAGACGCACTGCGCGATCAAAGCGTGCGCAATGCTTCGCCCGCCGCGTCCACCAACAAGTTTGCGTTCTCCGCTGTAAACGGCAGTAGCGGGCGGATCTTTAGCGTGTTGCCGCGAATTCCCGTCGAACTGATTAGCACTCCGTTTCGTCGCATTTCATTGACGACGTATGCGGTCTCCTGCGTCGCCGGCTCCTTCGTGGCGCGGTCGCGCACGAGTTCGACGCCGATGAACAGACCATCGCCCCGCACATCGCCGACGATATTGTGGCGCTCCGCAAGCGCTCGAAAGCCGTCGCGAATCTGCGTGCCGATCTTCGCGGCATTCTGCTGGAGGCCATCGCGCTGAATAACGTCGAGCGTTGCCATTGCGGCCGCGCACGAAACGGGATTCCCGCCGAACGTATTGAAGTAGCGCGCCTCGCGGCCAAACTGTTCGATCACGTCGGGCTTGGCCACCATGGCGGAAACGGGATGACCGTTGCCCATGGGCTTGCCCATCGTGACGATGTCGGGAATGACGCCATGACGCTCGAAGCCCCACATCTTCGACCCCGTGCGCCCGAAGCCCGCCTGCACTTCATCGGCGATAAAGAGCGCACCCGCGCGGCGCGCAGTCTCGACGGCTTCGCGCAGAAAGCCCGGCGGATCGGTGAACACACCATCACTGGAGAACACCGTATCGACGATCAGCGCTGCGGGTTTGACGCCGTGCCGAAGCATGTCGTCGATCGCGCGCTGCACCTCGCGCGCGAACGCCGCGCCTATGTCGGCTTCACCGTTGCGCCCGCCGCGATAGCCGTCGGGCGGCAACACCGTGCGCACGTGGGACCCGAGCGGCACCGCGCTGCCCAACGACGGCGACATCTCCGCGACCGTGGCCGTCACGCCGTGATAGGCAAGCTCGGTCACGATGATGCCGGTGCCGCCCGTATGACGCCTGGCGACGCGCAGCGCGAGGTCATTGGCTTCACTGCCCGTGCACGCGAACATCACCTGCGAGAGTTCGCGCGGAAACGTCGCGAGCAGCCGCTCCGCGTAGTTCAGGATTCCTTCATTGAGGTAGCGCGTATGCGTATTGAGCACGCCCGCCTGATGCGCGATGGCCGCAACGACTTCAGGACGGCAATGGCCGACCGAGGCAACGTTGTTGTACGCGTCGAGATAGGCACGCCCTGCTTCGTCGTAAAGCCACACGCCCTCGCCGCGCACGATATGCAGCGGCTCCTCATAAAACAAGCGGTACGCGGGGCCGAGCAGGCGTGTGCGTTTCTCAACGAGCGCCCGCCCGTGATCGCTCAATGCGTGCGATGCGTCCGGATTGAAGGCGTTGAGCATGGCCGGATCTTTACTCATGGGTGCTCCCGTTCGACCGCTTGAGCGCGTTGAAAACAATCTCCTGAGCCTGACCTTCGGCAAGCGCGTCGAAGCGTTCGAGTCCCTGCCACGAGAGCGCGTTATTGCGCAGGATATAGGCGCTATTCTCGGGATGCTGCTTCGCTCGCCAGCCTGTGATCAGCACCGTCACGAGCAGCCGCGCGACGATCAGCTCCGGCAGCACCCACTGCTCCGCATCGGTCAGCGAATTGACAGCGTGATAGGCAGTGATGAAATCGAGCGCCGAAGTCAGCGGATTTGGCGCATCGGCAAGCTGATAGGCCGCTGCCACCGCCACATCGTTGACGAGCGGAGCTTCGACCATATCGCCGAAATCGAGAATGCCGATCACGTCGTCGGTATTCGCCGCATCGACGAGCACGTTGTGCGCATTGAGATCGTTGTGGATCACCTGGCGGCGCAGGCCCGCGACGCGCGGCACCGTCCACGACTCGAAGCGATCGAGCGCGCGTCCGGCAAGTCCGCGGCGTGCTTCATCGTCGATATGACGCATGAGCGGGCGCAAAAGCGCCAAGCGCTGCATGTCCCACAGCAGATGATGGCCCGCCTGATCGTGCGTGAAGCCCACCAAAGCCTGATCGAATTGGCCGAGCGTGCTGCCGAGTGCGCGGCGTTGCGCGCACGAGCGCTCGACCGTGTAGAGCGGCACGCCGGGCAAGAACGTATTGAGGCGCACGGCCTGGCGTTGCTCCGCGCCTGGCGCGCGATGCCAATGAATGTAATTTCCGGCGCGGTCAGGCAGCAAATGCGGAACGGGAAGCCCGCTGGGCGCATTCATGAGGCGCAGTTGCACCTGGGTCTGGAAATCGGTGACGTCGGGATCTTCCGCAGGGTGCGAAATCTTGAGCACCCAAGATGCGCCATCGTCGCCATCCACGCGGAAATTCTGGTCGCGCTCGCTGTTGAGCGGACTCACTCGGCCGTCTACGCCGAACGCTTCGGCCGCCAGCGCACGGGCCTCGTCTGCATTCAGACGCGTGGTCGATGCGCCAAACAGCGCGTCATTGTCGAATTGGCAGGCGGCTTCATGCATGAGCGCACCTGCCTGGCGGTCCATGCCGCCGCTGCGTTGTTGGTATCGTGGATAACCGCGTCATTCCAGGCCCATTCTTGATCGCCGAGAGCCTCACTATAGGGATTAACGGCTTTATCTCCGATAGCCAGTTATCAAGATTTTATAAGGCCACTCAGGCCGGCCCCGACGCGCAAGCAGCGCATGCGCCGTCCACTGCAGCGCACCGCACAGCAGCAGATAAAGAAGCCCAACGCACAGGAAGATCTGCGCCGGGTACACCAGCAGACGATTGTTCAGTTGATTGGCGAGAAACGTGAATTCCGGCACGCCGACGATATAAGCCAGCGACGTATCCTTGATCAACGCCACCCACTGATTGACGAACGACGGCATCATCACCCGCACGGCTTGCGGCAGGATCACGTCGCGCAGCGCCTGCCAGCGCGTCAAGCCGAGCGACAGCGCGGCCTGCCGCTGCCCCTCGCCAATCGACGCGATGCCGGCGTAAACCGATTGCGAGAGATACGCGCCGCCGATCAGCGCCAGCGCGCACACGACGGTGGCGAGGCCCGGAACGTCGACGTGCAACAGGACCGGCATCAGGAAGAAGGTCCAGAAAATCAGCATCAGCACGGGTATCGCGCGGAAGAACCCCACCACCGCGGTCAGCGCGAGACGCACGATGCCGCGCGTCATGGCGAGCGCGATGCCGCCCGCGAGACCGAGCAGCGCCGCGAGCAGCGCCGACACCACCGAGAGCGCGATCGTCAGCGCCACGCCGCCGAGCGGCCCAGCCGGAAACGCCCCGAGCAGCAGATAACGCAGTGTGGGAAGCCATTCGAATCCGTTCACGCGCGGCCTCGCTGCAATCCGCGCAAGCCGGAGCGTTGCCGCAGCACCAGCGCGACCTCGATGACCGCGATGGCCAGCACATAAAACAGCGTGGCCGTGCCGAATGCCTCGAAGGTCCTGAAGCTTTCCGTATCGACCTGTCGCGACATATACGATAGTTCCCCAACGCCTATCGCCATCGTCAGCGACGAATTCTTTATCACGTTCATGTATTGGCCAGCGAGTGGCGGCGTGGCAATGCGCAACGTCTGCGGCAGGATCACATGGCGCAGCGTCGCGTAACGGCTCATGCCCAGCGCTTCGGCCGCGTGCCACTGTGCAATGCTCACGCCACGCAGGCCGGCCAAAAACTCTTCGCCGATGAACGCCGTCGTGTAGCAGGTCAGTCCAAGCCAACCGGCGAACAACTCGAAGCTCGGCCAGCACAGCGTGACTGGGCCAAGCATCGCCACATGCGGCGTGTTGAGCCATTCCATCCAGCTTGAAGGCATCACGACCGCCGCGCCGAAATACCAGAACAGCAGTTGCACGAGCAGCGGCGAATTGCGGAACACGAACACGTAAAGCGCCGCTGCACGCGCAATCGCGCCGTTGCGTGCCGTGCGCCCAACCGCGAGCAGAAAGCCCAGCGGCGTCGCGCACGACGCCGCGCAGGCGGACAGCATCAGCGTGATGAAGAAGCCCTGTTCGAGCCACGCGAAATACTTCGGTTCAAGCCAGTCATGCATGAGTTGTGCGTTCAGCCGTTCTTTTGCGGATCGCCGATTTTGAAAAGGCGCGGCAGCGGAGCTTCGCTCTTCGGGCCGAACCAGCGGTCATAGATGCGCGCAGCTTCGCCATCGGCTTCCAGATTCGTCAGCGTGCCGTTCACCGCCTCAAGCAAACGCGTCTCGCCCTTCGGCACGCCAACGCCCTCGTAGTCGTTCGAAATCGTGAACGCGGAAATTTCGTAATTCGCCTTGTCCGGCGCGCGCGCCAGCAGCGCGACCAGCTTCGGGCCGTCCTGGGTAATCGCCTGCACGTTGCCCGTGCGCAGCGCCGCGAACGCGAAAGGCGTGTCGTCGTAGGCAACGATGGTCGCGTTCGGAAATTTCGCGCGCACCTGCTGCTCGTTGGTCGTGCCTTTATCCGCGCCAATGCGCAAGCTGTTCAATTGCTCCGGCGACTTCAACACGCTCTTCTTCGCGATGAACTGCGTGCCCGAAGCAAAGTAAGGTGTGCTGAAATCCACTTCCTTCTTTCGCTCGTCGGTAATTGTGAAGTTGGCGAAGACCAGATCGACCTTTCCCGACTTCAGAAGCGCAATCCGGTTGGCGGGATTGGTCGGCTGGATTTCGAGCTTCACGCCAAGGCGCTTCGCCACCGCGTTCGCATAATCCACGTCCAGCCCGACGATCTGATTGTTCTTCGGATCGACGAAACCGAACGGCGGATTGCTGTCGAATGCGGCCACGCGCAAGACGCCGGCCCGCTTGATGTCGTCGAGACGGTCCGCGTGCGCGGCGGTCGATGCCACGGCCAGAAGCGCCGTCAACAGTGCGGCGGGCACTGCGCCCCGGATGCTGTTTTTCATTGTCGAGACTCCCTCGTTGTCGTGCCTGTGCGCGGTTACTGGATATCCGCGCTGGCGAAGCACACAGCCTAACGAAGCGGCCGTCGTGAGAGAATCAATCATTTTTCAGATCGATAGCGCTGCTGGCGATTTCGCGCGCGATGGGCGACCTGAAATAATCCACCGGAAGTAATCGACTCGAAAGGCGGACAAGCAATGAGCAAGCAAGGCTTCACCACGAGCATCGTTCACGGCGACAGAATCGGCGGCACCGAGCACGGCGGCGTGCGGCAGCCGATTCATACGTCTGTGCAATACGGTTTCGAGCGCGTCGAGGATCTGATCGGCGTGTTCCAGGGCACGAAAAAGGGCGGCTTCAACTACGCGCGCCAGGGCACGCCCACGACGGCGGCGCTCGAGCGCAAGATCACGAGCCTGGAAGAAGGCGTCGGCACGATCTGCTTCAGCACCGGCATGGCGGCGATCACGGCCACGTTCCTCACGCTCCTGCGCGCGGGCGATCATCTGATCTCCAGCCGTTATGTATTCGGCAATACCAACAGCCTGTTCGGCACCTTGCGCACGCTCGGCGTCGAAGTCACGACCGTCGACGCCTGCGACGCCAAAAACGTAAAGGACGCGATCCGCCCCAATACGCGCATGGTGTTCGTCGAGACCATCGCGAATCCGGGCACGCAGATTCCCGACCTCCAGGGCATCGGCAACGTGTGCCGCGAGCACGGCCTCGCGTATGTCGTCGACAACACCATCACCTCGCCCGCCCTGTTCAAGCCGAAGGCGGTGGGCGCGAGCCTCGTCATCAATTCGCTGACGAAGACGATCGCGGGCCACGGCGCGGCGCTCGGCGGCGCGGTAACCGATACGGGCCTGTTCGACTGGAGCGCCTACCCGAACATCGCCGACGACTATCGGCGTTCGGCGGCAAAGGAACAGGGGCTGTTGCAGATCCGCAAGAAGGGCCTGCGCGACATGGGCGCATCACTGTCGTCCGAGCAGGCGCATTCGATCGCAATGGGCGCGGAAACGCTCGCGCTGCGCGTGAAGCAGAGCAGCGCCAACGCGCTCGCGCTCGCGCAGTTTCTGGAAGGGCACGAGGCCATCGGCAAGGTGTTCTATCCGGGCCTGAAGAGCCACCCGCAGTACGAGATCGCGCAGGCGCTGTTCAAGGGCGCGTCGTGGCTGCTGTCGTTCGAATTGCTGAACGCGGAGCGCATGATCGACGTGGTCAATGCGCTTCAACTGCCGATCAAGGCGACCGGCCTCGCCGATACGCGCACGCTGATCATCCCCGTTGCGCCGACGATCTTCTTCGAAGCCGGTGCGCAAACGCGCAAGGAGATGGGCATTTCCGACGGCATGCTGCGGCTTTCGGCGGGCATCGAGGATATCGACGACCTGATCGCGGACTTCTCGCAAGCGTTGAAGCTCGCGGCGTAAGGCCGGCGGAGGCAGCGGTTATTGCACGTACTGCTCGTTGCCCACGAGCCCGATTTTGGTCGCGCCTTCGCGCTGGGCCGCGGCGAGCACTCCGGCCACGGCGCTATACGGCGAGCGCTTGTCCGGCAGCAGGTGAATCTCCGGCTGCTCGGACTGCGCCGCCACTTGCGCCATATGGCGTTCGAGGTCGTCGCGCCCCGCAACCGGTGCGCCGTTCCAGGTCAACGCCCCGTCGGATCCCACATTGATCTGCACGACCCGCGGCTGCGCTGCGGGCGGCGGGTTTCCCACCGGCAGATCCATCTTGACCGCGTGCATCTGGATCGGGATCGTGATGATCAGCATGATGAGCAGCACCAGCATCACGTCGATCAGCGGCGTCGTGTTGATGTCGACGAGCACGTCGGGCTCGCTGCCCGCGCCCGCCGGCGATACGTTCATACCCATTAGTCCTCCTGCTAACTTTAGCCGCTAGCCGCGCGCGGGCGGCTGCGTGATGAACGACACCTTCGCGATGCCCGCGCGCTCGCACGCGGTCACCACGCGACCGATGAATTCATACGGTGTCGTCTGGTCGCCGCGCACATGAATCTCCGGTTGCGGCGCCTTCTGCGACACGCTCTTCAAGCGCTCCAGCAGCGCCGCCCGCTCGACCGGCTGCTCGCCCCAGAAGAGCTTGCCGTCCTTGTCCACCGCAAGCTCGATGGCGTCCGGCTTCGTTTGCAGCGGACCGACCGTTTCCTTCGGCAATTGCACCGGCACCGTGTGCGTGACGACTGGAATCGTGATCAGAAAGATGATCAGCAACACCAACATCACGTCCACGAGCGGCGTGGTGTTGATCGCCGCGATGACCTCGTCTTCGGCGCCGTTCTGCCTTACGTTCATGCCCATGATTTCGCTCCGGCGGCGTCGCCCTCAATTCCCGTTGACGACCGCGCGCACGGGACGCTTGCGGGCCGAAAGCAGCACCGTGTGCAGTTGCGCGCCGAATGCCCACACGCGCTCCATCAGCGACTTGTTCCGGCGCACGAGGAAGTTGTAGCCGAGCACCGCGGGCACCGCCACGGCCAGGCCGATGGCGGTCATGATCAGCGCCTCGCCCACCGGACCGGCCACCTTGTCGATCGACGCCTGTCCCGCGATGCCGATGGCCGTCAACGCGTGATAGATGCCCCAGACGGTGCCGAACAGACCGACGAAAGGTGCGGTGGAGCCCACCGTCGCGAGGAACGCGAGACCGTCCTGGAGCCGGTTCGAGACATTCGCGGTGGAGCGGTCGATCGACACCTGGATCCACGTGTTGCGATCGACCTGTTCGAGAAGCGCCTCGTCGTGACGATCGGCGGCCTCGATGCCGGTCTCGGCGATGAAGCGGAACGGTGAATGGTTGTCGAGCTCGCTCACGCCGACGGCCAGCGACGGCGCGCTCCAAAGCTGCTCGTCCGCCGATTTCGCGCGGCGGCCCGCGCGGGCCTGTTCGAGGAACTTGGTGATCATGATGTACCAGCTGCCCATCGACATCGCCACGAGCACGAACAACACGAAACGGGCGACGAAATCGCCATTGGCCCACAGCGCGCCAAGACCATATGGGTTCACGGTTTCGACCGGTGCGCCCGTGTCGGCCCACGCGCCAACCGGCGCGAGCAATGCGCTGGCGAATGCGGCCGGGATCAGAACACCGGCTGCGGCTTTGGCAAGAGAAGACTTCTTCATGGATGCTGCCCTCGGTTGACTCAATTAAGATTGAATGAAAACGGAACCCGCACGCGCACCGGCTCGCCTTGCGAAATACAGTTGAATTTCTTCACGGTGTTGAGCGCGGCGCGGTTGAGAATCGGGTCGGCGGCACGCTCGATCTTCTCGTCGGTCACGCGACCTTGCGTGTCCACCACGAAGGAAACCAGCACTTCGCCCGTAATATCGTTGTCCTGAGCGTCCTGCGGATAAACCATCGAACGGCGCACCGCGTCCGAGTTCGGGCACGCCACACCCGCTTCGTGGCTCACCGGTTTCGCTGGCGCGGGTGCCTCAATCGGCGCGGGTGGCGCAGGCGGAGGCGCGACGGGTGTCGGCACCGGTACGGACTGATGCGCGATGACCGGCGCGGGCGGCGGCGTCACGGCCACCTCGGGACGCGGCACGAACGGACGCGGCGGCGGCGGCACGGCCTTGGGCGGCGCGAGCTTGACCACGGGCACGGGGGGCGGCGGGGGCGGCTTAATGTGCTCAATGGGCTCGATGATCCGCACCTCCACGGGCTTTTGAATGATCTGCACGACCTTCGTGGCCAGCCCGTTCGTGAGCGCCCACAGGAAGACCGCATGCAGCAGCACGACCAGGCCGATACCGGCGTAGCGCCGCGCCGGATGACCCGCGTGCGCGGCAACGGCATAAGCTCTCATCGGGCCACCCTCGGCGCAGCCGCGATTGCGCTCACGGGGATATCGTTACTTGGCATCGTCATGTTCGGCTCCTTTTGCTCATCGCTCAGCGCTCGCGCGGCGTTTGCGTTCATTCGTTGGCTTCGCGCACACGCAGCAGCGCCGCGCTATCGACGATCGTGATCTGGCCGTAGCGGATCTCGATCCAGCCGCGATCGGCGAACGCTCGCAGTTCCTTGTTGATGCTTTGCCGTGATACGCCCAGCAACGCGGCCAGATCGTCCTGCGACAGCTTGAGCCCGATCTCCACGCCCGCTTCAACGGCATTTCCATATCGATCCGCAAGGCTAAGAAGCCGCTCCGCGACCCGGGCGCTGAAATCGGCGAGCCGGGAAAAGCGAAATCGTTCGTTCAAGTCGCGGTTGCGCGAGCAGATCAACTCGAAAAATCCGCGCATTAAAGCCGGTTGCCGCTCGAATAAGTCGAGCATGGCCGCGCGCGGAATATGAAACAGCCGCGTGGTGCCGCGCGCATACAAATCGCAGAGCGACCCCTTACGGTCGAGTGCGGGAATGATGTTGACCACCGTGCCGGGCTGAATGTATTCGCCAATCACGCGCGCGCCCGATGCATTGATCCAGCTTGCTTCAAGCGCGCCCGCCAGCACGATGTGGATTTCCTTGCAGTCGGCCTGGTAAGGCAACACCCGTTCGCCATGCAGCCACGTTTTTTCGTGGCCGGCATCCACGAGCCGCGCGGCCGCTTCGGCCGAGCCGTTGCGCAAGCACGGATTTTCCAGAAAGGCAGCAATCGCGCGCTGCCGGATGACGGGGTCGAGCGCGCGGCGAAAAAACGCTTCGTGCGAGGCACTCGTGAGACTCGCGGGGTTCGCGTGGTTCGTGTAACGCGCGGGGTTCGCTTCGCGCTCGGCGGGAGCGAACCACTCCGACAAGCTGGCGGTCGCTGCCATGATTTGCTCTCCAGGGTCGATTCTCTTTACTGAATTTGAGCATCGAATCCCTGTCCACCCAAACCATGATTTTTTCCTATTCATATACCGGCCAGCGCAAATGCTGTGCACGAATTCACGCAATGGCGTCATGCAAGCGCGAACTCGAACGGCTGGACTCCGTTTTCCTCTACATAGGTCTCCCAATGTTCCAGCAAAGCGCTGAGCCGCTGGGGCTCATCGGCGGCCAGGTCCTGCGTTTCGCCCGGATCGCGTGCGAGATCGAAAAGCTGCCACGCGCCCGTTCCCACCGGCGCGGGGGTGAACACGGCCTTCCAGTCGCCCTGCCGGATCGCGCGGCGGCCAAACAGCTCCCATCCCGTCACGTGAGTGGCATCGTGCACGGCGTCGGCGTGGCCGCGCAGGTACGGCAGCAGGCTGTGCCCCTTCAACGGCGCGATCTCGCGGCCACGCCAGTGCGTGCCTGGATGCTCTACGCCCGCCAGTTCCAGCACGGTCGGCGCGACGTCCATCACCGTCGCGAAGGCGTCGCCCACGCTGCCCTGCCGCGCGAACTCGGGATGATGGGCGAACGCCACCACGCGAATGCCGCCCTCGGTCGTGAACGCCTTGTACAGTCGCGAAGGCGCCGTGGCGGCCTGGGCCCAGCGCGGCCCGTACCAGACGTAAGAGTTGCCGCGCCCCACGTTGGCGAGGCTGTTGTCGTAGTAATCGCGAATGAATTGTTGGAGGTCCGGGCCGAAGATCGGCAAGGCCTCCAGCAGCGCGCCCTCCGCGCCGTTATCGGAGAGAAACAGCACGAGGGTGTTGTCGAATTCGCCGCTCGCTTTCAGATGCTCGATCACGCGCCCGACGTTCCAGTCGAGCCGCTCGACCATCGCCGCATAGACTTCCATCGTGCGCGCCGATAGCGCCCGCGCATCCTCGGACAACGCGTCCCATTCGGGCGTGGGCGCGACCACCGGATGCGCGGCCACCTCTTCGCCGAGCAGACCCAGCGTCTTCTGGCGCGCAAGCCGCTCGGTGCGCAGCGCATCGGGGCCGGCGTCGTAGCGGCCGCGATAACGCTCGACGATTTCCGCGGGCGCCTGCAACGGCCAGTGCGGCGCGGAGAACGGCAGGTAGGCGAAGAATGGCCGGCCGTCGTCGGGGCGCTCGTCCAGGTACTGGAGCAGCTTGTCCGTGAATGCGTCGGACGAGTAGAAGTCGTCGGGCAGTTGATCGACGAAGCGGTCGTCTTCTACATAGAGCGAGCGTGTCGAGCGCATCAGGCGCGGCTGCGCGTCATCTTCGCCAACCGGCTCGAAGCCGTAGTGATTCGCCGCGCCCGGCAGCAACGCGAACGAGCGCTCGAAGCCGCGTGCCCAGGGCGCGCGGTCCAGCGTCAGCCCGAGATGCCACTTGCCCGCCATCGCGGTGAAATAGCCTGCCTCGTGCAATAACTCGGGCAGCGCCGCCACGCGCTCGTTAAGGTAGCCCTCGTAGCCGGGCTTGCCCGTCAGTTGCGGCGGCAGCGCTTCAGCCATCGTGCCGATTCCTGCCACGTGATGGTCTGTACCGCTAAACAACATCGCGCGAGTCGGCGAGCACGCGGATGCGGTGTGGAAATCCGTGAAACGCACGCCCGCATGCGCGAGCGCATCGAGATGGGGCGTGGCGATCTCGCCGCCGAACGCACCGAGATCGGAGAAGCCCAGATCGTCGGCCACGATCACCAGAATGTTGGGGCGCTTTGCGGCTTTGCTGCGGGTGGATGCTTCCGTAGACATATTCATTTACTCTCATTCGTTATTTAAAAGAATTGCTCAGTGCGCCGTGCGCCAGCGTGTTGCGGCTGCCTCAGCGCGGCTGCCAAGCCATCCGAACAGCGCGCCGAGTGCGCCAATCGCCACAGCCGCGCTCAACAGGCGCTCCATCTGGAACAGCTGTTGCGCGTTGATCATGTAAGTGCCAAGCCCGACGCCCGACGGCATCAAATACTCCGCGCCAATTGCGCCGAGCCACGCGTAGACGAGCGCGAGCCTGAGCCCCGCGAACACGCCCGGCAGGATGGCCGGCACGACGAGCCAGCGCAGCCGCTGCCACGCGCTCAAGCGCAGCGTGCGCGACACCTCCAGCAAGGCCAGCGGCACGGCTTCTACGGCGCGGCTCGTAGCGAGCATCACGGGAAAGAACGCGGCGAGCGCGACGAAGATCACCTTGGAGAGGTCGCCAATGCCGGCCCACGCAGTCAGGAGCGGGATCCAGGCGAAGATCGCGACCTGCCGCAACGCGGTCAGCGTCGGGCCGAACGCTCGCCGGACCTGCAGCACCGATCCGAGTGCGATGCCCACCGCGAGCCCCGCCGATGCGCCGACGGCCAACCCCTCGCCGGCTCTAGCGAGCGTGTGAAGCAACGGCACCGGCAGCGCGCCGCTGCACAGGTCGTCCAGCGCGCTCAGGAACACCGTGGCCGGCGCAGGCAGCAGGCTCGGATCGACCCAGCGCGCACGCGCGGCGATGCTCCAGCAGACGAACAGCAGCACCGGCAACAGCGCGCCGAGCGCGTAGCGCCGCCATAGAGGCGTCGCATAGGCCTCGCGGGCGCTCAGCGCTGCGTGCGGCCACTTGACGAGCGCAGCGTCGATGCGCTGCACGCCCCGGTCCATCGCGAAGCCCGTAATGCCGATCACCGCGATGCAGACGAACACGACATCGAGCTGAAACATCTGCCGCCCCCAGACCATCAGATAGCCGATGCCTTCCGAGGACGCGAGCAGCTCCACGGCGATGAGCGTGAGCCACCCTTGCGCGAGCGCCTGGCGCACGCCCGTGATAAATGCGGGCAGCGCGGCGGGCACGACAAGGCATCGCGCACGCTGCCACGGCGACAAGCGCAGCGTGGCGGCTACTTCACGCAAACGCTGCGGCACGGCGCGCACGCCGACCTGCGTATGGATTGCCACCGGAATGACCACGGCCTTGACGATGAGGACGAGCTTGAGCGCCTCGCCAATGCCGAGCACGACCATCAGCAACGGCAGCAGCGCGAGTGGCGGCACTTGCGCGATTGCATAGAACAGCGGCGCGACGATCTCCTCGGCAATCACGCTCACCCCCATCAGCATGCCTAACAATGCGCCCACGGCCACGCCAGCCACAAAGCCAATCGCGAGCCGCTCCAGACTGATAAGCAAATCGCGCAGCAGTTCGTCCTTGAAGAGTTCGCGCGCGGTCTGCCAGACCAGTTCGGGCGCGGGCAGAATCTGCGCGGACATCCAGCCTGCGTGCGCGGCCTGCCACCAGAGCAGCGTGATGACCACAGGCACGACCCAGGGCACGAGCCCCGGCCACGTGAGCGCGCGTCCGCTCACGCGCAGGCGCGGCGCGCCCGCATGAACGGCTGGCGCCGGACTTTCGAGAATCGACGAATTCGCCATAAGGGTCCCTTGCGCGTGGCGCGCATTGATCAATACGTGAAGCGCAGCGTGGCGCCCACCATGCGCGAATCGCCGGCCATCGCGGTGTAGGTGTTCTGCACGCTCGCGAACGACGCGAGGTAGTACTTCTTGTTGAACACGTTGTGCGCCCAGATGGAGAGATCCCACTTATGCGCGCCGCTGTTCAAACGCCATCCCGTCGCGAGGTTCAGAATCCCGTAGCCGGGCAGCTTGCCGTAGGCCGAGTCGTCGAGCGTGCCGTACTGGTCCGAGCGCAGCGACCACACGCCCGTGATGTACTGGTCGATGTCGTTGCCGAGGTTGAACTCGTACTGCGCGCTCAAATTCGCGATCCAGCGCGGCGCGCCCGAGACCTGCTTGCCGGTGAGATCGCAGGTGGTCGCGTGCGTGGCGAGCGTGACTTCGGCGGCGCAAGGGCCGTTCGGATAGGAGCTATAGGTCGCGTCGACATACGAGGCGTTGAATCCGACCGTGAGGCCGCGCACCGGCTTCGCGCGCACATCGAGCTCCACACCGCGCGAGCGCACATTCGCGCCGTTGGCGAGAACCTGGGTGACGAGCCCGCTCGCCGGCACCGTCACGTAGGTCGTGGCCTGATAGCCGTTGATCTGCGTCCAGAACAGATTCGCGTTGACGATCAGCTTGTGCTCGAGCCACTCGCTCTTGATGCCGAGTTCGGCATCATTGGCGCGCTCGGCTCCGAACAAAAGCGAATTGGCGCCGAGCGCGGGCGCGGAGCCCACGGCCATATTGATGCCGCCCGACTTCTCACCGTGAGCGAGCGTCGCGTACGCGAGCACGTCGGGGGCGAGCTTGTAGCTGAAGTTGAGCATCGCCGAAGGGCTCACGCTGCTCTGGTTGAGGTCCCCCGACTGGTAAGCGCCCACAGCGGCATTGCGCGCGGCCAGCCGCGCGCCCGAGAGGCTCGCGCCGCCGATGGGCGCGTCGCGATTCACGTAGCCCGACTTGTCCTCGTAGGTGCCGCGCACGCCGGCCGTCAAATCCGCGCGCGGGTCGATGTGCCAAGTCGCCTGCGCAAACAGCGCGGCGCTATTGGTCTGGACCGAGGCCGGCGAAATCGACGTAACGCCATTGAGGATGTCGCGGTTCACGCCGAACTGGAACAGGTCCGCGTCCGGGCCGAAGGCGGTGAGCGTGCTGTTGTTGGTCTGCTGGTAGAAGTAGTACGCGCCGACCACCCAGTCGACCGCGCCGCCTGTGGGCGACGCAAGCCGCAACTCCTGCGAAATCTGATGATCGTTGACCGACACGCCGGCATTGGTAATCGCCGGCACGGGCAGTCCATCGGCGTCGTTGGTCGGCGCGAAGTTCCAGAAGCGCGCCGCCGTGATCGACGTGAGCTGGTAGCCCGAAGGCAGCTTGTAGTTCACCTCGGTCGACACGCCGCCCTGGTGGACGTTCATGTGCGGCGTGGTGTCGGTGTTGACCTGATAGCGGCTCGGGTCCGTCACAGGCGTCACGCCCAGCAGCGCCGCGCGCGAAAGATACGTGCCGCCGGGCGGCGTGCCGTACAGCAGCAGCGCGCCGGTATCGGCGTTCTGCGTGTTGTAGTCGGCGATGAAACGCACGCTCAGGTCGTTATTCGGCTTCCAGAGAAGCTGGCCGCGCACGCCATAGTTCGAGGTGCCGTTCAGCGTGCTGCCGTTGTACAGGTTGGTGACATTGCCATCGCTATGCGTGTGCTCGAGATCGAGCGTGCCGGCCAGCGTGTCGGACAACGGCCCCGAAAGATGCGCCTTGGTCTGCGCGTAGCCCGAGTTGCCGACCGATTGTTCGAGGTAGCCCTCGGTATGAAACTGCGGCGGGCGCGTCGAGATATTAAGCACGCCCGCCGTGCTGTTCTTGCCGAACAGCGTGCCTTGCGGACCGCGCAACAAGTCGATCTGCTGCACGTCGAGCAGATCGAACACCGCCATGCCGGGACGGCCGAGATAGACGTTGTCGAGATAGACACCAACGCTGGACTCGAGATTGTCGCTGGCCGGGTTGTTGCCGATGCCGCGGATCGAAATGCTCGACTGGCGCGGATTGATGAAGGCGACGTTCACGCTCGGCAGCGTCTGCTGCAGATCCTGAATCCGATAGAGGCGCTGGCGTTCGAGTTCCTGTCCGCTCACGGTGGAGATCGGCGCGGGCACCTTCTGCGCGCTTTCCGAGCGGCGCCGCGCCGTCACGGTGAAGTCGCCGAGGCGCACGGATTTGTCGCCCTTCGTGCCGTTCGTGTTTCGCGCCCCCGCTACCCCCGATGCAGCGACCGGCGCGGCGACGGCCTCTGCCGCTGCGGCCCCCGTCGTGGCGGCTTCCTGCGCCCAGGCCGAAGTCGCGGAAAGCACCGCTGCGGCAAGCGTCGTCAGGCGATACAGCGTGTGGAGATCCTTCATGTCGTTATCGTTGCCTTTCTAATTCGTTTTATCTGCCAGCGCGAAAGTGCGGTAAGCCTTCCAGCGCCCAGCGAGCTTCGTCTTCTGCAGCGCGGCGTTGAGCCAGGACGCGTCGACCCAGCCATCGACATCGAAACCCTTGCGGATCACGCCGAGTTGCTTCGCGCTCTCCACATCGCGCCGGAACGCCTCGACGAAATACGGATCGAGCAAGGGCGAGAAGAAGATCGCCGGATCGCTGTCGCCTAGCTCGTTGCGCCAGACCGTGACCGGCGTGCCGGCACGGTCGTGTTCGAGTTGCAGGTATGCGTCGAGGTGGTTCTTGTCCGATACCCAGTTCGAAGCCTCCAGCACCGTTTCGAGCACCCGCGCGGTCCACTCGGGATGCGCGCGCAGGAAGTCGGAGGAAGCCACGAGGCCCGCCTTGAAGGTTCCCGTGCCATCGCGGCCACGCGTGCTGACCGGGATATCGACGAGGCCCTTGTCCTTGAGAATGAAGAGCGACGACGGACCCCAGACCGCATCGATGCGATGGGCGGCAATCGCCGCGGCCGCGCTGTTGAGGTCGAGATTGACGATGCGGAAGTCCTTCTCGGTCAGACCAACGCTCCGCAGCACGCTGTCGAACGACAATTGCAGCGCGGTACCGCGAAACAACGCGATCTGCTTGCCCTTGAGGTCCTTCAGATTCTTGATGCCCTGCCCCGGCACGACCGCGAGATAACCATTGACGTCGCGCGCGAGCGCCGCAATGAGGCGCGTATCGAGACCATTGGCGCGCCCGATGATGCCCGCGAGATCGCCGAGGAAAGCGAGGTCGACCTGATGATTGGCGAAGGCTTCGTTGACGGCCGGCCCACCGCCTTTGAAGAAGGTCCATTGAATCTTCACGCCTTCTTTCTGGAACGCTTTCTCTAGCGCCTGATTGGCGTACAGCACGTCGACCACGCCGCCGCCCGCCGGCTTCGAACTGGATCCGATATCCGGCACCGCGATACGGATCACGTTCTGCGCGCTGGCCTGCACGGGCGCGAGCACGCACAGGGCGCACAGCGCGGAACACATGGCTGCGAAATTGGCGAAAAGTCGGCGTCCCATGAAAGCCCCTTTGAAATCAGTTATTCCCTGCATCCATCGATGCCCGTTGCAGCCGCGCGGCGCATGGCGCGCGAGCCGCAACGGGACCCTGCCCTCAAGCCGCCGCAGCGAGCTTCGGGTTCTTCACCACGCTGCGTGTGACGCTCTGGCGTCCGTCGACGCTCACCGGCACATCGCCCGCCAGCGTGACGCGACGCACGACTCGGCGGGCGTCGCCGTAATCGTTCACGGCGTAGTGCTGGGTCGCGCGGTTGTCCCAGATCGCGACGTCGCCGGCCTGCCAGCGCCAGCGCACGATGTTTTCGAGGCGCGTGATATAGGCCTGGAACACTTCGAACAGATGGTTCGACGCCGGGGTCGGCAAGCCGATGAAGCTCTTGAAGAAGTGGCCCAGCACGAGGGTTTTCTCGCCGCTTTCCGGATGCACGCGCACGAGCGGATGCTCGGTTTCGTAGCGCGTGGAAACGAACACCTCGCGATAACGTTCGTACGCGGCGATCGCCTCCTTACTGGCGTGCTCGCGCAATGAGGCGCCATAGTCGTATTCGTTGCTGTGGACGGCCCACAATTGTTCGGCCAGCGACTTCAGCGTTTGGGGCAGATCGTTATAGGCGGTGGCGGTGTTGGCCCACACCGTGTCGCCGCCCGCTTCCGGATTCACGACGCCACGCAGAATCGATGCCTTCGGATAGGCGTCAACGAACGTGACGTCGGTGTGCCACGAATTCGCTCGGCCGCCGTGGAGCGAATCGAGTTCCAGCAGATACTCGGTGCCTTCACGCACGGGAACCGTCGGGTGCGCGACCGGGTCGCCGAGCAGCTTGGCGAAGGCCTCCTGCTCCTGGTCGGTCAATTGCGTCTGGCCGCGAAAGAAAATCACCTTGTGGCGAATCAGTGCGGCGTTGATCGCTTCCACTACGGCCGGTTGCAGATTGCCGGAAAGGCGGACGCCGCGAATCTCTGCACCGATGCGGCCCGTGACCGGATGAATGGACAGATCACCCGCTTCCACTACGTTCAGGTTTGACATATATCCTCTTTATGAAAAGGAATGCTAACTATATGAATCGCTCTCTTGAAGCGGGAGCGCATGTTGGAATCACATCAACCGGCATTCGAACGCGAAGCAGCGATCAGCACCGATGGAGTCATACTACCGGCGCTGGCGCGCCATTTCTGTCTCTACTTTGACACTCGTTAGCACACTCAACGCTTTAGGAATGACGTTTCAAGCAATGAGTTCGTCTTTCGCAAGCAAGGCATGCAAGCGCTCGCGCTCATGTTGAAACGCCGCCTCTTCGCGCACGCGCGGATACGGCAGCCCAATCTCCACCGATGCGCGCAGCGGGCCCGGCTGCGGCGCCATGACAACGACACGGTCGGCGAGATACACGGCCTCCTCCACATCATGAGTGACAAGCAGCATGGTCAGGTCGGCCGCTTCGCGTATGCGCAACAACTGCTCGTGCATCTGCGAGCGGGTCAGGGCGTCGAGCGCGCTGAACGGTTCATCGAGCAGCAAGAACGCGGGCCGCGAGACAATGGCGCGCGCCAGCGCGACGCGTTGCGCCATGCCGCCGGACAATTGATGCGGCAGCGCGTTCTCGAAGCCACTCAAACCGACCAGCGCAACCAGTTCTTCGACGCGCCGCTGCACGCCGGCCCGGTCGGGCCGGAAGCGCGCAAGCCCGAGTGCGATGTTTTGCGCAACGCTGAGCCACGGAAACAGACGCGGGTCCTGAAAAACAATGCCGGCTTCATCATTGCCGACTTTCGGCGCGACGCCGTCCACGAGAATCTGGCCTGCATAGTTTTCTTCGAGCCCGCACAGCAGGCGCAGCAGCGTCGACTTGCCACAGCCGCTTTCACCGAGTATCGCGATGAACTCGTGACGCCGGACGTCGAGATTGAAATCGGCGAGGATCGGCAAGCGCCGGCCATCGACATTGAAGTGCTTGTTGACGCCTCGCAGGCGCACGAAGGAATCGGTCGCGGCGCCAGGCGCCGGAAGAATCGTCGCGGGATGGGACATGTCGCAGACCTGCCTGTGGATAGACCGGAGGTCAATTATCGGCAAGGCCTGGCTGGCGTGTCTGTCAAAGCTTGGTCAGATTACCCGGGGGATTGGATCTATCGATATGCGGAAATGGCACAAGCGGGGCTGTGTGGGTGACGTTCTTTGCTCTCCGTTTTACTCGTCGTACTTGCAGGGCTCGAATATGTTTTTGCATTCGGCGGAGCGGCGTTTCGCCTGCTCGTCCTGCGCTCGCGTCACGGTTTCGTCGTAGTGCTTCTGCTCGGCCGCGAGACGCTGCCAGGTTGCTGCGGGCACGTGGTGCGCCAGGTAGTCCATGATTGCGCGCGGATTACCTTTGCGCGCTTTGAGGCCCGGCGCAATTGACGGATCGTCGGCGAAGTTCACGTTGAAGTTGATCGCACGCATGCTGAAGTCGTAGAGATCCTGTTCCGAGCGCAGGCCGAGCAGCCAGCCTTGAATCATGGCGTGTGAGAGTCTCTCGGAGAACAGGTCGCGGCCGGCGATATCTGGATAGTCCATCACGAAGTCAAGCGATTCCTTATGGAGCCGCTCCATGATCCTCGAATAGGGAATGGGTCCACGATCGCGCACGGAAACGAGCCGGCTGTCCACGCTGCCGTCGGGCAGGAAGTAGACCTCGAGAATGCGCGCCTTAGGGTCACTTGCCTTTGGAAACGGAATCGTGCGTGTGATGAACGGCGGCAGCGGATCTCCATCTTTCCAATGCGGCGGCACGGTCCAAAGCATATAGCTAACCTTCAGCGTATCCCCGCCGATACGATAGCAACACGTCGAGTTCGCATATTCGCCGCCGTTATAAGCAAGCCCCGGCATATTGGAC
This sequence comes from Paraburkholderia caffeinitolerans, assembly GCF_902859945.1. Classification (GTDB taxonomy): domain Bacteria; phylum Pseudomonadota; class Gammaproteobacteria; order Burkholderiales; family Burkholderiaceae; genus Paraburkholderia; species Paraburkholderia caffeinitolerans. The sequence continues at coordinate 59,331 of NZ_CADIKL010000039.1, read as the reverse complement.
CCGTACGCCGTGCCATCCGCGCTTTCGACCTTGAACTGGTCGATGGGCAACGCGTTGTAGTTATATCCGGACACCGAAACGCCCCACGATTTTGCTTGCGCGGCCAGTGAGGCGAGCAGTACACAAACGGTCAAGCCAGTGGCGAGCCAAAACCCCGAGAGGAATGACGAGGGCTTCGGTTGCACAACGTTATGTGCTATCGAAGCGTTTGCACGTATATCGCTGTACGTCTCGCCGTGCAGTGGTGCAGATCGAACCGGTGTCAAGTCGTCGCCCTAGTCGAACATATGCACGATCTGCTTGCTTGCTTTCTTCACCGCCTCTTTCGTGAACTCATACCCCTTCTCGACGGTGCTGGAGATACTCGATGCCTTTTCACCCACGTCCGCGCGCCGCTCGTTGAAGTACGACACATTGTTCATGTAGAGCAGCCCAACTGCCGCGTAATCGCCTGTGCCACTCACGACTGGATCATGCAGATAGTTCTGGAACAGCGGCACAAGCGACTGTGGCAGCGGCTGCGTCGCGTTATCCCAGGCGGCGAGCGTCTTGCGTTCATGGTCCTGTTGTTCTTGCATACCCGGCAGCGGCGCGCCGATCTTGGCGGCAAGATAGGGATTGCGGTCCATCATGGACATAGCACTTCGCTCGCGCAGCGCCTTCACGTCGTGATCGATCTTTTGCTCCAGCGTGCCGAGCCGCTCGCGCTGTGTCTTGAGATCGTCGTAGAGCGAAGTCGTGGCGTCGAGATGGAGGTGCCATTGCTCGTCGGCCTGGCGCGCCTCGGGGGATTTGTAGGTCGTTACCGGGACGCCATCGGGCGTGTAGTCCACATGCTTGCCGCCCACAGGCTCCGCGCCACGCACTTGTGAAAGCAGATCACCTGCGCGCGCAATGGCGTCGTCGACCGACTTCTGCGCCTCTACCCAGTACGTTGGCAGGTTCTTGCGCGCATAGCCGGCCCAGTGGAGCAGCGCCTGGTGATGAGCGCTCAACTGATCGGGGATCGAGGCGGTAGACGGGCCGCCAAGCGAATTCACCCAGGCGAGGTAGGACTCGTGCAACTGGAGCACGTCGGCTGTGCCCGGCCTTGCCGCAAAATAACGGTTAAAGACTTCGCCGGCAACCACCTCTAATGGCTGCGCCTTGCCATCACTTGTCTTGAATCCCATGCCATCATGGCCGAAAAACTGCACACCCCAGTCGAGCGCATGTTGATACATCGACAGCACAGCCCCGCGCGCGAAGTCTGACTGTCGTCCATCCTCTCCGTCAACATAGCCGCCTGCCACGTCTTCGTGAATGCCACCCGTGACGACCTGTTTCACGCGATCATTGCCGCTATTTAACGACAGGCGCTGCCAGAGACGGTTTTCCTGCCCGGCAATCAAATGTAGGCCGCCCATAAACCCTGGAACTTGCAGGTCACGGTCGTCCATGTTGACGTTTGGCGAGATCGGCACGAAGAACCACAACGGGTTATTCGGAGCAAAAAAGCTGGCTCCGTTGACCGGATCGAGGAACTCGAGCATGCTGCCGCTCATCGCGTGCATGGCATCGAAGAGGCCAAGGTAGTGGAGCTTGATGCTGACGTCATACTTCACGCCATTGACCATGCCCTGCATCGACGACGGCACGTCGTTGGAGAACGCCTTGGCGAGCGCACCGCCTCGGCCGCCGCCGAACACGGAAACGAAAACTTCCGCGACGGGCCGATTGGCGTCCTGGCGCTTGACCGCATCCTCCACGACGAATTTTAGTTCCTCTTTGGCGGTCTCGAGCCGGATGTCTGGACCGAGATTCAAGAGTTGCGAGAGGTACCCGTTGTCGCGCGTAGCGGGAATGAGGTCGACGCTCACCCCGGCCGCGAGCTTGAGAATCGCCTTCTTCGAGATCAACGATTTGAAGGAGGTTCGCTTGATGTTGGCAAGCGATCTGCGCAAGCCCGCTTTAATTGCATCGGCGCCTGCTGTTGCCGCCTGGTGACGAATCTCGCCGGCCTCGGCCGCGATGCTGCGGGCCACGATCTTCTGCGCGCGCGCATCGCCGCTGCGGGCTGCGGCACGGCGCACCCGGCCCGCCTGTTTGTCGAGCTGGCGCGCACGCGCGCCAAGCAATGCGCGCTTTTGTTCGACCGTGCGGTTCATGCGCTCGTAGTTATCCTTGAAGTCTTTCGCCTTATCTTTCACTTCGTCGTTGACGGCGTCCTTAACGGAGTCCTTCCCATGATCGGTGGCTTTGTCCTCCACTTCGTCGATCATGACGGAAAACGCCGCCTCAGCCGAATCATCGAATGGTGTGCCAAGTCCGGAGTAATAGAATGCGTAGACCCGGTCCAGCGGACTTATGGGGTGCGCGCGGTACAGCTTGCCGACGTTCGACAGCCGGCCTGTCACCTCATCGGCCTCGCGATTGCGGCCGAGATCGTCGAAGAAGAACGAGGCATAAATGCGCTGCCTGCATTGCTTGCAGCTCGGTGGCGTGGGTTGCGCGGCCTTGGCCGCACGGCGCATGATTTCGCGCTCGGCTGGCGTCTCGTCGAACAGACCGTATTCCATGGCGTTCGTTATCCCTTTGTTTTACTCGTCGAAGTTGCAGGGTTTAAATATATTCTTGCATGCGGCGTTGCGGCGCTTCTCTCGCTCGTCTTGCGCTCGGGTTTCGGTTTCGTCGTAGTGCTTCTGCTCGGCCGCAAGGCGCTGCCAGGTTGCTGCGGACACATCGTGCGTCAAGTAGTTCATGATCGCGGGTGGATTGCCTTTGCGTGCATCGAGGCCTGGTGCGATCGACGGATCGTCTGCGAAGCCTGCGTTGATGGTGACGGCGCGCATACTGAAGCCGTAAAGATCGTCTTCCGAGCGCAGACCGAGTAACCAGCCGCGAATGATTGCTTGCGAAAGTCGTTCTCTGAAGAGATCGTGGTTGGTGACATCCGGATAGTTGGGAATCAGATCCGGGTGCTCCTTGCGAATCCGTTCGATAACCCTCGAATACGGAATGGGGCCACGATCGCGCACGGAAACAAGCCGGCTGTCCACGCTGCCATCAGGCAAAAAGTAGATCTCCAGAACACGTGCCTTCGGGTCACTCGCCCTTGGAAACGGAATCGTGCGGGTGACGAACGGCGGTTCGGGGTCGCCTTGTTTCCAGTTTTTCGGCGCAGTCCAGAGTTGGTAGCTGACCTTCAGTGTATCCCCACCGATGCGGTAGCAGCAGGTCGACGTCGCGAATTCGCCGCCGTTATAGGCGAGGCCGGGCATACTGGAGCCATACGCCGTACCCGCTTCGCTTTCGACCTTGAATCGGTCGATAGGCAGCGCATTGTAGTTATACCCCGACACCGAAACGCCCCACGACTTCGCTTGCGCGGCCAGCGGCGCAAGCAGCGCGCAGACGCTCAAGCCAGCTACGAGCCAAAGCCCCACGCGGGACAACGAGTGTTTCAAACGCATAGCGCTCCTTGATATCGAAAAATGTGCATCCCCATCGCCTTGCGCAGGACGAGGTGCGAAACGATTAAAAATAGTTGCGTCCGCAATCATGAGCGAATCACCGCCAGACGCGTCAGCACCTGCTCGAACTCCGCGCCCGACTCGAGCCGCGCGAGTTGCTCGCGCACCGCGGGCAGGTCGGCAAACGCAGGGCCGTTGAGCAGCCCGATCATCATGATCGCCTCCAGATCGTCGATGGCGCCTACGCCGTGCCGTGCCGCCGCGCGCATCGTCTGAGTACTCTCGCCGTAGATCTCGGCACGCGTGCGCTGTGCGGCCTGTTTGGGATGCTCGTCGAAGTAGCGGCGCATCACGCTGCCGGGTAAGCCCGCATAGACCATCATCTGATGCTGGATCTCGGACATGGGCCAGGGCGTGGCGGGCGCGATCGGTGCAGCGGGCGGCGCATCGCCGGACTCGACTGCGAACTGCGCGGGGCGCTGGTGCAGGTCCGCCCATGCGCCATCGGGCTGCATGGCATGCCACCGGCTCGTGTAGCGCATGAAATCATCCCATTGCGCCGGCGACAGCACGCGGACGAAGCGCGGCAGGAGCCATGCATCGTAAAAGCGTAGCAGTGCGCGACGCTGGTCCGGCAGCGCGACTTTCAGATAGCGCGCGAAATGTTGCGCGAGTAGATCCTGTCGCGCAGCGGACGTGAGCCAGCTCGCCTGCGCCGTCGTGTGTCCCGATTCGGCGAGCGAAGCGAAGAGCGCGTGCGAGTCATGTGCCGGATCTTCCGCACCGGTAAGGTCGAGCAGCGCAGGGCCGATGTCGCGCTGGCCTTCGAGAATCGGATCGTGGCTAAACAGCCGTGCGGACGCCGGCAAGCCGTTGGCGGGCAGCAACCGCAGTTGCTCCGGCGTGAGTTGCGCGAGGTCCACGAGCACATAGCGACGTTCGTCTTGCTGCGGCTGTGTCAATTCGATGAGTTCTTGTATGGTTGGCTGCATGTCGCCCACTCAAAGCGGCACAAAGGGGTTGACGTCGGCGGCGGCGTCGAGCACGCACGAGTGGCAGATTCCCTCAGGGAGCTTCGGCAACGGGTAGGGCATCGACGTCGGGCCCGAAAAGTCATGCTGCGCGCCCTTGATGTCGATATTGCCCGGCGCGTGAATCTCGATGTTGCCGTCCTTGATGCGGATATACGCACCGCCCGACGTCAGCAGGATTTCCTGTTTCGCGGCGGCCTCAATGCTTGCAGTTGCCGAGAGAAGTTTGACCGTTTTCTGCGCCGTGACTTCCACGTTGTCTGCCTGCGCCTGAATTTCCACCTTCCCCTTGCCCGCAAACAGCTTCATGCCGGCGCTCTGCACGAACAGGCTCAGCTTCTGCCCGACGCTCGCGACCAGCGACTTGCCCGTCGCCACGTACGTGCTTTGTCCGCTAACCAGATTGATCTGCTGATCGGCGGCTACATGCGCCGACTGCTGCGTCGAGAGCGCGAGACCCGCAGGACTCGCCATCAGCATCACCGGCTCGCTGAACGCATTCGCGCTGCCCGTGCCGCCACCCGCCGTGTTGCCGCCGCTCGCGCTTGCTGCGCCCTGTACGCTCGATTTCGTCGCTCCGGCAAACGTTTTGAGCGCGGCGCTGCCGTCTTTCAGCGATTCCGCCTGGTGCGTCTCGCTCGCCTGCGAGAGTGCATCGAGCGTGTCCTGCGCGCCGTTGAGCTGCGTGCGGGTTTCGCTCACGTCGAGCTGCTGGCTCGCTGCGCTTTTCGGATGCGTGCTGACGTAAAGCCCCTCGCCCGCCCGGATCGCACCATACGCATCGGACTTCAGGTCGAAGCCACTGCCCAGATACGCACCGCGCGCGTTCGCGTTCTGCGCGATCAGGTAACCCAGATGCAACTGCGAATTCGCGCTCGTGCTGTAGAGCTGCATGCGGTTCTGGCCCGTGGCATCGTCCATCACCATCTGGTTGTAGCCGCTGCCGCCGTATTCCTTCGACTTGTAGCCCGAGAGAATGCCGTTCGAATGCCAGTGCGGATTCGTCGAGCCGTTATAGGTGCGTCCGGTTACGATCGGCCGGTCGCAGTCGCCGCCGAGCCAGTTCACGATCACTTCCTCGCCTACGCGCGGCACGTGCACGCCACCATAGCCGCCGCCCGTATCGGACATCACCACACGCACCCAGCACGAGGCCTTTTCGTCGCCCGCGTTCAGGCGGTCCCAGTGAAAGCGCACCTTGATGCGGTTCAGCGAGTCGGTATAGACCTCTTCGTTCGCGGGGCCAACCACGATCGCCGTCTGCATCGGCATTTCCGGTTTGTGATGCTCGAACGGACTGCGATAGGGCACGGCCCGGCGCTGCGCCTCGATCTGCACCAGCAGGAAGCCTTCGCTGCCGTCCGCGCCCTTGATCGTGAGCGCTTCGCTTTCGCCCTGATGGGCGGACTTGATCGCGCCAAGCGCGTTTTGCAGGCTGTGCGGGAACGACGGTGTCTGCGCGGTGGAAACCGGCAGATTGTTCTCGATGTACCACGCCGCCTCGATCACCGCGAACTGGCGATCCTGCACGCTGTCCGTATCGTGCTCAGGGTGGCCGTCGAGTTCGAACCAATAGCCCGCATCGAGGCGGCGCACCGCGCCGGCGCCCTCGAAGCGTTTGGCGCGCGACTCCCATTCCTCCATGCGGATTTCCGAGAGCGCGTCGCCGCGCGACTGCTCGCCATAGGTATAGGCGCCGGTGTACTCGTAGACCTCCATCTGCTGCGGCAGGTCGCCGTGCGTCGCGAGCGCAGGCACCGACGTGCCCTTCGGGTTCACGGCGCTCGACGGTGCCTTGTAGTCGAACGTGCGCGTCGTAAGCAGCACGCTCTGCAGGGTGCGCGTACCGCTCCATTGGACGAGCGCATCGGTTTCGCTATTGACACCTGACCGGTAAAAATTAACCGATCGCGGATTTAAAGCGGGCAATGAATCGATATTATCGGTAATAACGACTGCATGAGATTTGCCGTCTTTGGCCTGCTCGAAATAACTGAATAAGCCCTCGGACTCCATAATCCGCTGGCAGAAATTCCAGTCGTCCTCGTATTGCATGCAGAACGAGCGCGACGGTAATGCATTCTGAATGGCGAATCGAAACGCGCCCCGGGCCTGAGGATGGGCGTTGAAAACGTCGGTGAGAATGGCGTCGGCGGGCTGGTCCTGCCAGATGCGGGCATCCTTGCGGAACTTCAGGAAGTGCAGCCAGGAGGCAAATTCGAGCTGGTAGCCCGTGAGGCCGCCATCGGCGCCCAGGCGCCGTGCTGTATGGACGTAGCCGTGATGCGGTTGATACGACTGGTCGGTCTGCTGAAGCCAGAGCGTAACCGGCTGGGCGATGAGCGCCTTCAACTCGATACGGTCGTTGATCGAAACGACATCGAGCGTAAAGCCATAATCGCGGCCCATCCGCGAGTGGCCGATTACGCGCTGAGGTAACAGGACATTATTACCGAGCGGCGTGTCGAGTCTGAGCAGACGGTCAGTTTGTACGAGGCCCCCGGTAATGGCCGCAATCAGATCCTGCGCCCCCATTTTCGATCCTTTTATCGTCGCGATTCAATTGGCGTCATTATTCTACATAACCTCAGAGAAAATGCGGCACGCAAATGAAATCAATCACCCAAACGATTATTGAATTAGTTGATACGGCACTCGATGGATTCCTCTCCAGTTAGTAACAGGCGCTCATCGCTGAAACAGCGACAGTCCGCTCCGGGTCGAACAGCCCCTCCCCCAGAAATCCGCAACGCCCGCCCCCCCAAAAAAAACGGAGGGCTTCCCCCTCCGTCTCTCCTCAAGCTTCGTGCCCCGTCCTGACAACGCCTTCATCACTAGCCTGCGCCAATGCACGCGCTTGCCCGATATAAGGCTCGATATCCATTTCCTCATAACCCATGAAATGGCTCTTCTTCACAATCCGATAACCAAGCCACATCAAGACAAACAGCGGAATCCCGATATACGTGGCCAGCACGCTCACCCAATCGATTTTATTGGCCATGAACGCCTGGTAGTCCTGCCCCAGCATGACGACCAGACAAACCGCGAACGCAAAGATCGGCCCGATGGGAAACCACTTCGACCGGTACGGCAGTTCATCGAGCGAATAGCCTTGCGCGACGAACCCCTTGCGGAATCGATAGTGACTAATGGCAATGCCCAGCCATGCGATGAACCCCGTCATGCCCGAAGTGTTGAGCAGCCACATGTAGACGGTTTTATCCCCGTACATCGACGAAAGAAAGCACAGCGCGCCCACGGCCGTGGTGAGATACAGCGCATTTCTCGGCACGCCGCTCGCGGAAAGCTTCGCGAAGAGTTTGGGCGCGCGGCCTTCGACCGCGAGGTTATAGAGCATGCGCGTGGACGCATACATGCCCGAATTGCCGGCCGACAACACGGCGGTCAGAATGACCGCGTTCATGACGCCCGCTGCAACCGCGAGACCGGCACGGCGAAACACGAGCGTAAACGGGCTCACGCCAATATCGGTCACGTCGGATTTCAGGAGATTCGGGTCGGTGTGCGGAATCAGCAGGCCGATCACGAAAATGGCGAGCACGTAAAACAGCAGAATGCGCCAGAACACCTGGCGCACCGCGCGCGGAATATTCTTGCCCGGGTTCTCCGATTCGCCGGCGGCCACGCCAATCAGTTCGGTGCCCTGAAACGAGAATCCCGCGATCATGGTGACGCCCAGCAAGGCCGGCAGGCCGCCCGTGAACGGTCCGCCATCGAGCGTGAAGTTGCTCCAGACATGGTCCGCGCCACCCTTCAGGATGCCGATGATCATCAGCAGTCCGATGCCGATAAAGGCGACCACGGTGATCACCTTGATCAGCGAAAACCAGTATTCGGCCTCGCCGAAGCCGCGCACGGAAAGCGCGTTGAGCAGGAACATCACGCAGAGGAACGCGGCGCTCCACCAGACGCCCGGCACGTGCGGGAACCAGTAGCCCATCACCAGTTGCGACGCAACCAGTTCGACGGCGATGGTCACGGCCCAGTTGTACCAATAGTTCCAGCCCAAGGCGAAGCCGAAACCCTCGTCGACGAATTTCGCGCCGTAGGTTGCGAACGAGCCCGAGACCGGCATGAAGGCGGCCATTTCGCCGAGGCTCGTCATCAGGAAATAGACCATCAGGCCGATCACCAGATACGCGGCCATGGCGCCGCCGGGTCCGGCTTGGGAAATAGAGGCCCCTGAAGCGACGAACAGACCAGTGCCGATCGATCCACCGATCGCGATCATGGTCAGGTGGCGGGCTTTGAGACTGCGATGCAGGGAAGGGGTTGGGTCCTCAGAGCTGGAAAGGCGCTCTGAAACGTGATGCGGATCCGAATCCATAATAATTCTGACTTCTTTTTAACGAGTGTGGCTGGGCAATTTGACCGCGATTTTATAGCAGTCGCGGCCTGGAGCGGCGCGAACACTCCGGACACCGAACCGGCATGGCGTTTCGTGAGCCATTTCTTGGGGAAAAGCGCGCGAAATATCCCGCCCGACCCCAAAGGCCTCAAGGCGATCCAGGCAAGCCCCTCAAGCCTTCCCGCCCACGTGCGGGCGCAACGCCGCCAGCCAGCACACCACCGCCACAGCGCCTGCATCGGGCGAGCCGATCGCCCGCTCGCCCAGATAGCTCGCGCGGCCCACGCGCGGATGCATATGCGCCGTGGCCTGCGCGCCATGCTCGGCGGCGGACACAGCGGCTGCCCACGCGCGCTGCGCCGTCTGACCCTGCTTTAGCGATTCTTCGAACGCATCCAGGGCGGGAATCAGTGCGTCCAGCATCGTGCGGTCGCCAGCCTTCGCGCCGCCCAATTCGCTGATCGCCTCGATCGCGCCGCGAAACGCCTGCGCCCACTCGTGCGGCGCGGGCTCCGGCGTATCGGCGAGATGACGCGACGCGCGCAGCAGCGCTGTGGAGTAGAACGGCCCCGAACTGCCCGCAATCGCCCGGCGCATGCTCGCACCGAGCGACGCCAGCGCCTGTGGCGCCGTGCCGAGCGCGTGGACCGGCGTGGCGGCCACTGCGTCGGCGGCGCGCCGCATGCTCGCGCCCAGATCGCCGTCACCCGCGAGCGTATCGAGCTCGGTCAGACGCGCCTCGTTCTCGGTCAACGCCAGCGCGACCGCGTCGAGCGCCGCCTTGAGCCGCGCCGCCCAGGCTGCGCGCGAAGCATCCAGCGACGGTGCTACGGATTCCTCATGATTGACACCGGAGGTGTCGAGACGGATGGTCGGGTTCACGCAGCCCTTGCCGGGCCAGGCGTGCGCATCGGTGTGCGCGTCGAGCAAGGCGAGCTTGCTGTCGTCCACGCGCAGCAGCGAGATCGAGCAGCCGGGCATGTTCAGCGCCGAGAGGAAGGTGCCGGCCCATGCGCGCTCCACGCGCACTTCGCGGCAGCGCAGGTTCGCAATGGCCGCGCGCAGCACGATATCGAGCTCCATCCGCGGCGTGGCCCCAAGACCGTTGACGAGCAGCACGACGCGTTCGCCGCGCGTGACGGCGAGATCGTCGAGGATATTGATGAGCAGCGCTTCGGTGAGTGCGTCGGCCGGCAACGGCACGCTGCGCTCCACGCCTTTTTCGCCATGAATGCCCAGGCCGATTTCGATTTCGTCGTCGCCGAGGCTGAAGCTGGACGCCCCCGCGCCCGGCAGCGTGCAGCCGTCGAGCGCGACGCCCATGGTGCCGAGATTGGCGGCCGCGTCGCGCGCGATCGCCGCCACCACTTCGAGCGGCGCCCCACGCGCGGCGGCCGCGCCCGCGATCTTGTGGATCAGCACGGTGCCGGCAATGCCGCGCCGCTGATGGCGCTCGGCGTGGCCGCGCAACGCGACGTCGTCGGCGACGGTCACCACTTCCACGGGGATGCCTTCGGCGCGCGCGAGTTCGGCGGCAAGGCCGAAGTTGAGCCGGTCGCCGGTGTAGTTCTTGACGATGAGCAGCGCGCCCCGCGCGCCCGCCGTTGCGCGGATCGCCGCGAGCACCGCGTCGGTGGGCGGCGAGGTGAACACCTCGCCACATACAGCCGCGCTCAGCATGCCTGCGCCCACATAGCCGCCGTGCGCGGGTTCGTGGCCGCTGCCGCCGCCCGAGATCAGCGCAACCGGGCGCGCATGGGATTCGGGAATGTCGCGGCGAATCAGCACGTTCTCCTCACCGAGGATAACGACATTCGGTGCCTGCAGCGCGATGCCTTCGAGCATTTCGCGCACGACGTCGGAAGGGTGATTGACGAGTTTCTTCATGACGCCCCTGATGAATGCGGTTGAACATTCCGGCGGGCATTCCCGCTGACGGGCCCGCCCTGGCGCTATTCAGTGTACGCCGCTCGTCATGACGGTGTTCGCAAGCCGTTTTCAACAATTTGCGAAAAGCGCTTGCAAGCCTGCTGGAGTGTCTCTATAATTCGCGCTCTCAACAGGCTCGTAGCTCAGTTGGTTAGAGCACCACCTTGACATGGTGGGGGTCGTTGGTTCGAATCCAATCGAGCCTACCAACGAATATGCAGTACCGCATGCGCCTCTGGTTTGGCCGCATGCAATGACAATGACGCACTCCCTCGCGGGACTGCGTCATTTTCTTTTGGTGCTTTCAATTACGCATCAATCGAGCGCCTTGTCGTTCGGATGCGCGAACAGCTCCTTCATCTGCTGCGAAAGCGGATAGTCGAGATTCATGCCGTTGGGCGGGATCGGCTGCGTGAACCACTTCGCGTAGAGCTTCGCCATTTCTCCCGAGGTCTGCATCTTCGCGACCGTGTCGTCCACCAGCGCCTTGAATTGCGGATCGTCGCGGCGGAGCATACACGCATAGTTCTCCGAAACGGGCGGCGTGCCCACGACCACATAATCATTCGGGTTCTTCGCCTTCGCGCGCTCGCCGTAAAGCAGCGGCTCGTCCATCACGAACGCCACCGCACGCCCCGTCGTCACGTTGAGGAACGATTCGGCGTGGTCCTTCGCGCTGATGATCGTCATGTTCATGTGCTTCTCTTCGTTCATCTTGCGCAGCATGCGCTCGTCAGACGTGCCCGCCGTGGTCGCTACCGTCTTGCCCGCGAGATCGGGGAAGTCCTTCACACCCGAATCCTTGCGCGTGATGAAGCGAATGCCGTACAGGAAAATGCTATTGGAAAACGCGGCCTGATTCTGGCGCTCGAACGTATTCGTGGTCGAGCCGCATTCAATGTCGATGGTGCCGTTCTGCACGAGCGGAATGCGGTTTTGCGAAGTAATCGGAATCGTCTTCACCCGCAGGTTCGGCATATTGATCTTTTGCTTGACCGCATCGACGATCTTCAGCGCGATTTCCTGCGAATAGCCGATCACGTTCTGGTTCTGGTCATAGTAAGAAAACGGAATCGACGACTCGCGCGTGCCGAGCACGATCACGCCGCTGTCGTGCACCTTCTTGAGCGTGCCCGCGAGTTCATCGGCGTGGGCTGTGCCCGCGAGCGTCGTGAACGTCGTGAATACCAGCGCCATCGATGCAATCAGTCTGATTTTGTTCATCGTGCTCGTCTCCCAACCCGTCAAAGTGAAGATGTGGCCTCGCAGTGAATGCGCGGTTCGTGATGCTCCGTTGTGATCCTTTGTGACTCAGCGGCCCGGCGCGAATGCGTCGCCATCGAGCGCCAGTTCGCGCTCCGCGAGCAAATCGGCCATCAATTGCGCGCTCCCGCAGGCGAGCGTGAAGCCCAGCGCGCCATGCCCGGTGTTCATCCACAGATTGCGGAAATGCGTGGCGCCAATCAGCGGCTTGCTGTCCGGCGTGGCGGGACGCATGCCGGTCCACGTCTGGAGCGCGCCGTAGTCGCCGGCCTCGGGAAAGGTCTCGCGTGCCTGGCGCGCGAGCAGCGCGATGCGCTCGTGGTCCGCGTGCGCGCTCATGCCCGTGAGATCGACCATGCCGGCAATGCGCAAGCGCTCGCCCAGCGGCGCGTACACCACCTTGTGATGCGCATCCGTGACCGAAACGCGCGGCGCGCCCCACGCGCTCGCATTGGGCAGCGTGAGGCTGTAACCCTTGAGCGGATATACGGGCACGCTCACGCCGAGCGAGGCCAGCATCGGCTGGCTCTGAAACCCCAGGCACACCACGAACGCATCCGCTTCGATGTCTCCCGCCGAAGTCACGGCCACCTGCACGCGCAGGCCCTTGGTACGGAGTCCGGAGAATTCTGTGGCAAGACGAAGCTCCACGCCGTTGCGTTCGGCCGCGCGCGCAAGACCGCGCGTGAAGCTGTCGCAATCGCCGGCTTCTTCGCCTGGTGTATGAATGCCGCCCGCAATCTCGCCGCCGATATGCGCGAGCGCGGGCTCGAGCGCAACGCACGCCGCGCCGTCGAGCGCGTGCTGCTCGCAGCCGAGTTGCGCCTGATAGCGGGCCTGGCCGCGCGCGCCCTCGAAGGCGTCGCGGTCGCGATACACCACGAGCTTACCGTTGCGCACGTAGTCGAACGCCAACGCCTCGCGCGCGACAATCTCGTGCAGGAGCCGCTGGCTCAGAAAGCCCAGCCCGAGCAGTTCCGCCGTGGTGGCGCGGCTGCGCGCACGCGTGCAGGCGCGCAGGAACGCGAGACACCAGCGCCATTGGTGCGGGTCCAGGCGCGGCACGAAACGCAGCGCGGCCTCGCGCGAAAACAGCCATTGCGGCAGCTTCGGCAGCACCGAGGGGTCCGCGAGCGGCGCGACATAGCTATAGCTCAGTTGGCCGCCATTGGCGTGGCTGGTCTCCTGCGCCACGTCCGCGTGACGCTCCACCAGCGTCACCTGATGTCCGTCACGGGCGAGAAAATAGGCGGTCGTCACGCCAATCACGCCGCCGCCCAGCACACAGATTCGCATGTCCCGAAGTTCTCGTTCGTTCTCGTTCCTGCAGTTTCTCCGGCCAAAAACAGGAGCTCAATGGCGAATTGCGCGAACAACGTGACTCGGGACAAGCTAGCGCCTGCTCACCCTGATAACAGGCCCTAGATGTTCAGGCGCGTGACCTTGGTGCCCTCGAGCGAGACGTCGGCCATCAGGCCCGCGTTGGTCAGGACGAACACTTCGACAGGATGGGTGGCCGTGTTGGTGTCGACCGCGCCGTTCGCCCCCACCGTGACGAGCGCAACCGAGGCGTCGGCGCCCGCCGCCCAACCGTCCGTGGCGCGGAATTTGGCGAGCGCATCCTGGGTCATGAAGCAGAAAATGATCGCCTTCGACTGCGCGCCGGCCTGGAGGCCGAACGACCCAGAGACCGTGTTGTAGTAGCCCGCGGTGGCCCCGCCTACGCGCAGCGCGCCCTCGCCGTACTGTGCGCCGACGAAGAAACCGGCTTGCAGCACCGACGGGAACACGAGCACGCCACGCGACTTCGCGACGAGCTCACGAGAACCGTGCACGGTGGAATAGAGCTTGGCCATGGTGTTGTCGACGCTCGCGTCGATCGACTGGCGCTTCGACATATTGGTCGCGGCGTTCGAGGTGTCACCCGGCGTGGTGGTACAGCCCGCAAGCGCGAACCCGCCGAGCGCGGCGGCGGTTGAAAGCATGAAGGTGCGTCGTTGCATGTCGTTTCCCCTACACGAATGAGAGCGTGTGAAGGTTTGCAGCATGCCGCGTGCCCGCTCCGGAGCTGGCACGCGGCATGTGCTCGTACGACTGGCCGGGCAGCGCCGGCCCCAGACAACGTCAGATCAAGGCGTGGTGGACTGCCAGGACGAATCGGGATCGAAGCTCTTGAGCGCGGCGGCGGTGCGCGCGCCGTTGGGCCCAAGGTCCTTTTGATAAAGCTTGCCGTCCTGATTGACGATGAAGCTCATCACGCCCGTCTTGCCATATTGCGCCGGCCACGCCACGAGCGCGAAGCCGTTGGCCAGCTGGCCGTTCGCCATATAGCTGCGCGCGCCGCCCTCCGCATGGGCGCCCTGCGCCGTGAGAATGCGGAAGTGGTAGCCGTGATAGCCCTCCTGCGGCGTGACTTTCGAGTCGCGCATCATGACTTCGGCCAGCGGGCCGAGCGGGCTTTCTTCCTCGCCCTGCTCGACCGGCCAGTAGAGGCCGTCATGCGTGCCGGGCGTGCTCACGAGGCGCTGTGCATAGTGCTGCGTGAGCTTGCGGTAGTCGTTCTGCGCGTCGACATAGGCGAGCGAACTGAGCATGGCCGCGCGCTCGTTGCTGCCGATGCGCCGCGTGAGCATTTCGCTTGCGCCCTCGCGCGGGTCGAAGCTCCAGCCCTTGGCGTTCTGCACGAGCGGGATGGGCAGCGTCCAGCCGCTGTCGCCCACGGCCAGGTGAGCGCTTGCCTTGCCGGCCACGGGAGTGGCGTCGGGCACGATCTGATGGCCCTTCGACCACGCGCCGAGGAAATCGTAGATGTCTTCCTCGCCGATGTCCTTGGTGGGGATGAACTGCTCGAAATTGTTGCCGAGCACGTGCTTCATCGCGTCATGGTCATTGGTGGCCAGCGCGTTGCCGAATGCCTCTGCCGCCGCGTCGGGCGTAGCGTAGACGGCTTGCGCCGAAGCCACGCCTGCGCCGGGCAGGGCCAGCAGAGCGGGCGCGGCGAACAGCGCGAACGCCACTGCCGCGGTGAGCCGGGCGAGCCCGGCAGGCCTTGCGTCGCGCGATGCTTGTTGCGACGGAAGGCGTGCGTGTTTGCGGATCATCGCAAGACTCCTATAGAGATTCAACGACGGAAGTGTCCGCCACCACCGCCAGCCCGGCCGCCGCCGCCGCCAAAGTTGTGCGCGCCACCACCGCCGCCGCCGAAGTTGTGTGCGCCGCCACCACCGTTGAAGCCACCGCCGCCGCCCCGGTTCTGGAACGACTGCCGGCTTTGCTGGCCGCGCTGCATGTCGGCGCGAGCCGCATTGCCGTCGCCGGCGCCGCGCAGCGCATTGCTGCGGTTCGCGCTCTGCGAACGGTTGGCGAGATCGGCGCGATTGGCGTTCTGCGTGGCACCCGAGAGATTGCCGTGGCTGCCGTTGCGCGTAGCGCCCGAAAGGTTGCCGTTGCCATTGCGCGTGGCGCCCGAGAGGTTGCCGTTGCCATTGCGTGTAGCGCCCGAGAGGTTGCCGTGGCTGCCGTTGCCATTGGGGCGGCCGCCTTGCTGGATGCCTTGCAGGCGCTGGCTCGCATTGCCGCTCATGTTCTGGCCGGTGCGGTTCTGCAGCGTTTGCATGGCCTGCGAACGCGACTGGTCATAACCGCGGAACTGGTTGTTGCGCTGGCCGCCGTTGAGGTTATTGCCACGCTGGCCATTGAAGTTGTTGCGCTGGCCGTTGAAGCTCTGGTTGCGGCGCTCGACGTTGTTGTTGCGATTCCAGTTCGCCGTGCTGTGGTTCGAGTTGATGCGGTTGTTGACGTTGATGTTGTTGTAGCGGTTCACGTTGATGTTGACATCGTGCGAACCCCAGCCAAAGCCGCCCCACAACGAGTTCGCCACCGCGATGCCCGCGCCGAACGCCAGCCCCGTCATGAAGCCCGTGGCGATCGCGTAGCCCGGAGGCGGCGGCATGTACACCGGCGGATAAGCCGGATACATCCACGTGCCGTAAACCACGGTCGGGTTATACGTGGGCACGTACACCACCTGCGGATTGGCCGGCTCGATCACGATGGTTTGCGTGGTCGAGGGGCTCGCGGCGGGCTGCACGATGACCTTCTGCTGCTCGTTGGAGTTCAGGTTGCCCGCCCGTTGCGCCTGCAAGCGCAGACGCTGCACGGAGTCCATGACGTCGTTGGGCTGCGCGAGAAAGGCGCTGCCGATCTGCTCGACCCAGTCAGGCTTGGAATCCATGGTGGCGAGCACCTGCGGGAAGGCCACGAGCGACTGCACGCTCGGGTCCCACGGCTGCGAGGAGACGGCCTTCACGGCGTCGTCGCCCTTTGCATTCGGGTTGGCTTTGGACCACGCGGCGGCGGCCTGCACGTCTGCCGGGAACGTGGCAGCCATGAGCACCTGTGCGAGCAGCGCGTCGGGATAGAGCGCGATGGGCGCCGTGAGCGAGTCGAGTTGTTCGTTCGACAGATGCGGCGCCTGCTGAGTCGCGCTTTGCGCGATGGCGGCGGTAGGCCCGGTCGGGCCAATGTAAAGCGGTGCGGCCGCGAGTGCGGCGCACATGAGCCAGACGGCGCGCTGGCGTACACCGGACGATTTCACGAATCGTTCCTCCTCGTTGCGGATAATTCTTTCAGGTCCCCGAAATGGAGAGCCCGCCTGCGGTGCGGACTGAGAGTTTAATCGAGGCACCGCGATTCTGATTCGACGTGTGACAACACACTAGCATCGAAAAATATAGGGGTATGACTTACCGTGTCAACCGCGAGTTCGTCAAGGAACTGTCAGTTTCCGGAATTGCATTAATTACATTTAATGACATGGATTCGGAAATAATTCCAGCAATCATTCCAGTAATCTGAAATTCCCTTTTCTTTCAATGCCCTGCGCCTTCAGACTGTTTAGGTCCGGGCGCCAGATGCATGCGCACGAAGCCTACGTGCTCGCGCAGCACATAGAAAGCATCGGCATAGGCGAGCGGCATGCGCAGCGTATTGAGCGCGCGCTCGATTTCGTCGAGCTCCGCAATGAGCGCGCGCCGCTCGTCCTCGCTCGAATGCTTGAGCGCGTCGCGTTCGATCGCGATGAGCGTGCCGTAATAGCGGTAAATGCGCGAGCGCACGCGCCATCTATACAGCGCGGGTATCGCCCGCAGCGCCGGAATGACCAGCACGGCAAGCGGCAGCAGCAACACGAGCAAACGGTCGGCCACGCTGGCGAGCCAGAACGGCAGCGTGCGATAGAGAAAGCTCTTGCCCGATTTGTAATAGCGCGTGGCGTCTTCGCTGATGCGGAAGTCATGCGCGACGGGGCTCGGAAATTCGCCCGCGCGCTGCAGCAGCCCGGGCACACCATTGACCTCGCCCGCGGCTTCGACGATGAGGTCCGAAATCGCCGGATGCAAGGTGTTGCGCGCCACGATCTCCACGGTCGGCCCGATCAGATGCACGGTTTGCGGCGGCATGCGGCGGCGCAGGTCGAGCACGCCGGGCGGCAGGTCGATGCTCTCCAGATACGGAAAGAGCCGCGCATAAGCCGACGATTCGTCGAAGCTCATCACCGAAATACCGGGTATGCCGAGCAGGCGCTGCATGAGTTCGCGCGTGGCGGAGTCGCCGCTCAGCATGGCGACGTCCACACGGTCCGAGACCAGCGCGGTGGCGGCTTCCATGCCGTCGAGCGGCAGGAAGGTCGAGTCGCCGCCCGGCTCCATGCCGTTCGCGGCCAGCAGCTTCAGCGAGAGCTCGCGCGTGCCGCTGCCCACGCGGCCGATGGCGATGCGCTTGCCGTCGAGCTGGGAAAGCCGCGTGAGCCCCGAGCCGCGATAAAACACCACGATGGGCAGATACGCCACGCTGCCGAGCGACACGAGCGAGCGCGTGTCGAGCCCGTCGGCCACGCCGCCCTGGACGAATGCGAGGTCGACCTTCGACTTGGGATCGAGCAGGCGCTGCAGGTTCTGCACCGAGCCGTCCGACTCCACCACCTTGAGCTTGATGCCGTTGCGCGCGAGGATATTGCTGTACGCCTGCGCCATCTGCATGAACGAACTGTCGCGCGGCCCCGCGCTGATGGTGATGGTGCGCGGCGGCGATGGGTCGACGAGCCACACGAACACCGCAACCACCGCGGCACAGAACAGCGCAATCGGCAGTGACGTGAGCGCGAGATCGCGCCACGCCGGATGCGACGGGTCGCGCATGAAATGCGGCAAAGGCTGTCGATGTCGTTTCATGAAGACCGGCGGCGATGCGTCGAATCAAGAGAGCTTCATCATGCCATCTTCGCGCCGAATCGAAACGCTGGTGTTTGCGAGAGTTTGCCGATGTGCAGATAAGAGCGATGAGGCAGCGCCTGCCCATTGAAAGCAACGTAAGCGCCGCCTCGCCGCTCAATCGTCACGCCACAGCCGGAAAATCGAGCGTCGTGTCGTTCACGCGGTTCACGAGATTCGTGAACGTGATCGACGTGATGGCCAGCGCGATCTCCACGATCTGCCGCTCCGTGTAGCCCGCCTCGCGAATCGCGTTGACTTCGGCTTCGGCGACCGTGCCGTGCGTGCGCACCAGCACGCGCACGAAACGCACGAGCGCGTCGCGCCTCGCATCGCCGGTGGCATCGCCTGCGCGAATCTGCTTCATCGCTTCGGGCGAGAGGCCCGCGAACTTGCCCGCCAGCGTGTGCGCGGCCACACAGTAATCACAGCCCGCCACTTCGCTCACCGCGAGCTTGATGGTTTCGGTGTCAGGCTTGGCGAGCGTGCCGCCGGCCAGCACGGCGTCGACGGCGAGCATCGCGCCGAGCGCCTCGGGGCTGTGCGTGCCGATGGTGGCGTAAGCGTTCGGCACCTTGCCGACGGCCTTGCGGATCTTCGCGAAGATTTCGGCGGCGGCGCCGGTGGCGGCTTCGGGGCGGATGGCGGAAAGACGGGACATGATCGACTCCTCGGGTGGGATGTGACTGACTGTGTTGCGTAGCCATCGTCGATGGCATGAAGCCAGTCTAGTCGCGCGGCCCGGCGCTTTTAATGCCAGAATGGCGCGACTTCATGCCCGTTCGTCTCATCCATGCGCCCATGGACATCCTCAGCCGCCTTCTGATGCTCATGCCCGTTGCGGGCCGCCTCGACGCGCGCTGCCACTTCGGCGCGCCGTGGCGCATCGACCAGCCCGCCGCCGGCACGCGCGAGATTCACTATCACGTGCTGCTGAGCGGCACCGCCATCGTCGAGGATACGCACGGCGCGCCCACGGCCCTGCATGCGGGCGACATCGTGCTATTCCCCTCGGGTGCGCCCCACCTGCTGCACGATGGCAGCGGCGCGTCGCCGGCCGCCGTGGAACAGCGCGTCGAGCAAGGCCATGTAGTCGAAACGAACCTCGCCGGGCAGCACGCCGTGGATGTGCTCTGTGGCCGCTTCCTGCTGCCCGCCGTGCCGCAACGCCTGTTGCGCGAGCATCTGCCCGCGCGGCTCGTGGTGCACAGCGCGAGCGCAAGCGGCGACCCGCCCGAGCGTCTCGTGCGCCTGATCGCGCTGCTGCGCGACGAGGCGCTCGACGCGCAGCCCGGCAGCGAATCGCTCGTCAACCATCTTTCGGGTGCGCTGTTCGCCCTCACGCTGCGCTACGCGAGCCACGCCGATGCACCGCCGCGCGGCCTGCTCGCGCTCGCGCGGCAACCGCGCCTGCAGCCCGCCATCGATGCCATGTTCGACACGCCTGGCAAGCCCTGGACGCTGCCTGAGCTCGCCGCGCTATGCCACATGTCGCGCGCGACGTTCGCGCGTCATTTCGACGACGCGATCGGGCGCAGCGCCGCCGACGTGCTCACCGACATCCGCATGACGCTCGCGGGCCGCATGCTCGCGCAAAGCGCTCAGCCGGTGGCCGAGATCGGCGAATTCGTGGGCTATCAGTCCGACGCCGCGTTTCAGCGCGGCTTCAAGCGCCATGTGGGGATGACGCCCGCGCAATGGCGCGCGGCGGCGCGCGCCGAAATATGAGCCGACGCGCCATCGATCCGCCCTGTCACCGGACGCAAGACCGCCTGCCGCAGGATCGCCTGCCGCTCAATCGAACCGCTGCACCGAGTCGCCGAAGAACTCGGTGGCGTGGTCGATGAACGCGCGCACTTTCGCGGGCAGCAGCGTGCGCGATGCATAGGCGAGACGAAGCTCGATCTGCGAGTCGATGATGGGATAGTCGTCGAGCAGCGTGACGACCTGCCCCGCCGCCACTTCGCGCTGCACGAGCCCGCGCGGCAGCGCGCCGATGCCGAAGCCCTCCAGCACCATCGCGAGATTGAAGTCGGGATTGTTCGAGGCGACTTCGTACTTCATGCGCACGGTCACGTCCTTCTCGCCATCGCGGAACGTCAGCGACGGCTTGCGCAGCGAAGGCGGCATCGGCACGAACACGTGCGCTTCGAGATCCGAGGGATGGCGCGGCATCGAGTGAGCCGCGAGGTACCCGGGCGTGGTGACGAGCGCGAGCGGAATGCGCTCGAGCAGCTTCGTCACCGTGCCTTCGTTGTTGAGCATGAACGGCAGCACGAGCCCGAGATCGTAGCCGTCCGCAACGAGATCGACGGGGCGCTCGGTCAGCATTATGTCGAGCGTCACGTTGGGATGCGCGCGCTTGAAGCCGGAAATCAGCGGCACGAGCCGGTGCACCGTGGCCGAGGTGTGCGCGACGAGGCGCAGCACACCGTTGGCCTCGCGGGTCTGCTCGGTCGCGCCGGCCTCCAGCGCGTCGAGGTCGTCGAGCACGCGGCAGCAGCCGTCGTAGAAGCGCTCGGCGGCTTCGGTGAGCGAGACCGCGCGCGTGGTGCGATGAAAGAGCCGGCTGCCCAGACGCTTTTCCAGCCGCGCGATCGCGCGCGAGACGGCGGGCGTGGCGATCCCGTGCATGTCCGCGGCGCGCGTGAAGTTGCGTGCCTCGACCACAGAACGAAAGATCCGCAGGGTGTCGATATAGTCCATGGCCTTCGCGCCAATGATGGCGAATAGGGTAAAAAAGTTCAGTGCGGCAGCATGAAGCCGCGCGTTATGGCGTTGCCTCGCCGAAAACTTCCGCGCAGAACGCGCGGCCGTCCTCGGAAAGGCTCGCGCTGCCGGTGCCGTCCTCGGCAAGCGTCGTCACGACCAGGCCGCCGTCCACGAGGCCCGTGAGATGGCGACGCAAAGCGCTCATCGGCACGCCCGACTGTTTCGATAGCTTCGCGAGCGACCATGCGCGCCCCGGCGTTTCGCATTGCGCGCGCCACAGTTGCTCGAGTATGGCCACCAGCGCCGGATCGATTTCGTCGCCGCTTTCCTTATCTTCGTCGCTTGCGTCGTTCATCGTGTCTCCTCATGCCATGCGCGCGACTAGCTCGCCGAGCGTCTTCAACGCCGCCTCGGTCTGCGCGGTCCACGGATAGCTGTAGTTCAGGCGAATGTAATGGTGAAAGTCGTTGCGCATCGAAAACATATAACCCGGCCCGATCGTGATGCCCTGCGCGAGCGCGGCGCGATACAGCCGCATCGAGTCCACGCGCGGCGGCAGCTCGACCCACAGCACATAGCCGCCCTGCGGGTCGGTGGTGCGCGTGCCGGCGGGAAAGAACCGCTCGATCATCGCACGCATGAGCCGCGCCTGCTCGCGATAGAAGCGGCGCAGCCGGCGCAGGTGGCGGTCGTAGCCATCGTGGCGCAGATAGTCGGCCAGCGCGACTTGCGGCACCGAAGGCGTCGTGAGCGTGTTGAGGAACTTGAGCTTCTCGACCTGCGCGCGATAGCGCCCCGGCAGCGCCCAGCCAATCCGGTAGGATGCCGAAAGACTTTTCGAAAACGACGCGCAATGAAGCACGAGCCCGCGCGTGTCGAACTGCTTGAGCGACGATGGCCGCGTGGGACCGAAATAGAGCTCCTGATAAACGTCGTTCTCGATCACAGGCAAGTCGTGCGCCTCGGCCAGCGCCACGAGCCGCCGCAGGTTCGCCTCGGGCATGCGAAAGCCCAGTGGATTCTGGAAATTCGGCATCACCATGCACGCGGCCACCTTCTTGCGCGCGAGCACGCGCTCTAGCGCGTCGAGGTCGATGCCGGTGTCGGGATGCGTGCTCACTTCGATGGCACGCATGCCGAGACGCTCGATCGCGTGCAGCATCGCGTAGTACGTGGGCGACTCGACCACCACGGTGTCGCCCGGCTTTGCCACCGCCTGCAGGCTCAGGTTGATGGCCTCGGTCGCGCCCACCGTGATGACGATTTCCTCGGGATCCACGTCCGCGCCGTTCTCCGCGTAGCGGCGCGCGATCTGGCGGATCAGTTCGGGATTACCGGGCGGCAGGTCGTCGATCAGGTTCCAGCCCGCGTGGCGGCGCGCGATCGCATTTGCGTACTGGTTGATGCGCCGCCACGGAAACAGCGCCGGATCCGGATACGGCGAGCCGAGCGGCACCGCGTCCTGCGCGACGATGCTGCGCAGCGTGGACAACACGAGGCGGCTCACGTCCACCGGCGCGGGCGCGGCGTTGGGCGCGGGTTCCATCGGCACCTTCTCCGCGCCCGCGCGGCGCCCCTTCTCGCCCTGAGATGAGCCCTGAGCCGTCCCACGAGCGGCCCCCTCGGCGCGCGCAGGCGACCCATTGCGCGCCACCGGCCGCGCCTTCACGAAAAACCCCGACTGCGGCCGCGACTCGATCACGCCCCGGCTCTCCAGCAACGCATAGGCGTGCACCACGGTCTTGATGCTCACGCCGTGCTGAACACTCGCCCGCCGCACCGAAGGAATGCGCTCGCCCGCGGCGAACACGCCGCGACGCACGGCGGCTTCGATGTCGTCGGCGAGTTGTTCGTAGCGGGGAGCGGCGGATGGAGCGGTCACGGGCGGCAGTTATCTCAACGCGAGCAAGGCGGGCGATTCCCAGAGTCTATGACAAATCGCCGCAACTGTACCCCTTGCCTTTTCGTTTTTCTGTGATCACCGCGCATACAGGAACACAGTACGCTTCGTACATCGGGCTGTGCACCCGCACCGCCCCAGCCAGATCCGATCCAGACGCACCATGAAAAAGCCGCAAGCCCGCATCGAGCCCTACCACCATCCCGCCGCCGGCTGGGGTGCGCTCAAGCAAGTCGCCATCAACCTCATCAAGGAGAAGGTGACAGGCGGCAACTACCGGACCCTGCTCAAGCAGAACCAGCCCAACGGCTTCGACTGCCCGGGCTGCGCGTGGCCCGACCGCGAGCACGCCTCCACCTTCGAGTTCTGCGAGAACGGCGTGAAAGCCGTGGCCGCCGAGGCCACCAGCAAGCGCGCGACGCCGCAACTGTTCGCGGAGCACACCGTGACGGAGCTGATGGCGCAATCCGACTACGAACTCGAGCAGCACGGCCGCCTGACCGATCCGCTCGTCTACGACGCGAACCAGGACCGCTACGTGCCGATCGCCTGGGACGATGCGTTCAGGCTCGTCGCGAAGCACCTCAACGCGCTCGACGACCCGAACCGCGCCGCCTTCTACACCTCGGGCCGCGCAAGCAACGAAGCCGCGTTCCTCTATCAGTTGTTCGTGCGCATGTACGGCACCAACAACTTCCCCGACTGCTCGAACATGTGCCACGAAGCCACCAGCCGCGGCCTGCCGGGCACGGTGGGCATCGGCAAGGGCACGGTCACGCTCGACGACTTCGAGCACGCCGACACGCTGCTGATCTTCGGCCAGAATCCCGCCACCAACCACCCGCGCATGCTGGGCGAGCTGCGCGACTGCGCCAAGCGCGGCGCCACCATCGTCTCGATCAACCCGCTCAAGGAGCGCGGCCTCGAACGCTTCGCGAGCCCGCAGCACACGCTCGACATGCTCTCGCCGTCGGGCGTGCAGATCAGCTCGGTGTTCATCCGTCCGCGCGTGGGCGGCGACTTCGCGCTCATCAAGGGCGTGGCCAAGCGCACGCTCGAACTCGACGACGCCGCGCGCGCGATGGGTGCAGAACGCGTGCTCGACGTGGATTTCCTCGCCGAACATACCGTGGGCTTCGAAGCCTTCGCGGCCGACCTGCGCGCCGAGTCGTGGGACACCATCGTCGCCGAATCGGGCGTGCCGCTCGACGAGGTGTTCCAGCTCGCGGACATCTACGCGAAGGGCCGTGCCACCATCGCGACCTGGGGCATGGGCATCACGCAGCACAAGAACTCGCTCGCCACCGTGCAACTGCTTTCGAACCTCATGATGATGCGCGGGAACATCGGGCGGCGCGGCGCGGGCCTGTGCCCGGTGCGCGGCCATTCGAACGTGCAAGGCGACCGCACGGTAGGCATCGAGGAGAAGCCCACCCAGGCGTTTCTCGACCGCCTCGGCACGGCCTACGATTTCGAGCCGCCGCGCGAGCACGGCTACGACGTGGTCGAAACGATCCACGCGATGCTCGAAGGCCGCGTGAAGGTGTTCATCGGCCTGGGCGGCAATTTTTCGATCGCCACGCCCGACACGCCGCGCACGTGGGAAGCGATGCGTTCGTGCGCGCTCACGGTGCACGTGACCACCAAGCTCAACCGCAGCCACCTCGTGCACGGCAAGGACGCGCTGATTCTGCCCACGCTCGGCCGTACCGAGATCGACATGCAGAACGGCGTGCCGCAAGGCGTAAGCGTGGAAGACTCGATGAGCATGGTGCACATCTCGTACGGCATGAACCGGCCTGCTTCGCAGAATCTGCTTTCGGAGATCGCCATCGTTGCGCGCATGGCGCACGCCACGCTCGGCAGCGAGAAAGTGGACTGGCTCGGCCTGGCCGCCGATTATTCGAAGATCCGCGACGGCATCGAGAAAGTCCTGGATGGCTTCGAGAATTACAACGAGCGCCTGAAGCAGCCCGGCGGCTTCCATCTGGGCGTAGCCTCGCGCGACCGCGTCTGGATGACCGAAAGCGGCAAGGCGCAGTTCGTGGTGCACGCGATTGCACTCGACACGCCCATCCATCGCGCCCGCGCCGCGCACGGCCAGCAATTGATGACGCTGATGACCACGCGTTCGCACGACCAGTACAACACCACGATCTATGGTCTCGACGACCGCTATCGCGGCGTCTACGGCCAGCGCCGCGTGCTGTTCGCAAACCGTGAAGACATCGCGATGCTCGGCTACGAGCCGGGCCAGCGCGTGGACATCACGAGCGTGTGGGACGACGGCGTGGAACGCCATGTCGAGGACTTCCTGCTCGTGGAGTACGACATTCCGCGCGGCTGCCTCGGCGCGTACTATCCGGAGACCAATCCGCTCGTGCCGCTTTCATCCGTTGCCGATGGCGCGGGCACGCCCACTTCGAAGTCGATTCCGGTGTTGCTGAGCCCGGCGAAGGCGAGCGCACTCGCGGCGTGATTGCCGGACGCGGCTTCAGCCCGCCAGCTTGCGGAACGTTTCCAGCACCGCATCACCCTTGAACGGCTTCACGATCCAGCCGCGCACGCCCGCAGCCTTGCCGCGCTCCTTCATGGCAGGGCTGCTTTCGGTCGTGAGCATCACGACATTCACCGCGGCGTTCCCCAGTTCGCCGCGAATCTTCTCGACCATCGTAAGGCCGTCCATGTTCGGCATGTTCACGTCGCTCACCACGAGCTTCACGGCCGGGTTCGCGCGCAGCTTGGCGAGACCGTCCTTGCCGTCCACGGCCGTATCCACGTCCAGGCCATTCTTGCGCAGAAAGCCTGCCACTTCGTCGCGCACCGCGCCTGAATCGTCCACCACCAGAATCTTCGCCATCTTGTTGGGTTCCTTTGCGCCCGAGTGGCGCATTTTCATGAGGGTTCGTCAAAACAATTCGAGTTCGCCCGCGCTTTCGTGCGCCGCGCTCAACGGAGCGGCCGCGAAATCGAACGGCGCACCTGCGCAGACGCACAGCGTCGCCCCTAGCTGCACGGCGCCGTCGATCGTTAGCGCATAGGACTGCACGTAATCAGGCTTCAGTTCGCGCAGATACTGCAAGCATTGGCTGTCGAGCGCGTACGGCGTGGACATCCCGAGATCCGGGAAATGTTCGAGCAGATGCTGGTTCATCGCCCCGCAGCAGAGATTGCCGAACTCCATGAACGCGTCCACCAGCGCGCCTTCCGCTGCACCCAGGTAGTACGTTCGAATTGCTTCGTCATCCTTTATATTAAGAATCAACAGCAGGCGAAACTGCATCGACGAGATCGTGAGCAGCACCGCATGCTCGCCCCGCGCACTATCGTTAGACGCCGCCACGATCTCGCACGCATGCTGCGGATCGGTCACGAGGCGCGTGCGCGCCGCCATGAAGAAAATCTGCTCGAAGCTTTCCTGCGCCTGCGGGCCAATCATGCGCGCCCCCCATCCGGCGCTTCCTGGAGTTGCGCGTGCAATTGCTGCGTGAGCGACTCCACACTCGCAAGTGAGGCTGCAATCAGCTTGCCGCCCGCCTGAATGTCCTGGAACGTCGCAGTCGTGACGAGGTCGTTACGGTGCAGGCTCTCACGGTAGCTCTTCGAGAGCTCCTGCGAACGCGTGGCGAGCGCGCGCACCTCGCCCGCGACGATCGAGAAGCCCCGGCCCGCCGAACCCGCGCGCGCCGCCTCGATCGACGCATTGAGCGACACGATCAGCACATGGCTCACGATCGACGAGAGCACCTGATTCTTCTGGTGCATGTCGCGGTTCTGCGCCATCAACGAGATCATTTGCTCGTGCCAGCGCTCGAAGAGCGTCGACATCTGCTTCAGACGCATTGTCTCCGCCGCGATGCGTTCGGCGCGCTGCCGCGCTTCGGCGCTACGTGCGCGTTCGCTCCCAAGCGCCGCTTCCATCGCTTCGTTCACCCACTTGCGTTGCGCGAGGTCCGCGCGCAGCGACTCGATCTGCGCCGCCAGCGCCTCATGCGCCTGCGCGGCGCTTTCTTGTGCCGCATGCATGCGCGCCTCGGCTTGCGCAAGCGCGTCGTCATGCAGGGTACGCAGCAGCCTTTCGGCATCGCGCCGCTGCACGCGCGAACGCCAATGGAATCCCGCCGCGCACGACGCCGCCAACGCGAGGCCTGCGACCGCGCCGATCAGATACGGTATAAGCACGATGCCCCCTATTACGCCAGCGCGGTTTCGTGTACGCCCGCGCACGCGACAGCGCATGCTCGCGGCAAATACACGATCGTTTCGAAATGCCGATAATCCGCGCCTTGCCGGTTGTCGGTAAAGCGCAGTTCGATGTTGCCGCCCTTGCGTTCGAGGAAGTCGCGCACCGCATCCATGCCCACGCCGCGCCCAGACACCTCGGTCACGCTTTGCGCCGTGGAAAAACCCGCATGGAAGATGAACGCGGCAATTGCCTCGTCGCTTGCCTGTTCCTGAGCGCCTAACCAGCCGCGCTCTACCGCAATGGCGCGAATGCGCGCAAGCGCGAGACCGCGGCCATCGTCGGCGAGCGCAATGCGCAGCGCGTCGTCGTCCACGCAGACCTTGATGCCAATGTGCCCTGCCTCGTCCTTGCCCTGCGCGCGGCGCTGCGCCGGCATCTCGATACCGTGATCGAGGGAATTGCGCAGCAGATGTGTGAAAACGTCGCTCACGGTGCCGGCCGCCTCGCTACGCAGCCGGTAGCCGCCATCATCGATGCGCACGTGCGGCGCGACCTTATCCAGTTCTTGTGCCAACGAAGGCAGCGAATCGAGCACGCCCGCGAGCGCTTCTTTCACGCTCTCGGTGCCGATGCCGCTCAACATGCGGCGCAACTCCGTGCGCATCGCACGCAACGAAACGAGATCATGCTCGTTCGCGTCGTCCAGCAGGCGCAGGCTCGCGTCGATCTGCTCGCGACCGATGCCGCCATCCGCGACGCTCCCGTTGTGCGCGCGCGCACCGCGCCCGAGACTCACTTCGTTGAGCGTCGCGTAGTGATCGACGGCTTCGCGCACGCGCTGCAAATCGTCGATGAGCGCCTGCTGATCCCACGTGTGGCTCGCGTCCTCGCGGCGCAGCGCATCGTAGCGCTGCTCCACTTCGTGCACAACGCCCGTGAGATGCTGAAGGCTGTACGTGCGCGCGTTGCCCTTCACCGTATGCATGTTGCGAAACAGTGCAGCGACGGCGTCCGTGTTCGCGCAGTCGTGCTGGCGAATGATGTGCTCGTTCTCGTGTATGAAACCCTTCGAGCTTTCCACGAACTGATGGAACTTTTCTTCGCTCACCGCGAGAATCTCGCCGATCATCTGCAAGCGGCGTTTCTGCTCGCCCGCTTCCGCCGCGAGTTCGCGAAGCTCGGTCACGTCGCGCACGCACAGCATGAGACGCACGACCACGTCGTTTTCATCGGTAATCGCGGACCAGCTCAGGTCGAGCACCTTCTTGCGGCCATCGGGCATGGTGCGCGTGATCTCGTTCACGAGCAGGTGCTGGTTGAACGCGAAATTCACGCCGTCCTCGCCGAGGCACGCGTGCACGGCGGCGTCGATCTGCGCTAGCGTGTCGGCATCGAGTTCCGTGTGCGAGAACACCAGTTCCATGAGCGCGCGCCCCGCGATCTCGCGCGTTTCGAAAATCGCTTCGAGGTAGGCCGAATATTCTCCGTGCACGCTTGCGCCTTCCACCACGGTGAGAATGCCCTGCTGCATGTTTTGGAGCATCGCCTGAATGTCGGCGGTCTTGCGCTTGAGCTGGGCGGAGCTGTGCTGGATCTTCTCGATCATGCCGTTGAACGCCACGATCGAGCGGCCGATCTCGTCCATCCGGCCCACCGGCACGCGGCGCGTGAAGTCCTGGCTCGACGCAATCTCGCTCATCATTTCCTGCATGCGTGAAAGCGGCCGCGTAATCTGCCGATACAACAGCGCGCCGATCAGTGTGAGCAGCAACACCGCGCCGCCCGTCACGCCCGCAATGGCGCTCGTGGTGGTGTCGAGCATGCCGTTGAGCGCCCGGATGGCCTCATCTTTCTGGCGGTTTTTCTCCACGCGCAGCGTGGCGACGATGCCTTCGAGCTCATCGCGATACTGCGCGACGTTCGCGAAGAGATACGCCTGCGCGAGTTCGTTCTTGCCCGCGGCCTTCATGTTCGCCGTTTCTTCGATGGCGTTGAAATAGTTCGCGAGGCTTTCGCGCGCCTGCGCGACAAGCCCCTCCTGCGCGTGGCTCGCGGCGGCCCGGCGCTGCACGTCGAGCGCGGCGCTCAGCGCGGCCTTCTTTTTCTTGAGTTCGTCCTGCGCCAGTTGGGCAGTGGTCGCGTCGGGCGCATAGACGAGCGTCATTGTCGCGAGCTGCGCGTCTTTCACGAGCGATACGAGATCGGAAGACGCCAGCGCGCTAGGCACGACGCCTTGTGTGACCTGATGGACGTCGGTGGCGCTGTGGCGCGTCTGATAGACCGCGTAGCCGCCAATGGCGGACAACGCGACAAACATCAGCGCGATGAGTAGCGTGATGCGGTGGCGAATGGTCATGTCGAAATCCCCGGGCCTTTCGCCATGCCGGACGCGCTATGGCTGCGCGACTCGTGGCACGTGAGGCCAATTTATTCGGAGGGGATTATCGGTGCTTATGTATGACGAAATGATGAAACATCGTGCGCCGCCGCTTCACGTGCGATGTGTGCAGGTTCAGTCGAGCATCAGCAGCATGTGCTCTTCGTCGAAATATTCGCCGTCGATGCACATGGCGCGCGGCTCGGTGCCGTATATCGCGAAGCCGAGTGAGCGGTACAACGATTGCGCGCGCGGATTGCTTGCTCCCACGGTCAGTTGAACCTGCTCGACGCCGCTCGCGCGCGCATGCTCGATGGCGCGCTCCATCAGGCGCCGCGCGATACCCGCGCGCCGATATGCTGGCTGGACGAATACGCCCCAGATGTGCGACTTGTGCGCCAGCTTCTGACGCGCCTCGCGCCGCCAGCCCACGATGCCCACCAGCGCCGCGCCATCGAACGCGCCGAACACGGCCTGCCGGTCGGTCTCGCACACGCGCGCGATGTTTTCCTCGCGCGTCCAGCGCGCTTCCTCCTCGAGAGTGGGCACGATGCCGAACGGAGTATCGATGGTCGCCTGCAAACGCAGGGCGTGAAACGTGTCGATGTCGTTTTCGGTGAGCGTGCGGATGGTGAGCGGTGCGGGGTTCATGAATCGAGCGCGAAACGATGAAAATGGATCGAACCCCCAACGCTAGCACGATTGCGGCGCGCGCTTCCCCATAGGGGTATCGCCCGTCTGCGTTAATATGGCCTCTCGATTCTTCGCACCGCATCGCCACCGAGGTCCGCCGTGCCACAACCGACCGACACCACGCCCACTTTCTGGCGCGACCCGGCGCTCCCGTTCATCGAAGTCCGCGCCATTGCCGACGGCCGCAAGCTGCGCTACGGCCGCCATGCGCACGACACCTTCTCGATTGGCGCGGTAACGGGCGGGCGCAGCACCTATCTGAACGGCAACACGCTGGAGCGCGTGCATGCGGGCGCCGTGGTTATCGTCAATCCGAACGTTGTGCACGCATGCAATCCCGCCGCCGACGAAGCGTGGTCCTATCGCATGTTCCATCTCGACGCGGATTGGCTCGCAGCGCTCCAGCACGCGCAGGGCTTCGGCGCACAGGCGGCATTCGTTCCGTTCGCGCAAACGCTCACGTGGCGCGCCGATCTGTTCGCAGGGCTCAATGTGCTCTACGACGTGCTCGTGAATCCGCACGAAGACGCGCTGCACAAGGAATGCGCCGTCACGCAGTACTTCACCGCGCTCCAGCAGGCGCTCAATCCCGCGCCGCCTGAGAACACGCCGAGCGGGCCCAATCCGCGCCTCGCACGCGCCGCCGAGTTCATCGACGACAATTACACGCGCACGCTCAAGCTCGAAGAGATCTGCACGGCGGCGAACTTGTCGCCTTCGTATTTGATCCGCGCGTTTCGCGAGCAATATGGCATGACACCCCATGCGTACGTGGTGAACCGGCGCATCGAGTTCAGCCGCGCGCAATTGCGGCGCGGCCATGCCATCGCCGACGTCGCCGCCGAAGCCGGTTTCGCCGACCAGGCCCATCTTCAGCGCGCCTTTCGCCAGTTCGTGGCGGCCACGCCGGGGCAATATCGCGGCTAAGGTCGGCGCCGTTCATTCGAGCAGCAACCATAGCGCGCTCGCCGCGAGCAGCAGCGCCATCGTGCGGTTCACCAAACGCACGCGCGCCGGTTCGCGCAACGCCTGGCGCAGCGACGCGCCGGCCCACGCCCAGCACGCAATCGACGCGTAGCACACCACGAAATAGATCGCTGCGAACTGCCACACGATTGCGTTCTCGCCCGAGACCGCAAACGCGCCCATGCCGGCAACGCAGGCGAGCCACGCCTTGGGGTTGAGCCATTGCATCGCCGCGCCGGTCATGAGCGATGGGCCGCGCGCGGCGCCCGCAGCGTCGATGCGCCCATCGTCCATGACGAGCTTGTACGCGACGTACAGCAGAAACGCCACGCCCGCCCATTCGATCGCGCGCGCGAGGAATGGCCACTGCGCAAGCAGCTCGCGCAGGCCGAGCCCGATCAGCAGCAACAGCAGCGCGAAGCCCACCGTCGCGCCGGTCACGTGGCGCAGGCTCGCGCGCAGTCCGTAGCGCGCGCCCGCGCCCAGCGCGACGACATTGACGGGCCCAGGGGTAATCGACGTGGCTAGCGCGAAGGCAGCCATGGAAAGTGCGGTGCTCACGGTTCTCCTCGTTACGCTCAATGGCGATGATTCACCGTCGAGCGTACGAGGCGCGCGCGTGCCTGTATTGAAGAAAATTGCCTTGGTTGCGCAACGAAACGCTCGTCACCAACGCCATAGCCTCCCCGCGACCCGAGTGCCCCCTGGCAAAAACCCGGATATGAGTTTGCCTCGCACCCCGCCGAGAAATCATCGATTCATGCGCTGTCCAGCCCCGCCGCACAATCGCTCCACCGTTGCATTCCGTAATCGGGTATCGGCACTGGAGCAGACACATGGACAAGCAGCTTTATATCGGTGAAGGGTTCGAAGGACCGGGCGTCAATCTCGCCCACATCAACGTGCTGGTCGGGCCGCGCAGCGGCCCCGCCGGCCAGGCGTTCTCCACGGCGCTCGCCACGCCCTCCGCGGGCCACGCGCCCTTCGTCGTGATCGCGCAGCCGGGCATTCCCGCCAAGCCGCTCACGCTCTACGTGAACAAGGCGCAAATCGAAAGCGACTTCCACGGCAACGCCACTTGGGGCGCCTCGCAGGCCGGCATCGCAAAAGCGGTGGCCGAATCGCTCGAAAACGGCACGCTGCCGCCCGAAGCGGAAAACGACTGGGTGGTCGTGTCGGCGAACTGGGTCAATCCGAAAACCGACAACCTCGACGCCGTGTTCGAGAACAACTATCGCGCCTGCAAGAACGCGATTCTCGCGGCCATGAAGGGCCTGCCCCGCAAGGAAGACGTATTCGCCGCCGCGCGCGACGTGTCCAATCCGTTCTACACGCCGAAGAAAGTCTGAGCGCACACGTTAAAAAGGATATCTAAGCAATGGAATACGTGCGTCTTGGCCAATCCGGCCTCAAGGTTTCGCGTCTGTGCCTCGGCACGATGAACATGGGCACGCCGCAATGGAAGCCCTGGATTTTCGATGAAGCGCAAAGCGAGCCGATCGTGCGTCACGCGCTGGACGCGGGCGTCAACTTCATCGACCTCGCCGATTTCTATTCGACCGGCGTGGGCGAGGAAGTCGTCGGCCGCATACTCAAGCGTCTCGCGCGCCGCGAGGAAATTGTCGTAACCACCAAGGTCGGCTACGACATGGGCGCGTATCAGAACGCGGGCGGCCATTCGCGCAAGCACGTGATGGACGGCATCGACGGGTCGCTCAGGCGTCTCGGCATGGATTACGTCGATGTCTACATGCTGCATTATTTCGACGTGAACACGCCCGTGGAGGAAACCATGGGCGCGCTCGACGACATCGTGCGCGCGGGCAAGGCGCGCTATATCGGCGTCTCGACGATGTACACATGGCAGTTCGCCAAGATCATGCAGGCCTGCGAGCGCAACGGCTGGCACAAGCCCATCAACATGCAGCTCCAGCTCAACGCCGCGTACCGCGAGGAAGAGCGCGAGATGATTCCCTACTGCATCGATCAGGGCGTGGGCGTCTCCGTGTTCAGCCCGCTCGCGCGCGGCCTGCTCTCGTGCGCCCCGGACTCCACGCGCAACCAGACCGACTTCTTTACGTCACAGATGTACGGCGACCACGCCTCGCGCGAAATCGCGGCGTCGATTGCCCGCGTGGCGCACGCACGCGGCGTGAGTCCCGCGCAGATCGCCCAGGCGTGGGTGCTCGCGCGCGAGGGCGTGTCGAGCATGCTGGTGGGCGCCGATTCGTCCGCGCAGTTCGACAGCGCGCTCGCGGCGCTCGAAACCCGGCTCAGCGCCGAGGAGCTTTACGAGATCGATAGAAACTACACGCCATGCGATCTCATCAACGACTACACGGCAGGCCGGCGCGTGCCGCGCGAGGCGCGCCCGCAGCAAGGATTCTCCGCGGGGAGGCAAGCGGCATGAGCGACTTTTTGCGCACCGGCCACTACATCGACGGCACCTGGCGCACGAGCGCCGAGACCTACGCGGTCCTCGACCCGGCCTCGGGCGAGGTCATCGCGCAAGTGGCGAGAGGCGGCGGCGGCGAAACGCGCGAAGCCATCGACGCCGCCGCGCGGGCCTTCCCGGCCTGGCGCGCGCTCACGGCCAAGGAGCGCAGCGCGCGCGTGAAGCGCTGGGGCGAGCTGATGCTCGAACACCGTGACGCGCTCGCCGAACTGCTCTCGCACGAGCAAGGCAAGCCGCTTGCCGAAGCACGCGGAGAAGTGGCCTACGCGGCGAGCTTTCTCGAGTGGTTCGCCGAAGAAGGCAAGCGCTGCTACGGCGACGTCATTCCAGGCGCGAAGCCGCATTCGCGCATTGTCGTGACGCGCGAGCCCGTAGGCGTGGTCGCGGCGATCACGCCGTGGAACTTCCCGCTCGCGATGATCACGCGCAAGGCCGGCCCCGCGCTCGCCGCCGGCTGCACGATGGTGCTCAAACCGTCCGAGGAAACGCCGCTCAGCGCGTTCGCGCTCGCCGTGCTGGCCGAGCAGGCCGGTGTGCCGGCGGGCGTGTTCAACGTCGTCTCCGGCGACGCGGTAGCGATCGGCAACGCCCTCACGGAGTCGTCCATCGTGCGCAAGCTCTCGTTCACGGGCTCCACGCGCGTGGGCAAGCTGCTCGCACGCCAGTCGGCGGACACGCTCAAGAAGCTTTCGCTCGAACTGGGCGGCAATGCGCCGTTCATCGTGTTCGACGACGCCGATCTCGAAACCGCCGTGCAAGGCGCGATCGCCTCGAAGTTCCGCAACACGGGCCAGACCTGCGTCTGCGTGAATCGCTTCTACGTGCAAAGCGACATCTACGACGCGTTCACGCAGGCGCTCACGAAGGCCGTGCAGCAGTTGCGCGTGGGCCACGCGCTCAAGGGCGATTTCGATCAGGGGCCGCTCATCAACGAGGCGGCGCTAACGAAGGTTCAAGCGCACATCGCCGACGCGCAGCGCCACGGCGCGCGCGTGCTGACGGGCGGCCAGCGTCACCCGCTGGGCGGCACCTTCTACGAGCCCACGGTGCTCGCCGAAGCGAGCGAGAACATGCTGATCGCCGCCGAAGAAACCTTCGGGCCGGTTGCCGCGTGCTTCCGCTTCGACACCGAAAGCGAAGGGATCGCCCGCGCCAACGACACGCCGTATGGCCTGTCCGCGTATTGCTATACGCGCGATCTCGGACGCGCCTGGCGGATCTCGGAAGCCCTGGAGTCCGGCATGGTCGCCATCAACGACGGCATCCTCTCCACCGAAGTCGCGCCGTTCGGCGGCGTGAAGCAGTCCGGCCTCGGCCGCGAAGGCTCGAAGTACGGGCTTGACGAGTATGTCGAACTCAAGTACGTGCTGATGGCCGGCCTCGACCGCTAAAGCGCCCTGCCCGCGCGCCGCGCCATCCATGTAGGGCGGCGCACGCATCGCCCGCATCATTCATCAAAAATAGAAAGGAGACCAAATGAACCAGCCTCCCTCGTGGCCATCCGCGCTCGAAGAAGAAGCGCGCACGCAAGCCGGCGCACCGGCCCACGCCACAGCCGCCGCAGGCGCGCCGCGCGTGACCCTCGACGACGTTCCCGTCAACGCATTCCATATCCGCATCGCCGGCTTGACGTTCGGCGCCCATTTCACCGAGGGTTACGCACTCGGCACCATCGGCTATTCGCTCGCCTCGCTCAACCGGCAGATGCCGCTCGATACGTTCTGGACCGGCATGGTGGGCAGCTCCGCGCTGATCGGCATCTTCGCGGGCAGCCTCGTGTTCGGCCGGCTCTCCGACCGGATGGGCCGCCAGCGCATCTTTCTCCTGAGTTTTCTGATCATCACGCTCGCCGCATTCGCGCAGTTCTACGTGAGCTCGCCGCTCATGCTGTGCGTGCTGCGGATCCTGATCGGCGTCGGCATGGGCGGCGACTTCGCCGTGGGCCATACGTTCCTCGCGGAATTCTCGCCGCGCAAGCACCGCGGCACGCTGCTCGGCTCGTTCAGCGTGATCTGGACCATCGGCTACGTGGCGGCCAGCGTGCTCGGCATCCATTACGCCGATGCGTCGCCCGATGCGTGGCGCTGGCTCCTCGCCTCGGCCGGCGTACCCGCGCTCGCCGTGCTGGTCGCGCGCATCGGCACGCCCGAATCGCCGCGCTGGCTGCAAAGCAAGGGCCGCAACGCCGAAGCCAACGCGATCGTGCACAAGTACTTCGGGCCGCACGTCGTGCTCGATACGCCGGCCGATCTGCCGAAGAGCGCCAACGACGGCTTCGCGCGCCTCTTCAAGCCCGACCTGATTCGCCGCACGCTGTTTAACTGCACGTTCTTCGTGTGTCTCGTGATTCCCTACTTCGCGATCTACACATTCCTGCCGACGGTTTTGAAGGCCGTGCACCTGGACCAGGGCACCGGCGCGGACTTCATTCTCAACGGACTCCTGATCTTCGGCGCGCTGCTGGGCATCTGGCTGATGATCCGGTTGCCGCGGCGCACCTTCCTGATCAGCTCGTTCGCCATCACCTGCGCCTCGCTCGCGACCTTGAGCGTGCTGCCCGACGCCGCGCGCACGCCGATGATCGTCGCGTTCGCGCTGTTCACGGTCACGATGTCGGCCTTTTCGAATCTCGTGGGCGTGTATCCGCCCGAGTGCTTCCCGACCTCGGTACGCGCTTGCGGCGTGGGCGTGGCGATTGCGTGCAGCCGGCTGGGCTCGGCGATAGGCACGTTCCTGCTGCCGCTCGGCATCGCCGGATTCGGCATTCATCCGACCATGCTGGCGCTCGCGGCCGTGCTGCTGGTCGGCATGATCGTGTCGATCGCGTGGGCGCCCGAAACAAAGCACCTGACGCTCAATCAGGCGAGCCATCATTGACCGGCTACTCGCCGATCATGATCTGCTGGCGCAGCCAGTCCGCGAACGCCCGCACCTGCGCGAGCTGTGCGTGCTCGCGCGCGATGTCGAGCCAATAACCGTAGGGGCCGCTCACCTGCACCTCGGAGAGCGGGACGAGGCTGCCGTTCGCGAGCTCCTCGGTAATCATGTTGCGGTCGACGATGGCGAGGCCCGCGCCCTTGCGGGCCGCATGAATGGCCTGCTCGAGCGTGGAAAATTCGATGCCGCTGTCGTTGTCGTCGTGGCCGCCGGACAGGCCCGCGCTGGCGAGCCAGTCGGGCCAGAGACTGAGCCGCTCGCCCTCGTGCAGCACATGCAGGCGCGGCCATTTGCGCAGCAGCGTTTCGAGCGGCTCGCCGCCGAGCCAGGGCGCCCCGACCAGCGTGTGCCGCTCCACCGCGATCAGTTCCGAGCAGACGCCCGGCAAGGCGCCGCGCCCGAAGCGGATCGTACAGTGGCAATCGGCCACCGCACTCGTGCGTACGGAGAGCTCGACGTCGGGCAGCGTGGCCGAGAGCAGCGGCAGACGCGCCGAGAACCATTGAGTCGCGAAGGTCGGGGGCAAGGCAATCACGAGCCGGCGCCGCGCATTCGCCGACGAGAACGCGCGCGTGCCCTGCTCGAGCATGTCGAACGCGGCGGAAACGCACGGCAGGAGCCCCGCGCCCGCTTCAGTCAGCCGGATGCCGCGATGATCGCGCTCGAAAAGCTTTTCGCCCAGCGACTCCTCGAGAATCCGGATTTGCCGGCTGACCGCGCCTTGCGTCACGCACAGGGACTTGGCCGCGCGATTGAAGCTCAGGTGTTGCGCGGCTTCTTCAAAAAAGCGCAGCGCGATCAGCGATGGAAGACGGCGCATGGGACTCGTGCAATAGGCGGCGGGCGTCGCGCACCGTACGCTGAGGGCATGCGCCGGTCAATTGATCGGCGTCCCGGATCGATGACGACGGGCGGGCATTGCGCGGCGGCGCTGGGAAAGGCGTGAGAAAAGCCGACGAATGTGGCGGACGAAACGTTAAAGATACTGTCGCAGCGCGTGCGTCCGGATTCGATGCCGATCAAACACGCCTAATCCCCTAAAGACTGTGGGGGAAATGCCGTTATTCCTTGCAAGTCGTCGGGTCGTGAGCGACCCCATTGCAAGGAACGCAAGGAACCCCATGCGCAACAACCAGCCCATCACGCAGCAGGAATTCGACTATCCCGCTTCGCAGATGCTCGTCTCGGCCACCGATCTCAAAGGCCGAATTCAGTATTGCAATCCCGCGTTCATCTCGGTTGCCGGGTTCGCGAAGGAAGAATTGATCGGCAAGGCGCACAACGTCATCCGCCATCCCGACATGCCGCCCGAAGCGTTCGCCGACATGTGGCAGACCATCGGCTCCGGCCATCCCTGGACTGCGCTCGTGAAGAACCGCCGCAAGGACGGCGACCACTACTGGGTGCGCGCGAACGTGACGCCGGTTTCGGAGCAGGGCACCGTGGTGGGCTATCTGAGCGTGCGCGTAAAGCCCAGCCGCGATGAGATCCGCGAGGCCGAAGCGCTCTACGCGAAAATGCGCGAAGGGCGTTTGCGCGGCGTGCGCCTGCGTCGCGGCTCGCTCGTGCGCACCGGCGTCTTCGGCGCGGCGCAGTCGTTCATGCGCCTGCCGGTGGCCACGCGCGTCGCCGCCGGCTATGCGCTCGTGCCCGCTGTGCTCGCCGCTGCGGGCTTCGGCGCGTGGCGCGGGCTACCGCCCACGCCATTCTGGTGCGCGTTCGGTGCGGCGGCGGTGTGCAGCGTCGCGGCGTGGCAGCTCGCCACGCGCCAGCTCGGCGGCCCGCTCGCGCAGATGTCGATGGCGTCCACGCGCATGGCGGCGGGCGACCTCACCGCCACGCTCGCGATTGCGTCGAAGGACGATCTCGGCAGCGTGCTCCAGGCGCTCAATCAACTGCAGGCCAATCTCACCGCCATCGTGTTCGACGTGCGTGCGCAGATCGCGGGCATGCTCGACGCCGCGCACGAAATCTCCTCCGGCAACCTCGATCTCTCGCGCCGCACCGAGCTACAGGCCGCCTCGGTCGAAGAAACCGCCGCGACCATGGACCAGCTCACCACCACCGTGCAGGCCAACGCCGATGCGAGCGCGCGCGCACTCGAGCTCGCGCGCGAGGCGCAGTCCGCCGCCGCCCAGGGCGGCTCGATCGCGAGCCGCATGGAGCACACGATGGCCGGCATCACCAGCGCCTCACAGCGCATCGCCGACATCACCGGCGTGATCGACGGCATCGCGTTCCAAACCAACATCCTCGCGCTCAATGCGGCGGTGGAAGCCGCGCGAGCGGGTGAGGCGGGCCGCTCGTTCGCCGTGGTCGCGGGCGAGGTGCGCATGCTCGCGCAGCGCTGCGCGGCCTCCGCGAAGGAGATCAAGCAGGTCGTGGACGCGAGCGTGAGCGAGATCGCCCAGGGCACCGAACTGGTCGGCCACACGACCGCGCAGATGCGCGCCATCGATGAGGCCGTGAGCCGCGTCTCGGCCATCATCGTCGAGGTCGCCAACGCGAGCGGCGAGCAGGCCGAGGGCATTCACCAGGTCAACCAGGCGGTCGCGCATCTGGACAGCGCCACGCAGCAGAACGCCGCGCTCGTCGAGCAGGCGACCGCCACGGCGCAGCGGCTCGCCGAGCAAGCCGACGTGCTCGACGAAGCCGTGCGTCTGTTCACGGTCGCGGGCGCGCGATGAAAAATCAGGCGCCCGTCAGGAGCCCTTCTGCATGCTCTCGACGGCCTTGTTGCGAGCATGCTGGGCATCGGTGATCAGCTTGTACGCGGCGTAGTACTTATAGATGTTGCGCACATAGGTCGTCGTTTCGATGCCGATCTTGTCCGCCACGACGATCTCCACGTTGTTGAACCACTTGTTCGGGTCGAGGCCGCGTTCCACGGCAAGCTTGCGCATCTTCGCGATGTTCCCCGGTCCCGCGTTGTAGCTCGCGAACGCGAACAGCGTGCGGTCGCTGCTGCTGAAATGCGCGTCCGGGAAATACTTCTCCATCAGCTCGTCCATGTATTTCGCGCCGGCGTGAATATTCGCGTCGGCGACGGAGATGCTGCCGACGCCCATCTGCTTGCCGGTCGCGGGCATCAGCTGCATGATGCCGATCGCACCCACATGGCTGCGCGCTTTCTGATTCAGTTGCGACTCCTGGAACCCTTGCGCCGCGAGCATCAACGGATCGAAGCCATATTGCGCGCCGTACTTCTCGAACAACGCGAGCGTTTGCTGGAATCGCTGCTGCTCGGCGTCGCCGCCGTTGTTGCGGATCTGCTTGATGCGTTTCATGTACTGCGCAAGGCGATATTCGACCACGCTTTGCTTCTTCACGTAGCCCAAATAGAAGTCGTTCAGGACGGCCTGCAGTTGCGGGCTGTTCTTGCGGATTGCCCAGCCCGTGTAGCCTTCGCCGCTCACGGCAAGGTCGTCGCGCACCTTGATCTTCGGTAGCACCTGAGCCCACATACGCGCCTTCCAGTCGTCGACCACGATGATGGGCAGCAAGCCCGCGTTCACCATTTCCATCGCGTCTTCGTCTTCTAGCGCGTCGGGCAGCAGCGTAATGCGGATCGGCGGCTTGCCCGCCTTGCGCAAGCGCTCGCTCAATTGGGTCAGGCTTCCGAAGTAGCTCGACGACTTGCGTACATAGACCTCCTTGCCGGAGAGGTCGTCCACCGAAGCCAGCGCCGGTGCCTTGGGTCCCGTCACGACGAGTTCGCGCACGGGTTTGCGATCGCGGGGAGCGATGAAATCGACGATCTTGAGGCGCTCGTCGGTGGCAGTCAGATTACCCGCCGCAATATCGCCCAAACCCGAGTTCAGCTGCGTGAGCAGCTGGTCGCGCGTGGTCGGAATCAGGTACACGGTCACGGGACGCTTCGCGAGCTGGGCCGCGTACTTGCGGTTGATGTAGCGTTCGAAGTCGCGCGCGAGCTCGGCGGCGAGCCCACGCTCGTGGCCCTTGTCGACGAAATAGAGCGTGCGGCTGTACGGCACGAGGAAACGGATCGTCCGCCGGTTCAGCATCGCGTCGAAGTCGCCGGTCCAGGGCTTGTTGGCGAGACTCAGCTTGCGCAGATCGCCCGAGGCCCCCGACGCTGCTGAAGGCGCTGAAGCCGTCGGTGCTGCGGCGCTGGACGCGGGCGGTGGCGCGACGGTGGCGGGCGTGGCGGGTTGCGCAGCCCGCGCGCCACCTGGCAGCGCACACACAAGCCACGCGAGTGTCGAAGCGATCAGAACGCGCTTGAAGATCTTCACGGCGACCTCCCCATGACAACACGGCGGCGCGCCCGGCGCTGCCCCGTGACGTGTGGTACGCATTACAACGCGGGTGTACGGCACCCGTAATAGTTTATGCCTAAACAGGGGCACGAGTTGCAAGCCTTGCGAGGCCATCGCAAGCATTCCGTAATTTAATTGCTTGCTGCGATTAAGCTGATAGATCGGCATAAATCCCATCTCGACGGCGCACGCGCGAAGCCGCAATATAGGACCCGTCAGCGCCCAGGACCTGGGTGTCTGATCCGAGTAACAACGGCGTTTCAACGGCTCACCCGGCCTCTACCGGGTGAGCCGTTTTTTCTTGGTCGAACGATGAGGAAATACAGGAACCGATAGTTGGCCGGGAAGCCGCTAAAGCCGCTTTGCGTCATGCCCATGACAACGAACCATGCGCAGACACACGGCGCATGCACCGTTGCATGGCGCGCAAAATTCCTCATGCGGGCACGCGTGCGGGCCGGGTCTCGCGTTACACTGACTGGCCGGGGGGTACTGGCGGTTCGCTGTGTGCGCCCGCGCTCACTATGATGAGACGCGGCGCAGCCGACCCCGTACAATGGCTCGACCACACACGAGGACAACATCAATGCGCATGACTGGGTCTTCCGGAAACATGACCCTGCTCACCGAGCATGACGAAGCGACCGGGCGCGAAACCCGCTCGCTGCGTCTAGAATCGGCGGCCGACGGCAAGAGTCTCTTGCTGATCGAAGTCGACGAGCGCAAGCCAGGCATCCACCGCGAAGTGCGTTATGAAATCACGCCAGCGGAACTGATCGCGGCTATCCGCGCGCAGGGCGCCGAGCTGCCAGGGGAATCGCACAGCCGGTAATACGCGGCCACCAGCCGGCCTCTCTGCCGGTGGCCCTTGAGCGAAGACGCCATCGCGGCGCCTTCGCTTGCGCACGCGCGTTCGCGCTGCGCCTCTTCCGCCGCGCATGTTCCTGTGCGCGTCATTCGCTCGGCCGCTTCGCGCGGCAAGCCCGCCCTCCTGCGATCCCGCCGCGCCCACGACCACGGGCAGCAAGTCCGCATTGGGCGTATGCTTTGGAGCTTGCTTGCACGCTGTCGAAATGCGTCCATAATCGAAACGTTATTCTTCCAGTTCGCGCCGTCCGTCCGGCGCTTCCCGGGGCAAGGAAGTAAGTCGATGCTACATGACCTCATCGCGCAGTACGGGCCTGCGCTCGTGTTCCTGAACGTACTGGCCGGATCGCTTGGCCTGCCCGTGCCCGCGATGCCGGCGCTCGTGCTGTTCGGCGCCATGGCCGCCATGCATCCCGGCTCGATCGGCCAGCAGGTCGCGCCGGTGCTCGGGCTGTCGATCGTCGCCACGCTCATCGGCGACAGTGTCTGGTTTCTCGCCGGCCGGCTCTACGGCGGCAATACGCTCAAGACGCTTTGCAAGCTCTCGCTCTCGCGCGACACCTGCGTGAAGAAGACCGAGCGCTTCTTCGGCCGCTGGGGCGTGCGCGTGCTCGCCATCGCCAAGTTCGTGCCGGGCCTGTCGATCGTCTCCGTGCCGATGGCCGGCGCGATGGGC
Organism: Paraburkholderia caffeinitolerans; assembly: GCF_902859945.1. Taxonomy (GTDB): domain Bacteria; phylum Pseudomonadota; class Gammaproteobacteria; order Burkholderiales; family Burkholderiaceae; genus Paraburkholderia; species Paraburkholderia caffeinitolerans. The sequence goes on along the minus strand of NZ_CADIKL010000039.1, from coordinate 16,966 downwards.
ACGCCATACCGCCAGTTCGTGGGCTTCGACGGCATTGGCGCGGCGCTCTGGTCGGGCACGGGCCTGTTGATCGGCGTGCTGTTCGCGCCGCAGATCGACATGCTGTTCGCGGGCGCGAGCCGCCTTGGGCGTCTCACCGCGGTCGTGATCCTCGCGCTGTTGCTGCTGTACGCGGCGTATCGCTGGCAGCGCCGCCGCCAGCTCATCAAGAAGCTCGCGAACGCGCGCATTACCGTGGACGACCTCTATAACGCAATGGCCGGCCTGCCGCCGCCCGTGATCTTCGACATCCGTTCGGAGGAAAAGCGCAAGCTCGATCCGTACATCATCCCGGGCTCGCTGTTCGCCGACGAACGCCAGCTCGACGAGATCGTCCAGAAGTATCCGCGCGAGCAGAAGCTCGTGATTTACTGCTCGTGTCCCAACGAGATCTCGGCGGCCTGGATGGCCAAGCAGCTTGCCGAGGCCGGTTTCGTCGACGTGCTGCCGCTGCTTGGCGGCCTCGACGCCTGGCGCGATTCGGGCCGCACGCTCGAACCGCTGCAGGTCATGAAACATCCCGAGGTGCCGGTCAACATCACGCCGAAACCTGTTTGATCCGCACAGCTCCACGCTGATCCCGCGCGGCGTCTCTCGCGCCGCCACGCGCATGAGGAGAACCGCCTGATGGGCGCTATTCCAACCGACGCAACCGACGCAAGCAACGCCGCCGAAGCGCCCTTCTCGACGCTCTCCACGCGGCGCCACCAGATGTTCCCCATCCTCTCCGACGAGGAGATCGTGCGGCTCTCGCGCTTCGGCGAACGGCGCCGCTGGGCGGCGGGCGAGTTGCTGTTCCAGACCGGCATGAACGGCCCTGGCATGTTCGTGCTGCTGTCCGGCCGGGTGAAGGTGGTTCAGCGCGACGGGCTCGGCCACGAGCGCGTCATCAACGAGCATGGCGCCGGCAGCTTCCTCGCCGAAGTGGCCCAGCTTTCCGGCCGGCCGTCACTCGTGGACGGCCTCGCGCTCGAACCCGTCGAGGCGCTGCTGATTGCGCCCGAGCGCTTGCGCGCGGCCATCGTCGCCGAAGCCGAGCTCGGCGAGCGCATCGTGCGCGCGCTGATCCTGCGGCGCGTCGCGCTAATCGAGAAAGGCGCGGGCGGCCCGATTCTGGTCGGCAAGCACGACGACCCCTGCATGCTTTCGCTGCAAGGCTTTCTCTCACGCAACGGCCATCCGTACACGGTGTTCGACGAGCGCGACGAGAGCGTCATGCTCAACGTAATCGAGCGCTACGCGGCGCGCAACGAGGACCTGCCGCTCGTGATCTGCCCCGACGGCACGGTGCTGCGCCACCCCACTTCGCCCGAACTCGCCACCTGCCTCGGCCTGCTGCCCGACCTCGACGGCGAGCGCGTCTACGACGTGGCCGTGGTGGGCGCCGGCCCGGCGGGCCTCGCGACCGCGGTGTACGCGGCCTCCGAGGGCCTTTCGGTGATCGTGCTCGACGCGCGCGCCCCGGGCGGCCAGGCGGGCGCGAGCTCACGCATCGAAAACTATCTGGGCTTTCCCACCGGCATCTCGGGCCAGGCGCTCGCGGGCCGCGCATTCGTGCAGGCGCAGAAGTTCGGCGCGCACGTGGCCATTCCCGTCATGGTGCGCAAGCTCTATTGCAACGAATCTCCGCGCCGCCTCGAAACCTGCAGCGGCAGCGTGCGCGCGCGCACCGTGGTGATCGCGAGCGGCGCGAACTACCGGCGGCCCGCCATCGCCGGACTCGACCGCTTCGCAGGGCGCGGCGTCTACTATTGGGCCTCGCCGGTCGAGGCGAAGCTCTGCAAGCACGAGAACGTCGTGCTGGTCGGCGGCGGCAACTCGGCGGGCCAGGCGATCGTCTATCTCTCCTCGCACGCGCGCCATATCGACGTGCTGATCCGCAAGTCCGGTTTCGAATCGACGATGTCGCGCTATCTGATCGACCGCATTGCTTCGCTGCCCAACGTCACGGTGCATCCATCGTGCGAAATCGGCGCGCTGGAGGAAGACGAGGCAGGGCTCGCGGCCATCCATCTGAAAGCGCCGTGCCCTTCGTCGGGCGCGCAACGCATCGACGCACGGCATCTGTTCCTCTTCACGGGCGCTGACCCCAACACCGGCTGGTTGCACGAATGCGGCGTGGCGCTCGACATGAACGGCTTCGTGCTCACCGGGGCGAACGACGCCTCGTGCAGCCTCGCCACCTCGATCGACGGCATCTACGCGATCGGCGATGCGCGCGCGGGCTCGACCAAGCGCGTCGCGGCGGCGGTGGGCGAAGGCGCGGCCGTGGTCGCGCAGATCCACCAGTGGCTGAGCGAGGCCAGCGTGCCGCGCGCGACGGTGACGCCCGCCGCAATGGCCACGATGGCGGGCCTGCATGCGTGACGAAGCGGCGCCCGACACCGAAGCCGAGCCCGGCACGCAACCTTCGCGCACCACTGTGACGCTGCCGCTCGCGGCGGCGCGCACGCTGCACCTCGCGGCGCAAGGGCTGCTCGCGCCGCCGCGCCGCAAGGCAACCCAGGACGACGTCCTCGCCGCGATCCGCCGCATGGCGCAACTGCAAATCGACACGATTCACGTGGTCTCGCGCAGTCCTTATTTTGTGCTGTTCAGCCGCATCGGCGCTTACGACACGCGCTGGCTCGACGCCCATCTCGCCGAAGGCCGACTCTTCGAATACTGGTCGCACGAGGCCTGCTTCGTGCCGATCGAGGACTATGGCCTGCTGCGCCATCGCATGCTCGACCCGTCGGGCATGGGCTGGAAATACGCCGCCGAGTGGCATGCGAAGCATCGCCGCGAGATCGACGCGCTGCTCGAGCGCATCCGCGCGAACGGGCCCGTGCGCTCCGCCGATTTCGCGCGCGAGAAAGATGAAAGCGGAGAAAAAGGCAGCGGCTGGTGGAACTGGAAGCCCGAGAAGCGTCATCTGGAAGTGCTGTTCGCGACCGGCGCGCTGATGGTGGCCGAGCGCCAGAACTTCCAGCGCGTCTACGACGTGACCGAGCGCGTGCTGCCCAACTGGAACGACGCGCGCGACCTGCCCGCGCGCGCGGACGCCGAACGCGCGCTACTGCTGCGCACCTGCCAGGCGCTCGGGGTGATCCGCACCGACTGGGCCGCCGACTACTACCGCCTGCCGCGCCGCCCGTACACCGAGGCGCTGCACGCGCTCGCCGACGCGGGCGAACTCGTGCCCGTGCGCGTGGAAGACTGGAAGCACGATGCGTTCGTGCATTGCGACTTCGCGCCGCTCATCGACGACGCCGCGAGCGGTGCGCTGGCCTCGACCGCCACCACGCTGCTCTCGCCTTTCGATCCGGTCGTATGGGAGCGCAAGCGCGCAACGGCGCTATTCGGTTTCGACTACGCGATCGAATGCTATCTGCCCGCGCACAAGCGCAAATACGGTTACTTCGTACTGCCGATATTGAGCCGCGGAAAACTGATCGGCCGCGCCGACGCGAAAGCGCATCGCGCCCAGGCGGTATTCGAGTTGAGGTCGCTGCATCTGGAGCCGGGCGTGCGCGTGAGCGGCCGTCTCGTGAGCGATCTGCGGCGCGCGCTGCAACGTTGCGCCAACTGGCACGGCACGCCGGAATTGCGGATTGGCGAGGCGCCGCCCGGGCTGGCCGATGCGTTGCTCGCCGAATCTTGAAGCCTGAAGCCCGAAGCCTGAATCGCGAACCCCAAAGCGAAGCGCGGGCGGCGTGCACATTGCACACGCCGCCCGCGCGGTTTTGAGTAGCGCCTGGGTTGCTCAGCGCTCCAGCTTCACGCGCAGTTCGCGCGCCGCTTCGAGCAGGCCTTCATAGCCTGAACGCGCATGTTCGGGCAGGTCCGGGTCGCCCACCAGCGCGCCCAGCGTCTCGATCAGGCTGAAGACCAGACCCTTGGCCGCGCCCCGCGCGATACTGCCGCTCTTCACCCCTTCGTCGACGTGCGACAACGCCGCGTTGAGATTCTCCAGATCCTGCTTCTGCCCGCCACCGCCTGCCGCTTGAGCGTCATCCTTTTGCGTGTCGTCGCTCGTCATGATGAACCGTTTCCCCTTGCTGGTACTTCGTGGAAAAAAATCCCGCACTGCTGTTATATACCCATCACAGGCGGTCGTCCATTGGCCGCCGCCGGGTACGCCAGGCCGCCCGGCAGCGCCTCGGGCGGCTCCTGAATCTTCTCACCTTTGAGCACATCCTGCCGATAAGTGCGCTGCTCATGCTTACCGAGGCTCATGGCGTGCGCAAAGAAAAGCCCTGAAAACAAGCGTCGATTCGATCGCTACCCCGCAAGTCGGTGGCGTGGCAGGGCGCTGCGGAAGGCGCTCGAGCCTTCGCCAGCGAAACTCCCGGAAACGCTCACCTTTACACAAAGAAAGCGCATTTGCGCGCGGGTTTCCACACTCAGCTACGCTGCGAGAGGAACGCGCCTACCGGCTATTCGGTGCACATTTCCCCTTGTTTCAGGGCACTTTCTCTGTGGAGACGTGATCGAAACATGACGCGCGCGAAACCTGGACGGTGCGCTCGCACGCTGCGTTTCGCTCACTCCCGAAAAGACTCACCTTTGCGGCAAACACGCGGCAATCCCGCTTGACGCGGCCAACGCACGCCCCCCAGACTGGGCGAGTCTGCCGCGAACCCGATCCTCCGAGAGCCCATGAACCAAGTCACGCCCTTCATTCCCGAACGCTTTCACAACGCCGCTCCGCATTACCTGAGCGGCCGCCCTGCGTACTCTCCCGCCCTGATTCGCCGCGTCGCGCAGCGCGCCGGCCTGGACGGCACGCAGCGCCTGCTCGACCTTGGCTGCGGCCCCGGCCAGCTCTCGCTCGCGTTCGCAAGCTGGGTAGGCAGCGCCGTGGCAATCGACCCCGAGCCCGCCATGCTCGAAGTCGCCGCGCAACTGGGCGCGGGTATCGCGCCGAATATCGAGTACCGCCGCGGCAGTTCGTATGAGCTCTCGCCCGCACTCGGCACGTTCGATCTCGCCGTGATCGGTCGCGCGTTTCACTGGATGGATCGGGTGGATACGCTCGCGCGCCTCGACGCGATCCTCGGCGAACGCGGCACCGTCGCGCTCTTCAACACCACGCATCTCGACGACCCGCAGCGCCCCTGGGCCGCGCAATATCGCGACCTGCTCGACCGTTACGCCAACACCGATCCCGCACGCGAAATGCGCCGCTCGCCGAACTGGGAGAGCCACACCGACGTGCTCGCGCGCTCGGCGTTCGCCGCCATCGAGCGCATTTCAGTGATCGAGTACCGACGCGTGAGCGCGGAGCAATTGAAGGCGCGCCCGCTCTCGATGTCGAGCCTCTCGCGCGAGCGCCTGGGCAGCCAGCTCGACGCGCTGCTCGCCGAAATCGACGCCATCGCCGCCGCCCATGGCGAAGATGGCTGGCTCATCGAGCGCATCGAGTCGACCGCCACGATTGCCGCGCGCGCGCTCGCCTGAAGTGCGCCTGAAGTGCGCCTGAACGGCGCGCGGCAGCGCCAACGCGCCGGAGCCGCTTGCGGTATCGTACTGGGACGATGTCTACAGGAGATGCAATGAGTTACGCCACGAAAGCCCCGGCCCGCCAGGAAATCGATGCGCTGAATGGTCTTGCCGTGCTCGAATTCGGCACCGACTGGTGCGGGTATTGCCAGGGCGCGCAGCCTTTGATTGGCGATGCGTTCGCGAAGCACCCCGGCGTGCGCCGCATCAAGGTAGAAGACGGCCCGGGCCGCGCGCTCGGCCGCTCGTTCCGCGTGAAGCTCTGGCCCACGCTCGTCTTCCTGCGCGACGGCGCGGAAGTCGCGCGCGTGGTGCGCCCGGGCGCGGCGGCGGATCTCGATGTGGCGTTCGCGGCGCTGGGTTGAGCGCACACGCTTTCAAAGCGGCGCTAAAGCACGGCTAAGCGCCGCTCACTCCTTCACTCGAGCCCGGCCAGCAAATCGTCGATGGCCTGATACACGCGCTCCACGACCTCTGGCCCCACCTCGGCTTCCAGCGCCTTGTAGCGCGCTTCCAGTTCCTTCGAAATCGCCTTCACTAGCTGGTGGCTCTTCTTCGTGAGCGTCACGAGCACGCGCCGCTGGTCGTCGGCGAAACGCTCCTTGGTCACGAGGCCCAGCGCCTCCATGCGCGCGAGCACGCCCGCCATGCTCGGGCTCGAAATCGTGCATAAATCGGAAATCTGGCGCGGCTCCAGCGGCCCACTCTCGTTGAGCGCGCGAATCACGCGCCATTGCTGCTCCGTGAGCCCATGCGCCGTGATCAGCGGACGAAAGCGCTCCATCATCTTTTCGCGCGCGCGCAGCAGCAGCATGGGCAGGTTGCGGTGCGCGACGCGCGTAGGCGTGCGGGAGGAATCGGTCATGGTGGCTTGGTTCACTTCATTCCAGGGGAAACCCGCGAAATCTTCCTCGGTGGTTGACGCTCGATCATAGCAAGCGCAGACTCACTTACATATTAGTGTTTTCGGGAAAACGAGTCACGAGATGTTTTCACTGGCCGACCATCTGCTGCATCTCGAAGGCGAGGCCCTGCCGCGCGACGTGAGCGCAAGCGCGGCGCGCGGGCGACACGTTCCATGCCGACTACGGGCCGCTTGGCGGCATCGGCTTTAATTTCGTCTGATATCGTTGCCATCGCGCCAACTCAAAACGGAGACGCCCCATGAGCGCAATACCCGACGAAGCCGCTCGCCCCCACTGGTGCGAGCCGCAGGAGTGGGCCGCACGCGTAAAGCTCGCGGCCACTTACCGCGTATTTCATCTGATGGGCTGGACCGAGTTGATCTTCAATCACATCACGCTGCGCGTGCCCGGTCCTGAGAAGCATTTCCTGATCAACCCGTTCGGCCTCGCGTATGACGAAATCAAGGCGTCGAACCTCGTGAAAGTCGATCTGGACGGCCAGATCCTGAGCCCTAGCGACTATCCGATCAATCCGGCCGGCTTCGTGATCCACAGCGCGATTCACGCCCACATGGAAGACGCGCATTGCGTGATGCACACGCACACCACGGCGGGTCTTGCGGTTGCGTGCATGGAAAGCGGCCTCGCGTACACGAATTTTTATTCGGCGCAGTTGCACGGCATGGTGGCTTACCACGACTTCGAAGGCATCACCGTGCACGACGAAGAAAAGCCGCGGCTGTTGAAGTCGATGGGCGACCACCGCCTGCTGATCCTGCGCAATCACGGCCTGCTCGCGCACGGCACGAGCCTCGCGCACGCGTTCGTGCTGCTCTGGACGCTCAACCGCGCGTGCGAGATCCAGTGCGTCACCGACTCGATGCGCGGCCAGACCATACCTATCGACCCAGCCATCACCGCGCGCTCCACGCGCGATGCCCTGCAGTTCTCGCCCGCGCATGGCGCCGGCGAGAACGTGCTCGCAGCGCTGATCCGGCGCGTGGAACGCATCGACCCTTCATACAAGGAGTAAGCCGTGAATGTCCCGCAACGCACTATTACGGTGGTCGGCGCCGGCGCGATTGGCGGCCTCATTGCGGCGCGGCTCGCGCGCGCGGACAACGGCGCAAGCATCAACGTGCTCGCGCGCGGCGCGCATCTCGAAGCCATTCGCCGCGATGGCCTCACGGTACTCGAAGAAGATTCGCGCCACACGGTCCGCGTGAACGCCACCGACAACGCCGCCGCGCTCGGCGCGCAGGACATCGTGTTCGTCTGCCTCAAAGGCCAGGCGCTGGTGCAGGCCGCCGCTTCGCTTGCGCCGCTCGTCGGGCCGCACACGCATATCGTCTCCGCGATGAACGGCGTGCCGTGGTGGTTCCTCGCCGAGTTCGGCGGCGCGCACGGTGCGGGCAACGACCGTCACCTCGAATCCGTCGATCCAGGTGGCGTGGTGTCGGCGGCGCTGCCGCCCGCGCAGACGTCGGGCTGCGTCGTGCATCTCTCGTCGTCGATTGCGGAGCCTGGCGTGATCCGCAAGGGCCGGGGCAACCTGCTTATCGTAGGCGGCGCTTCGCAGCGCACGCCGGCGCGCGCCAAGGAAGCGTGCGCGCTGCTCGCGCAGGCGGGCTTCGAGGTGCAGGCCACCGGACAGATCCAGCATGAAATATGGGCCAAGCTCTGGGGCAACATGACGATGAACCCCATCAGCGCACTCACGCGTTCGAGCGCCGATGTGATTCTCGACGACCCGCTTACCGCGAGTCTCGTGAAAGCGGTCATGGCTGAAGCGCGCGCGATAGGCGAGGCGTTCGGCATCGGCCTTGCCATGACCATCGAAGAGCGCAACGCCATCACGCGCAAGCTGGGCGCATTCAAGACCTCCATGCTGCAAGACGTGGAGGCGGGTCGCACGCTCGAAGTGGAAGCGCTGCTGGGCGCGCCCTATGAACTCGCGCAGCGCGCGGGCTTGGCCGCGCCGGCGCTCGGCATGCTTTACGGTCTCGCGCGCCAACTCGACGCGAATCTGGAAGCCGCGCGCAGAGCCGGGTAGAGCCGCCTTCAGTCCTCCAGCGGCTTGCCGGTGAGGTCGCGAATGAATGGCAGCGTGAGGCACGAAAGCGCCACGCACACCATCACGTACCAGGCAGGTGCGTGCAGGTCGCCCGTGATCCTGATGAGCCAGGTGGCGATGGCCTGTGCGAAGCCGCCGAAGATCGCCACGCCCACGCTATAGACAATAGCCATGCCCGTTGCGCGCACCGCGCGCGGGAACATCTCGGGCAGCATCGTGATGGCGGGCGCGGCCTGCAGCGCGAGCAGCACGCTCAGGCCGCCAACGGTGATGAGCAGGCGCGCGGCATCCGGTCCGCTGGAAAGCCACTGGAACGCCGGCCAGATCAGCACCACCACGGCCAGCCGCGGCCAGAACACCAGTGCGCGCCGGCTGATGCGGTCGGAGAGCAACCCCGCGATCGGCCCGACCACGAAGGTCACCACGCCGGACACCAGGCCCGCCAGCAGCGCCGTGGTCGCGGGCACCTTGAGTTCGTGAATCGCGTAGGTGGGCATGTAGAACGTAACGACATAGGCAATCACGGTCGATCCCATCGTGAGCAGCGTGCCCAGCAGCGCGTTGCGCCAGTGGTCGCGCAGCACCGTGACCACTGGCATGCGCACGGCGCGCGCAGCGGGGCTCCCCTGCTCCTCCAGACGGCGGCGGATCCACATGCCGAGCGGCGCGATCGCCACGCCCATCAGGAACGGCACGCGCCAGCCCCATGCGAGCAGGGTGTCGGGATGCAGGAACATCGTCAGGAGTCCTGCCATCAACGCACCGAGCGACACGCCAAGGCCCTGGCTCGCGAACTGATAGCTGCCGAGCAGGCCGCGATTGGCCGGGGTGCCCGCTTCGATCAAGAGCGTGGTGGAAGCGCCCACCTCCCCACCCGCCGAGAAGCCCTGCAGCAGCCGCGCGAGCACGATGATCATGGGCGCCGCCACGCCGATTTGCGCATAGGTGGGCGCAAGGCCAATCAGCGCGCAGCCCAGCGCCATCATGAAGATAGTGAGCGTCATGGCGGGCTTGCGGCCCGCGCGGTCCGCGTAAGCGCCGATCACCACGCCGCCGAGCGGGCGCATCACGAAGCCCACGCCGAAGGTCGCAACCGAGGCGAGCAATTGCCCGTAGCTCGACATGGTGGGAAAGAACAGCTTGCCAATCGTGAGCGCGAAGAAGCTGTAAACCGTGAAGTCGAAGAACTCGAGCGCATTGCCGATGGTGGCCGCGAAGATCAACTGTTTGCGGCTCAGCTTGCCCTTGCTCGCTGCGCTCATGCTCGCGCTGTTCATCGGCGGTCTCCGGTGGCCGCTGCGCGGCCTGGTTGGGGTGTCGTGCAACGGTAGCACTGGGGGCATATTCCGCGCCACTGATCAAAACCCGCGCCGCCGCCCAATTCGAGGTGAGCTTGCGGGATTGGCTGTTAGTTGCGATATCTCAATCCAACGCGACCGCATCGAGCCTGAAACGCCGCCGCGCAGCGCATACTCCGGGCCCTCACTCTCCGCGTGCCGCCGCGTCCTCGACCTGCCCACGAATCCGGGGCACAAGACTTGCGAACGCACAGCGATCCGGATTCGATATCGCTTTCTTCCCATGCCCAGCACGTCTCTTTCTTCCCGCTTACAGTCGGGTGCCGCGCAGTGCTTCAACACGCTGATTGCCGCCGTCGCTTGCACATTGCTGCTTGCCCTGCCCGCCGCCGCGCCGTGCAGCGCGGCGGCGCCCGCTGCCGCATCGGCGGTGAACCCCGCCGCGCCCGTCGTGCTGACGCCCGCCCAGGCGAACGCGGCATTGCAGGTGCTCAACGATCCGGTCCAGCGCGCGCGCATGACGGACACGCTGCGCGCGATCGCCGCTGCGGGCGCGCTCGCCACGCCGGCCTCGGCAACCACGGCGGCTTCAGCCGGCACAAGCGCCAACGCACCCGCATCGGCGGCCAGCAGCGCTTCGGCCTCCGCGCCGCTCGCCAACGCGCTGCGCTCGAATGGCCTCGTGCTGCAAATCGCCGACGGTGCCGCGCGTGGCGCGCAGGCCGTTGGCCAACAACTGCTGCGCACGCGCGCGGCGCTCTTCAACGTTGCGTCCGCACGCGACTGGTGGAGCACCCGCATCGGCACGCCACAAGGCCACGCGATGCTGCTCTCGCTGCTACGCGTGCTGCTGCTCACGCTCGTGCCGGCGCTCGCGATCGAAGCGCTTCTGCGCCGTGCCATCGGCAAACCGCGCCGCGCACTCGTCGAGCATGCGGCGGCCACGCAGGACGCGGACGAAGCGCGAGGCACCGGCGGAGCGTCCAGCGCCGCAGACTCGCCACATGAAAAGGATTCCTCATCTTCATCACCTGATGCGACTGGCGTGCAGCCGGCAGAATCCGATCAGGCGACCCTGCGTGCCGCTGCGGGCATGATGCCCGCCGCGACGAACACCAACCTCGACGAGCACGCCGGCGCAAGAGCCAGCGCCCTCGCCACAGAGGCCACCGACGCCTCCGTGCAGCGCATCGCCTCGCTCGCGCGCGAAGCGCGCCACCGCATCCGTGGCGCGCAGCACTGGCGCCTGCTCAAGCGGCTGCCCTGGGCGCTGCTCGTTGCCCTGCTCGAGCTCGTGCCCGTGATCGCATTCGGACTGTGCGCCGCCGGCGTGCTCTCGCTCCTGAGCCCCGCGGACGCCGCGCCTGCCGCCGCCGTCGGCCACCTCGTCGACACGTGGGTAGTCTGCCGCGTCATCGTCGTCATCGGCACCATGCTGTTCGCGCCCGACGCCGACGCCTTGCGGCTCATGCCGCTCTCCGCCACCTGGGCCGCATTCGCGCAGCGCTGGCTCGTGCGCATCGTCGTGATCGGCGGCGTGGGCGGCGCGCTCGGCGGCGCGGTGCCGCTCGGTATGACCGAGGACACGCACCTCGCGCTGCTCAAGCTCATCATCCTGTTCGCGCACGTCGCACTCGCCGTGGCCATTCTGCAATGCCGCCAGCCGGTGGCCGCGGCCATCCGCAAGTCGGCCGCCGAACGCAGCTCGTTCGCGTATCTCGTGCACTGGTTCGCCGACATCTGGGCCGCCGCCGCCGTGTTCGCCGTGATGGCGCTGTGGTTCGTGTGGGCGCTCGACCTGCGCGGCGGCTACCGCGAACTCGTGCGCGCCGGCGGCGTCTCGCTCGCCGTGCTGCTCGCCGCGCGCATGGTGGCCATCGTCACGCTCGGCGCGCTCGGCCGCGTGTTCGACCCGAACGGCAACGGCGAGAACATGACCATCGCGCAGCGCCGCGCGTATCGCTACTACCCGGCGCTGCGGCGCATCGTGGTTGCCGCGCTGTGGATCGCCACGCTCGACATCCTGGTGCGCGTATGGGGCCTGCATCCGGGCCGTCTCATCGCGAACGCGCCCGTCGGGCACCTGATCGGCTCCGCGCTGCTGACGGTCGCGATCGCCATTGCCGTCGCCATCGTGATCTGGGAGGCCGCGAACGGCGCGGCCGAGCGGCGCCTGAACGCGTGGACCGACGCGGGCGACTTCGTGCGCGCCGCGCGCCTGCGCACGCTGCTGCCGATGTTCCGCACCACGCTGTTCGTCGCGATCCTCGTGGTGGTCGGGCTCACGGCGCTCTCGCAGCTCGGCGTGAACACCGCGCCGTTGATTGCGGGCGCAAGCATCTTTGGCGTCGCGCTGGGCTTCGGCTCGCAAAAGCTCGTGCAGGACTTCATCACCGGCATCTTTCTGCTCACCGAGAATGCGATGCAGGTGGGCGACTGGGTCACCGTCGCGGGCGTTTCGGGCACGGTCGAGTTTCTTTCGATCCGCACGGTGCGTTTGCGCGGCGGCGATGGCTCGCTCTACACCGTGCCGTTCAGCTCGGTGACGACGGTGAACAACACGAATCGCGGCATCGGCAATGCGGCGGTGAAGGTGCTGATCGCGCATGGCGCGGATTTGCAGCGCGCCATCGACACGCTCAAGGAAATCGGCGCGGAAATTCGCAACGACGAAGCGTACAAGAAGGGCATTCTCGGCGACTTCGCGTACTGGGGCGTGGATCAGGTGGATGGGTCGAGCGTGACGCTGGTGGGGCAGATGCAGTGCAAGGATTCGGCGCGCTGGGGCGTGCAGCGCGAGTTTAATCGGCGTGTGCTGGCGCGGTTTACGGAGCGCGGGATTGAGCTTGCCAATCCGCAGCGGAGTTTTTTGATTGGGCGCGCGAGTGGGGGTGATGTTGAAGGGCGGATGTATGGCGATGGCCGGCGTGATTCGGGTGATGAGGATGGCGATGGCGATCGTGCTACGGGGCGATCGCGCGGTGAGGAGCGTGGGAAGCCGAATTGATGCTTGCTCGGGGCGGTGCGTGCATCGCGGGTGCTGGGCTCACCTTTGCGTTGCCTGGCGAGGGATCCCGGAAATGCTCACCTTTAAGGGCTTGGGGCGCTCGCCGCGCGTCCCGCGTGCGGCGGAGTTTTCTGTGTAATCAATGACCTGGGTGTGGGGCGAGGGAGTGAGGCCGGTGCTTCGTCACGGGTCCCGGAGAAGCTCACCTTTGTGTGCTCCCGGCACAAAGGGAAAGCAGCCGCTTAAGTTCCGGGAACAGCACATCTGCTTAAACAGATCAGAGCCGATATCCGGGTAATGAGGCCGCTCGCGACCCATTTGAGCCGGTCGCGAACGGTCGCTTTGGGGGAATCCAATTTTCCCGGAAGTGGCGAGAAATGCTGGCCGTGCGAGCAGACCCGATGCGAGAACTGCGCTTCTCGGGGCCTGCCGGCGCGAGCCCTTGGCGTGGCGTCTACTGCTCCAGTTGGACAGCGCCAGCCATTCATCGCGATCCAATGGGCTCATAACACCGCTGACGTTGCGATTGAGGACGCGGGTATTATCGACAATTCCGACTCCGGGAACATCAGTGTCCAGTTCCCAGATAGACAACCCTGAGCCAGCGTCGCAAGCTGGCTAACAATTCGTTCAAGGCGGACGGCTACGCCGCCGCTTAACTCCAACGTTAGATGTTGCCTTCAATGCCTACTACGGTCGCCACGAAACTCAAAGCCGAGCTTTGTCTGATCGTCTTTCTCTGCGTATCGGCAATCGTTGTCGGCCCCCTTTCGCTCTGTTCAGTACTGCGGCCGGGTTCGGAGTCACTCGCATCTTGGTTCCAACGCAGCGGTGCAATCACTTCGATTTTTGCCGTGTTTGCGCAGTACCGAATCAGCGGCTTCTTGGTGTCCATTCGCGGCGGAACCTTTGCGGAGTCATGGTCGCTCTACCACCTGTTCGAAACTCATCATCACGTTCTGTCGTGGGTCATTGCCGTAATCACAATTTGGGGCGCGCTCGTTTGGGGCTACGGTGACCTATTTCTCAAATACGCCTAAAATCTTGTTCAAGGCGGACGGCTGTGCCGCCGTTTAACTCCGACGTTAACTCTCACGGGAATGGCTGCTTTCGGCGTGAATTAGTAGCAGGCGACTGGCCGCTCCTGGCCGAATCCGGCACCTCATTGCGACGTACTCTCTACCATCACCTGCTGAAGCACCACGCCGAATGGTCCGCTTGTCTCGGTAATGTGAAGTACACCCGAATTGGAGTTTGCAGGAACATCCCAGCGTGGCCCACAGAAATGGATGTCTCCATGCAGCACAGAATCCATAAACACAATCCCATAGGAACAGCTTCTTGATCCCGATGTATGTGAGTAAGTTGCTGTTTCTGTATGTGGTTGATCTGACGTAAAGCGCACCAACGTATCCAGCGCCACTGTTACCAACATACCCACAGCCATAGCGCCAGTCACGAAAGACGCAACGATATGCTTCAAAGGATTTTCTAAAGGCGGACGTAGTCCACGCGACAGCCAGATGCTAATAACTCCGGCAATCACGCCACTGGCTATTGGCAGCCAGCGTCCAAGGACTGGCGTTGGGTAGGCATCCCGTGACAGGCATGCGAGCCAAAATAACAATGCCCCAAAAGCTATGACGGCGCTTACCCAAATAGTCTTACGTCGATTAGCCATATCAAGGAGATTGTGAAAATTAAGCGCCTGTTGGATTCTCTGCTATCTAGCCCGCTCTGTCGAACGGCTGCTTTTGGCCGACTACAGCCGATACTACACATCCCTCACAAAATTCCGCCCCACCCCACAAAACAAAACCGGGGCCCAAGGCCCCGGTCCAATATCGCCACGTAGCGCGACTTCGCATCAAGCCTCAACATCTTCGAGACTAAAAATCTCCGACTGATCGTTATACGAAAAGATCTCGCCATACCGTCCCCAGTCGATCACGGTATCGAGCGTCTCTTCCGCCGCCACATCAGAGAGAAAGTCCTCAAGCTCCTGCTCAAAGCGCACGCGCGGCGCGCGATGCCCCGGGCGCTCGTTGAGCACCTTCTTGATCCGCGCCGCGAGCGGCACGTTACGCAGCAAATGATCGGCGAACATCAGCTTGCGCGCCTGCGTGCCCATCTCCGCGAACACGCGAGCGGGTGGCGTGAGCAGCAGATCGCCGTCGCGCACGTCGGCGAAACCCAGCTGTTGCAGCACTTCCGCAATCGGAAACAAATCGTCCACTTCGAGATGCAGCGAACGCGCGATCTCGGGCATGTCGGCGCGGCCGTGATACGGCGCGGCCGCCAGCGTCTCGATCAAGCCCGCCATCAAGTTCGTGGAAACATCGGGCAAACGGCTGCCCACTTCAAGACGCCGTTGCGAAGCTTCAGCCGCTTCGCGCGCGGTCATCTTCGCGTAGATCTCGTCCACGAGTTTGCGGAACGCCGGGTCCAGGCGATTGCGCGGATGCTTGAACGGCACCTTGATCTCGGCCACCACGCGCCCCGGATTCGACGACAAAACCAGAATGCGGTCGCACATGAACACCGCTTCCTCGATGTTGTGCGTGACGATCAGCATCGACTTGATCGGCATGCGGCCTTGCGTCCACAGGTCGAGCAAATCGGTGCGCAGCGTTTCGGCGGTCAGCACGTCGAGCGCCGAGAACGGCTCGTCCATCAGCAGCAGCGCCGGGTCCACCACGAGCGCGCGCGCAAAGCCCACACGCTGGCGCATGCCGCCCGAGAGTTCGCGCGGGTAGGCGTTTTCGAAGCCGTCCAGACCGATCAGGTCGATGGCGGCCAGCGCGCGCTCGCGGCGCTCGCGCGCGCCCACGCCTTGCGCTTCGAGGCCCGCTTCCACGTTCTGCAACACCGTGAGCCATGGGAACAGCGCGAAAGTCTGGAACACCATCGAGACGCCTTCGGCCGGCCCTTCGAGCGGCTTGCCGAGCCAGTTCACTTCGCCCGACGTGGCCTCGATCAGGCCGGAGATGATGCGCAAAAGCGTGGACTTGCCCGAGCCGGAACGGCCGAGCAGTCCGACGATTTCGCCTTCGCGCAGCGAGAGGTTGACGTCGTCGAGCACGAGGCGCTCGTCGTCCTTCTTCGCGAAGCCGCGCGAGACGTGCTTCACGGCGAGGACTTCCTGGCCCGGCACGGGGCGCATCGGCAGCAGGTCGGAT
This sequence comes from Paraburkholderia caffeinitolerans, assembly GCF_902859945.1. Lineage (GTDB taxonomy): Bacteria > Pseudomonadota > Gammaproteobacteria > Burkholderiales > Burkholderiaceae > Paraburkholderia > Paraburkholderia caffeinitolerans. The sequence continues at coordinate 980 of NZ_CADIKL010000039.1, read as the reverse complement.
GAGACGATCTTGGGATTCAGCATGATTTACTCCATCTCAATCGAGCCGCAGCCGGGACTCGGCGAACGTGTACATCGGACGCCAGAGCAAGCGGTTGAACAGCGTAACGAACAGGGACATCATCGCGATGCCCAAAATGATTTTCGGGAAGTCGCCGGCGGCGGTCGTCTGCGCGATATACGCGCCCAAGCCGTGCGCCTGGAGCTTGGTGTCGCCCCACTGCACGAACTCGGACACGATGCTCGCATTCCACGCGCCGCCAGAAGCGGTAATCGCCCCCGTCACGTAGTACGGGAAGATGCCCGGCAGCATCGCCTGGCGCCACCATTGCCAGCCGCGAATGCGGAAGTTCTTTGCCGCTTCCTTGTAATCGTTGGGATAAGCCGTTGCGCCCGCAATCACATTGAAGAGGATGTACCACTGCGTGCCGAGCACGATCAGCGGCGAGAGCCAGATGTCCGGATTCAGATGGAATCGCACGATCACGATCACGAACACCGGGAACAGCAGGTTCGCCGGGAACGCCGCAAGAAACTGCGCAAGCGGCTGCACCTTCTCCGCAAGCGCGGGGCGCAGACCGATCAGCACGCCGAGCGGCACCCAGATCACCGACGCAATCGCAATCAGCAGCAGCACGCGCAGCAGCGTGATGAGGCCGAGCACGAACACGTGGCCAACTTCGTCGAGCGTGACGCCGGTGCGCACGTACGCGACCACGCGCCAAACCACGTACGCCGTGAGCGCGATCACGAACACCGCCCAGAGGATGTCACCCGCGCGCGAGCGCTTCGTGAGCACCGCACTTGCCGCAGGCATGGCCTTCGGCAGCCGCACGCGGATCGGCACGCGTGCGAGCGTGGCAAGCAAAAAGCCCATCGGCACGAGCAGCCGATGAATCAGATGCGTGCGGCGGATCAGGTCGAGCAGCCACGACTCGGGCGCGTCGCCCGAAGCCGTGTTCTCCATGCGGAACTTGTCGG
>NZ_CADIKL010000038.1 GCF_902859945.1 Paraburkholderia caffeinitolerans | reverse complement strand
CGAGACGAACCGGATCAACTACAACGTCTCGACCAACGGCGAAACCTCGGAGCTCGACTACAACCCGGCGGGCAAGGAAACTGACGTGCTGAACTTCATCGGCACGGCGACGAACGACTACGAGACGAACCGGATCAACTACAACGTCTCGACCAACGGCGAAACCTCGGAGCTCGACTACAACCCGGCGGGCAAGGAAACTGACGTGCTGAACTTCATCGGCACGGCGACCAACGACTACGAGACGAACCGGATCAACTACAACGTCTCGACCAACGGCGAAACCTCGGAGCTCGACTACAACCCGGCGGGCAAGGAAACTGACGTGCTGAATTTTATCGGCGCGGCGACCAACGACTACGAGACGAACCGCATCAATTTCAGCACCACGACCGGTGGCGAAACTTCGGAACTCGACTACAACTCGGCGGGCAACGAAACCGACGTGCTGAACTTTATCGGCACGGCCACCAACGACTACGAGACGAACCGGATCAACTACAACGTCTCGACCGGCGGCGAAACCTCGGAACTCGACTACAACCCGGCAGGCACGGAAACCGACGCGCTGAACTTCATCGGCACGGCGACGAACGACTACGAGACAAATCGCATCAATTTCAGCACCACGACCGGTTGGGAAACCTCGCGGCTCGATTACAACCCGGCGGGCAGGCAAACCGATGTCATCAATTTTGCGGGCGTCGCGAACAATGATTACGAAACCGGAGAAGTGACATTCAATACGACGACAGGTGCAGAGACGTCGAACACGATGTTCAATTCCACCGGCCACGAAACCGAATATCAGCAGTTCCAGGGAACGGCTGGAAACGACTACGAAACGCTGGACGAGAAGTTCAACCCCTCAGGCGGAAACTATGCAACTGAAGTCATCGCGTTCAATGGCAATGGTGTCGAGACGCAGGACGAGAAGTTCAACGCATCCACCGGCGCACTGAATTCGGTGACGCTGTGGAACGGAACGAATCCGTATGCGTACGAGGAAGAATTCTCCAATGGCGGAAATTATTTCAGCGAAATCGAGACCTTCAATGCGTTGACGGGCGCGCAGACAGGCGGTGGTATCTTCAACAGTGCAACCGGCGCCGAGCTGGATTACTTCAATAACGGCAACTGGTATTCGGGCAACACGGGTTTCAGCGACTACGGAGACAGCGGCTATTCGGATGGTTACGACGTAATGTCGGACGACTGGGGAGGCGATTGCTACAGCGACGATCCGGTCATACTGAACCTGAATGGCGGAAAGGTGCAGACGACTTCGCTCGCCAATTCTGCGGCGTCCTTCGATATGCGTAACGACGGCCAGAAAATCCAGACCGGTTGGGGCACCGCCGGCGAGGGCTACCTTGTCTACGATCCGAACGACGCCGGTAACAAGGCGACCATCAGTCAGGACAATCAACTGGTCGACGGCATGAGTGCCCTGAAGTCGCTCGCGCAGCAAGTGGACGGCTCGGCGGACAGCACGCTGAGCGCGTCAGACGCGCTCTGGAGTGATCTCAAGGTCTGGGTCGATACCACGGGCACGGGCCAGTTCCAGAGTGGCCAGCTTTACAGCCTGGATCAGCTCGGAATCGCATCGCTGGGGCTTGGCGGTACGGAGGTCGACCGCAACAGCAACGGCAATGAGATCGTGGTTGACAGCGCGTTCACCTGGGCCAGTGGCAAGACCGGCGATATGGCTGGGGTCAACCTGAATTTCGCCGGTGGTGCGGCGGCGGGCGAAACGTCGGCTGGTATTGACCAGACAAGGACCCAGAATCTCGTGTCGGCTATGGCTTCGTTTGGTGCCGCAACGTCGGCGAGTTCCGTGCTTGCCGCACCTGCGCAGAACGACCCGCATGTGCTTCTGGCCGCCAGCGCGCACTGATCGAATCATCCACGTTGCACAGGCGATTCGCGACGAGATTCGCGGGTTGCCTGTGTGCGTAAGTTCCGCCGCCCTATGAATGCTCCCGAATCGAATCCGGATGCGCGTGCAAGCGATCCGGGCCTGGCTGCACTTGTTGTCATCGCACGCTTTCACGGCATCGCTGCCGACAGCGCGCAGTTGCGCCACGCATCAGGGCTGGACAGCCGTCCTTTCGATGCCGATACCCTGGTTCTATCCGCTCGCTCGCTGGGGCTGAAAGCCCGCACGGTTCCCCTTCGGCCTGACCGCCTCTCTCATGCTCCGTTGCCGGGGCTCGTGCTGGATAAGAACGGCCAGCATTTCGTGCTTGCTCGATGCGATGGAAAGAGTGCGCTAGTGATGGAAGCGGATGCCGCCACACCCAGCGTGGTGCCGCTCGATACGGTCGTCGCGCGTTCGACTGGCAAGCTGATCTTCTTCGCTTCGAAGGCCTCGATTGCCGGCGAACTGGCGCGTTTCGATTTCACCTGGTTCATTCCTGCCATCGTCAAATACCGGCGGCTCCTGCTGGAGGTGTTGGGTGTTTCCTTGATCCTGCAGTTTTTCGGCCTTGCCTCGCCCCTGATGTTTCAGGTGGTGATGGATAAGGTTCTGGTCAATCGCACGTTCAGCACGCTCAACGTCGTGTGCATCGCGTTGCTCGCGAGTTCGGTATTCGAGGGTGTGCTCACCGGTTTGCGCAACTATGTGCTCGCGCATACCACCAACCGGATCGACGTGGAACTGGGTGCGCGCCTTTTCCGGCATCTGTTCGCATTGCCACTTGCGTATTTCGGCGCACGCCGCGTGGGCGACACGGTTGCGCGCGTGCGCGAACTGGAAAATATCCGCAATTTCCTGACCGGGCAGGCGCTGACGGCGATTATCGATATCGTGTTCTCCGTCGTCTTTATCATCGTCATGTGTTTCTACAGCGTCTGGCTCACCTTGCTCGTGCTTGCATCGTTGCCGCTCTACGCGCTCGTCTCGATCCTGCTCGTGCCTGTGCTCCGTGAGTGCCTGAACGAGAAGTTCGCCCGTGGTGCGGACAACCAGTCGTTTCTCGTGGAGGCGGTCTCGGGCGTGGAAACGGTCAAGTCAATGGCGGTCGAGCCGCAGTTTATCCGCCACTGGGAGACACAGCTTGCGGCGTATGTGGCGGCGGGATTTCGGGTCACGCAGCTCGGCAACATCGGCCAGCAATTGATACAGGCGATCGGCAAGCTCGTGACCGTCGCGACACTCTTCTTTGGGGCGAAGCTCGTCATCGACGGCCGCCTTACCGTTGGAGGCCTCATCGCATTTAACATGATGTCCCAGCGCGTTGCGGCTCCCGTCCTGCGCCTCGCACAGCTCTGGCAGGATTTCCAGCAGGTCGGCATTTCCATGCGGCGTCTTGGCGACATTCTCAACACACGTACCGAGATTCCGCAAAGCCGGCAGACGCTGCCGGCTTTGCGCGGCCATGTCCGCTTCGAGAATATCCGGTTCCGTTACCGGCCCGATGGTCCTGCCGTCCTCGATGGCGTATCGCTCGATATTCAGCCCGGTCAGGTAGTCGGCGTAGTGGGACGCTCGGGCTCGGGCAAGAGTACGCTTACGCGCCTTCTACAGCGTCTCTATCTTCCGGAGCAGGGCACGGTGCGGCTCGATGGTGTGGATCTGGCACTGGCCGATCCGGCATGGCTGCGCCGCCAGATTGGTGTCGTACTCCAGGAAAACCTGCTCTTCAACCGTTCGGTACGCGAGAACATCGCACTGGCGGATCCCGGTGCGCCGCTAAAGACGGTCATGCGTGCCGCAGCGCTTGCCGGTGCACACGAGTTTATCTGCGAGCTGCCTCAGGCTTATGACACAGTCGTCGGAGAGCATGGCGCGAGCCTTTCCGGAGGCCAGCGCCAGCGCATCGCGATCGCCCGCGCGCTGCTCTCCAATCCTCGCATTCTCGTTTTCGACGAGGCGACCAGCGCGCTGGATGTCGAGACCGAGCAGACCATAGAAGCCAACATGCGCGCGATCTGCGCGGGCCGTACCGTCATGGTGGTGGCGCATCGCCTCAGCGCAGTACGCCGCGCTGACCGGATCGTCGCAATGGACCGCGGGCGTATCACGGAATACGGTACGCACGACGAACTGATCGCAAGTGGCGGCTACTATGCGAACATGGTTTCGCTACAGGGTGGGGCGGCAACATGAGTTCGCCGAAACGGGATGCCCTCGGCGATCTGCTCCGACGATACTGGACGATGTGCCGTGCGATCTGGGACATACGACACACGCTGGCGGGACCAGAGAGGGACACCGATGAACTGGCTTTCCAGCCGGCGCAGTTGGAGTTGCTCGAAACACCCGTTCATCCGGCGCCGCGTCGGACAATGCGCGTCCTTGCACTGCTTGCACTGGTAATCCTGCTGATCGGCGCGCTTGGGCGGCTCGATATCGTCGTGACTGCGTCGGGGCGATTCGTGCCTGGCGAACGTGTCAAGGTCATCCAGCCTGCCATGACGGGCGTCGTGCGCGAGGTGCTGGTACGTGATGGGGAGCACGTCCAGGCGGGACAACTGCTCGTGCGGCTCGACACGCGGCAGGCAGCTGCCGATGCGGACGCCGCGCATAACTCGAGACTGGACGCCGAGTTGGCCGGGGCCCGTGCACAGGCACTGCTTGACGCGCTGGCCGCGAATCGGCCCCCGCTCGTGGCGCAGGTCGGCGGCGCATCGCACCAGCGCATGGAGGAAAGCCAGCGCCTCGCCGATGGGGCATGGCGTGAGTACGGTGACCAGATCGACAGCGCACGCGCTGAACTGCTAAAGCGGGAGGCCGAACTTGACAGCACCCGTGCGGAGATTGCGAAGCTCGTGGCGACGGCGCCGCTCGCGCGCCAGCAGGCCGATAGCTACAGCGCGCTCGTAGCCGATCAGTATGTCGCTCGCAACGACTGGCTCGACAAGGAGCAGGCCGCCGTCAATCAGGAGCACGAACTCGCTGCGCAACGCGCTCACGCGCGTGAGCTGGCGGCGGCCGTTGCCGAACAGCGGGCCGACATTGCGTCGGCGGTATCGAAGTTCCGGCGCGATCAGCTGGACGAGCTGGAGAAGAATGGCCAGCTCTCCACGCGCAGCCGCGACGAGGAGACCAAGGCGCAAACGCGTCAGGCGCTCCTGAGCCTGACGGCGCCGGTGGCGGGCACGGTGCAGCAGCTGTCGATCCATACGAGCGGCGGCGTGGTCACGACCGCACAGTCGCTCATGGAGATCGTTCCGGAGGACTCGCTCGAAGTCGAGGCGCAGTTGCAAAACCGCGATGTGGGGTTCGTGTCAGTGGGGCAGCGGGTCGCTGTCAAGGTCGAAGCGTTTCCGTACACGCGCTACGGCTACCTGGACGGCACCGTGACGTCAATATCGAACGATGCGGTGCAGGACAAGAAGCAGGGTCTGACGTTTCCAGTGCGCATACGTGTGGCCGCAAGCCGTATCCGCGTAGACGACAACTGGATTGCGCTCACGCCGGGCATGGCCGTGACGGCGGATATCCGTACGGGCAAACGCAGCGTGATTGGCTATTTCCTCGACCCCTTGCGGCGGACCGCCGGAGAGAGCTTGCGTGAACGCTAGACAGGCGATGCTGCTGCTCGCTGCCACGGTGCTTTGTCACGTTACAGTCGCCCGGGCATTCGATCCGCTGCGTACACAGGCCGCCATACCGGCAACGTCAGCGGGCAGCATCGTGTCCGACCCGGCTGGTTGTGTCTTCGGTGACCCTGGCCAACCCCTGACGTTGGCCGAAGCGGTCCAGCGCGCGCTGTGCAGCAATCCGCGCACGCGCGAGGCGTGGGCCGACGTGAAGGCGCAGGCGGCCGGTGTCGGGGTCGCGCGAGCGGCCTATCTGCCGACCCTGACGGGTAATGCGCAGATCGTGCGCGACGACTCATCAACCGATGTGAGCGGCCATCCGCAACTGGGATCGGATTCCCGTTCGAGTGTCCATTCCGAAAGCGTGTCGCTCTCCTGGACGCTCTACGATTTCGGGGCGCGCTCAGCAGCCCTGCGCAACGCGAATGCGCTGCTCGCTGCAGCGCAATCGGCGCAGGACGCCGCCATTCAGGCGCTGTTCGTGACCGTGGCAAAAGACTACTCCGCTGCGCAGGCAGCGCAGAGCCAGCTTGCGGTGGCAGGGGCGGTTGAGCAGATGAGCGGGCGAAGCGCCCTGGTTGCACAATCACGCGTGGACAAAGGCATCGCGCCGATCTCGGATGCCTTGCAGGCGAAGACCGCCTGGGGCCAGGCGGTGCTCGCACGCAATCGGGCAGAAGGAGTCTGGCAGACCGCGCAGGGCACCCTGGCGGCCGACATGGACCTCTCGCCCGACCGGGTACTCGATCTGCCGGCAGTTGCGGAGGGCGCGCATCCCGACGCGAATTTTGCGCAGTCGGTCAGCGAGCTAATGGGGGAAGCACGTCGCACGCATCCCGAAGTGCTCTCAACACAGGCTCAGGTGGACGCGGCGGCGGCGAAGGTGGACCAGACGCGCGCGCAAGGGCTGCCAACGCTAAGCCTTGTGTCGAAGTATCTCCAGAATAACCAGCCGGCCAGCCTGGGACTGGGCATCCCCACATTCCCGGCAACGGGCCATGAATGGTACGTCGGAGTACAACTGACCATTCCGATTTTCGAAGGTTTCGGCCGTCTGTATCAGGTGCACCAGGGCGAAGCCCAACTGGAACGGCAGGCGGACGCGCTTGAAGACGCGCGCCAGCACGTCGCATTGGAGGTCTGGAACAGTTATCAAGCCGTGCGAACATCGACTGCGGCGGTTGGCGACAGCGAAACTCTGCTGGGAATTGCTGAGCAGTCCTTTGCGGCGGCTGAGCGACGGTATCAGGCGGGTGTCGGCAGTGTGCTCGAATTGCTCAACGCACAGAGTGGACTCGCAAACGCGAAGCACCAGCGTGTACAGGCACTGGCCGACTGGCATGCTGCACGGTTGCGTCTTGCGGGCAGCATCGGAAAGCTCGATGTCGTTGATTTGCGCTAGCGCTTGCCTTGCGCGCGCATTCTGGGCAAATCACCTTGCCGATCACGACGGGCAGATTGAGCGGCACGCCAGGTCAAATTGAGGTGTTGGCCATCAGCAGGGTGCCTCATCGCTCGAGAACCGTCATGCGCTCGATCTGCCTCACGACCTCGTCGCGCAACTCGGGCGACAGGTTCTGATAGCCGAGCAGGTCGGAGATCCACAGGCCGTCCGCCACCAGCCGGCAAATCATGAGCCGCGCCGCGTGTTCGAGTGGCAGCGGGTCCGGCCGCGTCCACTTGCGCATGGGCGCGGAATGGCGCTCGCGGATCTCGGGGTCGGTCATCATCGCGGCAACCAGCACGCGCAGCACGTTGGTGCTCGCGGCGGGGCTCGTTTCGTCGATGGTCGAATGCAGGTAGGCGCGCGCGCTGGCGCCGTGCGGGTCGTTGCGGTCCGCCGCGATGCGCGCTTCCATTTGCGCATCGAAGCGCTCCAGCGTCTGCTCGAACAGGGCGTCGAGAAGCCCCTGCTTGTTGGCGAAGTGATACTGCAGCGCGCCCTTGGTCACGCCGGCGCGCTCGGCCACGGCGTCGAGCGTCACGGCTTGCACGCCATGATCGGTGGCGATATCGGAGGCCGCTTGCAGCAACTGGGCGCGCACTTGCACGGGTGCTTTCTTGCGGCGCGTGCCCGAGGCGGGCGCGCCGGATTGCTCTACGTTCTTCCCGCCTGACGTTTCGACAGATCCTGCATCGGGATGCCGCGCGGCCTCATGAGGCGCTTTTTCGGGCACATGAGCAGGCACCTGAGCGGCTTGCGGCACAGGCCGCCGCGCCGGGCTCGCGGCACTTCCGGCGGGGTGTCCTGCCGCGCCGGCTGAGGCTTTGACGGGGGAAGTCTTCATCCATTGATCTTACCATCGCGGGCCTTGGCGCAAAACATTCCGTACGGATGGTATTATTCGCCACCATGAAGAATTCCGACCTGCCAACCAACGTGCAACGCGCGGTGCTGCTCGACGCCGCCATCGTCCGGGGGCGCGATGCGCTCGCGCGCCGGCAAGATCCCGACGGGAGCTGGTGCTTCGAGCTCGAATCCGACGCCACGATTACCGCCGAATACATCCTCATGATGCATTTCATGGCGAAGATCGACACGGTGCGCCAGGAGAAAATGGCGCGCTATCTGCGTGCGATCCAGCGCCTCGAAACGCACGGTGGGTGGGACCTGTACGTGGACGGCGCACCCGATGTCTCCGCGAGCGTGAAGGCCTATTTCGCGCTCAAGGCAGCCGGCGACGCCCCCGACGCGCCGCACATGGCGCGCGCGCGCGAAGCCATTCTGAAGCTCGGCGGCGCGGCGAAGTCCAACGTCTTCACGCGCATTCTGCTGGCCACCTTCGGCCAGGTGCCGTGGCGCGCTACGCCGTTCATGCCCATCGAGTTCGTGCTGTTCCCGAAGTGGGTCCCAATCTCGATGTACAAGGTCGCGTACTGGGCGCGCACGACCATGGTGCCGCTGCTCGCGCTGTGCTCGCTCAAGGCCAAGGCGCACAATCCGCACAACGTGTCGATTGCCGAGCTGTTCGTCACGCCGCCCGATGAAGAGCGCGAGTATTTCGCGCCCGGCAAGGGCGTGCGCAAACTCTTTCTCGCGCTGGATCGCACGGTCCGCCATCTCGAACCGCTGATTCCGCAGTCGCTGCGCAAGCGCGCGATGAAGCACGCGGAAGCATGGTGCTCGGAGCGCATGAACGGCGAGGACGGCATGGGCGGCATTTTCCCGCCTATCGTCTACAGCTACCAGATGATGGAAGTGCTCGGCTATCACGAGAATCATCCGCTGCGTCGCGATTGCGAGAACGCGCTGGAGAAGCTGCTGGTGGAGCGTCCGGACGGCAGCATGTACTGCCAGCCGTGCCTCTCGCCCGTATGGGACACCGCGTGGAGCACGATGGCGCTCGAACAGGCGCTTGCGGTGCCAGATGTGCCCGGCGTTGAATCGACGTCCAACGCACAACTGCAGCAGCAGATCACGCGCGCCTACGACTGGCTCGCGACGCGTCAGGTGAACGACCTCACGGGTGACTGGATCGAGAACGTGAGCCCCGACGTGCCGCCGGGCGGCTGGGCGTTCCAGTACGCGAACCCGTATTACCCCGACATCGACGACAGCGCGGTCGTGGCCGCGATGCTGCATCGCCGGGGCCACTCGATCAAGCGCGCCACGGGCACGGACCCGTACGCCGAGCGCGTGACGCGCGCGCTCGACTGGATGCGCGGTCTGCAATCGCGCAACGGCGGTTTCGCGGCGTTCGATGCCGATTGCGACCGGCTCTATCTGAACGCGATTCCGTTTGCGGACCACGGCGCGCTGCTCGATCCGCCCACCGAGGACGTGTCGGGCCGTGTGCTGCTGTGCTTCGGCGTGACGGGCCGCGAGGAAGACAAGGCCGCGCTCGCGCGCGCGATCGACTACATCAAGGCGACGCAGCAACCCGACGGCAGCTGGTGGGGGCGTTGGGGCACCAACTACATCTACGGGACGTGGAGTGTGCTCGCGGGTCTCGCGCTGGCGGGCGAGGATCCCTCGCAGCCGTATATCGCGCGCGCGCTCGCCTGGCTCAGGTCGCGCCAGCATGCGGATGGCGGATGGGGCGAGACCAACGACAGCTATATCGACTCGCGCCTCGCGGGTACGAACGGCGGCGAAAGCACGTCGAACTTCACGGCGTGGGCGCTGCTCGCGCAGATGGCGTTTGGCGACTGCGAATCGGAGTCGGTGCGGCGCGGCATTGCGTATCTGCTTTCGGTGCAGGACAGCGAGGGTTTCTGGTGGCATCGCTCGCATAATGCGCCGGGCTTCCCGCGCATTTACTACCTCAAGTATCACGGCTATACCGCGTATTTCCCGCTTTGGGCGCTGGCGCGGTATCGCAGGCTTGCGGCGGCGGGTGGTGCGCGGATGAGTGAGGCGAAGGTTGTTGAGCCGGCTGTGCTGGCTTGAGGCCGGCGGGTATGAGATGAACGCCACCTTTCGAGGTGGCGTTTTTCATCGAAGCTCAGTAGGTGCGCCGCATCAGACTTGTGCAAGTGGCGCTAAGCGCGCCAACGCAGGTGATGTAGATTGCGATCCACCACGGCTGCTGATTGCCGTAATGCAGCAGCGTGGTGGCGACGAGCGGCGTGATCGAGCTGGAGACGATGCCGGAGATCTGATACACGACCGAGATGCCGCTGTAGCGCACGCGCGTATCGAATAACTCGCAAAAGAGCGCCGCTTCCGGGCCGTAGACGAATGCGTACAGAACGCCGAGCACGATCACGATCGCGCCGACGACCGCGCCGAGGCTCTGCGAGTAGTGGAAGATCGCGAATACCGGCCATGCACTCAGGCCGCACACGAGCGCGCCCCAACCGAACACCCTGCGCCGGCCGACCTGATCCGAGAGACGCGACGCGAGCGGGATCGTGAAGATGAGCACGAACGCGGCCAGCGTGATGGCGCTCAGCACGGCAGCCTTCGAGTAGTGCAGCACGCCGATCAGATAAGTGAGCGCAAACACCGCATAGGTGTTGAAGATGACGCCGTCGATATAGCGCGCCCCCCAGCCGAGCAGCACGTTCTTGCGATAGTCGCCAAACACCTCCTTCACCGGCACTCTCGCAACCGTATGGGAGTCGCGCACTTTCGTGAAGGCCGGGGTCTCAACCACGCGCAGCCGGATGAACATGCCCACGCCCACCAGCACGATGCTCGCCATGAAAGCGGCGCGCCAGCCCCACTGCATGAACGCTTCGGCGCTCATCGATGAAGTCAGCAGCGCGACCACGCCGCTGCTCAGGCACAGTCCCACCGCAAGGCCGATCTGCGGATAGGACGCGTAGAGCCCGCGCCGCCTGCGCGGCGCGTACTCGAACGCCATCAGCACCGCGCCGCCCCATTCGCCGCCAAGGCCGATGCCTTGCAGCAGGCGCAGGAGCAGCAGACACACCGGCGCCCAGACGCCGATCGTCGCGTAGGTGGGCAGCAGGCCGATGAGAAAGGTCGAGACGCCCATGATCGAGAGCGTCAGCACGAGTAGCGGCTTGCGTCCGTGGCGGTCGCCGAAATGACCGAAGATCACGCCGCCGAGCGGGCGCGTGGCGAAGCCGACCGCGTACACCGTGTACGCGAGCATGGTCGAGACGAAGGCGTTGCCGGTGGGGAAGAACAGCTTGTCGAACACGAGTCCGGTGATCGTGCCGTACAGAAAAAAGTCGTACCACTCGACTGTCGTGCCGATCAGGCTCGCGAGCGCAACCGACCTGGCGGTGCGCGCGCTCGAGTCCGTCGGCAGGCTTCCAGCAATTTCCACTGCTTCCATGACATGTCTCCTTGTGTCTCCTTGTGTCTCCGGGAGGCGGCCGGCAGCGCGACGGGGTCGATCGGTCGCTACTTCGGGCGCCGTTCTCGTTTGCAGCGGCGCGCGGCTTGCTCGCGCCAATCTACGCGCGGCGGGCTCGGGCGCCCGCTTCTGTTGTGTTCCGTTATGTACCGGGCGCGGCCCGGCTCAGGCGTGCGCCGCGAGGAAGTTGCGCCCGCGCGGCCCACTCAGTGCGTGCGCGATCATGCGGCGCGATTCGTCGTCGTCAACGCCATAGCTCGCGAATTCGGTACGCACGCCGAGTCCTTCGAGAAAGCGTGCGAGAAAATGATCGGCATCGCGAAGCGCGCAGGGAAACACGCGAGCGAGCACCGCGTCGCGGTCCGCGTCGCGTCCGCGTGCGAGACCCAACACCATCGGCAGCGTAAAGGAGCACGCGATGCCGTGCGGGATGCCGTGATGGATCGTCATCTCGTAGGAAATCGAGTGGGCGAGGGCGGTCTTCGTGTTGGAGAACGCCAGGCCCGCTTTGAGCGCGGCGAACGAGGCGCGCTCGCGCAGGAGCGGATTGCCGGGGTCGCTTGCTAGCACGGGCAGCGTCTCGAGCATGTCGCGCGCCGCCGATACCGCGAACTCGTCCGAGATGGGGTTCGCGTTGACGTTCCAGATCGCCTCCAGCGCGTGCGATAGCGCATCGAGCCCGCTTTGCACCGTCACCGCGAGCGGCAGTGACAGCGTCAGGTCCGGATCGACAATTGCCGCCTCGGGCCATGTCTGCTGCAGATGCAGCGAGTATTTGCGCTGCTTCACCGTGCGGTCCCAGATCGTGGCCCACGGCGTGACTTCGCTGCCCGTGCCGGCCGTGGTGGGCACCGTGATCAGTTGCTTCGCGTACGGCGGCGTGAATGGCGCGCCACTGTCGAGACAGTCGAGCAGTTCGCCGAACTCGCCGCTGTGCGTGCCGACCATCAGCGCCTTGGCCGTATCGAGCACGCTGCCGCCGCCCACCGCGACGATCGCCGGGGTTGCGTGATGCGCGCGCCAGTACTCGCCGTACATTTTCGCGAGATGCAGGACATCGGGATTGGGCTGCACGTCGCTGATGACTTCGACGATGCGTGCCCCGGCAATCTCACGCAACCGCTGGATCAGACCGAGTTCGGCGGCTTCGGGAAACGTCACCACCACCGCATTGCGCTCACCGAGGATCGATGCCAGCCGTTCAAGACTGGCTCGACCGAAGTTCACCTCGACAGGATTCCAAAACACGCCGTTCATCGTTTTTCCTCAATGAGTGGGTCTCGGGTATGAACGGATTATGGGAAAGCACGGCTTATAGTAAAAATACAAAAATTTTCACATGATCATTCAACGGATCTATGCGACTGACCCACCTCCGATCGTTCTACGCCGTGGGCCGTTATGGCAGCGTGACGGCCGCGGCGAAGGCGCTGCACGTCAGCCAGCCGACGGTGACGACGCAAGTGCGCGCGCTCGAGGAAGGCTATGGCGTGGAACTGCTGCATCGCAGCGGGCGGCGCGTCGCGTTGACGCCCGCGGGCGAAACCCTCTACGCGATGGCGCAGCGCATGTTCAGCAGCGAGCAGGAAGCGATCGACTATCTGAAGGAGTCCGCGGGCCTCACGACTGGCGTGATCCGTGTAGGCGCGGTGGGTCCGCTGCACGCGATTGAAATCGTGGCTGCGTTTCATCAGCGGTATCCTGGCTTGAATGTGTCGGTGCGGATGGGCAACTCGGAAGACACCGTGCGCGATCTGCTGGCGTATCAGACCGATGTCGCGGTGCTCGCACAGTACGAAGACGATCCTAAGCTCTACTACGTACCTTACCGGCGCCATCCGCTCGTCATCATCGTGCCGGCCTCGCACCGGCTGGCGCGCCGCCGCAGCATCCGCATCGAGGACCTGCGCGACGAGCCGATGATCATGCGCGAACCGGGCTCGACCACACGCAAGGCACTGGAGGCGGCCATGCACGCGCACAGCGTCGTGCCGCGCTACTCGCTCGAGATCGGGAGCCGCGAGGCCGTCCGGGAGGCGGTGATCCTGGGGTTGGGTATCGCCGCCGTGTCGGAGCGCGAGCACGTCGACGATCCGCGCTTGCGCAAGCTGGCGATTCAGGGCGACGACGTATATACGCATGCGCACGTGGTGTGCCTTGAAGAGCGGCGCGGCGCGCGGCTCGTCGCGGCCTTCTTCGACGTCGTCCGGCAATTGCTCGCCGGCGAGCAGGCCAAACCCGCGCCGCCTCGCCACGAACGACGCGGGTGACGGCGCTGCGCCCGCTGTCACGCATTCCCATGTAGCGCCCGGACAAGCCGCCCGGTTGCTCCCGAAATGTCCACTGATCGCTTGCCGCCAAAGCCCCACTACGCCTCATCAACTCTTATATAAGACATAAGACATTTGACGCTAGAGCCCATTTGCCATTACAATCCCGCTCAAAGCGGTACCCGGAACAGCCTAGGCGTGCTTGACAAGCCTTCCCCTGAAACGCAACACCAGTAGGCCCCACATGCTTGAAAACTTTCGTGCTCACGTTGCCCAGCGCGCCGCGCTCGGTATTCCTCCCCTGCCGCTGACGGCCCAGCAGACCGCCGAACTGGTGGAGTTGCTGGCGAATCCGCCCGCCGGCGAAGAGCAGACCCTGCTCGACCTGATCACCAACCGCGTGCCCGCTGGCGTGGACGAAGCTGCCCGCGTGAAGGCTGGCTTCCTGGCCGCCGTGGCCAAGGGCGAAACCGCCTGCCCGCTGATCTCGCGCGCTCGCGCCGCCGAACTGCTGGGCACGATGCTGGGCGGCTTCAACATCGCCCCGCTGATCGAGCTGCTGTCCGACGCCGAAGTCGGCACGGTTGCCGCCGACGCACTGAAGAAAACCCTGCTGATGTTCGATCAGTTCCACGACGTCAAGGAACTGGCCGACAAGGGCAACGCCAACGCCAAGGCTGTGCTGCAAAGCTGGGCCGACGCCGAATGGTTCACGAGCCGTCCGGAAGTGCCGCAAAGCCTGACCATCACCGTGTTCAAGGTGACGGGCGAAACCAACACCGACGACCTGTCGCCGGCTCCGGACGCCACCACGCGCCCCGACATTCCGCTGCACGCGCTGGCGATGCTGAAGAACGCCCGTCCCGGCATCACACCGGAAGAAGACGGCAAGCGCGGCCCGATCAAGTTCATCGAATCGCTGAAGGAAAAGGGTCACCTGGTCGCCTACGTGGGCGACGTGGTCGGCACGGGTTCGTCGCGCAAGTCGGCTACCAACTCGGTGCTGTGGTTCACGGGCGAAGACATCCCCTTCATCCCGAACAAGCGCTTTGGCGGCGTGTGCCTCGGTGGCAAGATCGCTCCGATCTTCTACAACACGATGGAAGACGCCGGCGCGCTGCCGATCGAGCTCGACGTGTCGCAGATGGAAATGGGCGACGTGGTCGAACTGCGCCCGTATGAAGGCAAGGCGCTCAAGAACGGCGCAGTGATCGCCGAGTTCCAGGTCAAGTCCGATGTGCTGTTCGACGAAGTGCGCGCCGGCGGCCGCATTCCGCTGATCGTGGGCCGTGGCCTGACCGCCAAGGCGCGTGAAGCGCTGGGCCTCGCGCCCTCGACGCTGTTCCGCCTGCCGCAGCAGCCGGCCGACAGCGGCAAGGGCTTCTCGCTCGCGCAGAAGATGGTTGGCCGCGCATGCGGTCTGCCGGAAGGCCAGGGCGTGCGCCCGGGCACGTACTGCGAACCGAAGATGACCTCGGTGGGCTCGCAGGACACCACCGGCCCGATGACCCGCGACGAACTGAAGGATCTCGCGTGCCTCGGCTTCTCGGCCGACCTGGTCATGCAGTCGTTCTGCCACACGGCGGCTTATCCGAAGCCCGTGGACGTCAAGACGCACCAGACCCTGCCGAACTTCATCAGCACGCGCGGCGGTATCGCGCTGCGTCCGGGCGACGGCGTGATCCACTCGTGGTTGAACCGCATGCTGTTGCCGGATACCGTCGGCACCGGCGGCGACTCGCACACGCGTTTCCCGATCGGCATCAGCTTCCCGGCGGGTTCGGGTCTGGTCGCCTTCGCAGCCGCTACCGGCACGATGCCGCTCGACATGCCGGAATCGGTGCTCGTGCGCTTCAAGGGCAAGATGCAGCCGGGCGTCACGCTGCGTGACCTCGTCAACGCGATCCCGCTCTACGCCATCAAGCAAGGCACGCTGACGGTCGCCAAGCAAGGCAAAAAGAACATCTTTTCGGGCCGCATTCTCGAAATCGAAGGCCTGCCCGACCTGAAGGTCGAGCAAGCATTCGAACTCTCGGATGCATCGGCTGAGCGTTCGGCTGCCGGTTGCACGGTGCACCTGAACAAGGAACCGATCATCGAGTACCTCAACAGCAACATCACGCTGCTGAAGTGGATGATCGCCCAGGGCTACCAGGACCCGCGCAGCCTCGAGCGCCGTATCAAGGCGATGCAAGCGTGGCTGGCCGATCCGCAACTGCTGCAACCGGATGCGGACGCCGAGTACGCGGCCGTTATCGAGATCGACCTCGCGGACGTTCACGAGCCGATCGTGGCCTGCCCGAACGATCCGGACGACGTGAAGACGCTGTCGGACGTCGCTGGCGCGAAGATCGACGAAGTGTTCATCGGCTCGTGCATGACCAACATCGGTCACTTCCGTGCCGCGTCGAAGCTGCTCGAAGGCAAGCGCGACATTCCGGTCAAGCTGTGGGTCGCTCCGCCGACCAAGATGGACCAGAAGCAACTGACCGAAGAAGGCCACTATGGCGTGTTCGGCACGGCTGGCGCGCGTACGGAAATGCCGGGCTGCTCGTTGTGCATGGGTAACCAGGCACAAGTGCGCGAAGGCGCGACGGTGATGTCGACCTCGACGCGTAACTTCCCGAACCGTCTGGGCAAGAACACGAATGTGTACCTTGGCTCGGCGGAACTGGCGGCGATCTGCTCGCGTCTGGGCAAGATCCCGACCAAGGACGAGTACATGGCCGACATCGGCGTGATCAACGCCAATGGCGACAAGATCTATCAGTACATGAACTTCGACCAGATCGCGGACTTCAAGGAAGTGGCTGATACGGTGACGATGTAAATGTGAGGGTGGCCTGGGGTGTGGGGTTCGCGCGCCAGGCTATTAGCGTCGCATCGCGTGCAATGGCGCCGCAGGCTTAATGCCTGCGGCGCCGTTTTTTTTGGGGGGCTTTCTGGATTTTCGGGGAAGGGCTTTCGTCGACCCTAAGCGGACGGAAGAACCGTGAGAGACACAAAGACAGATTTCAGCGTCGAGCTGTCGTTCAGTACTGTTACTGGTGGGCGCCAGACCGGCCATTGCCGCCATTCGGACATGGGTGTGCTCCTAGAGCCGCTACGGTTCGGCTTCCTGTTGCGCGGGGGACTGGCGGCGGAGCGTGGAATTCGTGCACTGCGGGATCATCGCAGGTCGCGACGAAGGCCCATGTTTTGCCACTGTCGTCGGGAAGGCGCGTCGTATGATCAACCATCGGTCAACATATCGTCGTAGTGCCTATACCGAGCAGCAGGTCGCTTCCATCTCCTGATTAGCGTTTCGACGGCACGCCGGACGGCAATAGGCCCGTTAATGTGGGCTGCATCAAGAAATAGACGAACTATTTTTAGACGCTCGCCCTTTGCCAGCTCAACAGTAGCTGGTACACCACCATTCGGTTTTCTTCTGTGCGATGGTACACATTTCTCAGAAGATGGCGCACTTCGATGCATTTAAAAACGGGATCGATGCAATATCGGCAGCCGTGACTACACATCTAGTTTGAAAACTAGACTTAGTTCAGTGGCAATCTTTACTAGTGTGAAAAATGTCCTAGACTGAAAGCGCGATGGATGTCACGACAGGTTAATTATTAAACAAATTCTTAGGTGAATATCTATCTGCACAAGCGCATTAGTATGTTTTTGTTCTTCTTGGAGTTGGAAATGAAAAAAGTGATGCTAATGCTTTTGGCGATACTTACGCTAAATGCCGCTATAGGCACCGCTTTCGGTGCCCCTAACCCACGCGAGACGCCACCTCCTCCCCCGCCTCCTCACGGAAAATAGTCGGCCATTGCGAACGCGCGGGCGGTATTCATTCAATTGGTACGATTCAATGAAATACTGCCCTCACTAAGAGCAGGGCGGGGTTTTATTGAGAAGTTAAGATCTGTTTCGCAAAATTAGCGAAAATTGTGAGAATAAAATAATATAGCTCCCTGGGGAGGCCTCGGTGGAAAAGACATCTTCTGATACCTTGAGGCGGTTAATTGCAACCCGCTGGCGACCAGTTTCGACTTTAGTGTGCGCAATCCCAGGGGCTTGGCTTGCGATACAGAAAGTTTTTCCAAACTTGCCAACATACGCAAAAGCACCTCACTGGGCTGTTGCAATAGCTTTTCTTGCTGCCTTGGTGGTTATAAGGTTCCCTAACGTAGCCGTACGTATAACGAGGGTCCTCCTTCCACCATCACCGCCGCTACCGGATCCGCCGCGTGTATTTCGAGGTCCACGTGCATACTCTGAGGAGGATGCTGAAAGTTTCTATGGTCGGGCGAGAGATTTTGATGGGTGTCGAGCGGTAATAAGAGATGCGAGTTTTCTGATTCTTGAAGGTGAGTCTGGTTGTGGCAAATCGTCTTTTGGGCAGGCGCTATTAGTGCCATTTATCCGTAAAAATGATGTCGTATTTCCTTGTCGAGTCAATGGTGATCCGTTGCTATCCTTGGATTCGGTTATTTCAGAAATTAATTCAGGCTCTCAACTGAAGTTAAAGATTCCACCACTTTCCTTGATGGCGTCATTGCGCTACTCGATGGGTGAGAAGGGCGAAGAAATAATAAAGAAGCCGAAAATTTGGATTTATTTTGATCAATTCGAGGAATTGTTTTTGTCGGCGGCAGATAATCGGAGATCGGAATTCGCAATCATTTTATTCAATTTAATGCGTCACTTTGGTATCAGCGCGCTAATTTGCATAAGAACCGATTTTCTTGATCTTCTCATTAAATTGTGCAGAGAAATTGATCCGGAGCAAGCCTTCTTGAAACTTGGAAATTATTACACATTAAAACCATTTCCTCAAAAACAGTCCGAAGCCGTGTTACTGAAGATGCTCGCTGGAATCGCAAACGGAGATTTATTGCTAGAAAATAGCAACCAAGAACTGGCAAAGGCTATGTCAACAGAACTACTCAGGCCACCAGCTGATCTGAGGCTGTCTAGATTTGACGAGAAAACAGTTTTGCCAGTCGAGTTACAAATGGTTGGATTGATGATTGAGTCAAAGGGCATCGAGCAACTGACAGCGTCAAATTTTAGGCGGATGGGGGGTAAATTTGGGCTTCTTAACTCTTATATAGACGAAGCAACAAAGTATGTCTTCCTAAGAACTGGGGTAAGTGCCGAACTTTCTCTACATATTTTGAAGTTTCTTGTTTCAGAATTTAAGACAAAGAAAGGTGTAGCAGCAACAGAAATCTCCTTACAGACAAAAACTGCTCACTCGATTGTAAAGGCGGTTCTCGATGCTTTTTCAGACAAGTACTTAGTGAGAAAAGTGCCGGCGCCGGATTTTGGAAATGGCGACAAATACAGCTACGAGCTGCTTCACGATCATCTAGCCCGACTGCTTTCCGATGCGCGCGCCCCTATCTTGGTGAAACTGCGCGGAGTAGATGCACGAATTGGCTTCTGGACTCGTCATGCCAGTTCCGTTTATGAATCAGTCGCCGCTGATTCATCGTTGCAAAGGACCCGATTGTTATCTTTTTTTTCTCAACCGATTCCAGTTGTGGAGGCGATCAGATTGTACTCTTTCCTAACTGACATCGAGGCGCGCAATATATTCAGACGCAGTATATTGGCATTCACGGCAAAAATCTTAATTGCATTGTCTGGATTCTGCCCGGTAATTATCTATGCATACACTCATTTTTTTAGTGGCCCAACATCTGGTCATGCCACAATCTTCGACGGTTGGATTGATCAAAATAATGCAGGGTTTAATTTTAAAACCGCTTCAATTGTGTCATTTCATTCTGGTAAAGCAGATATATTGGCCGCAAACGACCCTAAGGCTCCCCTGGCGACGGCTAGCTTCTTTTTTCAAGATGACACTGGACATTTCACTGGATCTCCAGCTGATAAAAACGCAGAAACGGGAATTGTAGAAATCCAACAAGAGAATCTTGCTAAAGTTAAGAAATGTCCTGAGGAGGGTTACACCACCCATTGGTTTGACCCGAAACTTGGCGGAGTTTACTGCATACGAACGAGGGACGGGAGAACCTATGCGACCATTAAGGTAACAGATCTCGAAAAGGATCGCGTGGCTTTTGATTGGGTATATCAGGCGCACCCCGGTGTCGGTTTTTGATTCGGATTTCTTTGAGTGGGTTCCGGGGCGACTACTCGGCGCTGATATTTGTAATTTTATTTCTGAGGACCCGATCCGTGGGCAATGGGTCGAAAATTCACAAATCGCAAGCCCGTCGTGGCGGTTGCGAGCGATTCGAATTGCAGAAAATCGACCCCGCAACTACTTCACGAACGGTCTTCCGGAACGTCGGCTGTGGGTGAGTCGCAGGCGTAGCTCACGCGTCAGGTTTTGGAACGATACAGCCATTTCAGCGGCGAGCTTTCCCGCACGTTGAACGGCAGCATTTGGTCGAACCCGGAAGTTCGACGCGGAGTACCGACCGTGCGCCGCACCATCATCAGCCAACTTCCGTAGCCGACCCGGAGCTGACGTTGGACCCTAGGCCATGTCGATGGCCATTTCGCGAGGTACAACGGCCATTCGCGCAGTCATGCCGGTCGGCGGGTCCTCGGACATCAACGCCATCCACCGTTGGCGATGGAGGTCAATTCGATCGCTCGCCAGTGCCGCGCGGGGCTCCAGTACAATCGTATGATGTTGCCTCAGCCGCCCGATAGAGCGTGTGCGATTGTCTGTTGTTGGGCTTTCCGTGAACGAAAAAGAAATCAAAAAATGCCGAACGTCTATTTGCAGGGTCTCAAGCTAACCAACTATCGTGGAATCGGGCCAACAGAGCAGACAATGGCTCCGTTTAAGACCTTTAATTTCTTCATTGGTGCAAACAACACGGGCAAGTCAGGCGTTTTATCTTTTATTTCAAGACATTTGCCGGTTCGATTGAATGCATCTTATGGAAACGTCCAGGCAAATGAACTGCTTCCCTTGGAGCTATACGGCAAGGGGAGCCTTCGGGCGTCATCAGTGACGATGGCACTAGGGATCGCCGTGGAGGAGTTCACGTCTGCTGTATTATCTCGCTTCGCCGCTCCAGACCAGCGGCGGATTGCTGAGGTTTACATTAATAATATCGTAAACTATTTATCAGTAGATGGTTTTGTATGGTTGAAATCGAGTATTCCCTACGGGGAGGCGTTGTTGATGGAGTACGATCTCAATGAAATGAAGGGCGTCATTAAGCAGGATGCCTGGAACTGGCTCTGGAGCGTTCTTCGCAACATGCAAGGTGGGGGAATCGATACATGGATTCGGGAAACACTGGTGGCGTTCCAGGCCACACAAAATATATTGCTGCCTGCAATCCATATGATTCCCGCTATTCGCGAGGTTGCGCCTGCTGTTACCTACTCTGTTGGATCGTTGGGAGACTACAGCGGCAAGGGGTTAATTAATCGGCTGGCGGAAATACAAAGTCCGGACCATGATCGCTTAGAGGATCGTCTTTTATTCGATAAGATTAATAAATTCCTCGCAACGGTTACGGGTGAGGGGTCGGCGAAAATCGACATTCCGCATAATAGGCAGCACATTCTAGTCCATATGGATGGTAAAGTCCTTCCTCTTTCTTCGTTAGGTACAGGTATTCATGAAGTAATTATGCTGGCTTCATTCTGCACTTTGAGCCAGGGTGCGATAATATGCATGGAGGAGCCTGAAATTCACTTGCATCCACTCTTGCAACGGAAGCTAATCAAATACCTTAAAGACAACACGGATAATCAATATTTTATTGCGACCCACTCAGCAAGCTTCATTGACACACCGGATGCGGCAATTTTTCATGTCACTAATGAAAATGGGCAAACGGCTATTCGGGAAAGCATTTTGAATAAGGAGCGCTTTTCTATTTGTGTCGATCTGGGTTGCAAGGCATCAGACCTTGTCCAGGCGAATGCGGTAATTTGGGTGGAGGGTCCGTCAGATCGGATATACATTAGAAGATGGCTTAAAGAAGCCGCGCCGGAATTTGACGAAGGCATACATTATTCAATCATGTTTTATGGTGGGCGGCTATTAAGCCATCTAAGTGCGAGCGATGACGAAATTGAAGATTTTATTAGCCTTCGTTCGTTGAATCGTCATGTTGCGTTGGTTATGGATAGCGACCGCGAGAAGGATGGGGATACGATTAATTCAACCAAAGAACGCTTGATTGAAGAATTCTCGAAACATGGTGGTGTTGCGTGGCTAACAGCGGGTCGAGAAATTGAAAATTATGTGCTGCATTCTGAATTACAGGCCGCAGTAGCGGAGGTTTATAAAACTTCGTACGTGAAGGCCAGCAAAGGCGGTCAATTCGATCATGCGCTGTATTTCCGTCGCCGGAAGACGAGGGGCGCGGACGATTCAGAAGCGGCCGGGGATTTTTGGGAGAAGAACGTCGATAAGGTCAAAGTGGCTCATACGGTTTGCACCAATGGCGCAAATTTGGACGTTCTTGATTTGCGGGAACGAGTCGCGGAGCTTGTCGCGATGATCCAGAAAGCAAATTGATCGAATAGCCGCGATGCTTTTGACGGTCGCCGGGCGTGTCAGTGTGCCAGCGAGTGCGCCGCAAGTACGGACAGGCCTGGCGACCTTCGAAAGCAATGCCATGTAACATGCTACCCGTGCGATTGGGCGAAGGTCCGTTGTCTCCTTCGGAGTCGACACCTGAGTGTCTGCCTCAGCGCTCGGACGAACGACCGCTCTTGGCCGATTCTGTTTGCAAGGACTTCCCCCGCTACTCGTTGAGCGAGGTTTTCAGGGGTCCTCTTACCCCTTATCGATGCTCACGAAAGGCTTGTGGAGCGGTGTGAGAGGTCGATTTTTGCTGCACGCGAGCAATGGCTGTTAGCGGAATAGGGCAGTCGTTCCAACGACTGGTTCGGCCGCTCGCTGAACGGCAGATTGTGGCCGACTACAGCGCGCACGCGAGCGATCTCCCCGGAAATTCGCGAAGCGCTTTCTTCGGATGCTGATGCTCGACTGTCACTCCGATGGGCATTCGGGCTTTCAGAAATGAGCGCGGGCGCGTGCTCCCTGTTGATGCACGGAAAGGCACAGAATTTCTCACCCAAGCAAACTTTCCCCAATTCCCAACACGACGCAAAACCCCACCACCACCAGCGGCGCCACCTTCCACCGCGTCAACAGAAAAAAGCCCACACACGCAATGGCGAAATCGATCTGCGTGCGCACCGCACTCGTCCATACCGGCGAGTAAAGCGCGGCAGCCAGCAACCCGACCACCGCCGCATTGACCCCGGCCAGCGCCGCCGACATCGCCGGCCGGCTGCGCAATGCCTGCCACCACGGCAGCGCGGCCAGCACGAGCAGCAGCCCAGGCAGAAAGATCCCCACAGTAGCCAGCAGCGCGCCGCTCCAGTGATTGGGGGGCTCGGCCATCATCCAGCCGAGAAATGCGGCAAACGTGAAGAGCGGTCCCGGCACGGCCTGCGCCGCGCCATAGCCGGCCAGAAAGTCGTTCGGCGCGACCCAGCCCGTTGTGACCGTCGCGTGCTGGAGCAGGGGCAGCACCACATGCCCGCCGCCAAACACGAGCGCGCCCGACTGATAGAACGCTTCGAACACTCGCACGCCTTGCGCGGCAGCGCCAATCAGCGGAAGCCCGAAAAGCAGCACGCAAAAAGCGAACAACGCGGCGATGCCCGCCTTGCGCGAAACGGGAAATGCACCGGGATGCGGAAGCACGGCACGCGCCTCGCCTACGTTTGACGTGCGGCACAGCACGAGACCGAGCACGGCACCCGCCGCGATCGCAATCAGTTGCGCGTAAGCCGTGGTCAACACGCTGAGCATGGCGACTGCGGCAAGCGCGATGCCCGCGCGGCGATGATCGGGGCACAGCCGCCGCGCCATGTCCCAGACCGCCTGGGCCACCACGGCCACTGCGACGAGCTTCAGCCCATGCACTACGCCCGCACCCACCGGCCCGCCCAGATCCGGCGCGATGGCCGCAAAGAGCAGCATCACGAACACCGAGGGCAGCGTGAAGCCGCACCAGGCCGCGAGCCCGCCGGCCCATCCTGCGCGCAGCAGGCCGATCGCAAAACCGGTCTGGCTGCTGGCGGGGCCGGGCAGAAACTGGCATAGCCCGACCAGATCGGTGAAGGCTTCGTCATCGAGCCAGCGGCGGCGCTCGACGAACTCGCGGCGGAAATAACCAAGGTGAGCGATCGGGCCGCCGAAGCTCGTCACGCCCAGCCTGAGAAAGACCAGCAGCACTTCAAGTGCGCGGCTTGCGGAGGAAGTGCGCGGCGATGGCATGTCCGTATGCATGAGGATGAGCAGGATTTCAGTGCTCTCGATATTAGCGTCGGATTGCGGGCGTGGCGAGGCGCAGACCGAGCCTGGCGGGGACGGACAGGGCAAGCCGGCCGGCCCGCATGCTGCCAACGTGGTCTCCCGGTATGCTTGTTGCAACGAACCCCGATCATGGCGCCATCATCCGAACCCCATGCCCTCACGCAAGGACCATCATGCGCAGCCGCCCGCCGCTTCCCCTGCGGCGCGCAGCGCCGACGCACTCGAAGACCCGGCCCTGCTGCGCCGCCTGCTGCGCGCGCGCGACCGCATGGACGCCGCCTCGCACGAGGCCTGGCCCGTCAAGCGTCTCGCCGAAGTCAGCGGCGTCTCTGAGGCGCATTTCGCACGCTCGTTCAAGCGGGCCTTCGGTATGCCGCCGCACCGCTATTTGCTGACACGGCGCATCGAGCAGGCCACCACGCTGCTGCGCGATACCGAACTCGGCGTCACGGATATCGCATTCGCCACCGGCTGGGAGAGCCTCGGCACGTTCGGGCGCATCTTTCGCGACATCACCGGCATGAGCCCGAGCGCGATGCGCCGCGAGGCGCGCGCGAGCGTGTCCGCCCTCGGGCGCGTGCCCGCGTGCGTGCTGAAGGCCGCGCAGCGCCCCGATCTCACGATGGCAGTTTTGGAGAAGCGCCGCCGGCATGGCCAAGATACAGTGCGGCCATCTACCAAGGAGGTCACATGAACCAGGGCATCAATGTAGTGGGCTTGTACGTCGACGATCAGGACGAAGCGCTTGAGTTTTACGTCGGCAAACTCGGCTTTCGCGTCCACACGGACGTGCGCAACGGCAATTACCGCTGGCTGACGGTCCAGCATCCGGATCAGCCCGCGTTCCAGCTTGGCCTGTTCGCGCCCGGCCCGCCCGTTCACGACGAAGCGACCGCGCAAACCCTGCGGGCCATGGTCGCCAAGGGGGCCATGCCGCCTCTCGTGCTGGCGGTGGCCGACTGCCGCGCGAGCTACACGGCGCTCAAGGAGAAGGGCGTGGAATTCACGCAGGAGCCGGTGGACCGCTACGGTAGCGTCGATGCTGGCTTTCGCGACCCGGCCGGCAATGGCTGGAAGATGATCCAGGCGCCGGAGAACGGACACTGAACGGTCACTGAGCGGCCGCTGACCTCGCTGTGCGCTGCGCGCCATGGGTGCGCGGCGCTGCCTTAGAATGACTCCGCGAACTCGTTCCTGCGCCTTGCGGCATGTGCCGCGAGGCCGCAGCCCGTTACCGGAGTGCCCCGATGTCCGTCGATACGAAAGCAAGCGCCGCGTCCGGCGAGGTCTGGCTGATTCGCCACGGCGAAACCGAGTGGAGCCGCAGCGGCCAGCACACGGGACGCACGGACATCGCGCTGACGGACCACGGCCGCGCGCAGGCGCGCGCGCTCGCCAAGCCGCTCGCGTTGCAGCGCTTCGACGCGGTGCTCGCGAGCCCGATGTCGCGCGCCATCGAGACCTGCCAGCTGGCGGGCCTCAGTGACGAAATGATGGTGTCGGCCGATCTGCACGAATGGGATTACGGCATTTACGAAGGCCGCACGACGGTCGATATCCGCAAGACGGAGCCGGACTGGAGCGTCTGGCATTCGCTGATCCCGCACGGCGAGAGCCTCACGCAGGTGGAGGCGCGCGCTCGCGGCGTGGTCGCGAGTCTGCTGGCGATGCTCGCCCAGAGCAGTTCGGCGCGGCGCATCGCCGTTTTCTCGCATGCGCATTTCCTGCGCGTGCTCGCCGGATGCTGGATCGGCAATTCGGCGGCGCTGGGCGCGCATCTCTACCTGGACACGGCCACCCTCAGCGTGCTTGGCTTCGACCGCGAGAACCGCGCGATCCGGCGCTGGAATTCGCAGCCTGAAGGGTGCGCGTAAGGTACGCAGTCGCGGTTTTTCCTCTCCTTGCCCCTGCCCCCCTCAAGGGGGGGCATACCGTCGCAAATCGAACAGTTAACGTTGTCGCCGGATTGAACCGGCGGCCGTTGCATTGATTGAACTCGACGTAAACATCACTCGTTAGTAATTCAAAGCAAATGTTCGCCGTGTGAAATTTTTCATGCTGGCCGGACGAGGCCATTCGAAAAACACAAGGAGACACGCGCGCCGGGAAGGGCGCGCACGACCGCGCCCGCGCCGGGCTTTCGCACTTTCGCACCGCGCGCGGCAATCGATTCTTCCGAACACGACGTGACGCCGGTGAGCCGCCTTGCGCGACTCGCCTGGGCGCTGTCACGCCTGCATTTTGCAATACGGGTAACAGGAACATGAAAGCCTCACCTTCAACACGCGCGGCCGGGCCTGCGCATGCCGCTGCGCCGGCGCGCTCCGGCAACGAGCGCTTCGTGCGCATCGAGAACGTCGTCAAGAAGTTTGGTGACAGCGTCGCCGTCAACGACGTGAGCCTCGACATCGCCAAGAACGAACTTTTCGCACTGCTCGGCAGTTCGGGTTGCGGCAAGTCCACGCTGCTGCGCATGCTGGCCGGCTTCGAGACGGCCACCTCGGGGCGCATCTATGTCGACGGCGAAGATCTCGCGACGCTGCCGCCGTATCGGCGGCCCGTCAACATGATGTTCCAGTCGTATGCGCTGTTCCCGCACATGAGCGTGGAGGCGAACGTGGCCTTCGGCCTCAAGCAGGAAGGCGTGCCGAAGCACGAGATCAAGGAGCGCGTGGCTGAGGCGCTCGAACTCGTGCAGATGGGCCGTTACGCGAAGCGCAAGCCGCATCAGCTTTCGGGCGGGCAGCAGCAGCGCGTCGCGCTCGCGCGCTCGCTCGTCAAGCGGCCGAAGCTGCTGTTGCTCGATGAGCCGATGTCGGCGCTCGACAAGAAGATTCGCCAGAAGACCCAGCTCGAACTCGTCAACATCATCGAGAAGGTGGACGTGACCTGCGTGATGGTCACGCACGACCAGGAAGAGGCGATGACGATGGCGAGCCGGCTCGCCGTCATGAGCGAGGGGCGCATCGTGCAGGTCGGCAGCCCCGGCGAAGTGTACGAGTACCCGAACAGCCGCTTCTCGGCGGAATTCATCGGCTCGACGAATCTGTTCGAGGGCGTCGTGGTGCAGGACGAGCCCGATCACATCTTCGTCGAGAGCGAAGCGCTCGAAAACCGGCTCTACGTGAGCCACGGCGTGACCGGGCCGCTCGGCATGCCGGTGGGCATTTCGGTGCGCCCGGAGCACGTGAGCGTTTCGCACGCGAGGCCCGCCGTGCCCTACAACTGGGCGCGCGGCGTGGTGACCGACGTGGCCTATATGGGCAGCTATTCGCTCTATCACGTGCGGCTGCCGGGCGGCAAGACGGTGGTGTCGAATTTGTCGAGCACGTATCTGATGCAGGCGGGCACGCCGGCATGGAACGATGAGGTGTATGTGTCGTGGTCGCCGGCCAGCGGCGTGGTGGTGACGCAATGAACGACATTGCTACCCGCTCCGCCGCTTCCGGCAACGCACCCGGCGCGCTTCGCCGCCTGGCTTCCAGGTTCGTGCCTTCGGGTCGCACGGCCGTGATCGGCGCGCCGTTTCTGTGGCTCGTGGTCTTCTTCGCGCTGCCGTTCGTGCTGGTGTTCAAGATCAGCTTCGCCGACCAGATGATGGGCGTGCCGCCCTACACGAACCTGATCGCGATGAAGGACGGCGTCGTGCATCTGGCGCTGCAGCTTGGTCATTACGCGTTCCTGTTTCAGGATGACCTGTACTTCTCGACGTACCTGAGCTCGCTGAAGATCGCCGCCGCTTCGACGCTGCTCTGCCTGTTGCTCGGCTATCCCATCGCCTACTACATCGCGCGCTCGAATCCCGCCACGCGCAACTTGCTGATGATGGGCGTGATGCTGCCGTTCTGGACGTCGTTCCTGATTCGCGTCTACGCATGGATCGGCATTCTCAAGGACGACGGCCTGCTCAATCACGCGCTCATGGCCATGGGTTTGATTCACACGCCGCTGCGCCTTTATCACAGCGACGCGGGCGTCTATATCGGCATGGTTTATTCGTATCTGCCCTTCATGGTGATGCCGCTCTACGCGCACCTCGTGAAGATGGATCTCACGCTGCTCGAAGCCGCTTACGACCTCGGCGCGTCGCCGTGGGTCGCGTTCACGCGCGTGACGCTGCCGCTCTCGAAGAACGGGATTATCGCGGGCAGCATGCTGGTGTTCATTCCCGCCGTGGGCGAGTACGTGATTCCCGAACTGCTCGGCGGCGCGGACACGCTCATGATTGGCCGCGTCATGTGGGACGAGTTCTTCAACGACATGGACTGGCCGATGGCCTCGGCGGTCACCGTCGCGATGGTCGTGCTGTTGCTCGTGCCGATGGCAGTCTTTCAGTACTACCAGGTCAAGGAAATGGAGGGCAGCAAGTGATCAAGCCCAATCGCACGCTTTCCACAGGCGTTCTCTCGCTGGGATTCCTGTTTCTCTATATCCCGATCATCAGCCTCGTGGTGTACTCGTTCAACGAGTCCAAACTCGTGACCGTGTGGGCGGGTTTCTCGTTCAAATGGTACACGGCGGTCTTCAACGACGCCGAACTGCTGCACGCCGCGTGGCTCTCACTGAAGATCGCGCTGATGACGGCATTCGCCTCCGTGGCGATCGGCACGTGGGCCGGCTACGTGCTCGCGCGCATGGGCCGCTTTCGCGGCTTCACGTTCTTCACGGCCATGATCAACGCGCCGCTCGTGATTCCCGAAGTCATCATGGGGATTTCGATGCTGCTGCTATTCGTGGCGATGGAGCAGGTGTTCGGCTGGCCGCGCGGCCGCGGTCTCGTGACGATCTGGATCGGCCACGTGATGCTATGTGTGTCCTACGTGGCGATCATCGTGCAGTCGCGCGTGAAGGAACTCAACAAGTCGCTCGAAGAAGCCGCACTCGATCTGGGCGCCACGCCGTTCAAGGTGTTCTTCGTGATCACGCTGCCGCTCATCGCCCAGGCGCTCGTCTCGGGCTGGCTGCTGTCGTTCACGGTGTCGATCGACGACCTGATTCTCTCGGCGTTTCTCTCCGGGCCCGGCTCGACCACCTTGCCGCTCGTCGTCTACTCGCGCGTGCGCCTGGGCCTCAATCCCGAGATGAACGCGCTGGCGACGATCTTCATCTGCCTCGTCACCACCGGTGTGGTGGGCGTGAACTTCTGGCTCCAGGCGCGCGAACGCCGGCGTCTTGCCGACATTCAGCAAGCCTTCGCCTCGGCGGACATGGCCGGTGCCGCCTCGAAAGGCGCGGGGAACATCGCGCAAAAGGCGCTCGACACCGCCAGTGTCTGAAGCATTCCATTGAAAACATCCGCTTCACATTAGAACCATTAAGGAGAACAAAGGATGAGAAAGAAGCTTGTCTGCCTCATGGTGGCCAGCGCGCTGCCGGGTATCGCCATGGCGGACACCACGAGCGACCAGATCAAGGCGTTGCAGGCGCAGCTTCATGCGCTGCAAAGCGAGGTGAAGGCATTGCGCGAGCAGCAGGGCGGGGCAAAGCCAACGGCCAAGGGCACAGCGGCGACTGCAACGACAGCGGCGGTAGCCACCGCTCCGGCGGAGGTGGACGTGAGTTCGCCCGACTACGGCAAGGCACAGGCCCATCTGACCAACGACGAAGTCGATCAGATGAAACAGCAACTCAGCAATCAGCAACTGAAGGTTGACTCGCTCACCGAAGCGGCCACCACGGGCCCGATCGCGGGCCTTTCGGTGTCCGGCTATCTCGACCCGTCCTATATCTACAATCGAGGCCTTGGGACGTCTTCGTTCCTGTTCGCGAACCACGAGAACACTTACCAGTATTTCAATAGTTCGTTCGGCGACGTGTATCTCGACATCAAGAAGACCTTCGGCGTGGGCCCGCTGGCACCTTCGGCGGAAATCTCGCTGATGCCCAACCGCGGCAACGGCATCACGCAGTTGATGAACGAGCACGGCAGCAGCACCTCGAACATCGTGAACACGGCATTCTTCACGGTGCCGCTTTCGATGACGACGTCCGTTTCCGCTGGCTTGATGTCGAGCTTCGGCGGCTACGATCTGCAGTTGTCGAACCAGATGTTGACGCTCACGCACGGGCTGCTTTACGACTTCTCCGATCCTGGCAGCTACGTTGGCGTCGCGATGAACTACATGGGCGAGGGCAGCAAGTGGGCCTGGAAGTTCATGCTCGGCAACGAGCAGTTCCGTACCTCCGGCGCACAGATGCAGACCGGCACCAATGCGCTGGGCGATCCGATCACCACGAGCAACCGCGTGCCGACCTTCACGGCGCGTGTGGACTATCTCTGGTCGAGCGCGCTCGACATCGGCGGTTCGTTCAACGTCGGCCGGCAGACGCTGGTGCAGGGCATGGACGCGAGCGGCAACACCTTGCCTGGCGTCTACGGTGTGGGCGGCCAGGCGTCCAGCCCGTTCGGCACGTTCTTCTTCGGAGAAGCGGACCTCAGCTATACGACCGCGGATATCCAGTACAACGCGGAAGTCGATTACGGCCAGCAGCAGCACGCCGCGTATAACGGCGGGCAGGCGCAATGGTATGGTCTTTCGCTGCTCGCGAACCGCAAGTTCCGCTTGCCTTACGTTGGCCGCATGGGCGTGACCGCGCGCTACGACGTGCTCGCCAACCAGAAGAACGGCGGCGGGGCGAGCAGCATCGTGCTCAACGGCAACGGCATGGATCCGTATAACGGCTTCGGCATTGGCGCGAGCTGTCTCGCGGCTTCGAAGGCGAACGGCGGCTATGGCTTCGAATGCAAGGGCGCGGTGCGTCAGGACGTGGCGCTCGATCTGCTGTTCTATCCGACGCAGCAACTCACGGTCAAGGTCGAGTATCGCCACGACTGGTCGACGCAGGATACCTTCCTGCGTAGTGATGGCTCGTATAGCAAGTCTAACGACCTGTTCGGTACGCAGCTTATCTACTCGTTCTGATTCACGGGGCTGCTGCCCGCCCGGGGATCCGGCGGGCAGTGGCGCGATTCATCATTCTTGCCGGGCCTGGTGCCCGGCATTTTTCATTTCTGGGCGGGCTTTTTGTTGCTCTTCGCACGGGAGCACGTGGGAGAATTGCCGGACCCGTTCGCAGGGCCGATCCATCGTTATCCGGCACGGCTTTGCGATTACCCGACTGTGTCACAGGAAGGACGCCCGAGAATGCATCCGAACAACCCCGACGGAGCCACCGATCGAGCGCTACTGCTCGCGGAGCTCAAGAGCGTATTGAAGGACCGCAACATCCGCTATTGCGATATCGCCGAGCGGCTCAAGGTGAGCGAGACGACCGTCAAGCGCAATTTGACCGGGCAAGGCCTGAGCGTCGAGATGCTCGAGTCGGTATGTTCTATCGCGGGCATCCGGCTCATCGAGCTCGCCGAGTTGGCCGCACGCCGAAGCGATACGAAGGCTCGCGCGGTGAGCATCGAGCAGGAACAGGGACTGGCCGATGCTCCTTTTACCGCATTCATCTTCCTGCTGCTGCGCTATGACTGGACACCACAGGAGATTCAACAGGAGTTCGACCTCGACGAGCCAGGCCTCATCCTTCATTTGCGGCGACTCGAAAAACTCCGCTTGCTCGATTTGTTTCCTGGCAATCGTGTGCGCGTCCTGACGGTACGGCATCCGGAATGGATTCCGGGCGGTCCCTTGCGACGCGCCGTGGACGACACGATGCGCCGGCATTTTGAAACGATGGATTTTCACGACCCGCAATCGGTCTGGGAACTCGAAACCGTCAAGCTGTCACGCGGATCGATAGACCAGTTGCGCCAAATGATTGCGTCGCTTTCGCATCGGATGCGGGAACTCGCGACCGACGACCGCTCCCTGCCCGCCGGGCAGACGGCTTGGTACAGCATGCTTTGCACTGCGCGCCCGACAGATCCACGGATCTTCTGGACCCGGTGAGACGGGCGCGTGGCGCCCCCCGAATACGTCGTACCGCAACGTGCCACCGAAAAGGATCACTTGGCGATACTTTTTGATCGCCATGCGCAGAACGTTCCGCGCCGATTCCCTTGTTGATACCTTGACCTCGACGACAACCCGTCGATATTCCGAGGACTGGAGGGACAAGGATGAACAAGAACGGATTTCCGAATGGCGCCGCCCTGATTTTTGGTGGAAGCGGTGGTCTTGGACAAGGTGTGGCCGTTGAATTCGCCCGTGCGGGCGTACCGGTCGCCGTTGGCTATCGCAGCAAGGCCGACGTGGCAGAACGAGTCGCGGGTCAGATTCGCGATACGGGCGTCAAGGCCAGCACCCACCAGGCCGACGTGACTGATGCCGCCCAGGTCAAGGCGGTGCTTGACGCGGCCGTGGAGGCGCATGGCCGGGTGCACACCGTGGTCTGGGCTGCAGGCCCTTTCGTGAACCAGCGATTCATCAGCGAGATGACGCCTGAGGACTGGCGTCGTGCCATCGAAGTCGAGGTCATCGGGTTCTTCAATGCGGTCAAGTCAGCCCTGCCGCACTTTCGTGACTCCGGCGGCGGCTCCTTCGTCACGCTCGGCTCGGGCGGCCATCATCGCTGGCCCGATCGCGATGGCTTGTCTGTCGCGCCGAAAGCGGCCAATGAATCGCTGGTCAAGGGTATCGCTCGCGAGGAAGGCCGCTACAACGTCCGCGCGAACTCGATTTTGGTCGGCGTGATCGAGGCCGGCATGTTCCCGCAACTTCTGGCACAGGGCCAATTCGACCAGAAGTGGATCGATGAGACGATGCGCATGCTCGCGCTCAAGCGCTGGGGCAAGCCCGAGGACATCGGCCGCGCGGCAGTGTTTCTCGCGTCCGATAACGCGGCCTACGTCACTGGGCAGCAACTGAGCGTAACCGGCGGATACGACCTGTAGGGCGCCGTTGAAGCCTTCAATGGCACCTACAGAACCTTCATTGAACCGGTGTTCTCGGTCACGAAGCGACGATCGTAACTACTAACCTTAGTCGCTTCGGCGGCAGGCTGCAGAGCAACATAGCGACAAAGAAAGCCTGTCTCGCAAGCATCGGCAGGTATGCCGTCGCTTTGCAAGTTTTCATCATTGCGCAGGTCACCCATCGAGTTCGCTCAGGAAGGAGAGTAGCAACCGGTTCACTTCCCCAGCGCGCTCGCGCTGTAGCCAATGGCCCGCACCTTCGAGCACGTGAGCACCGCGCAACCCCGGCAGCACTTGCGGCAACCCAGCGACGCGCTGCTGCATGCCTGGAAACCTGAGCACATCGTCGCGCGCGCCGCCGATGAAGAGTGATGGCTGACGAATCGGACAACCATACCAGGGGGCGAGCAGTTCCGCGCTCCCGCGGATCGCGCGGTACCAATTCAATCCACCCCGGAAGCCAGTGCGTCGGAACTCCCCGACGACATAATCGAGGTCGTCCTGAAGCAGCCAGGCCGGCAATACGTCGGGGTCGACGGTGGTATCGAGGAGACCGGCGCCCGGCGCGAGGATGCCGGCGACCATGCGGCCCGGGCCGTCGCCCGACATGCTGAACGTCAAGCGGCGCAGGGTCGCTGCGACATCGGCCTGAAGCTCCTCCTCAGCCACACCCTCATGCTGGAAGTACTGCATGTAGAAGGTCGTCACGCCCTGCCGCTCGAGTGCTGTCAGCAAGTCGGTCTTCGCGGGTGGGACATAGGGTACGCTCAGGCCGACGACGGCACGGAACACATCGGGCCGCAGCAGCGCACTGTTCCAGGCTGCGGGCGCTCCCCAGTCGTGGCCGACGATCACAGCCGTTCCCGCGCCGAGTACCCGGACCAGTTCCACCATGTCGCCAGCGTGGTGCAGCATCGTGTACTGCGCTGGGTCGGCAGGTGCGTCGGTGCCGCCGTAGCCGCGCATGTCCGGCGCTGCAGCGCGGTAGCCCGCGTCCGCGACCGCAGCCATCTGTGCACGCCAGGATATCCACGACTCCGGAAATCCGTGGCAAAACACCACGAGCGGCCCATCGCCCTGCAGCGCGACACGCATGCGGATGGCGCCGACCTGCAGCGTCTCGAGCTGCACCTCGCGGGGGGCGCTCACGCTGCCTCCGCTGTTGCCAGCAATTGCGGAATGCGCTGCGCCGCGTCCATAGCCTTGGCGCCGACGGCCTTGAGAAGGTCCTGCACGGCAGCGTCCATCGCCACGCCTTTGAGCACCACCACCTGCCCGTTGAGCCGGCACTGCCTGAGCCAGGCGCTCAGGTCGGGATTCTGCTGCCAGTGGGCTGCATTGGTGAGCGTCGGCAGCCACATGCGCAGGTAGTCGATCGGCAGTTCGGGCGAGGGCACGGGCGTGCACATTGCGTTCTGTTCCTGCAGATTCGCCAGGTGCGCTTCAACCCAGGCGATCACGCTGCCCGAAAAGACCGGCTGACACCAGCGCACCATCAGGAGGTTGATCGCTTCATCCTGGAACACCGGCACGTCTGGCACCGGTTGAATCGCGCTGGCCGTGCAGTCGATATACAGCGTGTCGGGATCGGCGGTGAGTTCACCCTTCTCCAGTACGATGCGCGACGGCTCGATTGCGCGCACGCGGCCCAGCCGCGCGATCTCACCGACCTTGCGCAATTGGGCCATCTCGCCGCGCGAAACGAGTGCGCAGCGGTAGGTCGTAGGTTCGATCGCAGGGTCGATCCGCATCAGCGCGCCGCCCGCTTCGAGTCGCCGGAACAGGTCGGGGACATCACGTGCGTCGCGGATCGCATCGAATTGCACCACGCCGTTCTCGAGATAGCGCCGCCAGCCATTCGGGCCGGGCTGCATGTTGGCACGGTCCATCACCCAGGCGTCACGCGGCATGATCCAGCGGATACGTTCGTGCGGGACACCGTTCTCGATCAGCCAGATGCACGCATCCATGCCAGTCTTGCCGGAGCCGACGACGGTATAGCACGAGTAAGGCCGCGTAACCTTCGGCAGCTCGTTGCAGGGAATGCATCGCACACCCTCGGCCACGCTGTATTTGGGCGGGTGAGTGGAGGGCACCTCTGTCTTCGCATGCGTGGCATTCACCCATTTGCGCCGCGCGCGCACCTCGTGCTCGGCGCCGGTCAGCAGCGAGCGGAAGCGGTGCGTGCGGCCGTCACTCGCGAAGTGATCGCATTTCGGAAACCACTGCACGCGGCCAGAAGGAATGAAGCGCTGTTTCATCACCTGCTCGAAATGCGCGAGCACCTCGGCTCCCGAGGCGAGACCCAGCATGCCTTCATTGAAGCCTGTCGCTTCATGCGACCAGTCGCTCAGTTCGCGCGACGCCACGCCATACCAGGCGGACGGTTGATGCAGCCGCACATACGGATAGGAGTCGTTCCAATGGCCGCCGGGACGGTGGTGGCGATCCACCATCACGACTTGCGCATCGGGCGACTCGGTGAGCAACGTGTCGACGAATGCCATGGCGGTGGCGCCCGTTCCTGTCACGAAGTAGTCGGACTCGATCGATGCCATGTCACCCTCCTTAATGGGAGACTTTGAAGCCGTGTCGTAACGAACCCGGTGCGTTACACGGTCACCGCGTTTCTACGGTGATCGATTGGATCGAGCATCAGCGGTGCAGGGGCGAGCACGCAGTCGGCCGGCGCTGACTGTAGATGGCTTCGAGCGGAGCATTGGGCGACGAAGTTTTCGCGAGCGGGCGAGGTCATGGGGGAATTGTGCCTCTGCCAGGCGCGGCGACAACCCGCGACGCCAGGCGGTATTCGGAACAATATCCCACACGACGATATGTGAAGTGCGAGAAGCGACAAGCTATTCTTGAAAAGAAGTGTAGGCGAGCGCACACAACGAATGGCTGTATGCAAACAGATCGCGCATCGCCACGGCTGACGCGCGTCCTCGAGTGCAACGTGTGGCCGGAAGTTCAGCGCACCGCGTGCACGTCACCTGAAGTAGATGTTCAGGCCGGCGGAGATGAAACAATCTCCGAGATTCGGTGCGCCCCCCGTGCTTCCATGCCATTGATAGCGGGCATCCATTCGAAAATCGATGTACTTATTCAGACTGGTGGTGAAGCCAACCCCCCCTCTGAGCAGCAGATCCTGATTCCTGCCGTCATTTGGAAGCGGCCCCTCATGCACGCCGCCGATGCCCAGCGTGACGTAAGGGGAAAAGGATTTATTGCGCTTCAGGAAATACAGCGCGTCGAGTACGATGCTGGCCTGGTTATCTTCCGCCCCAAAGTCAACGTATTGCCCCGCCAGTTCAATATTCCAGTTCTCGTTCAATACCTTGCCCAATGCCGCTCCTCCCGCGACGCCTGTAGACTTGGCCCGGTTGCTATCGTTTATGGTGAAGCTGAACGTAGGTGCGATATACCAGTCATTGTCGATGGCATCCTTCGCAAAAGCGGGGTACGCAGTTGCGACCGACACGAAAGTCGCAATGGCTAGGTGCATGATTTTCAAAACCTGTTCTCCGGAAGATTGCGTGCTGCGTAATGGTCTCGGC
Source organism: Paraburkholderia caffeinitolerans (assembly GCF_902859945.1). GTDB lineage: Bacteria > Pseudomonadota > Gammaproteobacteria > Burkholderiales > Burkholderiaceae > Paraburkholderia > Paraburkholderia caffeinitolerans. Next base: position 46,618 of record NZ_CADIKL010000038.1, on the reverse strand, counting down.
CGTCCGCCATGCCTGAACGTTGCGGTAACAACCTCATTCGCCATCGGCCACGCATCATCGTCCGTTGATTGCTCTTTCGAGTCTGTTGGCTGAACCACTTACATATATGGCTTTCCGAAGCCTTGGCTGGACCACGGCAGCGCGAGACGCCATCCCCGCAATTCGAAGGTAGATGGGGCGTTGTCCACGCCCCAAAGGCACGTTGCGACTGACGCCTGCGGATACGTTAGGCAGACTCGTCGTGATGCCATCGATGCATGATTATTTGTTGGCGTGGTCTGAACTGAATGTCGAAGTCAACTTCTCAGGCCGAATCGTTGATTGGGTCGACGAAGGGTTTTACCGAGCCATCCGTGTTGGTGGCGCAGGGCGGAACCGTTATTGCGCAGATTGTTCGCTCTGATCTTCAGGCTGAAGAGGAGCTTATCGACGCGCTGAACGCCGACGAAAAGGGTTAGTGGCGAGCGCGAGTAACAATGCTGCGCTTTTCGTGACGTGTGCGCCTGATGTCACGACCGAATGCCGATCACCATCGACTCCGCGCCGGCGAGTGGTTCGACACGTACCTGCGTGAAGCCGGCTTCCTTCATCCATTCACAACACTGCGCGCCGGTATAGTCAAAGCCACCAGGTGTTTCGATCAGCATGTTCAGACTCATCAGAAGGCCCAATGCATTCTGCCTGCGTTCATCGTCGATTACTGCGTCGTAGACGATCAGGCATCCGCCGGGAGTCAGCGCCGCGTAACACTTCGCGATGAGGTTGCGTTTCTGCTCGAGGTCCCAGTCGTGGAGGATATGCCCCATCACGAGCACGTCTGCCGTCGGACAGGGATCCCTGAAAAAGTCGCCCGCGTAGAAACGCAGCCGCTCCTTCAGTCCGTTCGATGCCACGTACTCGTCGAATACCGGGCCCACGACCGGCAGGTCGAAACCGCCGCCTGTCAGGTGCGGATGAGCGAGTGCGATCTGCACAGGCAGCGTGCCTTGTGCGGTGCCGATGTCGATGAACGTGCGGTACTCGTGCCATGGAAACTTCTGCGCCATCGCTCTTGCAGCGCCCAGGCTGACTCCACTCATCGCCTTGAGAAAGCCGCGTAGAGACTGCTCGTCGCGATAGATCGCGTCGAACGGGTTGCCGCCTTGCTTTGCCTCGTTTTGCGGTTGCCCAGTGCGAAGCGCCTCGGTCAGCGAACCCCAGAAAGGGTAAAGCCGCGAGTTGGCCATTTCGAGCAAACCGCCTACATAGCTGGACTTCGATTTGTCCAGAAACAGCGCGGCCTCCGGCGTGTTCCGATAGATTCCGTCTTCACGTTCCAACACGGCCAACGCGACGAGCGCATCGAAAAAATCCAGGGCGCCCCTCGGATGGAGCCCAAGTGCGTCGGCCAGGTGTACCGCATCCAGAGGACCGCTTGCGAGGTTCGTGAACACCTCGAGTTCGACCGCGGAAAGCAAGGTCTTGGACGCCCAGAAGCCCATGCCCAACGCGAGCAGCCGCTCGGGGGTCGGCTCGCTCCGCTGCGAGTTGTCAGGGGTAGACGATTTCGGGTCCATACGTGGGGTGTCTGCCATCATTGCTCCCGAAACAGACTCGCGATGTAGCGATAGATGGCATGGTAGGCGTGGAGATTTCATTCAAATGTGCGCTAGCGCACAGAACGAATTGAGGGGCGGCGCAATTGCAGCGGAGGACACGCAGTACTCGCAACGCTTCCTGGCGTGCGCTATCAACAGACAACAAACGATTCGACCTCGATCGAATTCCTCCGCGCGCTCGCGCCACCTTGCTCAGTCTGCTCGCACCTTGACGTAGCGGCCCGGTGCCGGCTCGAACGGCTCGTGCGTGCGATTCCCAAGTCGCGCGCGAGCTTTGACCCGGCCGCCTGCGTGACTCGCCAGCCAAACGGCCCAATGATTCCACCAGCTGCCTGGCATTTCCTCTGCAGAGGCCAGCCAGCCTTCCGCGTCGCTGTCGAGATCGCCTTCGGCCCAATAACTGCGCTTGTTCTTCGTTGCCGGATTGATGACACCGGCAATGTGACCGCTAGCCCCGAGGACGAAGTTCACGTCGCCGCCAAGCAGTTGGGTGCTGCTCCATGCCGATTGCCACGGCACGATGTGATCGTCTTGCGTGGCCAGCACGTAGGCGGGCGTATCGATGCGGCCCAGATCGACCGGCACGCCGCACATGCTCAGCTTGCCGGGCATGCGCAAATTGTTCTCGAGATACATATTGCGCAGGTACCACGTGTACATCGGTCCCGGCAGGTTGGTGCTGTCGGCGTTCCAGTAAAGAAGGTCGAACGCCGACGGCGTCTTGCCTTTCAGATAATTGTTGACGACATAAGGCCAGATGAGGTCGTTGGCGCGCAGCATCTGAAACGTAAAGCCGAGCTCGCGGCCGGGGTAGATGCCGCTGCGCCCAATCGTCAGCTCTCGCTGTGAAACGATTTGCTCGTTGATGAAAACACCGAGATCGCCGGGATCGGTGAAGTCGAGCATCGTCGTGAGCAGCGTCATGCTTGCAACCTTGTCTTCGTTGCGCGCACGCGTCACCGCCAGCGCCGACGAGAGGAGCGTGCCGCCCACGCACCAGCCGACGGTGTTGACCTTGTCTGCGCCCGTAATCGCCAGCGTGACATCGATCGCCTGCATGACGCCGGATTCCAGATAATCGTCCCAGGTCGTGCTTGCCAGATCGGCGCTGGGATTACGCCATGAAATGATGAATACAGTCTGTCCCTGCTCGACGGCAAAGCGCACAAACGAGTTCTCGGGCTGCAGATCGAGAATATAGAACTTGTTGATGCAGGGCGGCACGATCAGCAATGGCCGCTTCGCGACTTGCGCGGTGAGCGGTGCGTACTGGATCAACTGAAAGAGATCGTTCTCGAATACGACGGCACCTTCCGATACGGCCACGTTGCGGCCCACTTCGAAAGCGGTCTCATCGGTTATGGAAATGGACTTGCGAGCGAAGTCCTCTTGCAGGTTGGCGATGCCACCCCAAAGACTTTCGCAGTTGGATTCGAGCGCCGTCCGCAGGGCTTCCGGGTTCGTGACGCCATAGTTTGCCGGGCTGGCAGCATCGATGAACTGGCGCGTGAAGAAGCGCAGCTTTTGCTTTTCCTTGTCGTCGAGGGATACTGACTCGACATACTGTTCGAGGAGGCGGGCGTTGATCAGGTAGTTCTGCTTGAGAAAACTGTACCAGGCATTGCTCGACCAATCGTCCGCCTGAAACCGGCGGTCGTGCCGCTCAGGGCTGATCGCAGGCGGCGTGTCCATGCCAACGGAATGGGTTAGCGTGGCGGCCCACAGCGTCAACTGTTGTTGCAAGTACTGCGTGCTCGCGTCGAGTTGCGGGCTCGGGAGAGCATCTTCAACAAATGCGACGCCGGAGAACATCTTCAGGAAGTCCAGCATTGTGTTGGACCACGCCTGAACGGCGCCCTCCGACACATTGGGTTGAGTAGTCATGTGCGCTCTCGTTGGGTATTTATCGCGTCACCACGCTCAACTCGGCGCTACTGCGCTTCCCGAGCGATGTTGGCATGACGACGGCTTCGCCGTCGATGACCACTTTTCCTGCCACCGTACACACGGTATCCAGAACAACGCGGCATTTGCCCGGAATCAGTTCGCGGACCGTCACTGTTGCCCGTACCGTATCGCCGGGCTTGACGGGCGCCTTGAAGCGCAGGTTCTGTCCAAGATAGATCGTGCCCGGTCCCGGCAGCCGGCCAGCGATCGCTGCTGAGATCACGCTTGCACTCAACATTCCGTGTGCTATGCGACCCCCGAACTGCGTGCCTCGCGCAAATTCTTCGTCGATATGGACGGCATTGTTGTCCCCCGTTGCACCAGCAAACATGACGATGTCTGCTTCAGTGATCGTTTTTGCGAAGCTTGCCACCATACCGGGTTTCAAGTCTTCGAAGTCGTAGCCAGAAAGCTCATTCATAAGGGTTCCTTAAGCAAAAGATGGGTATTCATCGTTGCTACGCACAATACGCGAATCCTGCGTCATATTTTTATGATTGGACGCCAGAGTTTTGGTATTCCATGACACCTGGTGTTAACACCAGTATGTGCGTGAACCCTGTATCACGCCGCAAGGGCGGGCCTACGCAACGGCCTCGCGCGGCTGCGATGGGCGCGGTGTGGAGCTCATGTGCGAATGCCGATACCCAGGTGCGCGGTCAGGCGCAGCCGGAAAGGCTCCTCCATGGGTTTCGCTTTTGAAATAGTCACGACTTTCCTCGATTTCTCGATAGTCGATTTCACCGTCGAACATGAGGTATTCATGAATGCGCAGGCCCGCGCTCAGAATCACCTCGATATTGCGGTCCGTCGCTGGGAATACGGCTTGTGGCTTGCCGTGCTGGCTGATCTGCAAGAACTGGTTCCCGAGCCTGTCCTTGAAAAAAAGTATTTGCGTTGGCGCGAGGATATGCACGCGAGTAGGGGAACCCACCAGATCGAGATACGTGTCACTTGTGTTTTCAAACATTACTGCCTCCAATGCCGTTAGTCCCTACCGGGTCGAAACCGGCTTCTGTGTGCCGGCAACCTGTCGCTGCCAGTTACATGACAAATCAACTATAGTTGCATTGTAAGTAAAATTTTGGCGACATCCTGCCGCCAACGAATGCTTAATTTCCAGGGATCGGACGCAGATCATAGACAAACCTCCTAATTTCAGGACCAGCCCCGCCTATAATGGTCAGGCGAAAGAATAAGGAGTTGGACTATGCCGCGCACGTATGATGAGATCGTGTTCGATATCCAGAAACTGCAGGAGGAGGCGCAGGGAGCGCTGGAGCGCGAGCGCGCCGAGGCAATTGCGAGAATCCGCGCGGAGATGGCCAAGTTTGGCATCACGCTTGAAGAATTGAGCGCAAGCGCGGTAGTCGAGAAGCCCGTCGGTCGCCGCAAGCCCGCCACTACGCCCAGGAAGGCCGGTGCAGCGGCCCCGAAGGCGACGGCCTCGACCGCGGCAGCGGAGGTGGCATCCGCGAGCGCAAGCGCGGACAAAGGCAAACTGGCTATCGATATCCTCGAGAAAGCAGGCATCGACTTTCGTAGCAAGAAACCCGAGAGGAATGCGCAGCGCGGCCCCGCTGGGATTGCGGAAAAGGGCGCGAAGCAGCCAGCGAAGAAGGCCGCAACCCGGTCAGCGCAGGCAAAAAAAAGCCGCCACCTTTGAATATGGCGGATGTGTTTCAGGGGATGTTCTGGCGGACAGGACGCCAGGGTGATTGACGGCAGCCAGAGCGGCGGCAGCGCGCGGCGAACGCCGTGCGACCGTTAGCGGCCGGGCGCTCGCCAGGACGCGGCGGTCTTTTCAGGACGCGTCCCACCCGTTGACGGAGAGCGCCTTGTCCAACAGGTAGCGCAATGCCTGGAGTTCTTCTTCTTCCATGCCCTTATAGAGCTCCTTGTCCCGTTTCTCCATCGCCGGACCGACTTTCCTGAAAATCTTCCGGCCGCCAGCCGACAGCCCGATCAGCACGCTTCTCCCGTCGGCATCGTTGCTCGTCTTCGTCAATATTTGCTGGGCGATCAGGCTTTCCACGGTACGACTCGCCTGGCCCTTGTCGAGATTGCCACGGCGGGAAATATCCCTGATGGTTTGCGGGCCGAATGTCCCAACGACGCTGAGCACGGTTGCCTCGGGGTAGCTCAAGCCAAGCTTGTCGCGCGCGAGCTCGCTGCTCTTCCTGTCAGCGATCTTGCTTAATGCCTTCAGCCGGTACGTCAGGGATTGATCGGGCGCCTCGGTGATTGCCATGACTACTCTCTGTTTGTGGACTTGACATTCAATCTGGCGATATTTTACACGGACCCCATCCTGGCCGTTACGTTGCATGGCCAGGTGCGGGCGATCGATCTATGGGGTGCGAATGATTGATGCATCAAGCATGGGGTTGAATCATCAACCATGATGAAGGCCGTTGCCGAACGGTTGTCATGCAGCCAACGCCATTGTCACGCCGTCATTTCAGGTGGCTATTGCGCCAGTCGCGTGGCGTCATGCCAAAGCGTGCGCTGAACCAGTTTGTGAATGAGCCCTGCTGCGAATAGCCAAGCAGGACGGAGACCCGCCCGATCGGATAGCGCGGGTTATTCATGTAGCGCACAGCCAGCTCGGAGCGCACTTCCTCGATGAGGCGCGTGAAGCTCGTATTGGCGAGTCCAAGCTGGCGCTGCATGGTGCGAACGCTCAGATGCAGATGCGTGGCCACCCGCTCTGCAGTGGCCTGCTCGAGCGGCAGCAGCAGGTAGATCGCCTTGCGCACTTCGAGCGCGGCAGAGTCGACGCCCGCCACATTGAGCGTATCGGCGAGGCTCTCCGCATAGCGCACCAGCTCGGGGTCGGCGGCGGGGTTCGGGTAGTCGAGGTCGGCGGCGGCGCATACGAGGCCGTTGAAGTCGCTGCCGAACTCCAGCGGGCAGCCGAAGAAGCGGCGGTGAAACGTGAGGTCGGCCGGCCCCTGATGAACGAAATGAACGGAACGGGGTTTCCAGCGATCGCCGAGCAGGCCGCTGGCGTGGCGCGCGAGCGCGCCCACCGCGAGCTCGATCGCCTGATTCGTCGGAATGCCCGGATCGACGACCAGTTCCTCGCGGATGGTCACCGTTTCACCCGCGTCCTCGACATATATCGCGAGGGCTTCGTTCAGCAGATGGCGGTATTCGGCCGCGGCGAGCAGCACTTCGCGCAGCGTGCGCTTGTGCGCGAGCAGAACGTTGATGAGGCCGGTGCCGAACTTCTGCCGCGTTTCGGCCATTCGCAGCCCAAAAGTCGGGCACGATGCCTTTTCGGCCGTGAGCTCCAGCACCCGGCAGGCGGCGGTAGCGGAAATGCGCCCGTCCGGATTCGCGAGCGCCGCGGCGTCGATCCCGACCTCCTGAGCCAGTTCGACCGGGTTCAACCCAGCCCGCCGCGCGACGTCGAAATAGCCGCTCATTGCGCCCGCGCGCAGCATCGTTTCCATGATTGTGTCTCCTCCACGCATCTGGCTTGCCGCGCGTCGTCATTCGTCAGCGGCCGCGTTTTCGCACGGATTGGTGTTAACGCCTGGTGGCACGAAGCACTAAAACGATGGCGTCCAATCATAAAAGTGTATCGCGAGATCGGCGTATCTTGCCACCTCAACGGATCGGTCATGTTCCGGGCGATTCATGCGACCAACCGCGGCGCGAAACGCCGGGACCCCCATTATCGATAATCGGCCGCCAGTGTTCCGGCGGCCAGCATGTCACACAACAGCGCCCGATCACGAGCGCGACGTAAGGAGACCAAAGATGCTTACCACGCATGCCGAGCCCACTGTGGGCGATTTTTCGGCGAAACAAACGGACGTGCGCAAGTATGCGTGGGTCGTGTTCGCCTTGACCGTCGGGTTGCTGCTTTCCGACTACATGTCGCGGCAGGTGTTGAATGCCGTGTTTCCGCTGCTCAAGGCCACATGGCATCTCTCGGACACCCGGCTCGGCTCGCTGAGCAGTGTGGTCGCGCTGATGGTGGGCGTGCTCACCTTTCCGCTTTCAGTGCTCGCTGACCGCTGGGGCCGCGTGAAGAGCATCGCCCTGATGGCGGCGATGTGGAGCCTCGCGACGCTCGGCTGCGCGCTCTCGACCAACTATGGCGAGATGCTCCTCGCACGCGCCTTTGTCGGTATCGGTGAAGCCGCCTATGGCAGCGTCGGGATCGCTGTAGTCCTGAGCATTTTCCCGGCGCGGCTGCGCTCCACGATCACCGGCGCCTTCATGGCGGGCGGCGCGTTCGGCTCGGTGTTGGGCATGGCGCTCGGTGGCGCGGTTGCGGCGCATCTGGGCTGGCGCGCGTCGTTTGGCGCGATGGCGATTATGGGGATTGTGCTGGTCGTTCTCTATCGTATCGTTGTTACCGAAAAGCGGCTCGCGCCGCTGCAGCCGGAAGGCGTGGGCAGGCAAGCGCAGGACATCGGTATGCGCACGAGCTTGCGCGCGCTGATGAAGGGGCTGTTTTCCACGCGTTCGGTCGTGTGTGCCTATGTGGGCAGCGGCGTGCATCTGCTGGTTCCGGCCGCCATCTGGAGCTGGATGCCGAGCTTCCTGAACCGCTACTACGGCATGGCCACCGGCAAGGCTGCCGTGACTGCCGCGGTATTCGTTCTAGTGACGGGCGTGGGCATGGTGGTGTGCGGGAACCTGGCGGATCGCTTCAGCAAGCATGCCGTCGAACGGAAATGGAGCATCGCGGTTGCGTACTGCCTGATCTGCTTCGTACTGCTCGGAATTGGCTTGCGCATGCCTGCTGGTCCGGCACAACTCGTCATGATCGGCGCCGGCATGTTCTTCTGCGCCGGCGCGGCCGGCCCCTCGGGCGCGATGGTGGCGAACCTCACGCCGTCGTCGATCCACGCCTCGGCGTTTGCCACGCTGACGCTCGCCAATAACCTGCTGGGGCTCGCACCCGCTGCCGTGCTGACCGGCATCGTGGCCGATCGCATCGGCTTGCTCGGTGCGCTGCAGCTCGTGCCATTCGCTCCGCTGGTCGCGGCAGTCGTATTCCTGATCGGACGGCGCCATTACGCCGTCGATCTCGATCGCGTGAACACTTTGCGCGAAGAGGCCGCGCGCTAGATGAAAGCAATCATCGGGCAATAGCGCCTCAAGGGCGGGACGAGCCGTCCCGCCACATATGAAAAGTTTTGCAGTTTGAGTCAAGGATAGGAGAGTAGAGATGGCGAAAGCAGTGCGCTTCCATGAAACCGGCAGTCCCGAAGTCTTGCGCTACGAGAGCGTTGAAGTGGGCGAGCCCGGCCCCGGACAGGTCCGCCTGCGCCACGAGGCAGTGGGGTTGAATTTCGCCGACACCTACTTCCGCAGCGGTCTGTATCCCGTGCCGCTGCCTGCGGGCATGGGTGTCGAGGCAGCCGGCGTGGTCGAGGCCGTGGGCCCCGAGGTGACCAACGTCGCCGTTGGCGACCGCGTGACCTACACGGGCTTCATCAACACGCTCGGCGCCTACAGCACCGAGCGCCTGATCCCCGCCGCGCCGCTCATCAAGCTGCCGGACGCCATCTCCTGCGAAACGGCTGCCGGCATGACGATGCGCGGCCTCACCTCGTCTTACCTGATGCGCCGCATTCATGACTTCAAGGCCGGCGACACGATTCTGCTGCACGCGGCCGCAGGCGGCGTGGGCCTGATCGTATCGCAATGGGCGAAGCTGCTGGGTCTTACGGTGATCGGCACGGTATCGAACGAGGCCAAGGGCGAGGTGGCGCGCGCGCATGGCTGCGATCACATCGTCTACTACAGCCGCGAAGATGTGGCCAAGCGCGTGCGCGAGCTGACCAGTGGCGCAGGCGTGAACGTGGTGTTCGACAGTGTCGGCAAGGACACCTTCGACGCGTCGCTCGATTCGCTCAAGCGCCGCGGCTTGATGGTGTGCGTCGGTACGGCGTCGGGGCCGATCCCGCCGTTCAATCCGCAGATCCTGGCGATGAAGGGGTCGCTTTACCTCACGCGCCCGGCATTGGCGGACTATATCGCCGACCCCGCGGAGAAGGACGCGCTCGCCGCTGAACTGTTCGGGCATGTCGCTGCGGGCCGCATCAAAATCGAACTGAACCAGCGTTACGCGCTGGAAGACGCGGTGCAGGCCCACCGCGATCTTGAATCGCGCAAGACGACGGGCTCGTCGGTCTTCGTCATCTGAGGAGTGCAACATGCGAATCGAACAACTGACCTGCGCAATCGGCGCCGAGCTGACTGGCGTGAATCTCGCCGATGCCATTCAGGACAATGACCTGTTCGCCGAGATTCGCGCGGCGCTGCTCAAGCACCGCGTGCTGTTCCTGCGCAACCAGAACATCTCGCGTGCAGAGCATGTGGCGTTTGCGCGCCGCTTCGGAGAACTCGAGGATCACCCTGTAGCCGGCAGCGACCCGGAGCATGCTGGCCTTGTGCGCATCTACAAGACCCCGGACCAGCCCAACGACCGGTACGAAAACGCGTGGCATGCGGATGCCACCTGGCGCGAGGCACCGCAGTTCGGTGCGGTTTTGCGCTGCGTGGAGTGCCCGCCCGTAGGCGGCGACACGATGTGGGCGAACATGGTGCTGGCCTACGAGAAGCTGCCTGAGCACGTGAAGGCGCAGATCGCGGACCTGCGCGCCCGCCACAGCATCGAGGCGAGCTTCGGCGCGGCGATGCCGATCGAAAAGCGTCTCGCGCTCAAGGCGCAGTTCCCGGACGCGGAACACCCGGTCGTGCGCACGCATCCGGAGACCGGCGAGAAAGTGCTGTTCGTGAGCGCTTTCGCGACGCACTTCACGAACTATCACACGCCGGAGCGCGTGCGCTTCGGGCAGGACGCCAACCCCGGCGCCGGCGATTTGCTGCGCTATCTCGTGAGCCAGGCCTATATCCCCGAGTACCAGGTGCGCTGGCGCTGGAAGCCCAACAGCATCGCGATCTGGGACAACCGCAGCACGCAGCACTATGCCGTGATGGACTACCCGCCGTGCCACCGCAAGATGGAGCGCGCCGGAATCATGGGTGACAAGCCGTACTGATTGGGCAGGATGCCATAACAAATGATGTCACATACCACGCCGACCATCCTGATGGTCCCGGGGGTGCGCGACCACGTGGCGGACCACTGGCAAACGTTGCTGGAAGCGCGGTTGCCCAAGGCGGCTTCGGTGCCGCCGCTCGAACACGACAAGCTCAGTTGCGCGGCGCGCGTGGCCGCACTCGACGCCGCGCTCGCGAAAATCGACGGTCCCGTCATCCTCGTCGCGCACAGCGCTGGCGTAATGATCGCGGTGCAATGGGCGCAGCGGCACAGCCGCAAGATTCACGGCGCGCTGCTCGCCGCGCCGGCCGATCTCGAAACGCCGCTGCCGGCTGGCTATCCGGCCTTTGATGCGCTCGCCCAGAGCGGCTGGCATCCGATTCCGCGCAAGCCGCTGCCGTTCCCGAGCATCGTCGGCGCGAGCCGCAATGATCCGCTTGCGCGCTTCGAGCGCGTGGAGGCCATGGCGAAGGACTGGGGCAGCCGACTCGTCGACCTGGGCGAAGTCGGTCACCTGAATCCCGCCGCGGGCTTCGGTGAATGGCCCATGGCAGAGTCGTTGATCAATGAACTTGTCTGACCAAATTATTGATATTGCAACTGTATAATTGATTTGTCATCCTATTTCTTTTAAGCCACCGCGGCAGTATTTCTCATAAGCGTGAGTGCCGCGGCGCGCTTTGCCACTCAAAAAAATACCGATCTGGGAAAGACGCCTGGGACAGGGACGAGCAGTTCCTGCCCCAGGCGAATTGCTTTTTTGCGCCGGAGTAAAGGAAAGGAGATTCGACATGGCCAAAGTAGTGCGCTTGCATGAATCTCCCCGTCGGCGTGATGACCAGCAGGATTACCGCGTTTCACCCAGCAGCAATAACCACAGGAGTATGTAATGAACACGACTACGAAGACCCTCAGCCTGGCGCTCTGCACACTGCTCGCCGCAGTGGCCCTGAACGCGTCGGCCCAACCCGCAGCCAGCGCGCCTGGCGCTACGGCGGCGGCGTCCAGCACAGCGGCGCCCGTTGCTCAGAGCAACACCAAGCTGCGCCGCGCGGTGTACACCGCGATTACGAAACACAAGGAGATCCACGGCGGCAGCATTGGTGTCACCGCCAAGAATGGGGCGGTGACGCTGAATGGCTCGGTTACGGATGCCGCACAGGTCGAGCAAGTCGCTGAGATCGCCAAGGGCGTTCCAGGCGTGACCTCGGTGACGAACAAGCTGACGGTCCAGAAGCCCCTGGGCGGTATGTAAGCATGAAAGGCACGCCGGAGGCTGTAGCCTGCCGGCGGCCACACAGATCGGCGACGGAGGCGGGGCGGGTTCGATGTCTCGTTGATGCGCGCTGCAAGATCGTGGGCGGCGCAGAAACGACAGAGCAGAAACGACAAAGCCGCCTTTCGGCGGCTTCGGGTTGGCTGGATACGTCTTAGAAGGTATGGCGCAGGCCGATGTTGAAGGCCGTGGTGTTTTTGCCCGGGGCTACAGGCGTCCCATAAATGAGTTCCTGGTTCATCTGGCCGCGGTTGGACACGTAGCCAGCCTGCGCATAAACCAGCGTGCGCTTCGACACGCCGTAGTCAGCGCCGATTGCGTAGGCGGTCGACTGGTTCGAGTTGTTCTTGTTGTCCTTCAGGTAGTAGACACCCGAGGTGAAGTTGAGCGCCGGGGAAAAGCGGTAGCCAAGACCGCCCGTCCACATGTCGAAATCACCGGAGACCACAAATGCCTTCGGTACCCCATTCGAGTTGGCCGGATTGCGCCCGTTGCTGAACGAGCCGGAGACCGAGATACCGTGCCACGTGTATTTCGCGCCAAAGTAGACGAAGCGGTTGTTGTTCAGGCCGGTCGCCGGGATGCCGGTCGTGGCAGTCGCAGGGTTACCGGCGGCGGCATATGAGTACGGGTTGGCGTCGTGTCCGTTGTAGTAGACGGCATCGGCGTTCAGACCATAGCCCGAATACTTGAGCACGGCCGACTCGCGCGTGCCGCCCTGGGCCTGCCCCGCCACGCCGCCGGGAGCAAACTCGAGTGCAGCGGACACACCGTAAAACGACGGCGAATTGTAGACGATCGCATTGTCGTCATACAGCGCGCCAATCTGGCCGTTCGTGTTGCTTCCGGTCCAGCCCGACATCGTGTTCATGGTCAGCCAGGCGGTCAGCACGCTGCCGAAGTACTGCGCATTGCGCACGTCCGTTTCGGCCATCGCGTAGGCCATCGGAGCGAACTGGCGGCCGAAGTCGACCTTGCCGAACGGGCCCGACACACCGACGGTTGTGACCTGGGTGAACATTGATGTTCCAGTTGGCGTATCCGACTTCCCCGACTGGCCGTTGGAACTGTTAAACGCTCCCTGGAGCTTGAAGTTGGCTGCGTATCCGCCGCCAAGGTCTTCCGAGCCCTTCATGCCGAAGATGCTCGAGTAAATGCCGCCGTCCTTGAGCTGAACCACATGACCTGCGTTGCCGTTGATTTTGGTGTTCGGCAGGAAGGGTGCTGCCGCGTATGACGCCGACGTGCTCTGGTAGAGCAAACCCGAGTCCACGACACCGTAAAGCGTCACCGACGATTGCGCGTGTGCTGCGCCTGCAAATGCGAAAAGCGCTGCGGCGCACGTAATTCTCAATTTCATGTGGTCTCCTGCGTAACCATGTTCGATCCCCGATCGACAGCATTCTAAAAAGATGACATTGCAACTGATTGAGGAGAATACGCGTGAGCGCAAAAATCCTTCCCCCCATCAGTGGGTGGGCGGGTTTTCCGTAATTTCGTGACGTGGTATACGCCGGAAAGCCTTGTGGGGAACGCTTCAGGAGCTATTCAGCGCGCGCTTACTCGGGGCTGGACGCCGGGTGACGCTCTATTCGCGTTGCATCCTGGTGACAAAATCATGGGGGGTATGCTCGATTCGTTATGACGTTGATAAGTCATCTATCGAGCGGTTGATAGTTCAACGTTTGAAAATGACGTACTTCAACGTGGAACGTTAAATCTTATCCGTCACCATAGGGAAAACGCGGAGATGCGTTACGGCGCCGACGGGTTCATTGGACCCTTCAGGCGATTTCCTGAATCAAACCCATCAGTTGCGCACGGCGAACGATCTGCTTGCGCGACGTTGCGTCGAGCTTGACGAAGAGATTCTTGAGATGCCACTTAACGGTTTCCTGGCCAACACCCATGGCAAGTGCAATCTCCTTGTTCGTGAGATGGCGGCTTACCAGTTCGAGCACGGTGCGCTCCTTGGGCGTAAGCGCGGTACTGGGCATGACGCGCGGGCCGTCTGTCGTTTCGGCATCCTGCGGCGCGGCGGGGGGCGCGGGCTTGATTGAGTGGACGCGCACGGGCGGCGCCTCGCTGTCGGCCGCGCGCTCACGCAGCCAGTCGACGAGCGCGGGATGCAGGTCGAGTGCGGCGAGATTCATCCCGTAAGTTGCCGCCAGATCTTTCGCTTCCCGCAGCAGCGCGGCGCCGTCTTCCCCGCAGCGGTCCCGCGCGAACGCCCGCAAGGCCATGAGCTCGGCGCCAACGGCACCGAGCTTCATCGAATCGGTCCATCGCTGCGCAAGTGCCAGTGCCTCGTCTGCACCTCGCCAGTCCTGAGCGGCGAATGCGACAAACGCCCGCGCGATCTGCTGGTGCATGAGCAGCGCGCCGCGCGTTAGCGGTGCATCCTCGGTGACGTGTCCGGCGACTAGATCGTCCAGCCGGTTGGCAAGCGTGTGACAGCTCGCCGAACGGAAACGCCCGCTGTGCAGCCTGATCTGCTCGGCCAGACTGACCACGCATAGCCTCGGCATATGGCGGGCGGCGCCGATAGCATTGAGCGTCTCGAGCAAATCGAAGGCCCGGTGCTCCGCGCCGCAAGCTGCCGCGACCCGGGCAACCGTACGGTAGGCGAAGATCACCACATCGGGGGTACCGCTGCGCTCGATGACGTCCAGCCGGTTTGCAAGCAGCGCCGCCGTTTCGTCGAAGTCGCCCTGGTTGTAGCGCGTTGCAGCGAGCAGGGCCGCGAGCATGCAGGAAAACGGGTGGCGGCGACCGAGATCGTCGTCCGCCTGTACGAGCGCCGGGCGCAACGTGCGTTCCGCCAGCAGTACCTGCCCCTCGAGCAGGTAGCTGAAGCCTGTAAAGCACGTGCGCCAGCGAACCACGTAACGGTTGGCCGCGCTGGCATCCCCGCGCGGCGCATGTCGTCCGTACTGACGCGCCGCCGCGTATTCACCGGTCATGATGGCGCGCACCGACAGCCGGTTGGCCTGCACCTGTTGCAGCCATGGGTCGCTAACGGGCGGGGTGTTGCCCCAGCGTTCGAGCAGGTGCGCCGCACGGTCCGGCTCATCCGCGAAGTAGGCCGCCGCACTCAGAATGAGGTCGATCTCAAAGCGCATTGCGTCATCCGGCTCGGTGCTGCGCAGGATCGCCTGCGCCTGCTCCTCGGCCTGTTGCTGCCGGTCGCTGAGCGCAAGCGCCCATGCCATGGCGAGCCGCAGCCGCGGATGGCGCTCCAGCACAGGCTCAGGCAGCCATTCGAGCCACTCGAGCACGGCCACGACATGGCCCTGCGTGACTGCCTCATGCAACGACCGCTGGGCAAGCACATACGCGGTGTCCTCTTGCCCGCACGCGAGCGCGTGGCGCGCGGCCGCTTCGGCCATGCCGTTGTCGGCCAGCCACTGCATCGCGCGGCGGTGCAAATCTTCCTGGGCGGACTGTGGCAGCGCGCCCAGACGCGCGCGCAGCGCCTCGCGCGCCATCGCGTGCATCCGGAACCATTGGCCACGCCCCTGCGCGCCGACAACAAAGAGCGGCGTCTCCCGCGAAAGCCGCAGGAGCCGCTTGCCCGCGTCCTGATCCCCGGTGAGGGCCGCGCAAAGATCCTCGTGCTGAAGCTCGACAATGGAGACGCGCACGAGGAACTCCGTGTCCTCAGTGCTTAGCCTCTCCAGCAGCGCAGTGACGAACTGTTCGCGAATGCCGGCGGTGCTGCTGGCAAAGGCGTCGATGCTCGCTACGGGGTCCTCGGAGTCGGCAATGGTGGCAAGGGCGAGTTGCAGGCCTAGCGGCCAGCCTTCCGCGATGTCATGCAATCGTGCGCTCGCTTCCGCATCGACAACGGCGTCGAGCCTGTTGCCGATCAGCGCAATGGTTTCGTCCAGCCGAAAGCGAAGCGCGACGGCATCCACCGTGACGCATCGTGCAGCGGCGCTCAGGCGTCTGATGACCTTGTCGAAGCCGGCGCGCGCGGCAATCACCACACGCAGGTTGGGCGGCAGGTTTTCGAGCAGATAGACAAGCGCGTCCTGGCTCGCCTGCGGCAGCTTTTCGGCTTCGTCGAGCATCAGCACGGTATCGAGCGCAGTGCGGGCCACTTCCGCCAGCCATACCGTGATCGCCTCCAGTGGCGAGTCCGCAATCGCGCCGCCCTCGAGCAGGCGCTTGCCGAACGTCACCTTGCCGGACCCCGTGCGCACGGCAAGTGTGAGGCCGCCGAGCAGGCGCGAAGGATCGTCGTGCCCGTCGAGCGAGAGCCACGCAACTGCGCTGCCGTGCCTCAGGTATTCCTGTCGCCACTGGATCAGGAGCGACGTCTTCCCGAACCCCGGCGGCGCCTGCACAACGGTCACGGCGCGATTGCGGAACTGCTCGCTGTCCGACCTCAGACGGGTACGGGCAAGCATGTCCCGCGGTGCGCGCGGCGGAATGATCTTGAGCGTCGCTTCCGGACTCGTGGCTGATAGTTGCTTTGTCATCGGATTGGGGGCCAAGAACTGCGTCGCGAACGTGCCAATGCAAACGGGGTCAGGCAGGGTTGAATTGATTATAGCGAACCCGTGCCGCTTCCAAACCCACCTTCCCCCCTTTCAATGGGGGGAGATTTACAGAGCGGATATCCCTACCATTGCGTCCTGTCCAGTAACGGCAGAATCTCATGTTTCGACATCTCGGGTTATTGATTGAGCCGAGTGATCATTGCTCGGATGCGGCTATTCAGGCGCTCGAATTTGCCTTTGAAAATAGTGCCCGAATCAGCCTCTGGTACGCACAAACGTTGCCGGAAGATCCCCATGCCCAGGCGCAGTGCGCGTTCGCGGCGCGCGAAGTGCTCGCGCGTACGGAGGCTGCTGCCATGGCAATGGGGATTCCGTGCAGGGTCACGGCGCTTTTCTCAACGCAACCGGCACACGAAGTGCTGAACGCGGTGCGCCTGTCCGGGTGCGACACGATTGTGACGGTACGGGGTCCGGCCGAGACGGCGGTACCCGGGTCGAAGGCATTCGATCTGCGTGCGCTCGCCACTGTTCCCGTACTGACGTTTGGTATCGGGGCCACGCCGCCCCGGATTCCGGCCCTTGACGTGCTGCGCACCGAGTACCGGCGGCACGCAGCCTTGTTGCGTCAGTGGCTTTGCGTGCTGAGCGATCAGGACGCGTCAAATGCGCAATCGCTGCGCGCACATTGCGCGGGCCTGCGTGAAACCGTCGAGCATATCCGCAGCACCGTGCATCCCTTGCAGCGCCGCAAGGAACTTACCCTCTATGGCAGACTGCGGCGACGCGTCGAGAGCGTGCGCGCCGAAATTGACGAAGTCCTTCTGCTGGGTCGACGCGAACACGAGCTGCTCGGCGAGCTTGAGTTGCTGGTGGCGCGGCCCGAGGGTGGCGTCGAGGCGGCGGAGGTGCTGTCCGTGCTCGATCGTTACGCCCAGCGCGTCTGGACCATTCGCGGACGGGAAGAGGGGATCATCCTGGCAGCGGCACGTCGCCACCTGACGGCGGCCGACTGGGAGCGGCTTCATGCGGAGTTCATCCATGCGTGCCGCACAGGCGACGCCGAGAAGAGGGCGGACCGGACCGGACTGGACGGTGCACGCCCCGAGACCGGCACGAACAGGAGTTTGTAAATGGCGACCATGCACACGAAGGCAGAGGTTGAACCGCAACGGCTCCACACCCCGACGATCGTCGTGCTCGTGGCTGGACTGTCGATGCTCGGGCAATTCGCGATTGCCACATACCTGCCGGCCTTTTCCATCATGGCGCAGGCGCTGCACGCTACTCCGGCGCAGATCCAGCAGTCGTTGTCAGCCTACCTGCTGCCTTTCGCGCTGATGGTGCCGTGGCACGGGGCGATCTCTGATGCGATCGGCCGCCGCCGGATGATTCTCGCCGGCAATGTGCTGTTCACTGTTGGATCGCTGATGTGCGCGGCTGCGCCGGGCATCGGGCTGCTCTACGCCGGTCGTGCCGTGCAGGGCATGAGTGCCGGGGCCGGCGTCATCATTGGTCGGGCGATGGTGCGCGACGTCTTCGACGGAACCGACGCGCAGAAAATCATGGCGCTGGTCGCGATGATCTTCGCGCTCGCACCCGCGCTCGCGCCTGTCTGTGGCGGCTGGCTGCTGCTGTGGACGGGTTGGCGCAGCATTTTCCTCTTCCTCGCGTTCCTGTCGGCATTGCTGGTCGTGATCTGTTGGTTTTTCGTCCCGGAGACCCTGCCGCCAGCGCGCCGGCATCCGCTGCATCCCGTCGCGCTTGCGCGCGCCTATGGCGCGTTGTTCACGATGCCGCGCTTTGTTGCGCTGGCGCTCGCCAACGCGGCGGTCAATCTCGGGATCTACCTTTACGTCCTGGCCGCGCCGAGCTTCGTCGTGAAGCATCTTGGTCTTGGAGAGCAGTCGTTCGGCTATCTTTTCATCCCGATCGTGGTGGGTTTGATCGCCGGCGCCGCAGTCGCGCACCGTACCGCCGGGCATGGCAGTGCCGCGCGCAATGTGCTGCTTGGCCATCTCGTGATGGTCGTGGCCGGCGTGGTCAACATCGGCGTCAACGCGATGCATGCTTCACCAATGCCATGGGCGCTGGTAGCGCTACCGGTTTTCAGTCTGGGCATGATGATGACCCAGCCCTTCCTTCAGGTTCTGGCGCTGGATTGCTTTCCCGAGCGACGCGGCCTGGCGTCAAGCTGCTACATCACGGTCCAGCAGTTTGGCAACTTCCTGTCCTCGGCCCTGCTGGTTCCCATGCTGCTCGGCAGCACCCTCTACATGGCGCTCGGCATGGCGGTATTGCAGTGTATTGGCCTGGCGACGTTCTGCATTGCGATGCGCCATCGGGAACTCGACTGAACCTCCTGCGAGGTCGCCTGCATCATGATTATCGTTAGAGTCGTTTCGATGTTTCGCACCCGTCCGGTACCGAAGCGGTTACTGAGCCTGGCCGGCCGTTCGGTGGTTGCCAGTGCGTGCTTTTCGCTCGCAGCGCCCGCATTTGCCGACCAGCTCGATCAACACAACCAGCTCGTCAGTCAGTTCATCGAGACCATGCATGCCGATCCACTCGTTGCGGACTGCGCTGCCCACGGCATTTTCGTCGCCAGTACCTCGAGTGCGATCGACCACGTCGAGTTTCGTCAGGGTTCCTTCGAGAGCGGGCACGCGTCGGTCACGCCGCGCAATGCTTCGTTTGGCGAGCGCAAGCAGCACGTGGTGGTCGACACCATCGTGACAGTCGAGGCTCAAGGCATCCGCGTGAGCGGTGGCGAACCGCTAGATCTCCGGTTCCGCTGCGGCTATGTTGCCGGAAGGTTGCTCGCGTTCAGCTGGAATGACCCTGTGTCAGCGGCGTCGCCGCATCACAGAGCGGTGTTCGGCAAGCGGCACTTGCCGGGCCTGCCCGTAGCCATGGCTCAAAACTAGCCGCTTACCCATAAAACGGGGGGACGAAAAACTCGCCCCCCTTGAGACCGGCGGCTACGCCGCCGTCACAAATTCACCCTCACTCGGTCTTGAGCTTCGCCCAGAGACGGTTCTGCAAACGCGTCAGCTCGGCCGTCATGGGCGTGCTCACGAACAGCTTGCGGTAGACCTCCGGCGGCGGGAACACGGCCGGATCGGCCAGCACCTCGGGCCGCACCATGGCCTTCGCGCCCAGCACCGTGGACGGGAAGGACGTGTAGTTCGTCAGCGCCGCGGCTTCCTTCGCCGAGATTACGAAGTTGATGAACTTCAGCGCCGCCTCGGGATGGGGCGCATCCTTCGGAACCGCCATCATGTCGAACCAGATCGACGTGCCGACGTCGGGAATCAGGTACTTGATGTGATACGGCTTCTTCGCGTCCAGCGCGGCCACGCGGGCCGAGTTCACGTCGCCTGACCAGCCGAGCGCGATACAGATGTCGCCGCCCGCCAAGTCGTTGATATAGCTGGTGCTGTTGAACTGCGTGATGTACGGCCGAATGCCCTTGAGCACCTGATAGGCGGCTTCGTAATCGGCGGGGCTATTGGTGTTGGGGTCTTTCTTCAGATAAACGAGCGCCGCGCCGAACGCATCGACCGGCGAATCGAGCACGGAAATGCCGCAGCTCTTGAGCTTTTGCGCGTTCTTCGGATCGAACAGCAGCGACCAGCTATTGAGCGGGGCGTCGTTGCCGAGCGCGGCCTTGACCTTCTCGACGTTGATGCCGATGCCGTCCGTGCCCCACGACCAAGGTATGCCGTACTGGTTGCCGTGGTCTTCCTGCGCGACGATCTTCATGATGTCGGGATCGAGGCCGGCGAGGTTCGGGAGCTTCGAATGGTCGATCTTCTGGAAGATGCCGGCCTGCACCTGGCGAGCCCAGTACATGTCGGACGGCACCACCACGTCATAGCCCGAGTTGCCCGAGAGCAGCTTGGCCTGCAGTGTGTCGTTCGAATCGAACTCCTGATAAACGACCTTGATGCCGGTTGCCTTCTCGAAGTTGGCAACGGTGTCCTTGCCGATCGAGTTGCCCCAGTTGTAGACGTTGACCACCTGCTCGTCGGCGCGTGCCGAGGGCATGGTTTGCCATGCGGCACCCGCGAGCGCGAGCGTCGCGCAAATCGCCTTCATCTTGCCAGTCAATCTGTTTGCCACTTGTCGTTCCTCCATTGTTGAATTGTGCCGTCCTCACAGGGACGTGTCGTGTCGATTGCGCTAATTTAGTTGGGGGGATGCAGCGGGTCTGCCCCCCCGGCGGCACGGCATCGAGCGATTGGGCTCGATGTGCTCGATGTACTCAATCGGCCAGATGCCGGACGATGGCCCGGTATGCGGCCAGCACGATGTCGTCCATCGGCTCGTCCACGGGCAGGTGCTGGGACGAGAGCTTGACGATGACCACGGCCGCGCGCGGATCGACGTAGATCCACTGGCCGTGAATGCCGATCGCGATGAACGGCGAGCCCGCCGCGCCGGTGAGATACCACTTGCTGCGGTAGCAGCCGCCCGGCAGGAAGTCGGCCCATGTGGAGCGCGCCCAAGCCTCGCGGCTGCCGTTGTTCATGATGTCGTCGATCCACCAGCCCGGCACGATCTGTTTGCCGTTCGCCACGCCACGGCATCGCACCATCTCCGCGCAACGCGCGAGGTCGCTGAGCGTCGCGCACAGCCCGGCCGCCGCGCGCGGCGCGCCAAGACGGTCGAGCGTGATGCAGGCCTCATGCTGCGCGCCGAGCGGCACCCAGAGGTGCTGCGAGAGCAGCGCGTCGAGCGGCTGCGCCGCCGCGCGTTCGATCACCCAGCCGAGCACGTCGGTGGTCGGCGAGTTGTAGTGGAAGACCTCGCCGTGCGCGCGCTCGCCGGGGCGCAGTTCCGTGAGGAAGCGGCGCAGGTCCACCGGGTCGTCGGGCAGCGGCGGGTTCCAGCCCATCGCGCGGCGGTAGCGCAGGAAGTTGCCGCGCGTGTCGAGATAGTCTTCGGCGAACGTCACGCTCGCGCTCATGTCGAGCAGATGGCGCACCGTCGCGCCATGATCGTAGGCACTGCCGCGCAGCTCGGGCAGATAGTCGACCACGGGGGCGTCGACATCGAGCACGCCCTGGTCGGCGAGCACGCCGCACAGCAGCCCGACGAGCGACTTGGTGATTGAGAAGATCAGGTGCTGGCTCTCGGGCGTGAGGCCGTTGTTGTACCACTGCGTCACGATCTGGCCGCGCTTCATGACGAGGAAACCGTCGGCGTTGGACTTCGCGAGCATCTGGTCGATGCTCCAGGTTTCCCCGGCGGGCGTGGTGAAGCTCAGGGTGCCGAGGTCATTGCAGCGCTGCGGCAGCGGCGTGGCCGCGCGCGGGTCGTGTGCGATCGCGGCGGTGGGCAGCAGGCGGCGCACGTTGCGGAACGACCACTGGCTGTACGGCTCGAGACGCCAGTTGGCCAGCGTGACCTGGTGTTCGGAGGAGGCCGGCGCGCCGGTCATGATGCGTGACATTTTCGGTGTTCCTTGTTTCGGTATCCTGATTGTGTGCCTGAGAGAAAGCTTTGCGGCAGGGGCGGCGGCAAGCGGGTATCGCCTGCCACCGCCCCTGGGTTCAGACCGCTGCTTCGAGGCCGAAGGCCGCGCGCATCGAGCCGGCGGCATGCGTAACGCCGCCGTTCATCATCGTGAGCGCGATATCGATCTTGCCGATCTGATACTTGTTCACTTCGAAGAGGTTGTTTTCGAGGACGATGAGGTCGGCGCGCTTGCCGACGGTGACCGAACCCACCTCGTGCTCGAGCCCGAGCTGCCAGGCGCCATTGATCGTATAGGCGGCGATGAGCTGGGGAATGCTCAGGCGCTCGTTGATGTCGGGCAGCGCCGGAGCATCGGGTTCGCCCGCGAGCTGGCGCGTGTGGCCGGACTCGATATGCTCGACGGGGCGATGCTGGCAGCGGCACTGGCAGGCGAGGCCGTCCATCCCGGTCGACACCGTCACGCCCTGCTCGATGAAGGTGCGGAACTTGTACATATTGCTCCAGCGCTCCGTGCCGTAGTGTTCGCGCAGCAGTTCGGTGTACAGATCGACCACGCCCCATTGAAGCTGCGTGTTGGCCATCACGCCCAGTTCGCGAAAGCGCGGAATATCCGAGGGATGCGTGAGGAACGCATGCGTGATGACATGGCGGCGGTCGCGCTGCGGGTTGGTGTGGTTCACGCGCTCGAAGCCGTCAAGCGCCGCGCGCACGGCCGCGTCGCCCACGCAATGCACCATCACGTTGAAGCCCGCCTTGTCGGCTTCCAGCAGATGCTGCTCGAATTCGCTGACGGGCATGGTGGGCGCGCCGCAGGTGTCCGCGCGGTCGGCGTAGGGTTCGAGCAGCCACGCCGTGTGGTTGGCCTCGGTGCCGTCGAGAAACAGCTTGAGCGCGCGCGCCTTGACGAGCGGCGAGTCATAGCGCTGGTTGAATTCGCGCAACATCTCCACGGGCTTTTCGACTTCGCCCACCACGGCCACGCTGCCCACTACGCGCAGCTTGAGGTCATCGCGCCGCTCCATGTCCTGGAGCGTTTCGTAGAGCAGCGACTGGTCGCCGCTCGGGTCCATGAAGCCCGCATCGAACACGGTCGTGATGCCGGCGGCCGCAAGCTTGTCCTGCCATACCGCGAAGGAGCGCAGGTACAGGTCCATGCCTTTGGGCAGATAGCCGGCGTCGCTGATGCGCTTGAGCAGCAGCGAGTAGGCCGCGCCGTCCACGATCACGCCGGTCGGTTCGCCCGTGACAGGGTCTTTCTCGAACCAGCTCGCGCCAGGCTGAACCGGCGGCGTGGAGGCGTCGATGCCAGCGATCTCCAGCGCCTTCGAATTGGCCCACGCCGTGTGGAAGTCGGTGGAGAGCAGGCACACCGGGCGGTCGGGGCACACGGCGTCGAGCGTTTCCTTGCAGAGCATCTCGGGCGGGATGGTCGCCTGAATCCAGCCCATTCCCGTGATGGCCTTTTCTTCGGGGTGCGTATCAACGTACTCGCGCAGCGCGCCGATCACCGCTTGCGGATCTTCATAGTTCACGAAAGCCTGAAACGCCGATGCGGTCGTTTCGAAGTGCCAGTGCGATTCGACGAAGCCGGGCAGCATCAGCCGGCCGGCCGCATCAATGACGCGTGTGTTTTCGCCGACCCAGGCCTGGGCGGCCCGTTCGTCGCCGACGAAGACGATGCGCTCGCGGCGCACCGCAACGGCCTGCGCCCAGGGTTTATGGGGATCGACGGTATAGACTTTCGCGTTCGTGAACAGCACGTCCGCTGCGGTATTGCCTGTTTCCTGCGTGCTCATCGTTGCCTCGTGGTGCGCAATTGTGACTGATCGCGGGTCACTATAGTGAGCGCCCGGGGGCGGGTCTGCCCCCCCTTGCAGGGGGCAAAGGGGCTTTGTGCTGGCGCGCGGCGAACGGCGCGGCGTTCAGGTCGCGTTCGGGGTGCGTTGGGGTCGTGTTCAGACCGCGGTCGGAGGCGGGGCCGGATCGGTCTGGACCGTGCCGGTTTGCGGAGCGGACGACGCAGCGGAAGCCGGCATGGCCGCTTCGAGCGCCCATTTGGCCAGATCGCGCTTGGTCCGCACGCCGAGCTTGGCGAACGCCCGCTGGATATAGGACTCGGCGGAAGACTGCCGTACGCCCAGGATGGCCGCCGTCTCGGGCACGGTCCGGCCCACGATCAAATGCTTGCAGCTTTCGTATTCGCGCTTGGAGAGCGTGATGCCTTCGTGCGCGACGCGGGCGTCGAACAGCGCGAGCGGATCCGTGCTGGTCGCGGTATTGGCAACCTTTCTGGCGGCCGACATCGACGAATGCAGTTCGAGCAGCGGAAACAGAAAGTCGCCCAGGTGGCGCAGTTGGCTCAGCTCACTCAGCGAGAACGGGGGCAAATGCTTGCGGCGCACGATGGCGAGCGAGTATTGCGCGTGGCTCGCGTCTTTCGTGAGCACGCATTCGTGGGCGATCTGGCGTTCGTCGAAAATGCGCTTGCGAAATTCGCCAGCGGGGATGTTGCTCATGTCGCGCACCACGAGGTGCGTGCCGGTTGTGCCACGTATCGCGGCGAACAGCGGATCGGCGGCCTGAAAGCGCTCATAGTAAAGCCCCATGACGTGATCGAGCCTGGCCTGCTCGTCGTCCACCGCGCCGCTGCCGAGCCATTCGCAGCTATAGCCGAGCGGCGCGCCGGCGCCAAAGCGCGAGCGCTCCACGTGCACGACGTCGAGCGGAATGATTCCGTTCATGAACGACGTGAGCCGATGAACGAAATGCGGCGTACCGATCGACTCGATAATGTCGCCGAGCGCCTTGATGGGCACATCGATGTGCTGGCTTTGATGGTTGAAAGGGTCGACGTTGAGCAGCATGGTGCACCTGATCGGGTACGTGTTCTACGCGTATGCACAGCTAAAAAGCATAACAGAAGCGCCCTTGGGTTCAAGCGCACCCCCGGTAAACTCGCGCTGCCCCCCCAAAGCCGGGGCATACCGGGATCATCGAACTCTTTAACGTTGCGATTTTCCTTTCAATCGTTTCATGAGATTCAGATGAGCAAGCTGATCAAGGACATCGTATTGCTGGGCGCAGGCGCAGGCGAATTCACCAAACTCGAATTCGGCATGGACGAAATGGACTGGCGCGGCGCGGCGGGCGAGAGCCGCCAATACATTGCCGGCTGGTGGGAAGGCAAGGTGGGCGCGGTCGACTTTCCGGAAACCGCCGCCGACGAGGCCGTCTGGCTGACCGGGGGGCGTATCGCGCTGACCGACGTCGAGGGCAATCGCAAGGAGTTCGAGTCGGGCCAGGGCTATCTGCTGCCGGCCGGCTTCGCGGGCCGCTGGGAGACGCTCGAGGACGCGCAGAAGTTCTACGTCGTGCTCGAGAAGGCGCAATGAACGAGGCGGTGGAGAAGGGGGCGCATGGCTCGTCCGCGGGCCCTGGCGGCGCGCGGGCCAGCTTGAGCGTTGGGGACGCGCTCGCGCGCACCAAGCTCGGCGGGCTCGTGAGCTATCACTTCGACGGCGACTCGAATCCGCCGCAGGACGAGAAGCGCGAAACCTACCATCGGCTCGCGCAGGCGTTTTACAAAACTTTCCCGTAGCTGAGCGACGTGCGGTTTTCGCACGCGTGGGGTGGCCCGATCGATTATTGCTCGCGCGGCTCCGTGTTCGCCAAGCGCGATCTCGGCGGCAAGGGCGTGTTCGTGGCGGGCTATACGGGCTTTGGCGTGGCGGCGAGCCGCTGCGCCGGATTGGCGCAAAGATCACCTTCCATGCATTCGACGGCGCCGATGCCGAAGGCGGCTGGAAGCGCGCATGGATCAACGGCCTCAAGACAATGGGCTTTCCGATGTGAGCATGCATGCCATGTCTGGAGGAGACGAATAGATGTTGAAGCAGTCAAAACGACGATCGGAGCAACGATCGGAACAAACCAGCGGCAAGCATCGCGAAAGCATGCTGTTCATTCTGTCGATCGTCGCGATCGGCATATTGGGCCCCACTGAATTTCTCGGCATGCCGGCGGTGGTCGGCACGGTCGAGCAGCATTGGGGGTTTGGCGAAGCGGCCATTGGCATGTCGTCGTTCGCCGAGGTGCTGGGTGAATCGATTGGGACCTTGCTGGTCGCCTTCGTGCTGGGGCGGCAGCCCGTGCGCCTCGTGCTTGCCGGTGTCGCGCTGCTGGCCGCCGGTGCGAACTTTGCCACGCTTGGCGCGCATGGCCTGATCGCCTATTCGATGCTGCAATTCATGGGCGGCATTGGCTCAGGCGGGCTCAATGGCATTGCGCTGCGCTACCTGTCGTACACGCGAACGCCCGAGCGCCATCTCAGCGCGATGCTGCTGGGGCAGGTCGCCTGGAGCATGCTATTGGTCGGATGCGTGTTTCCGGCCTTGAGCGCCACGTGGGGTGCAGCGGGCATATTCGGTTTCATCGCGGCGATGTTTGCCACGTTTCCGCTTGTTGCATTGCTTTTTCGCCCCGGCGAAACGCTCGCGCGGCCCGTTGCGCTCAGCATCGGCAGCTTCGACAAGGCGGGCTCGATGCTCGTGCTCGCCGCGCAACTGGCGCTTTATGGCGGCGTGGGCGTGGTCTGGACTTTTCTCGAGCAGATCGGGCGCGATGCCGGTCTTGGCGCGGGCGCGATATCGACCGTGCTCACGATCGCCAACGTGGCAAGTCTGGCCGTCTGCATCCTGATGCCGCGACTCGGTGCGGGCGCCGGACTCAGGCGCTGGGCGCTCGTGAATCTGGCCGGCTGCGTGCTGGCGGTCGGCTTGCTCGCGCGCCCGGCCTCGACACTCACGTTCTCGCTTGGCGCGGTGCTGTTCATTGCGTGCTGGACCGGCGCAGCGCTGCTGATCTATTCGACGATTCCCCAATACGATCTCGGCGGCAAATGCGCGGTGCTGCTGCCGGGCTGCGTGGCGCTCGGATACGGCGTGGGCTCGATCGCCGGTGGCGCACTGCTTGAGAGCATGGGCACCGCCATGGCGCTCTGGGGTGCGATTGGCTTGTGCAGCGTTTCGTTTGCGTGCTACGCATGGCTGCGGCCAGCGGTGTTCGCGAATCCGGCGTTCGGCGATCCGCAACTCGAGTGACCCGCCACGCGCACTAGTCCCTGCACGGTGCGCGAGACCCCATCAAGGTGTGGGCGACGGAGCGATCCAGACTTCGATCGTGTGCGGGATAGCCTGCAAGTTCGCGGACAACGGCTCGACGGTCCATTCCGATGTGCCGACTTCCGGTCCGAGCGCCTTCGCGCACGCCTTCGACGCACGATCGTGGAAGCGCACCGTGGTGTGAGTCACCGGCATCGGGCCGGCGCGGCCATTGCGCCGCGCGGTGTCGAGCACGTCCTCGATCGCCGGCACGCTGGCGCCGATTGCGCGCCACTTGTCGCGATAGCCATTCGCCGTCCCGCGCTGCGAACTGCCATAGATCTGGATATACACCGTGACGTTCCGGCAGATGTCCGCCGCAATGGCGGCGGCCTGCGAGGCCGGGGTCGTGGCGGCGGTGGCGCTCGCAGGGGGCGGCGGCGGATGCAGCGCGGATGCCGATGCAGGCGCGCTGGCTGGTGGAACAAAACCAGCGAGCGGGGGCGGTGCGGGCTCCACTTCCGGTTGTTGCGCGACGGTTGTCGACGGCTTGGATGCTTGGAGCCTCTTGTCGTGATTCAGTCCGTGGCACCCTTGGGCGAGCGATTCGATTTCTTCGCCCGCGCGTCCCAGCGCGCTTGGTTTTTCGGCGAGCGGGCCGTTCAAGAACTCGAAATCGGCTTCCGCCGCGAGTGTTGCGTAACGCGCGGGATCGCACGGGTGCCTCGATGGGTACTGCGCGTTCGCGCCATAGTCGTACGGACCATAGCGGACAGGCAGCGTTGCGAGCGTCAGCGTGTCGGCGGGCTTCATAATGCATTGCGGCAAGGTCGTGCCGAGAGCGGGGGTGGCGGCTTCGACTAGAAGTCGGCAGGCCGCGGTGCGCTTTGCGGCAGCAAGATTCGTACAACCTTGGAGCGTGTCGCGCGTGATACGGGCCGCCAGTGGTGACGCTTTGAACCACTCGGCTTCGCCGGAAGGACACAACGTGTCGGCGGTTCGCACCAGCGCCGCCGCGACCTTGCCAAAGGCTTGGGCCTCCGAGTCGGGAATCGGTGTACCAGGGTTGACCGACGGCAAGCCGGCCCATAGATCGGCGAGATCCTTGAGCGCATTGTGCTCGTCGCTTTCTTGCCGCGCGGCGGCGGTGCGCGCGCTCTCGATTGCCTGCCATGCGGCAACGCCTGTGGTGGTCACCGCGCCGATGCCCAGTGTGGTCCCGACTGCCGTGGCGGCAATACGCGAGGGCAGGCGGCCGGACAGTTTGCCATTCGCGGCGCCGCCGTTAGTCTGCGACGACGCATCAAAAGGCGAGCAGTCGTCGTTCTCGAAGTGCTCGTCAGCGTGTTCCAGCAGATAGTCGATGAAACCGTAATCCAGATCGCTGCCCAGAAACTGGCCCAGCATGAAATAGCTTTCGAACTGCGCTTCGGAAAAAAATTGATCCGCCGTGGTTTGCTGCGGAAAATCCACATTCTGCGCCTTGAAATTGACGAGATCCACGGGCAGTCCGGCGCAGAGATTGGGTTTCACGACGATCAAAATGCCGGGTTCCGAATCTTCGTCGTAGCGAATCTTGGCGAGCGCAAGACAGGCAGAGCTGTTCGGCGAACTGATTTCGTTTAGTGATCCGAATGATATCAATTTCTGCAAGCACGAATGAGACGTGCCGGACACCGGCATATCGCTGCGCAGGCGCTGAAAATTGATGCGTATGCCGAGGTCGATACGCGCCTTGCGCACGAGATTCTCGAGGTCGCCGAAACGGAATTTCGGGTCGGCGCCGCAATCGGCGAGCACGATGACCTGGGCTCGCTCCGCGAGTAGCGCATAGGCGCCGGTGTTCTCGAAGTGGCCGCCATCGGTCAGAAACCAGTTGTCGCCCTCAGTGCCCGCGAACGAGCCGAAGGTCTCGTTGAGCAAGCCGCGCGTTTTGGCCAGCAAGCGCGATGCACGGCGCATCGGCGCACCGTGGGGCAAATTCTCGCGCTCCTTGCGGGTCCACCAGTAGCCGAGTCGCACGCCCGCGAACGTGGCCAGCGCCGCCATGCCGCCGCGCGTCACGCTGCCCATGCCGGGCGACAGCGCGGCCCCGGAGATGGCTGTCCAGGCGCCGATGCTCAGGCTGCCGGGCTCGGCAAGCGCGGTCCACTCGCCGAGCGAAACCCGCATATGACCGCCCGAGGCGACGGTCAAAGGCAGGCCGCAGCGGTCCTGATTGAACAGCCGGCCGCGTGGGTCGACGGTCTGGTTCACGCACACCGTAAGCAGATGCACGGGGCCGCCCTCGCGTTGGGGCTGGTAGCGTGTCAGCGGGCTATCGTCGCCGAAACAGATCTCTCTGACCGAGATGGTGGATTTGCCCGCAGGCCATGTTGACGGCACGCTTTCGAGCGCCCCGAGCGCCGCACGCTCGCCGAAGCGCCGATGGTTCGCCGCGCCGAGATAGCTGCGCGTGAGCCGCGATTTATAAAACGCGTGCAAGGACGACAGATTGAGAAAAGTGAAATTCGCCCCGGTGACCAGCATATATCCGGCTACGGGCACGAGCAGCAGCAACAGATCGGTTCTGGCTTGATCGTACTGCGGCCAGATTTTGGTGAAGAGTTCGCCCATTGCCAGCTTATAGACGAGCGCCACCCACCATGCGCAGAGCAATAGCGCGAGCACATAGCCGAGCAAGCGTGCAATCGCAATGGGCAACGGGCTCGATATCCTGGGCGCAAGTGCCGCCGCGAGCGGCATGAGCACGCGCAGGAGCGCCGCCGCAATGGCGAGAAACGCCGCGGGCTTCACGATACTGCCTAGCTCGAAGGCGAAGTACCACGCCAGTCGATCGACGACGCCAGCGATGCCCACCGCAGCGAACACAATGAGACACCCGGTGAGTTTTCGCGTGAGCCGGTGGCGTGCCCGGGTGGCGCGCAGCGAATAGTCGTTCGGCGATTCGTCATGGCGCGGCGGCAGCGTCGCGCGGGCGACGATCGCGGCGACGAGCCAGATGCCGATCAAGCCGTAACAGACGTACCAGACTGCGTATCGGAACGTCGCGCCGTCGTTATCGGTGGACTGCGAATCGAAGTTCTGGAACATCGCGACGAGCGCCACGCCCGCTAGCGCAGTGAGCAACCAGCCCAGCGCGAACCTGCGAGTCCGGCTAGCCCACGCGAGCGCCCAGTAAGCACCGGCGTAAATCGCGCCGGCCAGCGCGAAGAACGGCAAGAGGACCCAGATTGCCGGAATCCATTTGGACCACCAGCGTAAATACGTGAACACAGTGTCGGAAGCGTAGCCGAGGCGCTCGAGGCTCCACCACACGCCAAGGTCAACCAGTCCCAGCGCGATGCCGAGCAGTACGGCAGCCATGCCCAGTTCGAAATGCACGGCGGTCAGATTGCGCAGATACGTGGCGAACGCGAACGCCTGATCGCGCGCGCCACGAGGAATCAGATAGCGGCCGTTGGCGCGCAACCACCAGATGAACCAGGCCGAGTCGCACCCGCCGACCGCCTTGTTGATGTTGCGCGCATCGTTGCCCGAGCTTGCACGCTGAAACAGATTGCCCAGCATCGAACCGATATAGCCGCCGCCCGACACCGTCGACATCAGATCGAAACGCAGCAGCACATTGTTGCAGGCGAGCGCGCGCACCAGCCCGAAGCAGAACGTCGCGCTGCGAATGCCGCCGCCAGACAACGCGAGCCCCCATTTGCGCGAGGCGTCTGCTGGCATTCGATCGTCTTCGAGTTTCTTGCGGCGGTTTATGACCTGTTCGTCGATGACGTTCACAGCTGGTTTCCTGTCGCGGTCTTGCTCATTGGCAGGGTTTCAACAACTTTTAGCTGGTCTTGGATCGAGTCTAGCCAGCTATTTAGTTTTTGGAGCGTCTCGTCATTTTTATAGTTGCTTTCTGAATCGGCTGGAGTCTTGCCGACCAGGGATGCTTTGCGCTGATCGATGTATAGATAAGCAACTTTGTTCCGAAACATGCGGTGTATAACGCCATCATTTTGGTATTCAAAATGAATGGCCTGTTTCAGAAATGGCTATGCAAATCGTCGCGCTCAGCCGCTTCTATCTGAAACCTCACTCTTTGACCGAACCGTTCGAAAGCGCACATAATTGGCGAACTGTGTGGGGTACACAAACCGTTCATCGCTCCCATCGCGTCGCGAGATGGGCGTCAACGCCGAGTCTGAAGGAAGTCCTATGCCAGAGATCGAACACGTATTCGTCTTGATGCTGGAGAACCGCTCGTACGACAGCATCTTTGGCCTTTCCAACTTTTCCGGCACGCTGCCGGGCGGTGGAGCCACTACGGCCAATGGGTTGCCGGCAGAGCCCATTGTCAACTACGGGCGAACCGGAACCGCATACACATTAGGACACGGCTCGCCCTATGCGCTGGGCTTCGATCCCGGCCATGAATTCACCGATGCGTGTGTTCAGTTATGCGGGCTTCAGGTCGCCAGCGGGACCACCGTGCTTAACGACTCGCTTGTTCTTCCGCCTGGCAAATATCCGCCGTTGGCGTCGGCCACAGCTAACACGGGCTTTGCCGCAACGTACGAAGACCACGCCGATACGGTCGCCGACGCCTTCAGCGTGTTCACGCCTGATCAACTGCCGGTACTGAACTTCCTGGCGAGTCAGTTCTGCGTGTGCGACAACTGGTTTTCTTCCATGCCCGGACCCACGTGGCCCAACCGCTTCTTTGCAGTTGCGGGCACGTCGTCCGGGCTCGATCATTCGCCAAGCGCGGGACAGGTCTTTCAGGCCGTATTCACGAATACGCCCATATTCAACTTTCCGGCAGGCACCATATTTTCTGCACTGCAGCCAGCGGATTGGCTCGTCGTGCAGGGCGATGTTGCACAGACCCGTGGGATTGCCGGCATGCACAATTCGCTGAATCGATTTGTTTCGATGGACGCGTTTCTGACGCAAATCGCGGCAGGGCAGGTGACGGAGAAGTTCGTCTTTATCGAGCCGACTTACGATGCCACGAATGATTTCCGCAACGGGAATTCGATGCACCCGGCGTGCGATGTTTGCAAAGGCGAAGCGCTGGTCAAGCAGGTCTACGACGCCATTAGCGGTTCAGCGCTTTGGCCCAATAGCGTGCTGCTGATTGTTTTCGACGAGCACGGCGGATTTTTCGATCACGTGACGCCTCCCTCAGCAGTGGCTCCGGGCTCGACCGACAATCCTGCGCTGAACACGCACCAGTTTGCATTCACCCAGCTTGGGGTACGGGTGCCCGCGATCGTTGTCTCGCCTTTCGTGCAGGCCGGCACGATAGACCACACGCTGTACGACCACACTTCGATACTGAAGACCACGGACGCACTGCTTGGGCTTGGCGGTGCATTGAACTTTACGGCGCGCGTGAAGGCCGCCAATGATTTCACCCAGGTCCTGAGTCTCGCGGCGCCTCGTACGAGCATCCCGCCATGCCCGCAACCGCTTGCGCCCGACCCATCGCGACCAACGAGCGAGGGCACACCGCGAGCAAAGGATCCTTTCTTGCCGCTGTATGCCCATCACTAGGACTTTAGCGGGTCGTCATCCTGGAGCGCGGCGGTCCTGAGGTTGACTGCTGCGGTTGCGGTTGTTGCTGCCGTGCGCTAAGGGCTGCCGTTAGCGCCTGGGTCTTTTGCGCCGAGCCCGCGCTGGATCCAAAGTAGAAGCCGATGATATTGGCCCAGCCGGTTCCAACGATACCCAGCATCGTGAATAACAGCTCTCGGTACTGTGTGGTCGCTTTGTCTCCATAGACCATCAGGAGGACCACTAGCAAGAAGAAGCACGCGCTAACCACATAAGCCAATATCGAATTGGTGAGGTCATGCGTGGCGATCTGACGTGCGCGCGCACCTTCGGTGTCGCCATATTTCAATTGCTGGGTGTGCTCATCGTCCGAGATGACGGCCAAGGCGACCTCGGGAGAAAGTTGAGCGAGCCCGCTGCCGCTTTCTCGCAAGCGTAGCTGACAAGATTCTTCCGCAGCCAGAATGGCGTTTTGCGTCGCAGGATCGTCATTCTTTGAAGCCGTGAGTATGTCGTTGGGACTCGCCTGCACGTCCTGCAGCAGGCAACGTCCGAGAGCCGCGACCACAATGCCCGCGGAGGGGCCGCCGAGCGCTTGCGCGAGGCTCGGGGAAACCGCGCGGACGGCGTTGGCGATTTGTTCCAGGTCGTTGCTGGTGGGAGTATCGGCCATGATCGGTCTCAAAGCATGTTGAGAAGTGATGTAGCGCGACTGACCCATCCGCGCAGAAAGATGAGTTGCGAGCGGTCTTTTGCGACGATATCGGCAATGGCGCCAAACCGCAGGGCGAGAATCCCACGCGCGAGTTTCGGCATATCGGTGCAAGCGGACAAGGCACCCAGCGTGTCGGTGCCCATTGCGCCGTCGACCTTGATATTCAGCGCCTGCTGCAACCAGCGGGTCGAACGCGATGTGCCGAACAGCACGCCAGAATCCACCACAGCGAGTTTGACCGAGCCGTCGGTGATGGGCTCGAACCCGGGTTGGGCGATGTAATCACGCTTGTAGATGGCGATTGCATCGTTGCGCGACATGTTGCTGACCTGCTCGGCGCTCGCGGGGCCTTTGAGCCCGAGGAAGCGGCCATAATCGGCTGCGGTGATGCCGAAGTTGGTCGGGCCGCCATGATCCGCCGGGTTGTTAGTGAAGCCGCCTTCGAATCGCAGCACGTAGTCGATAATGTCGTCGTCAGTCATCGCCACGCTCCTTTTTCCGAACTGGGGGCACGGGCATCCAATTTGGACCGCACTGCGCCGATATCCATGAATTCTAGAAAACAGAAATGCCGTGGAAGGCGATGAAATTTAAAAAATGTGCGTTGGCGTACGTAAGAGACGTGAAGGGAATTGCGGTTGCAGCGGTGTTATGCCAATTGAATTGATTGCGATGCTGGGAGGGCTGCAAACATTGTTCGGAGACCAATCGAATTTCGATTGTCGTGGCTTGCGCTCAGATCGAAGCCGCGAATTGCTCGCGCAGCCACTGATGCGCGGGGTCGCGATGCACGCGCTCGTGCCACAGCATGCAAACTTCATAGCCCGGCACTTCGATGGGCGTTTCCACGATTTTCAGCGCGGCGTTGTCGCGCACGAGCCGCCAGGGCAATAGCGCCACGAGATCGGTTTGCGCGAGCGCCGACATCACGAACAGAAAATGCGGCACGGAGAGCACAACGCGGCGCGCGAGCTCCACGCTCGCGAGCGCTTCGTCCGTCACGCCGCGAAAGCCGCCGCCATCGGGCGAAACGATCACGTGCTCCAACTCGCAAAACTGCTTCAGGGTGGGGCGGCGCTTGAGTCGCGGATGTCCCGCACGCCCCGCGAGCACGTAGCGCTCTTTGAAAAGCACGCGCTGGCGCAGGCCTTCAGGCGCGTCGCTGGTGATATGGAAAGCGAGGTCGATCTCGCCTTGCTCCGACGCTTTGGCAATGCGCGGCGGCACGAGCCCGACAATCGCCAGGCGCGTATGCGGCGCCGCTGTGCGCAAGGCGCGCAGCGCGGGCAGGACGAGGGTGGATTCGGTGTAGTCGGTGGCCGCCACGTGCCAGGTGTGATGCGCGGTGGCCGGATCGAACGGGGTCGAGGGCGCCACTGCGCGCTCCAGCGCTTCGAGCGCATCGCGCAGCGGCTCGCGCAGCGCCAGCGCGCGAGCCGTGGGCTGCATGCCGCGCGGGCCCGGCAGCAGCAGCGGGTCGCCGAGGAGTTCGCGCAGCTTCGCCAGGTGGACGCTTACGGCCGGCTGAGAGAAGTTCAGGCGCTCGGCTGTGCGCGTGACGTTGAGCTCCGCGAGCAGCACGTCGAGCGTAACCAGCAGATTGAGATCGAGACGACGCAGATTATTCACGGTAATACCTGTCATTGCCGATATTCATTTCAAATATAGCAGACGGGCTCCTATGCTGAGAGTCGTTCACTTGATCGATTCAACCACGGGAGTTTCAGCATGAACGTACTGATCGTCTACGCACATCCCGAGCCGCGCTCGCTCAACGGCGCGCTCAAGGATTTCGCAATCGAGCGCCTCACCCAGGCAGGCCACGCGGTGCAGGTCTCGGACCTCTATGCGATGGACTGGAAAGCCGTGCTCGACGCGCGGGATGCGCCCGCTCGCGATCACGCTGCGCCGTTCAATCCGTCACTCGATTCGAAGCATGCTTTCGCGAGCGGCACGCAAAGCGCCGACATCGCGGGCGAGCAGGAAAAACTGCTCTGGGCCGATGCGGTCATCCTGCAGTTTCCGCTCTGGTGGTTCTCGATGCCCGCGATCCTCAAGGGCTGGATCGAACGCGTCTACGCTTATGGCTTCGCGTACGGCGTGGGAGAGCATTCCGACCGGCGCTGGGGCAACCGCTATGGCGAAGGCACGCTCGCGGGCAAGCGCGCGATGCTGCTCGTGACTGCCGGCGGCTGGGAATCGCATTACAGCCAGCGCGGCGTCAATGGGCCGATCGACGACATCCTCTTCCCGATCCATCACGGCGTGCTGTATTACCCGGGCTTCGATGTCTTGCCGCCGTTCGTCGTCTATCGCACGGGGCGCATGGACGAAGCGCGATTCGCGGCCACGCGCGAAGCATTGGGAGAGCGGCTCGACACGTTTTGGAGCACCGCGCCCATTGCGTTTCGTCCACAGAACGCGGGGGCGTACGAAATCCCGGCGCTCACGCTGCGCGATGAGATCGCGCCAGGGAGCAGCGGTTTTGCGGCGCACATCGAGCAGGCGGTAGCGGCCGAGGCGCTATCGGACTGAGGTGAGGTGATTGTCGATGGACGGGGTCTCAGTGCCCCGGGCCATTTTCATGCACGCAACTGAGCACGAGCGTATCGCCAGGCGATGCGGTTGCGCCAAGCGCAGCGTCATGAACTTCGTGGCTGCCGCACCGCCATCTTGCGCGATAGTCGACGCGGCAGGCCCCGGAGGACGTTGCGATTCGCGGCGATGGTAGTGCCTGGTTGGCTCGAGACGGCGGCGAACTCATCGCCCGCGCATCAAGCACATAGCCGCAGGTCCGCAAACCATCGCAGCGCCGCGCGAGATCGCGCGTGGCGTTGCCGTGCGGCGCGCCGCAGTTGGCTCCCCATGTGCCGGAAACGATGGCGATTACCGGCGCGGCGGCGGGTTTCAGCGTGTTCGCCGCAACGCTTTCCGACCACACGGCGAAAGCGACGAAGACCAGCGTGCCCAGCAGGATCCAGCCAGCGGGTCTCATGATGCGCCTCCTTCCTGGCCGGATGAATGCTTGTTCCCGGCCCATGTAGAGCACTTCGCTTCAGTTAATGATAGGTCGCCTGGCGACGCGCGCGCCCGTCTCTGGTGCGCGGCTACGCTGCAGTGCACCAACAGCTTTCATCGATCGCACAGGGTTGGTGGGCGCGCGGAGCAACGCCCGCCGCCGCACGTGCATCTACCGGCCGGTTCATCGTTGGCATGCGTATTGCTTGATACGCCGCGAGGCCAACGACGGCCTCCGTGATTTCAGTTCGGCCCGCAAATGCGGACGATTGCAGGCGACGGCTACGAGCAAGGCGGGGCAATGGCGTCCCGAGGCGGCATCCCATGAAGCGCAACAGCTTCATGCGGACGCGCTTCGGGACGCTTTTTTTATGCCTTGTGCCGCCGAGAAATGAAATATCGGATTGCGAAGTAAATGGAATCGGGCGCCGCCGGCGCGCACAGACGCATTACCTGGAGAGAGCCTCGTGAAAGATCTTTTGAGTTCGCTGAAGAGTGGCAATTGGCGCGCGCTGGTGGCGTGCTTCCTGTATTTCGACACGGGATTTACGGTGTGGGTGATGTTTGGCCCGCTTGCTCCGTTCATTCAGAAGGACGTTGCGATGACGCCGGCCGAGCTCGGCTTGCTCGTCGCGGTGCCGGTGCTCGGCGCGGCCATTCTGCGCGTGACGCTGGGCAACCTCTACCAGGCCTGCGATGGCCGCAAGGTCGCGTTGATGGGCATCGCGCTCTCGGCCATTCCCGCACTCGTGCTGCTGCTGATGCCGGGCGCGCCGTCCTATACGCTGCTGCTCGTGCTTGGTGTGCTGCTGGGCGTGGGCGGCGCGAGCTTCGCGGTGGCGCTGCCGATGGCGGGCAGCAACTATCCGCCGAAGGTGCAAGGCCTTGTGCTTGGGCTTGCCGCCGCCGGCAACATCGGCGCGGTGCTCGACGGCTTTCTGTTCCCGGCGCTCGCCAATAGCCATGGCTGGATGCGCGCCACGGGCGCGGCGCTGCCGCTGCTCGGTCTAGCCGCGATGGCCGTGTGCTTCTGGGCCCGCGACCTTGGCGAGAAGTCGGGCAGCGCGCGCGAGGCGCTGCGCGCATTCTGCATCGCGCTCGCGGGCCTGATCGCGCTCGTGCTTGCCGTGCATGCGGGCGTGTTCGGCGCCGGCAAGACCGGCGTGCTGATGCTGCCGGTGATGGGCGCGCTGCTCGCGATCGCCGTGCTGCCGCGACACTATCGTGGCGTGCTCGCCGAAGGCGACACGTGGGTCATCATGCTCGTGTACAGCATCACGTTCGGTGGTTTCGTGGGCATGTCGTCGTACGTGACGACGCTGCTGGTGTCGCTCTACCAGGTGCCCAAACTCGAAGCCGGCGTGATCATGTCGCTGCTCGCGCTCACCGGCGCGATGGTGCGCCCGGTCGGCGGGCTGATCGCCGACCGCATCTCGGGCGTGCGCGCGCTCGTGCTGCTGCTCGCTGCTATTTCTCTGTGCGACTTCGCGTTCGCCGCCTGGATGCCGCCGCTCGGCGCGGGCATCGCGCTGCTCGCGCTCACCTATGTGTGCTTCGGCCTCGGCAACGGCGCGACGTTCCAGCTCGTGCCGCGCCGCTGGCAGGGTCGCACGGGTCTGATGTCGGGCATCGTGGGCGCGGCGGGCGGCATCGGCGGGTTCTATCTGCCCGTGATCATGGGCATGGCGAGGGAAAGCACGGGCAGCTATCAGATGGGCTTTGCGACCTTCGGCGTGCTCGCGGCGCTGGCGTTTGTGCTGGTGGTCGTGCACCGCGCGCGTTGGCTCGAATGGGCGCTGGCGCAGGAGGGGGGCGTGGCGCAGACGGCTGTGCAAGCCGTGGAGGCAAGGGTCGGGAATTGAGCGGGGGCGTTGCCGCTTTGATTGGGGCGCTTCGGGAGTGGGCGGAGCGTCCTTCGCGGGTGATGCCGATAAATTTTGCTGCGTCGGGGAGGGGGCGGTGTTGAGCGCGCGTTGTTCGGTGGGCGTATTCCAACCCGTTGCGGCCGATCAGGTGATCGCAGCTCCGGCGTCCAGTTCCGACGTGCAGCGGCCACTCGCTGGGATATCGTCGCCGACAGGTAGTCGGCCATTGCCGACGTTCACGTCTCGCCTTGGGTAAGTCGGCTTTAGGCTGCTCTTCTGCCGTTCGCATCGCCGCGACTGCGAATGTCAGCTGCACTGCCGTCGGATGCGTACTCACGACCCGAAGCAGCCAGATGGACTTCATCAAAACAGCCGTTCGAGCGATTCTGGGATGAGCAGAAACAAACTAGTCGGACCCCGTCAGTCCCAGTGATGAAGCACGAGAGTCTTGGGTTGGGCGAACCGGAAGCTCTTAGTCTTACCATCCCCAGCAAACCGCGAGACATATCGACCAAAGGATGCGGGTGCGGTTTTGGACCATCCATGCCGAATAGAACCGTACAAGCCTGACTCCAATGGATCGGCGTTGCCATCCGCCGAGTGTACGTGAAGTGTTACACGGGAGAACGGATGCTCTTCGCCGAAGGTGTAGGTAGGGAGCCGAGCCGCTGAAACGACCGCTTTGGAAAACATTGTGAATTGGGTACTTACCGGCGGCCCCATGATTTGAGTTGCAACGTCATTCAAGAATCTCGCCAAATCGCGAGAGCAACTCAGCAAAAAAACGATAATCTCCCAAACCAGCGTAGTAATGGAAAAAACATCCTGTTTTTTATGGAAAGTGCTGCTCGGGCATACTGCTCCCGCCTCCACCCCCTCAATGAAATACCCGTGCAAACAGCCAGGCGACGCGCCATGAGCAAACTCCATCGAGAATAATCTAATCCGAGCCTGCTGGTGTTTTATTGCGTTCGCGGCCGCAGAGACGAGGCGCTTGTGTCTCTTAATCTCAGTCAGAAACTTTCTGTAGGCGACGTGTTTATCCCTCAGCGCGCGATTTTTGAAGAAGCCACTCGCTGTCGAGTCGACATCATCAACATGCTCGGCGGCTGCATACAAAGCAAGCTCGATGTAATCGATGACCTCTTGCATCACTTCATCGCTTTTCTCTATCCCGTCAAGAGTCTTGAATGCCTTGAAATAGGTTTCGAGGCGTTGGCAAAGCCGAATAAGCTTCTCACACACTCGCGTGATGGAGATGTTGTAGATGCCCATCGGCATTCGCAGATTTTGTGCGTTATGGAAACAGCCTGTGTCTGCCGTAAGAGCCAGCGGTACGCATGCATCGAGACTAGACTGGGCCGTAGACGCGATGTCCACTGGCAGGTCTTGGCCGGTAGCGTCAGTTCGTAGTCGTTTGGCGTAGCCCCGACCGACGACTCACCCTTTCGTTTTTCTTTCGTCGCGCGACTCATCGATCGGTTATACCGCGTAACAGCTGTAATCGAACCCGAAACATTCTTCTTCACGACTCCCGCTAGACTGCCCAAGCCGTTCCGGCCTTTTTCCTTGGAGCGCCTGGTGTTTTTGCCATCTGATCCGCGTATCACATTGCGCTCAGTTTTTCAGCCTTTGTACTCAGAGATAAGCCGGCCCCGCGTTGCAAGACGAATGCGAACCGCACGGACCTGTTGGGGGAGACGAAAAATGAAAGCACGTCCGACAGAGCGAAGTGCCCGTCCGCTCATGCACGCTATTGCCTTGTGTGCAGCCATTATGTTGATCGGCACGACGGCTTTCGCGCAGGCGAGTTCGCCCGTTACTAGTAGCGTGTTCGTCAACCATTCGTTCGATACGGGCAATAGCGCGATTAACGAAAACTTTCAGTTCATCGCGCATCCACCAATGCGTCCGGTGGCAGCGAGCGCGCCGACTGTGGCACGCAGTCCGCACAGGGGGCGTCGCGGACAAACGGGAACAACAGGCATCGGCGCAAACGATACAGCAACGGCGGTTCCGCTTCCGCAGATGCCGGCGGACGGAGCAACCAACGCCCCAATTTCGCAATAGCGACTTCTCGTCAGATCAATCCACGCACTGTGCTCCGCGATCGGTAGGGGTTCGTCCGCTCAGCCGCCGCTCAACCCGAAACATCAAAAGTCAGTTGCGGATCAAGTACGACTCACTTTTTTGGAAAGCTGGCACTTTGTCGCGGAGTCGAATGCCACGGGCGATCGGACGTTGCTCCGGCTGCTATGTCCGCACCACTGTGTCGGGCGATTCTTCCGACCGTACGCTGGCGAGTGATGAACACTTTCACACCTGCGACGCAGGCACCCGTGGGTTCGATCATTGTGTCCCATTCGTGCCGGGATGCGTAGGGCAGAACCCGACCCAGGCTGTGTGGAAACCCGATGGAGCTGCAATGCGACGTATGTCCGCTGACGCCAGCGGCGCGTTTGGCTGCCTTTTCGGCCATCACGGCGACCACGAGAGGGAGAGCCTCTCCGAGGCGTTCTGACCAGTTTAAGGGCTTTGTTTCAGAACCTACGGGGTGCTCATGCACCCACCAGCCGCATTGCCTTCATCGTCTTGCTGAAGCCCAGGATTTTCAGCACTCGAGTGAGATTGTAGGCGAGTACGTTCAAACTCATTTCGGTACCTACGTTGGGCAACCTGCGCA
Organism: Paraburkholderia caffeinitolerans; assembly: GCF_902859945.1. GTDB lineage: Bacteria > Pseudomonadota > Gammaproteobacteria > Burkholderiales > Burkholderiaceae > Paraburkholderia > Paraburkholderia caffeinitolerans. The sequence continues at coordinate 5,848 of NZ_CADIKL010000038.1, read as the reverse complement.
TCAGGAAGTGCGTGTAGCCCATCCAATGCTTGAACGTCCCGAAGACATGTTCGACGGTTCGCCTGCGCACTGTCATCGCATCAGGCGTCTTGTCCAGTCGACGTTGAACTGCGTCCAGCACCGACTCATGCTCCCAGCGACTTATCCGTCGTTGGCCGCTGGGCGTGCACTGTGACTTTATTTTGCATTGCGGACAGGCGCTGCTCCAGTATCGGTGCAGCTGCATCCCGTGTTCCTCGCTGGTGTAACGGTAAATTGCCCGCTCCCCAGCTGGACATTGGTATTCGTCGTCCCGCGCAATGTAGATGAAGTCTGCCTTGTCGAATCGGCCGTGGTGTTTCGCTCCCGACGTTGTCGGCTTCGGCAGCATGACTGCAATCCCCGCATCGGCGCACTGCTTGATTTGAGGCCCACTGTAGTAGCCACGATCGGCGACTGCCCGCAGTCTGCTTTTTCCCATTGCGTCGCGCGCAGCTTTTGCCATGGGGCTAAGCTGCGCCCGGTCACTGCCAGAGTTTGTGACCTCGTGAGCCACGATGAGGTGGTGTTTGGCGTCAACGGCCACCTGCACGTTGTAGCCCACCATGCCCGAGCCTTTGCCGCTCGTCGCCATGGAGCGCGCGTCGGGATCCGTCATCGAGAGTTGGCCATCAGGCTGTGTCTTGAGTTGCTGCTTGATCCGATCGAGGTTTCGCATCTGCTCGCGCAAACGCGCAATCTTGTCTTGCAATCGGGTCGTCTTCGCTTCCAGCTCAGCGGGTTGCGTACGATCGGCAGTCTCCAGCGCGTTCAAATACCGCTGGATGCTCTCCTCGATCTGCTTCTGGCGCTTTTCGACCTTACCTTCTGTGAAGTTACGATCGCGAGTGTTGACGGCCTTGAACTTGCTGCCGTCGATGGCAACAAGCGCCTGCGAGAACAGCTTCAGTTCACGGCATAAGACGACGAAGCGCCGGCATACGTTGCGGATGCCGGTACCGTTGTCACGACGGAAGTCAGCTATGGTCTTGAAATCCGGCGCCAAACGGCCCGTGAGCCACATCAATTCAACGTTGCGCTGGCATTCACGTTCCAGGCGCCGGCTCGACTGGACCCGGTTCAGGTAGCCGTAGATATAGATCTTCAGCAGCACGCCCGGATGATAGGACGGGCGACCTGTAGTCGACGGCAGCGCGCCATCGAAGCCCAGGAATGCCAGGTCAAGCTCTTCAACGAACGCCTCGATAATCCTGACTGGATTGTCCTCGGCAACGAAGTCATCCAGGCACTCTGGAAGCAGCGTCACCTGCTTGCGATCTTCACCTTCTATGAATCGCTTCATCCGGTCACCCATGCTGAATGAGTTAATCCAGTCTAGGCGATCAGCGTGTTTTCACACAAGCTCGACCCAATGCGGTCAATCGACAGAGTGACATCGCTTGGCAGCTTCTCGGCGCGCAGCGGCCGTTCAGACAGAACTCACGAAAAGCCGACTGCAGATGTAGAGGAGGCGAGCGCATAGCCAATCGTGCGCAATCTCGCACGTTTCAACTCCTTTGGCTGCCCTACGTGTCAACCACCGCTTTGTGAGGGGGGCGACCGCTCAAGGGCGCCCGTTGCACCACAGCTTGCCAAGGTGAAGCCGGTCGCCCTCGTCGTCCAGTGTCAGCGTGGCATGATCGCTAAGGCACCATTGGCCGTATCCAGGCAAAGATCAGCGCCCGCCGTTCAATGTACCCGTCCGCATGATCGACATGTCACTTATGTCGATAAGATCGGGCAGCGAGAAGATACAGAAGCCGAACCTGAGGGCAATCGAGCCCATACTGTTCGGTGGCGTACATTTAATCTTGACTAATCTACTCTTGAATCTTGACCGCGAGCGTATTCTCGTATTGTGTTTCCTATGAGCTATTCTCTCAATTCAAGAATCGTTTAGTTAATCCTGTCCGCTCTGATGGCTCCAGGTCAGATAGTCTGAATGTCTTAGTGGAGGTATTACATGTCAGCGAATGAGTATTGTTTCAGCGTTGCAGCCGAAAGCGAAAGGGACGCCGACGTCCACGCACGCGCGCTGGCAGATAGCCTTCGTGAAATAACTGGCGTAATGCAGGCGGAGCGTGAGAAGCAGAATAAAAACACAATGGATTTAGGCGTTATCATCAATATACTTGCGACATCCGGGGCAACTGTCGCTCTCGCGAAAGGCGTTGCAGATTGGCTACGATCTCATCGTGCATGTAAGTTGACGATTGAGCGTGATGTAACGGCAAACAGTATAAAGGCTACCGTAGAAAACATCGATCCAGATTCGGCTAAACGAATCATTGAAATGATTAAGAGTTGATTTCATGTCTAGTCTTCTTGATCCCGAGTCAACCATAGCGGTTATTATCGGTGCTAGCGACTGGACAAAGGCAGGCCTTGGCAGGGCAAAGTCATTTCATAGATCTGCCGCATATTTTAATCAGTATTTACTCCGTAGTCGTCCGGATGGGTTTGGTCTTCGCCCTGAGCTTGTACTGAGCCTATTCGATGATATTGCGCCGCCAAGCGCACAACTTGCTCGCGTACGAGACTTCGTAAAAGAGATCGTGCAAGATCGACGGGATACAGAATGCCCTGTAACAGACCTACTCATCTACTACGTCGGTCATGGTACTTGCGATGATGGAAATACGTTGCATTTACTGGTGCGTGCCAGTGAGCTTGGCATCGAGGCGGAATCCAGTATATCCACTCGAGATCTAGCAAAAATTCTTAAAGTCGCCGCTCCACAGCAGCGAAGAATTGGTATTTTCGACTGCTGTTTTTCGGAAGCGGCAGTTGACGCTTTTGCTGCAATGGGTGATTTGGATGAAGCGGTGACGAAAATTGGAGCGGGCAATTTGGTCGCCGACTCGCCCCATCCCGAACGAGGTACGTTACTTCTTTGCTCGAGCCCACGAGGTTCTTCGTCTATTGGGCCTCCAAACGCCGAAAGGACGCTTTTTACCGGCGCGTTATTACAATTACTTCTGCACGGATCAGAGACGCGCAGTCAATTAATGTTGTCGTTTGCGGATATCAAGGAAGATGTTTTCGAAATAATGCTACGCCAGCATGACGGTCCCGCGATTCCCCGCCCCGCCCTACACCAACCGCATCAGCAAAATGGCGATCTTACGAGACTTCCTGTTTTTCCGAATGTTATAGAAATTAGGAGGCACGAGGCTGAGGACAAGCGCGTTGAAGAGGAGAGTCATGTCGCGGAAGCAAAGCGTATTGAGGAGAACGCGCGGCATGCTGCCGAAGCCAAGCGACTCGAGGAGGACGCGCGCCGTGCTGCCGAAGCCAAGCGACTCGAGGAGGACGCGCGCCGTGCTGCCGAAGCCAAGCGACTCGAGGAGGACGCACGCCGCATTGCCGAAACCAAGCGACTCGAGGAGGACGCACGCCGCGTTGCCGAAGCCAAGCGCTTCGCGGAGGACGCACGCCGAGTTGCCGAGGCCAAGCAACTTGAGGAAGACGCACGCCGCGTTGCCGAAGCCAAGCAACTCGAGGGGGGCGCATGCGGTGCTGCTGAAGTGAAGGAACTCGAGGAAAAGCGACCAGGCCAAGCGCGCCGCGTTGAGACGGAAACGCAACTTGGCGACAAGCGCCTCGCAGCAGAAGGCGGAAAGAGGCGAATCGTTCTCATACTGGCCGCAGTGGGCGCCTGTGTAGTTGCCGTCGTCACCGGATATGAAATGCACTCCGAAGACGGTATTTTGTCGTCACAGATTGGGCAAGTGGACAACGCTTCACAGGTCAGCCCAACTGCAGATAGCACACCATCCACAGATGGCACACCATCCACAGATGGCACACCATCCACAGATGGCACACCATCCACAGATGGCACACCATCCACAGATGGCACACCATCCACAGATAGCACACCATCCACAGATGCTAATGTTGTACCAACGAGGCCCCATACAGCAGAAGACGTCTACGATAGCCCAAGCCAAAGTCGCGCTCCGGCCACGGGTGCTAACGGAGTCCCAACGAGGCCCCATACAGCGAAAGACGTCTACGATAACCCAAGCCAAAGTCGCGCTCCGGCCACAGATGCTAACGGAGTCCCAACGAGGCCCCATACAGCAGAAGATATATACGATAAGACGGCAAGCGGGACTTGACGCACTCGGAAGCCCCAAATCGGTTCCTTGTGACTCTCGGGATCCACAAGGAACCGATCAGGCGACGACCGAAACTATCTCGCACAAGTGAAATGGCCGCCTGCCGGTTCAAAGCCGACGTTAGACTGTTCTAGCAAGCAGCGCCACGAATGGCGGCTCCTGGCCGACTCCGGTCTCACGCCGTCGGCAGTAGCCGACCCTCACCGGACCTTGCCCGGCTTCACCTCTACGGCCGCTTTGAGATGTTTAACGACCGTCCACACATCCGAGTCGGCTGACGACCGAGGCCTTGGCGCGGCACTGCGATCAGCGTGGTCTCCCTGCTCGCATCCGGACGCCCCTCAGCCTTCGAGACTCCTGACGTATTGGACCAAAGTCCAATTGACTGGCCGGAAGTTCAGGTGTCGTATTGCATCGGGACGGCTCACGCGCCCAGAATTAAGTGAAAGTTTCAAGACTTTGATCAGTTCTCCTAGAGTCGCTCACTGTTGCGGAGCCCTGGCGGACGAGCTACGCACATAGCCTCGGGCCAGATAGTGCAGCGAAAGCCCAAGCCTTCATTTTCCAAATGAGGTGAATCATGAAAATCTGCCTGTCGAGGTCGTTCGGGGTTGCTGTCGTGCTCGGTATTGCAGTCCATGGAGGCGCATACGCGAAGACCGAAGCGTGCCATCCTGCATCGGAGAAGCAGATTGCTTCACTATTCGATCGCTGGAACGATTCGCTGAAGACTGGCGACCCGGCGAAGGTCGTGGAGAACTATGTGCCGCGTTCAATCCTGCTGCCGACCATATCGAACAAGCCACGTTTGACCGTCGAGGAGAAGGAAGACTATTTCAAACAATTCCTGGAGCAAAAACCCGTCGGCTCGATCGACTTCCGCTTTGTCTTGATCGAATGCAACACAGCGATAGACGCGGGGCTGTACTCGTTCAAGTTCGCAGACGGCACAGTGGTCAAGGCGCGCTATACGTTTACCTACGGGTGGAATGGACATAACTGGCTGATCACCAGCCATCATTCGTCGAAGATGCCTGAAGGGAATTGAACAAGAATTGCGGCCTGAAAAACGAAAACCCAGCTCAGCGGCGGGCCCACTCCATCGTCGGCGGACATGGAGGAAAGCAAATCCAGCATAGACCGTGTTGGGAAATGCGCTTGGTTCGCCGCATGAGCCTGTATGGCCAATTCGGCTACCAGTTCTCCATCAATAATTCGGAGAGTGGAAGCCGCAAGTGAGTCTGGGGCGATATAGGAATCCGCTACGCCTGGTTATGAAATAGACGCTGCACTTCGTTTCGTCGCGTAGCGGCGCTCGTACCCGAGAAAGACTGATCGTGAATATCACTTTGAGGCAAAGCTGCGGACGTTCAAACCCACAGGTAGAACGTCGCTTGCTGGCCGACTGTACGCGTTCAACTCCCTCCACCAGAAGCCGCCGTTGGAAAACATTCACGCTTCGTTAGCGGCAGCTTTGTGGCGTCATAGCTCAGCGGTCCACCGGCCATGAAAAGACTTTCGGCATGCCGTTCCGAATGACCGGAATTTGGTCGACAGTTGCCATCGGCAATACGTGGTCCCAACGTTCAGCGCGCTGGTAATCCCCCCACTTTTAACGCGGTTCAGAAGTAGAGGCTATGCGGCGGCCATCAGCCGCTGTTTCGGCGTTACCCCGCCAAGGCCCATGTTGGGGCGCTCGTGATTGT
>NZ_CADIKL010000037.1 GCF_902859945.1 Paraburkholderia caffeinitolerans | reverse complement strand
CGCCGATTTCAGCGCCTTTTTCTGCTGCCAGTTGCTTCAGGCGGATCGCCGCGGACAGGCCCGCCGGGCCGCCGCCTACGATCACCACGTCGTATTCCATCGACTCGCGTGGGCCGTATTGTGCGATCAAATCGTTCGTATTCATGCTGCGTTTCCTGTTTCGGCCGGCATCAGGCCGGTATCAGAACTGCTCTTCCGTGAGTGCCATCAGGCCTTGCGCGCCACGCGCACCCAGCGCTGCCGTCGCGAGACCGTTGGCCTGCGAGAGGACGTGCTCGGCATAGAACTGCGCCATGGCGATCTTCGCGCCGTAGAACGACGGATCGTCGGCGAGGTTGCGCTGCGCCGCGAGCAACGCGCGCCCCTGCTGCCAGCCGCACAGCACGATGCCCGCGAGTTTCAGATAGGGAACGCTGCCCATGAACGTGCCGTTCGGATCGCGCTTGACGTTTTCGATCATGAAGTCGACGACACGCGAGAGCGCCTGCACGCCTTGTTCAAGTTGCGTGCGCATCGAAGCCGCTTCCGCGCCATCGGCCTGGGAGAGCGACTCGATCGTCTTCGCAACTTCGCCGAGCAGCGCCTTCGCGACCGCACCGCCGTCACGCACCGTCTTGCGGCCAATCAGGTCGTTTGCCTGGATCGCAGTCGTGCCTTCGTAGATCGCGAGAATGCGTGCGTCGCGATAGTGCTGCGCCGCGCCCGTTTCCTCGATGAAGCCCATGCCGCCGTGCACCTGCACGCCGAGGCTCGTGACCTCGTTGGCCATCTCGGTGCTCCAGCCCTTCACGATCGGCACGAGGAATTCGTAGATCGCCTGATGACGCGCGCGCTCGGCTTCGTCCGGATGACGATGCGCGATATCGCAGTGGCTCGCAGCCGCATAGGCGAGCGCACGCGCGCCCTCAGTCATCGAACGCATGGTGGCGAGCATGCGGCGCACGTCCGGGTGCTGCACGATGGTCACCGACTGCTTCACCGAGCCATCCACCGGGCGGCTCTGCACGCGCTCCTTGGCGAACGCCGCTGCCTGCTGGTACGCGCGCTCGGCAATCGCCACGCCTTGCGTGCCCACCCCAAAGCGCGCCGCGTTCATCATCACGAACATGTATTCAAGGCCGCGGTTCTCTTCGCCCACCAGATAGCCGATCGCGCCGCCGTTGTCGCCGTATTGGAGCACGGCCGTCGGGCTCGCCTTGATGCCGAGCTTGTGTTCGATCGACACGCAGTGCACGTCGTTGCGCGCACCGAGGCTGCCGTCTTCGTTGACAAGGAACTTCGGCACGATGAAGAGCGAAATGCCCTTCACGCCTTCGGGTGCGTTAGGTACGCGCGCCAGCACGAGGTGGACGATGTTCTTCGCCATGTCGTGCTCGCCCCACGTGATGAAAATCTTCGTGCCGAAGACGCGGTACGAACCGTCGGCCTGCGGCTCGGCGCGCGTGCGCACCAGTGCGAGGTCGGAGCCGGCCTGCGGCTCGGTCAGGTTCATCGTGCCGGTCCACTCGCCCGAAATGAGCTTCGGCACGTAACGGGCCTTTTGCTCCTCGGTGCCGGCGGTCAGCAGCGCTTCGATCGCGCCATCGGTCAGGAGCGGGCACAGCGCGAACGACAGGTTCGCCGCGTTGACCATTTCGTTGCAGGGCGTGCCGATCAGCTTCGGCAACTCCTGGCCGCCGAACTCAGCGGGGTGTTGCAGGCCTTGCCAGCCGCCTTCCGCGAACTGCTCGAATGCCGCCTTGAAGCCCGGCGAGGCCGTGACTTCGCCGTCATGCAAGCTGCTCGGCGTGCGGTCGCCTTCCACATTCAGGGGCGCGAGCACTTCCCCGCACAGCTTCGCGGCTTGCTCCAGCACCGCCTGGGCGGTGTCGAAGCCGGCATCTTCGAAACCGGGCAACGTGGCGACTTCGTCGATGCCAGCCAGTTCCTTCAGCACGAACAGCATGTCTTTGACGGGGGCAGTAAAGCTCATGGCGAACCTTTTTTAACGCGTGGATCTTGGGAGCCGCGGCGCGTACGGGCTGTGGAGCCGGCGCACCAGGGGCGATGTGTGATGAATCGTAGCCCCAAAACCCGCCCGCGAAACTGTCCAAACCGGCCCATCTAGTGACAAATCTTGCCACGCCACGCCCGATTTTGCTGGGAGGCTCGGGCGACCAGGGTTGTACCTGGTGCCTTCGGCGCACACGCCCCCCTGACGGCGGGGGGCCACTTCCGGCGTGAAATCCGTATGAATATCACACTGGAGCCCCGCACCGAATCAGGCGCGGATCGAGTGCAAAATCGGACACTCGAGCAGCACGAATCGAACCCGGGACCGGTCAGCCTGGACGCGCTGCTCAAGACCGCCCGCGATAGGTGCCGGGCGTGCTGCCGGTCCAGTGGCGAAAGGCGCGATGAAACGCGCTGGGGTCATCGAAGCCGATATCGGCGCCGATCGCGGCGATGGTGTCCTGCGTATCGGTGAGGCGCTGGATCGCCACGTCGCGCCGCAGGTCGTCCTTGAGCACCTGGAACGAGGTGTCTTCTGACGCGAGCCGCCTGCACAGCGTGCGCACCGAGCAATGCAAATGCGTGGACGCCGCCTCGATGGTCGGCAGATCGGGCAGCGTGCTGGCCAGGTACTGGCGCACCTGATGGCTCACCAGTTGCTCGCTGAACGACTCGAAAATCCACTCGCCAGGCGAGCGCTCGAGAAACTGCCGGAGATTGCGCTTGCTCTGCCGGATCGGCATGTCGAGGTAGGCGGCGCTGAAGCGGAACAGCGCGGTCTCGCAGCCAAAGCGCACCGGGCAGGAGAAAAAGTAGCGGTGATCGAGCGCGTGCGGTTGCCGCGCGCAGGCCAGTTCGACTTGCAGCAGTGGAATCTTCTGGCCGATCAACCAGGACGACACACCGTGCGCCAGCTTGAGCATCAACTCCTGACCAAGCGGACCGATAGGCCCGAACGAGGCATGCGGGCGCAGTTCGACCTGGGCCACGAGTTCGCTGCGGCGCGATTCGAGCCGGAAGTCGTCGAGCACGATGTGGAAGAACTGGCCGAAGCGATGCAGCGCCGTCTCGAGGTTGCGCGCGTCCAGCAGGCTCAGGCAGAGAAATTTCAGCGTGCCGCTGCGAAACGGGCGGCTGAAGATGCCGGGCATTTCGTCGTCGAGTTCGATGGCGAGCAAGCGGTAAAGCGTGGAGAACTGCTCCTCCGTCACGCGCGCGCCGAGTTCGTCGAGCAGTTCCGCGGGAATGCCCGCCTGCTCCAGATAGTGGCCAACGACTTCCGGCCGCGCCTGGGCGGCAGCAAGAAAACCGCGTACGAGAGAAATGGGGACTGTCGAGCCCGTGAGTTGCATGCGTGGGTAACCGGCCAGGCAGCCGGAACAGAATTGTTTTGTTGGGTAAGCTGCCGCGCAAACCAGCATGATACTTCCGAACCCGGCTCACGCCGGCTGATTCGCGCACTGCGCCCCTGCTCCGTATTGTCCGATGTGTCCGATGGTCAAGCCGCCATACAACGCGCGCGAGCGCGCCCCAGGCCATTCACACCCCACAAACAGCGTTCCGCGATGCCAGCCGGCCGTTCGTCGCAAAACACTCGAAAACGGCCTGGCATGGTTCGAACATCACGACATCGATTCGCTCGCCGAGCCAATACGGAGGTCGTCACTATGTACGCAAGCGTTTTGCAACACACGCCACTTTGGGTTTGGGGTGCCCTCGCTGCCCTGGTTGTCTCCGGAGCCGCACAGTCACGGCCGCGCCGCCGCTCGATCCGCAGCGCAACCTTGCTGCCATTCCTGATGACCGGTCTGTCGCTCCATGGCGTGGCGTCGGACTTCGCGCATCAGCCTCTCGCGCTTGCTGCATGGGTAATCGGCAATGCCGTGTTGCTCGCACTGGCGACGCTGGGCGGCGCGTGGCGCGGCGTGCGCAGTTCACCCGAGCACGCAAGCCTCATCGTGCCGGGCAGTTGGCTTCCGCTCACGCTTTACCTCGGCCTCTTTGGCGTGAAATTCGTTGCTAACGTCGCGCTCGCCTTGCATCCTGCCCGTATCGAGGACGCGCATTTCGTCGGCATAACCTGCCTCGCCTACGGCGCATTCAGCGGCGTATTTCTCGCCCGCAGCCTTGCGATGTGGCGTATCGCACGCGACGTGCCGGTGCGCGAGGCCACCTCTGCCTGAAACGTCCGACCGGCACGCAACGCGTTGCGCCGCTGCACTACGGCGGATTCGCACACCAGCGCAAACGTTACAATCCGCCGAATACTACAAGTGCTTACCTGATCGTGCCGCTGACGCGTCCCGCGGTCCCGACAAATCCGCGCCAACATTACACTGAAGCTGTAGCGATCCCGGATACCTCACATGCACCCGTACACCAAAGCGCTCGCATGGTTGTGGCGAGAGCTGCGAATCACGATTCTGCTCGGCGCGATCAGTACGCTATTGTTCAGCGCGCTCACCAAAGAAACGCTAGTGTCGAACCTGAAGTACTCGTTCAGTATCGCGCTATGCACTCAAGCGCTGATCGAGAGCGGACGCTACGGCCTGGCTGCCCTCATGAAGCGACGCGACGGCGGCGCGCACGCACAGCCAGGTGCGTCGCGCATCTGGCCGGGCTGGCCACTCATGGCACCCTGGCTCGTGTTCTCGGCGCTCGTCGGCTATTTTTCGGGGCACGCGTTCGGCGACCTGCTCACCGGCGTACACCGCAACGCATTCGCCTTTTTTCGGAATACTAACGTGCTGCTGCCCGCCTTCGGCACCACCTTCGCCTTATCCATCGGCTGCACCTGGTTCTTCTACGCCCGTGGACGGCTCGCAGCACTGGAAGCGCGCACCCAGACCGCGCTACGCACTGCAGCCGAAAATCAGCTCAAATTGCTTGCCTCCCAGCTCGAACCGCACATGATCTTCAACACGCTCGCTAACCTGCGTGTGCTGATCGACAGTAACCCGCCGCGTGCGCAGGCCATGCTCGATCATCTGAACGCCTTCCTGCGCTCGACGCTCGACGCCTCGCGTTCAGACTCGCACGCGCTCTCAACCGAATTCGCCCGTATTCGCGACTACCTTGAACTGATGCAGATGCGCATGGGGCCGAGACTGCACACCACGCTCGAGTTGCCCGACGCCCTCGCCATGCTGTCAGTGCCGCCGCTGCTTCTACAGCCACTGGTCGAAAATGCGCTCAAACATGGGCTCGAGCCGAGCGTGACGGGCGGCCAGATCGTAGTCGGCGCCGTGCGCGAAGGCAACACGCTGATCCTGAGCGTGCGAGATACAGGCGTGGGCCTCGCGAGTGAGGCTGTGCACGATTCACACACGGATGCCGGCTCGCCTCATTTCGGACTGCTTCAGGTCCGCGAGCGGCTCGCCGCGCTATACGGCGACGCCGCGCAATTCGAACTCACGTCGCCAACGGACGGGCGCGGCGGCACGCTCGCAATCGTGCGCCTGCCGATCACCCCAATATGCCGACGATGATCGATCAAAAGCACCGGTAACTGTGTCGAATCACTCACCGAAAAAAGCGCCGAAATGCGTCGATACCTGCACCGGCATAGAATCCAGCCACCGATACGACGAAACACCCTATGCATGCCACCGCCCTGATCGCCGAAGATGAACCGCTCCTCGCCGCCAGCCTGCAAATCGAGTTGCTGCGGCTGTGGCCGCAACTGAACATCATTGCGACAGTGGGCGATGGCGCGGCCGCAGTGCGACAGTGCATCGCGCTGCGTCCCGACCTCGCATTTCTCGACATCAAGATGCCGGGGATGAGCGGGCTGGATGCCGCTCAGGCAATTGTGGAAGACTGGCCCAATACGGACGGCGGGCCGCCACTCCTCGTCTTCGTCACGGCGTACAACGAGTACGCGGTGCATGCATTCGAGCGGGCCGCACTCGATTACGTGCTCAAGCCCGTGCAGTCCGGGCGGCTCGCGCAAACCTGCGCGCGGTTACAGGCGACGCTAAGCCAGCGCGAGCGGTCCGGCAGCGACAATAGCGCAGCCGTGCGGCGCGCTGCACTCTCGCGGAGTACCCGAGAATTGCCCGATCCGCTTGAACCGCTCGTCGCCCAGTTGCGCATGGTGCTAGGCATCGCGGACGCGCATTCGATACCCACCACCGAGCCGCTGCGGATGATTCAGGCAAGCGCCGGCAACACCATTACCATGGTTTCCATCGACGATGTACTGTACTTCGAGGCGGCGGACAAATACGTACGCGTGGTCACCCCGCAGCGCGAGCACCTGATCCGCATGTCGCTGCGGGAACTACTGCCGCGACTCGACCCGCAGCGGTTCTGGCAGATTCACCGCGGCACAGTCGTACGCATAGACGCGATCGCCAGCGCATCGCGTGACGAGACCGGCAAGCTCACGCTCGAACTGCGCGGGCATACGGCCAGGCTCGGCGTGAGCCGTTTATATGCTGAGCGCTTCAAGGGGATGTGAACCGGGCAGTCATCGAACAACGTGCGCGTGAAGTCGAGCGGCTCTACATTCCGCGACGCACCACTTCCACCCGGTTCGCGCCCTTGCCGCCGGAATATTGGCCCCATTCGTAGCACGCGCCGGATTGCTGCTACGCTGCCGATGGAGCCAACCATGGGCACAATTCCGAGGACCATCATGAGCAAGGAATACAAGCTGCACTGCTTTGCCCAATCGGGCAGCGCGTACAAAGTGGCGCTGATGCTCGCCTGCTCAGGCGTCGACTGGGAGCCGGTGTTCGTCGACTTCTTCCACGGACAAACGCGCGGCGCGGACTGGCGCACAAGCGTCAATGAAATGGGGGAGGTGCCGGTTCTCGAGCATGCCGGCATCACGCTGACGCAATCGGGCGTGATCCTCGACTACCTCGCGGATCACCTCGGGACGTTCGGCGCGCAAAGCGAGAACGAGCGGCGCGAGATCTTGCGGTGGATCTTGTTCGATAACCACAAGTTCACGAGCTATATCGCGTCCTACCGCTACTTCCGCTCGTTCGCCACGACGCCGCAGCACCCCGAAGTCCAGAAGTTCTTGAGAGGTCGGGTCGAGGCCGCGTACTCGATTGTCGAAACCCATCTCGCCGAGAACGAATATATGGTGGGGAAACGGCCTACCATCGCCGACCTCTCGCTCGCGGGATACGTGTTCTATCCGGCCGAGGAAACGAGCTTCGATCTTCCCGCCGCTTATCCGAACATCGCGCGCTGGACGCAGCGCATCGCGAATCTGCCTGGCTGGAAAGATCCGTATGAACTGATGCCAGGGGAGCGCATCGCGCCGCGTAATGTTTAAGTCCGTGTTTTGAAATCCCGCCCCTGGCCGTTCACGTTCGGCTGATCGGCTTGCGCCCCCGCCGCCCGCTCCAGCAGCACCTCGCGATCGCGCGCATTCTGCGTGAGCGCTGCGGCGCGCTCAAACTCGGCGCGCGCCTCGTCAGCGCGGCCCAGCTTAGCGAGTAGATCGCCGCGCGTGGCGGGTAACCAGGGGTAATGGCGCAAGGCCGGCTCCTCGCCTAGCTCATCGACGATGACGAGCGCAACTTGCGGCCCATGCGCCATGCTCACCGCCACGGCGCGATTGAGTTGCACCACGGGAGACGGGGCGACGCGCAACAATGCGTCATAGAGCGCGACGATGCGCGCCCAGTCGGTTTCCTGCGTGCTCGGCGCACGCGCATGACACGCCGCCAGCGCGGCTTGCAGCGCGTAGGGGCCGAGCGCTGCGTCGGCCTCTCGTTGCGCCGATCCCGCATCCGAATTAGCGTCCGGCCGCGCTGCGGACCACGCCCCCTCCACGCCCGCACACTGCTTCGCGCGCGCAAGCGCAGCAAGTCCGCGGCGAATCAGCAGCGCATCCCAACGCGCACGGTTCTGGTCGGCGAGCAGCACCGCGCGGCCTTGCCGGTCCACTCGCGCAGGCAATCGCGACGCCTGCAATTCCAGCAGCGCGGCAAGCCCATGCGCCTCGGGCTCCTCGGGCGCCAGTTCGGCCAGCATGCGGGCGAGGCGCAGCGCTTCTTCGCAAAGCGCCGGCCGCATCCAGTCCGCGCCCGCTGTCGCCGCATAGCCCTCATTGAAAATCAAATAAATCACTTCGAATACCGAAGCAAGCCGCGCCGCGCGCGCGGCCTTGTCCGGCACCTCGAACGGCACTTTCGCATCCGCCAGCGTGCGCTTCGCGCGCACGATGCGCTGCGCGACCGTGGCCTCGGACACGAGAAACGCGCGCGCGATCTCGGCCGTAGTCAGTCCACCCAGCAGCCGCAATGTGAGCGCCACACGCCCCTCGCGCGGCAGCACCGGATGACTGGCCACGAACAATAGCCGCAGCAAGTCGTCGCCGATATCGTCTTCGCGCGCGGCGTCCAGCGCATCGACCAAGTCGGGCGCGAAGTGCGCTTCGAGCGCTTCGAGATCGGCTCCCAGCACTTCGTGCGCACGCGCATGCGAGGCGGCCCGCCGCAAGCGGTCGAGCGCGCGATGCTTCGCTGCGGTCATGAGCCATGCTCCCGGGTTGGCGGGGATGCCGCTCGCGGGCCAGCTTTCGAGCGCCGCGACGAGTGCGTCCTGCGCGGCATCCTCAGCCAGTCCCACATCGCCCAGCAGCCGCGCGGCGTGCGCGATCACCCTGGCCGATTCGATGCGCCAGACAGCAGCAATTGCACGGTGCGTCGCCGCCTGGCCGGCCGCATCGTCATCGCGGCGCGCCTCGTGCATCACGAGCCGTGCGCGCCTTTCTCGACCGCTTCCGGCGACATGTACATGAGCTCCCAGATGTGGCCGTCGGGGTCTTCGAAGCTGCGGCCATACATGGCGTCGCCGCAATCCATCGGCGGACGCTTCGAGCTGCCGCCCGCCGCCAGCGCCTTATCCACGAGCGCGTTCACTTCGTCGCGCGACTCGCACGAAAGACACACAAGCACTTCGGTCTGCTCGCGGGCATCGACGAGCGCCTTGTCGGTGAAGCCGCGCATGAAGTCGGTCGTGAGCAGCATCGCGAAGATGTTCTCGCCGATCACCATGCAGGCGGCCTTGTCGTTGGTGAATTTCGGCTCGAACGTGAAGCCGACCTTGCCGAAGAAGTCCATCGAGCGCTTCAGGTCGCTCACGCCCAGGTTGACGAAAATGTGCTTATGCATGATGGTTTCCTTTATCGATATCGTTTGGATTGCAGAATAAATCGCTTATTTGGCGTTGCGCTCTTTTTCGAGGAGCGCGCCAAAGCGTTCGATGCCTTCGCACGGCTCGAAATCTTCGAGTTCATAGAGTTGGCGCACTTCGATCTCGCCGTCCGTGTGCTTGCCGAACGGCGCCGGGAAGCGCCGCGCCCATTCGAGCGCTTCGTCGCGCGAGCGCACCTGGATCAGCGTGTAGCCCGCAATCAGTTCCTTCGTCTCGGTGAACGGACCGTCGACGATGGCAGGCTTGCCGTCGGTGTAGCGCACGCGAAAGCCGCGCGAGCTCGGATGCAGGCCCGAGGCGTCGAGCAGCACGCCCGCCTTGGCCAGTTCCTCGTGGTAGGTGGCCATCTGCGCGAACATCTCCGGGTCATTGGGGGTCTCGCCCGATTCGCTCAGCGCGTTGGCGCGCACCATGATCATGAATCGCATTGCTTTCTCCTGTCTCCATTCAGATGCGGGGTGAAGGAAGCGCCATCGTTTCGATGCGCTCATTCACACGACGCGCAACGCCCGTGCAAATCGACATCGTTTGAATATTTTTTTGCTTACCCAGGGAAAGTCCCTAATCCGATGCCGCCAATCAATCCCGCCTGACTAGCGAAAACAAGGGCCGGTCTCGCGCACTTCCACGCTCGCCCACTCCGCCGCCGGGCATTCGCGCGCGATGGCCAGCGCCTCTGCGCGCGTTGCGCAATTGATCAGAAAAAAGCCACCTACCATTTCTTTTACCTCGGTAAATGGACCGTCGAGCACGCTGGCCCGCCCATCGCGCACCTGGACGCGTGCGGCCTCCTTGTCGGACACGAGCGATTGCGCGTCGAGCAATACGCCGCGCGCGGCGAGATTGTCGGCGAAGCGCAGCATGCGCGCGTAGAGCGCCTCGCCTTCGGCCTGCGTACGCGCGTCCCGCTGGCCGCGCGGTTCTGCAATGAGCAGCATGTATGCCATGAAGTCTCTGTTCCTGTGTGCACCGTGCACGATCGCCGCGCATGGATGTAAGCCGTGGAAAGCATATCGCAGGAGGAAGACGGTGCGACTACACGGCGGCCGGGATTTCCCCAGGCTGACACGGGCCGCTTTCCGTCATTAAATAAATCAACTTGATTTATTTAGTCGCCAGCACCGTTGTATCCCTCCGCTGGCGCAACCGGAGAAAACGCGTGAGAAGTCCGCATGTGGGCCAAGGCAGCAACTCAGCCAATGTCCGCCGCTTCAATGAGCGCCTGCTGCTGCAGGCGCTGCGGCGCGCCGGCGAGGCCTCGAAGGCCGATCTCGCCCGTCTGGCTAATCTCACCAGCACGGCCGTGGGCAGCATCATCACCTCGCTCGCGGAAAATGGCCTGATCGAGATGAGCGGCCGGCGTCTGGATGGCGGACGCGGCCAGCCCGCCTCGCTCCTGCGTCTCGCGCCGCGCGGCGCGTTTGCGATCGGCGTGCGGCTCGACCGGACCAACATCGAAACCGTGCTCGTGGACTTTGCGGGCCAGATGATCGGGCGGCGCTCGCACGACATGCTGCTGCCGCAACCGGCGCTCGCACAGGAAATCGTCCAGCGGGATATTCGCGAACTCTCAGGATTGCTTGATAAATCCGAACGCAGCCGCCTTGCCGGCATTGGCGTCGCGCAACCTTACAATCTCGATAGCTGGTTGAGCGAACTGGGCCTGCCCACCGAAGCGTTCCGCGTGTGGCGCGATGTCGATTTCGCGGGCGACCTGGGCCGCGCGCTCGGGCTGCCCGTGTTCAGCGAAAACGACGGCAACGCCGCCGCCATCGCCGAACTCTTTTACGGTTGCGGTCGCCAGCGCGACGATTTCCTCTATCTCTTTCTCGGCCCGGCCATTGGCGGCGGCATCGCCATCAACGGCGACTGCGTGCGCGGCCTCAGCGGCAACGCGGGCGACTTCGCCGTGATGCCCGTGCCGCCGAGTTCCCTGCCCTCGGCGCACAAGCCGTCCGGCAAATGGGACATCCTGCTTTCGCGCGCCTCGCTCATCGCGCTGCGCCGCCATCTGCAATACCGCGGCGAGACAGTGGATAACCGCGCCGATATCGAAGCCTGCATCGCGCGCGGTCATCCGGCCGTCGGGGAATGGCTCGACGACTGCATCGACGCGCTCGCGCCCGCGCTGCGCTCCGCCCTGTGCGTGCTCGACGTGCCGGCCGTGGTGCTCGACGCCGACGTGGACGCGGGCCTCATCGACACACTCATGCAGCGCCTGCGCGTGGCCGTGGCGGCCACCGCGCCCGAGGCGCGCGGCACGCCCGCGCTCGTGCGCGGCACCTTCGGCCCCGATGCGGGCGCGCTGGGCGCCGCCACGCTGCCGATGTTCTTCAATTTTTCGCCGCGTGCGGGCATCCTGGTGGGCGCCGGCGCACAAACTCACGCCCTGGCGCAGGAGGAAAGCCATGTCGCGCTCTGAACAGACGCCCCCGCTGCTGGAAATGCGGGGCATCAGCAAGACGTTTCCCGGTGTGCGCGCACTCGACAACGTGCGCCTCTCGGTCTGGCCCGGCGAAGTGCATTCGCTGATGGGCGAGAACGGTGCGGGCAAATCCACGCTCATGAAAATTCTCTCGGGCGCGTATCAGGCTGACGCCGGCGGCGAGATCGTGCTCGACGGCAAGACGGTCGTGATCGACGGCCCGCTCGCCGCGCGCGAACTGGGCGTGGCCGTGATTTACCAGGAACTGAGCCTCGCGCCGAATCTTTCCGTTGCCGAAAACATTCACGCCGGACGCGAACTGCGCCGTGGCGGCCGCCGCTTCGGCATGGTCGACCGCGCCGCCATGGAGCGTGGCTGCGAAGACGTGCTCAAGCGCCTCGGCGCCAGCTTCGGCCCCGCGACGCTGGTGGGCTCGCTCTCCATCGCCGAGCGCCAACTGGTGGAGATCGCGCGCGCCGTGCATAGCGATGCGCGCATCATCGTGATGGACGAGCCCACCACGCCGCTCTCCTCGCGCGAAACCGAGCGCCTCTTCAAGCTGATTCGCCAGTTGCGCGAGGAAGGGCTCGCGATCATCTACATCAGCCACCGCATGGCCGAGATCTACGAGCTCTCCGACCGCGTTTCGGTGCTGCGCGACGGCAGCTACGTGGGCACGCTGATGCGCGACGAACTCAACGCGGAAAGCCTCGTGGGCATGATGGTGGGCCGGGATATTTCGGGGTTCTACAAAAAGGAACACGCGCCCTACGACCCCGGCAAGGCGGTGCTCACGGTGCGCGACGTGGCCGACCACAACCGCGTGCGCGGCTGCAGCCTCGACCTCCATGCGGGCGAAGTGCTCGGCATTGCGGGACTCGTGGGCGCGGGCCGCACCGAGCTTGCACGCCTGATCTTCGGCGCGGAGCAGCGCGCGCGCGGCGAGATCGCCATCGACGGACGCACGCTCGCCGTGCACGGCCCGCGCGACGCCATCGAAGCGGGCCTCGTCTATCTGACCGAAGACCGCAAGCATCAGGGCCTCTTTCTCGACATGAGCGTGCGCGACAACATCAACGTCGCCGTGGCGGGGCGCGATGCGCGCTTCGGCGTGCTCGACCTCGCGCGCGGTGCGTCGCGCGCGAAAGATTCGATTCGCGCGCTATCGATTCGCGTGCCGAACCCGCGCGTGAACGTGGGTGCGCTCTCGGGCGGCAATCAGCAGAAGGTGCTGCTCTCGCGGTTGCTGGAGACCAAGCCGCGCGTGCTGATTCTCGACGAGCCGACGCGCGGTGTAGACATCGGCGCGAAGTCGGAGATCTACCGCATCATCAACGACCTCGCCAAAGCCGGCGTGGGCATCATCGTGATTTCGAGCGAACTGCCCGAGATCATCGGCGTGGCCGACCGCGTGCTCGTCATGCGCGAAGGCATGTTCGCCGGAGAACTGGGCGGCTACACCGGCAAGCCCATCACCCAGGAAGCCATCATCGAACTCGCCACCGGCTCGCAAAACGCGCTGGACGAGGCCGCCTGAATCTGGCACACCCGCCGACGCATCAGTCGAAGAGATATTGAGGAGCACGACATCATGAAGAACATTCTTCCCCGCCACGGCGTTGCAGCGTCGCCCGCGCAACCGGCCCAGGCCGCACGCGGCGGCGCTGCGCTCGACGGCCATCGCGCCCGCGTGAAATCCATCATGCGCACGGCAGGCATGCTGCCCGTGCTCGTGCTGTTGTGCATCGGCTTCGGCTTTCTGACCGATGGCTTCGCCACGTTCCAGAATCTCTCGATCGTCGCGCAGCAGGCGTCGATCAACATCGTGCTCGCCGCCGGCATGACCTTCGTGATTCTCACGGGCGGCATCGACCTCTCGGTGGGCTCGATCCTGGCTGCATCGGCGGTTACGGCCATGCTCTGCTCGACCGTCCCGGGCTGGGGCTGGCTGGGCATTCCCGCCGCGCTCGGCGTGGGGCTCGGCTTCGGCATCGTCAACGGCGCGCTGATCTCGCTGCTGCGCCTGCCGCCTTTCATCGTCACGCTCGGTTCGCTCACGGCAGTGCGCGGCATCGCCCGCCTCATCGGTCACGACACCACGATCTTCAATCCGCAACTCTCGTTCGCCTTCATCGGCAACGGCACGGTGTTCGGCGTGCCCTGGCTCGTGATCATCGCGCTCGTGGTGGTGGCTGTTTCGTGGTTCGTGTTGCGCCGCACGGTGCTCGGCCTGCACATCTACTCGGTGGGCGGCAACCCCGAAGCCGCGCGTCTTTCGGGCATCAAGGTCTGGGGCATCGAGATGTTCGTCTACGCGGTCTCGGGCCTGCTTGCAGGACTGGGCGCCGTGATGTCGGCCGCACGCCTCTACGCCGCCAACGGCCTGCAGCTCGGCCAGTCGTACGAACTCGACGCCATCGCGGCAGTGATCCTGGGCGGCACGAGCTTTGTGGGCGGTGTGGGCTCGATTGTCGGCACGCTGATCGGCGCACTGATTATCGCGGTGCTCTCGAACGGCCTCGTGCTGCTGGGCGTCTCGGACATCTGGCAATACATCATCAAGGGTCTCGTGATTGTCGGCGCGGTGGCGCTCGACCGCTATCGCCAGCGCGGTTCGGCACGCACCTGAAACGCTTTATCGGCTTTGAATCGGCTTTGAATCGGCTTTGAATCGGCTTTGAATCGAATTAAAACGCGGGGGCAGGCGGTCCTCCTGCCCCCGCCCTGCATGACACACACCAACCGGACCCCTCTGGAGACATCGTTATGTTCAAGAAAAAGGCCGCTTTCGCTGTTCGCGCCGCTGCCGCCCTGGCGCTCGGTTTCGCGCTGCAAGGCGCGCATGCCGCCGACAAGCAACTGAAGTCAATCGGCATCACCGTGGGTTCGCTTGGCAATCCTTACTTCGTCACGATCGTGCAGGGTGCCGAAGCGAAGGCCAAGCAGCTCAATCCGAACGCGAAAGTCACCGCCGTGTCCGCCGACTATGACCTGAACAAGCAGTTCACGCAGATCGACAACTTCATCTCGGCGCACGTCGACATGATCCTGATAAACGCCTCCGATCCGAAAGCGATCGAGCCGGCCGTGAAGAAGGCGCGCGCGGCGGGCATCGTGGTGGTGGCCGTGGACGTGGCCGCGGCGGGCGCCGACGCCACCGTGCAAACCGACAACGTGAAAGCCGGCCAGATCTCGTGCGAGTTCATGGTGAAGAAGATCGGTGGCAAGGGTAACGTGATCATCGAGAACGGCCCGCAAGTCTCTGCTGTGATCGACCGTGTGAACGGCTGCAAGCAGGTGCTCGCGAAGTCGCCGGGCATCAAGGTTCTCTCCGACGACCAGGACGGCAAGGGCTCGCGCGAAGGCGGCATGAACACCATGCAGGGCTATCTCACGCGCTTCCCGCAGGTGGCCGGCGTGTTCACGATCAACGACCCGCAGGCCGTGGGCAGCGACCTCGCCGCGAAGCAGTTGCATCGCAGCGGCATTGTCATCACTTCGGTGGACGGCGCGCCCGATATCGAAACGGCGCTCAAGAGCGACACGCTGGTGCAGGCCTCGGCCAGCCAGGATCCGTGGAAGATGGCGCAGACGGCCGTGCAAGTGGGCTACGACATCATGAACGGCAAGAAGCCCGCCAATCCGATGATCCAGATGACGCCCCAACTCATCACGCGCGATAACGTGAGCAGCTATAAGGGCTGGTCGTCGCCGCACTGAGCGGCTTCATCAAACTCTCGATCCAGTCAGATGGAAAGACGGGTGTGCGCAGCGCACACCCATGTGTTTTTTCGCGATGTGCAGTACTTCACTATCGCCCTGCAGAATCTTAATGAATGTTCCCACTGCCTTCGGACCTCTCATGACGAACGACCATCATGCGCGACTCGCTCGATATTTCCCCACAGTCGACGAAATTCCACCGGAACACGGGCTTGCCGCTCCCGTTCATCAGCGCGGTTACCTGATTGGCGGGAAGATACTGGAATGGGATGGTCCTTGTAAAACCGTGCGCTCGCCAGTCTGCACACGCGATGCGACGACCGGCGACGTGAGCCAGGTCGAGATCGGCAGTTACCCCTTGATGGGAGAAGTGCAGAGCGACGCCGCTCTGGATGCCGCGGTCGCCGCGTACGACAACGGCCGCGGCCAATGGCCGACCATGACTGTCGCCGGCCGCATTGCCTGCATGCAGACGTTTGTGAAAGGCATGGTCGAGCGCCGCCAGGCGATCGTCAACCTGCTCATGTGGGAAATCGGCAAGAGTCTCGCCGACTCGCGCAAGGAGTTCGATCGCACCATCGAGTACATTCAGGCCACCATCGAGGCCCTGAAGGACTTGGAAAACGACCATTCCCGATTCATGGTCGTCGAGGGGACGATAGGCCAGGTGCGCCGTACGCCGCTAGGCGTGGTGCTGTGCATGGGGCCTTATAACTACCCGCTCAACGAGACCTTCTGCACCTTGATTCCAGCGTTGCTCATGGGCAATACGGTGGTCCTCAAGCCGCCGCAATATGGCACCCTGCTGTTCGAACCGCTGCTCGAAGTCTTTCGTGACGCGTTTCCACCCGGGGTGGTCAACACCATCCACGCGCCCGGTGAGCTCGTGGTGCCACGCATGCTGGCCTCGGGCAAGATCAGCGTGCTGGCGTTGATCGGCTCGAGCCGCGTTGCGGACCATTTGAAAAAGCAGCACCCGAAGTCGCACCGGCTGCGCGCGGTATTGGGCCTCGACGCGAAGAACGCGGCCATCGTGCTGCCCGACGCCGACCTGGATCTCGCCGTCAAGGAATGCCTGCTCGGCGCGCTGTCGTTCAATGGACAGCGCTGCACGGCGCTCAAAATGCTGATCGTGCATAGCAGCGTCGTCGATGCGTTTCTCGAGCGCTTCACCGCTGAACTCGCGCGGCTCAAAATGGGCATGCCCTGGGAAGCCGGCGTGCACATCACGCCCTTGCCGGGACCGCATCGCACGGCGTACATGACAGAGGCGATCGAAGACGCCGTCGCAAAAGGCGCGCGCGTCGTCAACGAGGGCGGTGGCGCGTTTTGCAGCACGCTGTTCGACCCGGCTGTGGTCTACCCCGTGCGCGAGGGTATGAAGCTGTACCGGGAGGAGCAGTTCGGTCCCGTCGTCCCGGTCATGAGCTTCGACGCAGTGGATGAGGCACTCGACTACGTGATCACCTCGGATCACGGCCAACAGGTAAGCGTTTTCGGGACTGATGCCGCGCAGATCGGTGCACTGGTGGATCCTCTGGTCAACCAGGTCTGCCGCGTGAACCTCAACTGCCAGTGCCAGCGCGGGCCGGACGTGTTTCCCTTCGCAGGACGAAAGGATTCGGCGGAAGGCACGCTCTCGGTCAGCGACGCGCTGCGCGCGTTCTCCATCCGTTCGATGGTCGCGGCCAAACTGACCGAGCCGAACAAGGCACTGCTCAACACCATTGTTCGCGAACACCAATCGAAGTTCATCAATACCGACTTCATCTTTTGAGTGCACACGCGAAGCTAGCATACGCTACTGGACCGGGCTCGACGCGGATGCGCAGGTCATGCGCCAGGCGCTTCTTGATCTGAAGCTCTGAACATCCGCGCGACCGTGCGCCAGCGGCCAACCTGACGGCCGCCGCGCATGGCGGCGCGCGACGGGAGAGGCCTAGCGCACGAGGCACGGCTTCTTGTTGTCGAACTTCCAGTTCGGGATCAGGTATTGCATCGCAGCGCCGTCATCGCGTGCGCCAAGTCCGTGCTGCTGGTACAGTGCGTGCGCCTTCTCCACTTCGGCCATGTCCAGCTCGACGCCCAGGCCCGGCACTTCCGGCACCTTGACCTTGCCGCCGACGATCCGCAGCGGATCGCGCGTCAAACGCTGGCCGTCCTGCCAGATCCAGTGCGTATCGATTGCGGTGATCTTGCCGGGCGCTGCCGCCGCGACATGCGTGAACATCGCGAGCGAAATGTCGAAGTGATTGTTCGAATGCGAGCCCCACGTGAGGCCCCAGTCGTTGCACATCTGCGCAACGCGCACCGAACCCTGCATGGTCCAGAAATGCGGATCGGCGAGCGGAATATCGACCGATTGCAGTTGGATCGCGTGGCCCATCTGTCGCCAGTCGGTTGCGATCATGTTGGTCGCCGTCGGCAGGCCGGTCGCGCGACGGAATTCCGCCATGACTTCGCGGCCCGAGTAACCATTTTCCGCGCCGCACGGATCTTCCGCGTAGGCGAGCACATCGTGCTGGTCGCGGCACAGGCGGATCGCTTCGGCGAGCGACCACGCGCCGTTCGGGTCGAGCGTCACGCGTGCCTGCGGGAAACGTTCCGCGAGCGCCGTCACCGCTTCGATTTCCGCATCGCCCGCGAGCACACCGCCTTTCAGCTTGAAGTCGTTGAAGCCGTAGCGGGCTTGCGCCGCTTCCGCGAGACGCACCACCGCTTCAGGCGTCAGCGCGACTTCGGTGCGCACGCGCTCCCAGTCATCCTTGCCATCCGCGCCCGATGCGTACGGCAGATCCGTTTTGTTGCGGTCGCCGACATAGAACAGATAACCCAGCATCTCCACTTCATCGCGCTGCTGGCCTTCGCCGAGCAAAGCGGCGACCGGCACACCGAGATGCTTGCCGAGCAGATCGAGCAACGCGGCTTCGAGCGCGGTCACTGCGTGAATGGTCGTGCGCAGATCGAAGGTTTGCAGGCCGCGTCCACCCGCATCGCGATCCGCGAACGTCGTGCGAACCTGATTCAGTATCGAGTGCAGATTGCCGATCGACTGGCCGACGACAAGCGAACGCGCATCGTCGATGGTCTTGCGGATGTTTTCGCCGCCCGGCACTTCGCCCACGCCCGTGTTGCCCGCACTGTCCTTCAGGATCACGATGTTGCGCGTAAAGAACGGGCCGTGCGCGCCCGAGAGGTTCATGAGCATGCTGTCGCGGCCGGCAACCGGCACGACGCGCAGCTCCGTGACTTGGGGAGTGGTGTTCGGGTTCGTGGACATGAGCGTGATCCTTTGAGTTGATTTGAGGCGGGGCATCAGACGGCCCCTTCGGCCTCGAGATGGAGTGCATGGAGCGATTACGCGCTCGCCAAATTCAGAAAAGTACGTCGCTTGCGCAATGGCGTTTGCGCTTTTTATGCTGCCGGCTTCAATTCGAAGCGCTGGATCTTGCCGACGACGAACAGGTAGCAGACGATCGCGATCAACGCATTGGCGCTGACGAACACGAGCGCCGCCGCGAACGAACCCGTGCCCTGCACGAGATAGCCGATGACGATCGGCGTGGTGATACCCGCCGTGTTGCCGAAGGTGTTGAAGAGCGCCGCGCACAGGCCGCTTGCCTGCTTGGGCGCGGTGTCGGAGACCACCGCCCAGCCGAGCGCGCCAATGCCCTTGCCGAAGAACGCCGCGGCCATGATGCCGACCACCAGCCACTGATTGTCGACGTAGTTGCACACGATCATGCAGGTGGACAGCAGCAGGCCGACGACGATCGGCACCTTGCGCGCGATGGAGGTCGAGAGGCCGAGCTTCATCAGCCGGTCGGAGATGACGCCGCCGAGCACGCCGCCGAGGAAGCCCGCGATTGCCGGAATCGACGCGACAAAGCCCGCCTTCAGGATCGACATGTGGCGTTCCTGCACGAGGTAAATCGGAAACCACGTGAGGAAGAAGTACGTAAGCGTCGTAATGCAGTACTGCGCGATGAACACGCCGAGCATCATGCGGCTCTTGAGCAGTTGCGCGAGCACGGCGCGGCCTTGCGAGCCCTGGTTCTCCGTATGCTTCTGCTCGGCGCGGCGTTGCCGGGCGAGCTGCTTGTCTTCGAGATCGACCATCGCGCCGTTGTCGGCGATATAGCGCACTTCGGCTTCATTGACGAGCGGATGCTGGCGCGGTGCATAAACGGTCTTGAGCCAGATGCCGGTGACGACCACGCCGAGCGCGCCCATCGCGAAATACACGTGCGGCCAGCCGTATTCGTGCGTGATCCAGCCCATGATCGGCGTGAACAGCACAGCGGCGAAATACTGCGACGAGTTGAAGATCGCCGACGCCGTGCCGCGCTCGGCCGTCGGGAACCACGTGGCGGTCAGGCGCGAGTTGCCGGGGAACGCGGGCGCTTCCGCCGCGCCGACCAGAAAGCGCAGCACGAACAGCGTGACGATCGCGAGGCCCACGGGCAGCGCAGCGACGAAGCCCTGCAGCGCCGTCAGCACCGACCAGAAGAAGATGCTGCACGCGTACACGCGCCTGGAGCCGAAGCGGTCGAGCAGCCAGCCGCCCGGAATCTGCGCGATCACGTAGGCCCACGCGAACGACGAGAAGATGTAGCCCATCGCGACGGGCGAAATGCCCAGCGCGTGCTGAATCGACGTGCCGGTGATGGAGAGCGTCGCGCGGTCGGCATAGTTGACCGTCGTGACAAGGAAAAGCATGAAAACGATCAGGAAGCGCGCCTTGCTGCGCCCCGCGTAGCTGCCCGCGATATCGCCCGCCGTCGCGGCCACGTTGCCACGGGCCGGCTCCCCGGCAGGCATCTGCCGCGCCTGGCTTACGCCATTTTCCATCGTCGCCTCCGAAATGTTGTCTGATGTCTGACAGTTTTTGCAGGATATGTTAGCGCAAACATTCAGGTAATTCTGGTTTTCCCGGGCATTAGTTATACGATGTCCTACGTCATAGAACCGTTATTCTCTTTCTGGCGTATCGATAGAATGGAGATGAAAACGGAGTCGAAATGGACGAGAGCTACAGGACCGCCGCCGGCCAGCCGGATCAGACACATGAAAGTGTGACGCTGGAGGATGTCGCGCGTCTTGCGGGCGTCACCGCCATGACGGTATCGCGCGCCTTGAAGCGGCCCGAGCTCGTACGCGAAGAAACCCGCCAGCGCGTGCTGGATGCGGTGCGCTCGACCGGCTATGTGCCGAACATGCTCGCGGGCGCGCTCGCGACCAACCGAAGCCATCTCGTCGCCCTGCTGCTGCCGACGATCGCGACGTCCATCTTCACGGACATGGTTCAGACGATGATGTCGACGCTCGCCGCATCCGGTTATCAGACACTGCTCGGTCTGACCGGTTACCTTCGCGAGCGCGAAGAGCAGCTCGTGCATACGCTGCTCGGCCGCCGCCCGGACGCCATCGTCCTGACGGGCACCGATCATTCGGCGCTCACGCGCGACCGGCTGCTCAAGACGAAGGTGCCGATCATCGAGATCTGGGATCTGACCGACGACCCTATCGACATGCTCATCGGGTTTTCGCACGAGGCGGTCGGCAGCGCGGTTGCACGTCATCTGCTGCACAAGCGCTATCGGCGCTTCGCGGTTCTATCCGCCGACGATCCGCGCGGCATGCGGCGGAGCATGAGCATCGTCGAGGAACTGCGGCGGCACGGCGTGGAGAACGTACCGATGGAAATCCTGCCTGCGCCCGCTACCCTGCAAGCGGGGCGCGAGGGCTTTGCCCGCCTGCTCGAACGCGGCTTGCCGGACGTGATTGCGTGCAGCACCGACACGCTCGCGCAGGGCATTCTCGCGGAGGCGGCGAAACGCGGCATCGGCATTCCGCAGGAGGTTGCCGTCATGGGTTTCGGCGATCTCAGCACGGCCGCGCACGTCCATCCGGCATTGTCGACGGTTCGCATCGACGGCGCCGAAATCGGCAGGCTCGCTGCCGAGGCGCTGCTGCAAAGACTCGAAGGGAAACCATCATCGCCCGCCGCGCTGCGCGTCGATACGGGGTTCACGATCGTCGACCGCGAAAGTGCCTGATCGCTCCGTCCATCAACTGCACCGTGTCGACGGCTCCGCAGTCCAGGCGTCGGCGAGCGTAGCTATAGGGCTGGTCGCCGCAGCACTGAGCGGGGTCTCATGTCTCAGGCGTGCGCCTGCGGATTGGCGCACGTCTCGCTCCCCGCTTTGCCATACCAGCGGCTGAAGACATCGGCCCGCATCGGCTTCGCGTAGAGAAAGCCCTGAACGTAATGCGCACCGCGTGCGCGCAGATACTCGAACTGTTCCTGCGAGGCTACGCCTTCGGCCACGATGCGCGCGCCCAGGCTGTGCGCGAGACTGACGATGGTGTCGAGCACGACCGCGCTGCGCCCCTCGGCATCGATCGTGAGCACGAAGCCACGATCGATCTTCAGGATATCGAAGGGAAATTTCTCCAAATACGATAGCGCGCAATATCCGGTTCCGAAGTCGTCGATCGCGACCTGCACGCCCTCGGCGCGCAATGCCTCCAGATTGCTCCGCGCCTGCCCAGTGTTGCGCATGATCGAGCGCTCGGTGATTTCCATCACGGTCTGGATCTGGCGTCCCGCGATCTGGGCCAGGAAGCGCCGCACGTCGGACAGCAAATCCTCGCCCGAAAGATGCTCCGGCGCGAAGTTGATGCCCAGGTGAAAACCTGGCCGCGTGCCCCACAGCATGACGTCGCGCGCAATCAGCTTCAGCAGATGCTGGGTGAGCGGCACGATCACGCCGTCTTCTTCGGCGGCCTGGATGAACTCGTCGGGACGCACCGTGCCGATGCCTGGACGCACCCAGCGCAGCAGCGCCTCAGCCCCCTCGCAACGGCCCGACTCGACGCCATAGAGCGGCTGATATTCGACATGGAATTCGCCCCCGCGTATCGCGCGCAGCAGCTGCTCGCGGCGCGACTGCCGGCTGCGCTGCACGCGGTGCACGAGCCAGGCGAGTAACGCAGAGAAAACCACCACCCAGGGCATGTAGCGCAGTAGCAAGCTGCCCCATATTTCGTTCAGGTGCGCGGGCTCGCCATGTAGCTGGAGGTTGATCACGCTGCCGGCAAAGAGCTTGCGCGTGTCGGCCACGAGCGGGCTCGAAGCCAGCGAGGTATCGTCGCTGGCTTCGAGCAGCGAGGTGCCGGTGCCCACGCGCAATTCGGCCTGGCGATACGCGCTGAGCGGCGCGGCTGCGTGCAGCAGATCGAGCAGATATTGCGAGTCGACCACCGCAATCACGGCGCGCGCGCCCGGAGCACGCACGCCCACCAGCAGCGCCGCGCGGTCGGCCACCATCGGCGTGCGGGGCACGATCGCGAGCCAATCGCCACGCGGCAGGCGCCCATCGACGGCGATGCTGTGCATGACGGGCATCTGCTTGCCGAGCGCGGAGGAACAGACTAGGCGATCGCCGTCGACGACATTGAGCGTGCGGATATAAGGCTCGGTGGCCGTGCCGTAGGTGAGCGCGGCGGCAAGCTCCGTGCACGGCTGGGCGGCGCGCGGCGCGACAACCCGCGCCGTATTGCGCGCGCGCTCGGCTATCGCGACCACCTGATTGACGACGAAATTCGATGCAAGCTCGGCCTCGTTGCGCACGAGGCGCTCAGCTTCGTAGCGCGTGAACGCCGCGCACAGCAGCACCGGCAGCGCCGCCGCGAGCGCCATCATCGCCACCCGCGCGGCGCGCGCCCATGCGCTTGCCGCGCCGGACTGCTGCTTGTGGGACACCCTGGAATCGAACTCCGGCAAATGCGCCTCCATGCCACCCGGCGGCGTCCAGAGACACTTCGCGGCGGCACGCCGCCTGGCGCACCGGCGCGAAAGGAATTGGCTTGCTGGAACGTTACACCAAGGGCCGGAATGAAGACCGGATCGTGCCGCCCGCCTGAATCCGCCGTTGGCGAAGTGCGCGGGGTGCGCCGGACGTAGCGCGGCTCAGGCGCACTCGATGCGGTTGCGCCCGCCTTTCTTCGCGCGATAGAGCGCGCTGTCGCTGCGCGAGAGCGCGGCTTCGACGCTCGGGTCGCCGGCGTGCATCTGCGTGACGCCGATGCTAACCGTGAGCAGCACCCCGCCGGCCCCGCCCGCGAGCGGCGCACGGGCGATGCAATCCTGGATGCGGCGCGCGACCGTGCACGCGCCGTCAAGATCGGCGCCGCCCAGCAGGAGCGCGAATTCCTCGCCGCCGATGCGCCCGGCCACATCGCCCACGCGCAGATGCGTGCGCAAGATGCCGGCGAAATGGCGCAGGGCTTCGTCGCCCACGGCGTGGCCGAAGCGGTCGTTGATCGACTTGAAATGATCGAGGTCGCACATCAGCACGGCGGCGCTCGCGGTGCCGACGTGGCCGGGGTTGCCCACGCTGCCCGCATGGCGCAGCAGCGCAAGCTGCGCCTCGAGCCGCATCATGAAGTGACGACGGTTCGCGAGCCCCGTGAGACCATCGGTCGTGGCGAACTCCTGCAGCTCGGCCTCGATACGCTTGCGCTCGGTGACGTCGGTGATGAAGCCGTGCCAGACGATCACGCCATCGGCGAGGCGCTGCGGCTTCGCATCGCCCTGCCGCCAGCGCAGCCCCTGGCGCGGCAGGCACACGCGATATTCGAGGTGCCACGGCGCCAGCGTGGCCGCCGAAGCCGCGAACGACGCGCGGTACGCATCGAGATCGTCGGGGTGAATGAGTGCCTCGATCGCGCGCGCATGCGCCGCGACCTGCGCCGGCGCGAGCTCGTAAATCTCCGCGATGCCCGCGCTCGCGTAGGGCAGGCTCATGTGGCCGTTGGGCGTGCGGCGGCACTGGAACACCAGACCCGGCACTTCGTTCGTGAGATTGGTGACGAGGCTGGCCGACTCGCGCAGGCGCTCGGCCATCTCGTGCATCGACGTCACGTCGGTCGTGGTGCCGATCATGCGCAGCGCGCGGCCGTTGTCGTCGCGCGCGGTGACCTTGCCGCGGCTGCAAATCCACTTGTAGCGGCCGTCCTTGCAGCGGATGCGGTGCTCCACTTCGTACTGCTCGGTGCGGCCTTCGAAGTGGGCCTGCATGGTGGCCTTCACGTAGTCGAGGTCGTCGGGGTGCAGGCGCTGGTAGCTGTCTTCGATGCGGTTGGTCACCTCGTCGGCGGCATAGCCAAGCATCGCTTTCCAGCCCGTGGAATAGCAGATTTCGCCGCTGACCACGTCGCGGTCCCAAATGCCCGTGCCGCTGCCCGCGATGGCGAGCGCGAGAAGCCGCTCGCGGGCGCGCAGCGAGTCGAGTTCCTCGAGCAGCATGGCTTCGGCGGGAGACGGCCCGCCTTGGGTTTCGATGATGGATTCCTGCGCCGCCAGCGCCGCGATCACCCGTGCGAAGTCGTCGAGGCTCGCGCGCTCGTCCGAAGAAAGTTCGCGTGGCGCATGATCGAGCAGGCACAGGCTGCCCAGCGGGTCGCCGCCCGCCCCGCGCAGCGGCCAGGCCGCCACGAAGCGGAACGGCAGCGCGCTAGCCCGCGACAGGCACGCCTGCCACGCGGGGTCCGTCCCGAGATCGCTGACGATGAACGGCTCGCCCGCGCCAGCGATGCCATGCGGCTCACCCGCGCCGCTCGGACCATTCATGGCGAGCGCGTTCTGTGCCGACCGGATTTCGGCCAGCGCCTCGCGCAACGGCATCGCGACGCCCGACGTAGCGACGCCCGACGTAGCGACGCCCGAGGCGTCCCCCCCCACGCCCGCCCACGCCGGCGCGCCGGCAGCCGCATCGCCGGGCAACACGCACGCGGCCGCCACGCCGAAATGGCGGGCCACCAGCCGCATCAGCGCATCGAGCAGGGAATCGAGACCGTTCGCGGCACGCGAGACCGCGCCTTGCACGCCGGGAGCGCTGCCGTTGCCCTGCGCGTCACAGGCCAGTGCCGTGGGCGGCGGGACGAACGCGGATTCGGCTGAAGGCTGGGAAACGGGCATGGCGCGCGCGGTGTCGAAAAAATCGAGCGCCCAGTATACAGCGCCGATTTTTCAACCGGATGGCGGACCCGCACGTCAGGCGCGCCCAGTCGTTGCGGGCTTCGTTGCGAGCACACCGGAGCCATGCGCCAAGCCCTCCGTGCGCAACCGGACAAACCCTCCCCCCACTCGCGCCGCCGCGTGACTACACTATTTTTGTCGGCGCCCGCTGCATCACCATTGCATCCCGGTCCACGTCCGCCAGCACGATTGCCCTGGGAGGTGTGCTGTGCTCCGCCTCATTTTCGCCCGCACCTCGCGCCCCGCGGCGGCGCTCACGCTGGCGCTCGCCAGTGCTTTCTGCCTCCGGGCGAACGCGGCAACGCCCGTGCCGGCACCCAGCGGGGCCAGCGCCAACAAATCCACGGCAAGCAAGCCCGCTGCCGTCCCTGCTGCCGTCCCCGCCGCCGGGGACACTGCCGCGAGTTCGTCGGTCACGCCCGCCGCCATGGCCACGCCGGACTTCTTCGCACTCGCCGAGCGCTACGGCCCGGCAGTCGTGCACGTGATCGCGCGCGGCCCCGACGATCAATCCGAAGCGCCCGAGCAGGAAGCCATCGACACCGACGACCCGTTCTTCGCATTCTTCGGGCGTGCGCCGCGGCCACCGTCCGATGGCCAGTCCGGTGGTGCGCCGCGCGCGATGACGGGCGCCGGCTCCGGCTTCATCGTGACCTCACATGGCCTCGTGTTCACCACGGCACACGTCGTGGACAAGGCCGACGAAGTGATCGTGCGGCTCACCGACAAGCGCGAATTCAAGGCGCAAGTGGTGGCCGTCGACCCGCAGAGCGACGTCGCGGTGTTGCAGATCGAGGGCGCGCGCAATCTGCCGTTCGTGAAACTCGGCGCCTCGTCGAAAATGCACGCGGGCGAACCGGTGCTCTCGATCGGCTCGCCCGACAACTTCCAGAACACCGTGACGACGGGCATCGTCAGCGCGACCTCACGCACGCTGCCTGACGGCAAGCCGTTCCCGTTTCTCCAGACCGACGTGGCGGTCAATCCCGACAACTCCGGCGGGCCGCTGTTCAATCGCGCGGGCGAAGTGATCGGCATCGACGTGCAGCTTTACGCCGATAGCGGCCACTACGAGGGCCTGACGTTCGCGATTCCGATCGAAGCGGCAAACCAGTTCCGCGCGCAGCTGCAGGCCGCGCATACGACACCGCCCGCCGCCAATGCCGACGCCAACGCCGACGCGAATTCCGGCGCGGGCCGCGCCGGCAACCCGCAGGCGACCCGCACCTTCGGCATGCGAGTCGAGGACGTGAGCCCCGGGATCGCGGCGGCGCTCGGCTTGCCGCGCGCGAGCGGTGTGCTCGTCGATGCCGTCGAACCCGGCTCGCCTGCCGCTGCGGCGGGCGTGAATCCAGGCGACGTCATCGTAGCGGTAGGCGACAAACCGGTCGACCACACCACGGCGCTCGCCGAGCAGCTCGCAGCCGTGCCGCCCGCGACGAAAATCCCGCTGTCGGTGATCCGCAACCGGCAGCCGGCGCAGGCGCACTTCACGAACGCCGTCACCGAGACGCCTGCGGCCAATGCAGCAAACGAAGTGCGTGCGGTTCCGGCGCCAGCCGCAACAGCGGCAACGCCGGTCGCAGCCGTGGCAACGCCGGTCGCAGCAGCGGCGACGCCGGTCGCAACGACCGTTGCCGCGGCTGCGGTTGCGGCCCCTGCCGTGGCCGCCGCTGCCGCCACACCAGCCGTCGCCAACACGGCACAGGTGAACGACGTCAAGGCCGTGAAGACGGCGATGACGGAAGCGACCGTCCAACCGCCCGCCCCGCCACCGGTTCAGCCAAACGCCCAGGCAGCCGCCGCCCAGGCGCCACGCCATACCGCGGATCGCCTCGGCCTCATCACGCATTCGCTGACCGAGGACGAAAAGCGCTCGACCGGGCTGCCGCTGGGGCTGATGGTGGAAGAGTCGACCGGTCCCGCCGCGAAAGCGGGCGTGCGGCGTGGCGACGTCGTGCTGACGCTCAATGAAACGCTGATCGAAACCGAGGATCAGGCCGCCGAGCTGGAAGCCAGGGCGACTAAAAGCATGGACGTGCTGATCCAGCGAAACCATGCGCGCAGCTTCATTTCTGTGAAACCGCAGTAAGGCACGCGACACGAAGATGCATGCCCGCGAGACCCGCTCACACTATCAGGAGTTCAAAATATCTATTCGTCGCGTATTGCGCTCCGCGTTCGTCGCGGCCGCCGCGTGCAACGCCGATACCCCGCTCATGAGAAGCGGAATATCGGTGTTGGCATGTGGATATCGCGAGCGCGCCTAGTGCGGCATTGAAGCCGGCGTCGGTGTCAATTGCGCATAGGCATCGTGCGCGAGTTGCAGCAGCACCTTGCGGTCGATGCCACCTGACAACGCATAGCCAAAGTCGCCGTCGATCCAGTAGAACACGTTCACCGGGCCGTCCTGATAGAGCTTGAACGCGGTCGTATTGCTGCTTGCCTTGCGGTGCGAAATGCATAGCGTCACGCGCTCGCCCTGGGCGTTGTGATACATGAACTGCGCGACGTCGCCGTTCGCGCCGGGCAGCAAACGTCCGCCCTGGAGCTCGAAGCCGCTCTTTTCCAGCATCGGTGCATGCACGTTCGTGCCGAGCCGGCTCGCGAGCCATTGCACAAAATCCTGCTCGCGGCGCGCGCCCATCGTGTCGGGCCGATCCACCTCGGGCATGTAGACCACATGCGCGAGCGCGGCTTCGTGCACGAAGTTCATGGTCGAGTCCGCGCTCACCGTGGATAGATTCGCGGGCGGGTCGCCACGGCCCGCCGCGCCGCCCAGCATGTCCGCGCCATAATGCGTGCCCCAGCCGATACCCACGCCCAGCACCAGCGCCGCCGCGAGGCCCGCGAACTTCGGCCAGTTCGCGGCTTCGCGCGCGCCACGCCGGGCCGGCTCGCCGGCGTTGCCCGAAGCGCCGGAGCGGCTGGCCGGCTCGATGCGCAAACGCGCGGGCACCGGTTCGCTCAGCACACGGTCGTATCGCTCGTGCAGCAGGTTGTTCAGCGCGAAGAAATCGCTCGTGCGCGCCGCATGCTCAGGATTGCGTTCGAGCTCGCGCTCGACGTCGGCACGCCGTGCCTGCGCCAGCGTGCCATCCACGTAAGCGTGGATTTCGTCTTCGGTCACGGGATTATGTTGCTCGCTCATCGCACCACCTTCAGATTCGCACGCGGGACGGAACCGGCCATGAGCGCGCGCAGGCGCTCACGTCCCCTCGAAAGCCGCGACATCACCGTGCCGATGGGAATGTCGAGCGCCAGCGCCACCTCGGCGTAACTCATTTCCTCCAGCCCGACCAGCAGCACCACCTCGCGCTGCTCGAGCGGCAGCCGCTGCAGCGCGAAGTCGAGATCGCGCACCTCCAGCGTGCCGGTCTGGGGCGCCGGCACCGCGTAGTCGGTCTCGGGTACGCTCTCGTCGTCGACGCTCACATGCGTGCCGCGCGCCGCCGATTTACGCACCTGATTCACGAACAGGTTGTGCATGATCGTGAAGAGCCAGGCGCGCAAATCCGTGCCCGCCTGAAACAGCGCCGTGCGCGCGAGTGCGCGTTCGAGCGTGTCCTGCACGAGGTCATCCGCGAGATCCCGGTTGTTGATCAGCGCACGGGCGTAGCGCCTCAGGCGCGGCACGTGTTCTATCAGCTCGTCACGGATGTCCATGTTCCATCCTCGCAGTCCTCGCCATCCTCATCTGCCCGCTCATCGTGCGAGTGCTCATCGCTGCTGCTCCGCATTGCCTGCCTCGTCCACGCGGTCCGTATGCTCCTGGGTGGCAAGATCGGCCGCGCGCATCAAACCACGCGTGCGCGCATCGCCCGCGAGCACCCAGCGCTCGCCATGCCCGGTCCATCCAAGCAGGCGCAGATTGCCGGCGCGGCGTGCGCTCCATTGCCGCTCGTCACGAGCGAACCACGCGCGCGAAGCGAGCAGCACGACGGGCCTGCCCTCACTGTTTTCGTAGATCCAGCGGCGCACTCGTGCAAACAACCCGAGTTCGACCGTGCTGGAAGCCACGAGCCGCAAACCCGCCGGCGCGAAATCGAAGGGCGCGGGGGCACTGGCCGGCGTCGGCGGCACGAGCTCATCTGCGAGCGGCGCAGCAAGCGACTCCGGCGTGGAATGCACAGACGAAGCAGACGACGCGGAAGAGGCCACCGAAGCGCCATTGCCGGCCTCCATGAACGCCATGACCGCCGCGTCGTCGAGGACCTGGGCACTGGGCTCGGAAACGGCGAACCACGCCAGCGCCGCGCCGGTCAGCGTACACACGAGCGCAAGCGCGATGCTGCTGCGGCGGCGCTTGATGCCACCATGTTCGACCCTATGACGGCGCGCTGACTCAGGCCGCCGGACAGCGGTCGCCGCCCCGGCCCCTGCCTCGCCGAACGAATGACGAAGTTCGGCATTGAGCCGACGATAGAACAGAATCCGATGCCATTCGCCAGGGCGCGCCGCCAGATAGCGCCGCACGCGCGCAACCCGCTCGCTGGTTAGCGCGCCATCGGTGTAGGCGTGGATATCGCCTTCGGAAACCGTCCGCTCATCGCGCGGCCTCTGCAAAGCCATGATTAGCCACCGTCCTGGTTGGAGACGATGAACTAACACCCGTGCCTTGGCGCTTATTCCATACGGGGATGCAAATTCGTTCACTCGCGAAGCGGGTTGTCACGGCGATCCTGAAATCCGGCCCCCTCACCCCCTTCCCGTCACCGCCGTCGAATACGCCACGCGATTGCGCCCTTCGCGCTTGGCCCGATATAGCGCCGCATCGGCCTCTTCGATCAGTGCGGTTTCCGCGAGCGCCTCGGTGGGCGTGAGCGTGGCCACGCCCACGCTGATCGTGAGATGCTCGCTCACCGCGGAACCGCTATGCGGTAACGCCAGCCCAGCCACGTCGCGGCGCATTTTCTCGGCCAGCAGGCGCGCGAGCGCGCTGCCCGCGCCCGGCAGCACGACGGCAAACTCCTCGCCACCAAAGCGCGCCACGAGGTCGCGCGGCTGTTTCACCTCATGGCGGATCGTGGCGGCTACGGAGCGCAGCACGTTGTCGCCGGCCACGTGGCCATACGTGTCGTTATAGGGCTTGAAGTAATCCACGTCGATCATCAGCAGCGAGACCTCCGTGTTCTCGCGCTGCGCGCGCCGCCATTCCGCCCCAAGGAATTCGTCGAAATAGCGCCGGTTCGAGAGCCCCGTGAGGCCATCTGACTGCGTGAGCCGGCGCAGTTCCAGATTCACCTTGAGCAGTTCCTGTTGCGAGCGGCGCAGCGCACGGTAGGCCTCGTCGCGCTGAAGCATATTTACATAGGATCGCGAATGATATTTGACTCGCGCGATAAGCTCGATGCTGTCCGGCAGCTTCACGAGGTAGTCGTTCGCGCCCGAGGCGAAAGCCGCGCTCTTGATCGCCGGCTCCTCCTTGGTGGAGAGCACGATGATGGGCACGTCGCGCGTGGCGTCGTTGGCGCGATAGGCGCGCACCAGCGTGAGGCCGTCGGTGCCTGGCATCACGAGGTCTTGCAGGATCACGGTCGGGCGCACCTGCTCGGCCATGCGCACGGCCTGATCGGGGTGAGCGCAGTAGTGGAAGTCGATCTCGTGCTCGCTCGCCAGCGCGCGCCTCACGGCCTCGGCGACGATAGCCTGGTCGTCCACCAGCAGCACCATCATCGGCGCTTCGGCGCCGGGCAGCGGCTGCGCGAGCGCCGTGCGCACGGCGGCCAGCGCGCCTTCGAGCGAGGCCTCGTCGGGCCCGCCTTCGGCCAGCGCGGAGTCGGCTGCGGTCGAGGGGTTCGGCTTCTCGGTCATGGTGTCTGTCGCTTTCACGGTCGGTGTTTCACTTGCTTGATGTCTTCCTGATGTCCGCATTACGTCCATCAGCAGCTATTACGGTTTTTCACGGGCAGTCTTTAAGGCGCCGGCGGGCTCGCTATCCCCACCATGCCCAGGCGGCTCGCCAGTTCGCCGGCAATCGCCGGAAGCGGCAGGATCGCGCGCGCGGCGCCCAGCGCGGCGGCGGCCTTCGGCATGCCGTAGACCGCGCTCGTCGCCTCGTCCTGGGCGATCGTGTAGTAGCCCTTGGCGCGCATCGCTTTCAGGCCGATCGCGCCATCGCGCCCCATGCCGGTGAGCAGCACGCCGATCGCCTCGCCCGGCCAATGCTCGACCACGCTATGAAAAAAGGTGTCCACGGATGGGCGATACGGCGTTTCAGCCGGTTCGCGTGTGTAAGCGAGTCGCCCGGAAGCCGTCATGCGCAGATGGTCGTTGGTTGCCGCAAGCAGCGCTTCGCCCGCTACCGCGCGGTCGCCCTCATTCGCCACGCGCACCTTGAGCGCAGTTTGCCCGTCGAGCCAATCCGCCATGCCGAGCGCGAACGACTGGTCCACGTGCTGGATGATCACAATGCCCGCGCTCAGGTTCGCCGGCAGTGCGCCCAGCACCGCCGCGAGCGCCGTGGGCCCGCCCGCCGAGGCGCCGATCGCCACCAGCGGCGTGCGCGCGTCGGCGCCGGCCGCGAACGCCTCGGGCGGGCGCGCTGTCTCCAGCGTGCCGTTCACGCGGCCGATCCGGTCGATCTTGGCGAGCAAGAGGTCCATCGTGCTGCGTGCGGCGGCGCCCGCGAGCGTGGGCGTATCGACCGCGTCGAGCGCGCCCGCGCCCATCGCCTCGTACACGCGCCAGGCGTTCGCGCCCACGCTGCTCGTGACAATCAGGATCGGGCACGGCGAGCGCGCCATGATGCGCCGCGTGGCCTCCACGCCGTCGAGCCGCGGCATCACGAGATCCATCAGGACCACGTCGGGCGGCTGCGCGGCGCAAAAGTCCACGGCCTGCTCGCCATCGGCGGCCACCCACAGCACGCGATGCCCCGGCCGCGCCGCAATGGCGTGGCGCAGCGCCTCCACGGCAAGCGGCATGTCGTTCGCGATACCGATGTTCATCAGGTCGCCTCTCCGATCAGATCGTTCACAGCGTCGAGCAGCGCTTCGTCGTGGAAGCTGCCCTTGGTCAGGTAGTAGTCGGCGCCGGCGTCGAGGCCGCGCCGCCGGTCGTCCTCGCGGTCCTTGTACGAGACGATCATGACCGGCACGCCGCGCTGCTGCGGGTCGTTGCGGATCATCGTCACGAGTTCGATGCCGTCCATGCGCGGCATGTCCACGTCGGTGATCACGAGATCGTACTGGCCGTTGCGCAGCGTGTTCCAGCCGTCCATGCCGTCCACCGCCACGCTCACCGCGTAGCCGCGTTTTTCGAGGAGCTTGCGCTCCAGCTCCCGCACGGTCAAGGAATCCTCCACCACGAGAATGCGCTTGCGTTCGCGCGCCTGGGTGTCGCTGCCGCGCGCCACGCCCGCAAGCTGCCCTTCGCGCACGAGGCGCGCGACCGAGGCCACGAGATCCTCCACGTCGACGATCAGCGCCACGGCGCCGTCTTCGAGCAGCGCGGCGGCCGCCACGTTGCGCACTTTGCCGAGGCGCGCGTCGAGCGGCTGCACCGCCAGCGTATGCTCGCCCGCGAAGCGGTCCACCGCGATGCCGTAGAGCGCCGCTTCATGGTCGGCGCCGAGGCCCGCGCTGATGAGCACGACGCACACGTCGTCCGCGCTCGCCGGCTCGCCGCTCGCGCCGAGCAGCTGGCGCGCGGTGACGAGCCCCACGGGCCGACCGTCGTGAATGATGTGCTGCTGGCCTTCCAGCATCTCGATGGCGGCACGCGGCACGCGCAACGCGCGCCGCACATGCGCGAGCGGGAACGCATAGGCCTCGCCCGCGACCTCGACGATCAGGCTGCGCATCACCGAAAGCGTGAGCGGCAATTGCAGCACGAAGCGCGTGCCGCGCCCCGCCACGCTTTCAATGCGCACGGTGCCGCGCACGGCCTTGACGAAATTCTGCACCGCGTCGAGCCCCACGCCGCGCCCCGACACGTCGGTCACGCGCTCGCGCATCGTGAAGCCGGGCAGCAGCAGGAATTCGAGCAGTTCGGGCTCGGACATCGCCGCCACGGCGTCGGGTTGCGCGAGACCGCGCGCGACAATCGCGCGCCGCAGCGCAGCGAGGTCGACGCCCGCGCCGTCGTCGGCCACGGCGATCAGCAGCTTGCCCGCGCTGTGGCGCGCTTCGAGCGTGAGTTGCGCCTCTTCGGGCTTGCCGGCGCTGCGTCGCGTCTCGGGATCTTCGACGCCGTGATCGAGCGCATTGCGCAGCAGGTGGCCGAGCGGCGCGTCGAGCATTTCGAGGATGTCGCGGTCCACCTGGGTCGTCTCGCCTTCGACGACCAGGCGCACACGTTTGCCCAGCGAGCGCGCAAGGTCGCGCACGATGCGCGGGTACGCGTGCGCCGCGTCGCCGAATGGGCGCATGCGGCATTGCAGGGCTTCGTCGTAAAGCCGTTGCGCGAGCTGCGCGCCGCGCCGGTCGATGCGATCGAGGTCGTCGAAACGCTCGACGAGTTGGCGCTCCAGCGCGGCAAGCTGCTCGCGGATGCCCGCGAGCGAGGCGCGCGCCTCGGCGCCGA
Organism: Paraburkholderia caffeinitolerans; assembly: GCF_902859945.1. Classification (GTDB taxonomy): domain Bacteria; phylum Pseudomonadota; class Gammaproteobacteria; order Burkholderiales; family Burkholderiaceae; genus Paraburkholderia; species Paraburkholderia caffeinitolerans. Next base: position 52,733 of record NZ_CADIKL010000037.1, on the reverse strand, counting down.
GCGTCTGCGCGTGGCGTTCGTGGAAATGACCGAGCGCGGCCAGCACTTCCCCCTGGGCGCGGCGCGCGCGCAGCAGGTTGTTCGCGAACGGGCGCATGCGCCGCGACTCCACCAGCGACTGGCCCGCGAGACCCAGCAGGCGGTCGAGCGTACCGGCGCGAACGCGCAGCATGCGGTCGCGGTCGTGGGCGGTTCGGGTGGTGTGAGCGGCGTGGGTTTCGTGCGTATCGGCCGGCCGTGCAGGTTCGACCGTGGCGACGCTCGAACCCGGCGAGCCTGCGAGACTCGCGGCCAGCAGGGCCTCGGCGGCATCGTCGTCGGTCGCGTCCTCCACGTGCGGCTGGTACGTCTCGTCCGCCAGTCCGTCGGGCTCTGCACCGGAACCCGCCGCGCTCCCCGCCGCCGCCAGCCGCGCGACGAAATCGTCGACGAGCTCGCGCGCGAGCGGCGGCGCCGACGCGTCGCCTGCCGCGAGTAGTAAATCGATGCCCACCAGCAGCACGTCGATGCGCGCCGCGTCGATCGTCACATCGCCGTGCTGCGCGGCGACGAAGCAATCCTCCATCGCGCTCGCCACGTCCACGGCCTCGGGCAAGCCGACAATGCGCGCCGCGCCCTTGAGCGAATGCGTCGCGCGCATGCAGGCTTCGAGCGTGGGCGCGTCGGCGGGCGCGGACTCCAGTGCGAGCAGGCCCGCCGAGAGGGTGCGCGTCTGCGTCTGCGCTTCTTCGCGGAAGAGGTCGAGCAGCGAGCGGCGGCTCAGTTCGTCGTCGCTCATCGCAGGCTCCGGGTTAGCGCGCCGAACAGCGCGTCGGGTTCGAGCACGCCCACCGAGCGCCCGCGCCACGCGAACACGCCGCGCACGTGCCGGCCCGCCGCGTGTGCGAGCGTGGCCGGCGCGGGAAGCAAGTCGCCTGCGCCAAAGTACGCCACGCCTTCAACCTCGTCGACGGGGAATGCCGTCGTCTCGCCATCCCACTCCGCCACGAGCAGGCGCGGCGTGGCGGTTGCGGTTGTGGAATTAGCCGTTACGTCGGCTGTTACGTTTATACGCAGCAGTTCGGCGAGCGAAGCCGCCAGCGTGAGCACGCCGCGCACGTTCACGACGCCGAGCACAGCCGGGCTGCGCCGGTGCGGCAGCGAGTGAATCGGCCGCGCCTCGCCCACGTAGCGCAGCGCCTGCGCGCTGAGCGCGAGCCACTCCGCGCCCACGCGGAACACCAGCGAACCTTCCCGCCGCGCCGCGCCGGTTTGGGTGGCGGATTGCCCCGAGTGGCCGGTTCCGGCTTCGAGCGTGCGCTGCGCGGGGCGATCGAGCATGCGCGCGGCAGCGTCTTCGAAGACGGGGCAATTCAGGCAGCGCACATGCTGCGCGAGACGCTCGCACGAACTATCGCCGCGCGTGCCGATGCGGTTCCAGCAATCGTCGAGCGGCGCGGCGTGCGCGGTCAAATCGTGCATGGCGTCATGCTCTTGCGGGTTCGCTTGCATGTCGTTCAGGTGCTCAGAGGTCGAGTCACGCATCCGCGCCTCCATGGCCCGGGCGACGCGACAGGTTTGGCGCGGCGCGTTCGGCGCGACGCATCAGCCGACGCGCGCCCTGGGCGTCGCCCTGCACTTCGAGCAGCGCGGCCAGATGGGTCAGCGCTTCGTAATGGCCGGGCTCCAGATACAGCGCCTTGCGATAGTGCTCCAGCGCCAGCGCGGGCCGGCCCTGGGCGTCGGCGATCACACCGAGCAGATACCACGCCTCGGCATCTTGCGGGGACGCTTGCGCGACTTGCGCGGCGGCGCGGGCAGCTTCGTCGAGTGCGCCCGAATCGGCGAGGCGGCGCGCGGAGGCCAGCGTAGCGACGCCCGGCATGGCGACGCCTGAGGTAGCGACGCGCGGCGCGGCGGATGCGCCATTCGCTTGCACCGCCGACGGTGTGCTTAGCGCTCCAGCGGCGCTCGCAACGGAAAACGCTTTGCCGGCCACCACGCCAGCCGCACTGCCCGCGCGCGCAGACAGCGCGACGGGCGGCGAACGCCGCGCCAGCGGCAGCGCCTGCACTGCAGGATCCGGCAATGCGGCGGGCGCAGCAGCCCGGGCAATCCGTAAGTCATCCGAAACATGCCCGCGACGCGCAGCACCCTCGCCCGGCGCAACAAAGCCAAATGCAAGCGGAATCTGCGCTGAGATCCACTCATGACGCATCATGAGCCCGGTCTCGGCCGGCCCCACGAAAATCATGCCGCCAACGGCCAGGCGCGCGCGCAGCAGGCCAATCGCGCGATCCTGCGCCTCGCGGTCGAAATAGATCAGCACGTTGCGGCAGAAAATGAAGTCATAGCGCACGGGGTGCGCCGCGAGCCAGTCGAACAGGTTCGCGCGCTCGAACGACACGGCGCGCCGCACGGCGTCGCCGAGCTGCCAGCCGTCCGGCGCCGCGTGAAAGTAGCGCTCGCGAAACTCACGCAGCGCCGGCGCATCGCCGCGAAACGCATTGCGGCCATACACGCCACGCGTTGCGGCCTCGATGGAAGTGGCGCTGATATCGATGGCGTCGATGCCGAACTGCTCGTGCGCGAGGCCCGCATCCATGAGCGCCATCGCCGCCGAATAGGGCTCCTCGCCGGTCGAGCACGGCACGCTGAGCACCCGCACGAGTTCGCCGGGTTCGGCCGCCAGGCGCTGCACGCCACCGCGCGCAAGCGCCGCGAATGCCTCGCGCTCGCGGAAGAACCAGGTTTCGGGCACCACGAGTGCGTCGATGAGCGTCTGGCGCTCGGCAACGTCGGTCGTCAGTCGCGCCCAATAAGCATCGCTCACGGCTTCAGGCAGCACCGCGCCGCGATCCCAATGCGCCGGCAGCGCGCGCGAGGCGCTCGCCCCGTGAGGCACGGTCGTGCCGCCGTGATCGCCGCCGGCCACGGTCAGCGCTGCGCGCGCGGCCACCGCGCGCGCCAGCGCGTGGGCGCCCAGCGATTCGGCGTCGATGCCGGTCTCCTGCGCGAGCCAGGTCACGAAGCGCGGGTCCACGTGCGGCTGGGCGGACATCATGGCGCGCGCCCGGTCGGCGAAACGTTGCCGGAAGCCGCGTCGCGCCAGGTGGGCGGATCGGGAAACAGCAGCGCGCGCACCCGCTCGTCGAGCAACTGCCCGACCTTCACCCATTGCACGAAACCATGTGCATCGCGGGCCACAGGGCCAAGCCAGCGCGCCTCGGGCGTGGCGATGCCGGCTTCGGCAAACGCTTCGGGCGCGAGGGTCTGGGTGCGCGTCGCGCATTCGAGCAGCAGCGCGATGCGGCGCGGCGGCACGCTTTCGCCAGCGGCCGAAACCACATTGGAAGCGGCCGGCGCGTTGTCATCCACCAGCACGAGCCGCGTCGACATCAGCATGCGCGCGGGCCGACCGAGCGCGAGCATCGCCATGTCGATCACCGGCACCGGCGCGCCCTCGTGATCGATCACGCCCGCGATATACGGCGGCGTGCCCGCGAACGCGCGCACCGGCTGCAGCGGCAGCACGCGCACGATCTCGCGCGCATCGAGCGCGTAGCGTTCGCCGTCCAGCTCGAACACGAGAAACAGCATTGCGGCTCCGTTCAATGAACCGGCAAGCAAGGCCCGCCGCCATCCACGCCCTCGCCCGCAAGCATCGGCATCAATCCGCTCACGCCTCGATCCTGAAGCGCGACACGCCCGTGCGCAGCTCGTTGGCCACGAGCGTGAGATTGTCGATGGCCTGCGAAGACTGCCGCAGCGACTCCGCCGTCTGCTGCGCGGCTTCCGAAAGCTGCGTGAGCGCCTGGGTGATCTGCTCGGCGCTGGTGGCCTGCGCCTGCATGCCGTCGTTTACGACCTGGAAGCGCGGCGCGAGCGTCTGCACCGCGCCGATGATCTGCGAAAGCTGCGCGCCCACTTCCTGCACGTCGTGCATGCCGCGGCGCACTTCCTCGGCGAACTTGTCCATGCCCATCACGCCCGCCGAGACCGCCGACTGGATCTCCTTCACGGTCTGCTCGATGTCATAGGTGGCCACCGCCGTCTGGTCGGCGAGACGCCGGATCTCGGTCGCCACCACCGCGAAGCCGCGCCCGTACTCGCCAGCCTTTTCCGCCTCGATGGCGGCGTTCAGGGAAAGCAGGTTGGTCTGGTCGGCGACCTTGGTGATGGTCGCCACCACCTGATTGATGCTCACGGCCTTCTCGTTGAGGATCGAAAGCTTGGCGTTCACCGAGCCCGCCGCCTCCATCACGCTGCGCATGGTGTCCTCCATGTGCGTGAGGCCGCTCTGGCTCGTGCTCGCGAGCGCCGCCGACTGCTCGGCCACGGTCGCCACCTCGCCCATCGTGCGCACGAGGTCGCGCGCGGTCGCGAAAATCTCGCGCGAGGTCGCGCCGATCTCGGTCGTGGTGGCCGCGGTCTCGCTCGCCGTGGCCTGCTGCTCCTTCGAGGTGGCCGCCACCTCGGCCACCGAAGTGGTCACCTGGAGCGACGACTTCTGCGCCTGGGCCACGAGGCTCGTGAGCTCGTCGCTCATGCGGTTGAAGCCGTCTTCGAGCACGCCGAATTCGTCCTGGCGGTTCAGTTGCAGGCGCTGCGAGAGATTGCCCATGCGCATCGAATCGTGCACCTCGACCAAGCGCGCCATCGGCCGCGTGATCGCGCGATGCAGCGCATAGCCGGTCACGAGCGAGGCGAGCAGCACGACAGCGAGCGCCGTCGCGAGCGTGATTTCGGTGCCCGTGACCGATCCGCGGATGGTCTGCGCGGAGTCGTCGGCCTGGTTGCGGTTTTCGTCGACGAGCGTATTGGCGGCGGCGAGCACCTCCTGCCACGCGCCATCGAGCTGGAAGAACGCCGCCTGCGCGGCCGCGCGTTGCGCCGGCAACTGTTGCGCGACGGCCTTCAGTTGCGGCAGAAAGCGCGCGTAGGCGTCGTGAAAGCGTTGATAGCGCTCGCGGTCGTCACTGCGAAACACCGTGGCTTCGTAATGCGCGGCGTTCTCGTCGACCTGCTTGACGGCGGCGGGCAATTGGCCGAGCACGCGCGTCATGCCGGCCGCATCGGGCTCGACAAAGGTGGCGCGCTCGAGAACATCGTGCACCTCGGCGGCGGAGGTGCGCAGGGCCGTCGAATAGAACAGCCCAGGCACGGAATCTCGCGTGAGGCTCACGGCTTCATCGTCGATGTTGCGCAGGCGGTCGTAGGAGATCGCGGCCATCACGAGCATAAGCACGAACAGCAAGCCGAAGCTCAAGACGATGCGCGCTCCGAGTGTGTAGCGACCCTGGGTCTGGCGCGGCAATCCGGCGGAGCCGGAACGGGGCATGGCTGTGCTCATTACGCGTGGCCTTATCCGATTGGCGAGGGACGACGCCCGCCGCCCGCGCCATGTGCGCGAGCGAACAGACGACGCAGCAAAAGCCCGTCAGCCGGGCTTCCGGGGCGTAGTGTAATGCGTCCCGGCACTTTTATGGGATGAGGGAAGAACAGGATGCGCCGACGCCACACTATGCAGCGCGAATATCGGGATTACTTGCGGGCAGTGGCGGGGTTCAGCCGGCCTTGCGCGCGAACCTCACGACGGCGTCCACCACCATCTCGCGATGACGCGCGCGCAGCCGCGGATGCGAGGGATCGCGCCCGAACGCCGCGCCGAAGGTATGGCGGTTGCTCACGCGATGAAAGCACATCGAGCTGATGAGCAAATGCAGGTCGATGGGGTCGATGTCGTCGCGGAACGCACCCGTGCTCACACCGCGCGCGAGCAGGTCCTCGATAGTGCGGATCACGCTGGCATTGCGGCTGCGGAACGTCTTGAGCCGCTCGAGGTACTTCGCGCCATGAATGTTTTCGATCGTCACGAGGCGCACGAAGTCGCGATGACGGTCGTGATAGTCGAAGGTGAATTCGACGAGACGCTTCAAGCCCTCCTCGGGATCGAGCTCGTCGATATGCAGGTCCTGCTCCAGCGCGCGGATATCGGCGTAGACCTTGTCGAGCACGGCTTCGTACAGCCCTTCCTTGCTGCCGAAGTAGTAATAAAGCATGCGCTTGGTGGTATGGGTGCGCTCGGCGATCTGATCCACGCGCGCGCCCGCAAGACCCATGGCCGAGAACTCGGCGGTCGCCACTTCGAGAATATTGCGCTTGGTCTGCTCCGGGTCGTACTTGCGCCGGCTTTCGGATTGAGCGTCGTTGCTTTCGGCCGAAGCCGCCGGTCTTGCCATTTTTCTGGAGTGCGCGAGTGGGAAGGAATGCGGCCGATTCTAGCATGGGGTCCGGCGCGTACCGGCCGGTCTGGCCGCGCTGGGTGGGCCTTCAGCGCACCTTCACTGGACCTTCAGTGCGTCTTCTCGCGGGCCGTCTAGTGAGCCTCCCGATGAGCCCGGCGACGCGCCCCGGCGCGGGTCGCCGGAGCGCCAGGCACGCGCGCTTTTTACAGCTCGATGCGCTTGATATCGCCCACCACGAAGATGTACGACGCGGCGCCCAACAGTGCGATCGCGCCGATGAACGCTAGCGCCCACACGAACGAGCCCGTCGCGCCCACGATCAGCCCGACCACGATCGGCGTGACGATGCCGGCGAGGTTGGCCGCCAGGTTGAAGATGCCGCCCGTGAGGCCGAGCATGCCAGCCGGCGCGATATCGGAAACGAGCGTCCAGCCGAGCGCGGCCATGCCCTGCGCAAAGAACGCCACCGAGAGAATCACGATCACCGTCACGTTGCTCTGCACGAAGTTCGCGAGAATGATGCACGACGCGAGCAGCAGACCGGCGATGATCGGCAGCTTGCGCGCCACGTTGGCCGAGAAGCCCCGGCGCAGCATCCAGTCTGAGAACGTGCCGCCGAACATCACGCCGACCGAAGCGGCAATGAACGGCATGATCGCGAAGAAGCCGATCTTGAGCCAGCCCATGTGGCGCTCGGTGGCGAGGTAGGTCGGGAACCACGTGAGGAAGAACACGAGCGTGGAGTTGCCTGCGAATTGCCCGAGGCAGATGCCCGCGAGCTGGCGGCGGCGCAGCAACTGGCCGGCCATGCGCCAGTCGAAACCCTTCTTGCCGGCTTTCTGGTCCCCTTTCTCGCCTTCGGCGGGTTTTGCGTCGTGCTTCGCGAGGCCGCCGCCCGCCTCGATATAGTCGAGCTCCGCGCGGTTCGCGCCCGGATGGTCGTGCGGCTCGCGGTAAAACGCCCACCAGACCAGCCCGAACACAATGCCCACGCCGCCCACCACATAGAACAGCGAGCGCCAGCCGTACGCGCCCATCAGCGCGAACAGGAACGGGCTGAAGAACGCGAGGCCGATGTACTCGCCCACCGTATAGGTTCCGGTCGCGAACGCGCGCTCGTGCTGCGGAAACCAGGTCGCCACCACACGGCTATTGGTGGGGAAGCACGGCGACTCCGCCACGCCGAGCCCCAGCCGGCACGCGAGGAGCGCGCCCACGCTGCCCACGAAGCCCTGCACGAGCGTGCACAGCGACCAGAACGTCATGGCGAGGTAATAGGTGAGCTTGCTGCCGAAGCGGTCGAGAAACACGCCGCCCGGAATCTGCGCAACCACATAGCTCCACGAGAACGCCGAAAAAAGCAGTCCCATGAGCGCCGCGTTGATGCCCAGCTCCTTCGTGAGCTGCGGGGCCGCGATGCCGAGCACCGTGCGGTCCAGATAGTTGATCATGGTGCCCACGGCCAGCAGGCCGAGGATGCGGTAACGCGCCTTCGAGCGCCGCAACGCGCCTTCTGCGGGCGCTGCGGCAAGGGTAGGCGCGTCGCGCCCCGTCGATACGGGTGGTGCCATGTCTCTCTCCTGACTGACGTTCTATATACGTGTGCGCCGATGTGATGCTCGAGCGGCGGATAAGGGGCTATTCGATGGGCTATTCAACGAGCCATTTATTGGCCGGCGTCCTGTGCAAGCATCGACTGCAAATGCGCGTACATGCGCTCGGCGTCCGGCTCGTGGCCAGTGAAGAGCCGGAACGCGTCCACGGCCTGGTAGACCGCCATCCCGCCGCCGCTCAAAACGCGGCAGCCGCGCGCCTCGGCCGCTTCGAGCAGCGCCGTGCGAATCGGGAAATAGACAATGTCGGCCACCCAAAGGCGCGCATGCAGATACTCGGCCGGCAGCGGCAAGCCGGGCAGCTTCGCCATACCGGTGGGCGTGGCGTGAATGAGGCCCGTGGCGGCAGCCAGCGTATGCTGCAAATCGCCATCGCTGCCCGCGCTCACGCGCGCCGTGGGAAAGCGCGCCTGCAATTCGCCGGCAAGCGCCTGAGCGCGCGTGGCGTCCACGTCGAACAGCGTGAGCGCGCGCGCGCCCATCTGCAGTGCGGCATGCGCGACCGCCGCGCCCGCCCCGCCCGCTCCCAGTTGCACGACCGATTCGAGCGAGACGTCGGGCAGCCCGCGCTCGAACGCGCTCGCGAAGCCCGACCAGTCGGTGTTATGGCCGATGCGTTTGCCGTCGCGGAACAGCACGGTGTTCACGGCGCCCAGCGCGCGCGCATCGTCGGAGAGTTCGTCGAGCAAGGGAATCACGGCCTGCTTGCACGGATAGGTGATGTTCAGGCCGTCGAAGCCCATGCGCTGTGCCGCGAGCAGGAGCTCGGGCAGCGCGTCGACCGTGAGGCCGAGTGCATCGAGATCGATGCGGCGGTACACCGTATTGAAGCCGAGCTCGCGCCCTTCCTTTTCATGCATTGCGGGCGTAAGCGATCCGCCGATGCCCTTGCCGATCAGCCCGCAGAGAAACGAGCGCGGCTTGTTCGAGTGCTCACTCATTTCGCCACCTTGTTCACCTTCGCTGCCAGCAGCGTGGCCATGCGTTCGAGCGCGAGCACATAGCCCTGGGTGCCGCAACCGACGATGATCGCCTCGGCAATCGGCGACACGAATGAATGGTGCCGGAACGCCTCGCGCTTATGGACGTTGGAGATATGGACCTCGATCACCGGCTTGTCGATAGCGGAAAGCGCATCGGCAATCGCGACCGACGTGTGCGTATAGGCGGCGGGATTGATGACGACGCCGTCGATGCGCGTGCGCGCCTCGTGCAGCCAGTCGATCAACTGATGCTCGGCGTTCGACTGGCGGAAATCGACTTCGATATGGAGCCGCTCGGCGGCTTCGCGGCACAGGCGCGCCACGTCATCGAGCGTTTCGGACCCATATATCGCGGGTTCCCGCGTTCCCAGCAGATTGAGATTCGGTCCGTTCAGGACCAGTACCGACGGCAATAGCATCAGGCGCTCCAGAATACACAACGACAACTCGAAAACGGCTTTACAACAGCGCGGCTGGCGAGGCATTCGCAGGCTCATTTGCTCTGCACCGCGACAAATACGCTCACCCCACGCATGGCCGCCAGTGTGCCCCGCTCAAGCGTGCGGGTCACCCTGGGGTTTTCGAGAATTTGTACTAACTAGTTAGTTTTATTATCCTTGCAACACTCCGGCGGCGCTTGCGTGTTCCAGCTTGTCCGCACCGCCGACCTGCAGGTTCACTTCGTTGCCGCGCCACGCCATGTCCAAGCCGACTCAAACTTCCGCCCTCGCCCCGCTGTGCCGCTCGATCGCGACCGTTTCGATCAGCGGCACGCTCGCCGAAAAGCTCGCCGCCATCAGCGCCGCGGGTTTCACGGGCGTGGAGATCTTCGAAAACGATCTGCTCTATTTCGAAGGCTCGCCCGCCGATGTGCGCCGCATGGCCGCCGACCTCGGGCTCGCGATCGTGCTGTATCAGCCGTTTCGCGACTTCGAGGGCGTGAGCGCCGAGCGGCTCGCGCGCAACCTGGAACGCGTGAAGCGCAAGTTCGACGTGATGCACGAACTGGGCACGGAGCGGCTGCTGGTGTGCAGCAACGTCTCGCCCGACGCGATCGGCGACGACGCGCTCGCCATCGATCAGCTTGGCCAGCTCGCGCAGGCCGCCGCCCAGGCTGGCGTGGTGACCTGCTACGAAGCACTCGCCTGGGGCCGCCACGTGCGCACGTATCGCCATGCATGGCAGCTCGTGAACGCCGTGAATCATCCGAACCTCACGCTTGCGCTCGACAGCTTCCACACGCTCTCGCTCGACGACACGCCCGATGCCATCGCAACGATTCCGGGCGAGCGCATCGGCTTCGTGCAGATCGCCGACGCGCCGAAAATGAACATGGACGTGCTCGAATGGAGCCGCCATTACCGCTGCTTTCCTGGCCAGGGGGATTTCGCGCTCGCGAACTTCACGGCGCAGGTGGTGAAGAGCGGTTACACGGGCCCGCTTTCACTGGAGATCTTCAACGACGGCTTTCGTGGCGCGCCACCCGCGGCGACGGCGGCGGACGGCCATCGCTCGTTGCTGCTACTCGAAGAACTCACGCGCGAAGCACTGGACAACGCGGACAAAGCCGCGCCGCTCTACCACCCGAGCGCGCCGCCGGCGCATGCGGGATGGCAATTTCTCGAATTCGCGGTGGACGACGCCGCGCGTCAGCGCGTGGCCGACTGGCTCGAAAGACTCCATTTCCGCCGCGCGGGGCAGCATCGCTCTAAGGACGTGACGCTCTATCGGCATGGCTCGGCGGCCATCGTGCTGAACGCCGAACCCGATTCGTTCGCCGATGCGTTTTTCCAGCGTCACGGGCTTTCGCTGTGCGCCTCCGCACTGCGCGTGGACGACGCGCGCATCGCGCTCGAACGCGCGGCAGGCTTTGGCTATCAACCGTTTTCGGGCCGCGTCGGCCCCAACGAGCGCGTAGTGCCGGCCGTGCAAGCGCCGGATGGAAGTCTTAACTATTTCGTTAACGAGCAGCCGGGCCAACCGACGCTCTTCGAAGCCGACTTCATTCTCACCGATGTGGACGGTCCCACCGAGGTCGGTCCCATCATCGGCATCGATCACGTGAGCCTTTCGCTGCCGGCCGGTTCGTTCGATGCGTGGGTGCTGTTCCTGAAAGCGGTGTTCGGCCTGCAGGCGAGCGCTGCAGTCCTGCTGCCCGATCCGTATGGCCTCGTGCGCAGCCGTGCGCTGTTCAGCGCGGACCGTGGCCTGCGCATGGTGCTCAACGCCTCGGTCGACCCGCACACCGCCACCGCCGAAACCGTGCGCGCCTATCACGGCACCGGCCTGAACCACCTGGCGTTCAGCACCGCCGACATCTTCCGCGCGGTGACGGAGTTCGAAGCGGCTGGCGTGCCGCTGCTGCGCGTGCCGGCCAACTACTACGACGATCTGGACGCGCGTCACGCACTGCGTGCCGAATTCCTCGAAGCGCTGCGCCAGCACAACCTCCTGTACGACCGCGACGAGCAAGGCGGCGAGTTTCTGCACGCCTATACCGAAACGCTCGATCAACGCTTCTTCCTGGAACTGGTGGAGCGGCGCGGCGGCTATGACGGCTACGGCGCGCCGAACGCCGCAGTGCGCCTCGCCGCACAAGCCCGCCAGCGATCGCGGGCGGCGAGTCCGGGCGACACATCGGCAATAGATCAGTAATCCCAATCAAATCGCTGATACTCCGCAATGAAGAAACCCGGCTTCGAGCCGGGCTTTTCTGTGACTGCGGACCCGGCGCAGGCGCCAGCGCCGACGCAAGTCCATCTCCACGCTTATCAACACGCGTCAATACGACGCAATTTCCCGCGCACCCGCGTCACACGGGCGTCTGTGCACTGCAGCAACGCGCAACGGCGTCATTCCGGCTCCGGTGATCGAATCATTATGAGACACTGGCGCGTCTCGATCGAGCCGCCCCGGTTCTGGCGCGTTCGACGCGTCCACCGCCATCGGCGCCATCGGTTTTCGGCGTCATCGCACATCGGCTTTTTACGGCTGCACGCGAGGCGCCTGAGCCCAACCATCAGCGCACATTCATGCCGGACGTTCCCCTATCCCAGCCGCGCCCGCCGCGCGCCATGCAGCCGCGCAGCCGCGGCCTTGCCGCCGCGCTCTTTTTCCTCATCATCGCGGCCGGCGCGGTTTATGTTATCGATCATCTCGTCGTCGACCTGAGCGCGGTGCAAGGCAGTTCCGCACTGCCGTTCGTCCTGCTCGGCCTCGCGCTCCTCATCGCACTCGGCTTCGAGTTCGTGAATGGTTTTCACGACACCGCCAACGCCGTCGCCACGGTCATCTACACCCATTCGCTCGAACCGCATACCGCCGTGATCTGGTCCGGCGCGTGGAATTTTCTCGGCGTGCTCGTATCGAGCGGCGCGGTCGCGTTCGGCATCCTGCAACTGCTGCCCGTGGAATTGATCCTCCAGGTGGGCAGCCACTCGGGCTTTGCGATGGTGTTCGCACTCCTGATCGCGGCCATTCTCTGGAATCTCGGCACCTGGTATTTCGGGCTGCCTTCGTCGAGTTCGCATGCGCTGGTAGGTTCGATCATCGGCGTGGGCATCATGAACCAGTGGATCAGCGGCCCCTCGGGCACGTCCGGGGTCGACTGGACCCAGGCACTGGGCGTTGGCAAGGCGCTGCTGTTTTCGCCCGTGGTGGGCTTCGTGCTCTCCGCGCTCGTGCTGCTCGCATTGAAGTTTCTCGTGCGCGCGCCGCGCCTTTATCGCGAGCCACAACCGAACGAACGGCCGCCGCTCTGGATCCGCGCGCTGCTGATTCTCACCTGCACGGGCGTCTCGTTCGCGCACGGCTCCAACGACGGCCAGAAAGGCATGGGCCTCATCATGCTGATCCTGATTGGCGTGGTGCCCACCGCGTACGCGCTCAACAAGGCTGTCACGCCCGAGCAGACCGTGACCTTCGTGGCCGCCGCGCGCGCGACTTCGGCCACGCTCGCGCGCTACGTACCTGAGGAGTCGCTCCAGGCGCTGCCCAAGAATCCGCGTGCGGAAGTCGAAGCCTACGTGAGCACGCACCATCTGCGCCCCGCCACGCTGCCCGCGCTGCGCGCGCTCACCGACACCATCGGCGACCAGGCGAGCAGTTCCGGCTCGATGGCACAGGTGCCGCAAGCGATGGTCGATAACGTACGCAACAACATGTATGTCGCTTCCGAGGCCATCCGGTTGATGGAGAAAGCGCACGCGCCCGCCTTCTCGGCCGCCGACGCCGCCACACTGGACGGCTTCCGCAAGCAGATGGACCACGCCACCAAGTTCATTCCCACATGGGTCAAGGTGGCGGTGGCCATCGCACTCGGGCTGGGGACGATGGTGGGCTGGAAACGCGTGGTGGTGACCGTGGGCGAGAAGATCGGCAAGCAGCATCTGACCTACGGGCAAGGCGCGTCCGCCGAGGCCGTGGCCATGCTCACCATCGGCATGGCAGACGCTTACGGCCTGCCTGTTTCGACCACGCACGTGCTCGCTTCCGGCGTCGCCGGCACGATGGCCGCCAATGGTTCGGGCCTGCAATGGGGAACCGTGCGCAACCTCGCGCTCGCGTGGTTGCTCACGCTGCCCGCGTCGATTGCGCTTTCGGCGCTGCTATATTGGGTGTTCCGTCAATTCTTCTGAACAAAGCGCGCTATACGCAGAACGCTTATAGCCGCGCCGCGAGATCCATCTCGATCCGTCTGCGCAAATCGCGCACGACTCTCGCCGCCGGCAAAAGCCACCACGCGGGCGCCTGCACGCCGAAGCCCCACGCAATGCGCGTCTCGCCCGCGCTCGCGGCCCGCGCGTGACACAAGAAGGTCACGGCCTGGCGCGCTTCGCCCCCGCTTTGGCCCTCGCGCGCCGTGGAATAGCGCAGGACCGCGCGCAACTCGAAACCCGTATCGCCCGGCAACTGCTTGACGGTTTCGATGTGCCATTCGGCGCCATGCCGGCCCGTGCCGCGCAGCGCGGCGTTCACGCGCAGCCACGTTTCATGCGCGGGCAGCGGCATGCCATGCTCGCGCCCCGCGCGATCGGCACGATAGAAAGTGCGCTGCGCCCACGCAAAACCGCTTACCAGCACCACGCCCACTGCAATCAGCAGCCCTTGCAGCGTTTCGCCGAGCCAGCGCCATGAACCGGCCGCGTCGAATACGCTGAAGACGATCTTGTGCGCCACCACGAAAACGACGATGCACATCACGACGAGGCCGCTCAACGTCATGAGCCAGCCGCGCGCGGGGTCGTCGAAACGCGAGTAGAAGAAGTCGCGCACGGGGTGCCGTTCGGGCAGCGCGAGATCCGTGCCCTGATGGTTCCCGTTGCCCCTGTTGCCCCTGTTACCCCCGTCGCCATTAGCGGACTTGGCTGAACCGGCTGCCTGCGCCTGCTTGCGGCGCTCGGCGGCGCTCGCGCGCTCGTGCGTGGCTTCCTCGCGCAGGCGCATGAGTTCGCCGATCAGGCGTTCGCGCTCGGTCTGCATGCGCGCGAATTCGGCAAGGCCGCGCAGCTTCGCGCTTTGCAGCGAGTCGAGTTCGCCACGCAGACGCTCGCGATTCAACTGGAGTTCGCGCACCTGTTCGCGCACGCGGGCCACTTGCGCATCGCTCTGGGCCACGCGGCTCGCGGGCGCCTCCTCGTGCACGGACCAGTACGCCTCCAGCACCTCGCGCGCTTCCTTGATCCTCTTGAACTGCTCGGAGGCCCAGTGCAGCGACGCGGGGCTCGGATGCCGCCATTTGTCGGGGTGAAAGATCTGCGCAAGCTGCCGGTAGTTGTGCTTGATATCGGCCGCGCTGGCGCCGGGCTCGAGATCGAGCCGGTAATACAGGCGGTCGTAGTCTTCTCGGTTCCGTGGGTCGGAGGCGGGCATGACCGGGGTGTCGATTCCGTGGAATGTTTTAGTCGTCGGGCAGCGTGGCCACGCTGCGTTGGTGGCGGCGTTATCGGAAAAGGTATAACACGCCGGCGCGCGCGGCAAGAATCGCAGTGGCCGAAATCAAACCCGGCGCGAGCGCCGCGTCAGCATCCGGCTCAGCGTCGCGAACGCCACGGCAGGCAGTTCGTGCAGCTTGTGCACGACCACGGCATGCGGATAGAACGCCTCGACGGCGTCGTCCTGAATGCCGATGCCGACAAGTTCGATGCCCTGCTCCCCCAGCTCGGCCACGCGCGCATGCAAGTCGCTGCGCAAGACCGCGGGGTCGCCGTCGCTCGTTGAGGGGTAGCCGTCCGAGAGCACGAAAAGCAGGCGCCGCCGCGCCTTGCGCTCGGCAAGCCGCGCGGCGGCCCACGCGAGCGCCTCGCCGTCGGGGTTCTCGTGGCCGCATTCGATGGCCGCCAGACCGCTCGCATCATGTGAATTGCGTGCGTCGAAACGCTTGAAAACCCGCAGATCGAGCCGCTCGACGAAGCGGTTGTAGCCGCTCAGGTCCGCGCCCGCCGCGCGTGCGCGCTCGTATTGCACGCGCATTTCGGGCGACTCGATCGAGCTGTAACCGAGCACTTCGCAATCGAAACCGAGCTGCATGAGCGCATCGGCCAGTGCGGCCGCGCACAGCCGCGCGAGTTCGATCTTGCGCCCCGCCATCGACCCGCTGAGGTCGAGCAGCAGCGTCACCGCCGCGTCGCGGCCGCTCGCGTGCGTGGCCACGCGAAACGGCGTGCGATAGCCGCGCGAAACAGCAAGTCGCGCGAGCGCCGCGCGGTCGATCTCGCCGCGCTCCTGCTCGCGTTTCCAGTGCGTAAGTTCGTCGGCTTTCAGCGCGCGTTCGAGCTGGGTCTTTAGCGCGCCCGTCTCCGCGCGCGCCAGCGCCCG
This sequence comes from Paraburkholderia caffeinitolerans, assembly GCF_902859945.1. Lineage (GTDB taxonomy): Bacteria > Pseudomonadota > Gammaproteobacteria > Burkholderiales > Burkholderiaceae > Paraburkholderia > Paraburkholderia caffeinitolerans. The sequence continues at coordinate 37,094 of NZ_CADIKL010000037.1, read as the reverse complement.
CAGCTTGCGCCACGCCGTGGCGTCGCCGCTGCCGGTGAGGTCGGTCACGACGTCGAACGCCGCGGTGAGCGGGAGTGAGCGGACTGGCTTCGCGCGCGAAGCATCGCCGGAAGACACGCGCGGCGGCACGGCATCGGCCTCGGAAAGCGTGGCGCCGGGCGCCGAAGCAGCATCGCCGAGCGCCTCGCTTGCGGCTTCCAGTGCCGGCGCACCTGGATAGCGCGTTGCCCCGGCGGCGGCGGCATCGTCTGGCAGCGAGGCGAGATCGATGTCGTCGTGCGCGCCGAAGTCGTCGAGTTCGCGCGCGAGCGTTGCCTCGTCGAGTGTTTCGAGCGGACGCGCCGTCTGCATCATATTGTTCGCACCGCGCGACGCCAGCGAACGCACAGCCGCGACGATGGCCTGCGCGGCCCGCACGCTCTCGCCAGTCGAGCGGCTCGCGCGTGCCGCTGCGAGCGGCCCCTCGGGGTCGTCCAATACGCGCAACGCGGCCGCCAGCGAAGCCGCGTCTTGCTCGCGCGCGCCAGGCGCCTCCTCCCACAGCGCACGCTCGATGGTCCACACGAGCCGCTCTCGCCAGGCGAGCGCGCCCCAGCGCCGCGATGCATCGCGCGCAAGCTGCACGCGCAAGCGTTCGACATAACGGCGCACGCCCGGATAAGCCATTGCGAGCCGGGCAAGCACGCGCCGGTCCTCGACGGCCTGCGCAATGCGCCCCGTCACCCCTGCCTGGGCGGTGTCGAGCCGGGGCTGCGCGCTATGCCGCCAGCGCGCCGCGAGCAGGTCAAGGTAGCCGGTCAGCAAGTCTTCATCGGCTTCGGTGAGGTCGGTGGAATCGGTGGATTCGGCCGCATGCGAAGGCAACACGAAGCGCCCGCGCTCCACGCGCGGCCCGCCCGCGCCAATCGACACGGCAAGGCGCGGCTCGCCCGTCAACACGCGCGCAAGCTTGCCGAGACGCGCTTCCAGATCGTCGTGCCGTGCGCTATCCATGATGAGCGGCCCGCCTCTAGCTCGCGTCCGGAGCGGCGTCGAAGATCGCGTGATGGCGGATGATGCTGCGAATGAGCGCCGCGTCCTCGGCGCTCACTTTCGCGTAGATCGACGGGCCGGCGGCGCGCTCCGCGTCGCCGGTGCGCAGCATCAGCTCGGCCCAGTCGATCAGGCGTCGCGTGGAGAACGTGCTCGCGAGGTCCTCGCGCGCGAACGCGGCACGGCAGTCAGCGGCGATGGTAGCGAGTGTCGGCGCGAGCGCGGGCGGGAGTTGCGGCAAGGTTCGCCGCAATACTTCGGTTTCCTCATCTTTCGACAAGTAGTCGAACAGGTACACACGCCAGCGGTCGAGAAAGGCCTCGTTGAGCAGATTCGCGCCTTGATACAAGTGCCGATACGCGCTCATCGCGCCCGCCGCATTCGCCGTGGCGAAGAGGCGAAACTCGGGATGGGGTATCACGATCTCATTGCCGCGCTCCTTGAGCAGCAGCCTGCCGTTCGGTTCGAGCACGGCGGTCAGCACCGCAAGGATGGACGGCTCGGCAAAATCGAGTTCGTCGATGATCAGCCAGTAGCCCTCGCGCATCGCAATGGGCAGCACGCCGTCCACCCATACCGTCTCGCCGCCCTTCACGGTCCAAAAGCCCACGAAGTCGCCGATGGTGGTCTGGCCGTTCATGTTCGCGCGCAGCACGCCGTGGCCCGTGCGCGCGGCCACCTGCTCGATGAAACTGGTCTTGCCAGAGCCCGTGTGGCCGATCAGCATCACGCGCCGGTTTTCGACGATGTCCATGGCGATGTCGTCGGTGCGCGCCGTGAAAAGGTACGCGTTATTGATGCGCGGAACCAGCGCTTGCGAAGCCGGCGAGCCCTCTTGTGCGACAGGCATATCGACGGTGCCGATGCGCACGGTCGCGCCCACAGGCCGCACTTCACTGCCGGCTTCATCGCCCACTTCGCGCGCCGCCCGCACCGAAGCCGCCACGCGCCGCAGTTCTACACCGAACCGGCTGCCTACCTCGGCGGCCCGTGCTTCGTCCTCGCGGCCCGCGTCGGACACGAAGCCCTCGCGACGCCACTTCAGGAGCTTCGCTTCAAGGTTATCGAGGTCGACCACCGTATCGATATCGACCTCGCCGGTGGCAGCGTCGCCATGGCCGTGCTCGATGCGAAACATATTGGCGCGCTCGGAGAGGGAGACGCGCCACCATTCGCGCGCATCACCCGAACCGCGCATGTAGACGCCCTCGGGGCCGTCGTCGTGAACTGCGAGAGGGGAAGCGTTCATCGGAAAAGGGGCGCGGACCCGACCAAGGGTAGGAACTGCCCATCTTACCCGCCGGCGGCACACGGCCGCCGGCGGACGGCTGGCAGCATCCGGCGTCAACCATTGTTGCAGCACTGCGACACACCGACAAATTTGTTGCGGAAATGTGAACGATTCGCAATATTATCGCCCCTTTCGCGCGCGGGCCTGTCCCCACGCCCCCGTGCGACGCAGGCCAAACGACTAAAAACAGGGAACACATGAAGAAGACCACCGCAGCGCTCGGCGCCGCCCTGCTCGCGATTTCAGCCCAATCGGCTTTCGCACAAAACTCGGTCACGCTGTACGGCATCGTCGACACCAGCGTGCGCTACCTGACCAACGCCAACGCCCATAACGACAGCCAGGTGCAAATGGGCGTCGGCCCGATCACCGGCAGCCGCTGGGGCTTGAAAGGCTCCGAAGACCTGGGCGGCGGCCTTTCGACGGTGTTCCGCCTCGAAAGCGGCTTCAACCTCTGGAACGGCCAGATGGCCGGCAGCCAGAACCAGCTGTTCAACCGGATGGCGTACGTCGGCCTGCAGAGCAACCAGTATGGCGCGCTCACGTTCGGCCGCCAGAACACGCCGCTGTTCGACCAGCTCGGCAATCTGTACGACCCGCTGACCGTCGGCAACTTCGACCAGGACGGCTGGCTGCCGGGCGCGCTCGGCTACGGCCTGCGCCAGAACAGCTCGGTCAAGTACGACGGCCATTTCGGCGGCCTCGAACTCGAAGGCATGTACAGCTTCGGCGGCGTGCCGGGCAGCACCGGCGCGAACAACATGTACGGCTTCACCGCCGCATACGCTTACGGCCCGGCCTCGTTCGACGTCGGCTACCAGCAGAACAGCGACCAGTACAACAACAAGTACCGCGTGGTCAACGTGAGCGGCGTCTACCAGATCGGCCCGGTCAAGGCGATGGCCGGCTGGCTGTGGGGTCAGGACAACACCGGTATCGTCGACCTGTACATGGCCTCGGCCAATTCGCCGGCGGCCAGCTTCGCGGCGCCCGTGACGAAGACCAACCGCATCGACAACGCCCTCTACGCCGGCGCCGTGTGGCAGATCACCTCGCCGCTGACGCTCACGGCCGCTTACTACTACGACCACGCCAGCAACGCACTGAACGCGGACGGCGCGACCCTGAGCACCGGCATTCGCTACACGGCCGTCGTGCTGGCCGAATACGCGCTCTCCAAGCGCACGCAGATTTACGGCACGGTCGACTACGCGCACGGCTCGGGCGCGGCAACGGCCGACTTCCCCAGCCGCAACAACCAGACCGGTGTGGCAGCCGGCATGCGCCACATCTTCTGACCAGGGGCGGGTGTGGGATAATCAACGTTTGCCCAGAGTGCAGCTCAAGAGGTTGTTCGCACGGGCTCAGGGGGCCTTTAATCCCGCGGCCCGCTACCTTTTTGCAAAAATCACTCTCGAGCAACCACGATGCCCGTATACCGTTCCAAGACCTCCACCGCCGGCCGCAACATGGCCGGCGCGCGCTCCCTGTGGCGCGCCACCGGCATGAAAGACGACGACTTTTCCAAGCCGATCATCGCGGTGGTCAACTCGTTCACCCAGTTCGTGCCGGGCCATGTGCACCTGAAAGACCTCGGCCAGCTCGTTGCGCGCGAAATCGAGGCCGCGGGCGGCGTGGCCAAGGAATTCAACACCATCGCGGTGGACGACGGCATCGCCATGGGCCACGACGGCATGCTGTATTCGCTGCCGAGCCGCGAAATCATCGCGGACTCCGTGGAATACATGGTCAACGCGCACTGCGCCGACGCCATGGTGTGCATCTCCAACTGCGACAAGATCACCCCGGGCATGCTGATGGCCGCCATGCGCCTGAACATCCCCGTGATCTTCGTCTCGGGTGGCCCGATGGAAGCCGGCAAGACGCGTCTGGCCAACCCCGTCACCAAAGCCATCGAAGTCAAGAAGCTCGACCTGATCGACGCCATGGTGATCGCGGCGGACAGCAAGTACTCCGACGCCGAAGTGGCCGAAGTCGAACGCTCGGCCTGCCCGACCTGCGGCTCGTGCTCGGGCATGTTCACGGCCAACTCCATGAACTGCCTGACCGAAGCGCTGGGCCTCTCGCTGCCCGGCAACGGCACCGTGGTGGCCACGCACGCCGACCGCGAACAGCTGTTCAAGCGCGCCGGCCACCGCATCGTCGAACTCGCGCGCCAGTACTACGAGCAGGAAGACGAACGCGTGCTGCCGCGCTCGGTGGGCTTCAAGGCGTTCGAGAACGCCATGACGCTGGACATCGCCATGGGCGGCTCAACCAACACCATCCTCCACTTGCTGGCCATTGCGCAGGAAGCGGGCATCGACTTCGGCATGGCCGACATCGACCGCCTCTCGCGCGTCGTGCCGCAGCTGTGCAAGGTGGCGCCCAACACCAACAAGTACCACATCGAAGACGTGCACCGCGCGGGCGGCATCATGGCGATCCTGGGCGAGCTGGAGCGCGCGGGCAAGCTGCACACCGATGTGCCAACCGTGCACGCGCCCTCGCTCAAGCATGCGCTGGACCAATGGGACATCGTTCGCACTGAGGACGACGCAGTCAAGACGTTCTACATGGCCGGTCCCGCTGGCGTGCCGACGCAAGTTGCCTTCAGCCAGAACACGCGCTGGCCGAGCCTCGACTCGGACCGCGCCGAAGGCTGCATCCGCTCGTATGAGCATGCGTTCTCGAAGGAAGGCGGCCTCGCGGTGCTCACGGGCAATATCGCGCTCGACGGCTGCGTAGTGAAAACGGCAGGCGTGGACGACAGCATTCTCGTGTTCGAAGGCACGGCGCACGTGACCGAATCGCAGGACGAAGCCGTTGAGAACATCCTCGCCGACAAGGTCAAGGCCGGCGACGTGGTGATCGTGCGTTACGAAGGCCCCAAGGGCGGCCCGGGCATGCAGGAAATGCTTTACCCGACGAGCTATATCAAGTCGAAGGGCCTGGGCAAGGCTTGCGCGCTGTTGACCGATGGCCGCTTCTCGGGCGGCACCTCGGGGCTGTCGATCGGCCACTGCTCGCCTGAAGCGGCAGCGGGCGGCGCGATCGGCCTCGTGCGCGATGGCGACAAGATCCGCATCGACATTCCGAATCGCACGATCAACGTGCTCGTGTCGGACGAGGAACTCGCACGCCGTCGCGAAGAGCAAAACGCCAAGGGATGGAAGCCGGTGAAAGCGCGTCCGCGCAAGGTGTCGGCGGCGCTCAAGGCTTATGCCAAGCTCGTGATGTCGGCGGATAAGGGTGCAGTGCGGGATCTTTCGCTGCTCGAGGATTGAAGTCGGATTGGCGCCGGGGTGCTTTGACCCGACGCCTTCCTTCTGATCGAAAGCCGCTCTTTGGAGCGGCTTTTTTGTTATAGGGCGCTGTTCATGCGCGGCGGCAAGTGCGGCTGCACGACTATCTGCATGCGAACTTCACGCGCGTGGTCACGCTAGACGAAGTGGAAATCTCAACGGGCCGAGATCGCTGGAGCCTCTCGCACGATTTCCGCAGGTTGAGTATTCTGTGCCATACATCCACCCCTGCATGGAGAGAACAATGTCTGCATCCACGCCTTCCCAAACTGCGCCCGCCGCGCGCGGCCAATGCGAAGCAATCGACCTGGTTAGCAAAATCGCCCTGATCGACGGCCACTGGCAACCGCGTGTGGTCGCGGAAATGAACGATTACCAATTCAAGGTCGTCAAGCTCGAGGGCGAATTCGTCTGGCACCAACACAGCGATACCGATGAAACCTTTATCGTGCTGGACGGCGAATTGCGCATCGAATTTCGCGGCGGCCCACAGGGCAAAGGTTCGATCCTGCTGCGCGCCGGTCAAATGGCGGTCGTGCCGAAAGGCGTCGAGCACAAACCCTGCGCGCTGGGCGAAGTAAAAGTGCTTCTGATCGAGCCGCGCGGCGTTGTGAATACCGGGGAGAACGCCGCCAGCGAGCGCACGGTTGCGAACGATCAGTGGGTTTGAAGCGAAGCGCCTGACACCGGGTGGCAATCTTTCACGATAGCCACTTCATCATCAAGGTTGCGAACACAACCATCCCGGCGCCACCGATTCGAGTCGAGATCTGTGCGAAGGGCATCAACCCCATGCGATTCGCGGAAGAAAGGATAGCAACGTCACCGGTTCCGCCCAAGCCGCTATGACAGGCGGTAACAATCGCCGATTCGACCGGATACAACTTGAGCCAAGCCCCGACAAAGAAACCCGAGACGATCATGGCAAGCACCGTTACCGTGCAGATGACAAAGTAGGCTGGCGAGAATGCCCCAATCAGCTTGTCCCAGGAAACAAACAACGCTCCCAAGCCGACGAGGATTGCGAAAGTCAGGTTCGTCGACATGAACTTGTACATCTGATAAGCGCCAACTTCCATCGACTCCGGGATTCCCCGGCATACCTTGAGGACGGCGGCCGCAATGATCATCAGGACCGGGCCTGGAATTCCGGTAATCGGCGCCAGCAGGCTACCCAGGATGAAAAGCGTGCAGCCAAGCAGCAAGCCAAAGCCCATGAGCCGCAAATCCAGCGCCGACTCCGCCTTTTGCGCCTTGAGAAGTTCCTGATCCTCGCCGGTTTTGACCAGCATGCCATCGCCGCTGAAGCGGCGATGCTTCTCGCCAAACCGTTTAAGCAAACCGCTGCCAAGGATTGCAACAACGTTGCCGATCAGCGCGGCGGGCACCATCATTGCAATAAGATGCCCCTGCGCGGTCCCGGTGATCTCCGAATACCCGATCGAGAGCGGCAGGATGCCCTCGCCAATGCCGCCGCCGAGAATCGGCATGACGATGTAGAAAAAGACGTGCTTTGCGTCGTACCCGAAAGCGATGCCAGCCACCATGCCAGCGCCGATTGCCGCAACGGTTCCCACCAGCAACGGTATGAACATCTTCAGGAATCCTTGAATAAGGATCTTGCGATTCATCCCAAGGATGCTTCCGGCAACCAGACAGGCGATATACAAGTACTGCAAGTTTGCCGTCTTCATGGTCGTGGTGATCGCCTTGAGCATGGCGTCGTCCATCACCTGATAGCCGAGCAATGCAGAAGGAACGAAGAGGCAAAGGATAGCCGGTCCGCCAATGTGCTTGAAGAGCGGAATTCTGCCGCCGATTTCGCCAAGCAGAAGGCCGCACAGCATCAGCACCGCGAAGCCGCCGATCATGTCGTTCGGCAGCCGCTTGGTTAGCGCTGCGAGGACGGTCACCAGCGCTAGCGCCGCAAACATCACAATGGGCATCCCGCCAATTGTGGTGAACCTGATTTTTGCGAGAGTCCCGGTTGGTACGCCAGCGGTGCGTACGGAAGAGCTTTCCATCAATGTCTCCTGATTTGAATGTGAGCTGTTTCATGGGCGCACCATGCGGAATTCGCCCATGAAGAAGGACGCTTCGCGCGCCTCTTATCTCGCTGCGCGTTGCTGCTTCGGAAGATCGATCGTCATCCACGGGTGCTCCGCGTGATGACGCGACTCGAACTGGTCGATCAGCGCGCCTTCGCTGAGCGTCATGCCGATCATGTCGAGACCCTCGATTAACATGCGCTTTTGTCTTGCGGGCAAATCGAACGGATATTGCGAACCGTTCGCCGCCACGACCATTTGATTCTCAAGATCGATGATCAGCGCGCTCGTCTCCGGCTGGCCGACCAAGGCAGTCAATTGGCCGACAGCCTCCGCGTCCAGCATGATTAGCAACAGCCGATTGTTAAGCGAATTGAAGTAGAAGATCTCTCCAAAACTCGGCGCAATGACCGCGTCGAATCCCGCTTGTTGCAAACCCCAAACCGCGTGCTCGCGACTCGAGCCACAGCCGAAATTCGCGCCCGCCACGAGAATGCGCGCATGCTGATATTCGGGCTTGTTGAGCACGAACGCTTGACGCGGAAGGCCGCTTGCAGCGTCAATGCGCAAGTCGTGCAACACCCCTTTCGCAAGACCCGATTTATCGATTCCCAGCAGAAACTGCTTGGGCATGATCTGGTCGGTGTCCAGATTGTCGAGCGGCAGCGGCGCGGCAACGCCGCTAATGATGGAATGCTTAAACATGCGCGAACTCCTTGCGTACATCGACAATGTGTCCTGCGAGCGCAGCAGCAGCAGCCATCGCCGGGCTCATGAGATGCGTGCGCGCGCCACGGCCCTGGCGGCCTTCGAAGTTTCGGTTGGTGGTCGAGGCACAGCGTTGCCCCGGCTTCAGAATGTCGTCGTTCATGGCGAGGCACATCGAACAACCGGGCTGCCGCCATTCGAAACCTGCGTCGATGAGCGTTTTTGCAATGCCCTCTATTTCGGCCTGCTCGCGAACACGCCCCGAACCCGGCACGACCATTGCACGAACCGACGGCGCGACTTTGCGTCCCCGCACGACATCGGCAACCGCACGCAGATCTTCAATACGCGCGTTCGTGCAGGAGCCGATAAATACGTGATCGATGGCAAGGCCGTCGACAGCCTGCCCCGCCTGCAGCCCCATGTAGTTAAGCGCTTTCGACGCGTTGAGGCTTTCACCGGGACCTTCCGGCAAACGCGGAATATTGGCGGTCACTGGAATCGCCTGGTCGGGGCTGGTACCCCATGTCACGAACGGCGCGACATCGGTTGCGTCGAAACGGTGTGTGACGTCGAAGGCTGCGTCCGCATCCGACTTGGACTCGGGCCATTGCTTCGCTGCTGCTTGCACGTCAGCGTCGCTCAGCCCTTTCATACGCTCGGCCACGTAACGAACCGTAGTCGCGTCGGGTGCGATGAGCGCGCCCCGAGCGCCCGCCTCGACCGTCATGTTGCACAAGGTCATGCGGGCTTCAGCCGAGAGCGCTTCGATGCCTTGCCCGGCGTACTCGACAACGAAACCTCGCGCGCCTTGCGCACCAATCTTCGAGATGATGTACAACACCAGGTCTTTGGACGTGGTACCCATTGGCAATGTGCCGTCGACCACGATCCGCATATCGCGGGCCACGCGATAAATCAGCGTTTGCGTGGCAAGCACATGTTCGACTTCCGACGTCCCGATGCCGAACCCGAGCGCGCCCAACGCTCCATACGTAGTCGTATGGCTGTCTCCGCACAGCACGACCATCCCAGGACGGATGAGCCCGATCTCGGGTGCAACCACGTGCTCGATGCCTTGCTCACGATCCTTCACATCGAACAAGTGAATGCCGTGCTTCTTGCAGTTGTGGGTGAAGTTGGCGGCCTGATGCGCCGCAGCGTCGATCAATATCGTGCGCTTGTCCACGGAAACGGGATGCGTCGGAATCACGTGATCGACGACACCCATCTGCTTTTCCGGGCAGCGTACCGGCAAGTTCTTTTCGGCAAGCCCGGCGAATGCCTGCGGACTCGTGTACTCGTTCATGATGTGCAGGTCGGCGTAAAGCGCAACGTGCTGCGCATCGACCCGGAACACCGTGTGGCTATCCACAATCTTTTGATAAAGCGTCTTTCCCATCGTTTCTCCACTCTCCTGACCGCCCTTGCCGGACGTTTCGGGTAGTGTAATTCGGTGGGTGGCGCGCTAAAATCGATGCTGGCTTAACCTATTATTAAATTAAACTTTAAAATGGATCCGATTGCGGACCTCGATTTCTTTGCACGGCTGGTGACGCAGGGCAGCCTGTCTGCGCTGGCGCGCGAGCTGGGCGTGACGCCGCCGGCAGTGAGCGCGCGGCTCAGCCAGATTGAGCGGCGTCTCGGCGTCAAGCTCCTGAACCGAACCACGCGGCGGCTCGCGATGACGCACGAAGGCGAGGTCTACCTCACAACAGGATCGCGGTTGCTGGAGCAGGTTCAGGAACTCGAGAGGATAGTTTCTAGCAGTCGGGACTACCCGCAAGGACTGCTGAAGGTGAACGCGACGTTCGGCTTCGGCCGCCGCCATATCGTTCCCGCGCTATCCGAGTTTCGGCATCGTTACCCCGAGGTCGAGATCCAGCTGGAACTCACCGACCGTCCGATGAATCTCGCGGAAACGGCATACGACGTGGGCATCCGGTTTGGCGAGCTTCCCGATCAACGGGTGGTGGGCAAGCGACTTGCGTTGAACCGGCGCTTCGTCTGCGCATCCCCGGACTACCTGAACAAGCATGGTCTACCGAAAGCACCCGGCGACCTTCGCAACCACGCTTGCATCGTGTTGCGCGAAAACGATACCGCTTACGGAACCTGGCACTTCACGAAAGGAAAGCGGCACGAACTCGTCAAGGTGCATGGCGTCATGAGCAGCAACGACGGTGAGGCGACCTTGCGTTGGGCGATTGACGGTCACGGCGTGCTGGTTCGTTCGGAGTGGGACGTGCGGACCGCCATCGCGCGGGGTTTGCTGGTCCAGGTCCTCTCGGACTGGTCGCTGCCGGCCGCCGATATTTACGCCACCTATCCCGAGCGGCTTAACTTGTCAGCAAAGGTACGGCTGTTCGTTGAATTTCTCGGCGAATATCTGAATCGCCCTGTGGCGCTCGATGGGTAATCAAATGAGAACACGACGCCGGCGACTGTTTCGCCATGCAGGTGGACCGTCCGATCGGCTTTAACAATCGAACCACCCGATACAGACCTTGAAACTCAAGAGTACGCTGGCGAAACGTCTAGCGGAGTCGATAACGGGATCGCGACGGGGAATACATCATGTCAGGAGAATGGAAGCGCCGCGCCCGGCTGTTCGTCCAGCGTTTCTGGCAGCCCACCAGCGCGTGCATGACCTGCATGCCGGGTAGCTGGGGCAATGTCACGAGTCTCGCCCACTGGACGATTGCCCTCCATACCGGACTGCTCACCGGAATTCTGGCCGTACTGCTAACTTTCACGCCGGCGGCAAAACTCTATGCGCATCGATACGGCAATGCACTCATCGTCGGCTGCCTGACCACGCTGGGCGACGCCTACTCGCACAAGAGCCACTACCGTATTCCCGTCGTCGAGCACATCATGACGGGGATCCTCTCAGGACTGCTCGCACTGATCGCCTCATATCTCCTTGAAGATCGCGCGCGGCGCATTCGTGCGGTTTGGGCTCGGTTTGTCGGATAGTTGTCCGCCAGCCCGGATACCGCAATCACTGCGGCGGCCCGGCGAGGTATTGCTCGTCCGTCACGGGCTCCAGCCACTCGACGTTCTTGCCGTCCAGCGCCTCCTGGATTGCGATATGTGTCATGGAGGTCGTTGGCGACGCACCGTGCCAATGCTTGTGGCCTGGCGGACACCAGATCACATCGCCCGCGCGGATTGCGACGATGGCTTCGCCTTCGCACTGCGTCCAGCCGCAGCCGGCCGTCACGAGCAAGGTTTGTCCAAGCGGATGCGTGTGCCAGTTCGATCTTGCGCCGGGTTCGAACGTCACGCTTGCGCATGACACCCGGGCAGGCGCTGGCGGAGCGTTCAGCGGGTCGATACGCACGGTGCCGGTAAACCATTCGGCGGGACCTTTAATCGACGGCTGTGAACCGGGTCTCTTCAGTTCCATCTCGCCTCCTCAGTTGTCAGTCTTCGCGACCGGGAAAAGCTCCTTGAGCTTCGACACGGTCGACATGGCATTGGGCCAGCCCGCGTAGAACGCGAGATGGGTGGTCAGTTCAATGAGCTCATCGCGCGTGACGCCGTTCTCGATGGCGCGTGGAACATGGAAGTTCATCTGCTCGGTCTTGCCAAGTGCAATGAGCGCTGCGCAAGTCACCAGGCTGCGATCGCGCTTCGACAACTGGGGACGCTCCCAGACGTCGCCGAATAGCACTTCATCGCTGAGCTCGGCCAGCTTGGGCGCCAGATCGCCGAACGACTGGCGCGCGGCGGTGGGTTTGGTGGACATCGTGCCTCTCCTTGATTCAGCATCGTCAATGTGTCCATGCCATTCTGGAGTTGGCCGGCGCGACCGACTAGACGCTAGAATGAACTAAGACCTATGAGCGAGATTCATCAATGCTGCGTGAGAACGTCACTGACCTGCTGGCCTTCATCGCGGTCGCCCAAGAAGGCAGCTTTACACGCGCCGCAGCGAAACTCGGGGTAACGCAAAGCGCGCTAAGCCATACGCTGCGTGGGCTGGAAGCACGAATGGGCGTCCGGCTTCTCAGCCGCACCACGCGTAGTGTGGCGCCGACCGCCGCCGGCGAGCGCCTGTTGAAAACGGTTGCGCCGCGGCTGGAGGAGATCGAAAACGAACTCGCTGCGGTGGTCGAAACACGCGAGAAACCCGCTGGCACCATCCGCATAACGGCCACCGACTACGCAATCGATTCGATTCTCTGGCCGCGTTTGTCAAAAGTCCTTCCGGACTATCCGGACATCAAGATCGAAATCGTGGTGGACTATGGCCTTTCCGACATCGTCGCGGATCGGTTCGATATTGGCGTGCGCTGGGGCAATCAGGTCGCGAAGGACATGATCGCGGTTCGCATCGGCCCCGATGCGCGTCTGGCGATTGTCGCTTCACCGGCGTACGTCAAAATGCATCCGGCGCCGAGGCAACCGAAGGACCTGCTTCACCACAACTGCATTACGCTGAGATTGCCGACGCGCGGTGGCCTGTACGCGTGGGAACTGAGAAAGGGCAAGAAGGAAATTCAGGTGCGCGTGGACGGGCAATGCACGTTCAATGGCACGTATCAGATGCTGAACGCCGCAATCGACGGCGCCGGGCTCGCGTTCGTGCCGGAGGACCTCGCACAGCCTCATGTCGCAGCCGGACGGCTCGTGTACGTGCTTGAAGACTGGTTCCCGACCTTCCCGGGGCCTCATATCTTCTATCCGGCTCGCCGCGAATTCTCGAGAGCTCTCGCGGTGGTAGTTGAAGCGCTGCGCATGGACGCTAGCCCTGCTGGCGAATGACAGGGCTACCTCCGGCCTCGAGATGAGTAAGTCCGATTGAGTGATCTGGCTTCATGGCGCCATCGCTGCGGCATTGAAGATCTCGCTACACCTACCGTGGCTCGGGATCGTGACAGCAAACGCCAATCTTGTTTCCTTCCGGATCCCGGAAATACGCCCCGTAATAATCGGGGTGGTAGTGAGTTCTCAAACCCGGTGCGCCCTCGCACGAACCCTCGTTTGCCAGCGCGCTAGCGTACGCGTTGTCGACTGATCGACGATCGGGCGCGAGCAGCGCCACCATTTGGCCATTCCCGCGTTCTGCCGCGTTCCCGTCGTACGGCCTGCCAACAATGAAGAGCGGCCGGGGCATTCCCTCGGCCATCCAGCCCGCCCAAGGTTGATCGAACTCGCAGAACTTCAGTTTATGCCCGAGTTCGGTCATAACGGCCGAATAGAATTTGAAGGCACGGTCAAAGTCGTTAACGCCGACAAAAACATGCGAAATCATGTCGTATTTCCTCTGGGCGGTTGGTGACGTTTTGAATTGCACACGTTAGCGGAATTTTCGGCAAGGAATCCTCCGGATTGCTCCAGGAGTTCGATCCGGTGCGATCGTGCAGTCGTCACGGCCACCACTTCGCCCGGAACCAACATTGCACCGGGCTTTCGTCCATCGACGTGACGTCGGCAGGCGCCTTCCTGGACAACATGAATGTACACGCCGGATAAACCCGCTTCGTCTAAACAGAGCGGCTTGCGCCTGCCGATAGTCGTCGCCCCGATCACGCGCCCCTGCATGACCGTGCGCGCATAGATTTCAGAGAACACATCAATCGAATGCATGCCGGTTGCCCCCCAGGAATATCCTCGCCTGACACCTTTCATTGGCGTTTCAGCATAATTTTTGGCGTTATGGTCATGGCTTTTCCATGTTCATCACCCAATAATTTCGTCTGTCGACGCAGGCTTGTCCAGATGCATGTCGACCACGGGAGCACTCCGTCGCGCGTCGTCCCAACTCAGCACCGGACTAACGCTGGACACCTTTCATCGGTGGAAATTGGCAACTAGCCAAAGGAGCAACCACATGAGTACCAAACCCGCAATTCTGCTTGTCCACGGCTTTTGGGGCGGCGCTGCACACTGGAGTAAGGTCATTGTCGAGTTGGCGCGCAAGGGCTATCCGGCGCTGCACGCCGTTGAACTGCCGCTGACGTCGCTTGCCGACGACGCCGAGCGAACGCGAAAAATGATTGCCCAGATCCAGGGGCCGGTGCTCCTCGTCGGACACTCCTATGGAGGGGCGGTCATCACCGAAGCTGGCAATGCCGCCAATGTAGTGGGGCTGGTATACATTGCAGCCTTTGCTCCTGACGCCGGCGAGAGCCCTGGCGAAATCACCCAGCGGCATTTGCCGGTGGCCGCCCCCAACCTCGCACCAGACAGCGATGGCTATCTGTGGATCAAGGCCGACAAATACCACGAAAGCTTCTGCCAGGACTTGAGCGATGACGAAGCGCTTGTCATGGCCGTTACGCAAAAGGCCCCGCTCGCGAGTACCTTCGGCAACACCATCACTTCGCCCGCCTGGAAGAACAAGCCGTCGTGGTATCAGATTTCCAGCGAGGATCGAATGATCGCGCCGGCGAATCAAGTGCAGATGTCTGGCCGGCTCGGCGCACGCAAGGTCATTACCCTTGCAGCAAGTCATGCTTCGCTGGCTTCGAAAGCTGCCAACGTTGCAGACCTGATCGACGAAGCGGCAAGCGATACTGCTGCTTGACTCCGTCGGAACTATATAGGTGTACTAGCCGACATCTGGGCGCCGGGCATATTCGCGCGCAGATGTCGGCCGCAAGCAAACGCCCGCATGCCCCAAGCCTCCCCGCCCCCTCTCACCGATGCCCTGGGCCTTCCCCGCGCCCTCGCCCGCCACTCCCCCCCGAGGCCACCCCATCGAGCCGCACTCGCACACATGGGCGCAGGTGCTCTATGCCGTCTCCGGCATCATGTGGGTCGAGGCGGGCCGAGAAGCGCTCGTGGCGCCACCGCAGCGCGCGGTCTGGTGCCGCCGGGCACGCCTCACACCCTCCCTATGATGAGCGCCGTCGAGATGCGCAACCTCTATCTACACACTGCCCTCGGTTTCAACCACGAGAATGCGCGCCTCGCCAATCGGATGCGCAACATGCTCGGTCCCAACGGAAGCGTAAAAAATATCGCCGGTTTCCAGGATCGCCGATTGCTCGACACCCGCTTCGCGGTAGCGCATTTCGACCTGGCCATCGAGTACGACAAAGACCTCTTCGCCGTCGTTGACGTGCCATCGATAGGGTTCATTCGTCCAGTGCAGCCTTGTAGTAATTCCGCGCATATTGGCAATATCGAGCGCGCCCCAAGGGCGTGCAGCAGTAAAGTTCCTGCTACGAATGATTTTCATGATGAACCGGCTGGCCGATGCCAATGCAAAATGGGCTTCGAGGGTATCACGCCGATCGATGGCAACATGCGTTACTGTCGTTACTTTCGGCCGGCCCGCACATGGGTGCCGACATCAACAGGAGATGCACGATGGCGATTCAAAAAATCACGCCTTTTCTCTGGTATTCCGCTGCGCAGGTCGAAGAAGCCGCGGCCTTTTACACAAACATCTTCCCGGATTCGCGCATCGTTAAGGTCACGCCGATTACGAGCGCCGGCGACACCAAAGTCGTTGACTTCGAGCTCTTCGGCCAGCCGTTTATTGCCATGGGCTCCGGGCAGCCCGAGGCGTTCAACCTCTCGATCTCCCTTATGGTCGACTGCGCCGATCAGGCCGAGGTCGACCGTTACTGGAACGCGCTGCAAGAAGGCGGCGGCGCGCCGCTCGAGTGCGGCTGGCTGAAAGACCGCTTCGGCATTGCATGGCAAATCGTTCCCGACGATCTCATGCGCATGATGGCCGATTCCGATCCGATCAAGGCCGCTCGCGTGGCCCAAGCCATGATGTCGATGGTGAAGTTCGATGTCGCGGCACTGAGAGCGGCCTATGCCGGAACGGCGGGCTGACCCGCAGCGCGTGGCCACTCGCGATTGATCAGGAAACCCATCAGAAAACCCAAGCGGTTGGATTCCGCCGCCACGACACCCCTCCACGCTCTGCGCGATCGAAACCGAACCCGCATCGCCATTGCGCTAGCGCAGAGCGCCCCACTGAATGAAAGCTTTTTGCAAAAATTTCCGGGTAGCGTGCGCACTGCATGCTACCGCTGCTTTCCATTGCTTACCGCTCTCCCGCACAAGCCCGCTACTGGTAAAGCCGCGTAACGCCGGATGACAAAATCCACCCCTTGTAATGGGGATAAATCTTTCAAATACCTGACGTTTCGAAATTAATGCGCGAGTTGGTTAGACTGCAAGTTTCCAGGCTTCGCGGTCCGGCCCTCTCGGCCTGATCGCGCCCAGCATCGGCGGCACACAATAACCAAGAGTATGCGTATGCAATCCGACGATAACCGGCATGGCGCCCTGGCGGCCCGGCGGAGACTGACATGAACGACACGCCAAACCAACCCGCTGCTCCGCAAGCCCCGACACCGCCGACGCCGCCCACACCCAAGGCCCCCGACGCGCCTGCGCCGCGCAAGCGTCGCGGGCGCTGGATTCTCGCGCTGGTCGTGCTGGTGCTGGTCGCGCTCGTCGTCATGCATGTGCTGCGCGGCAAGAAGCCCGCTCCCGGCGCGGTCGCGCAGGTCGTGACCGTTGCGTCCGCCACGCTTGGCCCGATGCCGGTGACGCTCGACGCGCTCGGCACGGTCACGCCAATCGCCACCGTCACGGTGCTGCCGCAACTGAGCGGCTACCTGACCGAAGTCGGCTACCGCGAGGGCCAGGAGGTCGTGAAAGGCCAGTTCCTCGCGCAGATCGATCCGCGCCAGTATGAAATCAGCAAGGAGCAGGCCGAGGCGCAGCTCGCCAAGGACCGCGCCTCGCTCGCGCAGGCGCGCGCCGACCTCGCGCGCTTCACGCAGCTCCACGAGAAGCAGTCGATCGCCGAGCAAACCTATACCGACCAGAAGTTCCTCGTCGCTCAGGACGAGGCCGCCGTGAAGGCCGATCTCGCCAACATCAAGCAGTTCGAGCTCGATCTCGCCTACTGCCACATCACCGCGCCGGTATCGGGACGCGTGGGCCTGCGCCTCGTCGATCCGGGCAACTACGTGACGGCGTCGAGTTCCACCGGCATCGCCGTCATCACGCAGATGAAACCCACCACGGTGCAATTCACGGTGCCGCAAAACTCGCTGTCGAGCGTGCTCCAGCGCGTGAACGCCGGCGCGAAGCTGCCGGTCACGATCTATAGCAGCGACAACACCCGGGAGCTCGCCACCGGCACGCTCTACGCGATCAGCAACCAGATGGCCACGGCCACCGGCACGGTCACGTTGCGCGCGAGCGTTCCCAACGACGACGAGGCGCTGTTCCCCAACGAGTTCGTGAACGTGCGGCTACTCGTGGACACGATGGAGAACGCCGTGCTCGTGCCCACGCCCGCCGTGCAGAGCGGCGCGCCCGGCGACTATGTGTATCTCGTGAACGCCAACAACACGGTGTCGGTCCACAAGGTCACGCTGGGCCCGGGTGACGGCCAGCATACGGTAATCGCCGCGGGCCTCGCGGCGGGCCAGCGCGTGGTGACCGACGGCCTCGATCGCCTCAACGACGGCGCGAAAATCCAGCCCTCCGGAGCCAAGCCAGGCGCGCCGCACGGTGCAAGCGCGGCGCGCATGGGCAACGCCGCGCATGCCCAATCCGGACCGCGGCCAGCCGCATCGGGCGCGAGTGCGTCCAGCGCCGCCTCGCAAGCAGCCCCAGCCTCCCCGGCGTCCTGATCCATCACCCTCGCGCCGATGAATATTTCGCGTCTTTTCATCCTGCGGCCCGTCGCGACTTCGTTGCTGATGATCGCGCTGGTGCTGGTCGGCCTGCTGGCGATGAAGTTCCTGCCGGTGTCGTCGCTGCCTTCGGTCGACTACCCGACTATTCAGGTGCAGACCTTCTACCCCGGGGCGAGCCCGACCGTCATGGCCACCACGGTCACGGCGCCGCTCGAAGTGCAGCTAGGCGAGATTCCGGGCTTGCAGCAGATGGTCTCGTACAGCTCAGAGGGCGCCTCGGTCATTACGCTGCAGTTCGACCTCTCGCTCAATCTCGACGTGGCGCAGCAGAACGTGCAGCAGGCCATCAACGCGGCCAACAGCTATTTGCCGAGCGGCCTGCCTGCGCCGCCCACCTACGCGAAGGTCAATCCGGCCGACCAGCCCATTCTCACACTCGCGCTGACTTCGAAGTCGATGTCGCTCACGCAGTTGCAGGACGCGGCCAACAACCGGCTCGCGATGAAGATTTCGCAGGTGCCGGGCGTGGGTCTCGTGAGCACGGCAGGCGGGCACGTGCCCGCCGTGCGCGTGGAAGCCGACCCGCAAAAGCTCGCCGGCTACGGTCTGAATATCGACGACCTGCGCACGCTGCTCGCCAACGTGAACATCAGCGCGCCGAAGGGCAACTTCGACGGCCCCGAGCTCGATTACACGATCAACTCGAACGACCAGATTTCCGACCCGAAGGACTACGAAGACACGGTCATCGCGTACCAGAACGGCGCGCCCGTGTTCATGCGCGACGTTGCGCGCGTGTCCACGGCCGCCCAGGATGTCGAGCGCGGCGCGTGGTACAACAAAGAGCCCGCCATCGTGCTGAACGTGCAGCGCCAGCCGGGCGCGAACGTGATTGCCACGGTCAACCAGATCATGCGCCAGTTGCCGCAGCTCGAAGCCACGCTGCCCGCCGGCATGAAGGTCACAGTGGTCTCCAACAGCGTTGGGGCGATCCAGGCCTCGGTCAACGACGCGGCGTTCGAACTCGTGCTCGCCGTAGCGCTGGTGGTGGCCGTGATTTTCGTGTTTCTGCGCAACCTGCCCGCCACGATCATTCCGAGCATCTCGGTGCCGGTCTCGTTGATCGGCACGCTCGCGCTCATGTACGAGCTCGGCTACTCGATCGACAATCTCTCGCTGATGGCGCTCATCATCGCCACGGGCTTCGTGGTCGACGACTCGATCGTGATGATCGAGAACATCGTGCGCTATCTGGAAGAAGGCGAAAAACCCCTGCAGGCGGCCCTCAAGGGCGCGGGGCAGATCGGCTTCACAATTCTGTCCCTCACGATCTCGCTCATCGCGGTGCTGATTCCGCTGCTCTTCATGGGCGGCGTGATCGGCCGGCTCTTCAGCGAGTTCGCGGTCACGCTCGCGGTGACCATCGTGCTCTCCGCCGTGGTCTCGCTCACCGTCGTGCCCATGCTGTGCGCACGCATCCTGCGCGCCCAGGCCGAGCGCCACCCGAGCCGCTTCGAGCGCATCAGCGAAGGCCTCTTCAACAAGACGCTAGCGGCCTACGAGCGCGGCCTGCGCTGGGTGCTCGATCACCAGACGCTCACGCTCGTCGTGGCGGTCGCCACGGTCGTGCTCACGGGCCTGCTTTACGTGGCGATTCCCAAGGGCCTCTTCCCGGTGCAGGACGTAGGCGTGATCCAGGGCATCAGCGTGGCCGACAACTCGGTCTCGTATCAGGCCATGGTGCGCCGCCAGTCCGCGCTCGCCGAGGAAATTCTCAAGGACCCCGATGTAGTTTCGCTCACGTCGTACGTGGGCATCGATGGCATCAACAGCACGCTCAACAACGGGCGTTTCCTCATCAACTTGAAGCCGCACGACGACCGCTCCGAAACCGCCGAGGAGATCGCCCGACGCATCCAGCAATCGGTCGCGAAGGTGCCAGGCGTGCGCCTCTATCTGCAGCCCGAGCAGGATCTCACGCTCGACACCACGGTCTCGCGCAACCAGTACAACTTCGTGCTGCGCGGCCCGAACCAGCAGGCGTTCGAGCAATACGTGCCGGCACTCATCGCGCGCATGAAGCAGATTCCGTCGATTGCCGACGTCACCAGCAACCTGAACTCCGACGGCCTTTCCGTGAACGTGCAGGTGAACCGCCAGCTCGCGGCGCGCTACGGCATTACGGCGGCGACCATCGACAACGCGCTCTACGACGCACTCGGCCAGCGCATCGTCTCGACCATCTTCCAGCAGTCGGACCAGTACCGCGTGATTCTCGTGGCCAAGCCCGAGTCGCTGCCCACGGTGGAATCGATCGGCGACATCTATCTGCCGAGCCAGACCGCCGCCTCGGGCCAAGTGCCGCTCAAGGGCATCGCCACCATCGACATCACGCGCTCGCCGCTGATGATCAGCCACCTCGCCCAGTTCCCCTCGGTGACGATCTCGTTCAATCTCGCCGATGGTGCGTCGCTCTCCGCGGCCGTGCGCGACATTCGCAAGGCCGAGGCCGCCGTGAAGCTGCCGCCTTCGATTACCTCGTCGTTCCAGGGCGCGGCGCAGGCGTTCGAAGACTCGCTCTCCAGTGAGGTCTATCTGCTGATCGCGGCTATCGTGGCCGTGTATATCGTGCTGGGCGTGCTCTACGAGAGCTATGTCCACCCAGTGACGATTCTTTCGACACTGCCTTCGGCCGGCATCGGCGCGTTGCTTGCGCTGATGATCGCGGGCAAGGACCTCGACGTGATCGGCATCATCGGCATCGTGCTGCTGATCGGCATCGTCAAGAAGAACGCCATCATGATGGTGGACTTCGCACTCGAAGCCGAACGCGTGCACAACAAGCCGCCGCGCGAGGCGATCTTCGAGGCGTCGCTGCTGCGCTTCCGGCCGATCCTCATGACCACGCTCGCGGCCATGCTCGGCGCGCTGCCGATGCTGATCGGCAGCGGCACGGGCTCGGAGCTGCGCCGCCCGCTCGGCCTCGCGATCATCGGCGGGCTCACGGTGTCGCAGCTGCTCACGCTGTTTACGACGCCCGTGATCTATCTGTTGTTCGACCGGCTCGCCGAGCGCTTCGGGCGCAAGCGCAAGCGCGGCCCGAGCGGCGATGAAACGAGCGGCACCGATGGCGATGCGGGCGGTCCTGGCTCGGGTCCTGGCGCCAGCGCACCGCCCACGCCCGAGGGCACGTCGTGAACCTCTCGGCGCTCTTCATCCGGCGGCCGGTCGCGACCTCGCTTCTCGCGATCGCGATCCTGCTCGCCGGCACGCTCGCGTTTTTCCGGCTCCCTGTGGCGCCGCTGCCCAACATCGCCTATCCAGTGATCGTGGTGCAGGCCAACATGGCGGGCGCGAGCCCCGAGATCATGGCCGCCACGGTGGCCGAACCGCTCGAACGGCGGCTGGGCACCATCGCCGACGTGAGCCAGCTCACCTCGATCAACAATACGGGATCCTCACTGATTGTCGTGGTGTTCGGCCTGAACCGCGACATCAATGGCGCGGCGCGCGACGTGGAAGCGGCCATCCAGGCCGCCCGCGCCGACCTGCCCACCACGCTGCGCAGCAACCCCACCTACCGGCAGTACAACCCCGCGAGCGCGCCGATCATGGTGCTCGCGCTCACCTCCGATACGCTCACCAAGGCCCAGCTCTACGACTCCGCCGATTCGGTCATCATGCAGCAGCTTTCGCAGGTGGACGGCGTGGGCCAGATCACGCTGGGCGGCGGTGCGCTGCCTTCGGTGCGGGTGGAACTGGAACCCGGCAAGCTCAATAGCTACGGCATCGGGCTCGAAGACGTGCGCGCCGCCATCGGCGCGGCCAACGCGAACAGCGCGAAAGGCCATATCGATCAGGGCGAACAGCGCTTCGTCGTGACATCGAACGACCAGATCAGCAACGCGGCGCCGTTTCGCGACGTCGTCATCGCCTACCGCAACGGCGCGCCCGTGTATCTGCGCGACGTGGGCATGGTGAACGACTCCAATGAGAACATCCGCAACGCCGGCCTCTTCAACAGCAAATCGGCAGTGCTCGTGATCGTCTACCCGATGCCGGGCAGCAACGTCGTGAAGACCGTGCAGCAGATCCAGGCGCGCCTGCCCTATATCGAGGCAGCGCTGCCCGGCACGATCAAGGTGAACGTGGCGATCGACCGCTCGGAGGCGGTGCGCGACTCGGTGGCCGACACTGAGCGCACACTGTTCATTGCCGTGCTGCTCGTGATTGGCGTGGTGTTCGTGTTCCTGCTCTCGCCGCGCGCGACGCTCATTCCCGCCGTGGCGCTACCGCTGTCCATCGTGGGCTCGTTCGGGCCAATGTACCTGCTCGGCTACAGCATCGACTCGCTCTCGCTGATGGCGCTCACCATCGGCACCGGCTTCGTGGTGGACGACGCCGTGGTGGTGCTCGAAAACATCGTGCGCCATATCGAGGCCGGACTCGAGCCCAAGGAGGCCGCGTTGCTCGGCGCGGGCGAAGTGGGCTTCACGGTGCTCTCGATGAGTCTCTCGTTGATTGCCGTGTTCCTGCCGATCCTGCTGATGCCGGGCATTGTCGGCCTGCTCTTTCACGAGTTCGCGATGACGCTCTCCATCGCGATCATCATCTCGCTCGTGGTCTCGCTCACGGTCACGCCCGCCATGTGCGCCTACGTGCTCAAGCGCGAGCGCCAGGATCACAAACCCTCGCGCGCGGCCCAGTGGATCAACGCGCAGTTCGAGCACTTCAAGCAGTTCTACTCACGCACGCTCGACACCGCGCTCAACCACGCGCGGCTCACGATCTTCATCCTGTTCGCGCTGCTGATCGGCAATGTGTTTCTCGCGCGCCTGCTCCCCGGCACGTTCTTTCCGGAGCAGGACACGGGCATCCTGATCGGTCAGATCATTGCCGACCAGAGCATCTCGTTCACGGCGATGGAGAAAAAGCTCGCGCAGTTGCAGGACATCGTGCAGAAAGATCCCGCCGTGGAATCGGTCGCGGGCTTCACGGGCGGGCGCGCGCTCAACTCGGCCACGGTCTTCATCGAGCTCAAGCCGCTCGCGCAACGCAAGCTGTCCGCCACCGAAGTCGTGAACCGCTTGCGGCCCAAGCTCAACGAGGTCTCAGGCGCGCGGCTGTTCCTCCAGGCGCAGCAGGATCTGCAGATCGGCGGGCGGCAGGCAGCGGCCGAGTACCAGTACACGCTCACGAGCGACGACGCCGACGCGCTCTTCAAATGGACGCCCAAGCTCATCGACGAGCTGAACAAGTACCACGGCACGCTCACCGACGTGAACTCGGACTTGCAGCAAAACGGCCTGCAAGCCTATATGACCGTGAACCGCGCGACGGCCAAGCGCTACGGCTTCGATCCGAACCAGATCGACAACGTGCTTTATGACGCGTTCGGCCAGCGCGCCGTCTCCACCATTTACAACCCCATCAACCAGTACTTCGTGGTGATGGAGGTGGCGCCGCAATACTGGCAGTATCCGCAGTCGTTCAGCCACATCTTTCTGAGCACGGCGGCGGGCAACGCGAGCGGCTCGGCCACCACGCAAATGCCAGGCACCACGATATCGGGCGTCACGCCCTATAGCGCGATCACCACCGCCAGCAACTCCGTCAGCAATACCAATGAACGCAACGCGAACGCCGTGGCCAACGTGCAGAACAACTCGATTGCCAACAGCAAGGGCGGCAGTTCGAGCGGCAGCGCGAACAGCACCGCCGCCGAAACCATGGTGCCCCTCGCCGCGCTCATGAACTGGACCACGGGCCACACGGCCACCCAGGTCAATCACCAGAGCGGCGAAGTGGCGGGCACGATCTCGTTCAACCTCCCCAAGGGCGGCTCGCTCTCCGAGGCGGGCAAGATCATCGAGCAGGCGAAGCGCGACATCGGCATGCCCGCTTCCATCCATGGCGAGTTCGCCGGCGCGGCGCAAGCCTACGCGCAATCGATGGGCACGGTGCCGCTGATCGTTCTCGCAGCGCTCGGCGTGGTCTATATCGTGCTGGGCGTGCTCTACGAAAACACCATCCACCCGCTCACGATTCTTTCGACGCTGCCTTCGGCCGGCATCGGCGCGATTCTGGCCATGCTGATTTTCGGCACGCCGTTCTCGGTCATTGCGATGATCGGCATCATCTTGCTGATCGGCATCGTGAAGAAGAACGGCATCATGATGGTGGACGTCGCGATCCAGTTGCAACGTACCGAAGGCCGCAACGCGCGCGACGCAATTCACGAAGCCGCCGTGGTGCGGCTGCGCCCGATCATGATGACGACCTTCGCCGCCGTGCTGGGCGCGGCGCCGCTTGCCGTGGGCATCGGCCAGGGCGCCTCACTGCGTCAGCCGCTCGGCGTGACCGTGATGGGCGGCCTGCTCCTCTCCCAGCTTTTCACCCTGTACACCACGCCCGTGATCTATCTGTTCCTCGACCGCCTGCGCGCACGCCTGGCACGCTGGGCCGCACGCCTGCCCTGGAACCGCCAGGCCGATGAGAGCGCACCATGAAGACGATTCACCGCCAGGGGCGGCGCAAAGCCTCGCTTGAATTCGTGCCACGCGTGCGGGTGGCCGGCAGATTGCTGTCGCTCGCGTTGGCCGCATCCTTCACGTTTCTTGTGAGCGGCTGCATGGTCGGCCCCGACTACCATCGCCCGCAGGTCGCGGTACCCACGCAATGGAAGGAACTGCCCGGCTGGACCCAGGCCGAGCCCGAAGCCGCCGAAGGCCCGAAGGGCGAATGGTGGACCGGGTTCCAGGACCCGCTGCTCGACGAACTCGAACCGCTCGTGGCCATCTCGAACCAGACCGTGCGGCAAAGCTACGCGAACTACCAGCAGGCGTTGGCCGAAGTGCGCGTCGCGCGCGCAAGCCTCTTTCCCACCCTGGGCGTGACGGGCTCCGCCACGCGCGAGCGCGCTTCCCCCACCGTGCAGAGCAACCGCGCGCTCATCGTCAACTCCGGGACGCTGGAAGCCAGCGTGAGCTGGGAACTCGACTTCTGGGGCAAGGTGCGCCGCCAGATCGAGGAACAATCGGCCACTGCACAGGCAAGCGAGGCAACGCTCGCGAATGCTCAGCTATCCGAACAGATTGCGCTCGCCAATGCCGTGATCGATTTACGCGTGACCGATGCCGACATCGATTTGCTCACCCAAACCGTAGCGTCCTACCAGGCTGCGCTGCGCGTGGTGAGCAACCAGGACAGCGCGGGCACGATCCCGCCTTCGGACCTCATCACGGCGCGCACGCAACTGGAAAACGCCCAGGCCAGCCTGATTGCGCTGGGCGTCGCGCGCGCGCAGTACGAGCACGCCATCGCGGTGCTGGTGGGCCGCAACCCCGAGGACATGACGATCCCGCACAGCGCGCGGCTCCCGGTGCTGCCGGCAATTCCCGCTGGCGTGCCGTCCACGCTGCTGCAGCGGCGCCCCGACATCGCCACGGCGGAGCGGCAGATGGCCTCGGCGAATGCCTCCATCGGCGTGGCCGTAGCCGCGTATTACCCGGACATCTCGCTTTCGGCGCTCGACGGCTTCACGCAGGCGCCGCTTTCGGGCCTGCTGCACATCAGCAACTATGTGTGGTCGCTCGGCGCGAGCGCAACGCAGACGATCTTCGACGGCGGCGCGCGCAGCGCAGAGGTGGCGGCAGCGCGCGCGAGCTACGACGCAGCGGTGGCGAACTATCGCGGCACCGTGCTCACGGCGTTCCAGAATGTCGAGAACGATCTATCGGGGCTGCGTATCCTGGCGCAGCAGAGCGAGCGGCTGGATGCGGCGGTGCGCGACTCGACCCGCGGCGCGGAAATCGCGCTAAACGAGTATGAAGCAGGCACGGTCGATTACACCACGGTGTCGACGGCACAAGCCACTCAGTTGAGCACGCAACAAAGTGCGCTCAACGTGCAGCAGCAGCGGCTGCTCGATGCGGCGGCGCTGATCGGCGACCTGGGTGGCGGCTGGACGGGCGGGCTGCACGATCCTCGCCATCCTGATCGCGCGGTAGAGAATTCGGCGTCGAGTCAGGCTGCGGCTGCGAGCGCGGAGACCGCTGTCGCGCCCAATGCAACGGCTCCGGCGAACTCAACGCCGAGCCCGTGACGCGCCACGCCGCCACGTACGACGTGCGTGGCGTGCAGCGCTTAACGCTTACGCCAGCTCAGTGAAAACCGCTTCCGTGGCCAGACGCGACTTCGGCAGCTTCGCGTTGAAATCATCGGCGCTGCGGTAGCCAAGGCCGATCACGACCAGCGCGGTCAACCCCTTCGCGGCCAGCCCGAGTTCTTCGTCGAGCGCCTTAGCATCGAAACCTTCCATCGGGCAGGCGTCGATTTCGAGCGTCGATGCGCCAATCAGCAACGTGCCGAGCGCGAGGTAAGCCTGCTTCTCCATCCACGCGGGCAGATCCGCACGCTCGCGATGCAGGTTCACGTAGAACGCGCGCGTATTCTGCTGGCCCACTTTCGCCTCGGCGTTCGCGAAACGGCCATCGGCCTCTTCCTGCGCGAGCACGGCGTTCAGATGCGCTTCGTCCATATCGGTGCGCACGCACAGCACGAGAACGTGCGAGGCGCGCATCACCTTCGGTTCGTTATAGGCATAGCCCGGCTGCATGGACTTCGCCACACGCGCACGCGCCGCGTCGCTCCCGGCCACAACGAAGTGCCACGGCTGCGAGTTCACCGAAGAGGGGCTGAAGCGGATCAGTTCCTTGAGTTCATCGATAACAGCGGCGGGAATCTTGCGGGTGGAGTCGAAAGCCTTGGTGGCATGGCGCGCTTTCGCGAAACGGGTGAGGTTCAACTGGGTTCTCCTGCGTCTATCGTCGGCCGCCAGGGCGGCGGCAAGGCCGGTATGCTACCAGCATGTACGACGTGGCGTGCAAGCAAAGCGCACGGCCAGGCGCTATGCTACGGGCTGCCCGTTGCTCGCCAACGCACGTCAATCCACACATTGAGGAACCCCATGACCCACCCCGCCGGCTCCATGATCAGCTTCAACCGCCCCGATGGCCAATCGCTCCAGGGCTATCTCGCCACGCCCGCGAAAACCGAGGGCGCGCCCGCTATCGTCGTGATCCAGGAATGGTGGGGCTTGAACGACCAGATTCGCGGCGTGGCCGACCGCCTGGCGCTTGCGGGTTACTACGCACTGGTGCCCGACCTCTACCGCGGCAAGAGCACCGTGGAAGAGGAAGAAGCGCACCACCTGATGACGGGCCTCGATTTCGCCGATGCCGCCTCGCAAGACATCCGTGGCGCGGTCGATCACCTGAAGACGCTGACCGACCGCGTCGGCGTGAGCGGCTACTGCATGGGCGGCGCGCTCACGCTGCTCGCCGCGAACATGATTCCGGACCTCGCGGGCGTCGTGGTGTGGTACGGCTTCCCCCCGCTCGAATATCTCGACGCGAGCAAGATCACCGCGCCGGTGCTCGGCCACTGGGGCACACAGGACGCCTTCTTCAAGATGGAGACCGTCGACGAGCTCGAAAAGAAGCTGCGTGACGGCGGCGTGAATGTCGAATTCCACCGCTACCTGGCTTACCACAGCTTCGCGAACGAAACCGCCGTGGGACCGGGCCGCATCGCGCACACGCAGTTCGATCCGGTCTGGTCGCAGCGCGCGTGGGATCGCACGCTCACGTTCTGGGGCCGCACGTTGTGGGCACAGCGCTAAGCGCACTGCGTTTGCCCTGAACTCTCGCGCCTCGGCACATCATTACAGGATTTCGCATGAACGACCTTTCCGTTTTCCCCATCCACGGCAAATGGCCCGCGCAACATCCCGAACGCATCCAGCTCTATTCGCTGCCCACGCCTAACGGCGTCAAGGTGTCGATCATGCTCGAAGAAACGGGGTTGCCGTACGAGCCGCATCTGGTTCGCTTCGACGCAAACGACCAGATGTCGCCGGAATTCCTTTCGCTCAATCCGAACAATAAGATTCCCGCGATCATCGATCCCAACGGCCCCGGTGGCGCACCGCTGCCGTTGTTCGAATCGGGCGCGATTCTGATCTATCTCGCCGACAAATCCGGCCAATTTCTCGCGCGCGAAGGCCGCGAGCGCTACGAGACGATTCAGTGGCTGATGTTCCAGATGGGCGGCATCGGGCCGATGTTCGGTCAGGTCGGGTTCTTCCACAAGTTCGCCGGCAAGGAATACGAGGACAAGCGCCCGCGCGACCGCTATGTGGCCGAGTCGCGCCGCCTCATCAGCGTGCTCGACCAGCATCTCGCGAATCGCCAGTGGATCATGGGCGAGCACTACACGATCGCCGACATGGCGACGTTCCCGTGGGTGCGCAATCTCGTCGGTTTCTACGAGGCCGGCGATCTGGTCGGCTTCAAGGATTTCCGTCACGTCGCGCGTGCGCTCGACGCCTTCCTCGCGCGTCCCGCCGTGAAGCGCGGACTGGAGATTCCGGCGCGTAATTGATGCGCGCGCAACTATCTCAACGGGCGGGGTTCACACGCGCTATCACGGCGTCAGAGACCTCGCCCGCTGCACGCTTGACGCTCAAGCGCTGATCGCCGCGCGCGAGCACGAACTTCGCGGCGGCCACATAGGGATTCAGTGCAATGGCCGCGCCTGCGCCCGGCTTGCTCTCGCTCGAATGCGTTTCGATTACCTGATAGAGCGGCGCGGGCGCCTGCTTCGCGAGATCGTCGACAGCAATGGCCAGATCGATCTCGATCGCACCCGCGCCAACGCCGACCATCGAGCGGCGCAGGCGGTTGCCTTCATCGACATCGAGGAACACGCCGCGCACGAGCCAGCCCTGCGCGGGCAGCGTGGCGCCGGCGGGCAAACGCCGCGCATCGACACCCGCCTTGCGCAAATCCGCGACCAGCGTATCGGCCATCTGCTCGACGATCTGGCGCGCGTGCGCCTGCGGGTCATCGTGATGCGCGAACGGACGGGGCAGCAGGCTGCCCGCGAGGTGCCGGGCGTTAGCCACGGGATTCTGGTCGGCGGTGACGCTGGCCGCGTCGAGTTCGAAATCGCTCACGTAGACAACCGGCGCCAGCACCGGCACCGTTGCAACTGCGCCGCTCGCCTGGGCGAGCACCACCGGCGCACCCAGGCCCAGCCCCACGCCCACACATAGCGCAACGCACACGCCTCTACATATTTTCATCGCAGACTCAGCCTTCAAGCGAACCGCGATCATCATATCCGCCGTGAACCGAATGCACGTTCCACATGATAAGCACGCACTCACGCGTCGATCACGCCAAAGCGATGCAGGTCTCGCACGAGCGTATCGACATCGACGAAGCGGCACGCATGCAAGCCAGCAGCGAGCGCGCCTTGCACGTTAGCCTCGCCGTCATCGATGAAAAGCGTTTCGTGCGGCGCAGCGCCCAGTTGCGCGAGGCACCCGAGATAAGCCTGCGCAGCAGGCTTGACCGCCCCAAACGACGCGCTTGCATGGACGCGCGCGCCAAATAATCGCGCAACGGGCGGATTCAGATAATCGAGGTAATCGGTGACGAGACGGCAGTTGTTGGTCAGCACCGCGATATCGCAGCGCTGCGCGACACGCTCGGCTAACGCGATGGCGGCCTCGTTGGGTGTGATGGACGCGCGCCGCGCCGCAAGCCAGGTCTCCCGATCGATGCCGCAGCCGAGCGACTCTCCGAGCGCGCGCAGATAAACGTCGGGGGCAAGCTCGCCCGCGTCGGCGCGCGCTTCGAGCCCCGAGCCCCAGATCGCCTCGCGCACCGCCTCGGGCGTCGTACCGGTCAGGGCCGCGAGCCGCACGGCGCGCGCCTCGCGATCGTAATGCGAGAGCACGCCCTCCATGTCGAACAAGACCACGTGGATTACCGCCGCTGTCATGTGCCGCTCCCGCCTCGCGAACTCCGCAGCCGATCATACCGCCGCGCGACAGCCCCGGACACATCGTCCGCTGGCCGGCACCCGGGATCGCGCCCCTAAAACGTCATGTGATTCCAGTTACACTGCACCCCATGGACAAATGCCGTTACTGCGGAAAAATGCGCGACGAGTGGGATTGCCACGGACCGGTCTGCCGTGGCGCGATTGCCCGCGCGCTGCAACGCCAGCGCCAGGGCCTGCCGATGGTCGCCAACGTGATCCGCAACGAAATTCCCGAGAATGCCAGCACTGGCGAGGTCATCCACGTCCTCTCGCGCCAGCGCATGCGCGCGCGCCGCGGCAACGAAGAGCGGCGCGAGCGCAAGGCGATCGAAAGCGCCGACGTCACGGGCGGCTCGACCAGCAACTGATCCCACGATACCTCGGGGCTCCCTCCTCATTGCGTCTAACGCAGCAGTACGAATGATCGTGCCTCTCTCGTGCCGAACGAGAACGAACGATCATGCGCCACGCATGCACCATTCCCGCACGCTTCGCGCCCTATTCAGCGCGCATGTACAAAAGTAAAACCTCGTTAAAACACAGGGAAAACACTCCCGTCAATTTTCCAATATGCGTTGTTCACCGGATGGATTCGCTCTTGCATCTGTGCGAGATTGAATGGGCGCTATCGCGCACGCCACCGTTCCAGGTGCTTAACCCATACCACTCTCAAGGGGGACAGCATGCAAGACTTTCTTCCTCCCGGAGCCGTACTTCCAGACCCTCTGCACATGCCTGGCATGTCTAAACAAATTGGCGCGATGCTCTGCGCCGAACCGCGCTCACTCGCGTCATGAAAGCCCCGCATATCGTCGTGCTCGGCGCGGGGCCAGCGGGCGCCACCGTGGCGCGCGCGCTTGCCACGCTTGGCTACGCGGTCACCGTGGTGAGCGAGCGGCGCCGCTTCGACGCTGTGGAAAGCCTGTCGCTGCGCGCACTCGACGGACTGCGCCGCGCAGGCCTGTTTCGGGCCGCCCTGTGCGCACAAGGACCGGGCGTGCGCACCACGCTCTGGAACGGCGCCATGCAGACGGCCAACGCGGAGTTTCTGGTCGACCGGCACGCGTTCGACGCGGCCTTGCGCGACGATCTGCGTGAAGCAGGCGTCGAGATCGTCGAAGCGGCGGTGCGCTCGGTACAAACCACGGCGCACACGCACGATCTGATGATCGAGACCGCCGATGGACCGCTCTCGCTGAACGCCGATTTTCTCGTCGAGGCCCGCGGACGGCTTGCGCCGCTCATGCGCGACGCCACGCGCGGCCCGCAAACGCTGAGCCTGCTCAACGCCTGGCAAGGTGCACCCGCCGCTGCCGCTTCCGCCGGCTCGGCCTTCGAAAGCCTGCAAGACGGCTGGGCATGGATGGCGCGCCTGCCGGACGGCCGGTGCTATTGGCAGATGACGCTCGACGTCGCATGCGCAGAGTTGCCGCAACGCGACGAGTTGCTCGCGTTCTGCGCGCGCATGCGGCGCTCGCCGCTCGCGAGCGCGTTTTTCGCCGGCGAGACGGGCGAACACGCACGGCTTCATGCGCGCAGCAGCACCGCCACGCTGTGCGGGCGCACCGGCGCGCGCAACTGGCTGCGCGTAGGCGACGCCGCGATGGCGGTCGATCCGCTCGCGGGCAACGGCATCTTGCAGTCGCTTTCGTCGGCCTTGCAGGCGCCCGCCGTGATTCACACGCTCCTCAGCCGGCCCGAACGCGCCGAGCTTGCGCTGCGCTTTCATCAACAGCGCATCGAGCACCTGTTCAAGCACTTCGCCCGCACCGGCCGCGACGTCTACGCGCTCGAGCAGCGTTTTGGCGCAGGCCCCTTCTGGCAGGCACGCAGCCAATGGCCGGACGACGAGCCCACTCATCAGGTTCCCGACTTCGGCCAGCTTGCAATCGCCCGCGCGCCGGTGATCGACGGCGATCTCATCGGCGAGGCCGACGTCGTCGCGAGCCCCGACCAACCACTTGGCGTCTGGCATCTGCAAGGCGTGCCGCTCGCACCCATCGTGCAGGCGCTCATGCACGAAAACGCGCGCGAAAAGCCACACGAAAGTGCGCACGAAGCGCTTAAATCCCTCGATGCCGACACCGCCCACACGATTCGCCAGTGGCTCGTTGCTCAGGGCTATCCGCACGCACTCGTCTGACGCGGCCCCGGCAAAAGCGGGCGAAGTAGCCTAAACTGGCGCCCTCGATCGCCGCAATGGCGATCGCGCTTTTTGCCCAACCCGGTACCTCCCCATGTTTTCGCTTTCCGACGCCCTGCCCGCCGACAAACCCGCCCTCTACGAAACCCTCGCCGCGCAAGCGCGCGCGCTGATCGAAGGCGAAGCCGATGCCGTTGCGAACGCGGCGAACTTCTCGTCGCTCGTGTTCAATTCGCTCGACGGGCTGAACTGGGCCGGCTTCTACTTCTTCGACGGCGCCGAACTCGTGGTCGGTCCGTTCCAGGGCAAGCCCGCCTGCGTGCGCATTCCGCTCGGCAAGGGCGTGTGCGGCACCGCGGCCCAGACACGCGAAATCCAGGTGGTCGCCGACGTGCATGCATTCGCGGGCCATATCGCCTGCGATTCGGCTTCGCAATCGGAGATCGTCGTGCCGCTCGTCGCGGCGGACGGCGCGCTCATCGGCGTGTGGGACGTGGATAGCCCGCATCTCGCGCGCTTCGACGAAGAAGACGCCAAAGGCATGGCCGAACTGTGCCGTGTGTTCGTGGAATTCGGCTGGAAAAAAACGGCCGCGCGTTAAAGATCGCTGCCGTCCGCTTTGAGGAAATCGACGAATGCCCTGAGCGGCGCAGGCAAATGGCGCCGGCCCGGATAGTAGAGAAATGGCCCGGTGAATTTCGGCCACCAGTCGCGGAGAAGCGGCTCCAGCGCGCCGCTTGCGAAGTGTGGCTCAAGCATGTCCTCGAACAACGCGATCACACCCGCGCCGCCCAACGCCATCTCCATGGCGAGATCGAACGCCGCCGCCGGCTTCACCACGAGCGCGCCGGGCGGATCGACACGCAGCGTCTCGCCGTCGCGCTCGTATTCCCAGACCGCCATCGCGCCACCCGAAAAACGCACGCGCAAACAAACATGCCCGAGCAGATCACGCGGATGCGCGGGCCGGCCATGCGCGGCGAGATACGCGGGCGACGCCGCTGTCGCGAAACGCTGCACGCGCGGGCCGACCGGAATCGCGATCATGTCCTGCTCCAGCCGCTCGTCGTAGCGGATGCCCGCGTCGCAGCCCGCCAGTAGCACGTCGACGAAACCATCTTCCACGACCACTTCCACGCGAATCTCGGGATACGCGGCCACGAACCGCGTGAGGATCGGTGGCAGAATGCTGCGCGCCACGTTGGCGGGCACGTTCAGGCGCAGCACGCCGGCCGGGCGGTCGCGATAACCGTTCAGGACGTCCAGCGCGGCTTTCATTTCGGCAAACAGCGGCGTGATCGATTCGAGCAGGCGCTGGCCCGCATCCGTGGGAGCGACGCTGCGCGTGGTGCGATTCAGGAGGCGCAGGCCGAGCTTCGCCTCGAGCCGGCGCACAGCAGTGCTCAGGCTCGAGGCCGAGACACCGCCCGCACGCGCCGCGTCGCGAAACCCACCCGCGCGCGCAACGGCGGCGAAAGCGGCCAGATCGTTCATTTCGAACGCGGCGAGCGAAGAATTCTTGGGCGGAGGGCTTTCGTGGCTCATGTCGGTCGGGCTTCGGGTACATGCGCATTGTGCGGAATTTCGAACAACCCGTGCGGATCAGGTGGGATTATCCAACAACGCGAACGCGCCCATACTGGCGCCATCCGTTCACGAGGAGCACGACATGCCGCAATCGTCCAGCCAACCTTCCCGCACGTTCGCGTTCGCGGGCCGCACCGTCAACCGCATGGGCTACGGCGCCATGCAACTCGCCGGCCCCGGCGTATTCGGCCCGCCCAAGGACCGCGCGACAGCCGTCGCCGTGCTGCGCGAGGCGCTCGCGCTAGGGGTGAATCATCTCGACACGAGCGACTTTTACGGCCCGCACGTGACGAACCAGATCATCCGCGAGGCGCTCCACCCCTATCCCGCCGATCTCACGATCGTCACGAAGGTGGGCGCGGTGCGCGACGCCGCGGGTGCGTGGCTGCCCGCTCAGGAGCCCGCCGATATCGAGCGCGCCGTGCAGGACAATTTGCGCAATCTGGGGCTGGATACGCTCGACGTGGTCAATCTGCGCGTCATGGGCGACCAGCACAAGCCCGCCGAAGGCCCCATCGAAAGGCAAATGGAAACGCTCGCGGCGCTGCAGGAACGCGGTCTCGTGCGCCATATCGGCATCTCCAACGCAACGGCAAAGCAGATCGAGGATGCCGGGCGCATTGCCCCGATTGTCGGTGTTCAGAACCACTACAACCTGGTGAACCGCGCCGACGACACGCTGATCGACTCGCTCGCAACGCGTGGCATCGCCTATGTGCCGTTCTTCCCGCTCGGCGGCTTCACGCCGATCCAGTCGACGGCGCTCTCGGAGATCGCGCAGTCGCTCGGCGTCGCGCCGATGACCGTCGCGCTCGCGTGGCTCCTGCATCGCGCACCCAATATCCTGCTGATTCCCGGCACATCGTCGCTCGCGCATCTGCGCGAGAACATGCAGGCGCAAACGCTCGAATTGAACGACGAAGTGCTCGCGCGGCTCGATACAATCGGCA
The DNA here is from genome assembly GCF_902859945.1 of Paraburkholderia caffeinitolerans. GTDB lineage: Bacteria > Pseudomonadota > Gammaproteobacteria > Burkholderiales > Burkholderiaceae > Paraburkholderia > Paraburkholderia caffeinitolerans. The sequence continues at coordinate 2,506 of NZ_CADIKL010000037.1, read as the reverse complement.
AAGCGGGCGCGTGAATTCGGCCAGCGTATTCGAGCGGCAAAAAAAAACCGCGGTCATCGGACCGCGGTAGACAGGTTTCTGCCACTCTTATCGGCCGCGCGTGCCGCTCCCTCAAGCGGCACGCGCGGGAATTCTCATGCCGAGCGTTGCGAATCCCCCGGCCGGATCTGCGGGGTCAGGTTTGCGAATCCTGTGCCGCATCGCCTGCGTCGGCTTGCTGGGTGTCGTCGGCCGGCTTTTCATCCTCTTTCTTCTCGACCATTTTCTCGAGCGCGCCCGCACCTTCGAAGCCCGCGACCGCAGCGGCCGCTTTCGTCAGGAAGCCGGCATCGGCGTCGACCTTTTCCGTTGCTTCCACCGCCGCAATCGCCCCCGCGACCTTGCCCACTTCGTCAAGAATGCCCATTTGATTCCTCCGGTTGATTGCAGATCGTTTGCCTGAAACTGCCTGGTTTTGCCTGATTAAAGGCCATTGCTGCCGCGCGCTCGCGCCCAGCGTCCATGGTGCTCGCCGAGGACGATGGATGTGGAAGTATTCTGGGCTTGCGCGGTACGCACGGCAATCATATATCTCGAGAACTGACAATGGTTAACGGTTGTTAATGGTTCGAATTACTTACGATTCTTGCGTTTTTTTCTTTTCGCCTACACCCGAAACCCAAAGCCGCCAGCTCACTCGCCCCTCCCAACCCGCGCGTGCTGGCATAATTCTGGTTTTGCTTTTCTGCCGGTTGTCGCCATGAATCTCCACACTTGGTGGCTGTTCCTCGCCACTGTCTTCGTCGTTTGCGCCATTCCTGGCCCCAATATGCTGCTGATCATGTCGCACGGCGCGCAATACGGCCTGCGCCGAACCAGCGCGACCATGGGCGGCTGCCTCTCCGCACTCGTGCTGATGCTGGCCGTCTCGGCCGCCGGCCTTGGCGCGGTCCTCCAGGCGTGGCCGACGCTGTTCAACGCGCTGCGCATCGTTGGCGCGGCCTATCTCGTCTATCTGGGCGTGAAGGCGTGGCGCTCGCCCGTGAGCGAAAGCGGCGCCGATGCCAGCGACGCCATGGCCGAAGCGCTCGCCACTCGCGCCGGGCGCTCACCGGCCGCGCTGTTTCGCAATGGCTTCCTCGTGGGGGGCAGCAACCCCAAAGCCATCCTGTTCGCAGCCGCGCTGCTGCCGCAGTTCATCGACGCGAGCCGCCCCACGCTGCCCCAGTTCGGCGTGCTGGTGACGACCTTCGCGGTGTGCGAGGTGAGCTGGTATCTGGTCTATGCGGGCTTTGGCACGCGCATCGGCGCGACGCTCAAGAGTCGCCGCGTGGCGAAGGCATTCAACCGCGTGACGGGCGGCGTGTTCGTCGGCTTCGGCGCGATGATGGCGCTCATGCGCCAGTAAGCGCGCGCCTTTCTACACCCTGCCAGATGCAGGGTTTCCGGGATCCACGCCGCACGCAGGCATTCCTGTCGCGCTTCGGTCCGATCCGTCTGCACTTCGCGCTGCTCCGACACCGGATGCAAGCGGCCCGCCATCGGGAACGACTCAAGGCGAGAAGGCTATCGCATCGGGATGTTGGGATAGCCCACATACCACGCAGGGTTGCGCGGTCGGTACTTGATCAGTTCGAAGTTGCCGCGCGCGCGGGCAGCTATTCGGCTGCGGCGCGCGAACTGAACCTCACGCACGGCGCCGTCAGCCGGCACATTGCGATTCTCGAAGACTGGCTCGGCCAGCCACTCTTCGCGCGCGAAGGACAGAGCATAGTGGCAACGTCGCACGCACGCGCTTTTGCGCGCGAAATCAGTGCGGCGTTCGACCATATTGCCGATGCGGCCGAGCGGTACGGGAAGAATCAGCGCGTCAAGGTTATTCGAGTGAGCGCGTCGGCAACGGCGGCGATGCATTGGCTGATTCCGCTGCTGCCGCGTTTTGCCGAGATTTGCCCGGACGTCGACGTGCGCATCTCGACCGCGATGTCAACGGAGCCTGCATTGCGAGGCACTTTCGATTTGGCGATACGGCGCCACGTGCCGCCCGGCGGACAGTTTCAGAGCTGGCAGTTATTCCAGGAGCGCAACACGGTCATTGCCAGCCCCCAATTGATTGCGCGATCCGGACTGACGAATGTCGGGCAGTTGGCCGCCCAAACCTGGCTCACCAGCGAGACACGTCCCGGCGATTGGGAAGCGTGGTTGACGGCCGTCGGTCACCCAGGGCTTCGGGCGAGCCGGACTATGCGGTTCGATCATTTTTTTGTGACGTTGCAGGCCGTGGTCGATGGGTTCGGATTTGGCATCGGACCGTTTCCTACTATCGAGGCCGATTTAGCGGCGGGGCGACTGCAGATGCCCTTTTCCGATTTGCTCTCGAATGGGGCGGTATATCACGCGCTGGTACCGCTGGACGCGGACCTATCCGGCATTTTGTGGGCGAGGCATATCATGAGAGGTAAAAATCATGGATATGCCGATGAAGAAGAAACGTACGGTGGCGTCTCAGGCAGCGGCCCGAGGGCCG
>NZ_CADIKL010000036.1 GCF_902859945.1 Paraburkholderia caffeinitolerans | reverse complement strand
GAACGGGCATCTCGAAGTGGCGGGGAACCGGGCCGAGGTGGTCATCGCGAACCCGTCGGGCATTGCGGTGAACGGCGGCGGATTCATCAACACGTCGCGCGCCATTCTCACCACCGGTACGCCGAATTATGCGGGCAATGGTTCGCTCTCCGGATTTAATGTAACGGGCGGCAATATCACGGTCAGCGGCGCGGGGCTCGATGCGTCGAATGTCGATCAGGTTGATTTGCTGTCGCGCGCGGTTCAGGCCAATGCGGCTATCTATGCGAAGAATCTGAATGTCGTGACGGGCGCGAACCGCGTCGATCACGACACGCTCGCGGCCACGCCGATTGCGGGCGATGGGCCCGCGCAGGGTGTTTCCATCGACGTGAGCCATCTCGGCGGTATGTACGCGAACCGCATCGTGCTGGTGGGCACGGAGCTGGGCGTGGGGGTGTCGACCAGGGGCGTCCTCGCGGCGCAGGCCGGCGACCTCGTGCTGACCTCGGCGGGCAAGCTCGTGCTTGCAGGGCAGACCAGCGCGAGCGGCAATATCGGCGCGAGCGCGCACGATGGCATCGATAACAGCGGCACGACCTACGCGCAGCAGGATTTGAACGCGAGCACAGCGGGTGCGCTCACGAATAACGGCACGCTGGCCGCGCAGCGGAACGTTTTCGTCAATGCGGGCAATGTTGTGTCGAGCGGGACGATTGGCGCGGGCGTGAACGGCGATGGTGTCGTAACGCAAGCGGCTGCTCTCACTGTATCCGCTTCGGGCGCGGTGTCGGCGACCGGCCACAACCTCTCGGGCGGCGACGCGGTGTTTTCCGGCCATGGCCTGAACTTCTCGGGCGGCAACACCTCGGCCACGGGCAGCATGACGCTGAACGCTGGCACGGGCGACGCGAACCTTTCGAGCGCGACCGTCAAGGCCGGCCGCACGCTCGCGGCCACTACGGCCGGCACGCTCACGACCGACAATGCGGCAGTCTCGTCGGGCAGCACGCAAACGCTCAACGCGGAGGCCATGTCAAACCGCAGCGGCCAGATCGTTTCGGGCGGCGCACTCAATACGAATGTCGGCGGCGCGCTGAACAACCAGCACGGCACGATGCAGGCGGCCGGTCCGCAAAGCGTGTTCGCGGGCTCGCTGGACAATTCGGCGGGCCATATCCTGTCGCTCAACGGCGACGGGTTGAACCTCGGCGTGGCGGGTACGCTCCTGAACGGCCTTTGTGGCGTGATCGGCGGTAATGGCAATGTCCAGGCAAACGCCTACCGGCTCACGAACCTGGGCCAGATCACCGCGCTCGGCCATGCCACGCTCTCGGCATGGGACCTCGTCAACAGTGGCACGACCGCCGCCGGCGGCGCATTGAACGTAAGCGCGACAGGGGCGCTCTCCAATGCAGGCGGCACGTTCTCGGGTGCATCGACGACGGTTTCCGGCGCATCCATCGACAACACCCGCGGCAACATCAACGGCGATACGCTCGCCCTCTCCGCGACCAATGACCTGGTCAACACAGGCGGCGCCATCTCGCAGTCGGGCACGGCCGCGCAAACCCTTTCCGCCGGCGGCCGGATCGACAACACGGGCGGCACCATCGCAAGCAACGCGACGGACCTGACTGTCCAGGGTACGAGCGTCACGAACGACAGCGGCGCAATCCAGCACGCGGGCGCCGGCAAGCTGAACGTCAGTGGCGCAAGCAGCGTCTCGAACGTTTCGGGCAGGATGGCCACGAACGGTTCGGCCAGCATAACGGGTTCGACAGTGGACAACACGCGCGGAACCATGACCGCGCAGCAGCACCTGAACTCACAGGCACAGCGGCTCGTCAACGAAAGCGGCACGATGGCGGCAGGCCAGACGCTCGACGTCAGCAGTTTCGGGGCGCTCGACAATCGCGGCGGCTCGATGACCGCGACGACCGCGGCCGTATCCGGCGCATCGGTCGACAACTCGAACGGCGACATCAAAGGCGACTCGGTCACGGTCTCGACGCCTGGTGACCTCGTGAACCAGGGCGGCAAGATTGTTCAGTCGGGCGCGGGGGCGCAAGCTGTCACGGCAGGCGGAAGACTCGACAATTCGAACAACGGGCAGATCGCGTCGAATGCGCAAAACCTAATGGTTGCGGGTGCAACCGTCGACAACGATGGCGGCAAGGTACTGCACGCCGGCAGCGGCAAACTCGACGTAAAAGCCGCCGGCAAGGTGTCGAACGTGGGCGGCCAGATTGCCTCGAACGGCTCCGCAGGCGTCACGGGTTCGACGGTGGACAACACGCGCGGAACCATGACCGCGCAGCAAAACCTGAGCGCCCAAGCTCAAACGCTCATCAACGAAAGCGGCAGGATGGCCGCCGGCCAGGCACTCGCCGTCGCCGCTTCCGGGGCGCTCGACAACCGCCGTGGCTCGATGACCGCGACGACCACGACCATATCCGGCGCTTCGGTCGACAACTCGAACGGCGACATCGAAGGCGACTCGGTCGCGGTCTCGACGCCTGGCGACCTCGTGAACCAGGGCGGCAAGATTGTTCAATCGGGGACGGGTGCGCAGACCGTCACGGCTGGCGTAAAACTCGACAATTCAAACGGCGGCCAGATCGCCTCGAACGCGCAAAACCTCACGGTTGCGGGCGCATCCATCGATAACAATGGCGGCAAAGTGCTGCACGCCGGCAGCGGCAAGCTCGACGTGACGGCCACGGGCAACGTATCGAACGCAGGCGGCGAGATCGGCACGAACGGCTCGGCGGCGGTCGCTGGCTCGACCGTCGACAACCGTGATGGCGCGATAACGGCGAAGCACGACGCGAGCATTTCGGGGCAAACGGTCGTGAACGAGAACGCCACGGTAGGCGCGGGCAACGCCCTCGACGTGAAGGCGGCTGGCGTGCTCGACAATCGCGGCGGCGCGCTCATTGGCACAACGACCACGGTTTCGGGTTCGTCCATCGACAATACGAACGGCGACATCGAAGGTACGGCCGTCTCCGTCTCGACACCTGGCGATCTGACGAACGAAAGCGGCACCATTGCGCAATCGGGCGCTGGCGCGCAAACCATCACGGCGGGCAGAACGCTCGACAACTCGAGCGGCGGAAGGATCGCCACGAACGCCAGCAGCCTGTCGGTCACAGCCGCGCAAATCAGCAACGACGGCGGGGCCGTGACGCACGCCGGCACCGGCATGCTAGACATTACGGCGACGGGTGCGCTCTCGAACGTCAGCGGCCAGATCGCCTCGAACGGCTCGGTCGCGACGCAATCCGCGAGCCTCGACAACTCGAACGGCAACATGACCGCGCAGCATATCGCGCGGATCGCGGCAACCAACGGCATCGTCAACCGAAACGGGCTCATTTACGGCCAGGACCATCTGTCCGCCAGCACCCGCGGCAACTTCGACAACACGGACGGCGCGGCGCAGTCCGGTGGCGATCTCGCGCTCACCGCTGGCGGCGCGCTGCTGAACCGGGGCGGCGCGGTCGCTGCGAACGGCGCGCATGGCATGATGAACGTCGCCGCCGGCGCGATCGACAACGCAAACGGCGCGCTCACGAACGCCGGCGACGGCGCAACAACGGTCAGCGCAACGGACATCGACAACACAGCGGGCACGCTGGGCGGTAACGGCGACCTGACGCTGAACGGCCAGACGCTCGAAAACGGCAGCGGCGGCCAGGTCGTCGCAGGCGGCACGGGCACTCTCGCCATCACCAGCACGATCGGGAACAGCGGCGGCACGCTCTACGGCGGCAAGGGGCTGAACGTGGGCCAAGCCACCACCGCTGTCATCAACGATGGCGGAGCGATACTCGGCGGCCTCGATGTATCGGCGAACGTCGCTGCGTTCTCGAATGAAAACGGCAGCGTGCGCGCGAACCGCGACATCGCTGCAAGCGGCGCTATCAGCGGAGACGGCAAAATGACCGCCGGCCGCAACCTCTCGCTCGACATCTCTGACGACTACACGACCGGCACGGCCAACCGCCTGAACGCCGATGCCGATATGTCGATTCACACGAGCGGCACGCTCACCAATACGGGCGAACTCGCGGCGGGCGGCGCGCTGAAAGCAAGCGGCACGAACGTCGTGAACGCGGCCGGCGCGGACATGAACTCGTCGGCAACCACCGTGACGGCGTCTAACACCATCACGAATGCCGGCCTGATCGAAGGCGACGCGGTCACGACGCGCAGCGCGACGCTGGACAACACGGGCGGCATCATCGGCAACACGGTCGCGATCCATGCGAACGACGTGACGAACACCGGCGCAGCGGCCGTGATTGCGGGCGTGGAGCAAGTGAGCATCTATGCTTCGGACTCCGTCACGAATGCGGATGGCGCGCTCATCTACAGCGCGGGCAATCTGGAAATCGCCAAGAACGGCGCGCGCGACGCCTCGGGCGTGCTCGCCAATCAGACCGGCACGCTCACCAACCGCGCGGCCGACATCGAGGCCGAAGGCGATATCGACATCGCGGCGCATACGGTCAACAACATCAGGACGGGTGCGCAGACCGAGGCGGGCACGCCCGAGAGTTCATCGAGCGCGCTCACGCTGTGGACGGCGGACCTGGGCAGCGACTTGTCGTCCAAGGTGTTTTCCACCTACCAGAGCCTCAGCTACCCGCAGTGGCGCTGGAATCCCGGCGGAATCGGCACGGAAGTGCTCCAGAAGCTTGCGAAGCCGATTTCAGTGACGCTCCCCGCCTCGCAGGTCACGAACATCGACACCTCGACGCAGTCGTTCTCGCTGACCACGCCGCTGACCGACCGGTACATGGACTCGAACGGACCGAACGGCGTCTGGAGCGAGCGCACCATCACCAGCAACCCGACGCAGTATTACCAGAGCCTGACGCAGAATGCGGACGGCACGGTGACCATCGCGTTCTGGCCGGACTGGGACGCGAAGACCCAGATCCGCCCCGACCAGGCCGTTGACATGATCCGCTACGACATCGAGCCGGACAATCACGACTACGTTCCGGTCATCGTCACCACAACCACCACCACGCAAACCGACCGGCTCGTGAGCGCGGGCACGGCGGCGCAAATCATCGCCCAGGGCGCCATCCGCATCAATTCCGACGGAGGTTCGATCAACAACGCATCGTCCACCATGGCGGCGGGCGGCGATCTCGTGCGCCGCGCCATGGGCGGCAGCGTGAACGACACCGGCACGGTGCTCCAGCAAACCGGCACGCAGACCGTTGAAGCGACGTACTTCTGGCACCAGAAAAGCGGCGGCAATTCGCACACGCATACGGAAAAGCCATCCATCACCCCCCTCGCTCCGACGACGGTGGATGCGCTACCCGCGATTGCCACGTCCAACCAGACCGTGCAGACCGACGCGCAGACCATCACCATCAATTCGGTGGACCGGCACGGCGAAACCGTGACCGGCTCGGGTGTAGCGGGCGGCGATGCCACGGGCACGCAGCTCGGCAGCGTCACGACGAACGGCAGCGCGACATCGGTGGCGGGCGTGACGGGCCAGGGCGGCGGCGCGACATCGGTCACAGGCGTGAGCGGTCAGGACAGCCACGCACAGACGGTGAACACCACCGACGACCAGACCACGAAGCCGCAGACGCTCGGCACGGCCAGCAGTGGCATCCCCGACCTGAAACTGCCGGTAAACGCGCTCTACACCTACCAGAGCGCGCCGGATGCCAGCTACCTGATCGAGACCAACCCGCGCTTCACGAGTTACACGAAGTTCATCTCCAGCGACTACATGCTCGACCAACTCGGGCTCGATCCGGCACGAACCGCAAAACGCCTGGGCGACGGCTACTACGAGACCATGCTGATCCGCAACCAGGTCACGCAACTCACCGGCCGCGCGCTGCTCGCGGGCTATGCCGACAACCTCGCCGAGTACACTGCGCTGATGAACAACGGCGTGAAGTATGCAAAGGACTTCGGTCTTGCGCCCGGGGTCGGCCTGAGCAGCGCGCAGATGGCGCAACTGACGACCGACATGGTCTGGCTCGTCAGCCAGAGCGTGACGCTGCCCGACGGCTCGCAGCAGGACGTGCTGGTGCCGAAGCTCTATCTTGCGCAGTCGAACACGGTCGACCTCAAGTCCAGCGGCGCGCTGGTGGCGGGCAACCAGGTCATCCAGAACGCAACGGGCGAGTTCAGCAACAGCGGGCACGTCGTGGGCGACGTGGCCACCACCGTCATCGGCAACACGGTCACGAACCGGGGCGTCATCGGCAGCGGCGGCGCGACAACAGTCTCGGCCGTGCAGGACGTGAACAACCTCGGCGGGCGCATCGGCGGCGTGGATACCATCGTGGCAGCAGGCCGCGACATCAACAACGTGAGCACCACCGCGCAGGCGTCCGTGAGTTCCGATATGCCGGGCTTCCATTCGAGTGCGAGCGGCATGGCGGTTCAGTCGGTGGCGACGATATCGGGCTCGAACAGCGTGAGCGCCGTCGCCGCGCGCGACGTGAAGCTGGCGGGCTCGGCCATCACCTCGGGAGGCGACACCACCGTCGCAGCAGGCCGCGACATCGACGCGGGGGCGATCACGCTCACGGCGACGCACGACGCCGGAACGGTGGACGGCCTGAACGGCAGGCATGTCGTGGCGACCCACGAAGCCGGCAGCGCCGTCACAGGCGCGGGCAACGTGACGACCCTCTCGGGGCGCGATACGACGCTCACGGGTTCGAGCGTCGCGGCGGGCGGCGACGTGGCAATGGGCGCAGGCGGACACCTGACGGTGACGGCGGCAAAGGACACCGCCTCATACAGCGGCCAGTCGATGGGCGGCAGCATCGCGCAATCGAAGCGTTCGAGCTACGACGAGCGGGTCCAGGGCAGCAGCGTCAGCGCGGGCGGCAACACGACGCTCGCCGCCGGCCAGGGCGGCAGCGGTGACCTGAACATCATGGGCTCCAGCGTCACGGCGGCAACCGGTGCAACGACCATCGCCGCTACCGGCGACGTCAATATCGGCGGTGTCACGGAAACGCACGATGCGCAGTCCTGGTCGCATCACGATTCCTCCGGCTTCCTCTCCAGGACGCAGACCACGGACGCATCGGAATCGCACCAGACCCTGTCGATCGGCTCGACGGTCGCCGGCGATTCCGTGAACGGCGCGGCCGGGCGTGACATGACGATCAGCGGCTCGACGGTGGCGGCCACGAATGATGTGAACCTCGCGGCGGCGAACAACCTGACCGTGACCACGACGCAGGACACCAGCCAGAACAGCACCTTCCATGAGGAAAGGAAGTCCGGCTTCGGAGCCCTGAGCGGCGGCGGCCTGAGCATCAACTACGGCAACCGCGACCAGAAGGACACCGCGCACGACACAGCGGTGACGAACAACGCCAGCCTCGTCGGCAGCACGGACGGCAGCGTGAACATGGCTGCGGGCAAGGACCTGCGCGTCACGGGCAGCGACATCATCGCCGCGCAGAACGTCACCGGCACCGGCGCGAACGTGACCATCGAGGCCGCACAGGGCACGACGCGTCATGACGAGTCGCACGAGATGAAGCAGAGCGGCTTCACGGTCGGGCTTGCCGGCAGCGTGGGCGATGCGATCAACAACGCGATATCGGAAACACAGGCCGCGAACAACTCTTCGGGCAAGGGCGACAGCCGCGCGGCGGCCCTGCACGGCATCGCGGCGGCCAACGATGCGTTCATGGGCGGCGCAGGCGTGGCGGATCTCGCCTCGGGTGACAAGCCTGATATCGGCGTCAAGGTGTCGTTCGGCACCAGCCAGAGCCGCAGCGATGCCAGCGAGAACCGGACGATCCACAGCGGTTCATCCGTGCAGGCGGGCGGCACGGCGGCGTTCGTGGCGACCGGCGACGGCACGCCGGGCTCGGGCAATGTCACGATTGCCGGTTCGAACGTCAACGCCAATGATGTCGTGCTCGCGGCGAAGGATCAGGTCAACGTCGTCAACACGACCGACACCGACTCGACCCGCAGTTCGAACAGCTCCAGCAGCGCAAGCGTGGGCGTGCAGTACACACTGGGCGGCGGCTTCGGTGTGTCCGCATCGATGAGCAACGCGCACGGCGATGCCAACAGCGATGCGCAGATCCAGAACGCGTCGCACGTGAACGGTGCAAACAGCGTGACGGTTGTTTCCGGCGGCGACACGAACATCATCGGCTCGCAGGTCAACGGCGGCAAGGTCATCGCACACGCTGACGGCAACCTGAACATCGTGAGCGTGCAGGACGTCACCAGCAGCGCGGCGCATCAGAGCAGTGCGGGCGGCGGCTTTACCATCAGCCAGGGCGGCGGCAGCGCGAGCATCAGCGCGCAGAACGGCCACGCGGACGGCAAGTATGCGGGCGTGAACGAACAGGCCGGAATCAATGCGGGCACGGGTGGGTTTGATATCAACGTGAAGGGCAACACGGACCTGACGGGTGCGGTCATCACCAGTGAGGCGGATACCTCGAAGAACAACCTCACGACCGGCACCCTCACCTTCTCCGATATCGCCAACCACTCGGAATACAGTGCGAGCAGTAACGGCATCAGCGCGGGCATGGGTATCGCAAACACCAGCAGAGCCGTGGGGCCGGGTTCGGTTTCCAACGGCGGTGGCGTGTCGCCGATGCTGCCGCAGAGCGACAGCGGCTCGTCGGACGCGACCACGCGCAGCGCGGTGAGCGCGGGCACGATCAACATCATGGACGGCGCGAACCAGAAGCAGGACGTGGCGAGCCTGAGTCGCGACACGGTGGACACGAACGGCAAGGTCGCGAACACGCCGGACCTGAATGCCCTGCTGAACCAGCAGGCGGACCGGATGCAGGCGGCACAGGCAGCGGGCCAGGCAGTGGCGCAGCGTATTGGCGATTATGCGGATGCCCAGGCGAAAGCTACTCACGACCCTGCGTGGGCCGAGGGCGGTGATAAGCGCGCGGCAATGCAGGCAGCGGGCGCGGCTGTGGTGGCGGGGCTTGGTGGTGGTGTGGGTAGTGCTGTCGCGGGCGCGGCCGGTGCGGCGATTGGATCGAAGATGGCGCCGACGCTGAATGAACTGAGCGGTTCGATCGCGGCATCGAATCCGACCGGTGATGCTGATGTGAACAAGGCGCTCGGGAATATCGTAGCGAATGTGGTGGCGACGGGTGCGGGCGCGGCGGCGGGAGGGGCGGGGGCGTTTGCCAGTTCTAACGTGGACCTTTACAACAGGCAACTCCACCCTGACGAAAAGGACGCCATCAAAGACAAGGCAGGCGACGACAAGGCCGAACAGGACAGGCTCACGCGTGCAGCGTGCTATGCCGTGAAGTGCTGGGCAGAGTATCCGCAGGGCAGCGACCAGTACAACGCGAACTATGTGAGCCAGCTTGAAGCGTCGCAGCTCGGGCCTGAGTTGCAATGGGTGAATAACCAGAAAGAGGCCGGGCTGTTCGATTACACGCCGACGCAGAAAATCGGCGATATGGTGAAGAGCGATCCACTGGGCGTGGCGAAGGATGCAGCGACGATGGGCATCGGCGCATATATCACTGCCACTGGAGTGAAATATTGCGCTACGGGTGTAGCGTGTGGCGTTGGCAGCGCGATGGCCGTATCTGGAACCAACGATGTGGCTACCGGAATGAGTGGACTGTACAACCGGTACAACGGAATACCTGAACCAGGAATGAATCCACTGCAAATGGCATTTACATATGTCTCGCCAACGTGGGGCCCAATGCTCTACGATGCGGCATCGCTTGGCGTAGGGATCGCGGCGTTGACTGCACCTGTTCCATTGAAGATGGGGTGGTCAGATGGACTCAATCGCCCCCAGAGCATGTTCGATGTGACTGTTCCAAAGTTTGGCAGCACGACTACGATTCCAGTCTTAAAATGGGTTATTCCCGGCGACGTTAATGCCGCGATCCAAGTGATAAATGTCGGCACGAAGGGCGCAAAAATCGTGGACGACGCACGCAACGCTGGGCAAAAAAAATGAATTGGAAACGTCTTTATGCTCTCGTGCAGACAGCCTGCGTGGTTTGGGGTTCAGCTATAGGTGCTGGGATAGTGTTCGCGATGCTTGCCACAGGATTGTGCCGATTTGCGTTCAATCTTGACGAAAAATCAGCAATGCTGTTTGTGTTTTGTCCCGTGTGCCTAGCGCTGGTGGTCTATTGGGTAAGGAAATTGCCTCCTCGTCTACGAAAAGCCGGAATGATCAGTGATGAATCAGAGAAGTTCGGCCCTTGGTTCAAGGAATGACGATATGAATTCTCGATGGGGTAACCGTGTTCTGGGCGCGCTGTGGGTATGTTTGCTGCTTATCCTCGCGAGCCTCGGGGGAGGGACCGATCTACCTGGTAGCCGGAGAGAATGGTGGCACCTTCTCTTGATGCTTGTGATCGCAGTTGCGCTTATTTGGACCTTTCTGTGGTGGCGAGAAAACCACCAGCTATGAGCAACAACAAACCCGGACTTGAGCCGGGTTTGTTGTTTGTGGAGCCGTTCAGTCCGGCGTGATGACGAGCCTGCCGTGCTGCACTTCGATCCTCACTTGCTGCCCTGCCTCGAAGCCTCGCAGAGCGACAGCGGCTCGTCGGACGCGACCACGCGCAGCGCGGTGAGCGCCGGTACGATCAACATCATGGACGGCGCGAACCAGAAGCAGGACGTGGCGAGCCTGAGTCGCGACACGGTGGACACGAACGGCAAGGTCGCGAACACGCCTGACCTGAACGCCCTGCTGAACCAGCAGGCGGACCGGATGCAGGCGGCACAGGCAGCGGGCCAGGCAGTGGCGCAGCGTATTGGCGATTATGCGGATGCCCAGGCGAAAGCTACTCACGACCCTGCGTGGGCCGAGGGCGGTGATAAGCGCGCGGCAATGCAGGCAGCGGGCGCGGCTGTGGTGGCGGGGCTTGGTGGTGGTGTGGGTAGTGCTGTCGCGGGCGCGGCCGGTGCGGCGATTGGATCGAAGATGGCGCCGACGCTGAATGAACTGAGCGGTTCGATCGCGGCATCGAATCCAACCGGTGATGCTGATGTGAACAAGGCGCTCGGGAACATTGTTGCGAACGTTGTTGCGACCGATGCAGGCGCGGCGGCGGGAGGGGCGGGGGCGTTCTCCGGTTCTAACGTGGACTTGTACAACAGGCAACTTCATCCGGATGAACGGAAGCTGGCGAAAGACATCGCAGATAAAAGCAATGGCCAGTACACGCAGGCGCAGGTTGAAGACCAGATGCGGCTTATGGGGATGTGTACGAGCGGCGGCTGCGTGCCGTCGGGCGTAGCAGAGGAACTGAATGGGCGGACCCCGACCGATCCGGGTGCGGTGTGGATCAACACCGGTTTGACCAACGCAAACGGGAATCCGCTGGTTATCCAGTCGTTGCCGCAGGCAAATCAGGCGTTGCAGTCATTCATCATGGAGAACTACAACTCGGCCGCGCCGGGGCAAGTGCCGAGTGCTTATACGTATACGCCGTCGCCAGTCGGGATGGATGTGCGGGGAACAGTAGCCAATGTGGCGGGGGGAGTTTCGACAGCGGCCGGTAGGTTTAGCGCCGCGACGGCCGCTGCGGCACAAATTCCATCGCCTTATTCGCCGGGTTTTACAACTGCATCTTTTGCTGGAACAGCTGTTGGCATGGCCGCAGATGGAATTGTGCAGATTGCGAAACCCGATGTGGGTCAATACTATGAAAATAGCGTAGTCGGGATTGCTGCAAGTACCATATCTGGCCGAGTTCCTGCCTTGAGTCCCGCAGTGAACGAAGCAGCAAATCAGTTTAATTCCAGCAGCTGGGGAAATTCCATTCAGGAATTTATTAATTCCTCATGGAGCCGCTTTATAGGTTCTGGAGCTGGGAAATGAAATTTATTGCAGATGGGAATTTAACTTGGGGGGCAAGCGTCAGTCTAGTCATTATCGGTCTGGCCATAATGTTTGCTTCCCTCAAGTTTGCGCCGTCGTCTCCATGGAGTGTCATTCCATTATTACTGGGGTTCGGAGTGGCCGCAGTAGGTGGGATGTGCAGTCGGGCACGTATGCTGCACATCAAGCCTTTCGACAACAGCTACAAAAAAGCACGCAAGAGCTACGAAATAAAGGGCGACGAACAGGACAACCCCTGATGACAACCAACCCAGCTTCATTCAAGTTTGTCATTTGCAATGCAGATCAATAGTCATGTAACGACCATGATTTTTTCTCTAAGGAAACCCCATGAAAATTAAATATCTTATCGCATCCATTTTCCCACTCATTGGCGCGTGCTCCGTGCTTGTCCCAGACCTTGCAGACGAAAACCAGGGATTGAAAGGCCAGGCGGCGGAAAACCTGGAGCAATTCTACGGAACCTACCAGGTAGCAAACATCAAAGGCCGGAACTGGGATGTATCGACGATATCCGTCATCCGAGGTGATGCCGCTGGAAATAATCTTCCTCTATTTCGCCTCTACAGGAAAGATGGCAAACAGTTCGATGCGATAACTCCTCGCGTGTGCGGAACCTCGACTACGAGAAGAATGCCTGAAGGCAGCAATGGTACTTATGTGACGTGCGGACTAACGGGCATGATGTCCAATGATCCGTTCCTCGTCTTCGACAATTTTCCTATGACCTTGAAATCAAACGGCCTAATTTTTAAGGATAAGGCCTTTGAAATAAAGCCAGGTGAATATCATCTTTTTCTCGCCTACAAACAGGGCGGCTCGGCCGATTTCGAACTGATACGCATCGATAGCGAAAAATCAAACAATCCAGCATTAAAATAATTATGCCCACCCTTCGATGATTTGCATCATCCACAACTAATTCCCCACGTTATATGATTGCGCCCATCGAATAGTTTGTATATTGCATATAATTTAGCATTTCTAAATACAATTTCATCAACAAACTGCACTCAACCCATAGTGTCGCGCAGTGCATGATGGAAAAAACGAAGATGTGGAATATACCGAACCCCGGGAATACTGGCGTACGCACGAGAAACACCGCTATCGCCATCGCATTGATGATATCGCTGGCCGCCTGTGGTGGGGGCAGCGGTGACAACAGCAGCGTTGCCACAAATTCCCCTGGCAGCGAAACGATAGCTGATGACTCGAATACAACGCCACCAACGCCCTCAACGAATGCCAGCTTCTTCGACAGCATCTTCCTGAAGGACACCGGAGCAGGCTACTACCAGTTCGATATGCGCCCTACCGGGCAAGGCATGGCAGGTCCCCTACCCGCTTCGACCGGCTTCGGCAGGACGCAATACTATGTCAACGCCGACAGCGACAGCAATTTCAGCATGGCGTCGAGCGTCATCGCCGGCAACTTCAAGAGACAGTATGCGACGCACGTGTATATCACCGCAGAAGGCGCGTTCACGTCGCAACATACGCCGGACACTGATATCGGAGCCAACTCGAAGATCTTCGCGAAACTCCCACAGGGCTACGAGCTTGGCATGCAGGGTATGTCGACGCCGCTCTACAGCGTATCCGTCAATGCAACCGACGTTTCCGGCCAACCACTTTCGGACGTGTTACAAAAGGACGAAAATGCTTACCCGACCGGTTTATATCTTTTGAGGGACGACAGCACGGCAATGCCGCATGGGGCGCAAATCTATCAGGTTCCCCAAGCCGTAATTAACACCTACCTCTGGTTAAGCCTGTCAAATTACCAGTCCACCGAGACGCTGGAGCAAACCCAAGCACGTACCGGCGGGGTCATCCAGACCTTGGGGGGTTATCGATATCTGATCGACTCCTCCAATGGACGCGGGTGCAATATTGAGTACAACGGAACGGTATATTCCGGGGTGTTGTACCAAGCTGGCGACCGGTATTCAGCCGTCGGTGCCGGATATAACCGCATCGCCGCCGACTTCATCGCACAGCGCTTGGTTGCCGCACAGGGGCAATAAGGAATCACACTTGCGCCCGCGCATGCATCCGATATCGGCGCGGCGCAACCCCGTCCATCGCAGGAACGCGCGCCGGAACGCTTCCTCTCCGCCAAACCCCGGATCACTCGCGATCCACGCAATCGCCCAATCGGTGTCGCGCAGACAACGCTCGGCGGACTCCCGCTCGTCCCGCGCTGGGTCTCGCCGCCCGTCGCGGCGCCTTGCGAGCGCAATGTGCCGTGGCTGCTCTGGCGGGTCAAGGACGCCCCACGCACTACCAGCTGCGCGCGATGACAACTACCATCGCGGTCGAATTTGGGGCAAGGGCCGATGCGATCCTGGTGAAACAGTTACAAGATAAGTATTGACGCTGGTAGCACACAGCGGGTACTGTGTCGTTCGAAGTTCAAGAAGTTCGATTGCTGTTCATCAATTGCTCGCTCCTCAGCGGTATTCGTTGTCCTCTCCCTCCTTGTTGCTTCAAACGCTCCGTAACAGAGCAAATTTTTCTATTTTCCTCAAGGATTCTTCATGGATACCGGTATCGTTAAGTGGTTCAACGACAGCAAAGGCTTTGGCTTCATCACCCCGGACAATGGCGGCGACGATCTATTCGCGCACTTCTCCGAGATCAGCGGCGACGGCTTCAAGACGCTGACTGAGAATCAGAAGGTCAGCTTCGAAACGAAGCGAGGCCCGAAGGGTCTGCAAGCAGCTAACATCAAGCCGCTGTAAAGTTTGAAGAGCCCGGTCCTCCGCGATGGACGCCGGGTTCAGCGACACCCTCGCGGAGCTTTGTCTCCTGAAATTGGCGCGGTCGCGCTTAGCTGCATTTGTTTATTCAGCAGCTTACCAGGCGCCACATGTCTCGTTGAGCGTCCTTCTCCCCTCCGGCTGAAACGCCTTCTTTCGCTTTCCGACTGCTTCAGATTCAGCTCGCAATGGCTTTGAATCGGCGCATCCGTGCACATTTCACACGGCGCGCGCACTCGAACATCATTAAAATTAAAATGCATAACGAACTAATTCAGCAATACAACGGCTATGCCGTCCACCCCTCGTCGCATCGTTTGCCCGACGGCAGTTTTTCATCCAACCTGCTGCTTGAGCGCACCGATAGCGCGCGCGCCGAAGGCCGCTACCAGTTCTATTCGCTCGATTACTTCACGAGTGAAGAGCAGGCGCTGCAGCACTCGACACGCTGGGCACGCAACTGGGTCGACACGCGCGGCTAAAGGCGACGCACCCGTTCAAGACAGCCAACACATATGGGGCACAAGGTCGACGACGCACTTGAGATTGCGAAGTACACCGAAGTGTGAGCACAGCCCCGACATGAGGCGAGTTGGTTCGTCAATAGACGCAGCGCCTCATGTTCCGGATGATCCCATATCGGGGTTTCGAGATTCATGCGAAGGTCCGCTGCGATACGGCGTTACGCGCAGGCCCGCAGTCGATCCAGTCTGGCGGCTTCGTAAAAGCACAGGGAAAAGAGAACATTCGCTGTACAAATAGGGCAATGAGTGTAGCATGAAGGCGTTGATTGACCCACAGCCCTTCTCTGCGCCTCCCTGGCCACCTTTTCCGGCGGAATCGGGCCGCTCACTTTCATCATAGGCCGAACAACACGGCCAATCATGTGAAGACTGGACTCAGTCGCTCACACTCTTTTCCCGATTTGTCGCGTATTGGCGCGGCTTCAAAGGTATTTCATGAAAACCGGTTTCCGTCTCTACCGTGGACTGGAAGTTTATCCACTGGTCTATCCACATCATGCCACCGCGCCCGGAAGTGGGCACAACTACGACGAAGGGTTTGACGCTGCCGTGCGTATCCAGGAACCGGAAAGCTCAGGCGAAGCGCCCCGCAGCCGCGTATTCCGGCTTGCGGTGACGAGGCCCTTCCAGACCGCCGGCGACGCACGGCGTGCGTCGACTGCCTATGCCGAACACCTCATCGACACCTGTTCCCGGGACACGAACTTCCTCGATTTGAAGGTGTGATTCGCAGCTCGCGGCACGCCGGGACCCGTCAGCACGCGTTCGCGGCGGGACACGCAGGCAACATCGGAGGTTTGACATGGACAGAGCTGATCTCTTGAAGTGGATTCGACGCGACGGCTCCGGACTTGTCGACCGGTTTCTGCCGTCAGGAGCCCGCGCCGAGCTCGAAGACGTCATCTTCGACGGTCGCCACGAGGTCGATGCCGATGCTTATCTGATGTTTGTGTCGGTTCGCGCACTGCTGCGTAAGGACGGCATGGCGAGCTGCGACTCGGATCGCGAGGCCGGCCAGATCATGGCCCTGCTGAACGCGTGAGGCAGCCCACCCATCCACGCGACGCTGGCGCAACGATCATGGTTGTGCCGCAACCGAACAAGGAACGACGGTGCACTTCAATTCAACGCGATTCATCATCGACCCGACGCCACGCAGGGCTGACGGCGAATACATGGCCCATGCCCGCATCAGCACCAGCCGTGCGGACGGCAGCGAGTACGACATTCATCTAAGCGGCGATCTTGCGGGCTTCGACGCGCGCGAAGACGCTATTGCCCATGCGAAAATATGGGCGCAGGAGTGGCTAGACGTGTGCTTTGGCTGAACTCACAACCAGGAAGAAAATTGACTACTGTAACCCCCAAGCTGAACGAACCGCTGGAAGTCGCGTTGCGCCGCTTCCGACGCTCGATCGAGAGCACCGGTTTGATAAAGGAACTGCGGGCCAGAACGGCTTATGAAAAACCCACTGCGAAACGCAAACGAAAGAAGGCTGCCGCTGTGTCCCGACTCCGAAAACAGATCAAAAGGTCGTTGCCCCCGAGGAAGCAGTACTGAGCCGAAGTTGTCACGCGGATAAGCGAGCGCCAGCGATGCTCCGGGAGCAGTCGTTGGCAACGCCGCGGCCCGGATGAGGGCAACGGGTCGAGCAGAACCCTTCCCCCGGAAATCTGCGAAGAACCCAAAAAACGCCCTCCGCGCTTGTGAAGGCGCGGAGGGCGCAGATTAAATGCTTGCGGTTCGATTAGGGCAGCGTCGCCCCGCCATCGACGCTGGTCACCTGCCCGTTTGGCTCCGTATTGGTGTCGTTCAGGGTGACAGAGCCTACGACCACGATAAATATCGACGTCCACTGCATGCCGCCGGCATTGCGACCGAAATTGCTCGACGTGGTCAGCCTCATCAAGTTCCCCAGGCCGCAACGACCACCTACCTCTGGCTTGGCCTATCAAATTACCAACCCTCCCAAACGCTGGAGCAAACCCAGGCATGTACCGGCGGGGTCATCCAGACCTTGGGCGGTTATCGCTATCTGATCGACTCCTCCGATGGCGGGGGGTGCAATAGCGTCCGCGCCCGCGTCCGATATCGACTCGGCGCATGCCCCGTCCATCGCAGGAACGCGCGCCTGAACGCTTCCTCGCCGCCAAACCCCAGATGACTCGCGATCCGCGCAATCGCCCAGTCGGTGTCGCGCAGACAGCGCTCGGCGGCCTCGCGCAAGCAACGCTCGCGCAGCGCCAGATAGGTGGTGCCCTCGGCAGCGAGACGCCGCCGCACGGTCGGCTCGCTCACGCCAAACCATGCAGCCAGGTCGGGCAACGAAGGCAGTGCCTGCTCGCGCGCAATCGCTGCATCCAGTAACCCACGAGCCTTCTGCGTCCACGACACGACGGCCGGCGCCGCCTCGACAAGCTGAAACGGAAAATCGGCAAGAAAAGCATCGAGTTCCAGCGGCTGCCGCACGACCGGATGCGAAAGCACAGCCGCATCGAACGCGAATCCATAGTTTTTCGCGCCCACCGCCACCGGCGCATCAAACAGACCCAGCAAAGGCATCACGTCGCTGCGTCGCGGATGTCCCACCCAGGCCCGGCGCAGCCGCAACGGTTGCCCGATCAGCCAGCTGAACATCTGCAGATAACACAGCAGGCCCGTTACGTCGACGAGGCATGCCGCCGAACTGCGCGTACGCCGCAGCGAATCCATCTCGAAGCAAGCCTCGCCTTCGCGCACCGTTAGCAGAAGCTTGCCAGCCCGGGGATAAAGCATCTGGCAAAACGAGGCGGCGCACTGCATCGCGTGATCGAGCGTACGGCAACTCACCAGACAGCGGCACATGAGCTCGACTTCTTCCTTGCGCATCGGCGGATGGCCGTCGCTCTGCGCCACTTGCGCTTCGAGACGTTCGATCGCATAGCGATACAACGCAATCGAACTGTCGACAGGCACTTCGTCGTCTTCGGGTTGCATCGCGGCCGGCTTGCTGCTCTGGCCTGGCTTCAGTTCGTGCATCAAGCGCGCGTCGAGCCCGGGAAGACCGCGTGCGGCACGGCGCTGGGAAGGAACTTTCATACTGATCAGTTTTGATTGCCGCGATAGTGTTGAGTGAACGATCTGGTAGGGGTCGGCCAGCAAACGCCAACCTAGTATACCCACACGCCACGCGGCCTTTTTCAGCGAACGCTCACTCACGAGCACCTGGCGAAGCAATCCGACACGAGCCCTCCATGATCCATATCCTCGATGAAATCACGCTGGCCCCGGAGCGCATTCCGGAGGTCACGGCTTTACTCCACGAACTGTACCTGCCCGATCATCTGTCACGTGGTCTCTCGCTTGTCTCGCGCTGGGTCTCGCCGCCCGTCGCGGTGCCTGGCGAGCGCAATGTGCTGCGGCTGCTCTGGCAGGTAAAGGATGCCCCCACGTACTACCAGATGCGCGCGATGACGACTGCCAGCGTGGTCGAATTCTGGGCAAAGGTCGACGCGATCTGCGAGGCCCGGCAGCGCCACGTCATGGTGGATGCCGACACGACATTGCTCACCCCGCTGGAGCCCGAACATGCAGCATAAAACCGCGCGGATATTCATCACCCCGGATGCCGATGCCGAAGCAATCGAACAGGCATTGCGCGCCAGTCTGCGCAAACGCTTCGGCCTTAATCGCGTCAACTTCGAGCGCAATCTGGCGGGCAGTTGGGGGGCGGGCGATTACACGCTCGATCTGGTGTCCCACCACGACCACGCCGAATGGGACGCTGCGGCGAACGAACTGGCCAGCATTCCTGGCATCGCTCGCGTCGATCACGTCGCCTATAAAAGCATCGGCGGCGGGGTCCGCCAGCCGGGCTTGCGCGACGGCGTCTGGCGCACGCTGATGTTCCGCGCCCGACCGAACGCCCACGAGAAAGACATCCGCGAACTCGAATTCGAATTGCTGCGCATGCCTGCCTACATGCGCGGCATACGCAACTGGCGCTTGAGCCGCGTCGTGACGCCGGGTACCTGGACACACGTGTGGCAACAGGAATTCGTCGATATGGGCGACCTCGCTGGCGAGTACCTGCTCCATCCGTTTCACTGGGGCTGGGTCGACCGCCGCTTCGATGCTGAACATCCTCAGTGGACGGTCGATGCGATCTCGCATGCCGCCTGTCCGCTCGCATCGAGTCTGCTCGCGGACGATGCAATCTGACACGACAAAACCACCACGGAGACAACTTGATGCGAGCCATACTGATCGACCGGATCGGCCCTTCCAGCGAAATGAAATTGGCGGACCTGCCGACGCCGGTACCCGGCCCTGGAGAAGTGCTGATCCGCGTTGCCTGCGCCGGCGTGAACCCTGCTGACTGGAAGTGCCGGGAAGGATATCTCGGCGCGTTCTTCCAGTACACGTTTCCGTTCGTACTCGGCTTCGACGTGGCCGGCGTGGTCGTGGCATTGGGGCAAGGGGCGGAGGGGCCGCCGGTCGGCACGCGCGTGTTCGCGCAATCGGATGTGGGCTCGGGCAAGTGGGGTTCGTATGCCGAGTTTGTTTCGGTACGCCACGATTCCGTGGTCACGATGCCCGCTGGCATGAGCTTCGCGCAGGCAGCGGCAACACCCACGCCCGCGCTGGCTGCATGGGCCGCGGTATTCAGCGACGGGGGTTTGCAAGCGGGGCAGAAGATCCTGATTCATGGCGGCGGCGGCGCGGTGGGCACTTTCGCCATCCAGTTCGCGAAGCACGTGGGCGCCGATGTCGCCGTGACTTGCAAGGCATCGCATCGCGCCTACGTCGAAGCACTCGGATGTGACTTGAGCATCGACTATCAGACGCAGGACATCGAGTCCGCCGTGAGGCAATGGACGCCTTCTGGCGTGGACGTCGTGATCGACGCCGTTGGTGGGAACACGTTGCCACGAGCGCTCGACATGCTCGCGACAGGAGGCGTGCTCGTCAGCATCATGACGCTGACCGCCGAAGATATGGAACGTTTGCCCGTTGTTGCGGCAGAGGCGCAGCAACGTGGCCTGCGCACCGCGATGACGTTCAGCCGGACACCGTGCGGCGAACACCTCGGCAAGGTCGCCGCGCTGATCGAAAATGCGAACCTGCACACGCCGCCCATCGAAACCTTGCCGTTAAAAGAGGCCGCGCGCGCACTGGACCTGCTTCAGTCGGGCAACGCCGGTGCAAAACTCGTTCTTCACGTTGCCGATATCGACGATTGAAAAACCCCTCCGCGCCTTCACAAGCGCGGAGGGGGTTTTTCATGCTTGCGATTCGCGCTAGCGCAGCGTAACCCCGCCATCGACGCTGATCACCTGCCCGTTCACCCACTCCCCATCGGCGGAAACCAGCCACGCAACGGCGGCCGCAATATCGCCGACCTCACCAAGCCTTGGGCTGTGTCCGATGGCCAGCGTATCGGCGATGAATTGCGACGGTGCGTTGGCGCGAATGGCATCGGTGAGAATCAGCCCCGGCGCAACGGCATTGGCTCGAATACCCTGCTTTCCCCACGCCGACGCCACGTGACGCATCAGCGCATGGATGCCGCTCTTGCTGATGGCATAGGAAACGCGCTCGGCTTCCCCCATGAATGCGGCAGCGGAAGACGTATAAATCATTGCGCCTCCGCCCCGCTTCAGCATGGCCGGCACCGCATGCCGGGTGCACAGCAGGTAGCCGCGCAGATTCACGGCGATGGTGCGATCGAACACGTCGAGCGACACATCCACGGCGGTCGTGTCTTCCAGCAGCGCGTTCATCTCCGCCGCGTTGGCGTGCACCGCATCCACGCCGCCAAACGCTTCGGTTGCCGCAGCGATCAGCGCGGCAACCGAGGCGTCGTCGCTGATGTCGAATCGCACGCCGAGCGCGCGCCCGCCCGCGGCGTGGATATTTTCGGCGACCGATTTCGCGCTCTCGCCATCGAAATCGCCGATCACCACCGCTGCGCCCTCGCCCGCCAGCCTCATCGCGGTTGCGGCGCCGATGCCGCCGCCTCCCGCAATCACCACCACCTTGTTCACCAGCCTCTGCATGAATCGCGCTCCGGTTTTAGTGCGCTGCAACTGACGCTATCAGTACGAAGGCAGCACGGGATTGCGTGCCGCGAGAATCGACTCCGTACGCTGCTGGAGTGCGCCGTCAATGATTTCTGGTTGTGGAATCAACCAGTAGCGGTCCTCGCGTATTCCTTCGAACACGCGCTGCGCGAACGCGTCGGGCGTGAGCCCGTACGTATCGAGCATCGTGCGCATCGTGTCGACGAAGCCGCGCACTTCAGGGCGATCGTGCGAGCCGCCGAACGGATCATTGAAGATCCCGCTCTTCACAGGCCCCGGCGCGAGCAGCGATACGCCAATCGGCGAGCCGAGCATCTTCAACTCGCCGTACAGCGACTCGGTCAGCGCGACCACCGCGAACTTGGTGGCCGAGTAAGGCGACATCATCGGGCTCGGTAAAAAGCCGCCAACCGATGCAGTGTTCACGACGCGCGCCGGCAGATTGCGCGCAAGCATGCGCGGCACGAAGCTGCGGATGCCATTCATCACGCCATGCACGTTGACCGCGAAGCTGTGCTCGAATCGCTCGGGCGTGATTTCCCAGCTAAAGCCGGTCGCCATCACACCGGCGTTGTTGAATAGCAAGTCGACGCCGCCGAACCGGCTCCATGCGGCCTCGGCGAGCGCTTCGACCGCTTCGGGCCGGCTCACGTCGGTGGGCACGCAAAGCACATCCGTGTCGAGCGTCGCGGCGAATGCGTCTAGCGCGGCGGGGTCGAGATCTGCCAGCACGACGCGCATGCCAAGCGTGGCCGCCTGGCGGGCCAGGCCGCTGCCGATGCCGCTGGCAGCGCCGGTGATCACGGCGGTGCCGCCGTCGAAGCGAAGCGATGAAGTCATGATTACAGTCCTTCGGGCTGGATTTTCGGATGCGCGTAGGCAGGGATCACGGGCGTCGGCAACGGCGTGCGCCCATCGAGCGACTGCACGGCAATCCCGTGCGCGAGCGGAAAGTGCAGGCTGTGCGCAATCACGCCGGTACGTTCGCGAGCGGGCAGCCGGCACAGCGCGAGCGCGGTCTCAGCCAGGTACGCGACGTCCTCGGTCGGATAGCCTTCGGGGATGTAGCGCGCCGCGCCCGGCGTGAGGATTGCGGTGCTCGGCGCGACGAGGTTCACCGCGATCGAGTCGGCTTCGAGTTCGGCGGCAAGCCCCTGCGTGAAGCGCGATAGCGCGGCCTTGACCGCTGCGTAGACTGTCACGCCGCCAAAGCGGGAAAAGTCGTCGAACGGCCGCAGCGGCGGCAGCGCCGTAACCGACCCGACGTTGACGATCCAGCCCGCGCCACGCGCGCGCATCAGCGGGATCGCGGCCTGGGCCAGCGCGAACGGAATGCGCAGGTAATGGTCGATGGTCAGGTCGAACATCGCCATCGGCATCGTCTCTACGCGCTCGTAGTCGGCCACGCCCGCATTGTTGACAAGGATGTCGAGACCGCCCGCCGCCTCGGCCGCGCGCGCGACGAGCGCGTCGCGTTCAGCCGGGTTCGCCAGATCCGCAGCCAGAGGAATCGCGCCGCCGCCCGCCTGTTCGATCAGCGCGACCGTTTCGGCGAGCGTGCCGGCCACGGTCGCCGATTGCGTCAGGCTGCGCGCGGTCACCACCACGGTCGCGCCTTCGGACGCAAGACGTTGCGCAATCGCGCGGCCAATGCCGCGGCTCGCGCCGGTCACGAGCGCAATTTTTCCCTTCAGGGCAGGGGTCTGGGTGTCAGTCATGAAGTCTCCGTATTTATGTCGGTCAAACCTTTCTTGAATGGGATTGTCTGGGGAGATCGTTCACGCGACCCCTACCGATCCGATCAGCGACCACTATTGCTTCAATCAAATTCGCTTTGACCGCGAGCCCCGGCAGCCACGTGCCGGGGGTGCGACAAAGCGCGCTATGATGGCGTGCCCTGCTGCCCGGGGCGCGCCAGACAACCTGCAATCCATGTCGTGCGGGTTGTCCCTGGCGGCGGGATTCCCGTTTTGGTTCCAGCCACACAAGCAATGAAACAACGCACATGGCCCAAGATCGCCGCCGCCTGTTCGCCCCTGGCGCTCGCGCTGCTGGGCGGCTGCGCCGCCCGGGGCGCACCGTCGTACACGCTGTTCGGCGCGTACTTTCCATTCTGGCTGTTGAGCGCCGTGACCGGCGTCGTGGGCGCGCTGGTCGCTCACCGCGTCTTCATCGCAACGGGCTGGGTGCGCAAGGTGCCATACCAGCTTTCTGTGTGCACCGGGATCGGCTGCGTCGTTGCGGTGTTTGTCTGGCTTTGGGGAACAGGGCAAATATGAAACGACCCCCACGTTCGCTTCGCTCACTGCCCCCCGAGGGGGCGCTCAGCCTCCTTGGGGCGGCCCGGCGGAGGCTGAGATGAAACTAGCCGGCATCAATCCCAAGCCTGCATGGAAGGGCCGCGCGATCGCCGTCGCGATCGTCCTGCTCGGCGCAGCTGCGTTGTGGTACGCGTACGATCGCTCGTCGCGCTTTCCATCGAGCGACGACGCGAGCATCGACGCCGACATCGTCCACGTTGCCTCGCCCGTTGGCGGACGCATCGTGCGCGTGGCCGTCGAGGAGAACGAGCAGGTCAAGAAGGGCGAGGTGCTGTTCGAAATCGATCCGCTGCCCTACCGGCTCGCGGTCGCGCAGGCGCAAGCCAATGTCGAACTGGCCCGCGCGGCGCTGGCAACGCGCCGCCGCACTGTGATCGGCGAGACTTCGACCGCGGTGGTCGCCGCCGACCAGACCCAACGCGCCACGCACAATTACGACCTCGCCACGCGCAGCGTCGAGCGGCTGCGGCCGCTTGCGGCGCAGGGCTACGTATCGGCGCAGAGTTTCGACCAGGCCGTGGTCGCGCAGCGCGATGCAAGCGTGTCGCTGGCGCAGGCGAAGGAGCAGCAGCACGCGAGCGCGAAAACAATCGGCGACGACGCCGGCGCCATCGCCACGCTGCACGCGAGCGAAGCCGCGCTGGCGATCGCACAGCGCGCGCTCGACGACACTGTCGTGCGCGCGCCGTTCGACGGCTACGTGACGGGCCTTTCGGTGCTCGCGGGCGAGACGGTCATACCGAGCCAGTCCATCTTCACGCTGATCCACTCGGGCGAATGGTTCGCCGTGGCGAATTTCCGCGAGACCTCGCTCGGCTCTATCGAGGTGGGCGACTGCGCGACTGTGTACTCGATGATCGACCGCGCCCAGCCGATGCGCGGCAAGGTCGTGGGCATCGGCGCGGGCGTCGCGGACGTCGACCGCCTGAACCTGCCGCGCAGCCTGCCCTTCGTGCAGCGCTCGGTGAACTGGGTGCGGGTCTCGCAGCGCTTTCCGGTGCGGGTGCGAATCGACGCACCGGCCGCGAAACTGGTGCGTGTGGGTGCGAGCGCGATTGTCGAGGTACGGCATGGCCAGTCTTGCCGGTGATGTGAGCGCGCCCGGCCCACGGGAGATCGTGAAGCTGCTCGCACCGTTTCCGGGGCGCACCGCCATCGTCACGAGAATCGCGCTGATCTGCGCGCTGACCGTGCTGGTCACAAGCGCCTATGGCACGCCCGAAGCCGCGATCTCGGCCTACGTCGTGTTCTTCCTGAACAAGCCCGACCGCGTGACGAGCATCATCCTGCCGATCGCACTGTTGGTGCTCGTGACCACGATCGTCGGCATCGTGATGATCTTCGCGATCCTCTGCATCAACGAGCCCGCGTTGCGCATCGCGAGCATGGCGCTGCTTTCGTTCGGACTGCTGTTCATGACATCGGCGAGCAAGCTGAAGCCGGTGGGCGCGATCGTGGCCATGGTCGTGGGCTTCGGGCTCGACGAGCTGGGCCTCGCGCCCGTCGGCGAAGCGGCCACGCGCGGTCTGCTGTACGCATGGCTGATGGTGGCGATTCCGGTTGGCGCGGCGATTCTCGTGAACCTGGTGTTCGCGCCGTCGCCGCGCCGGCTCGCGGGCAAGAGTCTCGCGCGGCGCATGAGGCTCGCCGCGCGCCGCCTGAACGGCACGGCGACCGACGCCGAGCGCGCGGCCTTCGAAGCGTGCCTGCGCGAGGGCGATCATGAGATCAATACGTGGCTCAAGCTTTCCAAGGTCGAAGGCACCTCCACGCAAGACGACTTCGCGGCGCTGCGCCAGGCGAGCGCGTCGACCACCGCCATCCTGATCGCGACCGATCTCGCCGCGAGCGAACCCGGCGCACGGCTGCCCGACGCGTGCGCTGCAAAGCTCGCGCAAACGATGGAGCAGATGGCCGCGATGCTCGACGCGGGCGGCTATCCCGTGGACGTCGCGGTGGACTTGCCCGAGACGGCCTCGAACGCGCCGCTTGCCGCGCTTGTGCTCACTGACTTGCGCGCGGCGCTGGAGCACTTTGCGGAGCCGGCCCCAGAGGCCGAAGCGGCGAAAAGTGCTCCAGCGCCAGCCGAACACGCGCCCGCGCGCGGCGGCTTCTTCGACGAGGACGCGCTCACCAATCCCGACCACGTCCGTTACGCGCTCAAGACCACGGCGGCAGCGATGTTCTGCTACCTGCTGTATCAGCAGCTCGACTGGTCGGGCATTCATACGTGCTTCATCACCTGCTATATGGTGTCGCTCGGCACCACGGCTGAGACCATCGAGAAGCTCACCTTGCGGATCGCCGGCTGCCTCATTGGCGCTGTGCTCGGCACGGCGATCATCGTCTTCGTGATGCCCACGCTGGCATCGGCCACGGAGCTCCTGGCGCTGGTGTTCGTGGGCGCGTGGCTGTCCGCGTGGGTGGCAATGGGCTCGCCACGGATCGCGTACGCGGGCATGCAGATCGCGTTCGCGTTCTTCCTGTGCGTGATCCAGGGCCCTGCGCCCGGGTTCGACCTGACGCTCGCGCGCGACCGCGCGATCGGCATTCTGATCGGCAATGTGGTGGTCTACCTGATCTTCACGCGGGTCTGGCCAGTCAGCATCGCGAGCCAGATCGACACTGCGCTCAAGGCGCTTGTCGCGCAGTGGACGCGGATCGCGCACGCCGCCGATGCCGCCACGCGCCGCGCGCTAGCTGCCGGAGCACTCGCGCAGTACGGCGAGCTGCGCCAGAACCTCGGCGTGATCCACTACGAGCCGTCGTGGGTGCGTCCCGCGCCCGCGTGGATCGCGAGCCGACGGCGCGCGCTTGCGGAGCTCGGCGCGGCGGAAGGGCCGCTCGTTCTCACAGCCGGTCGCGCGGGCGCGGCGGCCGATGCACGGCTGCGCGCGCTCGCGCAGCGGATCGATGACGGCGAAGAGGTCAATGCGCGCACTGCCCCCGCCAACGACAACGCAGCGGACTCCCGCGTGAGCGCACTGCTAGACATCATCGATGCGCGCTTCGGCCAGATCGCCCTGGAAGCGCGCGCAGCGGAAATATCGGAGGACCTATCAGCACTAAAGGAGACGCGGCCCGATGCGCGCCCCTGACCCGAAACCCTGGTTGATCGCACTGGCCGTTGCCGGACTCGCGGGATGCGCGACGTCCTCGCTCGATCTCGCGCCCCCCGCGCCCGACCGTCCGTGGCAGCCGCAAACCGACACGGCCGGCAACATCGTGCCCGGCCCGTCGCAAAACGCTGGGCAATCGGCACAATCCTCACCATCCGCGCACGAGGGCTACACGCTGCCACGCAGCGCCGCACTGGCGTCCGTCGAACCCGCCGCCGCGCTGGACACGAACCACGCGTACACGCTGCCCGAGCTGATCGATCTCGCCGAATCCACCAACCCGACGACGCGCATCGCCTGGAACGACGCGCGCAATGCGGCGCTCGCGGCGGGCGTCGCGAAGGCCGCGTATCTGCCGCTGCTCACCGCAACCGTGATGGGCGGATACCAGGCGTCGAGCGGCTCGTCATCGACATTGCTCGGCAACGTGTCGACCCATGGCGACATTCACGGCTCGGTCTCGGTCGTCTCGCTGCAATGGCTGCTGTTCGACTTCGGCGGCCGCAGCGCGCGCGTCGACGCGGCCACCCAGGTTTCGTTGGCCGCCGACATCGCGTTCACGGCCGTCCATCAGCAGGTGATCCACGCGGTGAGCGTTGCGTACTACGCCTACGAAGCCGCCAGCGCACGCGCGAGCACCGCGCAGCAGGCGCTCGTCAACGCGGATGGCATTCTCGCCGCCTCGCGTGCACGGATGAAACAGGGCGTGGGCACAGTCGTCGAAGTGGCACAGGCCACGCAGAACCGCGCGCAGGCGAATCTCGTGAAAGTGCAGGCCGATGGCGCGCTCAGCGACAGCTATCTGAGCCTCCTGTCCGCGCTCGGCATCTCGCCATTGTCGAAGCCGACGATTGCGCCGTTGCCGGCACGCGCGTTGACGCCGGCGCTGCACCAGTCGGTCGACGAGATCGTCGCCGATGCGATCGCGCGGCGGCCCGATGTGCAGAGCGCCTACGCGCTCGAACAGGCCAATCAGGCGAAGATCCGCGCGGCCAAGGCTGCGTTCATGCCGAAGGTGTTCCTCTCCGCAGTGGCCGCCTACGGCACCGGGCAAACGGCGATCACCGCGATTCCGCCCGTGGGCGATCAGGCGGCCACGGTGAATTTGAACGGCAGCCGCCGCAGCGGCGGCGTGTTCCTTGGCGTGACGATCCCGCTATACGACGGCGGCTTGCGCTCCGCCGTGCTGATGCAGGCGCGCAACGACGCGGACAGCGCATCGGCGCGCGTGACCCGGACCAAGGAAGAAGCCGTCCGGCAGGTCGTTGCCGCGCAGAACGCGCTGTCCACGAGCCTCGCATCGAACGATGCCGCCAAGGAACTGGTCGCCGCCGCGCAGACCACGTACGACGCGGCGTTCACGGCTTACCGGCACGGCGTGGGCTCGATCACCGACGCGCTGCTCGCACAAAACCAATTGATCGCCGCGCAGAATGCGGCAGCGGATAGCTATAGCGCGGCGCTGTCCGCTGCAGCGTCGCTCGCGCTGGCTACGGGGGAGATTGGCGCGGCTGGGGCTGATGGGGAGAAGACGTGGTAGCCGGCGTTGAATCACCCGCCATCGCCCGCCAACATTTATTGCCCGGATAAAAAAACGCCAACCCGTATTACCGGATTGGCGTGTAGCTTCAGGTACTGCCGAAATCAGAACTGATTCATCGTATTGTCCTTACCCGCCGCCTTCAGCGCCGCATCACCGCTGAAGTATTCCTTATGATCGTCGCCGATGTCCGAGCCCGACATGTTCTGGTGCTTCACGCAAGCGATGCCCTGGCGGATTTCCTTGCGCTGCACGCCAGCCACATAACCGAGCATGCCCTGGTCGCCGAAGTATTCCTTCGCGAGGTTGTCGGTCGACAGCGCAGCGGTGTGGTACGTCGGCAGCGTGATCAGGTGATGGAAGATACCGGCTTCACGCGATGAATCGGCCTGGAAGGTGCGGATCTTTTCATCGGCGAGCTTCGCCAGTTCGGTCTGGTCGTATTCCACGCTCATCAGCTGGCCGCGTTCGTAGGCCGACACATCCTTGCCCTCAGCCTTCATCGCGTCATACGCCTGCTGGCGGAAGTTCAGCGTCCAGTTGAACGACGGGCTGTTGTTGTACACCAGCTTCGCGTTCGGGATGACCTTGCGAATCTCGCTGACCATGCCGCCGATCTGCGCGATATGCGGTTTTTCGGTTTCGATCCACAGCAGGTCGGCGCCGTTTTGCAGTGCGGTGACGCAATCGAGCACGCAGCGCGCTTCGCCCGTACCGGCGCGGAACTGGAACAGGTTGCTCGGCAGGCGCTTCGGACGCAGCAGCTTGCCGTCGCGCTTGATGATCACGTCGCCATTGCCCAGTTGGTCGGCCGACAGTTCTTCGCAATCGAGGAACGAGTTGTATTGGTCGCCCAGGTCGCCCGGCGTGCTGGTCACGGCGATCTGCTTGGTCAGGCCGGCGCCCAGCGAGTCGGTGCGCGCCACGATGATGCCGTCGTCCACGCCCAGTTCCAGGAACGCGTAGCGGATCGCGCGGATCTTCGCGAGGAAGTCCTCGTGCGGCACGGTGACCTTGCCGTCCTGGTGGCCGCACTGCTTCTCGTCGGACACCTGGTTTTCGATCTGGATGCAGCATGCGCCCGCTTCGATGAACTGCTTGGCCAGCAGGTACGTTGCTTCTGCGTTGCCGAAACCCGCGTCAATGTCCGCGATGATGGGCACCACGTGGGTGACGTGGTTGTCGATCTTTTGCTGGATCGCGGCCTTGGCGGCGGCGTCCTTTGCGGCGTCGAGTTCGCGGAACAGGCCGCCCAGTTCACGGGCGTCGGCTTGGCGCAGGAAGGTGTACAGCTCGCGAATCAGCGCGCTGACCGAGGTCTTTTCGTGCATCGACTGGTCCGGCAGCGGGCCGAACTCGGAGCGCAGCGCAGCGACCATCCAGCCCGACAGGTACAGATAGCGGCGCTCGGTGCTGTTGAAGTGCTTCTTAATGGAGATCATCTTCTGCTGGCCGATGAAACCGTGCCAGCAACCCAACGACTGCGTGTACTTCGACGGGTCGGCGTCGTAGGCGGCCATGTCGGCGCGCATGATCTTCGCGGTGTACTTCGCGATGTCCAGGCCCGTCTTGAACTTGTTCTGGGCACGCATGCGAGCGGCGTACTCGGGATTGATGGCATTCCAGGCGCTGCCGTTGTTTTCCTTCAAGCCAGCCACTGCCTTGATGTCGTCTTGATACTGGGCCATGTGTCTCTCCTAAGAGCAAAGCGCGTTTGATTGAATGGTTTCAGCGTGCCGCCGCGTTTGTCGAAGCGAACTGCATGACTCAATAGTAACGCCGCCCGCCGCGTTTCGGTGAAGTCTTATATAAGACATAAGACATAATTTACGCTTTAAATTCAATAAGATAGTCGTTGGATTTTGCGATGCAAAACAGGCTTTCGAGTGGCGAAAAAACGAGGCTGCAGAAATTTTCAGAGAATTTCGCAATATGAAACGCGCTTTCAGCGACTGGGGGCGGGGCACGCTCGATTGCCGGTTCGGCGAGACATACGAAATGTGCACGACCGGATTGCCGATCGCCGTCGGCGCGTAGTCGAATTGCGTGAAGCGTGTATTCAGCAGGCCGAGGTTCGCGAACAGGACGAGGCCGTTGCGGAGAATCGAATCGGCGAGATCGAGCATTCTTTTTGCAATTGCCCTTACGGGCAATATCGCTGCCTCACTCCCTAATGGCGCATGCGCTGCATCCAGTCGACACTTTGGCAATCGTCGCATACGCGGCTGACCGGAAATCGCACTCGCCTAGTGCCGTCGAGCCGTTGCGTTCTATTCACCCGTGACACACGCACGCCAGCCGATCCGGAGATCGCCCGCCGCACCCTTGGTGCGTCACGCGCTTTTTCTGCGCCGTCGATACGCGATTCGGCATTTATTCATAAATGGCATTTCTAACAAAACACTAACAATATTCTCTCGAATTTAGATTACCCGGGAATGAAGCGCACATTTGATTTCGACTATGTGCATCGTGATAGGCTTGCTTCGTCTATAGGCCTATTTTTCGCACGATGTCCCGTCAAATAATGCCGCGCCTTACCAGTGGCAGCTCTGACGAACATACCGTGCCAAGATGCGATCCTTTCGCCCTATTCTGCTTAACCGGTTGCGGACACAACGGTATGGAGTGCCTGCGCTGAAACGCTCTCCAATTCGCGTTTTGCGATCGACCGCCCTTTGGGGCCCCGGCATCCTCGTCATGCTGGCGGACTGCGATGCGGGCAACGTCGTCACCGCGGCCCAGAGCGGTGCGCAATGGGGCGTGCGCCTGTTGCCGCTACTGCTCGCACTGATCCCCGTGCTCTACATGGTTCAGGAACTCGCCGTGCGGCTCGGCATTTTCACCGGCGAAGGGCACGGTGAGTTGATTCGCAAGCACTTCGGCGCTGTGTGGGCATGGATTGCGGCGCTCGGACTCGTGGTCGCCGTGTTCGGCTCGCTCATCACGGAATTCACGGGGGTGGCAGGCGTAGGCGAAATGTACGGCCTGTCGCGCAACGTCACGCTGCCCCTTGCGGTGTGCGCGCTGCTCGGTGTCGTGCTCACGGGATCGCACAAGCGTGTGGACCGCATCGCGATGCTGATTGGCGCGTTCGAACTGGCGTTCTTCGTGGTGGCCTGGCGCGCCCATCCGGATGCCGCCACGTTCGCACGGCAACTGCGCGATCTGCCGCTCGGCAATAGCGAATTTCTCTGGCTCGCCGCCGCGCTGGTCGGCGCAACCTTCAATCCCTGGATGGTGTTCTACCAGCAGGCCGCGGTCGCGGACAAAGGGCTCACCGCGCGCGACTATCGCGCGGCCAAGGTCGAAACGGCGGTCGGCGCCGTGATCACGCAACTGCTCACCGGCGCCATCCTCGTGGCGGCAGCGGCCACGCTCGGCCATGCGACCGGGCCGCGCGGCCTGCAAAGCGTGGGCGACATCAGCAACGCGCTTTCGGCCGTCGTGGGCTGGCAAGCCGGGCGGCTGTTGTTCGGCGCCGGCGTGCTGGGCGCTTCGCTCGTGGCCGCCATCGTCTGCTCGCTCGCACTCGCCTGGGGACTCGGCGAGGTCGCCGGCTACAAGCGCTCGCTCGAACAGCGCCCCGCCAGCGCGCCATGGTTCTACGGCATCTATGCCGCTGCTGTGGCGGGCAGCGCCTTCGTCGTCTGGCTCGCGCCGGATCTCGTCGCCTTGAACATCGCCGCGCAAGTGATCAACGCGCTCATGCTGCCGCTCGTGGTGGGGTTGCTGGTCGCGCTCGCGCTCGTGGCGCTGCCCCGGTCGCATCGGCCGCGCAACGCGTACTTGTGGCTGTTGTGCGCCTGCGTGGCAACGGCGAGCGTGGCGGGACTGGTGTGCTGGTAGCGGCCAGCCTGGCGCACCCGGTTGGGGGCGTCGTCCGAAGGACGGTCTTCTGCCAGTGGAATGTGCCGCTCGTCGACCAGCACTGGGCAGGCTTCGTCATGCTTTTCTCGGGGCTGCCCGTGCAAGTGGCGGGCATCTGGCATCTCATGGGGCGCAGCGCCTTGCGCGATCTCCACTACGGCTAGCCCATTAAACACCGAGCTTGTTTCATTGCCCTCAAGGGCAATGACGTTGCCCCATTTACCGATATGGAAACCCCAATGCCACTGCAATACTTGATGCTGCTATCCGTTTCCCCTGCAGCGCGCCGACCGGCCGGAGTTGCGGCTCGTTCTGATTGCGCGCTGACGCACGAACCCCGCCAAAGCACTTCAACGTCCTGACTGCACATGGTTCATCCCGTACCAGAGACGAACGACCCATCCCAACGCGCCGTACCCGACGGCCCGCCGGGAATGGTCCGTATCCCCGGCGGCACCTTCGCCATGGGTTCCAATCACCACTATCCCGAGGAAGCGCCGGCGCACAAAGTTAGCGTGCGCGGCTTCTGGATGGATCGCCATGCGGTAACGAACGCCGAGTTCAAACGCTTCACCGACGCCACCGGCTATGTCACCTCCGCCGAGCGCCCGGCCAATCCAGACGACTATCCGGGCGCATTGCCCGAAATGCTGGAGCCGGCCTCGGTGATGTTCGCCAAGCCGCCGCATCGCGTGGATCTGCGCAATCACTACAACTGGTGGGTCTATACCCGCGGCGCGAACTGGCGGCATCCGCGCGGCCCCGAGAGTTCGCTCGACGGGCTCTGGGACCATCCTGTCGTGCACATCGCCTACGAAGACGCCGAGGCGTATGCGAAGTGGGCGGGCAAGGACCTGCCCACCGAAGCCGAGTGGGAGTTCGCCGCGCGTGGCGGCCTGGAGGGCGCGGAGTTCGTCTGGGGCGACGAGTTCACACCCGACGGCAAGCACATGGCCAACACGTGGCAAGGCGAGTTCCCGTGGCAAAACCTGCTGGAGGACGGTCACGAATGGACCGCGCCGGTCGGCTCGTTCGCGCCTAACGGATACGGTCTTTACGACATGGCCGGCAACGTGTGGGAGTTGACCTCCGACTGGTACCAGGACCACGGGAAAATCGTCAAGGCGTGCTGCACGCTCGACAATCCGCGCGGCGGCTCCGTTGAAGCGAGCGTCGACCCGCGCGCCCCGCAAACCCGAATTCCGCGCAAGGTGATGAAGGGCGGCTCGTACCTGTGCGCACCGAACTACTGCAGGCGCTATCGCCCCGCCGCGCGAATGGCGCAACCGGTCGACACCTCGACCTGCCACGTAGGCTTTCGCTGCATCGTCCGCGATACCGCTGCCAGTTGAAGTTGCAGTCGAATCAAGCGAGACAACCGATCTCACGCTAACCCTTCGGCAACCGGGTCCGGAGGTAATCCCGCTGCCGGCTACGGTGGCTTTATTCGCAAGGAGTGTTCCATGGCGGGCAAGAAGAAACCCAACTTCCTGATCCTCTGGGGCGACGACATTGGTCAATCCAACCTCAGCATCTTCACGAAGGGGATGATGGGGTATCGCACACCCAACATCGACAGCATCGGCGAAGACGGCGTGCTGTTCACCGACTACTACGGTGAGCAAAGTTGCACGGCGGGCCGCGCATCGTTCATCACCGGGCAATGCGGTTTGCGCACGGGACTGACCAAGGTGGGCCTGCCTGGCGCGCCGCTCGGCATGAACGCCGCGGATCCGAATATTCCCGAACTGCTCAAGGATCTCGGCTATTCCACCGGGCAGTTCGGCAAGAACCACTTCGGCGACCGCGACGAGCATCTGCCGACGATGCACGGCTTCGACGAATTTTTCGGCAACCTCTATCACCTCAATGCAGAGGAAGAGCCGGAGCTGCCCGACTATCCCGATCCCAAGGATTTCCCCGATTTCCGCAAGAAGTACGGCCCGCGTGGCGTGCTGCATTGCTGGTCCGACGGCAAGGGCGGGCAGAAGATCGAGAACACCGGGCCGCTGACCAAAGAGCGGATGAAGACCTGCGACACCGAATTCATCGCAGCCGCGAAGAAGTTCATCAAGAAGGCGCATAAGGACGACAAGCCGTTCTTCGTGTGGTTCAACACCACGCACATGCATTTCCGCACGCATATCGAGGACCGCATCCGCGGCCAGGCCGGCCGCTGGCAGTCGGAGTACCACGATTGCATGATCGAGCACGACAAGCATATCGGCGAGATGCTCGCGCTGCTCGACGAGCTGGGCATCGCGGACAACACGATGGTCATGTACAGCACCGACAACGGCCCGCACATGAACTCGTGGCCCGATGCCGGCATGACGCCGTTCCGCAACGAGAAGAACTCGAACTGGGAAGGCGCGTATCGCGTGCCCTGCCTCGTGCGCTGGCCGGGCGTCATCAAGCCCGGCACGGTGTGCAACGAGATCGTGAGCCACCTCGACTGGCTGCCCACCATCGTCGATGCCGCGGGCGGCGGAGACGTCAAGGAAAAGCTCAAGAAGGGCTTCAAGGCCAACAACAAGGAATTCAAGGTGCATCTGGACGGCTTCAGCCTGATGCCCTACCTCAAAGGCAAGGAGAAAAAGCCGGATCGCAAGGGCTTCCTGTATTTCACCGACGACGGCGATCTTGCGTGTCTGCGCTACGACAACTGGAAGGTCGTGTTCATGGAGCAGCGCACGGAAGGTACGTTGCGGATATGGGCCGAGCCACTCGTTACACTGCGCGTGCCGAAGATATTCAACTTGCGAACAGACCCGTACGAGCGAGCGGATATCACCTCCAACACCTACTACGACTGGCTGCTCGATCACGTCTTCATCCTGGTGCCGGCGCAGGCGGGCGTGGCCGAATTCCTCGAGTCGTTCAGGGAGTACCCGCCGCGCCAGAAGGCGGCCAGCTTCGGCGTGGACCAGGTAATCGAGAAGATGACGGATGCCGCGGGAGGCGGGCATCGGTAGTCATTCTCGGTAGTCATCCTTAACATTATTTGTTGTCCTTCGTAGCACTCGTCAGCTAGTCAGGCTCGGGCGCTGCCGTTTGCGGCAGCGCCCGGGATTTCCATCATCGGGAAATCTCTTGAACGCCAAAACACTGATACTCCTCGCGCTTCAGCTCGCGATCATGGGGACCGTGTTCACCTACGGACTGCAGGCCAAGCGCGACGACCTGCTTTACGTGATCCAGCGGCCCGGCCTGCTGGTGCGCTCGTTGCTCTCCGTACTGGTAATTATGCCGCTCGTGGTGGGCGGCTGCGTCTATTTCCTGGACCTGCCGCAATCGACGGCCGTGGTGCTCACCGCGCTCTCCATCTCGCCCGTGCCGCCGCTGTTGCCCCAAAAGCAGGAAAGAGCCGGCGGTGTGGCGCCCTATGGTTTAGGTTTGCTTGTCGTGCTCGCGCTCGCATCGATCGTCACTGCACCGCTCTCGACCGCGTTCTTCGACTGGCTCTTCGCCCTCCCGCTCGCGATGGCGCCGGGCGCGATCACGAAAATCGTCCTGAAGATGATCATTGCGCCACTGGCGGCCGGCGTGCTGGTCATGTGGCTCGCGCCACGGGCGGCGCAGCATTTGCTCGCACCCGTGCGTCGCATCGCCAACGTCCTGCTGATCGGCGGCGTGCTCGTGCTGCTGGCGGGCACGTGGCACGCCACCTGGTCGGCGACAGGGCAATGGACCGTGGTGGCGCTCGTGGCCTTTGTGCTCGCGGGCCTGCTGATTGGCCACTGGATGGGCCGGCCGGAGCCCGCGCACGAGTCCGTGCTGGCGCTGGCGAGCGCATCGCGCCACCCGGCTATTGCGCTGGCGCTGGCGGCGGCCAATCTCCCCGATGCCCAGTTCGCGCCCACGCTGGTGCTGTACCTGATCCTGTGCACGCTGCTGACGATTCCCTACGTGAAATGGCAACGGCGACGCGCGGCCTGATCCCCCTCACGCTATAGAAGCAAGCCCATGACCTCCCACGACCCAACGCCTCGTACCATCCCTGACACCGCCCCATCGGCGCCTTTGAAGCCCGACGAAGGCACCCTGCAGACGCGCGCCCGCACGGCGCTCGCGGTCGAGCGCACGTTTCTCGCGGCCGAACGCACGCTGATGGCATGGCTGCGGACCTCGCTGTCGATGATCAGCTTTGGCTTCACGCTGGCGAAATTCTTCGAGTACATGCAGGGACAGCGCGGCGAGGCCATCGTCGGCCGCTTCGGCGCGACCTGGTCGCCGCGCATCGTCGGCACCGCGATGGTGGTGGTCGGCACGCTCGCGCTGCTCGCCGCGGTGGTTCAGCATGGGCGCCGCGTGAAGGCGCTGCGGTACGAAGGCCTGACGCGGCAATGGAATCTTGCATACTGGATCGCGATTTCCGTCGCGGCGCTGGGGGCATTCGCGCTGGGCTCACTGGTGCTCGATTGAGCCTCGATTGTGCCGCGCGGACGGACACGCTTGATATTCAGTCATATGCGCACGCCGTTGGCTCGATGCTACGCTTGGGCGATCTCAGCTTGAAAACAGGAGCCATGGTATGAACACAGGCCATACCCATAGCAGCGCATGGGTGGAAGTCGCGATCGTGGAAGGCGTCGCCGACGTGCGCCTGAACCGCGCAGACAAGATGAATGCGCTGAACCCCGACATGTTCGACGCGCTGATCGCAACGGGCGAGCGGCTTGCAGGCGCAGTCGATCTGCGGGCGGTCGTGCTTTCGGGCAACGGCAAGGGGTTTTGCGCAGGCCTCGACATGCAGAGCATGGCCACGCTCGAGCAAACGTGCCAGAAAACGCCGTTAGCGGAGCGCACGCACGGCCTCAGCAACGACTTTCAAACCATTTGCACGCTCTGGCGCGAACTGCCCGTGCCCGTGATCGCCGCCGTGCATGGCATGGCCTTCGGCGGCGGACTGCAACTCGCGCTGGGCGCCGATATGCGCTACGTGACGCCCGATGCCCGCCTTTCGGTGATGGAAACCCGCTGGGGCCTCGTGCCCGACATGGGCGGCATGGTGCTCACGCGCGACCTCGTGCGCGACGACCGGTTGCGCGAATTGATCTACACCGCGCGCATTGTGTCGGGTGCCGAGGCGGTCGAACTCGGGCTCGCCACGCGCGTGGCCGACGATCCGCTCGCCCTCGCGTTCACCACCGCGCGTGAAATCGCACAGCGCAGCCCCGACGCGATTCGCGCCGCCAAGCGCCTGCTGCAGGTCGCGTCGCGCGGCGACGCAGCGGCCACGCTGATCGCCGAATCCGTGGAGCAGGAGGCGCTGATCGGCGGCGCGAACCAGCGCGAGGCCGTCGCGGCGAACATGGAAAAGCGCGCGCCAAACTTCGTGCCGGCGTTGCCGTATCAAGGCAGCCGGTAACACCCACGCTCATACCGGTGCGGCGTGCGAGCGCAACATCGCGATCTGCTCGCGCCAGCGCGCTATCACCTTCTCGCGCTCGTGCAGGCGGAACGTCACCCCGCTCAGCACCTCGGCATATTTCGCACGATGCACCTCCACGCGTTCGATGCGCAGGCGAAACACGCTGAGGTCGAGGGCGGTCTGATGCTCCGCAATCAGGCTCGCGTGGGCGCGAATCTCCAGCACCGCGCCGTCATGAACCAGCGTTAGCGCGAGGCGTGCGTCGCGCAGCATGTTCTGCGCGGTGTTCGAACGCGGCCACATCGCCACGAGCAGGGTCTGCGCGTCGAGCGCCAGTACTTCGCCCACGCTCAGTTGTGCACCGTGCGGCCAGCCGTCGGCGCTCACGGTCGAGAGGCGGAAGGCCTCGTCCGCATGCGCCTCGAGGTGCTCGCCGTCCAG
Organism: Paraburkholderia caffeinitolerans; assembly: GCF_902859945.1. Taxonomy (GTDB): domain Bacteria; phylum Pseudomonadota; class Gammaproteobacteria; order Burkholderiales; family Burkholderiaceae; genus Paraburkholderia; species Paraburkholderia caffeinitolerans. The sequence continues at coordinate 49,405 of NZ_CADIKL010000036.1, read as the reverse complement.
CGCGCTCACGAGCTCGGGCGGTAGCATGCGGGCTTCGTTCTGCTCGTCGGCGTGCTTGCGCTCCGGCGCGGCGTCGCGGGTTTCATCTCGATGCATCGATCAGGATCTCCGAAGGGGCAAACGGGCTCGCATAGCGGCTGCAGATCGGCTGCAATTCGGCTGCAAACGGGTTCACAAGCGCCACGCCAATCTACCGCATCGCGCACGACGATGGAATCGACGGAAAGGCAGCTATCACGCTGTACGCGCTGACATTTTCTCGGCATATACTCGGCGTCTCCCCTTCCCCACCGCGCCGTTCCGACGACTATGAAACGTGTGACTGTCCGGCAATCGCCGGTGCATGGCAAAGGCGTATTCGCGCTGCTTCCGTTGCGCGCCGGGGAGCGCATCTTCGAGTACAAGGGCATGGTGACCACGTGGCGCGAGGCGGCGCGCTGGTATGCGCGCCGCAGCGACTCCGGCCACACTTTCCTGTTCGGCCTGTCCGACGGGCGCGTGATCGACGGCGGACGCGGCGGCAATGGCGCGCGCTGGCTCAATCACGCATGCGCCGCGAACTGCGAGGCGGTCGAAGGCGACGGCCGCGTGTTCATCGAGGCGATCCGCGATATCGCGCCCGGCGAGGAGCTCTTCATCGACTACGCGCTCGAGATCGAGCAGCAGGCCGACGACGACGCACAACGCGACTATGCCTGCCGCTGCGGCGCCCCGCTCTGCCGCGGCACCATGCTGGGGGCACTGGCCTCGGGCGCACTCGTTCTGGCGGTGTGAACCCGACAATGCGAACCAACGATTCACCCGGGCGATTTGATCAGGAATCCGGATTAACCACGCGGATACCGCCGTTGCTGGGGAATCATCGAATTCGGCTTGTGAACCGCATGCCGCGCATCGCGGCATGCCTCATGCGGCGCTTTGCTTGAGCCGCGCGTACACGAACTGCCCGAAATACCACGCCAGATCGGAATGGCTGAGGATATTCGCATCCGACAACGCGCCGGCTTCGAGCTTCAGGCGGCGCAGCATGAGCTTGCCGGCTTGCGACACGATGTACAGGCGCACGAGTTCCTTGCGGGTCTTCTCGTCGGCGGACTCGAAGTGCTCGCGCCCGCGCTGGACTTCGTCGTTGCGCTGCGTGCGCGCTTCTTCATCGCGCGCGGCGATGCTCTGCTTCACGGCACTGCCGGCCGCGGCTCGCGCGGTTTCCTCGGCGCTCTCAGCAGCGGCTAGCTCCGACTGGATCGCCACCATCTTGCGCTCGGCCTCCGACACCTGCCAGTTGTGGCTCAGCGCCTTCATCAGGTAGCCGGCCGGACTCTTGGTGACCTTGCCCTGGTTGAGGCGAAAACGCGTGTACTCGATGGCCTGCTGGATCCGCTCGTCGGTCCAGCTCATGCGATGCTCGGCGATCACATCGAACTGCTTGTTGCTCAGGCCGAACTCCTCCTTGAGCGTGAGCAGCAGGTCGTGGGCATCGGGCTGACGGCTCAGCATGGCCGCAACCGTGTCCTTGCGCTTCAGCCGGAAGCGGATCTTGTTGATCTTGCGCGAGGTTTCGGAATCGGCCCGTGTTTCGTAGCTCAGGTCGATGTCCGAAAGCTCGTTGATCTGGCGCACAGCCGGGTCGAGATACTTCGGCCGGAAGTGCTTGAACTCCGAGGCGCTCGAACCGAGCTTGCCCGGCCAGCGGCGCATGACGTCGAGCTCGATCCAGTCGGTAAAGCCCGCGTTCACATACGGCAGCACGTAGTCGTAGATCGCCCGCGCAAAGGTCTGCGAGAAAGCGGCCGTGATGCACAGGTTCAGCCAGTGATGCTTGTCCGGACCAGTGATGTGACGCAGCATCAGCGGCGGAATGCGAAACTGGATGCGCCCCTTGCCGATCTTGACGCTGCCCATCAACTGCTCGGAAATCCACTGGTCCTCTTCGCTGGGCGCCCGGTCGGGCGGCGTGTCCGTCACCTCGATGAGCACACGCTGCGCCTCCTTGATCACGCTCTGGAGATGGCGCACATTGCGGCTCTCGTACCGCATGAGCCACTTGAAGTAGTTCAGGTCGACGTCGTAAATCTCGCGCGGCAGCGGCTCCTGGGCTGCGATGAAATAGGCGGCATCGATAAAGCGCCGCGACGACAGGCCGAGCCCGTTGATCGCAACGAAAACGTTGTTGCGCTGAAAGCCAATCTCCCTCGTGCTCTCACTGATGGGCTGGCCGGACATCTCCTCGAACAACCCGAGCGACATTTGCTGGGTGGTCGTCCTGCGTGCGCTGTCCTCCGACATTCGCGTGCTCTCCGTCGATATTGGCCGCGACTCTATCACTCCACGAACACAAGTCAACACAATAAACGTTACCTCGAACGGCACGTGCTGAAGGGCCGGCACAAAAAACGTGCCGAACTGCACATAGACCTCTCCATCTCCAGCACAAAAATCGTCACCTACGTGCACATAAATCGATGCTTCTGGCACATAGACCGGTGCTTTTCGGCGGCAAGTGCTTGAGAACAAAGGATTCGGATGCGCACGTTAGTGGGTTTGTGGGTTTTCTTTGTTTAAGTAAACAAACCAACCGCGTGTAGCAAAGACGCTTGGTACGAGGTTTTACGCCTATTGGCTAGCAGTGCACAGGTGCATTTCTTGTGGAAAAGCCCCTGGATCTCCGTGCCAAGGGGTGTTTGACCGCAAATCTTCGAGGGCTTGCAGTGCTATCGGGAGATGGAATGACGTTTGGCCATTGCCAAGGGTACCGTTTTATGTGCGCGCGTCAGCGTGGATGGTAACGATTTGTGTGCAGCCCGCCGGACGACGACGTTCAATGCCGAATTTCTTCTGCTCGATGCCCTGCCCGGTAACGTTTTTTGTGCGGAAAGGGTCGGCAGAGCGAAGGTCGAGTTTTTTGTGCAGGACGATGGCGTTCGACGAGGTAACGTTTAATGTGCGCGAGCTTGCGCAGGACCGCCAGGGACGCGGAGGCGGGTTTGACGCGAAGACCGGTAACGGTTTTTGTGCGGATTTTGGAGTCCTTTCTCGCCCGCGGTCGTTTTGTGGCAGCAGCCACTACGTTTTGCGCTGGTTTTCGGTGAGACGTTTGTCTAGAGCACTGCGCGACGGTCACGTTTTTTGTGCAGATCCGCGTTTTCGCGGTTCCTCGTGCTACGAGTGTCGACTTCGGTAACGGTTTTTGTGCGAGTTCTTGGCGCTTGAGGGATTGGATCCCGGATGCGTGCACAAAATCCGTTACTGCGAAATCTGAGTCGATTACATCGTTTCGTCGATTAGCGAAAGTGCACAAAAATCGTGACCTCTGACGATTTCGTATGCTTATATGAAGGTCTGCATAACGCCGTGAATGAGCGTGAACGGCGATCTCTGTCAGAATCGGATTGAATTCCTATGGGGGCGTGCTCAAAAAATAAGCAAATCGGCGGAAATGCCCTTAAACGTCGCATAGACGGCCTGGTGACCTGGCGAAGGTCCGAGGCTGGACCGAGGACCGGGAGCCCGTCCTGGCGCAAATAAAAAGGTCGATTTTTTTAAAAATCGACCTCAATCAGTGTGTTTCGATACGCTTTTCCTGTATTCTACGCTTTATCCAAATTCCGATAAAAAGCGTATTAATGGCAAAGACTATCGAATTTCCATCTATTGATCGGCGCGTCGACCTTTCCTCGGTCACGCAGTTTGCAGAGGAAGCCGGTCAGCTTTCAGAAGAACTTCGGGAAATGATGCTGGCGCCGAAGCCGCGGAAGATGGCGCCCACATTCACGTCCGCACAAGTTGCAGAACTGTGCGGCATCGACCGCATCAAGCTCAACAATCTGCTCGCCACACGCGAGGGCCTGCCGCAAGGCGAAGCCCAGGGTTCGGGGCGCAGCCGGGTGTTTACCTTGCCTGACGCGCGCACGTGGGTCCAGCAGGTTTCGGATATTTACCAAACGCCACTTCATACTGGCGTGCGCGACGCCGACGGCAAGGTCATTCTGGTCGCCAACTTCAAGGGCGGTTCCACCAAGACCACCACGACGATGTGTCTCGCGCAAGGCCTGACGCTGCGCGGCCGGCGCGTGCTGCTTATCGACCTCGACCCGCAGGCATCGCTCACGGAGCTTTGTGGTCTCTATGCGGAAAAGGAAGTGACCGAGGACAGTACTGTCCTGCCGTTCATTTACGATCCGCAGATGGAAGGCGGCCTGCTGAACTTCGTGCAGCCGACTTATTGGGACGGGCTCGACGTCATTCCGGCGCACCCCACGCTCTTCTCGGCGGAGTTCCATATTCCCGGCACCGTCATCAAGAACCCGGGCTTCAAGTTCTGGGACTTGCTGCGCCAGGGTATTGAGACACTGCGTCAGCACTACGACTACATCATTTTGGATACCGCGCCGTCGCTGTCGTATCTCACTATCAACGCGCTGATGGCCGCCGACGCCATGGTCATGCCGCTGGTTCCGGAGAGCCTCGATTTCATCAGCTCGGTGTCGTTCTGGAGTCTCTTCTCCGATCTCGCGCACACGATCATGGAGCGCGGCGACGAAAAGACCTACGACTTCGTTTCCGTGCTGCTGTCGAAGGTGGATTACGGCAAGACGTCGTCGGCACCGGTGGTTCGGTCCTGGGTGCAACGCACCTACAAGGATTGGGTCAGCGCGGTGGAAGTGCCGGCGAGTTCGGCCATGAGTAACGGCGCTCTGGCGATGGCCACCGTGTTCGACATCAGCAAGGGCGACCTCGCCGACAAGACGGTCGCGCGCGTCCGGCAGCCGCTCACCGATTACGTGCGCTGGATCGATGATCTTTATGTGGAGCAATGGAGGGCCGGAAAATGAGCTCGTTTCGCGACAAAATGGCGGCGAAGACCGCCGAGCTCGGCTCTGCTTCGGAGCGTCAGGCGACTGAACGGCCCGCACCCGCCGCACCGGAACCGCGCCGCAGCAGCGCGTTCAAGACGGGCCCGGGAATGCTGGGCGCGCTGGCCGTGGCCCAGCAGCGTATCCAGGAGCTCGAAAACACGAGCGACAAGCTCATGCTCCCCGTCAGCGCGATTCAGCCCAACCCGTGGCAGCCGCGCAAGATTTTCAGCGACGAAGGCCTCGCATCGCTGGCCGAATCGATTCGCGAAGTGGGATTGGTGGAGCCGGTTGTCGTGCGGCGCGCCGACAACGGCTATCAACTGATTGCCGGCGAGCGGCGCCTGCGCGCGCACGTTCTGCTGCACGAGGAAGAGATTCGCGCGTCGGTGATCGAGTGCTCGGATCAGGACATGGCCGTGCTCGCGCTGGTCGAGAACGTGGGGCGCGAGGATCTGACAGATTATGAAATCGGCCAGTCGCTGCGGCGCGCCGAGCGGGAATTCCCGACGCGCACGCGGATGGCCGAGGCGCTGGGTATGTCACGAAAGGGCTTGTATCGATTTCTCGCGTTCGAGAAGCTTCCCGACTTCATTCGCCGTGACCTCGACCTGAATCCTCGCTTGCTTGGCGGATCTGCCGCGGACGAGATCGTTTCGGCGCTCAAGAAGCATGGCGCACAAGGGCTGAAGGCGGCACGTGAGCTTTGGCCGGCAGTTATGGCCGGAACGCTCGACCAGGGGAAGCTGGCCGCAGCCATTGGCGCCCAGTCGGATCGTGGCGAGAGCGAGCAGAGCGTTTCGGAGCGGAGTATCGAGAAGATTTTCTCGGGCAAGAGCCACGCCGGCAGCATCACGAAGGATACGAATAGCTTCACCGTGAAGCTGAAGACTGGTGTTCTTTCGGATGCGCAGGAGACGCAGATTCGTGAGCTTATCAGCCAGTTGTTCAATGTGAAGCCCGGCTGAGGGCGAACTCCGGATTATTGGATGGTTGATTAAGGCCCGCGCAAGCGGGCTTTTTTATGCCCAGGCACAGGGTGTGTCGAGTCGACACAACGAGCCTTGGCTGTGGGAGGCAATCTACCGTGGGCGAACATCTGTGTCGACTCGACACAGATGTTCATGAGGAGGAGGTCGCGTCCCGACTGGATGAAACTGACGTGAATTATCGTGGGCGGCGCGCGGGTGGCTGCCTCTCCATGATGAGGCGGTGGGGAACGTGTGTCGAGTCGACACACATTGCTCCCGATTCGAGTGAGCAACTCTGTTGTGCAAGGACATCCACGTCAAATCGATTACAGCAGCAGATGGTGACCGAGGAGCCGCACAGCAAAGAGCGGAGGTCAGACAAGCCGAACCACTGAGACTCAACTCCTTCTCGAATGCCAGACGCACACTCGAATGTCAGCGTTCGATGTGTCGACTAGACACACGATGGTCCCGATTCGAGTGACCGACCCTGTTGTGCAGGGACGTGTACACCCAATCGATAACAGCAGCACGGCATGGCTGAAGTGCGGCGCGGCAAGGATCGGAGGTCAGCCCGGTCGATTCGCTGAGGCTCTACCCTCACGTGGTCTTATATGTCCGACGTGCACCTGAATGGCGGGCACCCTGCGTGTCGAGTCGACACACAGGGCAAACTCTAGCTCGGATGTCACTTAGGTGTGCCGTCACGACACGTAGAACTCAACCACGAGCACGGCCTGTTCGATGGGTGGCGGTTTCAAACCCACGACTAAGCACTGGATTTTTTCCTGGGAAAAGACGATTGGTGTGTCGACTCGACACACGAGTAACTGACCTCGGCACGCATAATCTGACTCGCGCAAAGACGGAGGTTGACCCGTCGCATCAATTGATATCGCTAAGCTCTGGCGCACACCTGAAGTGTGTCGAGTCGACACACGGCCCATCGCTGAGCACGTTGTCTGCCTTCTTGTCAGCAAGAGCGTCTTGCGTGCAGGCCATTCTCGGCTTGATGAGGCAAGAAACCTGAAGCGGGTTGCGAGCAATCCAACGAGACGACACAACCCACGCCGTCCACGAGTATGTGTCGACTCGACACACACTCGCGAGCAGGCGGGTAGAGATCTGCTTGCCGCGTGACCTCGCCTCGCCAATTCGTGACGACGGCGAGACGCCTGATGCTTTCAATGGAGGCGGGTTCAGTGATCGTCCCGATGACGAACTGCCAGCGGAAGGAATGAGGATTGCCTGCTCGATCGCGACCCGGTATGAGCGCATTGGAGTCGCCCAATCAAATTTTCATCAGGGAGTGCGTCGAGTATCACGCGGGAGAGTGTGTGGCGGTGTTGGCCGTTGACTTCGAGCGATCTCTCGACCGAAATCCATGGAGCCAACGCGCTGACTCGATTTGTCGGATCGTGTAATGACACAGCCATGACTCCTGCCTCGCAGGTAAAGTCTCCTCATGGACGCGTCATAGACTCAGTTCACGCAAGCGGAGTAGGGGGCGTCATGTCGGTCAGGGCTATGTCCGGCTCGCCAGAGTCCCTGTAGCCGTTCGTCATCGAGAATTTTCCATCCGTTCTAACAGCAGCTAATTAATGCAACTAACCGTCAAAAAGGTCGAGGCGGCCTGATTACCGAAGCAACATCCACAAATTCACGGACGCCGTAGCTAGCACGTCAACGCGAAGCGCAAATCGATGCAAGCACAAACCTCTCGCCTCGTTGCTACGAAGAGCAGAAATGGAAGTGCATCGGGTCAGGTCAATAACCGGACGTCACCGCCGTTCGCATGGGGGGAAAAGGAAGCGCTCGCAGGCAACGCTACGAGCGCCACCGTTTCAGCGCACCGTTGCAGAAGCATTCTCCACTTCCGCTAACCCCGTCCACGCCATTTCGTGAAACATTCACCGAAACTCGCGAAAATCTGCGAAACCCATATGACACGGGCGCTTCCGGGCGATTGAGGCGCTCCTGAGCCCCAATGTTCCACGGTCAAATGAGTTTTCGGACCCCAAAAGGGCGATCTTCAGCGCATTCACTCACCAAAAAATGAAAATTTGCGCGAGTTCGTGCTTTTCAATACGTATTTTGTAATATCTGGAGTCCGATCACATCCGCATGACTGCCTCGCACGCCCTTATCCAGCAAGCTCCCGCGCCTTAACGGCATCGCTGGCCAAAGCGAAATTCCCGGCCCCGAGGTGATGGATCGTATGCAGGTCGCGGTTGCTGCTATCGAACACCCAGTGGCCTCGGTCGAACACGCGCGAATCGGCTGCTGCCGATACCACTTCGCAGAAACACGTGTCATAGGCATCTTCGGTATGTCGCTCGGGGATGAGCCGACATTCCATCCACGCAGCGCAACCCGCTTCGAGCAGCGGTACACCGAGCACCGGCCCCCGAACGGCTTCGATGCCGAAGCGCTGGAATTTGTCGGCGTCACGTCCGCTGATGCTGCCAACCGCATAGGTCAAGTCCATTGCAGCCGCGCCTGGCACGCAGATGCCGAAGGTTCCGCTCGCATGAATCAGTTCGCGCGTGAAGGTTTTCTTGTCGATCACGATCGCGATGCGTGGCGGCGTGAATTCCACCGGCATCGACCACGCGGCGGCCATCACGTTGCGACGCGCGCCGTCCGCGCTCGTGACGAGCACGGTGGGGCCGTGATTGATGAGGCGGCTCGCGTGTTCGAGCGCAACGGGTTTGAAGCGGGAGAGGGCGTCCATCGTGCAGTCTGTCCGTGTCATGTCGAAGTCCGACGGACTGTACACCAGGTGAAAAAAGTCTGCGGACAGCGCTTGCCGTTCGCGTGCATCCGTATCGCTAGTCGATCGCCGCGCGTGAGGGCGCGGCGAGATGCTTGCGCACGAGGCTGTTCGCGTAGCCGCGCGATTGCATTTCGGCGAGCCGACTCGTGGTACGAGAAACATCGTGTGCGCCATCGAGGCCAGCGAGCGCCGCACGAACCGGCTGATCCGAGGCGATGAACAGCGCATGCTTGCGGTCGTAAAAAATATCGACGAGCCACACGAAGCGCTGCAGCACATCGCGGCGCTTGAGCATCTCAGTCTCCAGACGGTCGACGATCACGCCGCACCAGCGCTCGGCAAGCGCCAGGTAGTCGAGGTGCGAGCGGGGCATGCAGCACAGCGCATCGAAGTCGACCCACACCAGTTGTTTGCCCGCCGCCGTGACGGGCAGCAATCGTCCAGCCACTTCCACGGTTGTCGGATGCACGACTGCTTGCGCTTCGTACCCGCTAAAAATTTCCCACAACGGTTCGCGCGTGCCTTCGAGCGGCGCAAAAAAGCGTTGCTCGGCCGTTGCCGCGCCGCCGGCGTCGCATTGTTCGCGATAGTCGCGCTCGCCATCGAACGCGACGATTTCGAAGTGCTGCTCGATTCGTTCGATCGTGGGCTCGAAGCGTTCATGGAACTCGGGGTCCGGCAGCAAATTGCGCGGGCTGTAGTTCGACGTCAGCACGATGCGCGTGCCGCATGCGAGCGCCGTTTCCAGGAAGCGTCCCATCAGGAACGCATCGGCGATGTCGTGCACATGGAATTCGTCGAAGTAGAGCAGTTCGATGTCTTTCAGCCACGCACGCGAGACGTCGCCGAGCCGGTCGTCGCTTTTGGGCGCTTGCACGAGCAGGCGGTTCACATCGCGGATGAATTGATGAAAATGGAGGCGCCGCTTCGTGCACGTGGCAAGTGCATAGACGGTATCGACGATCAGGCTCTTGCCGCGACCGGGCAGACCGTGACAGTAGACGCCCCGATACGGCACCCGGTCAGCATGCGCGCGTTCATCATCGAGCAGCGCGCACAGCGCGTCGATGGCCCGTTGCTGGCTCTCGTCCGCGACGATTCCTTTCTGTGCGAGCGCACTGGCAATGGAGGACGGGTCGATCATGCGGTGACAATGACTCGGGGAACAATAAGAAAGGTCCACGTATTCTGCAATACACGGGGCGCTTGCGCACATCGCGAGATGTCACCGCCGCGCGCCGCCCCAGAGGCGCCGCGAGAAATCTTCGACCTCGCCACTGATGCGCCGCTTCTGCAGCGTGCGAGTCCAGCTCGCTGATAATCCCGCAGCGCTCAGCAGTCTGAGACACTGTTCGTCGCTAAAAGGCGTGTGCCAGGCGATGGCAGCGGCGTCGCGCAAAGAAACGTTGCTGACGCGCGAGGCAAGCTCAAGTGGAGCATCGGGACTGACGCGGCCGGCAGCAATCACACGGTAGAGCCAGCCTACGCGCGCGGCGTTCTGCATACGCAGCGAGAGGTCTTCGATGTCGAAGTGAAAGTTCACCTTGAAGCAGGGCGAGCGCGGCTGCGTAACCTGAATCAGCGCATCGCCCCAACGAAAGATATCGCCGATAAAGACGTTTTCTTCGGTCAGTCCAATTGTGGAGAGGTTTTCCCCGAAGGCCGGCGCGGAAAATCTTCGAGCCTGCGTGGGAAATTCACGCACCCAGTGAGCGTAGTGCTCGCGCGGATAGTGGCACAGCGCGCGGTCGGGGCCGCCGTGAATCCCGGGTTCTGCCTGCTCGTCTCCTTCAAGGCCGTGTTCGGTCAACATCAGCGCGCCGTTCACCACGCGCTTGACGATCGCGCTCGGGCGGCTGCCGGGATAATCGCGAATCGGGCCGGTAAAGACCGCTACGGGATAGCTCATGTGCGACTCCATCTGCGTGAGCCCACATGCTCCGCGCTTTGGCCTTGCCGTGCAATTCGAAATCGCGAGCGGCGGGGTGGCGTTCGGTCGCGTGTAAAGGCGAACGTGGTCTAATGCAACGATCAGATACGGCGCGAAGCGACATGTTCGCATGCGCGCAAATTCACGGAGGAGCAGTGAACGAATCACGCAAGCTTGCGTGCCTGTGCGGCGCGGTCACGATTGATCTGATCGGAGAGCCTGCTGCATTGGCGAATTGCCATTGCGGGACGTGCCGGGATTTCTACGGCACGTCGATATTGTCCGCATCCGCATGGCCGGCGGATCGCGCTGTTGCCAGCGGAGCGCTTCAGGTCTTCCAGCATCCACATAAGCAGATGTCACGGGCTTTTTGTGCCACGTGTGGTGAGACGCTGTTCGGCACGAATCGCCTCGGTATGCGCGTCGTTCCGAACAGTTTGCTCGCGCGTGCGCACGATGGGACCTTGCCCGCGGAGAGACAGCCCACAATGCATCTGTTTTACCGGCATCGCGTGATCGACGTGATCGATGCGCTGCCCAAGTATCTGGACGGATGGGATGGGCCCGTATTTGAAGCGGGAAATTAAGCGCGCAGCCCGCTACCGTTCCCCCTTCGCCTCGCTCTCCAGCAAATCGAGCAGCACTCTGGCCGCTTCGCTCATCTGGCTCGCGTCGCGGTGCACGATGCCCACGTCGCGGTGAAACGTGTGGTGGCCGAGGTCGAGCGCGCGGACTTTGACCGGCCAGCGCCTATACGTGGCGGTCTGCGGGACGAGCGCGACGCCCACGCCGTTCTCCACCAGCTTTACGATGGCTTCCAGTTCGTCGAGCTCGCACGCGTCCTGCACGCGTAACTGCATGCGCCGCAAAAAACGGTCGACCTGCCGGCCGCCGAACGAAGCGCGGTCGTAGCGAATATAAGGCTGCGTGGCGATCAGTTCCATCCAGTCGGTGCCTTTCATGCGGCGCGGCACGATGAGCCGATAAGGCTCTTGCGCAAGCGGTGTCCAGCGCATATCGCTCTGGAGTGCGAACGGTGGGCGGATGAGGGCGGCCAGCTCGATTTCACCGGCATCGACGAGGTTGAGCAGTTCCATCGACACCCCCGGAATTACGCGCGTGCTCGCACCGGGGCACTGTTTGCGGAAGGCCGCTAGTGCGTCGGGCAGCAACGCACGCTGCACCGAGGCGATCGCGCCGATGTTGACCCGCACGGCCACGGCCGGGTCCACGGTAACCGTGCTCAGGTTGCCATAAAGCCGGATCACCTCCTGCGCCTGCACGAGAATCTGCTGACCGCGTGCATTCAGGCGTGCGGTGCGTCCCTCGCGGTCGAACAGCGCGAAACCGAGTTCGGCTTCGAGGCGTTGCATCTGCGCGCTCACGGCAGCCTGCGTGAGACCGATCCGGTTGCCGGCAGCGGCGAACGTCCCCTCGCGGGCAACGGCAATCAAGGTCTTCAGTTCGCGGATCATTCACAAATTCCATTTGTGGATGATGAAATTATATATTGATTTTATTTTTAATCGACGCCGCCTATCATCGCCCGGTCAAACGCTAAAACGTGTTGCATACCGAGCATGGAGTCGAGCATGAGCCTTTCCCCGTTTCACCTGGCCATTCCTGTTTATGATCTTGCCGCCGCGCGCGACTTCTATGGCCGCGTGTTTGGTCTCGAAGAAGGCCGTTCGAGCGAACAGTGGGTCGATTTCGATTTTTTCGGCCATCAGCTTGTGATTCACGAGCATCCGAAAACCGTCTCGCAGGAGAACGCGCATACGAATGCGGTGGACGGGCATGACGTGCCGGTGCCGCATTTCGGCGTGGTGCTGGAATGGGGGCAATGGGAAGCGCTCGCGCAGCGGCTGCGCGAGTTCGGCACGCAATTCGTGATCGAGCCGTATATCCGCTTTCAGGGGCAGGTGGGCGAGCAGGCCACCATGTTTCTGTTCGACCCGTGCGGCAACGCGCTCGAATTCAAGGCGTTCAAGGACATCGGGCAGCTATTTGCCAAATGAACCCCGGCGTCGCCGGGGTCAACTGCGCATCAAGCCTGCGTCAGCTCTGCGTGATGAAGTTGCGCACGTGCGTATTGAACAGGTCGGCGTGCGTGGCGTTCATGCCGTGCGACGCGCCTTTCATCGTGACGCGCTGAGCGAAGTCGATCCACTCGTCGAGCGCTTCCGCGTTATTGCGGAACATGAGCGGGCTGCGCTGGCCGTCGATCAGCAGCGTGCGGCACTTGACGTCCGCTGCGGGGCTGCGCATGTAGGCGGGCAGCGGGTCGAGCAACTGCTTGGGCAGCGTCGTGGCGTTGGCGATGGCCATTTCGCGGAAGGCATGCGGGCTCTTGCGCCAGGCGCCGGGCATGCTCACTGAATCCACGAACAATTCGAGCCCTTGTTCCAGATCGCCGCGCTCGATGAGATCGGCCGCGCGCGTCCGCAGTGCATTGGTTGCGGGCGGGAGCACGTCGGCGTCGTCTTCGACGCGACGGAGCGGGCCGCCCGGGTCGGCGAGCACGAGCGAGCGCACGAGGCGCGGATAGCGGCGTGCAAGGTGATAGGCAATCGAGCCGCCACGCGAATGGCCAACCAGATGCACCGACTCGAGCCCCATCGCGGCAATGAAGTCGGCCAGTTCGTGCAGATGGCTTTCCCAACCGAATTCGCCCTGAATGCAGGCGTCGGCGGCCGGCCAGTAATGGCTGAGGCTAGGCGCGATGCAGCGGAAATCGTCCGCGAGACCGTCCAGTTGCGGTTCCCAGTAGCGGTAGTCGCACAGCGAGCCATGCACGAACAGGAGCGGCTCACCCATGCCTCGTTCGAGGTAGGGCAGAACGACCCCCGAATCCAGCGTCGCGAACGACAGATCGGGCGGGGCAAGCAGGGATGGGTCAATGCGTTGGTTCACGGAGATCACTCCAGTCGCGGAGATGACACTTTGCCGCATGGCAACGCTTAAGGGAAACGCAATAAATTGAACGTTGCTATCAGGTTTTCTGATTGAAAAACAATTGAAAGAAAGCGTTGGTTCGAGCTGTGAACAACTCAGATGTGAATTGCGCCCGGAAACACGCTGCGTAATCGCCAGCTTGATGCCGCGCTGGTGCATCGGCCGCACCGGCCAATCCGCAGCCGGCCGCGCCGTGACGCTGGTAGACTCCGGCCGAAAAGTCAGTCCCTACTTACCGGAGTTCATTCATGCACCGAAACCTGCTTCGCGGCTGTCTTGGCGCTGCCATGTGTCTGCTCGGCGCTTGCAGTGCCGCGAGTTCCACTGCCTCATCGAATGCGGTCGGCGCAGATCGCGACGCCCACGGCTGCATCGGATCCGCAGGCTATTCGTGGTGCGAACACACGCAGCGCTGCGAACGTCCCTGGGAACTCGCCAAGCAGAAAGGCTTTGCTGCCTCCGAGACGAACTTCGCGCAATACTGCTCCACTGGAACGGCCAACTAATCCGGGTCCGCAGGCCGATCGACCCGGTTCAGTCGGGTCGATTTTCCGATTCCGGAAATTTTCAATATTTACTTAGGATTCCATTTGATTTGATTGTTCGCATGCGGCGAATCGTTGTCGTGTGCTTTCCGGCCCGTTTTACCCGTATTTTTCGGACCTGATCGATATATATCACAACATGATATATATCCTATAATGATCATGGGTTTCTGCGCAGACGAGCAGAAGGGCGGCGAAGCCGTTGTCGTCTTATTCAGGGTGCGCGGTTGAATACATCGGCGACTGGGTGCCCATCGCGCCGCTGCCGATAGTACGACATAGTGCAATCGGAACCGATGATCACGGAGGCAAATCATGGAAGGCAAACTCTCCAATCCGGCACCGCTCGGACTAGCCGGGTTCGCATTCACGACGTGGATGCTCAGCATGGTCAACGCTGGCTGGTTCAGCTCCGACGCGTTGGGCCTCGTGCTCGCGCTGGCGTTTGCTTTCGGCGGCACGGCGCAAATGATCGCGGGCGTGATGGAGTTTCCGCGCGGCAATACGCTCGGCACGGTGGCGTTCCTCAGTTATGGCGCGTTCTGGTGGTCGTTCGCGCTCTTCGTCGCATTCCTCGGAACAAAGGTGCCTGAGGCGTTCGTCGGCTGGTATCTGCTGGTGTGGGGCGTGTTTACGTTCTATATGTGGATCGGCTCCATGCACACCAGCACGTCGGTACAAGTCGTGTTTCTCGCACTCTGGATCACCTATCTGCTTCTGGCGATCGGCGCGTTTTCGGGCTCGCAGGTCGCCACGCATCTCGGCGGCTATACGGGCCTGATTACAGCCGTGCTGGCGTTCTACGCGTCCGCCGCCATGGTCATCAACGAAAGCTTTGGGCGCACCGTGTTGCCCACTCATCCCTACATAGAGCCGCCGCATCCACAAGCAGCGTAGCGGTTTCGCGCCGGCGGGGGCGCGTGCCCGAGGGCGCTTCCCGCCGGAGGCATGGCAGCGCAACGTCCTCAACCAGGAGGAAGCCATGTCTGAACATCTAATATTTCCCGTGACACCGGAATGGGCGAAGCACGCCTCGCTCGACCAGGCGCGCTATGAGGAGATGTATCGCCGCTCCACCGAGGACCCTGAGGGTTTCTGGGGCGAGCACGGCAAGCGTCTCGACTGGATCAAGCCGTACACGCAGGTCAAGGACGTTTCGTTCGCGAGCCAGGATCTGCATATTCGCTGGTTTTACGACGGCACGCTCAATGCCTGCAGCAATTGCCTCGACCGCCATCTATCCACGCGTGGCGATCAGGCCGCCATCATCTGGGAAGGCGACGATCCCGCCAACAGCCGCACGCTAACGTACCGCGAGCTGCATACGGAAGTCTGCAAGTTCTCCAATGTGCTGAAATCGCTGGGCGTGAAGCGTGGCGAGCGCGTGACCATCTATATGCCGATGATTCCCGAGGCGGCTGTCGCGATGCTCGCATGCGCGCGCATCGGCGCGATTCACTCCGTGGTGTTCGGCGGCTTCTCTCCTGAAGCGCTGGCGAATCGTATTCAGGATTGCCAATCGAATATTCTGATTACCGCCGACGAGGGCGTGCGCGGCGGCCGCGCGATCGCCATGAAGGAGAGCGCCGACGCGGCGATGGAAAAATGCCCCGAGGTGCGTACCTGCGTCGTGGTTCGGCGCACGGGTGGCAAGGTCGGCTGGCGCGAAGGCCGCGATCATTGGTATGAAGCTCTGATGAGCCGCTGCACCGCGGACTGTCCGCCGGAAGAAATGAATGCTGAGGACCCGCTGTACATCCTCTACACCTCGGGCTCGACGGGCAAGCCCAAAGGCGTCGTGCACACCACGGGCGGCTATCTCACCTATGCGGCGATGACGCACCAGTATGTCTTCGACTATCGCGATGGGGAGATCTACTGGTGCACCGCCGACGTGGGCTGGGTGACAGGACACAGCTATATCGTCTACGGTCCGCTTGCCAACGGCGCCACCACGCTGATGTTCGAAGGCGTGCCGAACTACCCGGACAGCGGGCGTTTCTGGCAAGTGTGCGACAAGCATAAGGTGCAAATCATCTACACCGCGCCAACCGCGATTCGCGCACTGATGCGCGACGGAGACGGCCCGGTCAAGAAGACATCGCGTAAATCGCTGCGGCTGCTCGGCACGGTGGGTGAACCGATCAACCCGGCGGCGTGGCTTTGGTATTACGAAGTGGTGGGCGAAAAGCGTTGCCCCGTGATCGACACCTGGTGGCAAACGGAAACCGGCGGCATTTTGATTGCGCCGCTGCCGGGCGCCATGACACTCAAGCCCGGCGCCGCCACACGGCCGTTCTTTGGCGTGCGTCCGGCGCTGGTGGGCGAAAAGGGCGAGGTCATCGAGGGAGCGGGCGCGGGCAGCCTCTGCATGCTCGACTCGTGGCCCGGCCAGATGCGCTACGTGTATGGCGATCCGGACCGGATGCGAACCACGTATTACAGCCAGTTCGAAGGTAAGTACTACACCGGCGACGGCTGCTATCGCGATGCGGATGGCGACTACTGGATCACGGGGCGCATCGACGACGTGGTCAACGTCTCGGGTCACCGGCTAGGCACAGCGGAAGTGGAAAGCGCGCTGGTGACGCATCCGTGTGTCGCCGAGGCGGCCGTCGTGGGTTTCCCGCATTCGCTCAAGGGGCAGGGCATCTACGCTTATGTGACGCTCAAGGTGGGCGTGGAGCCCACGGAGCCGCTGCGCAAGGCGCTGGTCGCGCTGGTGCGCGAGGAAATCGGTCCGATCGCGAGTCCCGATTTCATCCAGTGGGCGCCCGTTTTGCCGAAGACCCGCTCGGGCAAGATCATGCGCCGCATTCTGCGCAAGATTGCCGATGGCGACTACGACAATCTGGGCGATGTCTCCACGCTGGCCGATCCGCGTGTCGTCAAGGAACTGATCGACCATCGGATCGCGCATTGAAGCGCAGGCATTGACCCGATCTTCACGATGAGCGGCGGCGCGATGGACCCGCTTCATGGGCCCATCGCGCCGCCCTTCATTTGCCGGTGACCGACCGCAGCGCCGCACGCAGCAGCCCGATCGTCGCGAGCACCCACGCCGCGAAGGCGATAAGTACGGTGACCCTCGCCACGTTGGCGAGAAACGGCAGGTGGGCGGCGTCGGCGTAACTCCAGGTGGCGGCCGTGTACATGCCCAGCGGAAACACGATGGACCATTCCGCCGATGTGTAGCGTAGCGGGTCGCCAATGATCACATGCTTCTCGATGAAAAGCGCCACAAGCAGAGGAATCCAGAATGTCGCCATGGCCCAGCATGCGGTGGTCAGCACCTGGAGCACGAGCAGGTCGCCGCCTGGCCAGCCCGTGAGGTGGTGCCCGGCCAGAATGAGGCGGCTGCCCGCGAACGTGGTGATCGCCATCGCGCCCATGTTGATCCACCAGGGCTCCGTGAGATCGGCGGCCGTCATGGGCACGAAGCACCATCGATAGAAGATCAGCGTGATGAGGATCATGTAGAGGCAGCCGCCCAGCAGCCATGCCGAGATGGCCAGCAGATCGAGCGGGACGGAGGCGCCATCGTCTTGCGAGACGGCTACTGCGAGCACGGCAACGGATTCGGTGGCCACCACCAGCATCAGCCACGTGCCGTTCAGACCCGCGTGCAGCCCGGGCTTGCGCTGCCCGATGGTCATGGCGGCGAGGAACGTGTACGAGACGACAAGCCAAAGCCCGGCCGCGAGGCCGAGCAGCCACGGCAGCGCGCGTGGGAGGAGATGAAATGTCGAAAGCTGGCCGCCGATTACCGCGGTTGCCGCGACCAGCGTGAGGGAGCCCGGCCCGCGCCCGTGATCGACGATATCGGCGTGCACCGCGCGTGGGTAGCGCAGCAGACGGCAAAGCGAAATGACCAGCAGCGCGGGCCAGGCTACGGCGTTGACGCCGAGTAGAAACCACCCGATGACCTCGTAGCCAAGCAGATGCGCGGCGATCGAGACGATGCCCGTCGCCATGACCATCGCGAAGGCCGTGGGCGGAAATGCCTGTAGCCAGGATTGGCCCGCTTTGAGCGTCGGCATGCGTGGCTCCTCAACGCCCGTGCGCAACCCGACGCTTTGCTGGTGTCCGCTATGTCATCGGGCCGCGTTGTGCCCAGGGCGGAGTCAGGCCTTCTTGACGTAAGAGTTGCACCACCCCTTCGCATACACCAGCTTGCCGCCGTACGCGAGGCAGGGTCCTGTCGCCGCGCCGGCCTTGCCCTGATATAGCTGACAAGAAGCGCAGGTCTGCCCGACCTGATAGCGGGGGAACTTCGCTTTGTCGACTTTGGCGGCGTCTTCCTTGTAACCGAGCGCCTGGGCAGTGGGGTCGCTTTCGGAAAGCAGCGGAGCGTCGGCGCGCGATTCGGTGGAAAGTACCGTGGTCGACGCGACAGAGGCGGCAATGATCATGAAGCGCCGGCGAGAGACTGGCATGACATGGACTCCTGTATGTGGGGGATCCAACGGGAGCCGGCGGATCACCATGCGCATGTCAAGCATCGCTCTGGGCCCGCATTTCGAGTGTCTCCCGTCGTGCATCGACTTCGACAAAACTGGTGCGGAAACCAATGTATCACGGTGTGACATATGAATGCACGCCGTGTGTGAGCGCCGGATCAGCCGCGGGCTTGCGCCTCTCGCAAGCCCGCGAGCGATTCGCGCTGATTGCCTTCGGCGTCGAAGTTGCCTGCGTCGAGCCACGTTTCGAACGCACGCTTCACGCCCGGCCAGTCCTGATCGATGATGGCGAACCACGCGGTGTCCCGGCTGCGCTCCTTGTACACGATGGCCTGCCTGAAGATGCCTTCGTACTGGAACCCGAGCCGCAGCGCGGTCTGGCGCGAGGGCGCATTGAGGCTGTCGCATTTCCACTCGTAGCGCCGGTAGCCGAGTTCGTCGAATGCGTAGCGCATCAGCAGATACTGTGCCTCGGTGGAGATCGCCGTGCGCTTGAGCAGCGGGGAGAAGACGACGTTGCCGACTTCGATCACGCCGTTCGCCGGGTCGATGCGCATCAGCGAGAACGTGCCCACGGCCTTGCCGGTCGCCCGGTCGACGACCGCGTAATGCAGCGGGTCGGTGGAGGCCGCCACTTTCGCGAGGTAGACCCGATACGACTCGGGATCCGCGAACGGGCCGACCGTAAGATAGGTCCAGTCGCTGCCGTCCGTGGCCTGGTTGTAGGCGTCGAAAAGGTCGGCGGCGTGCCGTTCGACGTCGATGGGCTCGATGCGGCAGCGCGTGCCCTCGATGCTCACGCGCGCGGGCCGCTCGCGCGCGGTCCAGCCGGAAAGGTCGACGCCGATGGGTTGCTCGTACTCGTTTGTTCTCGCTGCCATGCTTTGCTTGCTCCATTCGCGCGACCGGGTGGTCGCCTGCGTGACACGGTTGATCGGGAATGACCGCTAAAGTACCGCGTGCGTGGCTCCTTGCAAAGATCCACGGGGCGCGGCGTCGTTGGGGCCACGCGGGCGCCGGGCGGAAGCCGCACCCATGCCGGACGCAGGCCGAAAGAAATGTCGTGCGGTGTGTAACCCGCTGCGCGTTGCCGACGAATTAGCTTGAAGAGACCCGGAGGCGGGTGGCGCACGGCATGCGCGGGCAGGTTCATCGGCGGAGAACAAAAGCGTGGGCTGGGCGGATACAGCGGCGGGATGGATGCAGGCGGACGAACGTGACGGACGCGCTGCACATGGTGTACGCGGCGCACGGGTTGCACGCCGCGCCGCGAGCGCTATTGCGGTCGCGAACGCCATGGGCTACGCTCAGTCGACCGCGCCCGCGCTGGATGGCGGCAACATTGGCGCCGCCGTATGCAAGCCTACTGCAAGCTTCGCGGCGGGTGTGGAGCTTGGCGCAGGCGCGCCATCCCTTCGGCCGGAGCACACAGGACGCCCTTTGCATCCCGCGGAAATCCGTCTCAAAGCACTGTTCGTCGACGGTCTCGAAGGCGACGTCGACGCCTACCGCCTGTTCCTCCAGGAACTCACGCGGCATTTGCGCGGCTTTCTGCGCCGCCGCATTCCACAATTGCACGAAGATGTTGAAGACCTCGTGCAGGAGATTCTGCTCGCGGTGCACAACGCACGCCACACGTGGCGCTCCGACGAACCGCTGACCGCCTGGGTGCACGCCATCGCCCGCTACAAACTGATGGATTTTTTCCGCGCGCGCGCTCGCCGCGAATCGCTGAACGACCCTCTCGACGATCACACCGACCTGTTCGCCACCGCCGACGACGAACCGGCGCAGGCGCGCCGCGACATCGGCAAGCTGCTCGAGCAGTTGCCGGACAAGCAGCGCCTGCCCATCGTTCACGTGAAGCTCGAAGGACGCTCGGTGTTGGAAGCCGCGCAGCTCACCGGGCTGTCGGAGTCGGCCGTGAAGGTGGGCATCCACCGTGGCCTGAAGGCGCTCGCCGCGCGTATCCGGGGGGCGCAATGAAAACCGACGACCTCATCAACCTGCTTTCCACGGGCGGCGCGCGCGTGGATCATAAGGCGGTCTTGCGCCGCTTCGCGCGTGCGCTGCCGCTCGGGTTGGCCGGATCGCTCGCGATCGTCATGATGGTGTTCGGCGTGCGGCCCGACCTCATGAGCGTGGCGCAAACGCCGATCTTCTGGGCGAAGCTCGCTTTCCCGCTTGCCGTGGCGCTCGCCGCCGCGCTGGTCGTGAGCCGGCTGGGACGTCCCGGTGTGCGCAGCGGCTACGCGTGGGCGCTGGTGGCCGTGCCCTTCGTTTGCGTCTGGCTGGCCGGGTGGCTCACGCTGGGCGCCGCCGCGCCCGCCGAGCGCGTGCCGCTCATGCTCGGCTTGTCGTGGCGCACCTGCCCATTCAACATCCTGCTGCTTTCGGTGCCCACCTTCGCGGCGGTGTTCTGGGCCACGCGGGGCCTTGCACCCACGCGCCCGCGTCTTGCGGGCGCCGCGGCGGGTCTCTTCGCGAGCGGGCTGGCCACCGTCGCTTATTGTGTGCACTGCCCGGAAATGAGTCCGGCGTTCTGGAGCATCTGGTACGCGATCGGCATGTTGTTGCCCGCCGCGCTGGGTGCGTGGCTTGGGCCTCGGTTGTTGCGCTGGTAAGTTGGGCCGGGCGTTGCCCGGCTCTCTGATGGCCCCGCCCGAAGCAAGGAGGAAGCACGCCGAAAGTTCTCAGCGCCCCTCGGTACCGCAGGAAACGACTGCGTTGCTTCCCAGTTCTTGCGCGTCGCCGGTTTCAGGCTTGATGTCCTCGAGCGCGGCACGGCTTGTGGCGCCTTGTCTTTGTTCAGATCGACGGCGCGCTGCACGGGTGGCAACTGACCCATCTGAGCGCTCACTTCGCGCTCGATTGCGGCGAGCGTCGCTTCCGCCTCGTCGAGCCGGCCGACCGATTCGAGCCAGCGCGGCGACTCGGGCATGCGATGCCGCAGGAACCAGACGACGAGCGCGCCCACGCCCGCGAGCGCGAACATATAGCGCCAGCCGAGATTCGGAATGACCCAGTAGCCCGCTGCGAGCGCCGCAAACAGGCCGCTATTGGTGATGCTGGCGAGCAGCGACACCCACTTGCCGCGCGTGGCGGGCGGCACGAACTCTGCAAGCGTGCCCGCCGCGACGACGAGTTCGGCGCCCAGGCCCAGACCCATGATGAAGCGCAGCCCGATGAGCGATTCGATGTTGGGCGCAAAGCACGCGGCGATGGAGGCAAGCCCGAACACGGCGAGATTGAGCTGGTACGAATAGCGCCGGCCGAGCCAGCCCGCGATGAACGCGCCGAGCATCATGCCGACGAAGGTGGAGGACACGAACATCGCGCCGTGGTGTAGGTCGGTGAAACCTTCCTTGACCATGGCCGCGACTGACCCATTGGCGAGATAGATGTCGAAGGCGTCGAGAAACGCACCGCCGGCGATGAGGCCGAGAATTTTCCAATGAAAGCGGGAAATGGGCAGCCTGTCCAGGCGCCCGGCAGCATTGACCGCGTGTTGCATGGTGTCGTCTCCTGGTTGGGTTTGCCGCGGAGTTATTTTTTTGCGGCCTGCATACTGTCCAAGAAATTCTGGACTACTACGGTGTTGGACGATTTTCGGCTGATCAGTATCGACGGAGCCGCGTGGCGAAATTAAACCGCCCCGCTCTCCCGCAGCGTGCGAATGCGCGTGTCGTCGTAACCGAGTTCTTGCAGGATCGCATTGGTGTGCTGGCCGAGTGCGGGCACGGGGTCCATGCGCGGGTTATCGGCGAGCGTCGCGCCTGGCGGCAGCAGCGCGGGAATCTCGCCTGCCGGGGTGCCCACGCGCGTCCAGCGCTCGCGGGCAGCGAGTTGCTCGTGCGCCCAAACCGCGTGCATGTCGTTGATATGCGCGTTCGCGATCTTCGCTTCTTCCAGCCGCTCGATCACATCGCCCGCCGTGAGCGCCCCGAACGCAGTTTCGATGAGCTGGCCCAGTTCCGCGCGATGCGCCACGCGGCGGCTGTTCGAGCAGAAGCGCGCGTCGTCGGCCAGCGCCGGCCGGCGCAGGACCGTTTCGCAGAAGCGCTTCCATTCGCGCTCGTTTTGCAGGCCGAGCATGACGGACTTGCCGTCGCCGGCCTTGAACGGCCCGTAGGGATAGATCGTTGCGTGCGCCGCGCCGTTGCGCTGCGGCGGCGTCTGGCCGTCGATCGCGTAGTAGAGCGGGTAGCTCATCCACTCGACCATGCTTTCCAGCATCGACACGTCGATGCGCCGGCCGCGCCCGGTCTTGCCGCGCTCGATGAGCGCCGCGAGGATGCTCGAATACGCGTGCATGCCCGCCGAGATATCGGCGATCGAGCAGCCGGCCTTGGCCGGCTCGTCGGGCGAGCCGGTGATGCTGAGAAAGCCGGACTCGCTCTGGATCAGCAGGTCATAGGCCTTCTTGTCGCGATACGGGCCGTCGCTGCCGTAGCCGGAGATATCGCAGACGATCAGGCGCGGGTAGCGCTCGCGCAGCGTCTCGTAGTCGAGCCCGAGGCGCTGCGTGGCGCCGGGCGCGAGATTCTGCACGAACACGTCGGCGTCGGCGAGCAACGCGTGGACGATGGCGAGCGCTTCAGCGCGCTTCACGTCTAGCGTGAGGCTTTCTTTCGAGCGGTTGGTCCAGACGAAATGCGAAGCGAGGCCGTGCACGCGTTCGTCGTAGCCGCGCGCGAAGTCGCCCGAGCCGGGGCGCTCGACCTTGATGACGCGCGCGCCCAGATCCGCGAGCTGGCGGGTGCAGAAAGGCGCGGCGATCGCGTGCTCGAACGTAACGACCTTGATGCCTTCGAGAGGGCGCATGAGAGTCTCCCTGATGCAGTCACAAGCGATCAGAACGAACGCGGCAGGCCGAGAATGTGCTCGGCCACGTACGAGAGAATCAGGTTCGTCGAGATCGGCGCGACCTGGTAGAGGCGCGTCTCGCGGAACTTGCGCTCCACATCGTATTCGCAGGCGAAGCCGAAGCCGCCGTGGAATTGCAGGCAGGCGTTCGCGGCTTCCCACGAGGCGTCCGCCGCGAGCAGCTTGGCCATGTTCGCCTGCGCGCCGCACGGCTCGTGCGCGTCGAAGCGGCGCGCCGCCTCGAAACGCATGAGGTTCGCGGCTTCCACGTTGACGAACGCGCGCGCGATGGGGAACTGCACACCCTGGTTCTGGCCGATCGGGCGGCCGAATACCTGGCGGTCCTTCACATATTGCGAAACCTTGTCGATGAACCAGTAGCCATCGCCGATGCATTCGGCGGCAATCAGCGTGCGCTCGGCGTTCAGCCCGTCGAGAATGTACTTGAAGCCCTTGCCTTCCTCGCCGATCAGGTTCTCGGCGGGAATTTCGAGGTTGTCGAAAAAGAGCTCGTTGGTTTCGTGATTGACCATGTTCAGGATCGGCTGCACGGTCAGGCCTTTGCCGATCGCTTCATGCAGATCGACCATGAAAATCGACATGCCTTCGCTTTTCTTCTTCACGTCCGAGAGCGGCGTGGTGCGCGCGAGCAGGATCATGAGGTCGGAGTGCTGCACGCGTGAGATCCACACCTTCTGGCCGTTGATCACATAGCGGTCGCCCTTGCGTACCGCGGTGGTCTTGATCTTCGTGGTGTCGGTGCCGGTGGTGGGCTCGGTCACGCCCATCGATTGCAGGCGCAACTCGCCGCTCGCGATCTTGGGCAGATACTTGCGCTTTTGCTCGTCCGAGCCATGGCGCAGCAGCGTGCCCATGTTGTACATCTGGCCGTGGCAGGCGCCGGAGTTGCCGCCGCTGCGATTGATCTCTTCCATGATGACCGAGGCCTCGGTGAGGCCGAGGCCCGAGCCGCCATATTCCTGCGGAATCAGCGCGGCCAGCCAGCCCGCTTTCGTGAGCGCGTCGACAAAGGCTTCGGGGTAGCCGCGCTCCTCGTCGATCTTGCGGAAATACTCGGCCGGAAACTGGCCGCACAAATCACGCACGGCTTCGCGGATGTCCTGGTATTGATCGGTCGCTTCGTTCATTGTTTGGATTCCTGCGTATATTCAGGTGGATTGTGTTCAGGCGAGCACGGCGCGTGCCGACATGGTCAGCCGGCCTTCGTGATCCTTCGCCCAGAGTTCGATGGTCTGGCCGTCCGCCGAACGGCGGCCGCATAGGGTGAAGGCATGCCCGAGGAAGGTTGGGCGCACGGCCTTGTAGCGGTACTCGCGCACGACGGCATCGGGCGCGAAGCGCGCCACCGTGTCGAGCAGCAGCGTGGCGATCAGCGGCCCGTGCACGACGAGGTCCGGATAACCTTCCACGTTGCGCGCGTAGTCGCGGTCGTAATGAATGCGATGGCCATTGAAGGTGAGCGCCGAGTAGCGGAACAGCAGCGCCTCGGTGGGCGTGATTTCGCGCTGCCAGTCGGCGTGGACATCGGCGGGCGCTTGCGTGGAGGCGGGTCCCGGCTGTTGGCCAGGCTGCGTGCTTTCGCGATACACAATGTCCTGCTCTTCGCGGATCGCGGTGACGCCATCGGCAATGATTTCGTGCTCGACAGTGACGAACGCGAGCCGCCCGCTGCGTCCCGCCTTGTTTTCGATGCGAAGCACACGCGAAACACGGTGCGCCTGCGCGCCGATCGCGAGCGGCGCATTGAACGTCATGCGCCCGCCCGCCGCCATGCGCCGTGGCAGGCCGAGATCGGGAAGGAAGCCGCCCTTGTGCGGATGCCCATCGGGGCCCAATTCGACTTGCGGCGCGGCGGACCAGAAATAGAGCCAGTGCCAGAGGGGGGGAAGCGCGTCGCCGAGTGCCGGCTTGCTGCCGCTGTCGAGTGTGGCGGCAAGCGCGGCAGCGGGTGCGGGGGATACGAGGTCGGTGACCGTTTGAACCGGCTGTATGAGCGGTTCCGGCAGGGGATGATTCATCGCCGTCTCCAGCGCTGGTTCGGCCAACGCATTGCTATAGAAGGAATGGATCGACTGTATGCGAACGCTCCGCGACGCGGAAATACGGATTGAATGTGCCGGTCATAAGCGTATCCTATGACTCTCGCATTGCCAGGGCAGGAAGGGCCCAAGTCCATGGACGTTCGGCAGCTTCGTTACTTCGTGAACATCGTCGATTACGGCAGTCTCGGCAAAGCCGCGGAAAAGCTCTACGTGGCGCAGCCGTCGCTCAGCCAGCAGGTCGCGAAGCTGGAAGACGATCTGGGCGTGCCGCTGCTCGTGCGCAGCCCGCAGGGCGTAAAGCCCACTGCCGCGGGCCAGGCGCTGTACCGTCATGCGCGCCTCGTGCTGCATCAGATGGAGCAATTGCGCCAGGAAGTGCGCGAGGGTGTGGGCGCGGAGTCGGGCACGGTCGCCATCGGCTTTCCCACGACCATGGCCTCGGTGCTGGCGATGCCGGTTTTCGAGCGCGTGCGCGAGCGCTACCCCGGCATTCGCCTGCAGTTATTCGAGAGCATGAGCGGCTATCTGAACGAACTGCTCGCGAATGGCCGCCTCGATCTGGCCATTCTGTTTCGCGACACGGCTACGCCGGGCATCTCCGCGCTGCCGGTGCTCGACGAAGAACTTTACGTGCTTGGCGAGCCGGGGCTGCCTGCGCGGGCACGCACGTGTGCGCTCGCGGCGCTCGCCGATGTGCCGCTGGTGGCGCCGGGCGTGGCCAACGGCCTGCGCTTGCTGCTCGAACGAACCTTCGCGCGCGAGCAAGTGCCGTTGAATATCGTCGCGGATGTGGACTCGCTGCCCATGCTGCTCTCGGTCGCGCAGTCGGGCGCGGCGTGCACGATTCTGCCTGCTTCGGCGCTGGCGCTACGCGCGCCGGCCGAGCGGCCGAAGATGCGGCGCATCGTCGATCCGACGATCCGGCGGCCCGCGAGCATCTGCTGGCCGAATGCATTGCCGGTGAGTTCCGCTTCGCTTGCTGTGCGGCGCACGCTTTGCGAGTTGATCGAGGAGCTTCG
Organism: Paraburkholderia caffeinitolerans; assembly: GCF_902859945.1. Lineage (GTDB taxonomy): Bacteria > Pseudomonadota > Gammaproteobacteria > Burkholderiales > Burkholderiaceae > Paraburkholderia > Paraburkholderia caffeinitolerans. The sequence goes on along the minus strand of NZ_CADIKL010000036.1, from coordinate 22,967 downwards.
CGCGAGCGGTGTCTGGACAGGAATCGAACTGCGGGAGACGGGGATAGCGGCGGGCTGAGGCGTGGCGCGCGAGCCCGCAGAGAGGTGAGCACCCGGAGGCCAGCTTCACATGAGGCTGGCCTCGCGCGTGATTAGTGCTTGGTATCGACGCGCTTGGGCTTGGGCGGCGAGTCGATCTTGGCGTACTGGAATGCCGGCGTGGCCTTGAGCGCTTCCTTGGTTGCGCCGGGCAGATAGAGGTTGCCGTTGCGCACGTCGAGCGAGGCGATAGGCACGGCCACGTCATGCGAGGCGACGCCGAGGAAGCCACCCGCTGCGACGATGGCCGCCGACACGGTGCCGTCCGGCGCGACGATCAGGTCGCGCACCGTGCCGACCTTGACGTTGTCGTCGTTATAGACGGCTTTGCCGAGCACGCTCTTCTTCACGCTCCAGCCTTCGAGCAGTGCCTGCGATTGCTCGACCGTCACGGAGAGCGGCTGCGCGCCGGCTACCTGGGCTTGCGCACCTGCGCTAGCCACGCTTGCGGCCACAACAGCAGCCGTCAACATCGTCATGCGGAAAGACATTTACCGTGCTCCTGATTCAAGTTTCTGCTTCTAGGTGAATGCGCGGCGCGGAGCCACGCTAAACAATCGAAGCGTAATACTAGCGGGATTGAAGCAGGGGCGCGTGTGGGTTGCCGCAGGCGGGGCGCACTTGGTGTGTGCAATATCATGCTGGCCCAATCTCGGGCTCGCCGCCGACGCGATTCGCGATCAAGGCACGCGCGTGCGCGCGACGTCCACCATCGGCGCGACTGGCGCGATCGGCGCCGCATCCACGCCCACTTCATCGGCGTCGAATGCCATCGCTGGCGGCTGGCCTTTCGCGCGCCGCATGCCCTTCCCGATCATCAGCAGGTGGTAGTAGAGCCGCGCGCTCAATCCGTACCGATACGCGTGCAGGTTCCCGAGCGCGAGACTCAAGCCTTGGCGCGCCTTGTTGTTGCGCGCGTAGAGCGAAACCACGATCGGCACGAACCGGCGCATGGCGAGCTTGCGCGCGGGTTCGAGTTCGGGCGGCAGCGTCAGCCCCTGGAGGAAGCTCCAGGCGGCCAGCGATGATGCGCTGGTCGTATTGCGCGTGGACTGCGAAACCGAGACATCGGTTTTGCGGTAGTACGAGACATGTTCGTCGATGTAGCACACGCCCCGCGCCGCGAGGCACAGGCGCACGCCGAAAACGTAATCGCAGCACACGGCATGCTGCTCGTCGTAGCTGATCTGCTTGACGAGCGCGGCGTCGGCGAGCCAGCCGTTATTCGGGAACATCTGCACGATGCCGGTGCGTCCCGGCAAGGCTTGCAGGCCCGCCGCCGCGCTCGTGCGGTGATACGCGTGATTCATGTGCTCGCTAGACGCGTGGTCCACGCTGCCGTCGTGGTCGACTTCATATTGATTGCCGAACGCGGCCTGAATCCCGGGGTGGCGCTCCCATTGCGCAAGCAGGCGCTCGATGCATTGCTCGGCTAGATAGTCGTCGTCGTGGATCAGCAGGATCTTGTCGCCGGTTGCGCGCGCAAAGAGGCTCGCGACGTTGCGTGCCTGACCGAGCGCGGGCGTATTGCGCCGGTACGCGATGCGCGTGTCGTTGCCGTACCGTTGCGCAATCATGCGTTCGGTCTGGTCGTCGGGCGAGTCGTCGCCGATCACAATCTCGATGTTCGTGTGCGTCTGCGCAAAGCACGATTCGATGCAGTCGATCAACAGATCCGGCCGCTTGTATGTGGGCAGACAAATCGAGACTTTGGTTTTTATGGTCATGGGCCTACCCCTTGTTCCTTAGGGACGATGAAGAGGTTCGCATTGCGAACGCTACTCAACTGGCATGACGGTAAGCCATCAAAACTCGAAAGAAATTGAAAATAAATCGCAAGCCGGAGTAATGCGGGAAAACGCGTATCTGGCGGGAATTACGCACGAATGGTACGAGGATTCGAAAAGAAAATCGAAACCTGTGAGCAAGCGCCGTGCCGCGTGGTCCGCGCACTGGCACGGTTGCTGGCAAAGCCGCGCCAGGCGGGCTTTTTACCCTGAATTCGCACGGCGCCGCGCGGGGCCGTAAGGGACCAGAAAAGTCGGGTGCAAAGGGCGCGCCTCGCGGTTTGCGCCGTGGTTTTGGCGCCGCCCGATTATTTCCTTAATAGCAGCGCCGGATAAATGGCCAAACTGAGGGTCGAACGGAGAAAATAATTCTGCGGTTGGCAGGCGGCGGCCGGAATTATGGAAACACTTTCTACGGTCCGCCGCGTAGCATGATCGCCCATTCAATCAGCGACAGAACAACGGATCATGGGCGACAAACTGCACTATTTCGATTACGCGGCCACGACGCCGGCCGACCCGCGCGTGATTGCCGCGATGGGCGAATGCCTCGGCATCGAGGGTGCATTCGGCAATCCGGCCTCTAGTTCGCACGCGGCGGGCACCAAGGCGCGCGGTCTCGTGGAAGAGGCACGTGCGCAGGTGGCGGCACTGATCGGCGCGGCCCCCGACGAGATCGTCTGGACCTCGGGCGCCACCGAATCGAACAATCTCGCGCTGAAGGGCTATGCCGATGCGGCCACGGGCGCGCGCCATCTGATCACGAGCTGCCTCGAGCACAAGGCGATTCTCGACACCATGGCGAATCTCGAGCAGCGCGGCATGGCGCTCACTTATGTGCGTCCCGATGCCGACGGCAGCATTGGCGTAGAAGCCGTGAAGGCGGCGCTGCGCAGCGACACCGGCCTTGTCTCGCTCATGCTCGTGAACAACGAGATTGGCACGCTCACCGACATCGCCGCGATTGCGCCGCTCGTGCACGCAGCGGGTGCGCTGCTGCACGTGGATGCGGCGCAGGCGCTCGGCAAGACGCCTATCGATGTGAAGGCGATGGGCATCGACCTGCTGTCGATGTCGGCGCACAAAGTCTATGGGCCCAAGGGCATTGGCGCGCTCTATGTGCGCCGCGAAGTGGCCGCTCGCATCGCGCCGCAGATGCACGGCGGCGGCCACGAGCGCGGGCTGCGCTCGGGCACGCTGGCCACGCACCAGATCGTGGGCATGGGCACGGCCTGCGCGCTGGCGGCTGCGCAGATGGAGGCGGACACGCAGCGCATTGAAGGCCTGGCCGAGCGCCTGCTTGTTGGCGTGCGCGGTCTCGAAGGCGTGACGCAGAACGCGCGCGCGGCGCGGCGGATCGCGCATACGCTGAGCCTTACCATCGACCTGCCTGGGTTTTTCCCGTTCATGCTGGCGGCCGATCTTGCCGTGTCGTCCACCTCGGCGTGCAACTCGGCCTCGGGCGCGCCTTCGCACGTGCTGAGCGCGCTGGGGCTCGATGCCGAGGCGGCCAGCCGCACGCTGCGCTTCAGCATCGGCCGCTATACGACGCAGGAAGACGTCGATCGTGCGATCGAATGCATTCGCGCCGTGGTGGCACAATGCGCGACGAGTGCTGCGGCCTGCGCAGCGTGAACGGTGATCTATGACCGGTGACCGGCAAGGGGTGCGTATGCCGATTTCGCTCGAAGTGTGCGTCGACAGCGTGGATGGGCTCGAAGCCGCCATCGCCGGTGGCGCGGATCGCATCGAGCTGTGCTCCGCGCTCGATCTGGGCGGCCTCACGCCCACGCCGGGGCTGATCGCAGCGGCGGCGCGCGCGCCGATTCCGGTCTACGCGATGATCCGGCCGCATGCACGCTCGTTCGCATGGTCGCCCGCCGACACGGCGGCGATGCTCGCCGAGATCGACGCGGTGCGCGCGGCGGGTCTTGCGGGCGTGGTGCTCGGCGCGGCGCTTCCCGATGGCTGCCTCGACGTCGCGCTGCTGCGTACGTTGTGCGAGCGTGCGCGCGGACTCGGCACCACGCTGCATCGCGTATTCGATCTCGTGCCGGACCCGGCGCGCGCGCTCGAGGAAGCCGTCGCGCTTCAATTCGAGCGCATTCTCACCTCGGGCGGCGCCGCGCGCGCCACCGATGGCCTGGCCGTGCTCGCCGATCTGGCGCGGCGCGCGGCGGGGCGCATCGCCATCATGCCGGGTAGCGGCGTCACTGCCGAAAACGTGGCTCACATCGTCGAAACGACCGGCGCTGCCGAAGTACATGCGTCGTGCCGTGAATCGCTCGCGCAGCGCGATAGTAAAGGCGTCGAGCTCGGTTTTTTTCCGGCGCATCCCGCGTGCACCTCGCAACGCCTCGTGCAGGCGTTCAAGCAGACCCTTGCATCGATCGCCTGAACGCTGTCGACCAGAGTTGGCGCTTTAGCTGTCGGCCGGAGTTAGTGCTTCAGCACTTACTCCGGGCCCATGCAGAGCTCTTACTCTGGTCCCATGCAAAGCGCTTACGAAATCGGCTTCGAATCGGGCGTGGGGTTGCCCAGGTCGTCGGTCGGCAGCCATTGCTGATCGAACGCCGCCACATAGAGCGCCCACTGCGGCGCGCCCAGATCGACGAGTAGCGCGCCGTCCTGCCAGATGTCGTTGTGGTCGTTGCTGTCGTCGCCGGGGCGATGAATGAATTCGCCCTTCGATCCCTGGTTCATGTGCACGTCGTGCAGGCCGTTGCCTTCGCTATAGAAGCGGCCGAACACGTAGACGTCGAAGCTCGATTGCATCGCGCGCACCAGCAGGCGCTCCAGCGTGGCGACAGGCTCGACCGCGTTCGAGCCGTCCATGACGCCGCTGTCGCGCCAGTTGCCGGTGTTGGCCAGAAAGTCGCTGCGCTGGAAGTCGAGCGCGGGCAGCGCGTCCTGCCCGGTGAGATCGTGCGAGCCCGCTGCGGCGCTCTGGAGCGTCGCGAGCACAGGGTGGCTGAAGTCGAACGGCAGTTTGTACTTGAGCAAATCGTCGGCGTCGGTGGTGCCGACGTTCACCGCGATGTCCCATTGCGCGCCCGCGACCGAGAGGCCGAAGTGCAGGTGATATTGCACTTCATGGGGCCGCTGCGTGGGTGTGAGTTGCGGCGTGGTCACGATCTTGCCTTTCGCGTAGCCGTAGGGAAGCGCCATCTCTTGCATCTCCTGGAATTGCTCGTAGCAGAGCGGTCCATCATGAGGCCGCAGCGTGACAGGGGTGTTGTGCGGCGTAACCTAGCGCTCCGCGGCCCATTGCGCGAGCGTGGCCACCGTGTTCATGTTGCGCGCGGTGCCGTTTTTTGCAGCGGGAATCTTGAGCTTCGAGCGCGCGATGCCGTCCTGGTAGTACACGTAGATCTCGCGCGTGCCGAGGGCAATGAGCTCCGTGCCCTGGCCGCTCGCCTTCTCCAGCGCGTCGGCGCTTGGGGCGGTGTCCAGAAAGATCGCGAGTGTGCGCTCGGGAGGCTCGCTCGCGAAAGGATTCGCCGCGAGTACGGCGGCCATTTCAGCGGCGGTGCGCAGCAGCACACCCACTGGCTTGCCCGCGTAGTCTTCGAGGCTGCGTTCGAGTTGCTTCTTCACGCTCGCCGCCGCGAGCCGGCTCTGGAAGACGACGTTACCGCTCGCGATATACGTGCGCACGCTGGTAAAGCCGAGCGCCTCGCACATCGCGCGCAGATCCGCCATCGGGAGCTTGCCGGTGCCGCCGACATTCACGGCGCGCAGCAGGGCGATATAGGTAGGCATGCGCGCATGATACTGCGGTTCGCGCGAAGCGTGAGATGCGCGGGGTATCATCGAAAAGATGGGACGCGCCATTCCGGCGCGTTGGCGAAGCGAAGAGTAAATGCGTATGAAGACGCTGCTGATCGTCTATCACACGATGACCGGAGGCACGCAGCAAATGGCCGAGGCAGCGGCGGCGGCCGCGCGCGAGCAGGCGGGCGTCGCGGTGAAGCTGCAGCGCGCGGACGCCACGCAACCCGAAGACGTGCTCGCCGCGGACGGCTATCTGTTCGCGACCCCGGAGAATCTCGCGGCCATGTCCGGGCTGATGAAGGACTTCTTCGACCGCAGCTATTACGCGGCGCTCGACCGCGTGAACGGCCGTCCCTATGCGGTCATGATCTGCGCGGGCAGCGACGGGCAAAATGCGCTGCGCCAGATCGATCGCATCGCTACGGGCTGGCGGCTGAAAGCGGTGGCGCAGAGCGTGATCGTTTGCACCCATGCGCAGACGCCCGAACGCATTCTCGCGCCCAAGACCATCGGCGCCGACGATCTCGAACGCTGCGCGGAACTGGGCGCGGGGCTGGCCGCCGGACTTGCGCTCGGCGTCTTTTGACGCGCACGTTTTTTCGTGTGCTTTTTCGTCCGCCTATTCGTCCGCCTTTTCGTCCACTATTCGGCGCATTGCCCGGCTTCGAACTCCACGCCGTGACGCCTGAAAAACTGAGATGAGGTGCCGCGCCCGCCTTTCATAATGTTCGTCTCACCGATTAAATGCAGGATGACGAATTAATGAGACGGAGTTTGAAATCGCGGCAACGTGGCGCTGTTTGGGGCGTTCTGCTGAGCGTTCTGTTTGGCGCTGGCGGCGTGCTGTCGGGATGCACGCTCGATATGGGACGGAAGCCCCCGGTTTTCGCGATGCATTGCCAGCAGGTGAGCGCGGGGTACTACTGCGTGCAGCCGGGCGATACGCTCGCCAGAGTCGCGCCGGAATTCGGGCGCACCCCGCAAGACATCGCGAGCTGGAACGATGTTGCGCCAGGTGCCCCGCTGCGCGTGGGCCAGATGCTGCGGGTGGCGCCGCCGGATGCCGGGCCAGCGCAGGCGAATGCCGCGCCTGCGGGCGCGGCTTACGTTACAGAAACGACAGGCGTCACGCACACATCTGCATCGGCGCAATTCGTCTGGCCGGTCAACGGCATGGTCGTGCGCGAGTTCGGCGAAGGCGGCTCGCGCGGCATCGAGATTGCCGGCAGCGCGGGCAAGCCTATCAAAGCCGCCGCTGCGGGACGCGTCGTCTATGCGGGCGACGGCATCAAGACCTATGGCCTCATGGTCATCCTCAAGCATGACGATGGCTTCGTGACGGCCTATGGCAATAACCGCCGGCTGCTCGTTCACGAAGGCGACGCGGTTCTGCAGGGCGCGGCCATTGCGGAGATGGGCACGCAGGGCGACGGCGCCGCGCTGCTTCAGTTCGAGATGCGCGAAGGCAGCCATGCGGTGGATCCATTGGCGCATCTGCCGGCGGATTCCGGACCGGTCGCGGAGTGAGCCCCTAGCTCTGCGCGGCGCGCGCGACGCGGTTGCGGCCGGCGCGCTTGGCGGCATAGAGCGCCGCGTCGGCGGCGGCGATCAGCGCATGGGGCACCGCGCTCGCAGCCGGGTTGGCCGCGCCGCCCGAGCCACTCGTGGCGCAGCCGGCGCTCACAGTGACCCGGCCCGCAGGCGCTGGCGTGGGCATGGCGAGTTGCGCGACCGCCGCGCGGGCGCGTTCCGCGACGGCGCAGGCGTCGTCGGCGTTGGCGCCGGGCAGCACCAGCGCGAACTCCTCGCCGCCGTAGCGCGCGACGAAGTCGCCGGGGCGCAGCGTGCGCGCGAGCGCCTCGGCCACGGCGCTGAGACACGCATCGCCGTGCAAGTGGCCGTGGGCGTCGTTGTAAAGCTTGAAGTGATCGACGTCGATCATCACGAGCGAAAGCGGTTGCCCACCACGCGTGGCGCGCTCGAACGAGCGGCGGAACTGCTCGTCGAAATAGCTGCGGTTGTACACGCGCGTGAGCGCGTCGTGCGCCGATGTCTGGATCAGCGAGGCATGCTCTTCCGACAACCGCCGGTAGAGCGCCGTGACTTCCCAGACCAGCACGCACACCAGCACGCCCGGCGCGAACATGCTGAAGATGCGGGCCACGTACCAGCCCAGCGTGAAGCGCTCGACGCTCAGCGTATTGAGCGCGGCGTCCACGAGCGAGGCGAGCAGCGCCACCACGATCCACCAGTCGAGCACGAGCCGCAGCCGCCCTTTCAACAAGACGACGGCGATGGCCACGAGATTAAGCGCGCAGATGGCAAGACCCGTGGCGCCGGTAGCCTTCGCTGCCGTGGAGGCATGCCACGGCGCGACCAGATCGACGCGAACCACGAACACGCCGAGCGCTGCGGCAAACACGGCGGGGCCGAGGATCAGGAGCCAGGCGCGGGCATCCAGACCCAGGCCCGCGCGCTGGGGCGGGTCGTCCGACGCGCGGCTGCGCACCAGTTCGGCCACGATCACGAGCGCGGGGAAGCCCGCGTGCCAGAAAACCCACATCCACGCCGCGCTATACGGGCCCGCGCCCAGCAAGCCGGTGCGCGTGAACACGCCAGGAAACATCAGCAATTGCAATGCGACGGTAATGGCGGTGAAAGCGTAGGCGCCACCGAGTGCGCCGAGCATCGGCAGACGCGTGGCCGCGAAGCGCGCGCCGAGCATGAACGCCGCAATGCCCGAAGTAGTGAACACGGTTAGCGCGCACATCGGCATGAACGGGCCGATGGCGGGCAGGGTGTCGTGAGCGCGCGGCGCCGCAAGCGCGAGCGTGAGCATGATCGCGAGCGCGCAGAGGCCGGCGAAGATCGCCTGCCTGCGCGTAGCTGGTCCTATCAACAAGCCGTACATGGGGCCCCGTGGCGTCGAGCGCGTGCGTTCGCAACTCTGGGGAGGCGCCGTGCGCGCCTCCGGTTGCGAAGCTATTTTGCGCCGATTCGACTGCTGACGGGGCGTGAATGAGCGGCCGGACCCACTACCGTGGGATCACTCGGCGGGCAAGGCGGTCGGCATGCGCAGCCGGTACAGGGAGACCGCCTGGATGGCCAGCGCGCAGAAGATCGCGCTGCCGTAGGCGGCCACGAGATTCGTGCGCGTCAGCAGCAGGCTCAGCACGTAGAAGAACGCGGCAAAGCCCAGCAGTCCCGCCACCATGCCGCGCATCAGTTGCTGTGGGGCGGCGTGGCCGGCCGAGCGGTGTGCGAACACGGCGAGGATGATCGCCATGAACGGGAACGACGCGAGCACGCCGCTTGCTTCGGGGCCGACATAAGGCGCGATCAGCGTGACGCCGACCACGAGCCCCGCGATGAGCGCCATACGCGAAGGCAAGTCCCACCACGGCGGATCGAGCTTTTCGTTTTTGGCCGCCTGGTTCGGAATGAAGTTGAGCGCGAACACGATGGCCAGAACGGCGAGCAGGAAGAGGCCCGTTTGTGCGAGGCCGCTCCATTGCAGAACGGCGGCCACGACGACGAATGTCGCGCAGGCGCTCGCGAGCGCCATGCGCCATCCGAGGCTGGCCAGCCGCCAATAGACCAGGCAAAAGGCCACTTGCGCAACCGTGGCGACGAGCGAGCCCGCCGTGGCCTGCGCCGCGAAGGCGGGCCCGTGCTCGAGCGAGAGGAACACCGAGATGGGCCCGGAAGTGAGCGGCAAGCCGACCATGAATCCGCCGATCGCCTCGCCCCAGCGGCGCACGGCAAGACTGGCGGCCAACAGCAACAACGGAGTGACGATGAGCTTGAAAACGAGAAGATCCATGATGACCGATACGATGGTGGAGTGCGGCAGCCGGGAGCGATGCTATGGATAGTGAGGGCCGCCATCGCGCCTGACAAACCATTTGTCGTCATATAATGCGTGAGTAAAACTCACGCATGTCGTCATCCCATTCCCGTTATGTTCGACCGGCTTCCCCCTTTGCAGACCCTGCGCGCCTTCGAAGCCACCGGGCGCTTGTTGAGCATGACGCTGGCGGCCGAGGAGTTGCACGTCACGCACGGCGCGGTGAGCAGGCGTATCAAGACACTCGAAAACCACCTTGGCGTTGCGCTGTTTCAGCGTCTGACGCGGCGGATCGTACTGACCGAAGCGGGCGCCGAATTCCTGCTGGCCGTGACCCGGGTGCTGGCGGAACTAACGAAGGAGTCGGAGCGCTTGCGCGCTCACGACAGCCGCGACGGCCACGGCCGGGTGACGCGCCTGAAGATCAACTCCAGCGTTTCGTTCGCGAACAAGTGGCTCGCGCCCCGGCTGCATCGGCTGAAGGCGCGTCATCCGGAACTCGACGTTCATCTCGAAGTGACCGACAAATATGTCGATCTGAACGAAGGCGAGGCCGATGTCGCGATTCGCTACGGCAGCGGGCGTTATCCGCGTGTGCTAGCGGAGCGGATTCTCGAAGAGACCGTGACGCCGGTTTGCAGTCCGGAATATTGGAGGGCGAGAGCAGGCATGCCTTCGGTCGAGAGTCTTGCACGCTGCACTTTGCTGCACGAGGACGGCATGCTGGCCAACTGGGAGCAATGGCTCGCACTGGCAGGCATCAAGGGAATTCGCAGCGACCGCGGATCGGCCTACAGCCATGGGAGTCTCGCCATCGAGGCGGCGATTCGCGGTGAAGGCGTGGCGCTTGGGCGCAGCGTGATCGTGGCCGACGACATTGCCGCTGGGCATCTGGTTGCGCCGTTTCCGGAGATCTGCCTGAAATCGGAGCGCGGTCATGATCTCGTCTATCGCATCGGCAGCCGCGACGACTCCAAGGTGTGCGCTTTGCGCGACTGGCTTGCTGATGAGATACGGCGGTTTCTCGGCTAAAACAAACTCGCTTGCCCCGAAACCAGCGTTTCAAATTCCTCACGCAGAAACGGCAAAATGGCGTCCGCCACCGGCTGCAACTGTCGACTCAAATAAAACCCGTAATCGAGAGGCGAGCTGAGCGTTTCCAGTGGCTCAGGGCCCGCGGTCGTCATCACGTAGCTGATCCAGCCGCCGTTTTGATATTGCAGAGGACGGCCTTTAGCGCGGTTGAATTCGTCGGCGACGCGCGCGGCGCGCACGTGCGGCGGCACGTTGCGCTGATAGTCGCCAAGCGGCCGGCGCAGCCGCTTCCTGAACACGAGCTGCTCATCGAACTCGCCGCTCAGCGTGCGCCGCACATAATCGCGCACGTAGTCGGCATACGGCTCGCGTTTGAAGACTCGCCGGTATAGTTCGCGCTGGAATTGCTGGGCGAGCGGTGTCCAGTCGGTGCGCACGGTCTCCAGCCCTTTGAACACCATGTCGTCGCTGCCGTCTTTCGTGCGCGCGAGACCCGCGTAGCGCTTCTTGCTGCCTTCTTCCGCGCCGCGCACGGTGGGCATGAGAAAGCGCGAATAATGGCGCTCGAATTGCAGCTCCAGAGCGCTTTGGAGACCGAAGCGTTCGCGCAATTCGGTCTGCCACCACTGGTTGACATGCTCGACCAGCGCGCGGCCGGTGCGCGTGGCGTCTTCTTCCGTATGCGCGCGCTTGAGCCAAACGAAGGTGGAGTCGGTATCGCCGTAGATGACGTCGTAGCCTTGCGACTCGATCAATTCGCGCGTCTTGCGCATGATCTCGTGTCCGCGCATGGTGATCGACGATGCGAGGCGCGGGTCAAAAAAACGGCAGCCCGTCGAGCCCAGCACGCCATAAAACGCATTCATGATGATCTTCAACGCCTGCGAAAGTGGCGCATTCTTGTTGCGCTTGGCGTTCTCGCGGCCCTCCCAGACCTGGCGCACGATCTCGGGCAGGCAGTGCATCGTGCGCGAGAAGCGCGCGCCGAGAAAGCCCGGCACGGTTTCATCGTCTTCGCGTTCATCGCCGGCGTGGCGCAAACCTTCTATCAGCCCCACGGGATCGATCAGAAACGTGCGGATGATCGAGGGATAAAGGCTCTTGTAGTCGAGCACCAGCACGGAGTCGTAGAGCCCTGGCCGCGAGTCCATCACGAAGCCGCCGGGGCTGTTTTCGCCTACTACGTCGCCGAGATTTGGCGCCACGTAGCCGAGCCGGTGCATGCGCGGCAGATACAGATGCGTGAACGCCGCGACCGAACCGCCGCTGCGGTCGGCAGGTAATCCGGTGACCGAAGCGCGTTCAAGCAGGAATGCGATCAGCTCGGTCTTCTCGAAGATGCGCGTAACAAGTTCGCAATCCTTGAGGTTGTAGCGCGCGAGCGCGGGCTTGTCTTCGTCGAAGCGGCGCTGGATTTCGTCCATGCGCTGATACGGATTGTCGACGGACTTGCCTTCGCCCAGCAGCGTTTGCGCGACGAATTCGAGGCTGAACGATGTAAAGCTCCAGGTGGCCGAGCGCAGCGCCTCGATACCGTCGATGATGAGTCGGCCCGCCGCGCCCGCGAAGTAGTGGTTCTGGTTGACGCTATGCTCGCGCCACTCCATCACGGCGCCGCCGCGTCCGAGGCGCAGCGGCACGCCATATTGCTGCGAATGCGCGTGCAGCACGCGCAGATCGAACTGCACGAGATTCCAGCCGATGATGGCGTCGGGATCGTGCCGCGCCATCCATTCGTTCAGACGCACGAGCATCTGTGCGCGGCTCTCGCAGTATTCGAAGTCGAAATCGAGCCCGCTCGCGTCGCCGTTTTCGGGGGCAAGCATGAAGACCTGGCGCTGGCCGCAGCCTTCTAGCGCGATCGAATAAAGCTCGCCCTGCGCGCTCGTTTCGATGTCGAGCGAGACGAGCCTGAGTGTCGGGCGATAACCGGTGGCCGGCTTCAGTTCGCCGTCGAGCAGCAGTCCCGAAGCATCGGGCGTGCCGCGAAACAACACGGGCGCCGTGATGAAGCGCTCCATCATGTAGCGCTCGGGCGGCTGGATATCGGCTTCGTAGACGTCGACGCCCGCTTTCGCCAGGCGTTTCGCCGTGCCGGTCAACTGGCGGTATTGCGGCGCGTAGAGGCCGACCACGGGCCGCTGCCGAAAGTCCTTCAGTTCGAGCGGGCGCAGTTCGGCGCCCTTGTTGCGCTCAAGCATGCCGAGCGCGGTCTCGCGTTGCGCAGCCGGCACGAACGCGACCGACGTTTGCGGGCGCAGGCGCAACTGCCGTGGGCCATCGGGCGTTGCGAGCCAGAAGTCGACTTCGGTATGGTGGGGCGTGTCGCGCCAATGTCGCGTCAGGATGAAGCCCGGCTCGAAGCCGGGTTGAAGCTCGGTCACTGTGCGTACCCGCAGGCCTGTGGTGTCTGCGGGAATTGTAACGCTACCGGGCGGTGTGACTTGAAGAGGGCCGACGCTTCGTGCGAAGCGCCGGCCCCGGGTGCCGCGGGTATGACGCGTTACGCGTCCGAACTACTCGTCCGAACCGTGGCCGAGCCCGAGGCCCGGCAGCGAGTGCGTGCCTTCGGCGGCAACGGAGTGCAGCAGTTGCGGATCGAGATCGAGCGCGCGCAGGATCGTCGGCGCGACCTGCGTGGTCTGCACGCGCGCCTGGATCGCGCGGCCGCCGCCATGCAGGCCCGCATACGACACGACGAGGCCGAGATGGCTATCGTCCGGCGCATTGCCGCCGTGCTCCTCATCCTTCGTCTTGCTCGACGTGTAGATCACGCCCGGGTTCGGCTGCACGACGATATCGGGCGTGCGGCCGAGCGACGGATCGCCGAAGCGCGCGGTCAGCGCGTTGCCGCTGAGAATGTACGCTTGCGGGCCGTCCGCGCAGATGCCGGGCACGTTGCACGAGAGGTTCTGCTTGAGCGTGGCGACCACGGCGTCGCGCTGCGATTGATCGCGCAGCCAGATGAGACCCACGTCGTCGGTCTGCACGAAGCCCGTGCCGACGAGACCCGTACCGTCGTTCAGGTTGCCGCTCTTGGTGTTGTTCTGGCCGAAGTTGCCGTTCGGATCGAGATAGTTGCTCGTCTCAAGCAGTTTCGTGAGCGTGTCGCCATTCTTCACGAGCTTCGTGTGATCGCTGGGCGACTGGCCGTGCTTGGCCGTGACGATGATGAGCGTCGACGCGTAGAGGTTTTGCTGCTTGAGCGCGGCAACGATGAGGCCAAGCGAATTGTCGAGATACGTGATCGCGCCCGACACGTTCGGCCCCGGCGTGAAGCTGGCGTCGAGATAGCCGCCGCCGTTGGCTACGGTGGCCTTCTCGGCCACGCTCAGCGTCTGGAAGTTGGTGCCGAACAGCGTGGGCACGGGCTCGTTGCGCGTGCCGGTGGAGTCCTTGCCGTTGATCTGGTTGATCAGCGCCTGCACGTGGAAATCGTCGAACTGCTCGGTGTGCGTGTACACATCGGTGTAGTTCGTCTGCGTGACCGGGTCGATCGAGTTGATCTCGGTGCGCGCGAGGTCATCCACGCCGCGACCCGAGGGGCCATTCAGCCAGTCGTAGCCCCATGCATGCTTGTCGGCCCACGCGGTGTGCGAGCCGGGCAGGTTCTCCTTCACGACTTCGAAGATCGTGTTGGTCTTCACGTAGTCGTGCGGATAGACCGGCACGCACTTGGCGCCTTTGCGCGCGCGCGGAATGGCTTGCGGATTGAAGTCGCCGCCGCCGTCGAGGTGCACGAGCGCGCCGCCGTTTTGCGCGTCGATGCCGGTGGTTTCGTCGAACACGACGTTCCAGCCCTGCTTGCCCACGCAGCCCGTGTCGCTGGGCGCGTAAAGCGTGCGGTCGTACGAAACGTCATAGAAGAGGCCGGCCGTCTTGGGCGAGCCACCCGTCACGAGCGCGGCAAGGCCCGGAAACGAATCGGACAGCCCGGGCGTATAGGCGTTCGTATACGTGACGCCCGACTTCGCGAGCAGCGCGAGATTCGGGCAGGTATTGCCGCCGATGCAGCGCGCGACGTCCTGCTCGTGCAAACCGTCGAAGCTGATGAGCAGGACGTGCTTGATGCCGCTCGTTTCGCTCGCCTGCGCCGGCGCGAGTGCGCTACCCACGGCGAGCGCCATTGCGCTGAGCGCCACCAGACCTGCCGACCATCTCCTTGCCGTTTTCATCGTTCACCTCTTTGTTCGTGTTTGTGGGGGGAATCACGCGAAACAGAAGTGGCAATGTGCCGGGCGTATGCGTCGAGGCGATGAACAACAACTTTCAATTACATTCTGTTACATGCGCCCTGCGGCACGAGCAGGGTGCATGGGTGCGAGCGCAACGGTTGTCGACGCGCGCTAGCTGCAGGCGAAACTGCTCGCCGAATTCACATCCCCATTGGTGTAGCGGGCGAACTTCGGATACGGGCACAGCGGGCGCGTCCGACCCGCACCCCACTCGGCCGGAACCTCGCTGTTCGGCAATGCATTGGAAGCGTCCCGAGCCGTGGCAATTACCCTGTCCGGCGCTTGGCCGTTCTCGACCCACGCGACCATCGGCGTCAACATGTCGAACTGATCGGCTGCCGGCCCGCCGCTGCAGTGATTCATACCCGCCACCGTATAGAAGCGCGCGAAATTGCTCGCATCTCCGCCATTCGCTGTGGACAAGCGTTGATACCAGTCCGTCGTATCGTCCGATGAGAACACCGGGTCGCTCGTTCCGTGATAGACGATCAGCTTCGCGCCGCGGTTCTTCAAGTTGCTTAGGTCGGTCTCATTCGGTGGGGTCATGAATGGCCATGCCGATTCCGAATAAGCTCCGCTCGTCGCGAAGATTTTCGATGCGTCGTTGTCCATGCTGAAGTTCAGTGCCTAGGCCGAGATCTGGCTGAGTGTCGACGCGCTTCGCGGCGGCGACGTGAACACGAATGGCGCGGCCATCGGGTCAAGCGTGATCGAGGCACGCTGTTTCCACGAAGCCCAGCCCGCACCGTTGATGCCGACGTCATACGGGAACGTGGCGTAGAGGGCGGTGCCGGCGCTGTCGCGCGCACCCGAGAACAGATTGCCGATCGCCTGCTTTTGATCTGTCGTCAGACAGGCGCCGTCACGTACATTGCTGGTGCAGGTCGGAACATTCGTAGCGAGGTTGAAATTTGCCTGGCATACCTTGATATCTTCGACCATGCCATCGGCTACGCCGTCGAGCGCATCGCATTTGGCAATCACCTTTGACGCGATAAGCTGGCGTTCAGCCGTGGTCAGGCAAGCGCTGAACGAAGCGGGCCTGGGCGAGGGCGTCGTCAACGTCATCACGCATGCGCCCGAAGATGCGCCAGCGATCGTCGAACGGCTGATCGCGAATCCGGCGGTCAAGCGCGTGAACTTTACCGATTCGACACGCGTGGGCCCGATGCGCGCGCGCATCATCAGCGAAGTTGAGCCGTACGTGCAGGACGTGGTGATCACCGGCATGAATCGCGACGATGTTGGGGCGATGATCTTTCCACGACTGGATACGTGTCGCGCGCTTGCGGGGCTTGGGAGTGAGGCGACTGCGCAAGAGGTTTTTAATGCACCGCCCGTGCGCGAGCTTTTCTCCGGAGTGCTTGCACGTTTGAATGAGTCGGCGACGGGCAGCGCGACGTTTATTGCGCGTTTGCGGTTGCTGGTGCAGCCGCCTTCGCTCGATCGTGGCGAGATTACGGATAAAGGCTCGATTAATCAGCGCGCGGTGCTTCAGCACCGCGCGGAACTGGTTGAGGCACTTTATGCGGAGGATAGCGAGGGCAGCGGGGTGATACGGGCGCGACGTGAGGTGCCGGCCCGCGTGCTATGAGCGCGTTTCTCCGTTCAAGCCCAGGGGCTGGCGATGAACTTTAACGCGCCTTGGAACTCGATTCCGGAACCGCCCTTGATCGGGATGCGAGCAACGAGTGGCGACGTTGTTCCTGCGTGTAGCGGTTGCAGCTTCAGTGGCGTCTTCGTGGAAGGAGCGCCCGTGGCCGTCTGCTCGCTTTCCCACCAGTAAGAGGCGGTCCAGGGCATTTGAGTGGTGTCGAGTTCGACGATTACTGCATCCGCGTAAATGCTGCTGCCTTCAAAATGATCCACATCCGCATCTCGTCCACCGATCTGAAAGTCCGGCGTGCGCACGGCCAGTTGCACGCGGTACGCCACGGTCGGATTCTTCGGGTCCCGCTTTCCCCAGTTCGCCATGAAGATGGTAGAAAGCGCTTTTTCGAGCACAGGTGTCTTGCCTCGTTGCGCTCGCACGTCCCTGTGCTCGAACACGGCTGACGAGTCTTCTTCAGCGATACGGCGCGTCAGGAACCAGCGTTTATTGCGCAGGGAAATGATCACATCGACGGGATATTTCGCTTCGAGCGTTCCAGCGGCATCCGCATTCGCAAGATCGCCGGTCGGCATGGTGATGTCATTCACTTCTAGCCAGACGTCGACGCGGTAGTCGCCAAACAGAAAACGCTGGAGGTTTTGATAGCCCTCCTCGCTGTTGACAATGCCGAAGTAACCGGAGTGGCTACGATAGACGAAAGCCTTGGCGCACGGCGTTTCCACCTGATTCCCCGTCGCATCGACCGTGACTCCTTTCAGATCGGCATTCTGGATGCGAACCAGCCCGTCGCTCCCTTTTCCCACGAAGGTGCGCGACAAGCCCATGCCTACTTCGTAGTCGAGCCGGTTCGTACCGATCAACGTGAAGATATTCGCGGGGTCGAGCGCGTCGGCGGGGCAGCGGGCGACGTCGTCAGTTTGCGTCTGCCAGGCCGGAACCAGACCGAGGTATTTGCCCATCACGGAACGGTTGAAGGTATTGATTTGACGATTCGTCAGGAAACTCGGCACATTGAATCCGCTGAATTCGATGCCATTGTGCGGTGTCGCATAAGTGAAAAGTTTCTTCACGGTCTTGCGGACGTTCTGCGGATCGCACCGTGGATTCTGCAGGAAAGCTCGCGCGACGAGTCCGCCCATGGAATGCGCTACGAGAAAACAGCGGAATTGCTCCGGTGCATCGTATGCGCCCTTGGTTAGCAGGACCAGGTCGCGCAATCGTGCAATGAGTACGCTCAGTTGTGCCGCGAAATCTTCGATCGGCGGGACGACACCATTGCCGAGGAGCGTCGATGCGGGATCGTAGTAGTGGAATATCACAATCGAGCGACGCGGCACCGGTTCGTTGAAACCGGGGCTTGCCAGATCCGTCCCTTCGCTGACCACGTTCACGTACTCATGATTTGCCACGAGCCGTACGACGGGCGACTCGAACACGAAGCGCGCCGCTTCCGTATTGCCGGGACGCGCTCGATAAACAGTCGATCCTGAATTGAAGCCGCAAAAGGGGTCCGCTGTGGTTTCGTCAATGTCCGACTTGTTCATCGCGAAACCACGGATGTAGACGATCGGGTGATACGAATCGGGATTTGCCGTCCGCATGGCGCGCTCCGCGGCTGCTATTTACGCACGGGAATAGTCGACGAAGCCGACAAGCGTTTCATCCGTCAACTTCCTTCGCGTCAGGCGGAACACACCGACACCGGACCGGGATCCATCGGTGTTTGTGTTGCCTTCGATCGTTTGGAGGCCGCCGCCGGGAAGTAATGTCTCGACGATGCCGGTATGGCCCAGGCCGCCACCAAAGTCGAGAATGAAGATCATGCCAGGTTGCACCAGCGATCGGCTTTTCAGGGCTGAGGCTGCGGTGACGCGAGTCACATTCGGCAGATTTCCGGCGCGTTGCCAATGCTGAATGCAACCCGCTGTCTTTGGCAACGGCGTTGATCGTTCCAATTGTTGCGCCGCCTGCAGAAACGACCAGTAGACAAAGCACATGCACCAAGCCCTGCTGTCGATCGTGCCGGACAGCGAAACACCCGTGCTTGTTAGATAACGGTCAACCATGGGGCCACGGTTCGATGCGCGCGGGACCTCCATTTGACCCACCTGGCTCGACGCGACGGCGATCGCCTGCGCGAGTATGGGTACAAGCGGCTGTACGTCTACGGGTGTCGCGCCGAACAGGGCGTTCCACGTATGGACCCCGACCTGTCCATCCACCTTGAGCGGCAGCCCACTTTCGTCGCAATGCTGGGCCTGAAACAACTTGACCACCGATTCCATGGCCGCGTCGAACTTCCCATTGGTGCCGCCCGCATATCCACGCGCAGTGAGTTGATTCTGAACCGCCGAAACGGACGCCGTGGCGGTCGATCCAAGTGAAAGTACTGTTCCATCGAATGGCAGCATTTTTCGTCTCCTGGATATCCAGATCGACTACGCGATTCTTCAAGCTCGTATAGGGGTCTTACGCTTACATTTACCATTCATTTGTCATTCACTTTATCAACAGCCAGGAAAAACTAAAGGTCGATTTTTGCACTCGTATGTACGGTACCGAACAGATGGACCCACTCCCCATCCTTACCCCGCACACCCGCCCCGGCCTAAACAATTCCATTCAATTGAGCGAAAATAGGTCCGGAATTAAAACGACATCGGGAAGGGCAATGAACTTCAAAAGTCTCGTAACGGCGCTCGCATTGAGCATCGCGCTGCCTGTATTGGGTGCATCGGCAGCGCATGCACAGTCAACGCAGCAGGCAAAGCAAACGCAAAAGGAGCCGGCATCCTCGGGCCAGGCGATCGCCACGCAAGGTACCGCCAACGGCGTTCCGGCATGCATTAGCTGCCACGGCGCGAATGGCGAAGGCAACGCGGCAGCGGGATTCCCACGGCTCGCCGGTGTGGGCGCGGACTATTTCGAAGCGCAACTTGAGGCATTCGCCGATGGCAGCCGCGAGAACGCGGTGATGCAACCGTTCGCGAAGAACATGTCGGCCAGCGAACGCACCGCCGTGGCGCAGTACTTCAGCAGCCTGCCTGCTCCGAAGGGCATTCGCACGCAAGATCCGGCCGACGCTACGCCGTCCGATAGCGGCGCATGGCTCGCCACGCGAGGCCGATGGCAACAAGACCTGCCCGCCTGCGTGCAATGCCACGGGCCGGGCGGCGCGGGCGTCGGCGCCGCATTCCCGCCGCTGGCGGGACAGCCTGCGGCGTATATCGAGGCACAGCTCAATGCCTGGAAGAACGGCAAGCGGCCGCCTGGCCCGCTTGCGCTGATGCCGGCCGTCGCGAGCAAGCTGAGCGACGCCGACATGCATGCCGTCGCGCTGTATTACGCGCAACAGCCTTCGCCCGAAGCGGGCGCAGCGGCTGGGGCTTCACAAGCATCGGCGCAAGCCGCTGCACAACCTGCTTCGCAACCCCAGGCGGATTCCAGCAATCACGCAACGCCATTCCAGCTGCCGCCCGAAAGCGCCATGCCTGGCGGCGACTTTGGCAAATCGGTGAAGCTCGGCGAGCAAATCTTCCGGAACACTGGCCAATACGCGGGCAAGTTCGTGGGCAACTCGCTGAGCTGCGCGAATTGCCACCTCGATGCGGGCCGTAAAGCCAATTCGAGTCCGCTATGGGCTGCCTTTGTTTCGTACCCGGCTTATCGCGCCAAGAACGGGCACGTGAATACATTCGCTGAACGACTGCAAGGCTGCTTTAACTACAGCATGAATGGCAAGGCGCCGCCGCTGGGCGATCCGGTGCTGGTCGCGCTGGAAAGCTATTCGTACTGGCTGGCCACGGGCGCGCCCGTGGGCGCCAAAGTAGCCGGCAAGGGCTATCCGAAGCTGCCCGCGCCCGCCGAGAAAGCGGACTACGCGCGCGGCGCCAAGGTCTATGAGCAGCATTGCGCGGCATGCCACGGCGCGGATGGCCAGGGCAAGACGAGCAATGGCCACACGGTGTTCCCGCCGCTATGGGGCGCGCGTTCCTTCAACTGGGGCGCGGGCATGCACGAGACGCAAAACGCCGCCGGCTTCATCAAGGCGAATATGCCGCTGGGTCTCGGCGGCACGTTGACGGATCAGGAGGCCTGGGACGTGGCGACCTTCATGGACAGCCATGAGCGACCGCAGGATCCGCGTTTCAAGGGATCGGTCGCGCAAACGCGTGCGAAGTATCACGACACGCCGAACTCGCTGTATGGCACGGTGGTGAATGGCCATCTGCTTGGCAGTCCCTGAATGCCGTTCTTCTTCTAGCAATCGAAAGGCGGGCCGTTCTGGCCCGCCGCCGGCTCAAAGGCTCAATTCAAAGACTGAATTGCCGGAAATCGAGCGGCGACATTTCATAGGCGCGCCGGAACGCTCGATTGAAATCCGACGCGCTATTAAAGCCCAATGCATACGCGATTTCGACCACGGCTTTGTGGGGATAGCGGCGCAGGTCCTCGGCCGCCTGACTGAGGCGGCGATTGCGGATATAAGCCGCGAGGCCGCCTTCATTTTCGAATAGACGATAAAGCGTGGGGCGCGAAAGCTGCGAAACGCTTAATACGCTTTCAGGCGACAAGTCCGATTCGTGCAAATTCTCATCGATATAACGACGCACATGGGCAAATGCCGCGGCCCGCACTGCCGCGCGTGCATTTCCGGTGAGCCCCGCTTCCTTGCCGAATGCCGCGCCAATTAATAGCGCGCAAGTGCGCATGGCTTCCTGTGATTCGCTTTCGCTCATGTGTGTCAGGCCGCGTGCAAGCTCGGCGATTTGTGCGGGAATCAGGCGCGCGATTGGCGAGCGATATTCGATCACGCTGCCATGAATCGATTCGGGCTCCGGCAGCACGGATGCGAGTAGCGAGCGCGGCATGAAAAACGCCATCACGCGACAGCCGGTGCGCGTCATCTGCATTGGCTGACCCATGTCCAGCGCGAGAATACCGGGCTCCGACTGCGTGGCGATGCGTTTCGGATAGGCGCCCGTGCGCGTTTCGATTGCGCCGTCCACGAGTACATGAAAAACATACTGGCGCATGGCGTCGGTGGAAATGCGGGCGGCGGAACGGGCTTGCGACACCGGATCGGTCTGGCAGTCCATGAACGCGAGATCGCCGCTGCGCCAGGCGTCGATGGTGCCGCGAAAGCCGCGGGCCTGATCGGCATGCGAGATTGGCACGTCGAGAAAATAACCAATGCGTTGGCGCCATGCGGACAATTGCAAGTGCGGCGCCTCATGCTCGGTACTGAAACGATCGTGCGGATAATCTGCCTTTGTCGCATTGCTGGTGGCGAGCGCTAGCGTTTGCCTGGACACATTACATTTCATATTTATGAAATCCCCGAAATCAATGCATTGCGCCACTTTATGTGTGCGCCCTATTTAGAATGCGATGCCAGCCCCGTGGTCCGTACGAGCATGCCATTCAATGGCGCATTTCGCCTACAAATGCAAGAAATGAACCGGGATGTATGGATATGAGGGTTTATACCTAAGTGTTCTTCCACAAAATTGTTAAATTCTCCGCTTAGAATGAACCCTCTAATTTCACTGCGGCGGTGGCGGAAGTCCTTCGGGGCGTGCCGATCGTAGTGTTTTAGGGTCGTGTTGGATGGCGGCCTGAAATTCATCCATTTCGCATCACTAATCATGAGGCATTGCCGATGACCGAGTCCGTGACCCTTTCCGCACCCGATCGTCTCCGCGCCCATTATGAATCTGGCGTCGCGGTATTTTTTGCTCTTGCACAGCCGGCGTTCGGGAGCTTCGAAGCCATCGTCGCGCTCAATCTGCAGACGGCTCGCACGGCGATCGCCGAAAACGAGGCCGCGCTGAAGGGCGCGCTTCAAAGCGGCAATCCGGTTGAGCTTTTCATGCAGCAACTGAATGCTTCGCAGCAAGCTGCTTCGAAGGCGATGTCGTATGGACGTAAGGTTTTCGATATCGCGGCCCATGCGCATGCTGAATGGACCCAGATCGCGCAGGCGCAAACCGAGCGGCAAGAGCAGTGCGTCAAAGCGCTGGCCGAGCGCTTCTCGCAAAGCGCTCCCGCCGGTACGGAGCCGTTCGTGGCTGCCATGAACTCGACGTTTGCGGCCTATGGCAATGCTGCCGAGTCGGTGCGCACGATGACCCGCCAGGCCATCGAGGCCGCGCAGGGCAAGTTCGATAAGGTCGCCGCTGCTGCGCAGCGCTCGACGCAAACGGGGCCGGCTGCGAACTGATCGCTACGGCGCTGATTCTTCACGGAGCGGCGCGGCTGCAAATCGACAAGACTGCGCCGCGCCATCCGCACACTTCCACGCTTTTAATTCATACCAATACGTCGCGCAAATTTAATGCGTGCATCCTCTGATTTGTCATCTTCGTGTGACAGGACGCAGCTACGCTCGCTGAGAAATAGCCGTGGCGCCGCTTTGGTTGCCATCGCGCCGTACAGCGCAGGCAGCATGAGTATTTTTAACGCAGGAGTGGAAATTGACTGACATTGTGATCGTTTCGGCCGCGCGTACCGCGGTGGGCAAATTCGGCGGTTCGCTGGCAAAGATTGCCGCGCCCGATCTGGGCGCGCTGGTCATCAAGGCGGCGCTGGAGCGCGCG
>NZ_CADIKL010000035.1 GCF_902859945.1 Paraburkholderia caffeinitolerans | reverse complement strand
GGCCGCGCTGCTGCTGCGGACGCGCGCGCCCACGCGCCTCGTCCGCGCCGCCGCCGGAGCGGGGGCCCTTGCTGCCCTGGGGGGCTTGGGGACCCTTGTGGCCGGGCGCGCCCTGCGCGCGCCGCTGCCCGTGAGCGCCCTTCTGCGGTTCGGTCTTGGCGCCCGGCCGGTTTCCTTTGGACGCGTGTCGGCCTTGCGGCGACTGCGCCTTTTCTTCGGGAGGCTGCTCGGTACCCAGGCCCATGCTCTTCTTGATTTCCAGAAGCCCGTCTTTGAAGCTCAGGGTACGGCGTTGTTGCGATGCGGCTTTCACGTCCAGATCTCTTCCTTATTGGATCGGACGCTATGATACCGAATTCGCGCGGCCTGTTTTATTCCGGTACGCGAGACCGCTGTTTCGGACCGGTTCGCGCAACCGTCTGGCACAACCTGCCGGGTTGCCGCGAAGCCCCGAAATGCCTCCCGCGCGATGCACGCACAGCCCCTGCGCATCGCGATTTTCCTGCTGACCAAGACCGCTCCCACCATGACTTCCTCCCCTGTTCGCGCCATCGTGACCGGCCATTCCCGCGGACTTGGCGCCGCCCTCGCCGAACTGCTGCTGGAGCGCCAGATCGATGTTCTCGGCCTCGGCCGCAGCGCGCATCCCACGCTGGCCGCGCGCAAGCCGTCGTCGTCCGCCGCGCAATTCCAGCAAGCCGCGCTCGATCTCGCCGATCCCGACGCGCTCGAACGCTGGCTCGCGAGTGGCGCGCTGCGCCAGTTCGCGCACGGCGCGCAGTGCGTGCTGCTGTTTAACAACGCAGGCACGGTCGAGCCGATCGCGCCACTCGGCGCCCAGGACGCGGGCGCCATCGCTCGCGCGATCACGCTCAACGTCGCGGCGCCGCTGATGCTTGCCAACGCGCTGGCATCGAGTGAGGCATCGGGCAAAGCGCAGGACTGCCGCATCGTGCACATTTCGAGCGGCGCGGCGCGCAACGCCTACGCGGGCTGGAGCGTTTATTGCGCATCCAAGGCCGCGCTCGATCATCACGCGCGCGCCGTGGCGCAAGACGCACGATCCGGCGTGCGCATCTGCAGCGTCGCACCGGGCGTGGTGGACACCGCCATGCAGGCCACCATCCGCTCCACCAGCGCCGAGCAGTTCCCGCTGCGCGAGCGCTTCGAGCAACTGAAGGAAAGCGGCCAGCTAACCTCGCCGGAGCAAGCAGCGCGGCAACTGATCGATTACGCGCTAGGCGACGCGTTCGGCGCAACGCCAACCGCCGACGTGCGCGAACTCGCCAAGGGTTGACGCGGATCGGCGCAGCGTCTTGCCCACACGGGCGCGCTGCGCCTTCACGTTAGGGCGACGCGCGGCCGCGTCCCCTTCCATCGCCGCGCGCCGCCGGCCAGCATGAGCAGCGCGCCGATCGCGAGCAGATCGCCCGCGAGCCGCGCGGGCCAAACAGCGTTCACATGCGTTGCGCGCAGCAGCGTGTCGATCGCATTCGACGCGAGCGCGCCGCCCACGAAGCACACGAGCCCCTGCTGCCCCACCATGACCACGCCCGGCAAGCGCCGCGCGAGCGAGCCAATCCAGCCCAGACGCACCGCCTGCGCGGCCAGCCAGGCCACTGCGCCAAAGCTCACGATGCGCAGGCTCGCGAGGTTCTGCTTCATGTAGCCCGGCTGCGGCTCGATGTCGACGAATAGCTTCATCACGGCGAACAGGACAACGAGCGCGCACGCGAGCACCGTGAGCGTGCGGCCCAGCCGCGAAACCTGAAACGCCGCCGAAACCGGATAGAGCCGGCACAGCAGGCCGAGCATGAACATCGCCTGCCACGCGAACGGGTTGAACGGCCAGTTCGACTCCGGCACGGCGGGCAGATAACGCACGAGCCAGCAGCCACCGAGCCAGATGCCGAAGCTGCCCAGCAACGCGACATCGGGCGCGCGACGCGCGAGCGGCATGATGGCAGGCAGCGCCAGCACGAGAATCACGTAGAGCGGCAGGACCCCGGCCAGATAGGGTTGGTCACGAAACACCATGACATTGCCGAGCATCGCGTAGGGATGCACGACGAAGCGCTGAAAACCCGAATCGGCGACGAGCGGCGAATCCACGCCCAACGCGACGGCCGCTGCACCGGAAAGCAGCATCAGCGCCGCCGCGCACAAATAGGCCGCATAGATTTCGCGCCCTCGCCGCCAGAAGCGCTGATTGGCTGCGCCAGCGCCCTTCTTCGCAGCGATCGCGAGCCAGCTCGCCGCCGCCACGTAGCCGCTCACGAACACGAACACCTCGGCCGAATCGCAATACGCGAAGGTGTGCAGCATGCCGTGCGAAAGCACGCTGGCCGGCATGTGATCGAGCGCGATGGCAAGCAGCGCGAAACCGCGGAAAAAGTCGATTTCGATCGATCGCTTCGAGGTCTGACTCATCAATCAAGGCTCCTGGTTGGAGTGGGGCACGCCTTTCATAAGGACGACTGACCATTTGCGAAGCGTTACGTGGCAGCGAATGCGCGAAAGGGTTTCGTAATTGCACGATGCTGCGACCGCTACACCAAGCGAATTCAATGCCAGACCGAATCACTACGCGAATCACTACGCGAATCACCACGTCCACCACGCGCATTCCTCGCAGCATCGCACACTCCACTGCGCGCCTGCAGGTTCCCCTCTTTATCCGTCCGAGCCAGGGATTTCCCGGTGTCCCGCGCAATTACTTGACACCTAAAGTAATTGCGCCTACTCTGCCCTTGCAGACTGACCAAGGGAGCGAGCATGCGAATCGTTTGTATCGGTGGCGGGCCAGCCGGACTGTACTTCGGCCTTTTGATGAAGCGTCGTCATCCGGACTACGAGATCACGGTGATCGAGCGAAACCGCCCATACGACACGTTCGGCTGGGGCGTGGTGTTTTCCGATCAGACGCTCGGCAATCTGCGCGCGGCCGATCCGGAAAGCGCGGCCGAGATCCTCGACGCGTTCAATCACTGGGACGACATCGAGATCCATTTCCGCGAGCGCTCGATTCGCTCGTCGGGTCACGGCTTCTGCGGCATCGGCCGCAAGCGTCTGTTGAACATCCTGCAGGCGCGCTGCGAACAGCTCGGCGTGAAGCTCGTGTTCGAGACCCAGATGAGCGACGACGACGTGCTCGACGCCGACCTCATCATCGCCGCCGACGGCCTGAACAGCGCCACGCGCCAGAAGTACGCGGCCACCTATCAGCCCGACATCGATCTGCGCGATTGCCGCTTCGTGTGGCTCGGCACCTCGAAGCTGTTCGACGCCTTCACGTTTGCTTTCGAAGAAACCGAATTCGGCTGGTTCCAGGCGCACGCCTACCGCTTCGACGACAACACCTCGACGTTCATCGTCGAAACGCCCGAGCATGTGTGGAAGGCGGCGGGCCTCGACGAAATGAGCAAGGAAGACAGCATCGCGTTCTGCGAGAAGCTGTTCGCGCGTTATCTCGACGGCCATGCCCTGCGCTCGAACGCGTCGCATCTGCGCGGTTCGTCGCAATGGATCCGCTTCCCGCGCGTGGTGAGCCGTGAGTGGGTGCACTGGAAGAGCGACGCGCATGGCGAGCAGACGCCGGTCGTGCTGATGGGCGACGCAGCGCATACCGCGCACTTCTCGATCGGCTCCGGCACCAAGCTCGCGCTCGAAGACGCCATCGAACTCGCCAACAGCATGGAGGCGCATCCGGGCGACCTGCGCGCCGCGCTCGATCACTACACGAGCGTGCGCAGCGTGGACGTGCTGCGCATCCAGAACGCCGCGCGCAACTCAACCGAGTGGTTCGAGCACGTGGACCGCTACGCGAAGTTCGAGCCCGAGCAGTTCGCGTACTCGCTGCTCACGCGCTCGCAGCGCATCTCGCACGAGAACCTGCGCGATCGCGACGCGCATTACCTCGGCGGCTTCGAATCGTGGCTCGCCGAACGCGCGGGCGTGAATGTGAATGCGCGCGCGGCAGCCGGCCACCGCCCCGCGCCGCCGATGTTCACGCCGTTCACGGTGCGCGGCGTCACGCTCAAGAATCGCGTGATTGTCTCGCCGATGGCGCAGTACTCCGCGCATGACGGCGTGGCCGGCGACTATCACCTGATGCATCTGGGCGCGCGCGCAATGGGCGGCGCGGCGCTCGTGATGACCGAAATGACCTGCGTGTCGCCCGAAGCGCGGATCACGCCCGCCTGCCCCGGCATGTATGCGCCCGAGCATCTGCAAGCGTGGCAGCGCATCGTCGGCTTCGTGCATGCGAACTCCGATGCGAAGATCGGCATCCAGCTCGGCCACTCTGGCGCCAAGGGCTCGACGCGGGTGGCGTGGGAAGGCATCGACCAGCCGCTCGACGAGGGCAACTGGCCGCTCGTTTCGGCTTCGCCGCAGCAGTATTTGCGCGGCGTGAGCCAGCACTCGCACGCAGCCAGCGTGGCAGAACTGCGTGAAATCGAAGCGCAATTCGTGCGCTCAACGCAGATGGCCGCCGAGGCCGGCTTCGACTGGCTCGAACTGCACTGCGCGCACGGCTATCTGCTGTCGAGCTTCCTCTCGCCGCTCACGAACCAGCGTACCGACGACTATGGCGGCTCGCTCGAGAATCGCCTGCGCTATCCGTTGCAGGTGTTCAAGGCGATCCGTGCCGTGTGGCCCGACGACAAGCCCATTTCCGTGCGTATTTCCGCGCATGACTGGGTCGAAGGCGGCATCACGCCCGACGACGCCGTGCAGATCGCGCGCGCCTTCAAGGCAGCCGGCGCGGACATGATCGACGTTTCGTCAGGCCAGGTCAGCAAGGACGAAAAGCCCGTGTACGGCCGCATGTTCCAGACGCCGTTCGCGGACCGCATCCGCAACGAAGCGGGCATCGCGACCATCGCCGTGGGCGCGATCTCGGAGGCCGACCACGTGAACGGCATCATCGCGGCGGGCCGCGCCGACCTCTGCGCGGTGGCGCGTCCGCATCTCGCGAATCCGGCGTGGACGCTCGGCGAGGCCGCGAAGATCGGTTACTTCGACGTGAAGTGGCCGAACCAGTACACGGCCGCCAAGACCCAGCTCGAACGCAACATCGAGCGCGAACGCGCGGCAGCGGCAGCGGTCGCGGGCCTCTCCCCGCTCGAACGCGCCCAGCGCGCGGAAGGCACGGTGTGAACATGAGCGACGGTACGTTGAATAGGCTGAAGGATCGCCACGCCGTCGTGACCGGCGGCGGCAGCGGCATCGGCGCGGCCACGGCCGCCGCGCTGCTGCGCGCGGGCGCGCGCGTCACGCTGATGGGCCGCGACGCGGCGAAGCTCGAAACGCAGCGCGCGGCGTTGGGAAATGGCGAGCGCATCGCCTGCGCGAGCGTCGACGTGACCGACGAAGACGCCGTGAACGATGCGTTCGCACGCGCCGCCGACGGCCACGGCGCAATCGACATCCTCGTGAACAACGCGGGCCAGGCCACCGCCTCGCCGTTCGCGCAAACCGGGCTCGATCTCTGGAAGCGCATGCTCGACGTGAACCTCACGGGCGTGTTTCTCTGCACGCGCGCCGTGCTGCCGGCCATGCTCGCGCGCAAGAGCGGACGCATCGTCAACGTGGCGAGTACGGCGGGCCAGGTCGGCTATCCGTATGTGGCCGCGTATTGCGCGTCGAAGCACGGGGTGATCGGCATGACGCGCGCGCTCGCGCTCGAAGTGGCCACCCAGGGCATCACGGTAAACGCAGTGTGCCCCGGCTATACGGAAACGGAACTGCTGCAGGCTTCGCTCGACCAGATCACGCGCAAGACCTCGCGCAGCGAGGCCGAGGCGCGCAGCATCCTCGTGCGCCACAACCCGCAGCAGCGCTTCATCCAGCCGGAAGAAGTCGCCAACGCGGTGCTGTGGCTGTGCGCGCCCGGATCGTCCTCGATCACCGGGCAATCGATATCCGTTTCCGGTGGAGAAATCACATGACAGCGCCCGTGTCGAAACCGAAGACGCGCAAGGGCGTCGCGAACCCTGCCGAGAATGTCGTCGACATGGAGATGAGCACCGGCGCCGATAGCCACATGGGCCTGCGCCTGTGGCTGCGCCTGCTCACCACGACGAACCTCGTGCAGACCGAACTGCGCCGCCGCCTGCGCAGCGAATTCGACACCACGCTGCCGCGCTTCGACTTGATGGCGCAGCTCGAACGCCATCCCGAAGGACTCCGGATGACCGAGCTGTCGCGCCGCCTGATGGTCACGGGCGGCAACGTCACCGGCATCACCGATCAACTGGAAAAGGAAGGCCTCGTGGTACGCGACGCCGACCCCGAGGACCGCCGCTCGATTGCCGTGCGCCTCACGCCCGAAGGCCGCGCCGCGTTCGACCGCATGGCCGCCGCGCACGAGCAGTGGGTAGTGGAAATGTTCGGCGGCCTCTCGCTCGACGAGAAGTCGAAGATGCACGAGCGCCTCGGCAAGCTCAAGCAACATCTGCGCGACAGCCTGGAAGGCTGAGCGCGCCCCCAAGGATAAAGGAGACACACCTTGACGACAGAACGCTCCAGCGCGGACGCGCTGTTCGCGGGCAACCGCGTGACGCTGGCCGGCTACGAGGCGAAGCACTTCGGCTGGTCGGTCGAGGACCGCGTGGCGACGATCACGCTCAATCGCCCCGAGCGCAAGAATCCGCTCACCTTCGAATCGTATGCGGAGTTGCGCGACCTGTTCCGTCAACTCGCCTACGCCACCGATGTGAAGACCGTGGTGCTGCACGGCGCGGGCGAGAACTTCTGCTCGGGCGGCGACGTGCACGACATCATCGCGCCGCTCATCGACCTGCCGATGCCCGAGCTGCTGATGTTCACGCGCATGACCGGCGACCTCGTGAAGGCGATGCGCCATTGCCCGCAGCCGATCATCGCCGCCGTGGACGGGGTATGCGCGGGCGCCGGCGCGATTCTCGCCATGGCCTCCGACATGCGCTACGCCACCGCGCGCAGCAAGCTCGCATTCCTGTTCACGCGCGTGGGCCTCGCGGGCTGCGATATGGGCGCGTGCGCAATCCTGCCGCGCATCATCGGCCAGGGCCGCGCGGCCGAACTGCTCTATACGGGCCGCTCCGCAAGCGGCGAGGAAGGCCATGCGTGGGGCTTCTATAACCGGCTGTGCGAACCGGAGGCGCTGCTCGCCGAGGCGCAAAAGCTCGCAGCCGATCTCGCGGCGGGCCCGACCTTCGCGCACGGCATCACCAAGACGATGCTGCATCAGGAATGGACCATGAGCATCGACGAAGCCATTGAGTCGGAAGCGCAGGCGCAGGCGATCTGCATGGCGACGCGCGACTTCGGCCGCGCGTATGACGCCTTCGCGGCGAAGACGCGTCCGGTTTTCAAGGGAGACTAAAACAGTGAACGCAGCGGCTGAACAAAATCTGCACGACGCGCTCGCGTGGCCGTTTTTCGAGGACCACCACCGCACGCTCGCCACCGACGTCGAGGAATGGGCGCGCCTGCATCTCGCCCATGTGCCGCACGATAACGTCGACGACACCTGCCGCGCGCTCGTGCGCAAGCTGGGCGCGGCGGGCTGGCTGCGCTACGGCGTGGGCGGCACCGCCTGGGGCGGGCACGGCGACACCATCGACACGCGCGCCGTGTGCCTGCTGCGCGAAACGCTCGCGAAGCATTCGGGTCTCGCCGACTTCGCGCTCGCGATGCAGGGCTTAGGCTCAGGCGCGATCACGCTCGCGGGCACTGACGCGCAGAAGTCGCGCTACCTGCCGCGCGTCGCGAACGGCGAAGCGCTCGCCGCGTTCGCGCTCTCCGAGCCCAACGCGGGCTCCGACGTTGCCGCGATGGCGCTGGCCGCGCGCGCCGACGGCCACGACTACGTGCTCGACGGCGAAAAGACGTGGATCTCGAACGGCGGCATCGCCGACTTCTACGTGGTGTTCGCGCGCACCGGCGAAGCGCCGGGCGCGCGCGGCATCAGCGCGTTCGTCGTGGACGCCGATACGCCGGGGCTCGAGATTGCCGAGCGCATCGACGTGATCGCCCCGCATCCGCTCGCGCGCCTGCGCTTTACCGGCGCACGCGTGAACAAAAGCCAGATGCTGGGCGCACCGGGCGAAGGCTTCAAGATCGCCATGCGCACGCTCGACATCTTTCGCACCTCGGTGGCGGCGGCCTCGCTCGGCTTCGCGCGCCGTGCGATGGAAGAAGGCCTCGCGCGCGCCGCATCGCGCCAGATGTTCGGTCAGACGCTCGGCGATTTTCAGCTGACCCAGGCCAAGCTCGCGCAAATGGCGCTCACCATCGACAGCAGCGCCCTGCTCGTCTATCGCGCCGCGTGGCTGCGCGACCAGGGCGTGAGCGTCACGCGCGAAGCGGCCATGGCGAAGTGGCACGCGAGCGAAGGCGCGCAACAGGTGATCGACGCGGCCGTGCAGCTCTGGGGCGGCATGGGCGTGCAAAGCGGCAACATCGTCGAATCGCTCTACCGCGAGATTCGTTCGCTGCGTATTTACGAAGGCGCGACCGAGGTTCAGCAACTGATCGTCGGACGCGACTTGCTCAAGGCCTATCACACGGAACATCCATGAAAAAAGCCCTTCTTCCCGCAGGCTGGGTCAAGCCGCGCGGTTATGCCAATGGCGTCGCCGCCGTGGGCACCCAGATCTATATCGCCGGCCAGATTGGCTGGGACGAGAACGCGCGCTTCACGAGCCGCGAGTTCGGCGCGCAGGCGGTGCAGGCGCTGCGCAACATCGTGGCGGTGCTCGAAGCCGCGGGCGGCAAGCCCGAGCATCTGGTGCGCATGACTTGGTACGTCACCGACAAAAAGGAGTACCTGGCATCGCTGAAGGAGATCGGCGCGGCGTTTCGCGAGCTGATCGGCGACTACGACATCGCCATGAGCGCGATCCAGGTGGTCGCACTCATGGAAGACGAGGCGAAAGTGGAAATCGAGGCCACGGCCGTGATTCCCGACGACGCCCGCCTGTCGAAGCAGTAAGCGAGCCACTCCGTGGACCAATAAGCGGACTAATAAGCGGACCCATAAGAGCCGCACAACAGAGCACCCCAAAAGGCTGTTCGCAGCCAAGCCGGAGACACCATGCAACCGACCGCTCACGTCGACACCTTTGCACGCGATAACCTGCCGCCCGAATCACAGTGGCCCGCGCTGCTTCTCGACAATCCCGACGTCGCCTACCCCGCGCGTCTGAACTGCGCGGCCGAGTTGCTGGACCGCGCCATCGAGGCCGGGCATGGCGCGCGCCCGGCCATCTGGTCGGAGGTCGACGGCAAGCCGCAAGCGACCACCTACGCGCAATTGCGCGAACTCGTGGACCGCAGCGCCCACGTGCTGGTGGAAGACATGGGCCTGAAGCCCGGCAATCGCGTGCTGCTGCGCGGCCCCAATACGCTGCAGATGGCCGTTGCGCTGCTGGCTTCGTTGAAGGCCGGGCTCGTGGTGGTGCCCACCATGCCGCTGCTGCGCGCGAAGGAACTCAAGCAGATCATCGACAAGGCGAGCGTGAGCGCGGCGCTGTGCGACGTGCGCCTCGCCGACGAACTCGCCCGCTGCACCCAGGCCGACGACGAATTCTTCTGCGCGAACCTCGTGCAGGTGCGCTACTTCCACGACGACGCGCCCGGCAGCCTCGAAAGTCTCGCAGCCGCCAAGCCCGCCGAATTCGCCGCATGCGACACGGCGAGCGACGACGTCTGCCTGATCGCGTTCACGAGCGGCACCACGGGCACGCCGAAGGGCTGCATGCAGTTCCATCGCGACGTGATCGCAATGTGCGACCTGTTCCCGCGCCACGTGCTCAAGCCCACCGCCGACGACGTGTTTTGCGGCACGCCGCCGCTCGCGTTCACCTTCGGGCTGGGCGGCCTGCTCTGCTTCCCGCTGCGCGTGGGCGCCTCGACCGTGCTGATCGAAAAGCTCACGCCTGCGCTGCTGCTGCAAACCATCGAGCGCTTTCGCGCGACCACCGTGTTCACCGCGCCCACCTTCTACCGGCAGATGGCGCCGCTTGTGAAGGACTCCGATATTTCGAGCCTGCGCAAGACCGTATCGGCGGGCGAGGCGCTGCCGCAGGCGACGCGCGACTTGTGGCGCGACGCAACCGGCATCGAAATGATCGACGGCATCGGCGGCACGGAGATGATCCACATTTTCATTTCCTCGGCGGGCGGCGAGGTGCGGCCCGGCTCGATCGGACGCGCGGTGCCGGGCTATGTCGTGCAGGCGCTCGACGACGACATGCAGCCGGTGCCGCCCGGCGTCACCGGCAATCTCGCGGTGCGCGGGCCGACGGGCTGCCGCTATCTGGCCGACGAGCGGCAGAAGAAGTTCGTGCGCGACGGCTGGAATCTGCCCGGCGACGCCGTCACCATCGACGCCGACGGCTACGTGTTCTACCAGGCGCGCGCCGACGACATGATTGTTTCGTCGGGCTACAACATCGCGGGCCCCGAGATCGAGACCGTGCTGATGCAGCACCCCGCCGTGGTGGAATGCGGCGTGACGGGCGTGCCCGACGACTTGCGCGGCCAGGTGGTGAAGGCCTTCGTGGTGCTGCGGCCAGGCTTCGAGGGCAATGACGCGATGGTGGCCGAGTTGCAGGCCTTCGTGAAGAACGCGGTGGCGGCCTACAAGTACCCGCGCCTCGTCTCATTCATCGATGCGCTGCCGAGAACCGAAACCGGCAAGCTCAAGCGCTCGGCGTTGAAGACGATGTGAGCGCGCGTTGAAATGCCGCAAGGGGCGATGCGCTGCGTGAGCGCATCGCCATTTTCCCCTCCTTGCAACATGGTTCAAACCCGGACGACCAGCTTGCCCAGGGCGTGATTGCTTTCCATCAGGCTGTGCGCACGGCGAACGTCATCGAAGTCGAAGGTCTCGCTGCGCAACGAGGGCATCCGTCCGGCAGCGAGTTCCTGCGCGATCCACGGCAGTGGCGATTCGGCCAGCGGCATGGCGGGCGTGCCGAGCAGACCGCTCGGGAAGAAATTCAACCAGGTAGCGGCGGGCAAATCCTGCATCAGGTGCAGCTGATCGATCACCGGCGATCCGCCGAGCAGCCCGATAACCGAGACCTTGCCGAATGGGCGCAGCGTCTTGAGCGAATCGCGCACCGTGGCCGCACCCACTACCTCGAGGACCGAGTCGACGCCGTCGGGCGCGATTTCGCGCACCGCTTGAGCCACCTCGCCGCCATCGATGACGACTTCATCGGCTCCCATCCGCGTAAGCCGTCGCTGGTTTTCCGGCGAGCGCGTCGTTGCGATGACCCGCAGTCCGCTAGCCTTCGCATAGGCCACGGCCGCGAGTCCGACCGAAGCGGTGGCGCCGCGGACCAGCAGCGTCTGGCCCTTCTCTATGGCAAGACTCTTATCCAGCGCCCCCCAGACGGTCAGATAGGCTTCGGGCAGCGAGGCTAGATCCTCCCAGGACAGCGTGGTGCCATCCATCGACATCACGTTATTGCGCAGCACGGTGACCTGCTCGGCATAGCTGCCGTTGCGGCTGAACTGCATGCCGCCCATTGCGGTCACCACGCGCTCCCCGGTGCGAAACGTGCCGGCCGGGTCGTGGATGACCTCGCCGACGGCCTCGATGCCCGGAACGACCTGCCCGGAGATCGGCCCGAACTTGCCGGCACGCCGATAAACCTCGGCACGATTGAGACCGAAAGCACGCACGCGAATCCGCACTTCGTCCGCGCCCGGCTCGGGCGACGCAATATCCTGCATCCGCAGAACCTCAGGGCCGCCCGCCTGTTCGATCACATAAGCTTTCATGGTGAATCTCCTTTTCCTGGACTTGGGGCCGCCCGATTGACTGCCCACGGAAACAGTTTGGGATAACCATCCATGAAATAAAATAGCTGTTTCTGACATCAACCCTCTCAAATTTGAGAATCAGAATGGACCTGAACGCCGTGAATATGTTCGTTGGCGCCGTGCAGTCCGGCAGCCTGTCCGCCGCCGCCAGGCGGCTGAACGTGCCGTTGCCGACGCTCAGCCGGAGGCTTCGCGAACTGGAGCGGCAGTTGAATGTGCAACTGTTCGAGCGGTCCGTGCGAGGCACCCGGCTCACGGATGCGGGAACGAGCCTGTATGAGCACGTCAGCCGCGGCATCGAGGCGCTGCGCGACGCGGAGCAGGCCATCAAGAGCGATCAGACACGTCTCAAGGGCCAACTGCGGCTGTCGCTCCCGCCGACTTTCGAGCCCTGGTGGGATCTGCTTGCGGTGTTTCAGCTCCGGTGCCCGGACGTTCATCTGCGGATCTTCACAACCGACCGGCGCGTCGACCTCATCGAGGATGGCATCGACGTTGCGCTGCGCGTTGGCGCCATCGCACACGAGACCATGATCGCGCGGCGCATCCTGTCTTACCGTCATGTGCTGGTCGCCAGCCCGGCCCTGGTGGCGCGGCTAGGCACGCCGGACTCGCCGCAAGCCCTGCATCGCTTCCCCTGCGCGGTGTGGAGCCGGGGCTCGGGCGCCGTGCCCGCGTGGCGCCTCGGGGCATTCGAGCACCGTCCCGAGCCCGTGCTGGCCATCAATGACTATGCGCACCTGCGCCACCGGGCGCTTGCCGGGGACGTCATCACGGAACTCCCCCCCTTCCTGGCCGCGGATGCCATTCGGCGCAATCAGCTGGTGGCGCTGTTGCCCGAGCATCCGTTGCCCGGACAGGAACTGAGCCTGCTCTACCCTTCGCATCGCCATCCATCCGCTATAGTCCGTGCTTATCTCGACTTTTGCCAGGCACAACTACCCTTGGCGCTTGCGGAATTCGCCGACAGGAATTAATGGCACGTACCCAGTGCCTGCTCAGAGCCGGCTGATGCGGCCACCGTGCGGCGCGCGAGAAATGACGACGGGCGGCCGTTGCTGGCCGCCCGTCGTTTCCTGCCCTACTGGGACAGCGAGTCCCCCGGAAGGTACAGCTATTGCGTCAGTTCCTGATGCAAGGCGCGATATTCACGCGCGAGTTTGTGGCCTGGGTCGAGGTGAACCACGGGAGTCGCTTGCTGATGCGATTCGCGGATCTTCACCGACGAGGACAACCGCGAAGCCAGCACCGGCAAACCCTCGCCAATCAACTCGTCGACCAGCTTTTGAGGCAGGCTCGCACGCGGCTGAAACTGGTTGATGACGATCCCCTCCACCTCCAGCGCGGCGTTGTGATCCTGCTGGATCTCCTTCACGTTTTCGAGCAGCGTGTAAAGCGCGCGCCGGGAGAAGTCGTCGCAGTCGAACGGAATCAGGCAACGCTCGACGGCGATCAGCGCGGCGCGGGTGTAGAAGTTCAATGCCGGCGGGGTGTCGATATACACCGCGTCATACATGTCGAGTTCGTTGAGCGCATCGCGCAGCTTGTAGATCTTGTAGCGCGATTCCAGTTTGCCGTGCAGCGTATCCAGGTCGGCATGACCGGGCATGATGTCGAGGTTCTCAAACGGTGTCGGATGAATAAACGACGTCACATCGACGGGTTTAAAGCTGAACGTCAACGCGGTTTCAAAGAAGTCCGCGACGGTGGAGCGCGCCTCGCCAGCTTGCGCGCCCAGCAGGTACTGGGTCGAGTTCGCCTGCGCATCCAGATCGATGACCAGCGTTCTCAGCCCTTCGCTGGCGCTAATGGCCGCAAGATTGCAAACGATCGTCGACTTCCCCACGCCACCTTTCTGATTGAATACGACACGCCGCATGCTCGTCTCTCGAATGGAAATTTTAATTGAGCCGACAGCATACCTGAACGTTGCTGCACTGCCGCATACGAACAATAAGGTCGGGATTGGCTGGCCGGATGGAACCGTTTCCGGTCGCGCAATGCAGTCGTGAAAAAAAACGGGCGACCGTTGCCGGCCGCCCGTGGTTCACCGCACTGCTACTGCTCTTTTTATTTCTACTTCTCCTGCTGCTGGCTTACCACTTCCAGCCCACCCCTGCGTTCACGCCCACATCATGGCCCGTCGTCGAGACACCGGCCCCGTAGCCCCAGTGGCCGTTGCCCGACAAGCCCTTGAAGTTCACCGCAACCGCGCTGTAGCCCTGGTACGAACCAAAGCCCACACCCACCGTCTTCTCACCGGCGTTGAGCGACGGCAGATACGTGCCGCTCATGGCCATGGCGAGCGCGGTGCCGGCGTATGCCGTGCGTGCCACGTTGTTCACGTTGCTCTGCACGCTGCCGAGCTGCGAGACGGTTGCCGCATCGGTCGGCGCAACGCCCGCCGCGATATTGGTGAGGCGTCGCTCCGTGCCCTGCGCACCGAACGAGACGGTGTTGTCCTGGTCAGCGACCGAGCCCTGGCCGATGGCCACCGAGTTGGCGCCCGGCGCCGAGGCGCCGTAGCCCACCGCAACCGAACCCGCACCCGAAGCCCGCGAGTTCACGCCCACTGCTGTGCCGTTTTGGCCCGCGGCGATCGAACCCGCGCCGACTGCCACGGTGTTCGCGTTCGCCGTCGTGGCGCGGTAGCCCATGGCCGTCGAGTTGTCGCCGGTTGCGTTGGCGCTCGAGCCGTAAGCCGTTGCACCTTCGCCGTTGGCGGTCACGCACAGACCCGAACCCGTTGCATCCACGCCGTTCACCGACGAGCAGTTTTGTGCACTGGCGTTCTGGATCGCACCGCCCGTTGCGCCGCGCGTCTGCACGGAACCGTCGTTGTTCATGCCGCCGGCCAGCGTGCCCATGAAGGCATTGCCCGCGGCATTCGCGGCGTCCACCATCTTGACCACCGGTGCAATCGAGGTCGACAGCGAGCTCACCTGCGAGCTGACCGTCGAGAGACCGGTCGACAGCGAGGACATGCCCGTCGAGGTCGAGGTGGACAGATCCGTCACCGTCGACGACAGCGAGCTGACGCCGCCGGAACTGCTCGAAGCCGCCGTCGAGAGGCTCTGCAGGCTCGCATTGGTCGCATCGATGCTCGTGGACATCGAGGTGAAGCCCGCAGCGGTGGCCGTCGACAACGAGTTCAGGTTGGTGTTGGTCGTATCGATGCCGGTCGACAGCGAGGCCACGCTTGACGAAGTCGACGTCGACAGCGAATTCAGGTTGCTGTTGGTCGTGTCGATGCCGGTCGACAGCGAGGCGACGCTGGACGAAGTCGACGTCGACAGCGAGTTCAGGTTGCTGTTGGTCGTGTCGATGCCGGTCGACAGCGAGGCAACGCTCGACGACGTGGACGTCGACAGCGAATGCAGGTTGCTGTTGGTCGTGTCGATGCCGGTCGACAGCGAGGCGACGCTGGACGACGTGGACGACGACAGCGACTCGACACCCGTCGACAGCGAAGCAACGCTCGAAGAAGTCGACGTCGACAGCGAATGCAGGTTGCTGTTGGTCGTATCGATGCCGGTCGAGAGCGAAGCGACGCTCGACGAGGTCGACGTCGACAACGTGTTCAGGTTCGTGTTCGTCGTGTCAATGCCGGTCGAGAGCGAAGCGACGCTGGTGGACGTCGAGGTCGACAGCGAGATCACGACGGTCGACAGCGAAACCATCCCGGTCGAGAGCGACACCACCCCCGTGGACAGCGAGCTCACGCTGGTCGAAGTCAGCGTGGACAGCGACGAGAGACCCGTCGACAGATCCAGGTAGCCCGTGGACGTCGAAGTCGAGAGCGAGTCGAGCATGCTGTTGGTCGTATCGAGGCCAGTCGACAGCGACGAGAGACCCGTTGAGGTCACCGTCGAGAGCGAGCTCAAGCCCGTCGAGGCCGAGGTCGACAGCGTATCGACGCTGGTCGAGAGCGACGCAGCGCTCGTGGAAGCCGACGTGGACAGCGAGTCGACGCCCGTCGAGAGGCTGGCCAGGTTGCTATCGGTGGTCGAAAGACCGGTCGACAGCGACGACAGACCCGTCGAGGTCACGGTCGACAGCGAGCTGAGGCCCGTCGATGCCGAGGTCGACAGCGTATCGACGCTGGTCGAGAGCGACGCAGCGCTCGTGGAAGCCGACGTGGACAGCGAGTCGACGCCCGTCGAGAGGCTGGACAGGTTGCTGTCGGTGGTCGAAAGACCCGTCGACAGCGACGACAGACCCGTGGAGGTCACGGTCGAGAGCGAGCTCAGGCCCGTGGACGCCGAGGTCGACAGCGAGTCCATGCCGGTCGACAGCGAGCTGAGGCCCGTCGAGGTCGAAGTCGACAGCGTATCGACGCCCGTCGAGAGGCTGGACAGGTTGCTGTCGGTGGTCGACAGACCGGTCGACAGCGAGGACAGACCCGTGGACGTCACGGTCGACAGCGAGCTCAGGCCCGTCGAAGCCGAAGTCGAGAGCGTGTCGATGCCGGTCGAAAGCGAGCTGAGGCCCGTCGAGGTGGAGGTCGACAGCGTGTCGATACCCGTCGAGAGTGAGCTGGCGCTAGTCGAAGCCGAAGTCGACAGCGAATCGACGCCCGTGGAGAGGCTCGCGAGATTGCTATTGGTGGTCGACAAACCGGTCGACAGCGAGCTGAGGCCCGTCGAAGCCGAGGTCGACAGCGTGTCGATGCTCGTCGAGGCCGACGTGGAGAGGCTGGCCACATTGCTGTCGGTGGTCGACAGACCCGTCGAGAGCGAGGACAGACCCGTCGACGTCACGGTCGACAGCGAGCTCAGACCCGTCGAGGCGGAAGTCGAGAGCGTGTCGATGCTGGTCGACAGCGAACTGGCGCTCGTCGAGGCCGACGTGGAGAGGCTGGCCACATTGCTGTCGGTGGTCGACAGACCCGTCGAGAGCGAGCTGAGGCCCGTCGAAGCCGAAGTCGACAGCGTATCGATGCTGGTCGAAAGCAAGCTGGCGCTCGTCGAGGTCGACGTGGACAGCGAGTCGACGCCCGTGGAGAGGCTGGCCACGTTGCTGTCGGTGGTCGAGAGACCCGTCGAGAGCGAGGACAGACCCGTCGACGTCACGGTCGACAGCGTGCTCAGGCCCGTCGAAGCCGAAGTCGACAGCGTGTCGATGCTGGTCGAGAGCGAGCTGGCGCTCGTCGAGGTCGACGAGGAGAGGCTGGCCACGTTGCTATCGGTGGTCGAGAGACCCGTCGAGAGCGACGACAGCCCCGTCGACGTCGTGGTCGAGAGCGAGCTGAGACCCGTCGAAGCCGAAGTCGAGAGATTGTCGATCGCGGTCGACAGCGAACTCGTGCCCGTCGAGGTCGACGTAGATAGGCTCGTGAGGTTGCTGTCGGTGGTCGACAGACCCGTCGAGAGCGAGCTCAGGCCCGTCGAGGACGAGGTCGAGAGCGTGTCGATCGCGGTCGACAGCGAGCTTGCGCTCGTCGAAGTCGAGGTCGAGAGGCTCGTAACGTTGCTATCGGTGGTCGAGAGGCCGGTCGACAGCGAGCTCAGGCCGGTCGAGGTCGAAGTCGAAAGCGTGTTGACGCTCGTCGAGGTCGAGGTGGACAGCGAGCTAATGCTGGTCGAGGACGACGAGGACAGCTCGTCCAGCGCCGTCGACAGCGAATCGAAGTTGCCGGTGCTGGCCGCGCTGGCCGTCGACAGGCTCTGCAGGCTGCTGTTGGTCGTGTCGATGCTCGTGGACAGCGACTCCACGCCGCTCGAGAGGCTCGCGACATTGTTGTTGGTGGTCGAAAGACCGGTCGACAGCGAGTTCAGGCCCGTCGAAGCCGAGGTGGACAGGCTGTCGAGATTGGCGTTGGTCGTCGAAATGCCGGTCGACAGCGACGACAGACCCGTGGAGGTGACCGTCGAGAGCGAGCTCAGGCCCGTCGAAGCCGAGGTGGACAGGCTGTCGAGATTGGCGTTGGTCGTCGAAATACCGGTCGAGAGCGAGGACAGGCCCGTCGAGGTGACCGTCGACAGCGAGCTCAGACCCGTCGATGCCGACGTGGAGAGGTTCGTGAGATTGCTGTTGGTCGTCGAGAGACCGGTCGAGAGCGAGCTGAGGCCCGTCGATGCCGAGGTCGACAGCGAGCTGACGCTCGTCGAGAGGCTCGAGTCGCTGGTGCTCAGTTGGGCGACCGTCACCGCATCTTGCGGCGCGGCGCCGTCCGCAACGTTGGTCACGCGGCGCAGTTCGGTCGCGTTGCCGACCGAGACTTCGGCCACGGGCGCAGCCGTGCCGGTGGCATAGCCGGTGCCCGTCGGGGCGGCCGCGCCGGTCGTGCTGTTGGCGCCGATCGCCACGCTGTCCGCGTAGGCGGCGTTCGCGTTCGGGCCGATCGCCACGGCGTTCGTCGCGCCGGCCGTCGTGGTGCTGCCGAGCGCAACCGCGCCGACGCCGTTGGCGGTCGTGGTGAGACCGAGCGCGACTGCGCCGTTGCCCAGCGCCTTGTTGGCGCTACCGAGCGCTACTGCGCCGTCGCCGGTCGCGCTTTGCGCACGGCCGATCGCCACGGCGCCGCCCGCGGCGGTCGTGCTGTTCGCATTCGTGGCGGCCGAGCCGATCGCCACGTTCTGGCCCATCGCGCCCGCCACCGAGCTGTCGCCCTGAGCAATGCCATAGGCGCCGCTCACCGTGGCCGAACGGCCGAGAGCAATGCCCGATGTCGCGCCGGCCGCTACCGCGGACTGTGCGCCGAGGGCGATGCCGGAGGTCGCAGCGACGCTGGACTGTGCACCCATGGCGATCGAGTCCGTCGCGCTGGCCGTCGCATACGCGCCGAACACGAATGAACCGTTGCCCGTGGCCCTCGAGTTGATGCCGAACGCCGTTGCATCCGTGCCCGTGGCGACCGCACCCCAGCCGAAAGCACTCGACGCTATGCCCAGCGCCTGCGAGCCGCAACCCATCGCGACCGAGTTAAGGCCAAATGCGCTCGTGTTGCCTGCGCCGCCCGGCGTTGCCGCCTGAGCGGAGGTGACCCCTACGTTGCCCAGTGTCTGTGCACCGGTCCAAGTATTGACACCGTTGGACTGCCCCGTCCCTTTGTTGATGTTCTGGCCATAGCTTTGCGCCGTCGTTTGCGCACCGAAACCGTACAGACCGCCGGTGTAGTTGGCATCCGTACCATAGATCATCGAGTTCACGCTCGAACTGCCCGCGGGAGCGAGCATGCCACAGTCAATCGCGCCGGCCATGGCGATGCCATTGAAGCCCGCCGAAACCGTGTTCTGGTACGTGTAGCCCGTTGTTCCGTCGACGACTTGCCAGGTGCCGTTGGCACCGCCGATACCCGCCACTGCCGGCTGCATGCCGGCGGCCAACAGGCCGACCCCCAGCACGGCTGTCGCGACGGCAAGCACGAGCTTCGACTTGCTGCGCTTGCCGCGCGCCTTGTCCAGTTCGGATACAGCAACCCAGGCGCCCAGCGCCTCATTCCATACACAGCGATATGACTTGTTCATAACACCCTCGGGTCAGTCTCAAGAGCCTTACCCGGCTCCTTGAATTCGGTTTTTTAACCGGCCAGACGTTTCCGCGTTTTTTGTTCGGAAATCGAATATCGCAAGCATTCCATCCGGCACCGACCCGCTCTATAGAAATCCTTCTAATACCCCTGGACACCCCCCCTCTATCGAATTTGTCCTAACCGTACAGCCGCGCCAACAGGCCGAGAGGCAGGATTTTTCAAGGCTCGGCCCACCAGATCTTTAAATTCTTATAAATAGCCGAGCGGGTAATTGACGTAAATAAACACCCGTTCCGATTTCGAATTTATACGGTGCGACGGGCCGTGAAAAATCGCCCCCATTCCCTCCATGATTTAAATTCGAGATATTCGAATTATTCCGATATCGACGCTTCCAGCGCCGGCGCAAACTGCCTCTCATAGCGCGTCACTGCAAACCCATTCCCCGCGCCAATCCACGGAAAACACATCATGAGAATCGGCATTTCGGTGCTCAGTCACGAGGGCCAGAGCATCTGGCAGAACGGGCTCGGCCAAAACGTCATCTTCATTGCACAAGCTTTCCAGCGGCTCCCGTTCGTGGAGTCGGTCGTTCTCATCGACGTCGGCAGCGAACAGCGCCTGCCGCAACCGGTCGACGCCATCGCGCCGGGCCTGACCCTCCTCACCCAGCAAGAAGCCACCGACGCCGTCGACGTGGTCATCGAGATGGCCGGCGCGCTCGACAACGCCTGGCTCGATCTGATGCGTGCGCGTGGCCGCAAGGTGGTCTATTACTGCTGCGGGCAACCGTATGTGGGGCTTGTGGAGCCGGTCGTGTTCAACAAGCCCGTGCACACCTCGCGCCCCGACCGCTGCGACGAAATCTGGGTGGTCTCCAAGGACCGCCTGCACGTGCCGATGATGCGCACCCTGCACCGCTGCCCCGTGCACGTGGTGCCCTACGTCTGGCATTCGGGCTTCCTGCAGGCGCGCATCGCCGAGCTGGCCCAGCACGGTCTGGAGTACGGCTACGACACGGAGCGTAGCCGCGGCGCTCGCGAAGCTGCCGGCGGCGCGCTGCGCGTGGCGATCTTCGAGCCGAATATCTCGGTAGTGAAATGCTCGAGCATTCCGATGCTCGCCTGCGACGAGGCGTACCGCGCCGACCGCGCGAGCGTCGCCGCGCTGCACGCGCTCAACACGCTGCACATGAAGGATCACCTGACGATGCTGCATCTGGCCAACTCGCTCGATCTCGTGCGCGAGCATCGCGCCACTTTTCATGGCCGCCACGATATCGCGGGCTTCATGAGCCAGCACACCGACGCCGTGGTCGCGCATCAATGGGACAACGACCAGAACTACAGCTATCTCGACGTGCTGCACGGCGACTACCCGCTGATTCACAACTCGCCGTGGCTCGCCAGCTTCGGCGCGGGCTATTACTACCCGGGCTTCGACGCTCACGAAGGCGGCCAGCAATTGATTGCCGCCGCGCGCACGCACGACGCCGGGCTTGCCGCGTACCGCGCTCGCACACGCGCCGTGTTCGACGCAGTTGATCCGTATAACGAAGAAAATCTGCATGGCTATGCGCAGCGCCTGCAAGCGCTCGTCGAGCACGCACCGACCCGGAGGTCCGTATGAACACGCCCGAAACCGCTCAGCCGCTTG
Source organism: Paraburkholderia caffeinitolerans (assembly GCF_902859945.1). Classification (GTDB taxonomy): domain Bacteria; phylum Pseudomonadota; class Gammaproteobacteria; order Burkholderiales; family Burkholderiaceae; genus Paraburkholderia; species Paraburkholderia caffeinitolerans. The sequence goes on along the minus strand of NZ_CADIKL010000035.1, from coordinate 70,545 downwards.
AACAGCAAAAAATGCAACCGGCATCCGCGCCGCGCGGCCGGGCCGCATCGGCGCCGCACGGCCTCAAGGTCGGCGTATCGCTCTTCGTGCGCAAGGGCGAGCAGTCGCTGTGGGAAAACGGCATTTTCCAGAACTGCCTGTTTCTCGTGATGCTGCTGCGCAAGATCGAGTCGGTGGCCGAGGTCTATCTCGTGATCGGCGGCGGCGACGGCGACCTCGACGACGCGCGCCGCTTCGTCAAGGACGCGCCCGCGCCGCTCATCGACATGACCGACGCAGCCACGCGGCTCGACCTGATGATCGAAATGAGCGCGCAGCTCGACCGCGCGTGGATTGCCAACTTCCGCGACCGCGGCGGCAAGGTCGTCTCGATGCGCGTGGGCAACGACTATGTGATCGACATCGAGCGCATGATCTTCAACCTGCCGCACGCGCTGCTCATCAGCGGTGCGCCTTACGACGAAATCTGGACGCTGGCCGAGTACGAAACCACCTGCATGCCGTACTACCGCAGCGCCATGCGCGCGCCGGTGCGCATCATGCCTCACCTGTGGACCCCGCTCGTGCTCGAGAAGGCCGCCGCCGCGCTGCCCGAAGGCCAGCATTTCGGCTACGAGCCGGGCCGCCGCCGCTGGCGCGCGGGCATCTTCGAGCCGAACATCTGCATGGTCAAGACCAGCCAGATTCCGATGCTGTGCTGCGAGAGCGCGCACCGCGCGAATCCCGATGCGCTCGAACACGTGTGGGCCTACAACACCTTCAAGTCCAAGGAACACGCTGGATTTCGCGGGTTCGCCAATAGTCTCGACATCGTGCGCCACGGGCTGGCGTCGTTCGAAGGGCGCTATCCGTTCTATCAGGTCATGGCGCGCGACGTGGATGTGGTCGTCACGCATCAATGGGAGAACCCGCAGAATTACCTGTACTACGAAGCATTGCACGGAGGCTATCCGCTCGTGCACAACTCGCACCTGATCGGCAACTGCGGTTATCGCTATCACGATTTCGACTGCGAGGAAGGCGGGCAAGCCTTGTTGCACGCACTCGCCACGCACGACAACAACCTGGATTCGTACCGGCGCGATGCGCAAGCGTTCCTCGCAACGCTGCACCCCGAGTACGCCGCCAACGTCCACGCCTATGGCGCCGCGATTGCCGCGCTGTTCGAAAAGGAAGCAGCATGAGCACCGCCACGCAAAACGGCAAGAACCAGGCCAAAGACCTCAGAATCGGCATCACGATCGGGCTGCATCAGCCCAACGAAACGCTCTGGAACAACGGCATCAAGCAGAACGCGGTGTTTCTCGCCGACACGCTGCGGCATTGCCCCGGCGTCGCGAGCGTCACGCTGGTGAACACGACCGCCGTGCCGGTAACGCGCGAACTGCCGTGGAGTCTCGAACGCTGGCCCACGCGCGCATTCGACGAGGCGAAGGACGAACTGGACCTCGTGATCGAACTGGGTGGCCAGCTGGACGGCGTGCGCACCGCGTGGCTGAAGGCGCGCGGCGTGCGACTGGTCTCTTATTGCTGCGGCTTCGAGTACATCCACGCCACCGAGGGAATACTCTTCAACAAGCCCATGTGGAACGGCAATCTGTTCGTCAACCAGCGCTACGACGACATCTGGATCATTCCGCAAGTGGCCGGCAACAGCCAGTCGTATCTGGAAGTCTTGCGCCGCACGACGGGGCGCGTCGTGCCGTTCGTCTGGAGTCCGGTGTTTCTCGAGGAGCGCACCCGCGCGTTGCCGGAAGGCGGCGTGTACGCGCCGCGCGACGAAGGCCGTGCGCCGGCACGGCTCACGGTGATGGAGCCCAACATCAACGTCGTGAAATTCTGCCTTTACCCCGCGCTGATCGCGGAACTGGCCTACCGCAAGCGCCCCGACGCCATCGAATTGCTGCAGGTAACCAATGCGCTGAAGCTCGCTCAGGAGAACCGCGATTTCATTGCGTTAATGAACCAGCTCGATATCGTGCGCGAGCACAAGGCGCTGTTTCTCGGCCGCCACGACACGCCGACCTTCCTCGCGCAGAACACCGACGTAGTGGTCTCGCACCAGCTGGAAAACCCGCTGAACTACTTCTATCTGGAGGTGTGCTGGCAGGGCTACCCGCTCGTGCACAACGCCACGCTGTGCCGCGAGCTCGGCTACTACTACGAGGCCAACGATGCGCATCATGGCGCACGGCAACTCATCAGGGCCATCGACGCACGCGGGCACGACACCACTGGCTGGCGCATGAAGCAGCGCCGGGAGATCGCACGTTTCCTGCCGTTCAACGAGCGGGTCGTGAAAACGTATCAGGCATTGCTCGATGAGTTGATGGCGCGGCCGCTGCGCTAAAGCCTGGCAGGCGGCCGCGATTGAGAGGAATGAACGACGTTGAGGCGGGATTCAGGCGGACGTGGACGGCATCTTGCTCATCCAGGCAGTCAGCAGCGCCGACGACACCGCAAGAATCACCGGTCCGATAAACAGGCCAACGATGCCGAACGCGAACATCCCGCCCAGCACGCCGGAGAGAATCAGCAGCATCGAAAGATTCACGCCGCGCCGAATCAGTGCCGGGCGCACCACGTTGTCGAGCATGGCGACCAACACCGCCCAGACCGTGAACAGGATGGCCACGAGGTGCGAGTCGTTCATGAACAGCCAGACAATGCCGCCGATCAGCGGCAGGCTCGGGCCGATTTGCGCGAGGCACAGCAGCAGCATCAAGGCGGTGAGCACGCCCGCGCCGGGCACGCCGGCGACCGCGAGGCCAATGCCGCCCAGCGCGGACTGCAGCACCGCCGTGACGACGATGCCGAGCGCGACCGCGCGAATCGAAGCGCCCGCGAGCCGCACGGCCTCGGGGCCGCGTTCCGGGGCGATGCGCGCCGCGAAGCGCGTGACGAAGGCCGCAGCCTGCTCGCCCTGCGTGTACAGGATGCCCGTGATGACCACCGTGACGAGCATGTGCATCACGAACACGCCCACCGATGCTGCATGAGTGATGAGCCAGTGCGCCGCAATCGACACATAGGGCTGGAGCTGCGCGAGCAAGCCTCCGGGGCCTGCGTCGGAAAGCGTCTGCCATTCTTTGGCCGCGCGCGCGCCCAGCACGGGCACCTCGTGAATCCAGCCCGGCGGCGGCGGCAAGGCGTACTCGGGCAGCTTGCGGATCAGATCCATGATCTCGCTGGCGTGCACCGCGAGCGTCGAGATCGCTTCATAGAGCGGCAGGACGATCACGAACAGCAGGATCAGCAGCATGATGAGCGTCGCGAGCCAGCGCCGCTTGCCCACGCGCCGCTCGACGGCGAGCATCGCGGGCCATGTCGCGACCACGATGGTGGTCGCCCAGATCAGCCCCGGAATGAACGGGCGCATGACGTACAGGGAGCCGACCGTCAACGCGCAGAGAATCGCGACGACAAACAGTACGCGAGCAATATCTGGCAGGTCTTGCGACTTCACGGGGTCTCCTCGCGGCAGGCAGGCCGCATTTACCACATTAAACGAGCCGCTAGTCTATCCCGGATGGGCCATGATCCGGCGCGAAATAGCGCGGAATCCGCCTCTTGCCTCCCTGAATCGATCGATAATAGCCGCCCATCCCCAACGAGACCCGACATGTCCTCATCCCACTCGAAACTGCCCTGCGTGCTCCTCACCAACGATGACGGCATCGACGCGCCTGGCCTCGCCGTGCTCGAAGCCGTCGCCGCCGAACTCGCGCATGAAGTGTGGGTGGTCGCGCCCGAACACGACCAAAGCGGCACGTCCCATTCGGTCAGCCTGCACTCGCCGCTGCGGGTGACCCGGCGCGGCGAGCGCCGCTTCGGTGTGCTCGGCACGCCCGGCGACTGCGTGGTGATGGCGGTGCGCCACCTGATGGGCGACGTGAGGCCCACGCTTGTGCTCTCGGGCATTAACCGGGGCTCGAATCTCGGCGTGGAAACGATATTTTCCGGCACCGTGGGCGCGGCCATGACGGGCTTGCTGCTCGGCTTGCCGTCGATCGCGTTGAGCCAGATCTACCGCGACCGCGACCATGTGCGCTGGGACACGGCCCGCGCGCTCGCGCCGGACGTGATCCGGCGCCTCGCGGCGATTGCGCACGAAGCGCCCGTATGCCTGAACGTGAATTTCCCCGATGTGGATCCGGGCGCGGCCGGACCGCTCACCGTCACGCGCCAGGGCGTGGGGCTCGTGCAGGGCATCGACGTGGTCCCGCAAATCGATCCGCGCGGCATCGAATATCACTGGCTGCGCTTCACGCGCGGCCCGCGCGAGAACGGGCCGGATTCGGAAACGGCCGTGGTCTACTCGGGAGGCATTTCGGTCACGCCGCTCCATTTCGACCGCACCGACGAGCGCACTTTCGCGGTGCTCGCGCAGGCACTGGGCGCGGGCCAATGAACGACTAAGCAAGTAGCCGCCGGCCGTTGCTACGGCGGCGGCAATTCAGCTCAGTCCTGCACCAGCGCGAGCACGCGCAAGGGGCTGCCCGAGCCAGCCTGGATCTTCAGCGGCGCCGAGACGATCACCGCGCCCGTGGGCGGCAACTGGTCGAGATTGCGCAGGCACTGCAGGCCATAGCGGTTCGACCCATGCATGAGCGTGTGGCACGGATACGGCACGGGCCAGGCATAGGCCTGCCCTGCGTCGGTGTTGATGGTCTCGACGCCGAAACCGTGAACCTCGCGCTCGTGAATCAGCCACTCGACCGCTTGCTGGGTCGGCCCCGGCGTGTGCGCGCCATCTTCGCGCAGGTTCAGGAACTCGGCCGGGTCCGTGCGCTTCGACCAGTCCGAGCGCAGCAAGACCCACGCGCCCGCGGGAATGCGGCCGTGCCGCGCTTCCCACGTCTGCAGAAAGTCCACCGTGAGCAGCCAGTCGGGATTCGCGGCGACTTCGGCGCTCGCGTCCAGCACCACAGCCGGCGCGATGAAATTTTTTACGTCGATGGTGTCCACGGCGTTCTGTGCGTGGTCCTTGCCGGAAATCCAGTGCACCGGCGCATCGAAGTGCGTGCCGGTATGCTCGCCGCACGAGAAGTTGTTCCAGTACCAACCGGGCCCGCGCTCGTCGTACTGGCTGATTTTCTCCATCTTGAAGGCCCACACCTGGCCGAACTGCGGCGGCAGTTGCAAGGCCGGAAAATCGGGCGAAAGCGTTTGCGTGAGATCGACCACGCGCACACGGCCACTCGCCAGATCAGTGGTCAGTTGCTCCAGACTGCTCGTCATGTTGCGCTCCTCTGCTCGTTCAACCGTGGACGTGCCCGGCCATCGCCACGCACGCTAAAATTATCTTTAGGTCTAAATAAATTCAAAATCATGGTTAACCCCTTTTTCCCTTTCGGAAACAAGGGGACGCGGGCGAGGGTCGTGGTATGTTTGCGTTCCGGCGGAGGCCGTCCACGCTCCGCAGCCCGTCAATTTCCCGTATGAACCCGTCTTCTCCCAACAGCTTTGCCGACAGTTACACGCCGGCGCTGCTCGCCCAGGTCAGCCAGCTGATCTCCGGCGAATTCCACGTGATCGTGCAGGCGGCCGGCTTCGAGGTCTCGGACTGGCGCGTACTGTCCACGCTTTCCGATGGGAAAGCCATGAGCATCGGCCGCCTCGCGCAGGTTTCCGTTACGAAACAGCCGACCGTGACGCGCCTGCTCGACCGCATGGAGGCGCAAGGCTATGTCAAGCGCATCCCCAGCGAAACAGACCGGCGCGTCACGTTCGTGCGCATCACGCCGCAAGGGCAGAAGCTCGTTTCCGAATTGATCGTGCAGGCCAAGCTGCACGAAGATCAGGTGCTCGCGCCGCTCGGCGCGCAAAAGGCCGAGGAACTCAAGGCCACGCTGCGCCTGCTGATCGATCTGCATCGCCCGGCTGCCTGAAAAGCTGGCCACGCCCGGTTCAGTGTTCGCGCGCTCGCACCTCGGCTGCGGGCGCCGCGCTTTCAATCGCCTGGCGCAAATCGTCGGGAATCGGTATGGCCTTGTGCGTGTCGAGCGAGGTCGTCACGATGGTCTGCCGTGCGCTCATGCGCACAACGCCGTCGGTACCCGTGCACGCCCACGCCAGCGTGAGCGACGCATGGCCGATACGCTCGACATCGAGCGAGAGCCACACCTCTTCGCCCATCTTGCTGACCGCCTTGAAATCGACTTCCAGATGCACCGTGGGCAGGCCCACGCGCCGCGCGCCGATCACGCCGTGATAGCCCTCGGGCAGGAGCGTGTCGATCCACGACTCGATGAGGTCGTTGAACAGCACGAAGTACTGCGGATAGAACACGATGCCGGCCGGATCGCATTCGGAAAAGTGAATCTTGTGCTGCTGGCTGAAGGTGGGCGCACTGGTTTTCATTGCAATATTTTTCCGGATAACCCGGCGATTATGCCAGCGCGTGTCGCGCAAGCGCGGCACGCAGCTTGTGGCCGTGCTCGTCGGCCAGCGCCGCGTCGCGAAGCTCGCGCAAGGTCGCCGGCGCCAGCCGCGCACCCGCGTGTACAACCGCGCCCATCAGCGTCTGATAGTTCGCGAGCCCGCGGGCATGGGTGTCGCTGTAGCCCTTCACGAGACGCTGGCATTGCGCAACCTCGACGGCCAGCGCCGGGTTGTGCTGCGCGGACTGCACGATCTGCTGCAGCCAGGCCTCAATGCGCGCGGTCTCCAGTTCGTAGCGCAGCGTGCGGCGGCGCATGCCGCGCAGGCGCGCGACCGCGTGAAGCACCAGGTAGCCGCGCAGCGAGCTGGTCTTGATCACGCGCCCCGCTTTCGTATGGCGCTCGACGAGCCGATGCACGGCGTGCGGCCTCGCGAGCCAGCGGCCGATTCCGGCGGGCAAGGTCTCGCAGATCTCCTCGATGCGCGGATGCATGAACTCGTTGATCGCGAGAAGCTGGTCCGGTTGCGCGCGCACCTCGCCGCGCACGCGTTCGAAACGCGAGGCGCGCGTCTTGAGGTCGGCCACGCGAATCGTGTCCTCGTACGACATCCATAGCGCAAGATGGCGCGCCGTCTCGCGCAGCAAGATGACCGGCGCATCGGCGAGCTTGCCGCGCAGCTTCGCGAGCCGGTCGAGGTACAGCGCCGCGTAGTCGGGATCCTGATAGTCGATCAGCCGGCGCACGCCCTCGATGGCGAACGACTGGGCCTCGGCGGGCAATTCCGCCCGCACGCGCTCGAGCAAGCGGGCCACTGCCGGGTCGCGCGGCGCGGGCGCAGGTTGCTGCGCTTTGTGCTGAACTTCGTCCTTCGCACCGTCCGCCGCTTCGTCCGCGCCCGCGCGTGCATGGCCCAAATCGAAGGCACGCAAGCTGGGCTTCACACCCACGCCGCCGCGCTCGATGGTTTCCTCGAACTGGCGACGGCTGAACGGCAACACGCCGGTGCCCGCGAGCGCGCCGAACAGCACCGCGCTGATCACGCTGCCGCTCGCTTCGGCGGCCTGCGCCATGTCGAAGCGCACGAAGCGCTTCGACGCTTCGCCCGCGTGGGCAATCAGCGCGCGGTCGTCCACGCGGCCATCGCCCATCGCGGTTTTCTCGGCGATCGAATACACGCGGTGCGTCGAAGCCACGAGCGTTGTGCGCTCCGGCGTCACGAGCCCGCGCTGCACCGCGCGGCCCGCTTCCATCAACTCGGACGCGAGCACGACGTCGACATCGCCGGGCAGCGGCATCAGGGCGAGAATGGGCTCACGCGCTTCAATCTCGTCGCGTGCGAACAGTTCGACGTAATAGATGGTCGCCCCGGTACGCTGCGCGACGCCCGGCACCGAGGTGGTCTGCGCGTAATAGCCGTTGTGCTCGCCCAGGTCGACGATCCAGTCGGCCAGCACGCCGCCGCCCTCGCCGCCCATGGCGAGAATCGCGATCTTGATCGGTTGTGCTTTGGTCATGATCTCTCCCTGCGCTCAGAAGGCATAACGCGCACGGCGGCGCGCTTCGCGGCGCTGCAGCCAGCCGATCACGGCGTTGCGCATGCGCTGGCGCAGCTTGTCCATTTTCGAAGGATTACTGATGATCTGCGCACGATAGAACGACGGGCACAGCACGGCCGCGTGCGAAACCTCGCCGCATAAACCGCACCCCACGCAGCTGTCGAGCACGCTTGCCACCGGATCGGTGCGCAACGGATCGGGGTTGGGCTTGATCGAAAGCGACGGGCATCCCGAGAGCCGAATGCACGAGTGGTCGCCCGTGCAGGTATCCGAATCGACGCCAAAACGCTCGCGCACCACCCGCTCGCCGGCGGCAATCGCCTTGCGCTGCTTCGGCTTCTCGCGGCGCTGCTTGTTCAGCATGCACTCGCTCTGCGCGATCAGCACCTTGGGTCCTTTCTCGCCCGTGGTGAGCGCTTCTTTGAGCGTCGCCATCATCGTCTTGAGGTCGTAGGTTCGGCGCACGGCCTTCACCCACTTCACGCCCACGCCGCGCACCGCCTGCTCGATTTCGTGGCCCGTGCTGCGCGTGGGGTTGAGCGCCGTCGATGAAAGAATGTCCTGGCCGCCGGTGGCCGACGTATAGCTGTTGTCGACGACGATCGTGAGGTTGTCGCTCTTGTTGAAGACCGCGTTGGCAATGCCGCTCGTGAGACCGTTGTGCCAGAAGCCGCCGTCGCCCATCACCGAAATGGCGCGCTTGTCCGCGCTCGCGTTGAGCGCCGATGCACTCGCGCTGCCGAGGCCATAGCCCATGGTGGTCGCGCCCAGGTTGAACGGCGGCAGGATCGAGAACAGGTGACAGCCGATGTCGGCGCTCACGTGGTGCGGGCCCAACTCGCGCTCCACGAGCTTCATCGCCGTGAAGATCGGGCGTTCGGGGCACCCCGTGCAAAAGCCGGGCGGACGCGCGTGCACGCTGTCATCGAGTGCGGGCACGGTTGCAACGGCCGGCACGGCCTTCACCGGAATCACCTTGCGCGGCGTCGCTTGCGGCTCGAGCACGCCATAGTGCTCGAAGAACGCACGCAGTCCCTTCATCACCGTGGCCGTGTTGTATTCGCCCGCGAGCGGCAGCACGTCCTTGCCGTGCAACGCCGCGCTCACGCCGCGTTGGCGCAGGATCGCGCTCGCGTTTTGCTCGACGAAGTTCGGCTGCCCTTCTTCGATCACGAGCACCGCGCGCTTGCCCGCGCAAAATCGTTCCCACTCCGAATCGATGAGCGGGTACGCCACGTTCATCACATAAAGCGGAATTTCCGATTCGCCGTAGACATCGGCGAGACCCAGCCGTTCGAGCGCGCGCAGCACCGTGTTGTAGCTGCCCCCCTGCACCGCGATGCCGATATCGCGCGCGTCGGCCGAGAAAAATTCGTTGAGCTGGCGCGCTTCGATGAATTGCACCGCTGCCGGCCAGCGCTCTTGAATCTTCTCGCGCTCATGCAGAAAGCTCGCGGGCGGCAGCACGATACGCTCGACATCGCGGACCGGATGCTCGAGCGCGTCCTTGATCGTGAAAGCGGAGCGGCGGTTATCGGACGCCACGAACTGGCCGTGCACGTGGCACGCGCGAATGCGCAATTGCAGCATGACAGGCGTGTGGCTCGCCTCGGACAGGTCGAAGCCGTCCTTCACCGCCTGCACGATCGAGGGCAGATTGGGACGCGGATCGAGCAGCCAGATTTGCGACTTCATTGCAAACGCATGGCTGCGCTCCTGCATGATCGAGGAGCCCTCGCCGTAGTCTTCGCCGACGATGATGAGCGCCCCGCCCGTCACGCCGCCCGAGGCGAGATTCGCCAGCGCGTCGGAGGCGACGTTGGTGCCCACCGTGGCCTTGAAGGTCACCGCGCCGCGCAGCGGATAGTTGACGGAGGCAGCCAGCGATGCCGCGGCCGTGGCCTCGCTCGCGCTGTTCTCGAAGCGGATGCCGTGGTCGCCAAGGATGTCCTGTGCGTCCGCGAGCACGTCCATCAGGTGCGAAATCGGCGCGCCCTGGTAGCCGGCCACATAGGCCACGCCTGATTCGAGTAGCGCCTTCGTCACGGCGAGAATGCCTTCGCCGCTAAATACCTCGCCCGCGCCGAGGCGCAGTTTCTTCACTTCCTCGACAAACGACCGCTCCGCCATGACCATCCCCTTCGATGTTTGTCCTCTGCCGCCGAGCGCATCCGCGCCGCGTGTCGGGTCAGTATAATTTAGATATAAATATTTCCAAAATCATGGATAACCCGGCAAAGCGGCGTCTGGCGGGGCCAGAAAGGGCACGACCGCCTGAATGTGCATTTTCATGCAGCCGGCACTATTTTGCCGGCTGCATGAGCCAAGCGGGAATCAAATGGCAATCAGACGGTAATCGAGCGGCGCTCAGATCACCAGCCGCGAAACCTTCACGCCTTCGAGCGAGACGCCGGCCATCAAGCCGGCATTGGTCAGCACGAACGCCTCGACCGGACTAGTCGCCGTCGAGGTGTCGACATTGCCGTTCGCCCCCACGGTGACAAGCGCAACCGTGGCGTCGGCGCCCGCCGACCAGCCCTGGCTGTTGACGAAATCGTTGAGCGCGCCCTGGTTCATGAACGCGAACACGATGGCCTTGGACTGCGCGCCGATCTGCAGGCCAAACGAGCCCCCTAGCGTGCTGTAGTAGCCATCGGTATGCCCGTTCACGCGCAGCGCGCCGGTGCCGTATTGCGCGCCGAACCAGAACCCTGCCGAAATCACACTCGGAAACACGAGCACGCCGCTCGCCTTTGAAAGCAGTTCGCGCGACCCGGTCACGGTGCCGTAGAGGCGCGCGAGCGTGGCGTCCACGCTCGCATCGATGGAGTTGCGACGCGCCGCGTTCTGGCTGGCGCTGTCTCCCGAACCGAGCGGGGTTGTCGTGCAGCCGGCCAGTGCGAGGCCGCTTACCGCGAGCACGGCGCTGGAGCTGAGAAGAAATTGACGTCGGCGCATAGAGGTATTCCTGTCTGTACGGTTCTACGAAAAAACGCGCGCGCAGAGGCTGCGCAAAGCGCCACGAGACGGCGTGCGAGGCCGCCTGCCTCCCTTGGCGGTATAGGACAATTCGCCGCGCATCGAGTTCGCGCCCTCGCCTCGAAAAGATCACGGCGCCGCCACCCGGCGGCCTGTAATGCCGCAACGCAACATCCCTGCGCTCCGTCCATTTGATGTCGTTTGGCGGCCCTCGGCTTCCCTTCGGCGCGATCAGATCACTTCTCGAAATCGTCCGATTTTCTCTGTCAGCCTGAATCGATACATTCAAGACATGACGCGATCAACGCAACATCCGGCTCCCAGCCATCTTGAATCAGATACCGCCATGTCCGTAGCTCCCGACCTTCGTCAGAACCGATCCTCAGCATCATGGATCTCGCGCGCTTGCGAATGGGCGAGCGACATCGGGATCTATCTCCTGCCGTTTTTCTACCTTGCCTTCTTCGCCATGCTGTTTCTGCTCTGGCACGAGCCCGGCTCCACCTTCTGGCTGACGGCGGCGTGCGGCGCACTCAGCTGGGCGATGACAGTAGGAGCCATCGTGTTCTGCCTCGCCAACGCGAAGCCTGGCCGCGCCCTTGTGGCTCGCCATGTAGAATCCGCTCCCCCGGGACAGCCGCGCTTGCGTCCCGTGCCACTGCAGTTCGCGCAAATGCCCACGCGCTCGTGCAGCCAGTCCTGCTCCACGGCGTCGGGCGGCGACGCCCGCTTTTCGGTCGCGTGCTTCCACTCGCGCTGCCAGGTCGCCAACAGCGGCGATGCGCATGGCATCGGCGGCGCGCGCCCGCAAGCCAAGCGCTAATCCAGACACGAGTCGGGCCAGGCAAAATCCTTCAACGCTTAATCACCCGGAGAGGCCATATTCCGACGCAAAACATCGAGACACCCTACAATAATTCGTATAAACCACTGTCATATAATGAGATAGGCATCATGCATCGTTGCGGGGCCATTGCCCTGCTGCAATGCACCTTCTCCACACTGCGAATCCAGGCAATACGCTCACGCTCATGACGAACGCGACACAAGAACTGCGGATCGTGGTGGCCGACGACCATCCTGTCGTGCTCACCGCCGTTACCGACTACCTGGACCAGATACCCGGACACAAGGTCGTGGCGACCGCCGGGTCAGGCGCCGAGCTTCTCGAAAAATTGCGCAGCACCCCTTGCGATCTCATCGTCACGGACTTCTCGATGCAGGGCGAGATCGAGGACGAAGACGGGCTGCGTCTCATCAGCCGCTTGCGCCGGCTCTATCCGGACATCCCCCTCGTGGTGTTCACGATGCTCACCAACGGCGGCATCCTGCACGAACTCGCCGAACTGGGCGTAGCCGGCCTCGTCGGCAAGGACGAACCGATCCCGACGCTCGCGCAAGTCTGCCAGCGCGCGCTCGTCGAGCCGGGCACGACGCTCTCCGCGCGCATTGCCGAGCGGCTCGCCACCGAAGGCTCGACCGCCGATGAATTCCGCCGCACCAACCCGCTCTCGCCGCGCGAGCTCGAAGTCGTGCGTCTGTTCGCGCTCGGCCTGAGCGTGACCGAAATTTCCAAACGCCTGAGCCGCTCGGTCACGACCGTCGCCACCCAGAAGCGCGCAGCCATGCGCAAGCTCCACCTCGATTCAAATGCCGATCTGATCCGCTACGCGAGCGAAAACGGATTCGCATAATGGAACGGCGCATCGGCTCGGTGGCTTCGCCTCTCGACGCGCTCAACGCACTGGAGCGCAATCTGAAGCGCGAGCGGCGGGTCTTCGCCATGCTGATCGCGCTGCTCGCCTTCGCGGGGCTGATAGCGGCCGTCGTGACGGCGTTCAGCATTGGCGCAGCGTCGCTCTCGAATCAGGCCGCAAGATTGCGCACGGTCACTGCGCAAACGAACGAGGTGCTGGGTCGCCACTTTACCTTCCTGGAGAACGTGCGCCTGCTGTTGACGCTGAACCAGGCGGGCACGTTCACGCCGCTGCCCACGCCCACGCAGCACCGTTGTACGCCGGCCTTCCCGGACCTCGCGGATGCGCCCTCGCTGCAATCGTTTTGCGATCACACGGTACAAATGGCTTCGAACGCCGGGTCAGACTGGCCGGTGCTCTTCGTGATGCTCGACGGCAGCGCCGCATGGGGTTACCGGCTCGTTCCCAAGCGCAGTAGCGTGAACGACGAGCCGATGCATTCGGGCGTGGATCGTGCGCGCATCCTCGCGGAAACCGCGCTTCTGCGCATGAATGCGCGCGGCATCGACCCACAGGAGCCGGGCCGCTGGCACGATATCGCGTGGTTTCGCCCGCCTCCCGGGCTGGGCTTTGCTCCGGAGCTCGTGCTGGGTGCGGCAACGGTTATCAAGGATGGCAAGCCTTATGCGCTCGTCATGACGAGCGTCGATCTGACCAAGCTATCGCAGGCCCCCAATACGTCGGGCATCGCGCCAACCCTGTTCGACGGCGACGGTACGATGCTGTCCGGCACGCTGTCCCCGCCCGTCGCGCAGTATGTCGACCGCATTGTCTCGACCTTGTCTGTCGAGCGTTTTCATCTGCTCACGCGCTTCGGCTGGGCGCTGCGAGAGCAGCCGCTCGAATACCAGTTCGGCCATTACACGCTCGCGCTGTCCTGGGGCGACGCGTTCGCGCTGATCCGCACGCCGCTCATCATCATCCTGCTGATGACGGCGGCGCTGGTCGCGCTGCTGGTGGCGCTCTCGCGCTACTGGAACCGGCACGTGCTCGAGCGCACCTATGGCGAGGCCACGCGCGCCCTCGAAGGCGAGCTGCTCAACCACCTGCTCGTGCATGCCACGCCGGTCGGCCTGTGCATCGTGCGGCAGCGCGACTTCGAAATCGTGATCGCGAACCAGATCGTGCGCAACGTGCTCGGTCTCGACGAGCACGCCACCCGGCTGCCCGCCGCGCTGTGCGTCGAGTTCGAGAAGCACATGCCGTATGCGCCATCGACGCCCCGCGACACGCCCATCTACGTCCTGCCGTTCTCGCTCGCGCGCGAAGACGGCGGCAGCGTGCATCTGGAGATCACCTACGCGCCCGCTTCCATGAACCGCGAAGAAGTCATGTTCTGCGCCTTCGCCGACATGTCGGAGCACCACGAGGCCGAGCGCCTGCTGCGCGAAGCCAAGCGCACGAGCGATGACGCTGCGCGCAGCAAGGTGAGCTTCTTCGCGGCGATGAGCCACGAAATCCGCACGCCGCTCGCCTCGCTCGTCGGCAACATCGAACTGGTGGCGCGCGGGCCGCTCGCGCCCGAGCAGGAAGCGCGCGTGCAGGCCATGCAGGTCTCCTCCTCGGAGCTGCTGCAAATCGTGAGCGATGTGCTCGACTTCTCGAAGATCGATGTCGGCGCGATGACGCTTTCTGAGGAACCCGAATCGATTGCCGCGCTGCTCGTGCGCATCGCGCTCACCCATGCGCCGCTCGCCGTGCACTCGCAGCTACCGTTCTACCTCGTGGTGGACCGCGCGATTCCCGCGCGGCTGTATTTCGACTCCGTGCGGCTCGCGCAGATCGTCAATAACCTCTTGAGCAATGCGTTCAAGTTCACGCATTCGGGCAAGATCGTGCTGCGAGCGAACTGGCTCGGCGACGCGCTCGAACTCAGCGTGGCCGACTCGGGCGTGGGCATGCCCGACTCCCTCAAGGCCCGCCTGTTCCAGCCGTTCACGCAAGGCGACGAGCACCGCCTCACCGAGGCGCGCGGCACCGGCCTCGGCCTGTCGATTTGCGGACGCCTCGCGAAGCTCATGCGCGGGCGCTGCGAAGTGGAAAGCACGCTCGGCGTGGGCACGCGCGTCATCGTCACGTTGCCGTTGCGCGTGAGCGGCGAGACTACCGCGGGCGAGGAATGGACCTTGCCTGAAGTGCATCCGGCCATGCTGTGCCGTGCGCCCGAGAACCACGAATGGCTCACGAATCTGTTCGACCCCAAGGTCAGCGCGCCGACCTGGCTGAGCACGAACGAGCCGCCGCCGCGCGAAGGCGCATGGGACTATCTGCTGGTGACGAGCGAGTATTCGGCCGACGATGTGAAACGCCTGTGGGGCAGCATGGCCAACGTCATTTGGCTGAGCCAGGACGGGCCGCTCGTGCCGCTTGCCCGTGAAGACGGCGGGGTGGAAGTGAGCCTGTACAGTCTCGCGGGCATTCGCACCGCCACGCAAATGCTGCGCGTGCGGCCCGAGGCGGCGGCGCATGGAGGGACTCAGGCGGCGCCCGCTGCCGGATCCGCTGGAACTGCCGTGGCACGGGTGCCGCAAGCACCGCAAGCGCCACAAAACAGCGAATTCCGGCGGCTGAACGTGCTGATCGCGGAAGACAACCTGCTCAACCGCAGTCTCCTGCGCGATCAGTTGCGCACGCTGGGGGCGAACGTGACCGAAGCCAAGGACGGCGAAGAAGCACTCGCGCGGCTCGATGACGTGCGCGTCGACGTCATGCTCACCGATCTCAACATGCCGAAGATGAACGGCTATGAACTGCTGCAGGCCGCGCGTGCGAAGCACGCGGCGCTGCCCATCTACGCGGTGAGCGGCAACGCGCTGCCCGAACAGATCGCCCAAGGCCGCTTGTCCGGCTTCAGCGATTACCTGAGCAAGCCGGTGCCGCTCGCGGCGCTCGCGCGCGTGCTCGCCGACGTGGCGGAGCATCGGCCGGACACAGCGCAAGACGCCATCGCTCAGCCGGCACCGGCACAGCCCGAGAACAACAACCCGAACGCCGTAAGCGACATGAGCGACATGAGCCATCTGAGTGACGAGATCGACGATGACGCCGACTTGCCGCGCTTTCCCGCCTTGTCGCCCGCGCTTGCGCCGCTCTTCGTCGAGCAGGCCGACCACGATATTGCCGACTATGCGCGGATTGCGTCCACGCACGATTTCCAGCGTCTGCGCGACTGGGCGCATCGCGTCTCGGGCGGCCTTGCCGTGCTAGGGCCATCGATGCTGAACGAAGCCTGCCTGGAGTTGCGCGCAACGCTGCGCGAAGCCGGCCAGTGGACCGACGAGGTGAGCGCTTTCTCTGAAGAGGTGGTGGCCGAACTGGAGGTGCTGCGCGAGCAGGCCGCGATGCGCGATTCAGCGTGAACCCGCGTGCATCCGCGCAAATTGGCCTGAATTGGGTCAGGCGCGCCGGGCGGCGGACTCAAACATGCTTCTGAAGATACGCGGGGGGCGTGGGCTGCGCCTGCTCGGGGCAATCGCCTTGCAGATTGAGCACGCACCACTGGCGCAGCACGCTTGCCTCCAGCGGGCAGCCGGCGTGGCTGTGCGGCGTCGCATGGGTACGCGCTTCGAGCCGCAGCGCGTAGCCGTCCGGCAAGTCGATGCCGCAACGCGGCGCACGCAAGCCAATCTCGCGTGGGTGCTGTGCGGGGTTCAGCGCCGCGGCGTCCTCGGGGCGCGGGGCGCGCGCACCGCAAGGCTCGGCGGTGCGGGCCATCCATCTCAGACTGGGCGCCTGGCGCATTGAAAAGACGGGCATGATCGTTCGCCGCGCAAAAGGCGGCACCATAAGCGTTGCAGACAGGACCCATGGTCGCTCACCGCACCGATGCGAACCATAGAACGCCTTCGAAAACGTCGCAGCCGCTCTAGTCCCACGCGCTGCTTCGCGTCCCGGTTCGCGTCCCGGTTCGCGTCCCGATTCGCATCCTGCCTCACCCCCTCATTTCGCACTCGATACACCACGGCTTATGACCGTCTTTAGCATGCCGACAGGCTCTCGCAAGACACGCGCATCATGGTAGACTCCGTCGCGCAATTCTTTCACTCCGTTATGAATCCACGCAAGCACAGACTATTGACCACATGGCTTGGCCTCGTCGCCATGTGGCTCGTCGTGCTCGCGCCGCTCGTGAGTCAACTGGTTGCCGCGCACTACGCGCACGTGCCCGACGCCGCGCTCTGCTCGGCGATCCAGCCGGCTTCCAGCGAGCCGCATCTTTCGCATGCCGATGCATTCGGCGCGTGCGGATACTGCGATCTGCTCGAACACCATGTCGCGATGCCGGGCGTTCCCGTGCCCGAACCCTCGCGCGCACTCGTGGCCACGCTCGATCGCGTCGCGCCGCTCTCTACCCGCCACACGCCATTCGGCGCCTTCCCTTCGGGCAGGCCGCGCGATCCTCCGTTCGTTTCCTGAGCCTAGCCGTCACCGGCCACCGGTTCGCGTTTTCCCCGCATTCACGCCCGCGCTTCGCGGCCGCCCGCGTCTATCCATGATCGGGCGCCCGCGCCTGCGTTGCCGCTCGCAACGGCCACGCCTGCCGCCGTGTGTGCGTTGAAACGCGCGCTTTGATACGCGCCGCACGTGCAATCCCGCTAACGAGGATTGCGCAGCGCGCTCGTGGCCGCACGTTCATCGCTTTCGGGAAACTTCGTTATGTTCACGCCCGCTGCGCGCGGCGCGCGCATTCGCACGCACCTGCATGCGTGCCCTGGCACGCCCCTAAAACCCTGCTTCAAGCTTTATTTCAAGCCTTATTTCAAGCCGTATTTCGGCTTCGTGCCGCTCTCCCTGCTCGCGCCGCTTGCATCGATCGCATCGCTCACCCCCGCTGCATCGTTCGCGGCCACGGCCGAAGCCACGCTGCCCACCGTCACCGTGAGCGCCGCGAGCAGCGGCACGAGCGCTGCCGCCACGCCCGCCGTCGATCCGAACCTGCCGGCCACCGTGGAGACCGTCACGCCGCAGCAGTTCGACAACTGGAACGTCGTCAACACCGAGGACGTGCTCAAGTACATGCCGAACCTCGCGGTGCGCAAGCGCTTTATCGGCGACCTCAATTCGATCATCGCCGTGCGCGGCACGAGCAACACGCAAAGCGCGCGCGGCCTCGTCTATGCCGATGGCCTGCTGGTCTCGAACCTGCTCGGCAACAGCTACGCATTTCCGCCGCGCTGGTCGATGGTGTTTCCCGACCAGATCCAGCAGGTGGATGTGATCTACGGGCCGTACTCGGCGCTCTATGCAGGCAATTCGCTCGGCGCCACGGTGCTGATCACGACGCGCATGCCCAAAAAATTCGAAGCCACCGCCGACGTCAAGGCGTTCACGCAGCACTTCAGCCTCTACGGCGTGAACCAGAATTTCAACGGCAGCGAGATGAGCGCCTCGGTGGGCGACTCGATCGGCAAGTTCTCGTACCTGCTCGGCGTCAATCACCTCGAGAACACGAGCCAGCCGCTGCAATTCGCCACGCTCGCGCAGTCGAAAACGCCCGCGAAGCCCGGCGACATTCCCGTGCACGGCGCCTACTTCTACAACAACCAGACCAACGCGCCCACGGCCGTGCTGGGCGTGAACGGAGAAGGCATCGAGCACACGGTGCAGGACCAGTTCAAGCTGCGCATGCAATACGACTTCACGCCCACCGTGCAAGGCGGCGTGACGCTCGGCTACTGGCATCGCACTTACGATAGCCAGACCTCGACCTTCCTCTACGACGCCAACGGCAACCCGGTGTACAGCGGCAAAGTGTCGATTGACGGCTACGAGTACAACATCCCGGCGGCAGCGCTCGCGCCCAGCCGCGGCTCGAGCGAAAACTGGCTCTATGGCGTCTCGCTGCGCACGCATCAGGCGAGCGGCTGGAACGCCGAGGCCATTGCTTCGTACTACGACGTGAGTAACAGCGTGGCGCGCAACGCCAATGCCGGCGGCCCCGGCAACGGCCCCGGCACGATGACGCTCGGCGACGGCACGGGCTGGAAGACCCTGGACCTCAAGGCGACGTGGACACCCGAACGGCCCGATGCGGGGCTCGCCGCGCACTGGCTCAGCTTCGGCTACCACTACGACAACTATTTCACCAACAACCAGACCTGGAACACGCTCGCCTGGCGCGATGGCGGCGCGGACAGCTTCGCCAACGCGTTCGCGGGCAAGACCGAAACGCAGGCGTTCTACGCGCAGGACGCGTGGCGTTTCCTGCCGCGCTGGAAGCTCGTCTACGGCGTGCGCTACGAAGACTGGCGCGCCTACGACGGCTATCAGGCGCTCGGCGCAGCGCGCGTGCCCTATGCGGATGCGGGCGACCATCACTTCTCGCCGAAGGCCTCGCTCTCGTTCGACGTCACCGACGACCTCACGCTGCGCGCCTCGGTCGCGCGCGCGTATCGCTTTCCCACCGTGAGCGAATTGTTCCAGGGGCAGGTGAACGGCTCGTCCATTGTCAATAACAACCCGAACCTGCGCCCCGAAGACGATCTATCGAAGGAACTCAGCGTCGAATGGGCGCACTGGAACGGACTGTGGCGCTTCACGCTGTTTCAGGACGACGTAAAGAACACGATCTTCAGCCAGACCGACACCACGGTGATTCCGAACGTGACGAGCTTCCAGAACATCGGCAAGGTGCGCTCGCGCGGCGTGGAAACGAGCTACCAGGGACAGGACGTGATCTGGCACGGCCTCGATCTCGCGGCGAACGTGGCTTACACGCAGTCGAAGATCCTCGAGAACGCACAGAACCCGGCGAGCGTGGGCAAGTACTTCTACCGGATTCCGCTGTGGCGCGCGAATCTCGTCGCGACTTACCGCTTCGATGCACGCAGCGCGATCACGCTCGCGGCCCGCTATTCGGGGCGCCAGTACAACACGCTCACCAACGTCGACACCAACCCGAATGTGTTCGGCGGCACCAGCACGTACACGGTCGCCGACATCAAATACACGTTCCGGCCCACGAAGACGAGCGAGATCGGCGTGGGCATCGACAACCTGTTCGACACGCGCTACTTCGTCTATCACCCGTATCCGGGCCGCACGTACTACGTCGAAGCGAAGCTCGGCTTGTGAGCGAACGCCTGCCTGTAATCGTCATTAACCGCCTTTAATCGCCGCTGCCGTTATCGCGGCCTCAACCAATATCACTGCTGGTTCGGTGCGCCCCCATAGGGACGCGCCGGGCCACGAGGAGCATCCGATGTCCGCCACGCTGCCCGCCTCCGCCACGCGCGCCGCCCGCGCTGCCGGCGCCGTTCATCCAGGCTATCGCACGCTATGGCGCTGGCACTTCTATGCCGGCCTGTTCGTCATGCCGTTTCTGATCGTGCTCGCGATCACCGGCACGATCTATTGCTTCCAGCCACAGATCGAGCCGCTGCTGTATCCGCACCGACTCGTGGTCGCGCCCGTCGCGATGCCGCGCTTGCCCGCCGACGCCCTGCTCACGCGTGCGCGCGAAGCGCTGCCGCCGGGTGCGCGCCTGTTGCGGGCCCACGTCGAAGCGAATCCCGCGCGCAGCGCGGAGTTTGTTTTCGCACTCGATGGCGGCGCCAAGGAGAGTGTCTATGTGAACCCGTACAGCGGCGAAGTGCTCGGCACGCTCGACGTGGAGAGCCGCTTCATGCAGGTGGACCGCATGCTGCACCGCAAACTGCTGCTCGGCAAAACCGGCGAGTTGCTGATGGAGCTGGCCGCTTGCTGGACGCTCGTGATGATCGTCACCGGCGTTGCATTATGGTGGCCGCGGCAGTCGGGTGCGCGAGGTTCCGCTGGCGGCGCGGCCAAGGGCGCGTCTGGGTTGGCCGCCGGTTTGGCGACAATACGCGCCGCGCTGTGGCCGCGCTTCGGCGCAACCGGCCGACCTTTCTGGAAGAGCCTGCACAGCGCCATCGGCATCTGGCTTGCGGTGGGCGCGCTCTTATTCGTCGTGAGCGGCCTGCCGTGGACGGGTTCGTGGGGCAAACAGTTCAAGGCGCTTGCCACGCGCGTGAGTCTCGGCGCGCCGCGCGGCGCATGGGGCGGCGGCCTGCCGTTGCAATCGACGCTGCCGAGTGGACAAAATGCGGCGCAAAACACGGCGCATGCGGCGCCCGGAAACCATGCCGATCACGCGGAACATACGGAACATACGGAACATACGGAACATGCAGAACACGCGGGCCACGACATGGCGTCGATGCCCGGCATGGTAATGGACGACCTGCCGCTGCCCAACGTGCCCTGGGCCGTGGGCGCGGTGCCGGTCCCGCAATCTCCCGAGGCGCGCACTTCGCCCGGTTCGCGCTGGACGCTCGAGCAGGTGATCGCCCAAATGCGCACGCTCGGCGTGCAAAGCGGCTACGACATTGCGCTGCCCGCCACGGCAACGGGCGTCTACGTCGTTTCGTACTTTCCCGCCGACCCGAAAGAGGAGCGCACCGTCTATATCGACCAGTACAGCGGCAAGGTGCTCAAAGACATTCGCTATGGCGATTACGGCGCGGTCTCGCAGGCTATTGCGTATGGCACGTCGCTGCATATGGGCCGCTACTTCGGCCTCGCGAACCAGTTGATATGCGCGGCGATCTCGCTCGGGCTCGCGGCGCTTGCTGTCACCGGCTTCGTCATGTGGTGGCTGCGCCGCCCCGCCCGCTCGTCACGCACTACAGGCGGACTCGGCGCGCCCTCGCGCGAGCGTGCCGCGCCGCCCATGCGTGCCTGGAAGGCGGGGCTCGCCGTGCTCGGCGTGATCTTCCCGCTGATGGGCGCGACCATCGTGGCCGTGTGGCTGCTCGACCGGCTCGCATTCGGCCGCACGAACAATCTTTCGTCTTCCTGACGATATGACGATATGACGATAGGGTGACCACGCCATCGACTGGCGGTCAAAATCCCGCTTGAGCGGTCTCAAGCGCGCTGCGGTAATCTGAAGACACAATTGCTTTTGATCCCCACCCGCAATCCGGTGTCAAAGCAATATCGAGGCCTTAAATGGACTCAGGGCGAAGAGCCTTGCTCCCGCCCCGGTCGTCAGGAGACCACTGTGTTCCGGCTCATTTGCGCATTGGCGATGGCGGCGGCGCTTGCAGGCTGCATCGCTTACCCCGGGTATCCCGGCTACTACGACCCCGCGTATGGCTACGGCTACCCTTATCCCTACGCTTACGGTTACCCGTATGGGGGCTACCCCGCTTACTACTACGGGCCGAGCTTCGGCTTCGCCTACTGGGGCGGCGGCGGATGCTGCTACCACGGGCACGGGGGCTGGCATGGCGGCGGTTGGCACGGGGGCGGCTGGCATGGTGGCGGTGGTGGCGGCTGGCACGGTGGTGGCGGAGGCGGCGGCACCTGGGAAGGCGGCGGTGGTGCACACGGCGGCCGGCACTAGCCCTGCGTCGCCCGCGGCTACGCCTCACACCCGCCCATTCACTGCAATCTCCGCGCCCGTCACCGCGCTGGCGCCCGAGGAAATCAGAAACGCAATCACCGCCGCAATTTCATCGGGCTGCACCCAGCGCGTGAAATCGGCGTCCGGCATATCGGCGCGGTTTTGTGGCGTGTCGATGATGCTCGGCAAAATCGCGTTGACGGTCACGCGCTGGTCCTTGAGTTCCTCGGCCAGCGCCTCGGTAAGCCGCGCCACCCCCGCCTTCGAAGCCGCATAGGCGCCCATGCCGAGCCCGGCCTTGCGCCCCGCTCCGGCGCCGATGTTCACGATGCGCCCAGCGCCCCGCGCAAGCAGATGCGGCAGCGCCGCCTTCGACGCATTGAGCGCCGTCTTCACGTTCAGGTCGAACATCAGGTCCCACGTGTGCGCATCGCCGTCGGCGATCGTTTCCCAGCGGAACGCGCCCGCGATGTTGACGAGCGCATCGAGGCCGCGGAGCGCCTGGCTTGCCGTCTCCAGCGCCTGGTTCGCCGCGCCCGCATCGACGAGGTCGATGCCGCCGATGCGCACCGCCTGGGCCAACGCTGCGGGCCAGGCGTCGTCGCCGGGCGCCGCGCCCCGGCCGATCAACGCCACGCGCGCGCCGCGCGCCGCGAGATACTGCGCGCTCGCCATGCCGAGGCTGCCGAATCCGCCGGTGATCGCCACCGCCTTGCCATTCACTGAATCATCCATCTTGAGTTCCTGCGAGTCGTGGGTTCGGCTCCTGCCGAACCCTGGGTTGGAAATTCCTGCGGCAGCGCATCAGACTCGCGACTCGGGCTGCGCTGCTGCCAGGCTGCGCTCGCGCAGCGCCTCCGTGGTTTCGCCCGCGCCGTCCGCGCGCCAGCCCGGCGGCAGGATAACGTGGCGCACGGCGGTCCACCAGTCGGGCGCGGCGGCGATGTCACGCGCAAGGCTCGTCCAGTGCTCGAACTCGACCACGAACGGATTGCGCGAACGCGTGGGCGTGACGAGCCCGTAGCGGCACGGCTCGGCCTCGCGCTCCGGCACATAGGTGCCGAACAGGCGGTCGAACACGATCAGCACGCCGCCGTAGTTCGCGTCGAGGTAATCGACGTTGGACGCATGATGCACGCGATGCGCCGAAGGCGTATTGAACACGTATTCGAGCCAGCCGAGCTTCGGCATCCAGGTGTTGTGCAGCCAGAACTGATAGAGCAGATTGAACGAGAGCATCGCAACCGCAATTTCGGGGCGCACGCCGAGCCAGACGAGCGGCGCGAAGAACACAACCGGACCGGCGAGCTTGCTGGTCCACCCGAGGCGATACGCGGAAGACAGCGTGAGCTGATTGGGCGAATGATGCACCGCGTGCGACGCCCAGAAAACGCGCATCCGGTGCGAGGCGCGGTGATAGCAGTAGTAGCAGAATTCCTGGCCGACGAAGATGAGCAGCACGAGCAGGACGTTATCGATCGTGAGCGTGAAAAGCCGGTGCGTCCATGCGAAATGAAACACCGGCGTGGCGAGCGAAACGGGCAAAAGCGCGAACAATTTTCGTCCGGCGAGATCAGCCAGCGAGAGCCAGACTTCGGACCAGTCGAATGGGACCTGGCCGTTACAGCGTTTGCGGAACGTAAGCACGACAGCCTCGATCAACGAGGCCGCGACGATGAAGAGCGTTACGTACGACGAAAGTTTTCCAGTGGAGAGCATGGTAAGCAGTGTGCGAATTGAAGCGCCTGGCGCGGTGTTGAAAAGGACGCGTCGTTCGCTGCTGCCTTGTTTGTCGCGTCGGATGAACCGCACTTTAAAAGCGCCCGACGCGGAGAACCACTCACAAAGTATGTCGCCGCATGTCGTGCGCGCACGGTGTAACACCGCGACATGGTTTTGCACGAGACTCGCAGCAGGGACCGCCCTATAGTTCGTTCCGCTGACACGCCGATGCGTGCACTGAACCGAACCGCAAGGATCCCAAATGAAATTGCTGACCCGCTCCCTCCTCGCCGCCACCGTCTTCACCCTCGCCAGCGCGCCGGCCTTCGCGGGCTGGGCGGGTCACGGCACCGCCTACACGCCGCGCGGCACCTATAACGGCGCACACTATGCCTCGTGCGGCGGCGGCAGCTGCTCGCATGCGGGCGGCGTGGCCGGCCCATGGGGCGGCGTCGCCACCAACACCGGCACCGTCACGCGTACCGCGCCCGGGCAGTTCTCGAACAGCGGCACGGCAGTCGGCCCGAACGGTCGTTCGGTCGAGCATGCGGGCGACACGAGCTGCGCGGGCGGCACCTGCTCGCACACCGGCACGATGACGGGCGAGGATGGCCGCAGCGCATCGACTTCGGGCAGCGTGACGCGCACGGCGCCCGGCCAGTATTCGTCGAATGGCACGGTCACGGCTGCGAACGGTAATAGCGTGAGCCACAGCGCTTCGACGAATTGCGCAGGCTCGACCTGCTATCGCTCGGGTACGGACACCGGCGCGGCGGGCGGGACGGTTACGCATTCGGGCAGCGCCACGCGTGTCGCGCCGGGTGTGGTGACGACGTCGGGCGGGTCAACCGTCGTTCGCGAAGGTACGGTCAGCACGGGCGGCACGACGGTCGTCCAGGGCGGTGCCACGGTTGCAGTGGCGCCGGCTCCGGTGGTCGTCGCTCCCGCGCCCGCAACCAGCACGGTCTACGTGGCCCCGCCGCCCGCACCGAACACTGTCGTCGTCGCTCAGGCGCCCAAGACCGTGTATGTTGCGCCCCCGCCGCCGAAGCCCGTTTATGTCGCGCCGCCCGCGCCGAAGGTCGTGTACGTCGCGCCGCCTGCACCGAAGGTCGTGTACGTCGCGCCGCCCGCGCCCAAGGTCGTCTACGCAGCCCGCCCGCTGCCGCGCGCCGTCTACGTCGCGCCCGCGCCGCGCGCCGCGGTCTGGGTCCCGGCTCACTGGGTAGGCCGCGTATGGGTGCCGGCGCACTGGGCGTGACTAATGGACTGAACGCCCGCCGCGCCTCGCGCTAGCGCGCAACGCCCGTTTGCGCCGACGTGCGCGGTGCGGCCCGCCGCGGCTTGAGCGCAAGCCCCGCGAATCCGAGCGCCACAGCCACGAGCGCGCTGCCCGCCCACGGCGTCGCGAGCAGCGCGCCGCGCTCGACGAGCATGCCGCCGAACCCGGAGCCAAGCGCCACGCCCACATGCATCGCGGACACATTGAAGCCCACGCTCGTATCCGCAAGTTCCGGCGCGGTTCGAATCAGGTAGTTCTGCACGATCGGCGAAATCGACCAGCTGATGCTGGCCCACAACATCATCGCGGGCACGAACAGCAACGCGGCTGTGCCGGGCGTCGATCCGCCTGCCATGGGCAGCACCGCCATCGAGACCAGAAAAGCCGCCGGGCAGCACCACAGCGCGCGCGCCGCGCCCAGCCGGTCCGATGCCATCCCGCCGAGCCACGCGCCGGCCACGCCCGCCACCCCGAAGGCCACGAACAAGGCGGCGAGCGTCGCGGCGTCAGGCGCGCGCAACGCTTGCAGATACGGAGCCAAGTAGGCAAACAGCGTGAAATGCCCGCCGATCATCGCAATCGACACGCACTGTGCGGCCATCAATGGGCGCTGGCCGAGCACCGCACGCCAGGCGCGCCTTGCCTCGGGATCTGCGCTTTCGGACGCGTCCTCGCGCGGTACCTGCCGGCCCAGCCAGAGCGCCAGCGGCAGAACCGGCACGGCAATCGCGACGAACACCGCGCGCCAGCCCCACGCATGCGCGATTTGCATGCCGATCGGCACGCCGAGCACGAGCGAAGCGCTGATCCCCATGAAGACGATGCCGATCGCACGGCCGCGCCGTTCGGGCACGGTGAGCGCGGCCGCGAGCCGCGTCGCCACCAGCACGAGCGTTGCGCAGCTTGCCGCCATCAACATGCGCGCGCCAAAGAGGCTCGCGTAATTGGGGCTCGCAGCGGCGATCAGGTTCGCGGCTGCGAATGTCGCGAGCGAAGCGGACAGCGCGAAGCGCCGTCCGGCGCGCGCCACGAGCGGCACCGCCACCAGCGCGGCAAGTGCAAAAACAGCGGAAAAAATAGTGGTGAGCTGACCTGCGGCGGCCGTGGAAACGCGCAGCCCCACGGCAATTTCGGGCAGGATGCCCACGCAGATGTTTTCAGCGATGCCGGCCAGAAAAACGGTGGCGGCGAGAAGATAGACACGCAAGTCCACGAAGCACCCTCCTGTGCGTACGAAGCGCCCGCAGGCACGCACAACAGGGGCCAGGGCGCATCGAGTTCGACGGATGGGTTTCGAGGCGGAGCTTCGGTTATCCCGGCAGGATGTGAAGGTACAGGAACGCCGCACTGCGCGCAAGCGCGTGGACCACGCTTGAACGTTCGCGAAGCGACGTTCGAGCCACGCCAACTCGCCTAATATCGTAGAAGCCGGCGCAATCCAGTAGCACCCCTGACCAATGCCATTCGAGTTCGGCCGCGCGCCGGATGCTTCGAAACATCGACACACTGCAACCACCGCGGGAGGCGGCCCATGGAGCAGGCAAACCGGATTCTCGTACTCGACGACGAAGCCGAGCTGCGCAACATGCTGCAGCGCTTCCTGAGCGGGCACGGCTTCGAAGTGCGCGCCGTCGCCGACGGCAAGCGCCTCGACCGCATGCTGCAGCGCGAGCCCTACGACCTGCTGGTGCTCGATCTCATGATGGAGCCCGAAGACGGCCTGAGCGTCTGCCGCCGCCTGCGCGCGGAAGGCCACACGCTGCCGATCCTGATGCTCACGGCCAAGGGCGATGCCGCCGACAAGGTGATCGGTCTCGAAACCGGCGCCGACGACTACCTTGCCAAGCCCTTCTTGCCCGACGAACTCGTCGCGCGCGTGAAGGCGCTGCTGCGCCGCCAGAAGATGGCCGCGGGCGACCCCACCGTGACGTCGCAGCGGCTGCGCTTCGGCAACTTCGTCTTCGATGTCGGCCAGCAAACGCTGCTGCGCGATGGCGTGCCCATCGAGATTCACTCGGCGCAGATGCTGCTGCTGCACGCGCTCGGCTCTTCGCCGAACCGCGCCGTGAGCCGCGAGAACCTGCTCGCGCGCGCCCGCGGGCGCGACCACGCCGCGCTCGACCGCAGCGTCGACGTGCAGATCCTGCGGCTGCGCCAGATCGTCGAGGAAGATCCCGCCAAGCCGCGCTTCATCAAGACCGTCTGGGGCCTCGGCTACATGCTGGTGGCCGGCGTCGAGTCCTGAGCCTTGCGACGCCCATCGCTCATGCGCACGCTCTCGCGCTGGCTGCCGCGCTCGCTCCTCTCGCGCAACATCGCGCTGCTGGTGGCGCTCGTCGCCCTCACCCAGCTGTGCTCGTTCGGCGCGCTGCTGCATTTCGTGCAGCGCCCGCGCATCGAGCGCGCCTCGATCATCTTCGCCGACTACGTGAAGCTGCTCGACAGCACGCTCGCCGCATTGCCCCCCGCCGAAAGCCGCGCGAGCGCCGCGCGCTTGAACGACAATCGCACGGCCCCTGCCGCGCACGTGGCGAACATCGATCCACCGGGCGCGAATCCGCTCCATGTTTTCCAGACCTGGCAGCGCGACGTCTTCATCGCGGCGCTCCAGCGCCATCTGCCCGCCGACATGCCGGTGCGCTGGGAATCATCAGACGAAGAGCGCCTCTGGATCCGCATGCACGCGGCGGGCGAACCCATCTGGGTGGCCCTGCCGATGAGCGCCGACGCGCGCGCAAGCGGCATCGCCACGGCCATCGTGCTGTCGATCGGTCTCGCACTGCTCGCGGCGTTCACGGGCTGGCTGATCCAGTTGCATCTGAACCGCCCGCTCGGCGAGCTTGCGCACGCGGCGCGCCGCGTGAGTGCCGGTGAAGCGCCCGCGCCACTGCCAACCGACGGCCCGACCGAGATCGCTCAGGTAAGCCAGGCCTTCAATCAGATGACCGCTGCGCTGCAACAAGCCGAAGCGACGCGTGCGCTGATGCTCGCGGGCGTGTCCCACGACATCCGCACGCCGCTCACGAAACTGCGCCTCGCCCTTGCAATGGCGCTGCCGCGTGGCACCAACGACAAGCTCGTCGATTCGGCGGAGGGCTATCTCGACCGCATCGACACGATCCTCCAGCAGTTCATGGACTACGCGGGCAGCGGCGAGCGCGAAGCCCCGCAGCCTGGCGACCTCAACGCGCTCGCGGGCCAGCTCGTGGCCGACTTCGCGGGGCTCGGTCACGAATTCGACTTCGAGGAAGGCGCACTGCCCCCCTTCGCGTTCCGGCCCGTGGCCGTCATGCGTCTCTTGATGAACCTGATGCAGAACGCCGTCGTCTACGGGCGCACGGGCCTGTGCGTGCGCACCTGGCAGGTGGACGGCCACGCTTGCGTGGCCATTTGCGACCGAGGCAGCGGCATCCGCGCCGAGGAACTGGAGCGGCTCAAAGCGCCCTTCAGCCGGGGCACCAACGCGCGCACCCATGCGGGCGGCACGGGCCTCGGACTCGCAATCGTCGAACGAATCGCGAGGCAGCACGGCGGCTCGCTCACCTTCTCCGACCGCGCGGGCGGCGGACTCGAAGCCGTAGTGAGACTGCCGATTCAAGACGCCGCCGCGCGCCGGTGACATCGAGCGACATAATTCGCGCGTGGCGCAGCCACGCGCTCCCCCGCATACTTGCACCTGTGCCGAGTGACACACGCCGGAACCTGAAACAACAGGTAAATGCAGGCAAGCCGCTCAGCCAGCTCTCATGAACCCATCACGGTATTTCGGCATCCTGATTAAATGTCGATATCGAGATCAGCTTCCAGGCGACCCGACATGAATACGTTTCTCCGCTCCCTCCTCAACAAAACCCGCCGCTTCGCTGGCGCTGCGCTGTTCGCGGGCTCACTCTTCGCGTCGGGCTGCGCCTCGGCTGCGAGCCCATTGCAGGCCGCCGGGCCGCTGCCGCAAGTGCACGCCGAAGTCATCTACGTCTCCGCGTTCGAGATCTCGCCCGAACTCGTGAAACTCGACAGCGGCATGGCGCAGCGGCTCAAGACGATGGCGAGCGGCGAGACGTCGGCGCAACAACAGCAGCAAGTGGCGCTCGCGGCGCGCGAGAAGCTGGCCGACAACATCGTCGCGCAGTTGCAGAAGATGGGTCTGCCCGCAGTGCGCGTGGACGGCCCCGTGCCGGCGGGACGCGACGCCATCGTGGTCGAAGGCCGCATCGATACCGTCGATGCGGGCAGCCGCCGACGCCGCGTCCTGATCGGGCTCGGTGCGGGCAAGAGCGAAGTTGAGGCCACCATCGCCGTGTCCTACCTGCCGGCCCATGGCGCGCCCCAATCGCTCGCCACCTTCGAGACCAGCGCGAACAGCGGCTATATGCCCGGCATGGCGGAAACGGCGGGTGCGGGCGCGGCGGCGGGCCATGTCGCGGCATCGGCGGCAGCGGGCGCGGGACTGCACGGCGCATCCGAATCGAAGCGCGACACGATTGCCGCCGACGCCGGCAAGCTCGCGAACTCGATCGCCAAGCAGATCGCTCAGGCGGCCGCGCAATACGGCTGGGTGCCGGTCAACAAGGCGGCTTGATTCAGCCCAGCCCCATGCGGGTCTCGTCGACGAACTTCTCGGTAGCGTCGTCGATCTTGCGGCCGCGCCGCCCAATTGGCCCGTGAATGTAGACCGTCTTCATGTCGACCCCGCGCTCGCCCGTTGTGGCAGGCGGCGGGGTCATCTCGTAGTGCACCTCGCGCGCATGATCGGCAAGTTGCAGGCGCGGATCGAACACCGAGTTGAACTTCCACAGCATGCGCACGAAATTGGTCTGGCCGCGCAGCAGCAGATGCATCGCCTGCCCCGCCGCGCCGCGAAACGCGGTCCAGCCCATGTGCTTGCGATTCAATACTTGTTGCGTGCGCACCAATTCTGCATAGAACTCGGGCAGCGGCAGCTTTGTCGGCACCACGGCGTGCTGGATGTCGTAAAGCCGGTAGTCGAGACTCGTCAAACGCCGCGTCTCGTGCTGCCAGTTCTCGGTGCCCGGATACGGCGTATTCACGCTGATGTTCACGATCTCCGGTATCTCCATGCACCACTGGCGGATGGTCTCGAAGCGCGCATGATCCCAGTCCGGGTCGGCAATCAGATTGATCGCGACCGTGATGCCGAGCGAACGCGCGAACTCCAGCGCCTCGAAATTGCGGTCCAGACTAATGCGCTTGCGAAACGCCTTGAGGCCTTCGTCGTCGATCGCTTCGAGCCCGAGGAACATGTATTTCAGGCCGATCGTCTGCCACGCGCGGAACACCTCCTTGTTGCGCAAGAGCACATCGCCACGCGTCTCCAGGTAGTAGCGTTTCCGGATGCCGCGTCGGCGGATCGCGTCGGCAATTGCCATGCCGTGCTCGGCGTGCACGAAGGCCACATCGTCGACGATAAAGACGCCCGGCTCGCGCAGCGCCGCCAGTTCCTCCACCACGACCTCGGGGCTGCGCGTGCGGTAGCTGCGCCCGTAGAAGGTCCACGCGCTGCAGAACGTGCAGTCCCACGGGCAGCCGCGCGCGAACTCGATCGAGGCGCACGGATCGAGCGTGCCGATGAAATATTTGCGCCGGTGCCGCAACAGATCGCGCGCGGGTCGCACGGGGTCGAGGTGCTCGACGAAAAGCGGCGGCGGCCCCGACCCTTCGCGCGTCACGACACCCGGCACCGCGTGCAGATCGCCGCCTTGCGCAACCGCTTCGAGCAGCACGTTGATCGACGCTTCGCCCTCGCCGCGCAGGATGCAGTCGATCGCGCCCGCGCCGTGACGCAGCAAGTCGGGCGCCGTGAACGACACGCTATGGCCGCCCACGAACACGAAGCACGTGGGCAGCGCGGCCTTCACGGCCTTGGAAAGATCGATGATCTCGGGAATGTTCGCCAGATAGTTGCCCGAGAAACAGAGCGCCTCGGGCCGCCAGTCGCGCACCATGCGCATCAGGTCGCGATGAGTTTCCACCTGCAGGTCGATGAGGCGCACCTCGTGCCCCGCGTCGCGCGCCGTGCCGGCAACCGATTCGAGACCCAGCGGCTCGAGCCGCAGAAACACGCGCGTGTACATCAGCCCGCTCGGGTGGACGGCCAGCAATCTCATGAAGCCTCCTTGCGAGGCGCGTGCCCGAAGCGATGCACGGATCGTGCGATTCGTTTGACTCGTGCGATTCGTGCAAACCGGCGGCGGGGCGCTCGCGGTGTCGTTCACGGTTGTCGTCGCGCCGGTGCGGCTCAAAAGGCCAGCGCGCGTCTGACACTGCTGCTCCGTGCGAGTCTACGCGCCTTCGCGCAGCGGCGCTCGCGCTATGCGCCGCCATCGCCCGTCATACCCGTCGGGTCGCCCATTCTGACCGGCACGAGGTGACCACGATAAGCAGCGGCTCTTTGATAGACTCGGATTCCCGCACACTCATTCGCCGAAGCGCCGTCCCGTCGTGTCGACTACCCGCTCGCTCCCCCGCCTGCTGACCGAAATCCGCGCTTGCCGCGTCTGCGCCGACACGCTGCCGCTCGGCCCGCGTCCGGTGCTGCAGGCGAGCGCGAGCGCGCGGATCCTGATCGTGGGCCAGGCGCCCGGCGCGAAGGTTCATGCCTCGGGTATCCCATGGGACGACGCAAGCGGCGAGCGCCTGCGTGAATGGATGGGCATCGACGCCCACACGTTCTACGACGCCGCGCGCATCGCCATCGTGCCGATGGGCTTTTGCTATCCGGGGCGCTCATCTGGCAAAGGCGGCGGCGATAACCCGCCGCGCCCCGAATGCGCGCCGCTCTGGCACTCGCGCCTGCTCGCGCTGATGCCCGACGTGCGCCTCACGCTGCTGGTCGGCCAGTATGCGCAGCGTTATTTTCTCGGCAATCGCCGCAAGGGCTCGCTCACAGAAACCGTGGAAGCCTGGCGCGACTACGCACCCGGCTACGTGCCGCTGCCGCACCCCTCCCCGCGCAATACGCCATGGTTCCAGCGGCATCCGTGGTTCGCGCGCGACGTGCTGCCCGCGCTGCGCGAGCGCGTCGCGGATGCGCTCGCGTTGCCGCCCGATGCCGATGTGCCTCACAAGGAGAAGCGCAACATGACCCTACCGGCAATCACCCTCCAGCGTGTCTACGAACCGCTGCCCGAGGACAGACAAGCGTGCTTTCTGGTCGACCGGCTATGGCCGCGCGGCATGAGCAAGGAAAAGCTCGCGGGCGTGATCTGGGCGAAGGACGTTGCGCCGAGCACGGAATTGCGCGAGTGGTTCCATAAAGACCCGGAGCAGTGGGACGAATTCACGCGCCGCTACGTCGCCGAACTCGACGCGAACCGTACCGCATGGGAACCGCTTGTGGAGGCGAGCAAGGCGCACCCGTTGGTGCTGCTCTACAGTTCGCACAACACCGAAAACAATAACGCCACCGTGCTGCGCGACTATTTGATGAAGAAGCGGCGCAAATAACAGCGCGCGCAATCGGGATTCCAGAAAGCGAGCCGGTTAGCGTGCGTCGAAATCGAAATAATGCCCGCTGCCTTGCATCAGCCGCTGCAACAATTCCTTGCCACGCATCGTGAGGCGTGGCGCGCAGCCGTCCCCGCTTTCATTGATTTCCACGAGATGGTAGCGCTCGAGCGCCAGAAAATCGGAATCGAACCTTTGAAGCGGCGCATTAGCGTCGCGAATCAGTAGCAGCGCCGCCAATTCGTGATGACTGAGCATTGACTTTCTCCTGTTTGGAATTCCCCCGTGGAAACCAGCATAGCGAGCAAAACATACAGTTTCGCTACGGCCTTGTTTCTTTTTGTTACCCACGCAATCGACGTGCCGAAGCGGGAAGTCCTCTGCGCCTTGCATGAAGTTTACAGTGAGTTATATGTTCGCCGAACAATTAAATCGGATTACTGATTACATGCTGAATTTGAATTTCAGCGCATATGGATGAATCAGGTAATTACGCAGCCGATTTCAAATGATAAAAGGATGCTCGGCGCCGCGTGACTTACACGCGTGCAAGATTTGATCGAAGTCGTATTTCAAAATATTTGCACCTCAGGTGAACACATTGAACCCCAGGTGCGTGTCATTTTTTTGATGCGAATGCGATAACGGGCACGCGGGCGTCGCTGCACCCGCGTGCCGCCGGCGAAGGCCGGTATCAAGCCGGTATCAGGCCGCCTTCGGTTCTTCGTCGCGCACTAGCATGACCGGGCGATCGGCCATGCGCAGGAACGACTCCGCCACGCTGCCAAGCAGCAGGCGCTTCACACCCGACAAACCCCGCGTGCCCATCACGACGAGGTCTGCATCCTCTTCCGCTGCGATGCGGTAGATCACTACCGCAATGTCCTCGCCCATCGCGTCGGCGGCGCGCGCCGTGCCCGGCACGCCGGCCTGCGCGAACACCGTTTTCGCCTCTTCGAGCGCGGCAGTGGCGACATCGGCTTCGGCCGACTGGCGCTTGGGCTCCTCGGCGAATCCCGCGCCGAC
This sequence comes from Paraburkholderia caffeinitolerans, assembly GCF_902859945.1. GTDB lineage: Bacteria > Pseudomonadota > Gammaproteobacteria > Burkholderiales > Burkholderiaceae > Paraburkholderia > Paraburkholderia caffeinitolerans. Next base: position 37,003 of record NZ_CADIKL010000035.1, on the reverse strand, counting down.
ATCGACGAGGCGCGCCGGATGCTGGACCACGCAAAGCGCCTGCACCGTGGCGCCCGTGGCCTTGGCGATTTTCACGGCCTCGTCGAGCGCGCGGCGTCCGCTGCGGCTGCCGTCGACGGCCACCAGAATTTGTTTGTACATCATTACCTCCAGGATAAGGCACATGGTGCGGCATCCGGCAGGCGCGGCGGGGACCGCGCGCGATGCACGGGGGACGCATCATCCATGTTACGCGGTCGGCGCACGCGCCGCGACCCGCGCGTGCAGACACGTGGAGGAAGCGTTCCCAGAGATCGTGGCACCATGATCGCGGCACCGTAACTTCCTGGGTTCGACAGGAGCATCGAATGAGTGCAATCAGCCCTTCCTCCCGTCCGCCGGTTTCCGACGAACTGTTGCAGCGCATGGACGCCTGGTGGCGCGCCGCCAACTATCTCTCGGTAGGCCAGATCTATCTGCTCGCCAATCCGCTGCTGCGCGAGCCGCTGCAACTCGCTCACGTGAAGCCGCGCCTGCTCGGCCACTGGGGCACCACGCCCGGCCTCAATTTTCTCTACACGCATCTGAACCGCATCATCAACGAGCGCGATCTCGATCTGCTCTTCATCGCGGGACCGGGGCACGGTGGGCCGGCCGTGGTCGCGAACACCTGGCTCGAAGGCACCTATAGCGAGACCTGGCCGAACGTGCCGCAGGACGAAGAAGGTATGGCCGCGCTCTTCAAGCAGTTCAGCTTTCCAGGCGGCATTCCGAGCCACGTTGCACCGCAAACTCCGGGCTCGATTCACGAAGGCGGCGAGCTCGGTTACGCGCTGTCGCATGCCTATGGCGCGGTGTTCGACAATCCCGATCTAATCGCCGCGTGCGTGGTCGGCGACGGCGAAGCCGAAACGGGGCCGCTCGCCACCTCATGGCATTCCAACAAGTTCCTCAATCCGGTGACAGATGGCGCGGTGCTGCCGATCCTGCATCTGAACGGCTTCAAGATTGCCGGGCCGACCGTGCTCGCGCGCATCGGCGACGAAGAGCTCGCCGCGCTCATGAACGGCTACGGCTACGCGCCGATCTTCGTGGAAGCCGAAGACCCCGGCATCGCGCACCGTCTGATGGCTACGGCCTTCGACACCGCGTTCGACGCAATCGCGCGCCTCCAGCAGCACGCGCGCGAGGCGGTTGCAGCCGATCCGCAAGCGCACCTCGAGCGCCCCCGCTGGCCGATGATCGTGCTACGCACGCCCAAGGGCTGGACCGGCCCGAAGAGCGTCGATGGCCTGAAAACCGAAGGCTCATGGCGCTCGCACCAGGTGCCGCTGTCGAACATCGCGAAGCCGGGCCATCTCGCGCTGCTCGAAAACTGGATGCGCAGCTACAAGCCCGAGGAACTATTCGACGCACAGGGCCGGCTCGCACCCGCGATTGCGGCGCTCGCGCCGCACGGCGAGCGCCGCATGAGCGCGAACCCGCGCACCAACGGCGGCGGCCGGGTGCGCGAACTGCGCGTACCCGCGTTCGAGCGCCATGCGGTGGAGGTGCCCGCGCCGGGCCAGGTGGACGCCGAAGCCACCCGCGTAATGGGCGCGTTCCTGCGCGAGGTGATGCGCGTGAATCTGCCCACGCGCAACTTCCGCATTTTCGGCCCCGACGAGACGGCCTCGAACCGCTGGGCCGATGTCTTCGACGTGACGGCGCGGACCTGGCTTGCCGACACCACGCCCGACGACGTCCAGCTCGCGCCGGACGGCCGCGTCATGGAGATCCTGAGCGAACACACCTGCCAGGGCTGGCTCGAAGGCTATCTGCTCACGGGGCGCCACGGCTTCATGTCATGCTACGAGGCGTTCATCCACATCGTCGATTCGATGTTCAATCAGCACGCGAAGTGGCTGAAGGTGATCCGCGAGATTCCGTGGCGGCGGCCCCTGCCCTCGCTCAATTACCTGCTGACCTCGCATGTGTGGCGCCAGGACCATAACGGCTTCAGCCACCAGGACCCGGGCTTCATCGACTACGCGGTCAACAAGAAAGCCGACACCGTGCGCGTGTACCTGCCGCCCGACGCCAACACGCTGCTCGCCGTGACCGATCACGTGCTGCGCACGTGGAACCGCATCAACATCATCGTGGCGGGCAAGCAGCCGCAAGCGCAGTGGCTCGACATGGACGCCGCGATCCGCCATTGCGCGGACGGCATCGGCATCTGGCCATGGGCAAGCAACGACGAAGGCGGCGAGCCCGACGTGGTGATGGCCTGCGCGGGCGACGTGCCCACGCTCGAGACGCTCGCGGCGGTCGACCTGCTGCGCGGCTGGCTGCCCGATCTGAAGATGCGCGTGGTGAACGTGGTGGACCTGATGACGCTCGAGCCGGCGGATCGCCACCCGCACGGTCTCTCCGACGCCGACTTCAATGCGCTCTTTACCACGAGTCGGCCCGTGATCTTTGCGCATCACAGTTACCCGTCGCTGATCCATCGCCTGACTTACCGGCGCGCCAATCACGCGAACATCCACGTGCACGGCTTTATCGAGGAAGGCACGACGACCACGCCGTTCGACATGACGGTGGTGAACAAGCTCGACCGCTACCACCTGTGCGAAGCCGTGATCGACCATGTGGATGGGCTCGCGCAGCGCGCCGCGCATGTGCGGCAGACGCTGCACGACAAGCTCGCAGCGCACCGCCGCTACGTGGACGAGCACGGCGACGACATGCCCGAGATCCGCAACTGGCGCTGGTCGCGCGCGAGCGCGCCAGCGCAGGATGGCGGCGACTGAGGGCGCGCCCTGCGCCCGGAGCGCGGATCAGCGCAGAGACGAACGCCCGAACACGCGCACGAACCCTGTGACGAACAGGTCTAGCCGCGCCGCATCGAGGCTGTCGATACCGGCCGCGCCCACCCGGCCGTTGCCGCCCGGGAACGCACGGCACAACTCGTCTGCGCCGCTGGGACGCACGAGCGGCGCGCGCACGCTCACGGCGTAATTGCCGTCGGGATTGACGCTCAGCACAGCGTGCGCGCAGGTCGGCTCCTCTTGCGCGAGGGCATTGGCGAACACCCCGCGTACGCGGCGCGCCCAAGGCTCGTCGGGGAGCACGCACACGGTGCCGTACTGGACCATGAACAGCGGCGTGACCTGCTGCGCGCGTTCGAGATCTTCCTGACGGCACGCCGAAAGACGCGCCACAACCGGCTCCGCCGCAATGAACTCGAACGGATCGGCGTAGGGTTTGAGCATCCCGTAGAGCGCGGCCGGCGCGATGAACAGATCGTCGGCACTGTCGCCGTAGGCGTTGTAGTTGATCGACTCGCCCAGTTCGCACAACTGCGCGACTTGCGCCTCGTCGAGCCCGGCTTCGCGCGCGAGTTCGTGCGCGGTGGCCTGCAAGTTGTCGCCGAAGGCCGCTGTAATCGCCCACCTGCGGTGCTGCCCGCGCAGGTGACGGTCGACCAGCACGCTCGTGCAAACCTGCGCCGTGGTGTCGATGTGCGCGGCGAGATTGACCTTCATCGGCAATTCGCCCGCGTGGTGATGGTCGAAATACTCGATGTGGACGCCCTGGTCGAGCAGCGCGCAAAGCGCTGCGCGGTTAGCGTCGAACGAGATGTCGAGCACCGTAAGCGAGTCGCCGGGCTGCGCCGGCACGCGCTTGATGAGCGCGATGTCACGCTTCGCTCCGGTGACGAGCGTGGCCTCGCGCGGCCGGGAAAGGCGAAGCTGGTGCAACGCGCAGATGCCGTCCGCGTCGCCGTTGAATACGTCGAAATGCGCCATGTCCTGTGGATTCCGTTGCGTTAAGTCTCACAGTATCGCGCACCAAACGCGGATCCCACAAAGGGCGGATTTGACCGATCACAGTGAAGAACGATTCGTTCACCGCATTACGCGATTTCGCGCCCTTTCATTCACGCGGACGCATACGCAAGCGAGCAGCGGACTCATAATCCGCTGCTCGCTTGCGTAACTGGACCCGCACGCTGGCGCTCAGGTGCGCGCCACCGGCCAGCGCAGCGTGAATGCCACCGGGAAACGCGGCGCCTTGCGCCCCGCCGGTGCGCGCCACGGCTGCATGCGCGCGCTCATGGCCGCGCACATGGATACACCTTCTTCGCCGTAGAGCTGCTCCATGGCCTGTTGCACGAGGCCGGCGTCGAACCACATCTTGAAGCGCCGATGGCAGGTGCGGAAATCGGGGTAGCGCTCGGGCAGCTTCGACCAGACGGAGCCCGTTGACAGCACCCACAGGATGGCTTCGAATACGGCGCGCGAGCAATGCGCCGGACGACCGCGGCGCGGGCCGCTGGTGCGGATTTCACGGAAAAGGGGTTCGACGCTGCGCCACTGCGCGTCGTTCAGTTCCATTGAGGGACGAGGCTGCATCTGATATTCCAAGTGAGGTTGTCTGACACACAGCTAAATTAGCCTCACGCTTCATAGGAAAATATCGGACTATGCCTAAAACGATCTAATAATCACCAATGTGCTACAGGTAGTGCCGCATTGCACATTTATACCGGTGCTTTCGAAACCTTGCTATTGCAACTGCGGCAACTGCGGCAACCGCGCTACACTGCGCCATTCCCGACTCGACGGCGCAATTCCCATGGCTCGCTCCCCCGCTTTACCCGAGAAAACCGGGCGTATTCGCATCGGCATTGGCGGGTGGATTTACCCGCAGTGGCGCGGCACGTTCTATCCCGAAGGGCTCGCGCAGCGCCTCGAACTCGATTATGCGAGCCGTCACCTGAGCTCGCTGGAAATCAACAGCACTTATTACGGCTCGCAGCGCCCCGAAAGCTTCATGCGCTGGCACGACGAAACGCCCGACGACTTCGTGTTCTCGCTGAAGGGGCCGCGCTTCGCGATGAACCGCCGCGTGCTGGCCGAGGCCGGCGCATCGATCGAGCGTTTTCTCACGAGCGGCGTGCTGAATCTGCGCAACAAGCTCGGCCCGATCAACTGGCAACTCATGCCAGGCAAGCAGTTCGATCCAGAGGACTACGGACGATTTCTCGAATTGCTGCCCGCCGAGGTTGACGGGCAACCGCTAAGGCACGCGCTGGAGGTGCGGCACGAGAGTTTCCGCACGCCGGAGTTCGTCGCGCTCGCGCGGCGGCACGGGGCCGCCATCGTGGTGTCCGGCGACTCGGATTACCCACAGATCGCCGACGCATCCGCGCCCTTCGTCTACGCGCGCATCATGGGGACGACCGCTGGCGAGCCGCTCGGCTACTCGCCAGCGGATCTCGACGGCTGGGCCGCGCGCGCGCTCGCATGGGCGCGCGGCGAGAGCCCCGGCGACCTCGCCACCTTCGCCAAGCCGCTCGCGGCCAAAGCGGGGCGCGACGTGTATCTCTACGTGATCAGCGGCTTTAAGGAGCGCAATCCCGTCGCCGCGATGGCGCTGATCGAGCGCCTGCGCGAACGCGGCGCGTAAAGCGTCCGCGTTGCACGAGCGCTATAACTGGCGGCGCATGTCCGCCGCGGGCAACTTCATCATCTGGCGATACTTCGTGACCGTGCGGCGCGCCACGCGCACGCCCTGCCGTTCCAGTTCCTGCGTGAGCACGACATCCGAAAGCGGATCGCGCGGATTCTCCGCATCGATCATCTCCTTGATGAGCGCGCGCACGGCCGCAGCCGAACAGGTGCCGCCCGTGCGCGTCTCCAGTTCGCGCGGGAAAAAACGCTTGAACTCGAAAATACCGCGCGGCGTGGCCATGTACTTGTTGCCGGTCGCGCGCGACACGGTCGATTCGTGCAGGCCGAGTTCGTCGGCGACATCGCGCAGCAGCATCGGACGCAGCGCGATCTCGCCGTACTGGAAAAAGGCCTTCTGCCGCGCGACGATGCATTCGCCCACGCGCAGGATGGTCTCGCAGCGCTTGTGCGCGTTGCGGATCAGCCAGCGCGCTTCCTGCAACTGCTGCGCGAGCGGCGAGCGGCTCGTCTGGTCCGAGCGCGCGAACAATTCCGCGTAGAGCTTGTGGATGCGCGCACGCGGTTCGATGGCCGGATTCACGCTCACCACCCAGCGGCCGCGCACCTGGCGCACGATCACGTCCGGCACCACATAGCCGCCGTCCGCGCGGCCATAGTGATTGCCCGGCTTCGGGTCGAGGCGGCGCACCAGCGCGCTCGCCGCTTGCAGCGACTGTGCGTCGCAGCCTAGCTGGCGTTGCAGTTCGCCATGCTCGCGGCGCGCGAGACGCTCCAGATGTCCGGTCACGATCCGCAGCGCCAGCTCGCGGTGCGGCGTGTCCTCTGGCATCGCTTCGAGCTGCAGCGCGAGGCATTCGGCGAGCGAGCGGGCGCCGATGCCGGGCCTATCGAGCGTCTGCACGACGCGTAGCGCGATGCGCAGGCGGTCTTCGTCGAGCTCGCCTTCCACGCCATCGACGTCGGCGAGTTCAGCCAGTTCCTGACGCAGATAGCCGTCGTCGTCGAGCGCCTCGATCACAACCTGGACCGCCGCGCGATCGAGGTCTTCGAGCGGCGACAGCCGCAGCGCGCCATGCAACTGCTCGCGCAGCGAGATCGGCACGCGCACCCAGTCGGCTGCATCGGATTCGCCGTCTTCCGAGCCGCGATAGCCCGACGATGCACGCATCGCGCCCGGCAACGGCAGATCGGCGGCATACGCCGAGCCTTCGTCGCTGTAGCCGGACGTTTCCTCGCCATAGCCGGAGGCCGGTTCGCCATAACCGGCGGCTTCGTCGCCGTACGTGGCACCGCCATGGCTCGCGGGATCGAGCGCCATGCCGCCGTCCGCGGCGCTTTCCATGCCGCCATCGAGATCGCCCTCGGGCACATCGGCGGCCACCACGGGTGCAGCAGGCGCGGCCTCGCCTATCCCGGCCGCGCCTTCGGCGGCCTCAGCGGCTTCGCCGGTTTCCTGGGCGGGCGGCACATATTCGAGGAACGGATTGGTATCGAGCGCTTCGCGCAGTTCCTGCTGGAATTCGAGCGACGATAGCTGCAACAGGCGCACGGCCTGCTGCAGACGCGGCGTCAGCGCGAGATGCTGGCGCGCGTGTAACGCAATGGAAGCCATGGCTAGGATGTTCTCTTTAAATTGACGTGAATGGACTGACTCACGCAACACCCATGCCAGTTTTTACAAGCACTTGTTTTATAACGGGATCGCGCCTTGCGGCGCGCCATTCCGGCACCCGCCCAAGGCCGCCCGGCGGACGTTTTTACAATCGCAGGAGAAAAATTGCGTGCCGGGTCGAGGTCGGATCGGTGCACGATCGAGCGCTCTCCGGTTACTCGAGCGCCCGATCCTCCGCCCGCCCTCAGCGTTCCTCGCGCTGCGTCTGGCGCAATTGCTCCTGCCGCGCCTCCCCTTGGCGCGCGAGCATCCAGCCAGGATATTCGGCGGGCAAGCGGCTCACATCGTCGAGAATCGCGAGTTCTTGCGCGGAGAGCTTCACCTTGGTGGCCGCGACGTTGTCGTCGAGTTGATCGGTGCGCTTCGCGCCGACGATCACCGTCGTCACCGCGCGCTGATGCAAGAGCCACGCGAGCGCGATCTGCGCCACCGAGACGCCCTTGCTCTCGGCGATGGGGCGCATCGCGTCGATGCAATCCCAGGCGCGCTCGCGCTCCACGGGCGGAAAATCGAAGGTCGTGCGGCGGCTGCCCGCCTCGCCCTGGCGGTCGCGCCCATACTTGCCGCTCAAGAGGCCGCCCGCGAGCGGGCTCCACACCATCAGCCCGAGCCCTTCGCTCGCGAGCATCGGCACGATCTCGCGTTCGAGGTCGCGGCCCGCGATCGTGTAATACGCCTGCAGCGTCTCGAAGCGCGCGAGCCCGTGATGATGCGCGATGCCGAGCGCCTTCACGATCTGCCACGCGGCCCAGTTCGAAACGCCCACATAGCGCACGTAGCCCTGCTGCACGAGCGTGTCGAACGCGCGCACGGTCTCCTCGATGGGGGTGGCCGGGTCGAAGCCGTGGATCTGGTACAGGTCGATGTGATCGAGCTGCAGTCGGCGCAGGCTCGCCTTCACGCCCTCCATGATGTGATAGCGCGTCGCGCCGCGCTGATTCGGCGACGCGCCCATCTCGCCGAGCACCTTGGTCGCCACCACGACCTGGTCGCGCACCACCTTGAGGTTCTTCAGCGCCTGGCCCGTGATCTGCTCGGAAATACCCTGCGAATAGACGTCGGCGGTATCGATGAAGTTGATGCCCGCATCGAGCGCACGGCCGATCAGGCGCTCGGCTTCGGTCTGCTGCAAATCGCCGATCTGGTTCCAGATGCCGGCGCCGCCGCCGAAAGTCATGGTGCCGAGGCAAAGTTCGGAAACAAACAGGCCGGTGCGGCCAAGAGGTTGCATTCGCATAGGAAAACTCCGACGTGAGCCGAGGGAACATCCAACGGGCCAGAGGATACTGCGAAACGCTTGAGGCGTGCCCGCGCTGCGCCGCATGCCCAAAAACGACCGCCGAACTTCACGCCAGCAGCCGCGCGAGAAACCTGCCAGACTGCTTTTTTGCCCCCCGCGCCCATGAGCCTGCTTACGTCCGTCACCGCCCCGCCCGAGTCTGCCCAGTTGCAATCCGCTGCCGGCATCTCCCGCCCCGACGATCCGCTCGCCCTCTTCCATCCGGCTGTGGCCGCGTGGTTCCGGAGCAGCTTCGCCGCGCCCACCCCCGCGCAGCGCGCCGCCTGGCCGTTCATCGCGAGCGGCCGAGCTACGCTGGTGGCCGCGCCCACCGGCTCAGGCAAGACGCTCACCGGCTTTCTCACCGCACTGGACTCGCTCGTGCGCGAAGGCCTCGCGAACGGCGGCGCGCTGCCCGACGCGACGCTGGTGGTCTATGTCTCGCCGCTCAAGGCGCTCTCGAACGACATCCACCTGAACCTCGAACGGCCGCTCGAAGGCATCCGTGCGGAGCTGGCGCGCCGGGACCTGCCGCCCGTCGAGATCCGCACCGCCGTGCGCACCGGCGACACGCCGCAGCCCGAGCGCGCCGCGTTGCGCAAGCGCGCGCCGCATATCCTCGTGACCACGCCCGAATCGCTCTATGTGCTGCTCGGCTCGGAGTCCGGCCGCCGCATGCTCGCGGGCGCGCGCAGCGTGATCGTCGACGAAATTCACGCGCTCGCGGGCAACAAGCGCGGCGTGCATCTCGCGCTGAGTCTCGAGCGCCTCGACGCGCTGTGCGGCCAGCGTCTACTGCGCATCGGCCTCTCGGCGACGCAAAAGCCGATCGAAACGGTGGCGCGCTTTCTGGTCGGCATGGGAGAAAACGCCGACGCACCGCCGCCCTGCGCCATCGTCGATGCGGGCCACGTGCGCGCGCGCGACCTCGCGCTCGAAGTGCCGCCCGTGCCGCTCGAAGCCGTCATGGCCAACGATGTGTGGGAGCGCGTGTACGACCGCATGGCCGAGTTGGTCGCGCAACACCGCACGACGCTCGTGTTCGTGAACACGCGGCGCATGGCCGAGCGCGTGGCGCGCCATCTCACCGACCGCCTTGGCGCGCAAGCGGTGGCCGCGCATCACGGCAGCCTCGCGCGCGAGCAGCGCTTCGACGCCGAGCAGCGCCTGAAGCGCGGCGAACTGCGCGTGCTGGTGGCCACCGCCTCGCTCGAACTCGGCATCGATATCGGCGATGTCGATCTGGTCTGCCAGATCGGCTCGCCGCGCTCGATCGCAGGCTTCCTGCAGCGCGTCGGGCGCTCCGGGCACCAAGTTGGCGGGATGCCGAAGGGGCGGCTTTTTCCGACCTCGCGCGACGACCTCATCGAATGCGCGGCGCTGCTCGATTGCGTGCAACGCGGCGAGCTCGATCGCCTCGCGCTGCCGAGCGCGCCGCTCGACGTGCTGGCGCAGCAGATCGTCGCTGAAGTGGCCTGCGCCGAATGGAACGAAGATGCACTGTTCGCGCTCGTGCGTCGCAGCACGCCGTTCGCGCAGCTGGAGCGCGCACGTTTCGACGCGGTGCTGCGCATGCTCGCCGAGGGCTACACGAGCCGCCACGGCCCGCGCGCCGCCTGGCTGCACCGCGACGTGGTGAACCACGCGCTGCGCGCGCGGCGCGGCGCACGCCTCGTCGCGCTGACCTCGGGCGGCACGATCCCCGACAACGCCGACTATGCCGTGCTGCTCGAACCGCAAGGCGTGCAGATCGGCACCGTGAACGAGGACTTCGCAGTCGAAAGCCTCGCGGGCGACGTGTTCCAGCTCGGCAACGCCTCGTACCGGATCCTGCGCATCGAGGCGGGACGCGTGCGCGTGGAAGACGCGCAAGGCCAGCCGCCCAACATCCCGTTCTGGCTCGGCGAGGCGCCGGGCCGCAGCGATGAACTGTCGTTCGCGATCTCGCGCTTGCGTAGCCAGATCGACGCGGCACTCGGCGCGCATGCCGTTGACGACGCAACTAATTCCGCCGCCATCGAGCGCGCGACGGCATGGCTCGCCGACACGCTGATCCTCGGCGATGCTCCCGCGCGGCAGATCGTCGAATACCTCGCGCGCGCCCGCGCCGCGCTCACCGTCCTGCCGACCCAGGACACGCTCGTGATGGAGCGCTTCTTCGACGAAGCGGGCGGCACGCAACTGGTGATCCACGCGCCGTTCGGCAGCCGCGTGAACCGCGCGTGGGGCCTCACGCTGCGCAAGCGCTTTTGCCGCCAGTTCAACTTCGAATTGCAAGCGGCCGCCACCGAGGACGCCATCATCCTCTCGCTCACGCACGCGCACAGCTTCGCGCTCGACGAGGTGTGGCGCTACCTGCATTCGAACAGCGCCGAGCATTTGCTGGTGCAGGCGCTGCTCGACGCGCCCCTCTTCGGCGTGCGCTGGCGCTGGAACGCCACCACCGCGCTCGCGCTGCCGCGCCAGACCGGCGGACGCAAGACGCCGCCGCAAATCCAGCGCATGCGCAGCGAAGACCTGCTCGCGGCGGTGTTCCCCGACCAGGTCGCATGCGTCGAGAACCTCGCGGGCGAGCGCGAGATTCCGCGCCATCCGCTCGTCGATCAAACGCTCGACGACTGCCTTCACGATGCGATGGACACCGAAGCATGGCTCGCGCTGCTGCACCGCATCGAGTCGCGCGAGGTGCGGCTCGTGACGCGCGAATTGCCCGCGCCCTCGCCGCTCGCAGCGGAGATTCTGAGCGCGCGCCCCTATGCGTTCCTCGACGACGCGCCGCTCGAAGAGCGTCGCACCCAGGCGGTGCTGTCACGCCGCTTCCGCGACCCCGAGTCCGTGGACGACATGGGCGCGCTCGATCCCGAGGCGATCGCGAGCGTGCGCGAGGAGGCCTGGCCCCAGGTGCGCGACGCCGATGAACTGCACGACGCGCTCAACACGCTCGGCGTGCTGGCCGACAGCGAGGCGCACGCGCACGGCTGGAGCGCATGGCTCGCCGGGCTGGCCGGCGCCGGACGCGCGACGCGCATGCCGGTCGCGGACATGCCGGTAGCGGAGCACGACGCGCTGTGGGTGAGCATCGAGCGGCTCGCCTGCGTGCGCGCGATCTATCCGCAGGCGCAGTGCGAACCGCCGCTCGCCCCGCTCGCCAGCGTTGACGCACCGCGCGGCGAACCGTGGAGCGAGGACACCGCGCTCGTCGAGATCGTACGTGCGCGGCTGTCCGGATTCGGCCCCCTGACAGTTGCGCAAATCGCGCGGCCGCTCGCGCTGGAGGCGAGCGTGGCCGCGCTTGCGCTCACGCGGCTCGAAGCCGAAGGCACGGTCATGCGCGGCCGCTTCACGCCGGGCGCACACGAAGAGGAATGGTGCGAACGCCACCTGCTCGCGCGCATCCACCGCTACACGGTGCGCAAGCTGCGACGCGAGATCGAGCCGGTCGAGCGGAGCGATTTCATGCGCTTCCTGTTCGAGTGGCAGCACGTGGCCACGAGTGCGCACGGCTCGGATCGCGACGCGCTCGCGGCCATGCTCGGGCAACTGGAAGGCTGGGAGGCTTCGGCGCTCGCGTGGGAGGACGAGATCCTGCCCGTGCGCATCGACGATTACACGCCGATGCTGCTCGACGAGCTATGCCGCTCGGGACAGCTCGCCTGGGCGAGGCTGCCGGCGCGCGCGGCGACGTCGACGGTGCGCAGCACGCCCGTCGTGCTGCTGCCGCGCCGCGAGTTGGCGCGTTGGACGGCGCTTATCGAAACGCCTGAAGCAACAGAGCTTTCGGCACGTGCGCGGCGCGTCCACGAGGCGCTGCTGCGCCACGGCGCGATGTTCTTCGACGAACTGGCCGCCGATGCACACTTGCTTGGCGTGGAACTGGAAAACGCGCTCGGCGAACTGGTGGCCGCCGGACTCGTGAATGCCGACAGCTTCGCGGGGCTGCGCGCGCTGGTGCGCCCGGCGGCGAAGCGCCATGCGCACGGACATTACGGACGACGGCGCCCGCGCGGTTTCGGGCCGCTCGTGGGCGGCATGGGCGACGCCGGGCGCTGGGCGGTGCTGCGACGGATGGCGCTGCCGGAAGCCGGGGAGCCCTTGGCGGCGCGCGCAACGAGCCCAACGCCATTGCGCCGCCCTCCCGCCGATGCCGATCTGCTGGAGCACGTCGTGAACGTGCTGCTGCGCCGCTACGGCGTGGTGTGCTGGCAATTGCTGGCGCGCGAAGCGCCGTGGCTGCCGCCGTGGCGAGACCTGCTGCGCGTGATGCACCGCCTGGAGGCGCGCGGCGACTTGCGCGGCGGCCGATTCGTCACGGGCCTCTCGGGCGAACAATTCGCCCTGCCCGAGGCCGTCGCGCTGCTGCGCGACGTGCGTCGGCGCGGCGGTGCGGGCAACTTCGCGAGCGAGGCGCGAAGCGAAGAGGCTGCGCTGGTCTGCATCGCCGCATCGGATCCGCTCAACCTGGTCGGCACCGTGCTGCCCGGGGAGAAAGTGCCGGCGGTCGCGGGCAACCGCATCGTGTTTCGTGACGGCGTGCCTGTTGCGACGCTGGTTGCAGGCCGCTGCGAATTTCTCGGCGATTTCGACGAGGCGATGCGAAGCGTGCTGCGCACCGCCCTTGCTCGCTTTGGGGGCGGCTCGTCGAGCTTGTGACGCGCGTGAGTGCTCCGGCTGCTTTCGGTGCCACCGTGAAGTGGATTGGCTGCGAGCGCGCGGGGTAGGCTGTTAGTTGCATATGTGGCTTGCCAGCCGGATATTGGCTGGCCGGTGCCGGCGCCTTACTTTCCTGATCTATTGCCAAACAGCAGTCCCGTGTACTTCCCGGACACGGCGCCACTGCGCCTGCCGTCTGCGCCGTAGTAACGATCCTGACGGCACAACCGCTCTTTCACGTCACAGAAGATGCCGTTGGCAAAAGTGAACTCGGTGAGGTCGAAATCGCCCTGGGAAAACACCTTCCTGGCGGCGCGCTGGCCAAGGTACTTCTCGGTCAGCGCGCGTGAAATGCCTTGATCGTCGGCACAGAAGTAGCGGTCGCACAGCACGCCGCGCTCTGGCGAGCGAAGTGTTTTCTGCCCGGCATGCGCGGGAATGGTCGCGCCGACATACAGCATGACGAAGAGTAGTCCGAAAGATGCCTTGTTCATACGCCGGCACCCCACTACGCACGCCCTGCGAAATGCCGCCGCACCCGCAGCCCGTTGGCGACGACCAGCAGGCTCGCGCCCACGTCCGCGAACACGGCCATCCACAGGGTCGCCTCGCCCGCCAGCGCCAACACGAGAAACACCGCCTTGATCACCAGCGCGAGCGCGATGTTCTGCGTAAGCACGCCCGCCACCTTGCGGCTCAGCCCAATGAACGCCGCGATCTTGCGCGGGTCGTCGTCCATGATCGCGACATCGGCGGTTTCGAGCGCCGTCGCGGTGCCGGCCGCGCCCATCGCAAAACCGATGTCGGCGCGCGCGAGCGCGGGCGCGTCGTTCACGCCGTCGCCGACCATCGCCGTCATGCCGTGCTGCGCCGAGAGCGCCGCGACCGCATCCTGCTTGTCCTGCGGCAGTAGATTGCCGCGCGCGTCGTCGATGCCGAGTTGCGCCGCGATCGAGCGCGCCGTCGTCGGGTTGTCGCCGGTCAGCATCACCGGCGTCACGCCCAGTTGCTTGAGCGCACGCACGGCGGGCACGCTCTCGGGCCGCACCGCGTCGGCCACCGCGAACAGCGCCACCGGCTCCCGCGGCGAGCACAGCACGATGGCGGTCTTGCCCGCCGCTTCGAACTGCGCAAGCTGCGCTTCGAGTTCCGGCGAGCACAGCCCCAGCGACTCGACCAGCCGATGATTGCCCAGATGCCAAGCCTCGCCGCCGATGCGCCCCGTCACGCCGAGACCGTTGAGCACCGCGAAGTTGTCGATAGGGGCCAGCACCGCCTGCTCAGTCTGCGTGGCGCGCTCGCGCCAGCCCGCAACGACCGCGCGCGCGACCGGATGGGTGCTCGCATCGTCGAGGCTCGCGGCAAGGCGCAAGGCCTCGTCCACGGGCAGCGCCGCCAGCGCGAGCGTGTCGGTGAGCACCGGCGCGCCGCGCGTAAGCGTGCCGGTCTTGTCGAGCGCGACGGCCTTGAGCAGACGCCCGCGTTCGAGCCACACGCCGCCCTTCACGAGCATGCCGTTGCGCGCGGCGGCCGCTAGGCCGCTCACGACCGTCACCGGCGTCGAGACCACGAGCGCGCACGGGCACGCGATCACGAGCAGCACGAGCGCCTTGTAAATCCACGCGCTCCAAGCGCCGCCGAACACGAGCGGCACCGCGATTGCGATCAGCGCGGCAAGCACGACCACGGCGGGCGTGTAGTAGCGCGCGAACTGATCGACGAAGCGCTGGGTCGGCGCGCGCTGCGCCTGGGCTTCCTGAACCGCCGCCGCAATGCGTGCGAGCGTGCTGTCGCGCGCGGCGGCGGTGACGACCGCCTCCACGACGCCGTCGACGACGATGCTGCCCGCGTAGAGCGCATCGCCCTCGGCCTTGTCGACGGGCAGGCTCTCGCCGGTGATGGGCGCCTGATCGAGCGCCGCGCGGCCCGTGGCCACGCGCGCATCGACCGGCACGCGCTCGCCCGTGCGCACGCGGATGCGCTCGCCCACGGCCACTTCGGCCACCGCGCGGGTGCGCCATTCGCCGGGCTGCTGTGCCTGCTGTTCAGGCGCCTGTTGCATCCACACCTCGGCGGTTTCGGGCGCGAGCGCGGTAAGCGAGCGGATCGCCTGACGCGCGCGTTCGAGCGACAGCGCCTCGATTTCCTCGGCGAGCGCAAACAGGAACACAACCATGGCCGCCTCGGGCCACTTGCCGATGATGACGGCGCCCGCGACCGCGAGCGACATCAGGAAATAGATGTTGATCGTGAAATTCTTGAGCGCGACCCAGCCTTTGCGCAGCGTCGGCAAGCCTGCGCACAACAGCGAGACCACCGTGCAGACGAGCACCGGCACGCCGGTCTCGTGGCCCGTGCTCCACGCGAGCACCTCGGCGGCGGCCGCCGCGACGCCGCTCGCGGCGAGCAGCAGCTTCTGGCGCAGCGCGAGGCTGGGGCCGCGCGCCGGTTCTTGCGCGCTCGCGCCGGCTGGCGCGGCATCGTCTAGCAGGCGCGGCGCCATGTCGAGCGAGCGCAGCGCGGCTTCGAACGGCTTCGCGTCGGGCAGCCGGTGGTAGAGCGTCAGCTCGCGCGCGAGCAGATCGAAGTCGAGACGCACGACGCCCGGCATCGGCTCGAGGCGCTTGCGGATGAGCCGCTCCTCGGTCGGGCAATCCATGTTCTCGATGCGGTAGCGTGCGCGCTGCGCGCCTTCCGGCGCGCTCGCCGGCGCGGCGCGCGTGGATTGCAGCGCGGCAGCGCCGGCGCAGCAGGAGGCGGATTCGTGGCCGTGGTCATGTGAATGATCATGGCCATGATCGTGATCGTGATCGTGGCCGGCAGCGTGGTCGTGACTGCAGGCCTGGCCGTGGCTATGGTCGTGGTCGTGCGCATGGTCATCGCCGTGATCATGGCTGCACGCCTGCCCGTGCTCATGATCATGCGCGTGGTCATGGCCGTGACCGCTCGCCTCGCGCGCATCCGCATGCGCGTGATCGCAGCCGCCCGCGTGCTTCTTGTTCACCGCTTCATCAAGCAGCACCGCCGATTCCGTCGAGCCCGACGCCGCTACGCCCCGCTCGTCTTCGCGCGCCCGCAGGCGTTGCGCGGGCACAAACCGCGACCAGAAAGCCTGGACCATGGCCGAATTCTCCCAAAAGTGACAGAATCATTAGACAGCCTGTAGTCGCTACAGGGTCAAGCCATTTTTGGAGAACTGCGACCATGAGAATCGGCGAACTGGCACGCCAGGCGCATTGCGACGTCGAAACGGTGCGCTTTTACGAACGCGAAGGTCTGCTGGACGAACCGGAGCGCGAAACCAACGGATACCGCAGCTACACGGGCGCGCACGCCGCGCAGCTGAACTTCATCCGCCATTGCCGCTCGCTCGGCATCGGTCTGGTCGATATCCGCATGCTGCGGCGCTACCAGGCCGACCCGAGCCAGCCCTGCGACGAAGTCAATCAGCTAATCGATTGCCAGATCGCGCGCATTCACGAGCAGGTCGAGTCGATGCGCATGCTCGAACAGCAATTGCGGACGCTGCGCGAGAGCTGCCATGCCCACCACAGCAGCAGCGCCGAGTGCGGCATCATGAAGAACCTCGAACAGCCGATCGACGAGGAAAACTGCTCGTGTCACGCGGAAGCCGCGCACGACGAGGCGGCAACCAAGAAGTAAGGCACGAGAACACGCCGAAACCCGGATCCTGCCCCGGATTTCGGCCACTGGGCCTGTTCAGGCCCGCATTTACCCCCGCATTTACCTCCTCACTTGCCACTCAAGGCGCCGAAGCGATCACCTCGGCCACCGTAGCGGTGAGCTTCTTCGCATACGGCACGTGCAGGAACTCGTTCGGCCCGTGCGCGTTCGACTTCGGGCCGAGCACGCCGCAGACCATGAACTGCGACTTCGGGAAGCCCGCCTGCAGGACGTTCATCAGCGGAATCGTGCCGCCCTGCCCGAGATACGCGCAGTCGGCGCCGAAATGCGTGCGCGATGCCGCGTTGAGCGCCTGCGTGAGCCACGGCGCGAGTTCCGGCGCGCTCCAGCCGTTGGCCGAGCCCGTGTCCGGCTTGAACGTGACCTTCGCGTTATAAGGCGGATCGAATTCGAGCAGCGCCTTCAGTTCGGCGACGGCTTGAGAGGCCTCCACCAGCGGCGGAAGCCGCAGCGAAAGCTTGAACGCCGTGCGCGGACGCAGCACGTTGCCGGCGTCGGCGAGCGCGGGCAATCCGGCCGCGCCGGTCACCGAAAGCGAGGGCCGCCACGTCGAATCGAGCAGCGTCTGCGTCGGGTCGGTGGTCTTGGGCAGCACGGGACGGCCGTCCTGACCGCACGTCCAGGGCAGGCCCTTCCAGACGCTGTCGCCCAGAATCTTTGCCGTGGCCTCGGCCTCGGCCAGACGCGTGGACGGAATCGCGCAATGAAAGCCCTTGGGCAGAAGCGTCCCGCTCGCCGCGTCTTCCAGGCGTTCGAACAACTGGCGCATCACGCGGAAGCTCGACGGCGCAATGCCTCCATACGATCCAGAGTGGATGCCCTCTTCGAGCACCTCGACTTCCAGATCGCCCGACACGAGACCGCGCAGCGAGGTGGTCAGCCAGAGCTGGTCGTAATTGCCCGCCCCCGAGTCGAGGCAGACCACGAGCCCGACCGTGCCGAGTCGCTCGCGCAGCGCGTCGACATACGGCAGCAGGTCGTAGCTGCCCGACTCCTCGCAAGTCTCGATGAGGCCCACACAGCGCGGACGCTCGATGCCCTGGGCGTCGAGCGCGGCCAGCGCCGTGACGCTCGCGTAGATGGCGTAACCGTCGTCGGCACCGCCGCGCCCATAGAGGCGGCCGTCTTCGAGCTTGGGCGACCAGGGCCCGAGGTCGTTGCGCCAGCCGGCGAATTCGGGCTGCTTGTCGAGGTGGCCGTACAGCACGACGGTCTCGCTGCTGCCCGAGCGCGTGGCCGGCACCTCGAAGAAGATCACCGGCGTGCGGCCCGGCAGCCGGACGATTTCGAGCTTCAGGCCGCGCACGGGCTGCGTTTCGGCCCACTTCGCGGCGTCCTGCACGACGCGCTCGAGATAGCCGTGCTTCGCCCAGTCGGCATCGAAGGCCGGGCTCTTCGCAGGCACCGCGATGTAGTCGGTCAGCGCCGGGACGATTTCGTCGTTCCACTTGCGCTCCACGAACGCGCGCAAGGCGTCGTGATCCAGTTGCCGGATGTCCTCTGTGGTGTCTGAGCTCATGGTGCGAATACCGTGCGGGGAAAGCTTGAATCATAGACCCGAACACCTTGTGCCGGCAGGCCTTTGGCGCAAACGCGCCATGTGCTGGCCATTCGGCCAGGGGTGGGCCAGGCGCATCGTGCGCGCGAGGCCGATCCGCGCGACAATGAACCCTCGGGCGATGGATGCCCTGTTGGGGGAAACCGGCCATGGTGAGCCATTCCGTCTTCGAGATCATTGTTCTGCTGGCGGCCGTCGCGCTCTATTTCCTGCCCGCGATGATCGCGGAGCGGCGCCTGCGCGACGATCTGCTGACGATTGCCCTCTTCAACGCGGTGCTCGGCTGGACGGTGTTCGGCTGGCTGCTCGCGCTCTACTGGTCGCTGCAACCGAATTCGCCGAAGAATATCGGCGGCAGCGTGAAGGAAAGACAGCGGCGTCTGGGCATGCTGCTGTTCTCCCGCCAACTCCACGACCGCGCCCACGCACGCGAGGCCCGCGAAGCCGAGCGCAGGCGTTCATCGCATTGAGCCCCGCGCATTGAGCCCCGCGCATTAGGCCCCGCATCGGAATCCACGTCGGGATCCGCATCGAGCGCGGCTTGGCCGAACGGCTAATCCTCACGCCGAGCCGGACGCGCGCGCCGTTTGCATGAAATAATCACGTCCATAGCCTTAATGCACGCAGGTCCCTCCCTTCGTGCCCCGCCTTTTCCAGCCGCCTTACTCTCAGGACCACGGAGCCCGCCATGCATGTCGCCCCGCTGCTCGCCTTTGCCGCCGTTGCGCTCGGCATGGCGCTCACGCCCGGACCCAACATGATCTATCTGATCTCGCGCTCGATCTGCCAGGGCCGCAAGGCGGGCCTCATTTCGCTCGGCGGGGTCGCGCTCGGCTTCGTTTTCTACATGCTGTGCGCCGCGTTCGGCATCACGGCCCTGCTGATGGCCGTGCCGTTTGCGTACGACGCACTGCGTCTCGGCGGCGCGCTCTATCTGGCCTGGCTCGCGTGGCAGACGCTCAAGCCGGGCGGGCGCTCGCCGTTCCAGGTCCGGGAGCTGACACCCGACCCGCCGCGCAAGCTTTTTCTCATGGGCTTCGTCACGAATTTGCTGAACCCGAAGGTGGCGATTCTGTATCTCTCGCTGCTGCCGCAATTCATCGACCCGGCCGAGGGCAGCGTGCTCACGCAATCCATCGCACTGGGCGCGGTGCAGATCGCGCTTTCGGTCAGCGTGAACGCCACCGCGGCCATCACGGCGGGCACGATTGCGTCGTTTCTGTCCGGCCGCCCGAAATGGCTGGCGATTCAGCGCTATCTGATGGGAACCGTATTGGCCGGACTGGCCGTGCGGATCGCAGCGGAAGGACAGCGCTAGCCCGCTGCACCCGATGAATTGCCGAATCAGAACGAAAAGACGCCAAGAAACACACATGCCACGGTCATGACGACCGATGCACCGAAAAGAAACGGGATGGCGAACTTCTGATGCTCGGACAACTCCAGCCCTGCCAGGCCGACCAAAAGAAATGTCGCGGGGGTCAACGGGCTCACCGGAAATCCCGTCGTCATTTGTCCGAGAATGGCAGCCTGCGCAACCTGAATGGACGGCACCCCGAGCTGATGAGCCGCGTTCGCCACGACGGGCAGAATGCCGAAGTAGAACGAATCGGGATCGAAAACCAGGCTCAGCGGCATTGAAATCAGTCCCATGATGAACGGGATATGCGTGGCATGGTCGGCGGGAATGAAGTGGACGGCGGCATTCGCCATGGCGTTGAGCATGCCGGTGCCGGACATGACGCCGGTAAAGGCGCCGGCCGCGAGCAACACCCCGGCCATCATCAACGCGGCGCGGGCATGCGCGTCAACGCGTGCGCGTTGTTCATCGGCATTCGGATAGTTGAGAAATAGCGCGATTACCGTGCCGATCATGAACATCACGACAGGCTCGACCTTGCCGCTGATCATCGTTCCCATGACCAATACGGTCAGGCAGAGGTTGGGCCAGAACATCTTTGGCCGGCGCAGCGCCAGTTCCTGTTCGGACAACTCACGCGTCGGCACGACAAACACGGCGCCATCGTGCACCAGCCCCAGGCGGCGCTCTTCCCGCTTGCCCAAAACGTATGCGGTCAAGAGCATAAAGACCACACCGACTATCTGGGCGCCAATGAGCGGAGTGAAGATCTCGATGGCCGGAAGATGCAGAGCGACAGAGGCACGGATCATGACGCCGCTCCAGGGCAGGAAATTGATGCCCGCGCCCAGCGCGGCCATGCAAGTCAACAAGCGCTTGTCCATGTTGAGCCGTTCATAGACCGGCAGCATGGCCGGCACCGTAACGAGGAAGCACACCGCGCCTGATCCATCCAGATGAATGAGCAGTGCGAGTAACGCGGTTCCCATCAGGATGCGCGTAGGGCGGCCGCCTACTGCCCGGAGAATCCGGTTGATGATGGGATCCAGCATGCCGGCGTCGCTCACAATGCCAAAATACAAAATCGCGAAGATAAACATGCCCACCACGGGCGCGACACTGCCGATGCCCTTGACAACGAACGTCGCCGTTTTCAACCCGGCGCCACTGATCAGGGCCGCGGTAATCGGTACGGCTATTAGCGCCACCAGGGGCGACATTTTTTTCGTCAGGATGAGGATGAGTAACGCCAGTACCGATACGAGTCCTGTTATGGCGAGCATGTTGTCTCCATGCGCCGTTTGAGAACGGCGAATATTTTTGGTGAAAGCGGCTGCTGTCAACCGCATGACCTGCTACGGCCCCCCCGTACCACGCCGGTATTTTCTTGACGCCGCATCGATATCGTTCGCGGCTGTTTTCATTTTTTTCATCGGCGCTTCGCCACCGGGCCCCGGCGTTTTGCGAGCATGCTCAGTAGGACTTCGGCAGCCCCAGCACCTTTTCGGCGATGAAGCACAGGATCAGTTGCGGGCTGACGGGCGCGAGACGAGGAATCCAGCTCTCGCGCATGTAGCGCTCCACATGAAACTCTTTCGCGTAACCCATGCCCCCGTGCGTGAAGATCGCCGTCTCGCACGCGCTAAAACCGGCTTCGGCGCCGAAGAACTTGGCCGCATTCGCCTCCGCGCCGCAGGGCTTGTGCTGGTCGTACAGCCATGCGGCCTTCATCGCCAGCAAAAAGGCCGCCTCCAGTTCGATCCAGCGCTCGGCGAGCGGGTGCTGAATACCCTGGTTCATGCCGATCGGCCGGTTGAACACCTCGCGCTCGCCGGCATAGTGGGCCGCGCGCGCGAGCGCCGCGCGGCCAAGGCCGATCGCCTCGCTGGCGATCAGGATGCGCTCCGGGTTCATGCCGTGGAGGATGTATTCGAAGCCCCGGCCCTCCTCGCCGATGCGGTCCTCCACGGGAATGCGCAGGCCGTCGATGAACAACTGGTTGGTGTCCACACACTTGCGGCCCATCTTTGGAATCTCGTGCACCTCGATCTTGCTGCGGTCGAAGTCGGTGTAGAACAGCGACAGGCCTTCGGTGCCCTTGCACTCCTCCACCGGCTTGGTGCGCGCGAGCAGCAACATCTTCGTAGCCTCCCGCGCCGTGGAGATGAACACCTTCTGGCCATGCACCACATAGTGGTCGCCTTCGCGCACGGCGCGCGTCTTGAGCTTGAGGGTGTTGAGCCCCGCATTGGGCTCGGTCACGCCGAAGCAAGCCTTGTCCTTACCGGCAATCAAAGGCGGCAGCATGCGCTGTTGTTGCTCCTGCGTGCCAAACCTCACCACCGGATGCAGGCCGAAGATGTTCATGTGCACCGCCGATGCGCCCGACAATCCCGCGCCGGTCCTCGCGATGGCGTGCATCATCAGAGCGGCTTCGGTAATGCCGAGCCCGGCGCCGCCAAACTCTTCGGGCATGGCAATGCCCAGCCAGCCGGCGTCGGCCAGAGCGCGGTAAAACGCCTCCGGAAACTCGCCATCGTTGTCCCGCGCATACCAGTAGTCGGCGTCGAACGGGGTGCAGACTTTCTCGATGGCAGCAACGATCTGCTGCTGCGCTTCTGTCAGTGCGAAATCCATGGTGTCTTTCGTCTTTCGTGAGGGTCTTGAGGAGAGCTGAATCAACGCATGCTCAGGTGGGCATGGCGGTGCCGCGCGATTGCACAAGGGCATCGATGTCGGCCACCGACCAACCCAGTTCGCGCAGGATTTCGGCGGAGTGCTCGCCCAGGCGCGGGGCGGGCGACGGCTCGGCGCAAGCGCTACGCGACCAGGACGTCGGGTTGCCCAGCGTGCGCAAAGGTCCCTCGGTCGGATGAACCTGGCGGCCGATAAAGCCCACCGCGGCCAGATGCGGGTCGTCCACCAGCTCGTGTGGCGAGTTCATCGGCATGTTCGGAATATCCGCCTCCTGAAGCAGCGTCTGCCACTGCGCCGTGGTACGCGTGCGCATCAGGTCGGCGACCCAACCATAAACCTCGTCGATGTGCGCGGCGCGATTGGTATGCGTAGAGAAACGATGGTCGCTGTCAAACCGCTCGGCTTGACCGATGGCGGTAAAGAATGCGCGCCAATGCTTGTCGTTGTAGATCAGCACGCACAGGTGTCCGTCGCGCGTTTCGTACGGTCGGCGATGCGCCGTCAGCAAGCGCGCATAGCCGGGTTCGCCATTGCCCGGCTCGAAGCTCAGGCCGGCGAGGTGGTCGCCCAGTACGAACTGCGCCATGGACTCGAACATCGGCACGACGACGGCCTGGCCCGTGCCGGACTTCTCGCGCTCGTAGAGCGCTGTCGTCACGGCATACACCGTATGCAGCCCGGTGACGCGGTCGGCCAGGGTGAGCGGCGCATAGCAGGGCTTGTCGGCGCCGTACTCGCTCATTAACCAGGGCAGCCCGGAAGCGCCCTGGATCAGGTCGTCGTAGGCCGGCTTCGCCGCATACGGGCCGTTCTGGCCAAAGCCGCAACAAGACACGTGGATGATGCGCGAATTGACCGCCCGCACTGCGTCGTAGTCGAGGCCCAGGCGCGCCATCGCCTGTGGCCGCACATTCGAAATCAACACGTCGCTGCGTTCGGCGAGTTGCAGCGCGGCCCTGCGAGCCTCGGGCTGCTTGAGGTCCAGCACGAGGCTACGCTTGCCGCGGTTGGCATGCAGATAGATATGCCCCATGCCCGGGTGCTGCATCGGCCCCACGTGGCGCATATTGTCGCCATCGGGTGACTCGACCTTGATCACTTCAGCGCCGAGCGCGGCGAGTATCTGCGTCGCGAAGGGGCCCATCACGACGGAAGTCAGGTCAAGGATCCGCACGCCGGCCAGCGGGCCGCCACGCGCTTGCGTATCGGCATCGCCCCCAGTGCCCGTATTTTTGTCGGGTTTAATCATGTCTCCTCCGTGCTGGAGATCCGCCGATCAGATATCGACGGTGCGCGGGAGACTGTAGGCCGGGCAATGATTGCCGTCCAATTGCGTTTTTGGTTTGAACGATCTTTTTTGCAAATCGTCGGTGCGGCCTAGAATGCAAAGAAACCGCTATCAACAACCGCTATCGACGCAGGATGAAGACTCACTATCTCCGTTACTTTGCGGTGCTGGCCGAAGAGTTGCATTTCGGACGCGCAGCCGAGCGCTTGTCGATCACCCAGCCGCCGCTTAGCTCGGCCATCAGGGCGTTGGAGGAGGAAATCGACGCGCGGCTCTTCGATCGCAACAGCAAGCAGGTCCAGCTCACGCCAGCCGGCGCGGCCTTCCTGGTGGAAGTCCAGATCATTCTGGAGCGCATTGCGCGCGCCAAGGACACCGCGAGAGCAGTGGCCAGCGGCAAACGCGGGCGCCTCGATGCCGGGGTAACGGGGTCCTTCTTCTACCGCGAGCTGCCAAAGATTCTCGCGGCATTCGACGAGCGCATGCCCAATACCGAGGTCATCCTGCATGAGACGGGCTCGGCGGAACAAGTCGAAGCGCTTTTGCACGGTGAATTGCATGTCGGCTTCATCAATGCCGCCACCGTGCCGCCCCAGTTGAAGTCGATTCCGCTACGCGCGGACAAGTTCGCTGTCTGCCTGCCGGAATCCCATGCGCTGGGGCGACGAAAATCGCTGCGCATCGCGGATCTGGAGAACGAGCACTTCGTCATGTTCGACCGCGAAGTCGCGCCCGCCAACTACGACAACGTCATCGCAACGTTCAGCCGTGCCGGGGTCCACCCGCGCACACGCCATGCAGCCCGGACGTGGCTGAGCATCGTCGCGATGGTCGCCAACGGCTTCCATATCGGGCTGGTGCCGGAAAGCATCGCCCGCTGCGGCATGCGCGGGGTTCGCTTCGTTCCGCTGGTGGATGCGGGCGCGATCTCGCCCGCACTGATCGCCTGGAACCCCAGCTATGGCTCACCGGGTCTGGACACCTTTGTCGAATGCGCGAGGCGGCATACCGATCCTGACTCGTGAATCCCCACCGCCTCGTCACCGGAAACTCGCGCGCCGCCGATCTTATTCCGGAAACGGCAGCGAAGTCTGACCTTCGGCGCGCATGCCGAACACATTGAGCGTCATCGCCACCAGTGCGTAATAGCCGAGCAACCCGACGAGGTTGATCGTGGTCTCATGCCCGAAGCGCTCCACCGCGCGCGCGTAGGTCGCGTCGGAAACGCGTTTCGTGTCGTAAAGCTCGGTCACGAATGCGTGGATGAGCGCGTCGTCGGGTTCGTCGAAGCGCGGCTGCGCGCCAGTGCGGATCTGCTCGGCCAGCGCCTCGGGCACGCCCGCCTTCAGCGCGATCGGATAGTGGATATACCACTCCGCCTGCGCTTGCCAGCGCACCGCCGTCACGAGAATCGCCAGTTCCGAAAGACGCAGCGAGAGGCCCGTGTTGTAGCGGCAGAACGCGCCCAGACGCTGCGCGTGCTGGGCAAGCTCCGGGCTGTGGATCCAGCCGAGAAACGGTCCATTGAGGTTGCCGCGCGGGCCGGAAAGAATTTCGTCGAGCACGGCTTTCTGTTCGGGTTTCGCGCTCGCCGCGTCGAAGGCCGGCAGGCGCGGGTTCGTGGGCGGGTTCGTGGATTGAGTCATCGGTAACGCTCCGGAAAAGGATGATCACGCGGCGCGATTCACGCCGGCCGCGCCCGTCGCGTGCAGCGCGGCGCCAATCGCATCGGCGAGGCGCGCCTCGATCGTATCGATATCCTCGGCCGAGCAGATGAACGGCGGCGCGAGCAGCACATGATCGCCATTCTTGCCGTCGACGGTGCCGCCCATCGGGTAGACCATCAGGCCGCGCGCGAACGCCTCGCGCTTGATGGCCGCGTGCAGTTTGAGCGCCGGGTCGAAGGTCGCTTTGGTCTCGCGGTCCTTCACGAGTTCCACGCCCACGAACAGGCCGCGCCCGCGCACATCGCCCACATACGGATGCTCGGCGTAGCGCTCGCGCAGGCGCGCACGCAGTTGCTCGCCGCGCGCGAGCACGTTGTCGAGCAGTTTTTCTTCGGCGATCACGCGCTGTACTTCGAGCGCCGCCGCGCAGGCCGTGGCGTGGCCGATATAGGTGTGGCCGTGCTGGAAGTAGCCGCTGCCGCCCACGATGGTTTCGTAGATGCGCTGACTCACGAGCGTCGCGCCGATCGGCTGGTAGCCCGCGCCCAGGCCCTTCGCGATCGTCAGCAGATCGGGCGCCACGCCATCTTCGTCGCAGGCGAACAGATAACCCGTGCGGCCCATGCCCGACATGATTTCGTCGAGCAGCAGCAGCACGCCGTAGCGGTCGCACACCGCGCGGATCTTGCGGAAGTATTCGCGCACCGGCGGCACCGCGCCAGCCGTTGCGCCCACAACCGTTTCCGCGACGAATGCGGCCACGTTCTCGGCGCCGAGTTCGAGAATCTTCTGTTCGAGCTCGTCGGCGAGGCGCTGTGCGTAGGCCTCGTCGGTCTCGCCTTCATGACGCTCGCGATACGCGTAGCACGGGCTCACGTGATGCGATTCAATCAGGATCGGCAGAAACGGCTCGCGGCGCCACGCGTTGCCGCCGATTGCCAGTGCGCCGAGCGTGTTGCCGTGGTAGCTCTGGCGGCGCGCGATGAAATGGCGGCGCGTGAGCTCGCCCTTCTCCACGAAATACTGGCGCGCGAGCTTGAGCGCGGCCTCGATCGCCTCCGAGCCGCCCGAGACGAAATACACGTGGTCGAGCCCGGCGGGCGCAGCCGCGATCAGATGCTCAGCAAGCTGCTCGGAGGCCTCGGTCGTGAAGAACGAGGTATGCGCGTACGGCAGTTGCTGCGCCTGGCGCTTGATCGCCTCGATCACGCGCGCGTTGCTGTGGCCGAGGCACGAGACGGCCGCGCCGCCGCTCGCGTCGATGTAGCGCTTACCGGTGGAATCGATGATCTCGATCCCCTCGCCCGCCACCGCGACGGGCAAGGTTTGCTTCGGCATCCGATGGAAAACTTTCGTGGACATGGGCTTTCTCGCTGATTGTGCTGAATGCGGATTGATGCGTTGAAGTGGGTCCGATGAGTCTCGCGATGCTTCAGTCGCCGCGCCCGACCTGCAGGCCCAGCGTGCGCACGCCGTCCTGCCAGACATCGAGCGTCACGCGGCGCGGCTCCACGCGCATGCAGGCGGTGGCGAGCGTGTTTTCGTCGTCGGGATCGAGGGGATCGTCGCGGTAGATCGGCAGGCCCGTGCCCGCGCGGTCTTGCAGGATGCGCACGAAGTCCGCTGTGTCGGGTGTGGAACCAAGCGCCGGCAGCAACTCGGCGAGCCGCGCCTGGCGGTCGCGCGAAGATTCGGTGACGATCTGCGCTTCGTTCTCGCAGCCTGCGTGAATCAGATGGTTGGCGTGCCCCGAAGGCGCGCCTATTTCGACCATTGAGGCGCGCTGCGCCGTGGCTTCCACACTATGGATGCGCACCGCGCCAGTGGCGTCGGTGCCGCCGACCGTATGGTGAAAGCCGCTCGCGCGCGGCGTGTCGCGCAGCAACGCAAGTGCGTCGGCGAGCGTGGCGGCATCGAGCACGGCGCGCGAAAGAATCATGCGCGGCACGCCTGCGCGCGGCTCGCGGATGCGCACATTGTTGATCGCCTGGGCGATGCCCGCGTGCGACGCCGCAAAGGTGTGGCCGGGCAGCGATCCCGGGTAGTAGAAGCTCACGAAGCCGGGCTTGCCCTCGGGCTCGATCTCGACCACGGCGCAGCGCCCGCGCAGATACGGATCGCCGTCTTCGTTATGGGCGATCAGGCCGGCCTCGGGCGTGCGCACCGCCAGCGTCGTGCAGCCGTCGGGCGCGTTGTGGATCAGCTCGCCGCGGCAATTCCACAAGAACAGATCATGTGCGGGCCAGCCGAGCGCCGCGGCCATCGCGTCGATTTCGGCGACATGGGCCGGGAAATGCCGCTCAGCCGCCGCGCGCAGTTCCTGCGCAAAGGCGCTGCCGCGCCAGCGGCTCACCGCCGCCCATGCGCGGCTCTGCGCCATATAGGCATCGAAGACGGGCAACGCCAGCTCGCCGAGCCGCCGCCCGATGGCCTCGGGCGAGCCGCCCATCCGGACGGCCGGCCCCCGATAGGTTTTGAGTTCCTGCATCGAAATTCTCGTTTGAATGCCTGCAACGGGTGATGGGCGATTTATACGTCAAACAACGTATGTTGTCAAATCTCACAACGAAGACAACAAATGATATGTTTTCAAACATCAAAAAGCCGCCTCTCGGGCGGCTTCGCGAGGATCCGCGACAGTGGAAAGACGCTAGAACAGCCTTGTCAGGTGCTCGAACAGCGCCCGGTTCTCGGCCTTCGCGGAGCGGGCCCGGCTGCGTATCACCGTGAGCAGGCAATCGACAAAGCAGGTTGCCGCGGCGTTGAGCACGACGTTGCGCCGCGTAATGATGCCAAGACGGCTGATCTCGAACCGTTCGGCAATCTCGATGGGCACGACCCAGTCGCGCACCGCCTCGGTCACCAGCAGCGGCCGGGGGCAATAGCTGAGCATGTCGGCATTGCGCACGAGTTCGAGCAGCAGCGAGGTCGAGTGCGCGCAATGCAGACGGCGCAGGTCGACATGCGCGCCATGGTTCCAGAACAGATTGCGCATCACGTCGGCGTAGCTCGTGGCCGTGTAGTTGACGGCCCAGTTCTGCTCCAGCAACTCATGCAGCGAACCGCTGTCCGCGCACGGATGGCCCTTGCGCGCAATAACGCACGACGCGTAGTCGAACAGCGGCTCGACTTCGAATTCCTGCTCGGGCATGGACGCCGTGAACGGGCTCACCGCGAAGTCGATCAGGCCGTCGCGCATACGCGGTAATGCAACGGCGGTGAAGCCTTCGAAGATCTCAAGCCGCACCTCCGGCATCGCCTCGTGAAAACGCAGCACGGTCTCGGGCAAAAAGGTGCCGATGATCCACGGCGTCAGGCTGATCGACAGATGGCCGCCGTGCTCGCCGCGCAGCTCGGCGAGCTCCTCGTGAGCGTGTTCGAGCTGGCCGACGATCAGGCGCGCGTGCTTGAGCAGCTTGCGTCCGCTCTCGGTAAAGCCCACGCCGCTCGCGCCCCGTTGCAGCAGTGCGAGTTGCTGCTCGCTCTCGAGCTCGCGCAGCGCTTTGCTGACCGCGGCCTGCGAAAGCCCGGCCAGACGCGCGGCCGCGCGGATGCTCCCGGTATCTGCAACGGCGACGAGCGCCTGGAGTTGATGGAGTTTCATCGACCGGCTTTCATGAGTAGCGCCCTGGCGGCGAACACCAGCGGTTGTCAGGAAAACGGCATTGTGCCTCCCCCTCGCGCAATTGACCACCTATGATCGGCTGAACGGCGTCACCAGACACTCGCCTCGCGCCGCCGAATCACAACAGGGCCCAAAAAGAACGAGACCCGAGGAGATCAGCATGACCATTGAAACATCCACCGAAACGTCAACCGGCACGTCACCCGCCCGGATCGAAAGCGCGGCGCACGACGCGCACGATGCGGCGCTCGCGCGGGCCTGCCGCAAGGCCGCATGGCGCATCATCCCGCTCGTGACGATCGCCTATTTCTTCGCCAATCTCGACCGGGTCAATTTGTCGTTCGCGAAGCTGCAGATGCAAGAGGCGCTGAAGTTCAGCGACGTCACCTACGGCATCGGCGCGGGCCTGTTCGCGTGGGGGGCACTGCTGTTCCAGATGCCCGCGAGCCTCGCCGTGAGCCGGCTGGGCGCGCGCCGCTATCTGTTTCTCGCGCTAGTCGCGTGGGGCACCATCTCTGCCTTGACGATGTTCACCTCGTCCATCGCCTCGTTCTATTCGCTGCGCTTCCTGCTGGGCGTGGCCGAAATCGGCTTTTTCCCCGCCATTGTCCTGTACTTCTCGCGCTGGTTTCCCGCCGAAAGACAAAGCCGCATCATGTCGATGTTCTTTCTCGCGATGCCGCTCTCCGTGGTGTTCGGCGGGCCGCTGACCGGTCTGATCATGGACCGCTTCGACGCAGTCGCGGGCCTCGGCGGCTGGCAATGGGCCTTCCTGCTCGAAGGCGTGCCGGCCGTGCTGCTCGGCTTCGCGATGCTGTCGATCAGGGAGCGCCACGCCGACGCCCCCTGGCTCACGCAAGCGGAAAAGCAGGCGCTCGATTACGCGTTGACGCAAAGCACGCCCACGCAAGCGAAGCGCAAGATCAGCCGCGCGGCCGATGCGCTGCGTCATCCGCTGCTGTGGATCTTCGTGACCATCTGCTTCTGCTTCAATCTCGGCAATTTCGGCCTGATGTTCTGGCTGCCCACGCTCGTCCACCAGGCCAGCCAGGGCTCGAACATGCACACCGCGCTGCTCGCCGCGATTCCTTATGCGCTGGGCGCGCTCGCCATGGTCGTCAACGGCTTCAGCGCGCCGCGCGAAGGCGTGCGTCTGCGCTCGGGCCTGCCCGCGCTCGTGGGCGGCGCGGCGCTCGCCGCGAGCGTGCTGGTGTCCAGCAGCGTGTGGGCCTCGCTGATCCTGACTTCGATTGCCGTTGCGGGCGGTATGGCGACGCTCTCCATGTTCTGGTCGCTGCCGGGCCGCGTCTTCTCGGACAGCGCGGTCGCCACCTGCGCGGGCATGATCAACATGGCGGCGGGCCTCGCGTTCTTTAGCGGCCCCGTCGTGATGGGCGTGCTCAAACAATGGACCGGCGGCGTGAGCACCGGCATCGTGATGCTGGCCGCCTCGCTCTCGCTTGCCGGTCTTCTGCTGCTCCTGCTGCCCCGGCGCCTGATCCAGGACGTCTGATCGAAGATGCCCATTGCAGCGTCTCAGACAATTACTTCGACTTGCTTACCAATATCCAGAGCAATCAAACCCGTGCTCCGGAAGGAGAACTCATGCGCGTAGCCATCGCTGCCTTTCAGATCGAATCGGTCAGCTTCCTGCCCCAAGTGGCCGATGTCGACGATTTCGAGCGCGTAGCGCTGCGCGGCGCATCGATGCTGGAAAAAATGCGCGGCACCAATAGCGCGGTCGGTGGGTTCATCGACGTGCTCGAACGCGAGCAGGCGCACATCGTGCCGCTCGTCGACGCCTCGCTGGGCGCATTGGGACCGGCCAGCGACCAGGCCGTCGAGCACTATTGCGACGAAATCGTCGCGGGGCTGCGCGCCCACCATGACCTGGACGGCGTGCTGCTTTTCCTGCATGGCGCCTCATGGTCGCCACGTCATGAGGATCCCGAACGATATATCATCGATCGCGTGCGTGAAGCGATCGGGCCACGGTTGCCGCTCGTCATCGCATTCGACTATCACGGCAATATCGATGCCGAGACGCTGCGCGGCGTTACGGCCGCCTTCGCGTACCAGAAGTCGCCGCACACCGACATGGCCCAGACCGGCATGCGCGCGGCGCACTGCCTCGTCGCCACCGTGCGCGGCGAGATCCAGCCCGTGTGGGCAATCCACCGCCCCAATGTCGTCGTGCCGAGCATCTTCAGCGCCACGAGCCTCGCGCCGCTCGCCGACATTCTCGCGCTTGCCCGCGCGCGCGAAACGGCCAGCGAGACCTGGCTCGACGTTTCCGTGATGGCGGGATTCGCCTACGCCGACGCCCACAACACAGGTTTCAGCGTGATCGCCGTCGCGGACGGCGACCGCGCGCTCGCAGAGCAGACCGCCGCCGACCTCTGCGCCACCCTGCACCACCACCGCGCGGCCCTGTACCGGCCACTCAAGGTCTGGTCGATCGAAGCCGCGCTCGATCACGCATGCGGCCGTCCGCATGCCGGCAAACCCTGCGTTCTGCTCGAACACGCCGACCGCATGAACGATTCGACGCACGTGCTGGCCGCGCTGCTCGCGCGCGGCGAGAAGAACGTGGCCGTGCCGTTCCTGTGGGACCCGCAAGCCGCCCGTCTCGCCTGCGAGGCAGGTGCGGGCGCAACGATTACGGTGGCGCTGGGCGGCCATAGCTCCGATAAAGCCGGGCCGCGGCTTCAGGTTGCAGCGCGCGTGCGCCAGCTCGGACCGACGCGGGCGCGCTATACCGGCCCGGTGTTTCATGGCATCGAGTTCGAGATCGGACCGACCGCATTGCTCGAGATCGACGGCATTCTCGTGAGCGTGACGAGCTTTGCCGCCTTCGGCATCGACGATGCGCCGTTTCGCATGTTCGGCCTGCGCCCCGAGGACTTTCGCATCGTGGTACTGCGCTCGAAAACGCATTTCCGCAGCTTCTACGAGCCGATCGCCGACGAAATCCTCGTGGTCGACACGCCCGATTACGGCGCAGCCGACCTGACGCAATTCGACTACCGGCGGCTGAATACCGCCAGCAACTGGCCGTTTTCGCGCGACGCGCGGCCGACCTGACCACCCGGTTCACATCAGCCATCCCCCTTAACAATCGATACAATCAGGATGACGAAATGAAATGCTACATGGCCGCGGGCGCCCTGCTTCAGGCACTGTCGATGAGTGCGCTCGCCCAATCTTCCGTTACGCTATTCGGCAGCCTGGACAACGGCGTCACCTATATCAACAATACCGGGGGTCACTCGGCCGTCAAACTGCAGGACGGCGTCAATAAATCGAATTCGTTCGGCCTGACCGGCACCGAGGACCTCGGCAACGGCACGAGCGCGCTCTTCAAGATCGAAGGCGGCTACTCCGTGAATAACGGCAAGCTGGGACAAGGCGGCCTGATGTTCGGCAAGCAGGCGTGGGTGGGGCTCGGGCAGCGCGGCATCGGTCAGGTGCTGCTGGGCCGCCAGTACGACTACACCGTGGTGCTGGAGCAGTACGCGGCCTGCAACAACTGCGGCATCTATTCCTACCAGAACGCCGATATCGACCGCGCGGCGGGCCAGCGCCTGAACAACGCCGTGAGCTTCAAGAGCAACACGTTCGGCGGGTTCACGTTCGGCGCCATGTACGCGTTCGGGCAAGACTCGGGCGCGCTCACGACCAATAGTGGCCGCGCCTATAGCGCCCAGGTGCAGTATTCGGCCGGACCGTTCTCGATGCTCGCGGTGGTGACCGATGTGAACGGCGCGCCGGTGGCCGCCGGCAGCTTCGGCGCGAGCACCGTGCTCGGGCGGCCCGTCACCGCCAGCACGGCGTTCTACGCCGACAACCTGCGCATAGCCGCGCTCGCCGCTTATTACCAGATCGGCGCATGGCGGCCTTCGATCACTTACTCGAACTCGCAAGTCAAGCTGGGCGGCGCGAGTTCCACCGATCAGATCGTGCGCGTGGGCACCACCTTCGCGCTCACGCCTGCTGCGCAGTTCGCCGCGCAGGTCGCGGTCGACCGTTTCGAAAGCTCGCGCTGGTACTCGCTTGCATTGGGCGCCGACTATCTGATCTCGAAGCGCACCGACGTCTACCTCGATTTCGAAGCCCAACACGCGACCGGCGCGGGCACAGCGGCATCGATCTTTCTCGCCGGCCCGTCCTCCACGAGCAATCAGGTCGTAGCTCGCGCCGGCATCAAGCATCTATTCTGATTCGTTATCCGAATCATCGACCAGGAAATATCCATGAGCGCGAAGATCAACGTCAGTCTCGTCCAGTTCAACCCCGCGTCGCTTCAGGCCGCCGAGAACGGGCTGCGCATGTGCGAGTTCGCGCAAGCGGAGGCGAAGCAAGGCGCCAATTTAATCGTGTTTCCCGAGCTTTCCAACACCGGCTACGTCGAGCCGCTCGTGGCCGGCCAGCCGATCAGCGATGGCGTGGGCGGCACGCTCCATCCGGGCGAGTTTGCGCAGCGTCTGCAGGCCGCCGCCGCAACCGTGGACGGCCCGTTGATCGAGCAGCTGCGCGGCATTGCAGAGCGCTACAAGACGCACATCGTCGCCGGCCTCGCCCTGCGCGATGCAACGCAACGGGGCGTGCTCTACAACTCGTCGGCGCTGATCGGCCCCGATGGACTGTTCAGCGTCTATCACAAGATCCACCTCTGGCACTGCGAAAAGCTGTATTTCACGCCGGGGCGGCGCATCGACGTGTTCGATACCGCGCTCGGCAAGCTCGGCATGCAAGTCTGCTACGACATTCGCTTTCCCGAGATCACCCGCATCATGAGCCTCAAGGGCGCCACGATCGTGACGAGCGTATGGGCCGCGCCCTTTCCGGTAGGCAAAGCGCTGGCCGATGGCGACATCTTCAGGCATCGCGCCTATACGCGCGCGACCGAGAACGGCATATTTTTCTTGAGCTGCAACCGCGTGGGCGTGCAGGCCGGCCATGAGTTTCTGGGCCGCAGCCTCGTGGCGGCGCCGAACGGCGATATCCTGGCCGCCGCCGACAACACGGAAGAGACCGTCGTACGAGCGCAACTGGACCCCGCGCTCGTGGACGAGTACCGCTGCATCGCGCCGGTCTGGCTCGACCGGCGACCCGACGTGTACGAGGAAGCGATGGCGGACCTATGAGCGCGGCGCGCGCGGGAAACCTCGTGAACCCTCAGGGCACATAAGCCCCACGCGCATTCAGCGTGCGCTCCGACTGTTCGAGCTGCGCCACGGCGCCCGCCCCCTCCAGCGCGAGCAGATGCGCGACGAGCGACTCGGCCAGCGCCGTCGCCGCCACCAGCGAGGGGAAGAACGACGGGCTTTCGTGCGTGAAGATCAACACTTTATCGGCGTTGAGCGCGATGGGCGCAACCGCGCTATCGGTAATCGCGATCAGCCGGCTGCCCTTTTCGAGCGCCGCCTCGGCCACGCGCACGGCCTCGACCGAATACGGAGCGAAGCTCACCACGATGGTCGCGCTGTCGCGCTCGATGCCGAGCAACTGCATTTCGAGCGTGCCGGCCTCGCCGCCCAGCAGCGACACCGAAGGACGAAACAGCCGGTAGCCATACACGAGGCCGAACGCCACCGCGTAGCACGAGCGAAAGCCCGCCACGTGCACGTGCTTCGCTTTCTTCAGCACACGCGCGGCCTCGACCATGGTGCGCGCGTTGTGCGCGGCGCTGGCATCGAGATTGTGCTGCTGGGCCACCAGCAGATCGTGCGCGAGCGCGTCCTTCGCGCTGCCCGCCACCAGCGAGCGGGCGCGGCTCGAAAGCGGCTCGGGGCGTGTACGCACGCGTGCGACGAACAGATCGCGCAACTCGTTCCAGCCCGGAAAGCCGAGCTGCTGCGAGAGCCGCACGAGCGACGCGGGCTGCACCTGGGCGCGCTCGGCGACCTTGCGCATCGACGAAACCGCGACTTCGTCGGGGTGATCGAGCAGGAAGGCGGCGCCCGTCTGGAATTGCGGGCTCAGATCGGAGAAGCGCGCGCGAATGAGCGCGGCAAGCTGGTCGAAGCTTTCTGGCATGCGGATGGCGAGTGGCTAACGGGCAGTGAACGACAACAAATGTTATCACTGGTGTTGCGGAATGTTGCCAAAACTCGCTCACCTGGTGATTGGCAAACGACTGCTGGCCCGTCGCAAATAATGCCGGTCTGCTTCGCTTCCTCGCAAACGAAACTGATTAAAACTGATTAATTAAGCAGCCGTATAAATGCGAAGCTCCTTCTCAGTTCGAGCTGAGTCTGGGTCCTCGAGAGAGACAACAGCATTGATGGCCCGCACGTAGTCTTCTGGCAAGTTCGCTTCCCGTGCGCCCACCAGCACATGCTGCTTGTACCAATGGTACGGGCGCAGTCCGGTTTGCTTTTTCGTGGCGACGTAGGTCAGCGCGTATAATCCGCCAGCGGCAGTCTCAACGCGCACCATGAGAGGCTCGTAGCCCGTTCCCACACCTTCGAATCTGTCGAGCGCCGCTCGTTCTCCACCCGCCACCACGAAAATGACGCCATAGACCCGATCGCCGGCAACTCCCGTGTGCTCGCAATCGCATTTGCCCGAACCGTCTTTGCTGACCTTGTCGAACGCGAGTTTGTAGCCGGTCACAACCCCCGTGGCGACAACCCGCGCGGATGGCAGCCGCGCGACGAGCCGTCGTACCGACATGTTGGAGCCGTACGCGAAATAGGAAAATTCGTATTCCGAGCCCATGGTCGCCGTTCCTCTGGTAACAAACTACAAGCGTCACTCCATCGCTCAGCACTGACTCTACTTATGACACAGCCCGATACTCCACTACAATCTGCCGGGCACCGAATGCGATGGTGCCATGTATCGCTCGGGCGCGACCGTGCGGGATGCTGTGTTATCCTGGCGACAGACGACTTCAATCCATCTGCTCAAGAATTGTACTGAGAGCGGAGCACATACAAATGGACGAACGAAAAAGAGACAGCATCGTCGCCTACCTGCGGCGCAGGATGGCGGAACTGGGCATCGAGCCAGACGATATCGCCGCATCCATCGCAGCTGACCAGGAACGTTTGCGAGCAGCGCGATACCGCGATGCCCTTGGTCACACCTGGGATGGGAAAGGTGATGCCCCGCAATGGGTCGTCCAGGCAACCAGTGCCGGGCAGTCACTCGAGCATTTTGCAATCACCGGGACGCCGGAGCCCGCGTCAGGCAAGTCCACCGGAGTGGACTGGCGGCAGGACCCGTTTGCGGGCAGTCGTTTGGCGAAAGTCAAACCGGAACAAGTCGCAATTTCCTGAGCGTTCAGCTCAGAGATCCATCACCATTTCGTGCCAGGCCATGCCCCCATGGTCCGATGCGGACGGTTGACATACTGATAGCCAAGCCGCCGGTAGAGCTCGACGTGCCGGTCTTTGCACATGAGATGAATAGTCTGCTTGCCGCATTTTCCGCAGGACCCTCTCATTGAAGCAGTGCCTGGCGGAGAGACATGTCGTCGTCTTGCCGTGGCAAGGCAGCGAAAGCGTGATTGACGTCGCATTGGCAAACGACGGGCATCGGCGGCCGCCCACCATTGGATGCGTGAGCAGATAGCCTCCGCCATCGAGACGGCAAGTTTCCATCCGACCCACTGCGAGGCAAGCCATGGACCAGGCAACGTATGAAGGTGCAATCAATCGGTTGATTGCGGCGGCAGAGTTGGTGGCGTCTGGTGCATCGCAAGAGCAGAGACTGAATGCTCTCCAGATGGTGGCATTCTTCAGGCTTCGACAAGCATCTTTCGGCACGCAAGGCGTTCCGCGGATTTCGAACGAAGAACTGTTCAACGAAACCGCGACCGCGGCGCTCACGATGGCGGGGCGCAAGGAATTCCTCGCGGCAGCGGCGCTTCTCGACCAGGCGCGGACGCTGGTCGGGGGCTAGCGCTACTGCCGTCCGGGACGCCCGGCAAGCGAATTCGTGACTTACTGACGTGTGCACCAAATAGTGCGTGGTGCGTTATATGGGCATGAAGACAAAACCTGATGCCCGAAAACTGGATGGAGCCACCCAAGCCCACCTGAGAAAGCTCGT
>NZ_CADIKL010000034.1 GCF_902859945.1 Paraburkholderia caffeinitolerans | reverse complement strand
TCTGCATCGCCGGCAGAAGCAGCCTCATGTTATCCGCAACCTGTTTCAGGAGAAGCATGTTCGCTACGCAGCTTGATCCAATATACGCACTATTTATTGAACTGGTCAGTAGTTCGTTTGAACCGTCGCGCCGGTTACAGCGCCCCTCACTTAATCATCCGCAGGGCACGATGCGCGCGCGTCGCCTAAAAAAATCCGGCGCCTGTAACCGGACACCGAAATCCACCGAATTAACCAGCATATCCGCCCATCCCCAACAACCGGACCAGCGCCAGAGCCCGATACGCTACGCGCAGCGAGAACCCGCCATGAAGCCTGAACATCGCCCCGCCGACTTCGCGGCACGCTTTTCGCCCGGTCTGACGAATCCCGATGCGGCCACGCCCGAAGGCGTCGTCGCCGCTGCCGGCACGCCCGGCAAGGACGTCGTCAAGCGCTACAACATCTATCGGAACAACGTCACGGTCAGTCTGATCGATGCGCTCGCGGCGATCTATCCCGCCGTGCAGCGCATCACCGGAGTCGAGTTTTTCCGCGCGATGGCCCGCTTTCACGTGCGCGCCACGCCACCGGTTTCACGGCTGCTGTTCGAGTACGGACGCGATTTTCCGTCCTTCATCGAAACGTATGAGTACGCACGCGAGATGCCGTGGCTCGCGGATACCGCACGCATCGAACGCGCCTGGCTCGACGCGTATCACGTTGCGGATGCTTCGCCGCTCGCTGCCGAGACGCTGGCTTGCATCGATCCGTCCGCGCTCGCGCAGGTGCGCTTCGTCACGCATCCGGCCACGCGCATCGTGCGCTCGCGCTATCCGGCCGTTTCGATCTTCACGATGAATCGCGTGAACACGCCTGTCACGCCGCTGCATTCGAGCGACGCGGAAGATGCGCTCGTCACGCGGCCCGACGCAGACGTGATCGTTTCGCGACTGCCGCCGGGTGGCGCGGCCTTTCTCGTTGCGCTCATCGAGGGCGCGACGCTCGGCGCGGCGGCGCAGACGGCCTTCGAGGAAGCCGCCGATTTCGATCTGCCGGCCAACCTCGCCGCGATGTTTTCAGCCGGTGTTTTCGCCGCCGTTCAACTTGATTAGTTTATCGAATTAAATATTCCGCCGCTGTAACCGGCACATTGCAATTCCCGAATTAGCTTGTGTATCCGCGACGGATACCTCTCTTTCCCTCTACTGGAGATCTCTCATGTCCACCAAGATCAATGTCAGTTCCGCGCTGGTTGCCGGCGCAGTCGCCAGCCTTCTCGCCGCCACGGCGCATGCCGCGCCGCTCACCAAGGCGGAAGTCAGCGCCGCAATGGCCGCGCATAAGGAAAAGTGCTATGGCGTCGCGCTGAAAGGGCAAAACGATTGCGCCGCCGGTCCGGGAACGACCTGCCAGGGCACATCGACAATGGATTTCCAGGGCAACTCGTGGAAGTTCGTTCAGGGTGGCACGTGTGCGAGCATCGTCGTGCCGGGTGGCGGCCACGGCTCGCTCACCCCCATGAAGTCCTGATCGCGCATCTGACGAGAGGAGATGGACGGCCATGACCCCTTCCACTGGCAGCGTGACGGCGCATGCGCCTGGCCGTCCTCTTCGCGCAGTCGGCACGACACGCGCGAAACCCGTGCTGACCGGCACGAGTTTCAAACATGAACACTTCGCCGCCATTCTCGACGATGGACTGAAGGACGGCTTTTTCGAGGTCCACGCCGAAAACTACATGGGTGCGGGCGGCCCGCCGCATCGCATGCTGAGCACGATCCGCGAACGCTGGCCGCTCTCGCTGCATGGCGTGTGCATGTCGATCGGCGGCCCGGAAGTGCTCGACGTCCATCACCTTGCCCGCTTTCACGAACTGGTGGAGCGCTACGAACCGCTGCTCGTTTCCGAGCATCTGGCGTGGTCTTCGCACGGCGGAACCTTCTTTAACGACCTGTTGCCGCTGCCTTATACCAAGGCCACGCTCGACCAAGTTTGCGAACACATCGACCAGGTGCAGGAAACGATCAAGCGCCCGATTCTGCTCGAAAATCCCTCCACCTATGTCGCGTTCGCGTCATCGACCATGAGCGAGCCCGACTTTATCCGCGCAGTCGCGCAGCGCACGGGTTGCGGATTGCTGCTCGACGTGAATAACGTTTTTGTCTCGGCAGTCAATCACGGCTATTCGCCCCAAGCGTATCTCGCGGAATTTCCGTCCGAGTACGTTGGCGAGATCCATCTCGCGGGACACAGCGAGCAGCGCGACGACGAGAATGCGCTGCTACTCATCGACAGTCACGACCGGGCCATTGCGGACTCCGTCTGGGATCTTTACCAGCTTGTCATCGAACGCCTCGGCGCCGTTCCGACGCTGATCGAATGGGACAGCAATCTGCCGGCGTGGTCCGAGTTGCGCGCGCATGCAGAGACGGCTAGAGAGATCGCAACCTGTGCGCTCACGTCAGTTCAGCCTGGAGTGTAATCATGATATCGACCCGGCAAGATCTCAAGCCATCCCCTTCAAGCATCGTCGCGATGGCCGTCGTGCGGGCACGGCGCCTCGTCGAGAAATTCGCACAACCGTGGTTCGTGCAATTGCTGCTGCGTATTGCGCTTGCTGTGCCGTTCTGGCGCTCGGGGGTGCTCAAATGGCACGGCTTCCTCCAGCTCAACGACACGGCCATCGATCTGTTCACCGACGAGTTTCGACTGCACCTGCCTGGCGGCCCGTACCCGTTTCCTGCGCCGGCGGTTTTCGCATTCCTTTCGGCGTGCGGCGAGGTCGCATTTCCGGTGCTGCTCGTGCTCGGCATCGGCACGCGTTTCGCTGCGCTGGGTCTGCTGCTGATGACCTGCATGATCGAATTGACGGTGCCGGATGGCTGGCCGATTCACATCACGTGGGCCGCCATGGCGCTCGGCATTGCCGCATGGGGGCCCGGGCTGATCTCGATTGATTATCTGCTTGGGGACCGCGCGCACAGGACGTGAAAGCCAAGTTGCCCCCTGATTAACCGAGCAGCGAGTAATATGCATCTCCTGCACGTTGCTTTATCCATCCATCTAGAGGGGGCGGCATGGATGCAGTCAGGGACCTACTCAGCGCTCAGCCGCTATTCGCACTCTTTCTGACCATTGCGATCGGCTACCTGGTCGGCGAAATCAATATCAAGGGCGTGGCGCTGGGCTCCGGCGCCGTGCTGTTCGTCGGCCTGGCGGTCGGTGCGTTCGCACCGAAATCTGCGCCGCCGCCCTTGCTGGGCACACTCGGTCTGCTGCTGTTTCTTTATGGCATCGGCATACAGTACGGCGCGCAATTCTTTCGCGGGCTCACCAGCAAGGAAGGCGCGAAGGCCAATGCGGCCGCGTGTGTCGGCGTAATCGCCTCGGGTCTCGTGGCATGCGGATTGATTCGTTTCGGCATCACGCTCGCCGATTCGCTCGGGATGTTCGCGGGCAGCGGCACCAGTACGGCGAGCCTGCAAGTAGCAATCGCCTCGATGAAAAGCAACGACGCCGCGGTGGCCTATAGCGTCACCTATCCATTCGGCGTGGCCGGGCCGATTCTATTCATCTACGCGCTCAATGCCGTGATGAAAGTAAAGATAAGCAAACCTCCCGCGAAGTTATTGAAGACCGCGGAAATCGCGTTGCGCAATTCAACGCTGTTCGGTCTCAGGCTGTCCGAGCTCACGGCCCGGCTGCCTGCCAGCGTGGTCATCTCGGCCGTGCGGCGCGCGCATCACAATCAGTTGCCCGTCGAGGATTTCACGCTGCGCGCCGACGACGTCCTGCTCGCCACCGCCACCGACCAGCGCCCGCTGGACGAAGCCACGGCGCTATGCGGCGAACTGCAGCCCGGGCGCATCGCGAGCCATCGGGAAGACCTCGACTATTTGCGCGTGTTCGCATCGAACCCGTCGGTGGTCGGCATGGCGCTCGGCAATTTGCGCTTTCCGGACGGCGTGAACTGCGCGATCGCGCATGTGCGGCGCGGCGACGCCGATCTGGTGTCGACGCCCGATCTGATTCTCGAAGCCGGCGACCGCGTCGGGCTGCTGGTCAATCAGGCCCATCAGGCGACGGTCCGCGCGTTCTTCGGCGATTCGATCAAGACCACGGCCGACCTCAGCTTCATCAGCCTCGGCATCGGCGCGGCGCTGGGGCTGCTGGTCGGCGCGATTCCGCTGCGCGTGCCGGGGCTCGGCGCGTTCAGCATGGGGCTCGCGGCATTGCTGCTGGTCGCGCTATGCCTCGGCAAGGCACGCCGCAACGGGCCGTTCGTCTGGGTCATGCCGCTTTCCGCCAATCTCGTGATGCGCAATCTCGGGCTGACGATTTTTCTCGCGCAGGTCGGCATTTCGTGCGGGCCGAAATTCATCGCAACGGTTGGCACCGCCGGGCCGCTGTTGTTGCTCTATGGCGCGATCACGCTGCTGGTGCTGGTGGCCACCACGGCGGTGTGCTGCCTGTGGATTTTCAAGCTGCCTTTCGATACAACGATCGGCGTGATCTGCGGCGCGACCGGCAACCCGGCCATTCTCGCTTTCGCCAACCGCATCGCGCCGACCGATGAACCCGACATCATGTACGCGATGATTTTTCCGTCGATGACCATCGTGAAGGTGCTTTTCGTGCAGATCGCCATCGCGATTGCCGCCGCCTAGACGCGCCCGCGTGACACCTTAGCCGATGATCTTGAGTTGCAGTTTCAGGGGAATACACCATGGATGTAGCGGTTTTCAGTTCGACGCGCTATGAGCGCCAGTTTCTCGACCAGGCCAACCAGGCCGCGCAACACGATCTGCACTACTTCGACGTTCCGCTCGATATGGACAGCGTCGGCCTTGCAGCGGGCTACGGCGCGGTGTGCATCTTCGTCAACGACCGCGCCAACGCGCAAGTGCTCGAAGCGCTGCACAAGGGCGGCACGCGTCTGCTCGCATTGCGCTGCACGGGTTTCAACAATGTCGATCTGGAAGCGGCGGCGCGGCTCGGCATGAAAGTGGTGCGCGTGGTCACGTACTCGCCGTACTCGGTGGCCGAGCACGCGGTGGCGCTGCTGCTCGCGATCAACCGCAAAGTGCACCGCGCCTATAACCGCACGCGCGATTCGAATTTCTCGCTCGACGGCCTGACCGGATTCGACCTGCACGGCAAGACGGTCGTGGTGGTGGGAACGGGCCAGATCGGCTGCGTGTTTGCGAAGATCATGCTGGGCTTCGGCTGCAAGGTGATCGGCTTCGATCCTTATCCATCGGCCCAATTCGAGGCGCTTGGCCTTAGCTACGCAACCGCAGGCGAATTTGCCGAGCAAGCCGACGTGATTTCACTGCATTGCCCGCTGACGCCCGAGACGTATCACATCATCAATTCGCAGACGCTCAAGCGCACGAAGCCCGGCGCCATCCTGATCAATACGAGCCGGGGCGGTTTGATCGACACGGAAGCCACTATCGAAGCGTTGAAGAGCGGCCAGCTCGGCGGGCTTGGGATCGACGTTTATGAACAGGAGGCGGATCTGTTCTTCCGCGATCTCTCCAGCGAGATCATCACCGACGACATTTTTCAGCGCCTCGTGTCGTTTCCCAATGTGATCGTCACGGGGCATCAGGCCTACCTCACGCGCGAGGCGCTGACGACCATTTGCGAAACCACGGTGGAAAGCATTACGGACTTCGGGAACAAGCAGGCTTTGAAGAACGAGGTGAAGGTTAATTAAGCATACGCATCAACACCCCGCACCAACCGCCTGGCGAGCCGCGCATCCCTCAACTGCTCCAGCCACCATTGAAGCGCACGGCCCTCGTGGTCGTTACGCCAGCCGACATACAGCACATTCGGCTCGCGCGGATTGGCCGTGCGCTTTTCCACCAGTTCGCCGCGCTTGAGCAGCGACGCCACCCGGTGCCGGGGCAGCCAGCCGATCCCGAGCCCATCGCGCTGGGCCTGCATCTTGGCGCGCATGGACGGCACGGCCAGCGCACGCTGCCCGCCCACCGTGCCGTACGCACGGCCCGCCGTAAAGCGCGACGAGTCGGCCACCACCACCGCGCGATGCTGGGCGATGTCCTCACGCGTCAGCGGTTCGTGGGCCGACGCGAGCGGATGCCGGGGAGCGATCGCGAACACCCACTCGACCACGCCCAGTTCGAACCACCCGAGGTTGGGAATCGCCGGCGGCTCGTTGGTCGCGCCGATGACCAAATGTGCCCTGCCGTCCCGCAGCGCTTCCCAGGTGCCGGCGAGGACCTCATGCGTGACGCGCAGTGCCACCCCAGATTCCAGCTTGTCGAACGCGCGCATGACCGGCATGAGCGTTTCGAATTCCATCAGCTCGTCGGTGACGATCCACAACTGGTCCTCCCAGCCGTTGGCCACCTGGCGCACGCGCTGCGTGACGCGCGAGACGTCCTGCGCGAGCCGCGCCGCTTCTTCAGTGAGCACCTCGCCGGCGCGCGTCAATTGCAAGCGGTAGCGGCGACGGTCGAACAGCAGCGCGTCGAAGCGCTGCTCGAGTTGCCGCGCGGCGTGCGACACGGTCGAGGGCGCCTTGCCCAGCCGCGCCGCCGCGCGCGACAAGCTGCCTGCATCGCGGATCGCCTCCAGCAGGGCCAATTCGTCTTCCGACAACATGTGCAACTCCTTCGAACGAGTTCATCGATCCGATCGTATGGCAAACCGCAATCCCGCGTCCATACTGCACTCACGCAATTGTTGAAGTTCAACTTTTTCCACTGGAGAACATCATGAATCGCTTCGAAGGCAAAACCGTTCTGGTCACTGGCGGCAACAGCGGCATCGGCCTCGCGGCCGCCCAGGCATTCGCCCGGGAAGGGGCGCGCGTGGTCATCACCGGCCGCGACGCGGCGGCGCTGGAAACCGCCCGCGCCACGCTGGGCAGCAAGGCGCTCGCCATCCGCAACGAAACCGGCACCGTACAAGCCGCGCGCGACCTCGCCCGTCAATTGTCCGAAGAAGGCATCCGCCTGGACGCCGTTTTCATCAACGCTGGCGTCGCC
Organism: Paraburkholderia caffeinitolerans; assembly: GCF_902859945.1. Classification (GTDB taxonomy): domain Bacteria; phylum Pseudomonadota; class Gammaproteobacteria; order Burkholderiales; family Burkholderiaceae; genus Paraburkholderia; species Paraburkholderia caffeinitolerans. The sequence continues at coordinate 84,513 of NZ_CADIKL010000034.1, read as the reverse complement.
AAATTTGCCGCGCTGCCCGAGGTGGACGAGACGCTGTGGGACGCCACCTTCAACGCCAACGTGAAAGGCGCGTACTTCCAGATTCAGGCGCTGCTGCCGCTGCTGAATCAAGGGACCTCGATCGTGCTGAATGGCTCGATCAACGCACGCATCGGCATGCCGATGTCGTCCGTGTACGCCGCCAGCAAGGCCGCGCTGATCTCGCTGGCCAAGACGCTCTCGGGCGAGCTGGTCGGTTCGGGCATTCGCGTGAACGTGGTCAGCCCGGGGCCGGTGACGACGCCGCTGTACGGCAAGCTCGGTATGGATGCCGAAACGCTATCGGCCACCGCCGCGCAGATCCAGAACCAGGTCCCGCTGGGCCGCTTCGGCCTGCCGGAGGAGATCGCCTCGACCGTGCTGCATTTGTCGGCGCCTGAATCGGCTTTTATCGTCGGCACCGAAATCATCGCCGATGGCGGCATGAGCCAGCTTTAAGCCTTCCGGGGGGCGGGCATTGTGTCCGTCCCCCAGACATCGCGCATCCCATTTGAGGAGCATCCATCGTGGCAACCATTCAAAGTTCTCCCGCACCGGCGCTGCGGTTAAACAATGTGGCATTGGCCGTGGCCGATCTCGATTCGATGATCGACTGGTATCGGAACGTATTCGGCTTGCAGGTCGAAACGCGCGGCCATTTCAATCCCGTGAACGCCGATTTCGCCATGCTGACCGGCAACGGCTTCCGGCTCGAACTCGTGTCGCGCCAAGGCGGGGAGCATCGTCCCGCCGACCGCTCTGCTCCGCCGCTGCACCTGCACGCGCTGGGCTGGAAAGCCATCGTGCTGGAAAGCGACGATCTGGCCGCAACGACGGCCACGTTGACGGCGCTGGGCGTCGAAATCGTCTGGGCCGAACAAGCGCTGACGCCCACGCTCGCTTCAACCATGGTGCGCGATCCCGAAGGGAACCTCGTGAATATCTTCGGCGAATTGGCCCAGACGTGTTGCTCCTGAAGCGCAGACGCAAAACCGCGTGAGCCGGCAACTACAAACCTTCCGGCCTCACCGCGAGATTGCTCCGCACTTCTTTGACGCCCTCGACGCCCCGAGCGAGTGCAACGGCCAGTTCAGCCTCATGCGCTTGCGGAACCGACCCGCCCAGCGTCACGACACCGCCTCTCGCCACGACCACGATGTTGTTCGCGTCGAGCCCTTTCGTCTTCAAGAGATGGCGCAGCACCTCCTTCTGAAGCCTTCGGTTCTCCGCCTTCTCCGCTTTCCTGCCGGCGTTACTAGTGCTTGCAGAAACGGCGGCCCCCGCTTCCACCGCACCACTCACCTGCGCATGACCCGCCACCGCGACCGTCATGATGAACACGCCGGCTACGCCCCTCATCGACTTGAAAAAGTCCACGTTTCACTTCTCCCTGAAATGGTAATGGCTAGAACGTATGCCGGATGCCAACCACCGTGCCGACCGAGGTCCCCGCCACTTCATACAGCGCGCCGATCATCGACAATCCAGTATTCATCGCGCCGTGATTGTTCACCATGCCGACTTGGGCATAGAGCGTGGTCCGCTTCGACAAAAAGTAGTCGGCCCCCAGCGCCCCCAGAACCGAGTGATTGGCCGTATGGTTGCGATCGCTCGTCACCCAGACGCCGCCGTTGATATCGAGCGCCGGCGTGATGTACCAGTTGGCGCCGCCGCCGAAAACGTCGGCATTGAACGAGCCCGCGACCTTGTAGTTGACGAACGACCCCTTGACCGTTAGCGATCCGAACTGATACCCGACACCGATCATTCGCCCCACGTATTGCACCGTCGTGGGAACCGGCGTCTGCGCGGTGCCGCCGCTATTGCCGTCGTAAATGGCCGCGTTGACGGTCAGCCCGCCGTACCCGTACTTGAGGCGGACCGCATACTGCCGCCCCGCCTGAAAGTTGCCCGGCTCGCCGCCGAACGCAAACAACGCGCTGCCCTGAAAACCGCCCAGTACGGGACTGGTCCAGGAAATCGCATTGGCGTTGAAAATGCCGGTGCCCAGCACGTTGTCCACGAGCGGGATCGCGCCGCTGCCGAACAGCGAAAGATTGCGCGGATCCGAGTCGTACACCGCCAGAAAGAACGGCGAAAACTGCAGACCCAGCTTGATCTCGCCGGGAGGCCCGTCGACGCCCACCCACGCCTCGCAGCCAAACAGGTTGCCATTGCAGTGAAGCAGGCCGCCGTTCGCGATATTCAGGCCGCTGACGAGGCGAAACTTGGCCTGGTATCCGCCGCCGATATCCTCCGTTCCCACGAGGCCGAACTGCGAATAGTACGAGCCCCCGTCGATCACGGAAAACTGCTTGCCTGCGTTGCCTCCCGTTGCCGGATCCAGCGTCTTGTTCGTATAGAGCAGAGCGCCATCCAGCACGCCGAACAGCGTGACACTCCCTTGCGCCTGTACCGCGCCGCTAATCGCCAAGCCTGTCGCACACAACGATAACTTACGGATTACTAACTTTCTGCGTGACATCAACCGTCTCCATTACCTGCCGCATCGAGTGCGGTTTGTTCTTTTATTGATTACGCGTCAGAAGCGGCATTAGAAGCGAACCGGGCGATCGGAACCTAGCCATGGATAGCGCGCCGTATCGGCGCCGCCATAGTCGGGATCGAGATACACGTAGCAGCGCTGAATCTTGAAGTCGCGGATCTCGAAGACATCGCACCAGCGGCCGGCATGGGTTACGCCGGCGCGCCAGGTGGCGCCGTCGCGGGTCTTGCCGCTCGACGTGCCCTCCGCCACCAGCAAGTCGCCCTGCTGGATGAAGTTGATGCTGGACGCGTCATGCGACACCTCGGAGAGAATGCCCATCAGGTCCGAGAAAAGCCGCTCGATTTCGGGCTTGCCTCGTGCAATGCCCCACTTCGGAAAATAGACTTCGGCGTGGTCATCGAAGAGTTCGAAGAGGTTGCCGCCCCGGTCCATACGTTTGAAATATTCGAGTGCGATTGCCTTTCTCTGCTCGTCCGTCATCGTTCGGATTTCCATCATGGGCACCTGTTCAGGAGGGTTTTAGAAAAATCGTGATTTAGTCGTTTGCATATAGCGGCGACATGTCCGCTACCGTGGATGGCGCAAGCAGCCGGCTTTCGGCGTGAACGTCGACCGGCGCAAGCTCGCGCAGAAAATCATTCCAGCGGCCCGATTCCCGCAGGCGGCTGCGGTGCTGCAAAGCGGCTTCGAGATCAGGGTGACGCCAGTACAGCAGCACCTGATTGAGCACGCCCGCAATGGTGCTGAATCCCGCGCACAAGCCGCTCATGACCCCGGCATCGGCCGTCAAGGCGTGCCGTGCCATCGCCTCCCAGCACGCCGGCACGCCGCCAGCGGCGAAGGTCAGCGTCAACTCGTCCATCACGCTTTCAGTCCTCGGCGAGGCAAAAAGCGGCCCGTGCGCGGGCAGCCAGTCGCGCCCGTTGCCCCAGTGCGGCGTCAGTTCGGACAGCGGATCCGGTGCGAGAAAGCGGCTTTCCTGGCGCCGGATAAGCGGCCTGACCGCACGAAAATACGGTTGCAGCGCCGCCTGCCGATACAGGCCGAACAGGCGCGTCTGCCAGTCTTCGAAGCTGTCGTAGCGGTACAGGCTCACGATCTGGTCGGTCGCGCCGCTGCGCGCGGCATAGGTGCCGATCAACCGTTCGAGAATGGGACGCAGCCCCTGCTCGCCGCGCTCGCGTTGAGCGTCCCAGAACGATGCCTCGGCGCCCGGCGCGAGGGTGTACACGCGGTGCTCGATCAACATGGCGGGTTCCTCTTGATGCTTGATTCGTGCGGTGATCCGGAGTGCGGATTCAGACCGGCTCGGTGCCTTCGTAAGCGCGCTGCAGTAGTTCGCGGATCGCGCCGCGCTCGATGGGCCGCGGATTCGGATAAGGCGTCTCGACCACAAGATCCGCTGCGCGATCGAGCCCCTGCTCCGGCATGCCCAACTCGCGCAGCGAACTCGGCACGCCAAGCGCCGCCGCCAACGCGCGCAGGCCCGCGGCGGCCGTCTCGCTGCCCAGCGCGCGGGCAATGCGCGCCATCGCCTGCGGCGCAGCCAACGCGTTATACGCGAGCGCGTACGGCAGGATCACCGTGTGGACCTCCGCGTGCGGCAGATTGAAGGTCCCGCCCAGCGTATGGCACAGCTTGTGGTGCACTCCCATTTGCACATTACCGAGCACCGTGCCGCACAGCCACGCGCCGTATTGCGCGTCGCTGCGCGCCTCGAGCTCCGAGGGCGTTTCGCGCAAGCGGGGCAGCGCGCTCGCGAGCGCCCGAATGCCTTCTTCGGCCATCAGGCGGTAGACGGGGTTGCCGTCGCGGCCATACAACCCTTCTGCCGCGTGCGCGATCGCGTTCATTCCGCTCGTCATGCTGAGCGGCACCGGCAGCGTCAAGGTCAGTTCGGGGTCGTAGATCACGCTGCGCGGCATCACGCGCCAGTCGCGCCCGGTCTTTTTCAGGCCGTCGTCGGTGATGCCGTAGAGCGGGGTCATCTCGGACCCCGCATAGGTGGTGGGCATGGCGATGATCGGCAGGCTCGATTCGAGTGCGATCGCTTTCGCAAGGCCAATCGTCGAGCCGCCGCCGATGGCCACGCATCCATCGGCACCCAGACGGCGTGCCGTCTCGATGGCCTCGCGCGCCACGTCCAGCGGCACGTGCATCACCGCCTTGCCGTGCACGCCGGCGCTGCGCTCGCCGAGAATCCCGGCAATCTGCTCGCCGATGCCGGTCTGCTCCGGCGTGGTCAGCACGAGCGCGCGCTGCATCCCGAGGTTTTCCAGCTCGTGAATCAATTGATGGCGGCTGCCCGGCCCGAAGACCACGCGGGCCGCACGCGTTTCATGCACGAAAGTTTGCATCGTCACTGCCTTTTCCTTTATGTCTTACGGCTGACCGCCGGCCAGCAGCATGCGCGCATAGGCGATTTCGGCGTCGCGAATGCCATGCTCGACGCCGGCCTCGATCTTCAAACTCACGCACGCCCCCGCCTCGGCAAAGCGCTGCGCCGATTCGCGCACGCTCTGCGCGGGCACATGAGGGTCGTCGTCCCAGGTGGAGAACAGCACGGGCATTCCTTCGAGTGCACTGGGCACGATTTCGCGGTGCATGCCCGGCGGCCCAATCAAGCCGCCCGTGAACGCCACGAGCCCGCGATAGCGCCGCCCCGCCCGCCACACGAACTCGCTGCACAGGCAGGCGCCCTGCGAAAACCCCACCAGCACCTGCGATTCGTATGGAAAGCCCTGCTCGCACAGCGCGCCGGAAAGCGCATCGAGGCCCGCCAGCGCGTGCGTGAGATGGGGCTCGTTGTCTTCGAGCGGTGCAATGAAGCGCTGCGGATACCACGACTGCCCGGCCGCCGCCGGCGCATGCCAGACGAGATCGTCGCGGCCGAAGCGGCGCACGACCGCGTCGTGCATCCACTCGGGCGACTGCCCGCGCCCATGCACCAGAATGACCGCCAGTGCGGCATCGCGCGGCGCGCAGCCGTACACCCGGGGCGGCTGGGCCAGATGCGGATTGGCATTCGACATGGCGCGTGGCTCCGGCTCAGAATTCGAGTTTCTCGAGCGAGGCGATGATGGTCGCGCGCTGGCTCTCGAACTGCGGCGCAATCTGCACTTTCGAGCCCAACGCCTCGTACGGTTCGTCTATCAGGAACGCCTCCGGCTTCGAAACGGTGGCCTCGAACATCGCGCCAGCCGGCGTGCGCACGTAGATCGATTCGAAGTAGCCGCGGTCCTTGCGCTCGGAGGTGTCGGTGAAGCCGAGCCCTTCGAGGTTGGCCTTGACCTTGTCCTGCACCGCGCGGTCCTTCACCTGGAACGCGCAGTGGTGCACGATGCCCTCGCCGTAGGTCCAGCTCGCCTGCGGCAGATCCGGCGTAAGCACGTAATCGACGAACTGTCCCGGAAGCCCCGCACCTTCGCCGAATGCGAAACGCGTATGCGTGCCGTCGCGATCCACTTCGTGTGCGCTCCAGCCCTGCTGCATGAATTCCTGCGAAGGCTCCATCTCCCGCACGTTCACGCTGATCGTGTGCAGGCCGCGAATCGCGAGGTCCGCCGGCACCTCGCCGTTCGACCACGGCTTGCGTACATCATCAGCAATGCCAATCATCTCGTAGGGAATGCCACAAGGGTGTGCGAACGAGAGCACCGGCTCACCAAAGCGCTCCGAGCGCTTCACCTCGAAGCCGTGGTCGCGCAGCCGCTTCTCCCAGAACGGGATCGACGAAACCGGCACCGAAAGCGACAGCCCGCCGATCTGCCCCGCCCCGCGTTTGCCCACGCGGCCGAAATGCCCGACCGGGAAGCAGGTGATGAGCGTGCTTTCCTCGCCGATATCGTTGCCATAGTAGAGATGGTAGAACGGTGCGACACCATCGTAGATCAGCGTCTTCTTCACGCTCTTGAGCGCGAGCACCCTGGTGTGGAAATCGTAGTCCTGCTGCGCCGTGCCCACGCATAGCGTGATGTGATGGTGGCGCAGGATGGCTTCTTGTGCTTCGGTCATGGTCGTCTCCTTCATGTTTGATGCAATGGCGTGAATGCGTGCGAATCCAGGCTGGACGCTCAGTTGACGCTCAATCGGCGGACCGGGCATCGGTCATGGCCGTGTCGACCAGGTCCCAGATGAAACGCCCCGAAGGGTCGCGTTGTTCCTCGGCGATGTGCGAAATGAGTCCGGCCGCGCGGCTCAGCACGGCGAAGCCGCGCATCAGCGCGACCGGGATGCCGATGTCGCCGAGCAGCGCCGCAATCGCGCCCGTCGCGTTGATGGTGATGTGACGGTCCGCAGCGGAATCCACGGCGGAGGCGAGATGCGCGAGCGCCTCGCAGTACGGCCCATACGTCCCCACCTCGCGCGCGAGCGCGAGCAGCGCGATCGCGCGGGGGTCGTCGGGTTTGTGGAGGTGGTGGCCGAATCCCGGCACGGCCTCGCGCCGCGCGCGGTAATCCTGGGCAATGCGCGCTGCTTCCGCCCCGGCGTCCGCGCTCGCGGCGATGCGGCCCAGCAGCTGCGCGGCCGGCTCCATCGTGCCGACAAAGCGGCTCGCCACCGCGAGCAGCCCCGCCGCCACGCCCGCCTGGAGGTTTTCCGGCGAGCTCGCATAAATCATGCGTGTGGCGATCGCGCTCGGCGTCATGCCATGCTCCATCAGGGTCACCAGCACCGCATCGACGATGCGCCGCTCGCCGGCGCTCGGCGTGCGGCCGAAGGTCTGCTTCATGAACACGTCGATGAAGCTCGCCTGGCCGAGCAGATCGCGCACGAGATCGGCATCGCCATAGTAGACCGCATCGGTGGTGTAGTGGCAGAGCGTGGTGCGCGGCGAGTGTGCTTCGTTCATCGCGCTCATGTTTCGCTCCGCAGGTTCAGGATCGCTTCGCGCACGGCGGGCTTGAGCACCTTGCCCACTGCGCTGCGCGGCAGCGCGTCGAACAGATGCACGGACTTCGGTGTCTTCACCGAGCCGAGCTCGCGCTTGACGAGCGCAACCAGTTCCTCGGCGTCGACGCTCATGCCGGGGCGCAACTGCACGGCCGCGTGCACGGCCTCGCCCCATTTCGCGTCGGGCACGCCCACCACCGAGCAATCGGCCACGGCAGGATGACTCGACAGCACCACCTCGACGTCGCCCGGATACACGTTGAAGCCGCCCGTGATGATCACGTCGCGAATGCGGTCGTGCAGGAATAGATAGCCATCCTTATCGAATACGCCCGCATCTCCCGTACGCAGCCAGCCATCCACGAGCGTCTTGCTGGTTTCCTCATCGGCGTTCAGGTAGCCGCTCATCACGAGGCCGCCGCGCACCGCGATCTCGCCCTCCTCGCCCGGCCCAAGCAACTGGCCCGACTTGTCGAGGATCGCAACGCGCGTGAGCAGCGTCGGCCGGCCGACCGAGCCGAGGCGTTCGCCCGTCATCTCGCTGGGCGGCAGGAACGTGATGATCTGCGGCGCTTCCGTCTGCCCGAACGAGGTGCAGAGCACCGGGCCGAACACCGCTTGCGCATCGCGAATCTGCTCCGGCCGCATTGGCGCGCCGCCGTAGACGAGGTAGCGCAGCGCCGGCAGCGCACGCGGAGCGCGGCGCTGCTCTTCGCTCAGCGCGAGGATCAGCGTGGGCGGCGCGAAGAAAATCGTCGCGCCGTGCTCGCTCGCGGCATCGAGCAATCCGGCGGGCTTCGCGTGTTCCGGGAACACGAGCGCGCCGCCCGCGCCGAGCAGCGGCAGCATGTAAGTCGAGGTGCCGTGCGTGATGGGCGCGGCCACGAGATAGCGATCGTCGGGCGTGAGGCCCAACTCATGGATCTGCGTCGCGATGTTGGTATTCCAGGCGCGCAGCGGCTGGATCACGCCCTTGGGGACGCCGGTCGATCCGCCTGTGAACTTGATCGCCTGCGCTTCTTCCACGCTGACACCGCCGCGAGCATAGGGGCCGAAGGCCACGGCGGCGAAGTCGCCATCATCGCCGTCGGCGCGGTCGAGGTCGCCGAGCGGGCGCAGCGGCGCGGGGATGCCCGCGAGGCGTTCGAGCATGGCGTGGTCGGCCAGCACCAGCGACGGCGCGACGAACTCCACGATGCGGCGCAGCTCGGGATCGCCATTGCGCGGATTCAGCGGCACCCACACCTTGCCCGCCGCCAGCACGGCAAGCAGCGACAGCAGGTGATCGACCGAGTTGGCCGCGCCGATGCAGACCCGGCTACGCGGCAGCGGATCGAGGCGCGTGAGCGCCGCCGCACGGCGCAGCACCTCGGCAGCCAGCGCTTCGAAAGTCAGGTCTCCATCGGGGCTCACGATGGCGGTCCGGCGGGGATGGCGGTGCGCAGCGCGCCACAGGAAATCGATCGGGTACATGCAGGGTTCTCCGGAATTCGCGGAGCCCGGAACTTCCGGCTCCATGAAAGCCATTTTATATTTATTCGATTGTTCGAACATTCGTGCTTACCCTGGCCGCTGCTATACTGTCGCCATCGCGGCCGCTGCGCGCCGCCTCTCGTCCCGAACGCCATGCCGCCCATTTCCGACGCACCCGAAGCCCCCATGTTCGACGTGCCGCAGCCCCGCCATGTCGACCTGGCCCGCACGCTCATGGAAGACATCCGCCAAGGCCGCTTCGCGGTCGGCGAGATGCTGCCAACGGAAGCGGAACTATGCGCGCAGTGGGGCCTGAGCCGCTACGCCGTGCGCCAGGCCATCCAGAAGCTGTGCAATCTCGGCCTCATTACGCGGCAAGCCGGCGTGGGCACGACCGTGCTCGCGGACCGTCCGCAAACGCGCTATGTCCAGTCGATGGACACCCTCTCCGATCTCGCGCTCTATGCAAAGGGAACGTGCCTGCGGGTTAGCTCGCGCCGCACCATCCTGGCCGATGCATCGCAAACCGCGCTGCTGCGCTGCGAGGCGGGCGCGAAGTGGCTCCATCTGGAAGGCGTGCGCCACGGCGGCAAGGGCTCAGGAGAAAACGCCGACGAGCCGATCGCGCTCGTCGACATCTACGTGAACGCGGAGTACAGCAAGCTGACGGGTCTCGCGAAAACACTCGACAAGCCGGTCTACACCATGATCGAGGAGCAGTACGGCATCAAGGTCACGCGCGTCGAACAGGAGATCCAGGGGCTGCTGCTCGAAGGAGCCGTCGCCGACACGCTGCAAGTGGAAAGCGGGTCGGCGGGCTTGCGCATCGTGCGGACTTATTTCGTGCGGGACAAGGTCATCGAAGTGACCACTGGCGTGCACCCGGCAAGCCGCTTCAGCTATTCGATGGCCTTCCGGCTCGCTCCAAGCGCGGGCTAGCTCTCGTCGATCTCCTGAAACCGCTGCGCAAGAAAATCGATCAACGAGCGCACCGAGGGCAGCAAGCCGCGCCGCGACGGAAACACGGCGTGAATGATGCCGCTGCGGGGGTTCCACGCCGGCACGATGTGCACGAGCGTGCCGCGCTTCAGTTCGTCGGAGACCACCATCAGCGGCAGTTGCACGATGCCCGCACCCGCGGCGGCGGCCTGCTTTAGCGCGAGCATGTCGTCGGTCACGAAGCGCGGCGTATGGTGGATCGCTGCCACCTGGCCGTCCGGTCCGTCGAGTTCCCAGACGTGCTCGCCGGGCGCCGGCCCGAAGTCGAGGCTCGGCAGCGACGCCAGATCCGCCGGCACTTCAGGCCCCCCCGGCACGCCATGCTGATGCAGCAGCGCCGGGCTCGCGACGAGGCACCAGCCGCGTTCGCCCAGCACCTTCATCACGAGATCGCTGTCCTTGAGCGGCGGCGGGCGCACGCGGATGGCCACGTCGACGCCTTCGCCAATCACGTCGACGACACGATTGGTCGCCTCCAGATGAACGGTTACGCGCGGCGTCGCCGCAAGAAAATCGCCGAGCATCGCGCCGATGCGCGCGTGCAGAATGCCCACCGGACACGTGAGGCGCACGATCCCCTGCGGCTCCGAGCGGTTCAGGTCGATCGCCTGTTGCGCCGCCTCAGCTTCGATCAGCATGGCCTTGCAGTGGCTGTAATAGCGCTGCCCCATCTCCGTCACAGAAAAGCGTCGCGTGGAGCGTTGAATGAGGCGCACGCCAAGCTGCTCTTCCAGCAGCGCGATGCGCCTGCTGAGCGTCGATTTCGGCATGCCGAGCGCGCGGCCAGCCGGGGCGAAGCCCTGATGATCGACCACCTGCGCGAAGAAATACAGGTCGTTGAGATCCTGCATCGGCCGTCTCCCAGCGTTCCATAAACGAGACTCTGAGGATAACCCACCCCCTCTACCGGCACCCGTGCGCGCGCCCTATGCTTCGCTCGTCACCCACCTCACAAGGAGCATCGACATGACGGCCCCAGCGAACTTCAACGGACAGCGCCCGGTGATCGACCCGAACGACGCCGCCATGCTGCTAATCGACCACCAGAGCGGACTGTTCCAGACCGTCAAGGACATGGAGATGACGGTCCTGCGCAATCACGCGATTGCGCTCGCGAAGATGGCGACGCTCTGCAAGATCCCGGTCATCACCACGGCCTCGGTGCCGCAAGGGCCGAACGGTCCGCTGATTCCGGAAATTCACGAGAGCGCCCCGCACGCCACCTACGTGGCCCGCAAAGGTCAGATCAATGCGTGGGACAACCCCGATTTCGTCGCGGCAGTCAAGGCAACCGGCCGCAAGACGCTGATCATCGCGGGCACGATCACGAGCGTGTGCATGGCGTTCCCGGCCATCTCCGCCGTGCAGGAAGGCTTCAAGGTCTTCGCCGTGGTCGACGCATCGGGCACGTACTCGAAGATGGCGCAGGAGATCACGCTCGCGCGCGTGGTGCAGGCCGGCGTCGTGCCGATGGATACCGCGGCGGTGGCCTCGGAACTGCAGCAGAGCTGGCACCGTCCCGACGCCGGGCAATGGGCCGAGGTCTACGGCATGATCTTCCCGCCGTACCGCCTGCTCATGGAGAGCTATCAGAAGGCGCAGGACGTCGTGAAGAACGGCGAAATTCTGGATTCCGAACGTAGCTGAGATTGCGCTGCACGGCCCCCTGGGATGTCATTCGAGGGCCGTGCAGGCAGCCCTAGAACGTATGCGTCACCCCCACGCGCGAAACGAATTGATTCAGCGAAGTGGACGGATTAAAACCCGCGATCTGGGCATTTTGCGCCGCCCCTGCCGCGTGCTGGTACGCAGCCATCGCATAGACCGAGGTGCGCTTGGACATCGCATACTGAACGATCAGATTGCCCTGGTGATATTTGGGCGACGAATCGGTTGCGTGGTCAAGGCCGTTAGTAAAGGTATAACCCGCGCCGAGCGTAACTTCGGGCGTGACGAAATACACCCCGGAAATCTCGTAGTTCTGGAAATGGAGATCATGCGAGCCATTGCCTGACGAGAAGTCCACATTCGAATAATCCGCCATCACGCGGAAGCTTCCGATCGTATAAGACGCCCCCGCAGAGAGCACGCCCTGATAGCGCGCGTTTGCGAGCGCGTCCCCGTAAATCGCGTTGGCGAATCCGGGGCCGCTCGCATAGCCCGCGACGGCAGTGACGGGATTGTTCACGCGCAGGTAGCCCACGCCCGCGCTGAACGCCGCGCCAGTATAAACAGCGGCCGCGCTATACGAGGCGTTGTTCGAGAACTGCCCCGCCTCGCCGCCGAGCGAATAGTGCCCCTCGAACTGGAAGCCGCCCATGACCGGGCTGGTGTACTTGATCGCATTGTTGACGGGAAATCCGTTATCCAGATTGTCCATGTCGTTGGGGTGCGCGAAATACCATCCGCCGTAATTGCCGTTCAGCGTGAACGGCTCGATAAGATCGACGCTGGCGTCCCATTGCTTACCGAACGTCAACTGCCCGTAGTGTTCCGACCGGATGCCCACGTAGGCGTTGCGCGAGAACGCGAGGCCGCCAGTCAGCGCGCCGTTGGTCGCGTTAAAGCCGTTTTCCAGCTTGAAGATAGCGGAGAGCCCGCTGCCCAGGTCTTCCGTACCGCGAATGCCCCATTGACTCGTTTGCGCCACGCCGCTCTGCATCTGCACGAGCTTGCTGCCGCTGCCGGGAATGAGCACGCCGTCCGGCGCATTGCCAACGTTGCTCGCGTAATCGACGCCCAGATCGACGATGCCGTACAAGGTTACCGAAGACTGCGCCAGGGCTGGCGAGACCGATATGGCAGTCAATACCGATGCGGCCAATAGCTGTTTCATGGAGTTCTTCAAAATAGGTCTCATCACACAATCACCGTATCAATCAGCACACCAAATATTTATCGGTCGAAGCCCGGATTTCGATAAACTTCTTCGCCGCCAAGCAGCGTCATCAACACCTGTGTCTGGCTGATTTCATACGGCGAGATCTCGTACAGATTGCGATCGAGCACGATCAAGTCTGCGTATTTCCCGACACTCAAACTGCCGGTGCAGTCGTCGCGCCATGCGGCGTGCGCGGCGTTGATCGTGTAGCCCCGCAGCGCGTCATGCACGCTAATCCGGTGATGAGGCGTATGCGCCGGGCCTTCCTCGCGCGCATCGGGTTTTTGGCGCGTCACGGCGGTTTGCATGATTTCGAAGGGATCGAAGCCGGTCACGCCCCAGTCGCTGCTCACCATGCAGGTCACGCCCTGGCGAACGAACTCGCCAATCGGAAAGACCCACTGGCTGCGTTCGGGACCCAGCATGGCTTGCGCAATCGCGTCCGCCTCCTCCATCGGTTGCGCCCACAACGTCTGGAAATTCGCGAGAATGCCAAGCGATTTGAAGCGCGGAATGTCCGATGGACTCACCACTTGCAGATGCGCAAGCTGGTGGCGCGCATCCCACTTGCCGTTCTGGCGCTGCGCATGCTCGATGCCATTCACGGCGGCATGCACCGCACCGTCGCCAATCGTATGCACGTGAAGCTGAAATTTCTCGCGATCGAAAGCGGCGAAGTATTCGTCGATCTGCGCCTGGCTGAACATCAGTTCCGCGTTGCTGCCCGTGTCGCTGCGCGGTTCGAGCAGCGCCGCCGTGCCGTTCTCCAGCACGCCATCGAGAAAGAACTTGGCGGAGTGCAGCGACACCCGGTCTCCCTGATACGTCTGCCGCAAGTCGACCAGCTCGCGCACCTGTTCTTCGAGCGGCTTATGCGCGAAGATCTTCGACGTCGCGCGCACGCGCACCGTGAGGTCGCCGCGATCATGCGACGCCTGGTAATTCTCCATGTAATGCCGATTCACCATCGCATCGAGCACGCCCGTGATGCCGTGGCGATTGAATTCCCGGCTGTAATGCTTCATGGCTTCGAGGTACTCGGCGTCGGTATAGCTCGGCGCGATGCGGTTCATTGCCCAGATCGCGTCTTCGAGCAGCCAGCCTTTGGGGCTGCCGTCCGCGAGGCGCACGTAGCTGCCGTTCTCGGGCTCCGGGCTGCCCGGCTTCACGCCCGCGATTTCGAATGCGGCGCTGTTGGCCCAGCCATTGTGATAGTCGCAGGCGAACATCAGCGCCGGACGGCCGCCCGTCACGCTGTCGAGGCGCTCCTTGGTGAGTTCGTCCGGGCCGAACAGGCTCGGAGAAAAGCCCACGCCGCGAATCCACGCTTTCTCGGGATGCTGCTCGGCAAATTCGCGGATCCGTTCGAGCAATGCATCGACGGTCGTGACGTCGTACAGGGCCGCGTTGTGATAAAGGTCGGCGCTGCTCAACTGGAAGTGAACGTGGGTGTCCTGCAGGCCAGGCAGAATCATGCGTCCCTGCGCGTGGACGCGGCGCGTGCGTGCATCGGCAAGATGCTCGATTTCCGCGTTGCCGCCCAGCGCGACGATGCGCCCGTCGCGAATCGCGATTGCGTTCGCGCGCGGCTGGCGCTCGTCCATCGTGTGAATGTCGGCGTGAGTGATGATCAGGTCAACGGGCTGTGACATGGCAAATTCAAAATAAGTTATCCGAATCAATCCGCACAATGGCAGCGCTTCGGGTGCGCGCGGCGCCTTAGGGCGGCGCCGCGGCGGATGGGGTTCAGTCGTTCTTCAGCTTCGCCCAGAGGCGGTTCTGGAGACGCATGATCTCCGGCGGCACCGGCTTGTTGGCGATGAGCTTCGCGTACACGGCGGGCGGCGGGAACACGGCCGGATCGGCTTTCACTTCGGGGCGAATGAGCGGCTTCGCCGAAGGAATCGCCGTCGGGTACGACGTGTCGTTGGTCAGATTGGCCGCTTCTTTTGCCGAGAGCACATAGTCGATGAACTTGAGCGCGGCCTCGGGGTGCGGCGCATCCTTCGGGATCGCGATCATGTTGAACCAGATCGCCGTGCTTTCGGCCGGAATCACGTATTTGATGTGATACGTCTTGTGAGCCGACTCGGCGGCAAGGCGCGCGGCATTCACGTCGCCCGACCAGCCGAGCGAGACGCAAATATCGCCGCCGGCCAGATCGTTGATGTAGCTGGTCGAGTTGAACTGCGTGATATAGGGCCGAACGCTCTTGAGCAGTTCATATGCCGCCTGATAGTCGGCGGGGTTGGTGGTCGTCGGGTCCTTCTTCAGATAGATGAGCGCCGTGCCGAACGCGTCCACCGGCGAATCGAGCACCGAGATGCCGCAGCTTTTCAGCTTCTGCGCGTACTTCGGGTCGAACAGCAGCGCCCAGCTATTGAGCGGCGCATCGTTGCCCAGCGTGGCTTTCACCTTCTCGACGTTGAGGCCAAGCCCATCGGTGCCCCATAGCCACGGAATGCCGAATTGATTGCCGGGGTCGTCCTGCTGAAGCTGCTTCAAGCTCGCCGGGTCGAGCAATCCGTAATTCGGCAATTTCGATTTGTCGATTTTCTGGAAGATATTCGCGCGCACCTGGCGGGCCCAGAAAATATCGGACGGCACCACCACGTCGTAACCGGAATTGCCCGAAAGCAGCTTTGCCTGCAGCGTTTCGTTCGAATCGAACTCCTGGTAGACCACCTTGATGCCGGTGGCCTTCTCGAAGTTCGCGACCGTGTCCTTGCCGATCGAATTGCCCCAGTTATAGACGTTCACGACCTGCTCGGCCGCCTGCGCCACGGGCAACCCGCACCACGCCAGCCCTGCGGCGGCCAGCGCCACGCACGCAGCCCTGAGCGGGTTCACGCCCTTTCCCGATACCTGCCTCTTCATCATCATGGGGTTGTCTCCTCCGTCGCGCAGCGAAATGCGCGGGTGCAGGAAATTTAGCCCATGAGAATCAAGCAGTCTGTCCTGCCACAGAGGTGGACAAGGGTTTTTACCGACCGCCCAACGTCGAGAGCATTACGGGCGCTGCGACGCGCTCAGGCGTTGCCGCCGGCCCACGCGAACAGTTCCTTGCGGCTGCTCACGCCGAGCTTCGCGAACGCGCGCCCGACATAGGTCTTCGCCGTGGAAAGCTTGATGTCCAGATGGCTCGCGGCCTCGGGCACGGACCAGCGGCTCAGCAGCAGCTTGCAAAGCTCGCGCTCGCGTTGCGACAACTGGATGTTCTCGCGTTCGAGTTGAGCTTCGAAGCCGTCCTCGTGCGCGGGCTCGTCAAGAAGCGCGGGCCGTCGCGCACCACACGCGCGCACATGCGACTCGAACATCGGAAACAGCATCTCCGCCATGCGCCGCAGGCAAAAGAGTTCGTCCATCGCGAAAGCGGCTTGACCGCGCCCGCGCGTGAGGGACAAGGCAAATTGGTTCTTCGCGTCGCCGTGCACGAGCATGCATTCTTCGGCAATGCGCGGCTCGTCGAAGAAGCGGCGGCGCAACTCGCCCGCCGCCATTGCGCCAACGTCGCGCAGCAGCACCAGCGTGCCCTTCTGGGCCCGCACCGGCTGGGTCAGCGGATCGTCCTGCCAGTAGTCGCGGTAATAGTCGCGCATCACGTCCGACACGTCCTCATAACGCACGCTCCAGCTGCCGAACCAGTCGACGACATAGTCCGATTCGCTGCCCGCGCGCGGACGGCACCGTTCGAGATGCAGATAGTCGATCGGGACGCTCTCGCCAATCAGCGCCCCGATCGCGGGCGCGAATCCCTCGGTCCCGATTGCGCCGACCACGGCGCCGACCGTTTCCGGCCGGACGCGAATTGCGCCGCTGCCGGCGTCGGACGTTGCCGTCCGCGTGAGTCCCGAGTAAAGGATGTGCATGGAAGAAGCCTTGATGCGAAGTAGACCGTGCGCACCGCGATGCGCGCTGCGGGTTGCTTACTATACACGGCCCAAAGCGGGCGTCCGGCTCGCGTCAATGCGCACACTCGCCCGGCACGAATGCAATCAGCTTGTAGCGGCTCACGCCCCGCCCGATCGGATTCGGATTTCAGGTGGGGGCCAAGCGTATCCAGCTAGAATGGGAACCAAAAGACGTTAAATTCTAGTTCGTGACGACCCTGAGTTGTCACCACAGCGGCGCGCAAAAGCGAACAAAGGCGATCATGAAAGACCATCATTTGCGGGCATGGCTGAGCCTGGTCGATACCGGCAGCATTCGCGGCGCGGCGCGCCAGTTGAAACTGAGCCAGGCCGCAGTCACCAAGGCGATCCGAGAGCTCGAGGCCGATCTCGACGCGCCGCTGATCATGCGCGGCACGCGCGGCGTCACGCTCACTGAATGCGGACACCAGCTCACGATGCGCGCGCGGCTCTCGCAGGCCCAGCTCGCGCTCGCGCGCCAGGACATCCAGCAGATTCTCGGCGGCAAGCGCGGACGGGTCTCGGCCGCCGTCACGCCGATGGTCTTCCTCGGCGTGCTGCCCGACGTCATCGAACGCTTCCGCGCGCGCATGCCACTGGCAGAGCTGACGCTCGACGAAGGCATGATGCCGCTCGTGCTGCCCGCGCTGCGCGACGGCGCGATCGACTTCGCGGTGGCCGCGCCGACCGTCGAAGCACTCGGCAGCGAGTTCGAATTCGAGGCCCTCGGCACGCTCGAAACCGTGATCGTGTGCCGGCGCGGCCATCCGCTCGAACAGGCGACGCAGTGGAAGCAACTGGTCGATGCCACGTGGGTGATGAACCTGTCGCCGGGAAGCCAGCACAGCGGCCTGCTCGACCATTTCCGCCAGCAGCGGCTGCCGGCGCCGTCGGACATCATCCGCACCAACACGTTCGGCGTCTGCTGGAACCTGATGGCGCGCAGCGACGCGCTGCTCGCGTGCCCGGCCGGCATGCTCGCCGTCGAGCCCTATGCGCAGCAGGCGAGCCGGGTTCCCGTGCGGATGGCCTTGCCCGCGCTCGAGCTCGGCATTCTGAAGATGCGGGACGTGCCGCTGTCGCTCGCGGCGGAAACGCTCGCGGAAATGTTCAGGGTGGAGATCGCGGCGAGCGTGCACGGCAATCGCGCCGGGGTTCGCTCGGGTTCGCGCCAGAAGAGCGCGCGGCCGCAACGCGCGCCCACCAAAGAAAAAACCCGCGAGGCGTAACGCCATCGCGGGTTTGCGGTGATGCGTGAGTGGCGGCGAACCGCGCCGCCACGCACCGCTCAAGCCATCAGGAACGGTATTAGAAGCGGTGGATGATGCCCACGCCAACGCCAACCATGCTGCGCGACGAAGACGGCGAGCTGTTCTGGCCGTCGCCGATGTCCGCCGTGGCGTTGATGACGGTCTTGCCGTTCGTGCCCAGCGTCTGGCCGTTCGCGCGCTGATACGCTTCCAGCGCATACAGGCCGGTGCGCTTGGACAGTGCGTAGTACTGCGAGAGGTTGAACTGGTTGTAGCTCGCCGCGCTGGTGATGCCGTTCGACAGCGTCGCCGCGGTGTAGCTATAGCCAGCGGCCAGGTCCCACGCCGAGGTCGGCTTCCAGTGCAGCACGGCGCCGGCCGTGTTCCAGATCTGCGTGCCGTGGAACAGCGAAGCCGTGCCCGCCGCATATTGCACGTTCGAGTACGAGAGCGACACGTCCCACTGCGAGTTGAACGCGTAGCCGCCCGTCACCGCCACGCGCTGCTGCTTGGCTGCGCTCTGGAAGCCATTGTTGATTGCCGAGACGCCCGGCTGCGAGCCGTTGTTCGACGCCGTGGAGTTGGCACCCCATGCGCCGCCGCTCGTGTTGCCGTTGTCGATGCGCTGGATACCCGCCGCGATGCCGATCGGGCCGTTCAGGTACTGTGCCGCCACGCTCCACGTCTGGCCGGCGCCGGTGCTGCCGGGCGTGCCGCCCAGCGCGTACGAGCCGCTGACCGTCAAGCCGTACATGCTCGGCGACGTATAGACGAGCGAGTTGTTCACGCGGTACAGCGTATCGAGCGAGTCGATATCACCCGGGTGCGCGCCGTATGCGCCGGTCAGCCACGTGGTCGGGCTGTACGGCGAAAGCAGCGTGTAGTACGAGGTGTACTGGCGGCCAGCCGTCAGCGTACCGAAGCGGGTATCCGTCAAGCCGACCCACGCCTGGCGGTTGAACATCAGACCCGACACGGATTGTGCGCCGTTCGCGCTGTTGAAGCCCTCTTCCAACTGGAAGATCGTCTTCGTGCCGCCGCCCAGATCTTCCGAGCCCTTCAAGCCGAAACGGCTGCCCGCCCAAATGCCGTTAATCATCTTGACCGCCGAGCGGCCGCCCGAGTTCGAACCCAGCGCGGCCGAGCTGCTTTGGTAGCCAAGGCCCGTATCGACGATACCGTACAGGGTCACACTGCTTTGCGCATGGGCGCCCAGAGCGACCAACCCCAGAGCCGAAGCCAAGAGCGTCTTCTTCATATTCTCTCCTCTGTTAGAAACTATATTTATGCGGCCCTGAATACGTGCCGCCGAGTGTGAAGTCAAACTGGATCAAACAGCAAACGTCAGAAAACCGGGTGCCCATTGATCAGGCTCGGCAGCCAGGTCGAAAACCACGGAACGTACGTGACGATGTTGATGGCCGAAAAGATAGCGAGGTAATACGGCCACGCGACCTTGGTGGTTTCACCGATGGACACGTTGCCAATCGCGCAACCGATGAACTGCACCGAGCCAATCGGCGGATGCACGAGGCCAAGCGCGCAATTCAACAGGATCATGATGCCGAACTGCACCGGACCCACGCCGTTGTGCATGGCCATCGGCAAAAACAGCGGCGTCGTGATCAGGATGTGCGCCGCCATGTCGACGAAAGTGCCCAGAAACACCTGAATGATGTTGATGTACAGGAGCATCAGCCACGGCATCGAAGTCGCGCCGTCGAGCATGCGCTCGATCGAATCCGGAATCTCCAGGTAGGCCATCTGGAAGCGCAGCATGTTCGACACGCCGATCAGCAGCAGCACCACGCCCGTCGTTTTCGCCGCCTTGCCGAGCGCGTGACCGAGTTTCGCCAGCGACATCGAGCGGTACACCACGATGGTCAATATCAGCGAATACGCCACAGCGATCGCGGCCGCTTCCGTCGCGGTGGCGATACCGCGCGCCACGCAGAACAGAATGATCGCGATGACCATCAGGCCCGGCACCGCGCCGATGAACGTGCGCAGCACCGCCATCCAGCCCGGGAAACGCTGCAGTTCGGTCGAACCGTCCGCACGGCGCGGATAGCCGTGCTTGACGGCCTGCCAGTATGCGGCGATCAGCACGAGGCCCATCACCCACAGCACCGGCAAGAGCCCCGAAAACAGCAGGTCGCCAATCGACACGCCGTGCATCGGCATGCCGTTGAGCGTGCCGCTCACGCCCTGCGCCGCGAACGCGTAGATGATCATGTTGGTCGAGGTCGGCATCAGCGCGCCGGCGAGCGACGAATGCGTTGTCACGTTGACCGCGTACGCCGCGCTG
Organism: Paraburkholderia caffeinitolerans; assembly: GCF_902859945.1. Lineage (GTDB taxonomy): Bacteria > Pseudomonadota > Gammaproteobacteria > Burkholderiales > Burkholderiaceae > Paraburkholderia > Paraburkholderia caffeinitolerans. The sequence goes on along the minus strand of NZ_CADIKL010000034.1, from coordinate 64,271 downwards.
TAGCCTTCGCGCTTCATCAGCGGGATCACCACGCCGCCCATCGCCGAGGTATCGGCGGTCGGCGAACCCGACACGCCGCCGAACATCGTGCACGCCACCACGTTGGCCATGCCGAGGCCGCCGCGGAAATGGCCAACGGTCGCCTGCGCGAAACGCAGGATGCGGTCGGCAATGCCGCCGTGGAGCATCAGCTCGCCCGAGAAAATGAAGAACGGGACCGCGAGGAACGAGAACGCGTTCATGCCCGAGACCATCGACTGCATCGCGGTGGCCGTCGGCAGTCCTTCGTATAGATACGTGAGGACGCAGGACAGCCCGAGCGCGAATGAGACCGGCACCCCGAGAAAGAGGAAAACGAGAAAACTGGCGGTGAGAAGGGCTAGTTCCATGATTGTTCTACTTGTGTTTCCGGGCGAAGAGCGCGAGCAGATGCTCGGTCGAGAACATCGCGATGCAGATGCTGGCGACGATCGGGATGCAGTAACGCAGCCCTTCCGGCAAACCCAGAATCGGAATCCGGTCGTGCCGCGTGGTTTCGGCCATCTCCAGGCAGCCGATAAAAATCGCCACTGCGAAAGCGATCAGGCACAGATGCTGAATGCCCGCCACGATCGTCTGGCCCTTCGGCGGCAGCTTCTTCACGAACGAGTCGAGCCCGATGTGACCGCCTTCGCGCACCCTCAACGCGGCGCCGAACAACGCGATCGCGATGACGAGCAGCAGCGCGATGGGCTCGACGAAATCGGGCGCGTCGGCAAAGACGTAGCGCATCACCACGCCATAGATCACGAGCGTGCACAGTGCGGCGAGGCTCAGCGCCGCCACGACCAGCAGCACGCGAAAAAGAAAATCGTTGGGGCGTTTCAGAAAAGTCATTGACCCTGTCCTTGTTGCGACACGTCCGGGACGCGAGACTTACTTGACGGCCTGGATCTCGTCGACGATCTGCTTCATTTCAGGCGTCTTTTCGTACTTCGCCCACACCGGCTGCATGGCCTTCACGAAAGCGGGACGGTCGATCTGCGCAGCCGTGATGATGGTGGCGCCGCCCTTCGTGACGATCTTCTGCGCATCGGCTTCACGCGCGGTCCACAGCTTCTCGTAGTACGGCACCGAGTCGGCCGCCGCCTTCTTGATGATCTGCTGCTCCTGCGGCGTCAGCGTGTCCCACACCTTCTTCGAGAACACCAGCACTTCCGGCGTCATCGAATGCTGAGTTTCCGAGTACACCTGAGCCACTTCGAAATGCTTGGTTTCTTCGTAGGACGGCAGGTTGTTTTCCGCGCCGTCGACGAGGCCGGTCTTCAGGCCCGTATAGACTTCCGCGAACGGCATCGGGGTCGGCGTGCCGCCCATCGCCTTGATTTCGTCCACCATCAGGTCGGACGGCTGCACGCGCACTTTCAGGCCCTTCATGTCGGCCGGCGACTTGATCGCCTTCTTCGCGTACATCGAGCGCGCGCCGCTCTCGTAGAACGTCAGCGCGATCATGCCTTTCGCGGCGAACGCGTCGAGAATCTTCTGGCCCACGGGGCCGTACATCACCTTGCGGAAATGGTCGATGTCGCGGAACAGGAACGGCAGCGACGGGATCATCGATTCCGGCACGATCTCGTTGAACGCCGCGCCGTTCGCGCGCGCCATGTCGAGCGCGCCGATGCGCACCTGGTCGAGCGTGTCGTTCTCGGAGCCGAGCGCGCTGTTGCCGAACACCTTCACCTTGTCCTTGCCGTCGGTCGCCTTGGTGATTTCCTCGCCCATGTACTTCACGGCCATGTTGGTCGGATAGGTGTCGCCGTGCACGTCCGCAACGCGAAACACGCGCGCTTGCGCCGACATCGTGCTGAACGCCAGCGCCGCGGCCGCAACGATCATCGAAACACGGGAAGAGGCAAACTTCTTGTTCATCGTGACATTCCTTGGAAATTGACCATCCCATCGATTGCGGATGTGACATGGTTTTAATGCGTCTCCGGCTCGGCGCATCGCCCCTTCGCAAGGTGCGGCGCTCGCCGTACTGGCTGTGCAACCACCCCGGCACAGGTTATCCAGCACTCCTGTCGATCACTCGACTTCCCCGCTTCGATTACGCCGGCAACCTTTCAGGCGAAAGCGATTTGTTGGGTCATCTATGTTGTACGACGACAGACGAAGTCTATAAAAGCACTTTTCGCTTGTACAGACGGTATTTACCCGCAGAATCACCCTCCTGGCAGCCCTGGCCGGATCCGCACACCGCCAAGGCCCGTGCCTGTTACAGCGGGGTATGGCAGCGCAATTCGAAGCCGCTCGCAAGATGTTGTGCATTTGAAACAGGAACGTTAAAGACAGTGACTTCTACGCGACAAGTTGTACGATGAGTGACGATAAATTGCGATAGGAAATGTCCCGTAAACGAAAAACGCCGGGAGAAGGACTTCCTCCCGGCGCATGCTTCGTGCAAGTCTGATTACAGTTGCCCTGCGAATTCCGGCTCGGGCAGCCCGCTCACGCCGGGTCGCAGCGCGAACACGTGGCCGTCGTGCTCGCTCGCGCCATTGCCCGGACGGATCGACGTGACAAACAGCGTATCGAGCTCGCGGCCGCCGAACGCGCACATGGCCGGCTTCACGGCCGGCACGGCGATCTGCCGGTCGAGCTTGCCTTGCGGCGTGAAGCGCAGCAGCAGCCCCGCGTCGTTCGCGCAGATCCAGTAGCAGCCGTCGGCGTCCACCGCCGCGCCATCGGGGCGGCCCGCGTAGTGGTGCAGATCGGCGAACACACGCCGGTTGCGCGGCTCGCCCGATTCGACGTCGTAGTCGAACGCCCAGATCAGGCGGCGCAGCGGATGCGAGTCGGACAGATACATCGTCGTGCCATCCGGCGACCAGCCGAGGCCGTTCTGCGTGATGAGCGCGTCGACGACCGGCGCGGACAGCGCGCCAGTTGAGTCGAAGCGGTACAGCGCGCCGCCCGGAATGGCCGCGGCCATATCCATGACCATCGTGCCGGCCCAGAAGCGCCCTTGCCGGTCGCAACGGCCATCGTTGAAGCGCATGCCGGCGTGTGGAAATGCGGGCGCCGCGAGCTGGCGGACCGTCGCCTTCAGCGGCTCGCCGCCCGCCGCGCCAGGCGCCTTCGCCTCGCCCAGCGTGAGCGCGAACAGCCCCGTTTCGCAACCGGCGAGCACGTTGCCGTCACGGTTGAAGGCGATGCAGGCAACCTGCTCCGGCAGCAGCCATTCGGTGCGCCGGCCCGTTTCGAGCTGAGCCCGCACGATCTTCTTCGCCGGAATGTCCACCCAGTACAGCGCCTGCTCCGCCGCGCGCCAGACCGGGCTTTCGCCCGTCGCCGCGGGCAGCGGTCCGGCGGCTTCGAGCCGCTCCACTTTCGGGTTAACCGTTGCGCCCGTCATCTGGACTCCCCCGTCGCGTTGTTGCGTTTGGGCTCCATCGGTCCGGCGAGCACGAACGGGCCGCCCTGGTACAACTGGGTCGGATCGTCGAAGCGCGGGTCGGGCGCGCCAGCGGGAAACAGATGCTCGAACGGCTCGGAGCTGTCCTTCGGACGGAAGCCAAGGAACGCGGCCTTGGTGTTGTCCACCCAGGAAATGCGGTTGTCCGATACGCCATAGACGATCGCATGGCCGACGCGGTTGGTGAACAGCGCGCAGCGCACGAGCTCGATGAAGTCGCGGTAGCTCAGATACGTGACGAGCATGCGCGCCGACTTCGGCTGCTCGAACGAAGAGCCGATCCGCAGACACACGGTCTCGAGACCAAAGCGGTCGAAGTAGTAGCGCGACAGCGCCTCGCCGAAACACTTCGTGACGCCATACAGGCCATCGGGGCGCAGCGGCGCGTCGACGTCGACCACCTCGGTCACCGGGTGAAAACCCACCGCGTGATTCGAGCTTGCGTAGATGACGCGCTTCACGCCCTGCTTGTATGCGGACGAGTACAGGTTGTAGAGGCCGCGAATGTTCGCTTCGAGCAGATCCTCGAACGGCGCCTCGACGGAAATGCCGCCGAGATGCACCACGGCATCCACGCCTTCGAGCAGCGCGTGCACGGCTGCTGCATCGGCGAGATCGACGACGGCGGCTTCCTCATGCGCGGCGACTTCGCCGAGCGGCGCAATGTCGGACACGCGCACGATGTCGGCCCAGTCGGCGAGCGCGCCGCGCAACTGCTTGCCGAGATTGCCCGCCGCGCCGGTGAGAAGCAGGCGGCGGAAAGGTTTCTTCGCCGCGGAGCGGTCGAGGTTCGAATCGGTCATGTTTTTTTGCTTCTGATTCTCAGAATGAAGTTGGAGCAACGCGCGAGCCGATAAAGCGGCGCAGCGGCAAGGTGGCGCTCAGGTCACCGGCGCCGGATTGAACAGCGTCAGCGCGTTATGCAGCTTGAGCTTCTCCGCGCAGGTCGCTTTGCGCCCGCTCGCCACGTCGAGCATCAGGCGGAACAGTTCCCAGCCCACGTCCTCGATGCTGGCCTGGCCGGTCGCGATGGTGCCGGCGTTGACGTCCATCAGGTCGAACCAGCGGCGCGCGAGGTCCGAGCGCGTCGCAACCTTGATCACGGGCACCTCGGCGAGGCTGTACGGCGTGCCGCGCCCCGTCGTGAACACGTGCAGCGTGATACCCGAGGCCACCTGCAGCGTGCCGCAGATGAAGTCGCTCGCGGGCGTCGCCGCATAGATCAAGCCCTTCTGGCTCACCTTCTCGCCCGGCGACAGCACACCGGAGATGGCCGAGTTGCCCGACTTGATGATCGAGCCCATCGCCTTTTCGACGATGTTCGACAGCCCGCCCTTCTTGTTGCCGGGCGTGGTGTTCGCGCTGCGGTCGGCGCCGCCGCGCTTCAGGTAATCGTCGTACCACTGCATTTCGCGGATGATCGCCGCGGCCACCTCCGCATTGGCCGCGCGCGCCGTGAGCTGATCGACGCCGTCGCGCACTTCGGTGACTTCCGAGAACATCACGGTCGCCCCCGCGCGCACCAGCAGGTCGGTGGCGAAGCCGACGGCCGGGTTCGCGGTCAGCCCGGAGAACGCGTCGCTGCCGCCGCACTGCACGCCGACCACGAGATCGGACGCCGGGCAGGTTTCGCGGCGACGGTTATTCAAGCGCCTGAGATGCCCCTCGGCCATGCGCATGATCGACTCGATCATCGACTGGAAGCCGACGTGCGCTTCGTCCTGCAACACCACGACGTCGCCATTGGGGGCCGCCGCAACTTCGCCGATGTCGGCGACGTCGTCCACGTTCGCGGCCGCCGCGATCGGGATCGTGCCCGGCGGCATCAGGCGCTCGGGCTGCAGCTTCTCGCAGCCGAGGCTCACCATCATCACCTCGCCGCCGAAGTTCGGATTCAGCGCGATGTTGCGCACGGTGCGGATCGGCACCATCGCGTCGGGCGCGTCGATCGCGACGCCGCAGCCGTAGGTGTGGCCGAGGCTCACGACGTCGTCGACGTTCGGGTACTTCGGCAGCAGTTCCGCCTTGATGCGCGTGACCGCGTGCTGGACCACGTCGGCCACGCACTGCACGGTGGTCGTGATCGCGAGGATGTTGCGCGTGCCGACCGAGCCGTCCGCGTTGCGATAGCCCTCGAAGGTATAGCCATCGAGCGGCGCCATCTCGGGCGGCTTGATGGTGGCGATGGGCAGGTCTTCGAGCCCCGGCGGGCTGGGCATGCGGATCACGTGCTCGTTGATCCAGCTGCCCTTGGGCAGCGCCTTCAGCGCATAGCCGATCACCACGTTGTAGCGAATGACCTCGTCGCCCTCGGCGAGATCGGCCAGCGCGACCTTGTGCCCTTGCGGCACGCGCTCGCGCAATGCGAGGCCGTCGGCAAAGACCGCGCCCTCGCCCAGACCGCCGTCGTTGACGACGATCGCGACGTTGTCGTTGGGGTGAACGCGTATGTAGAGCGGAGTGTGTTCCATTGCATCGATCCTCAAGGCACTGTCAGCATGCTGCGCCATTATTCATACGTCATCATACAACATAGGCGTTAACCACACCGTTCCGTATTTACCCTACGATGCGTATTACGCCATGAATCCCCGTTGAATTCCCGGATCCGTTGTTGTACGATGACGTATAAGTAATCGGCATTTCTTTGAAAAATTCCTTACTTGTCGGACCTCCGGCTTCAAGAGCCAGGCGGGCCGACCCACCGAAACATACCGCTTCTGGATATTCACATGACGACACCGCAAGAACTCAAGCAGATCGTTTCGGAAGGCCTCCTGTCCTTCCCCATCACGGACTTCGACGCACAAGGCGATTTCCGCGCCGACACCTACGCCGAGCGCCTCGAATGGCTGGCTCCGTACGGCGCGTCGGCCCTGTTCGTGGCCGGCGGCACCGGCGAATTCTTCTCGCTCACGCACGACGACTACTCGAAAGTCGTGCGCACCGCCACCGAAGTCTGCAAGGGCAAGGTGCCGATTCTCGCCGGCGCGGGCGGCCCGACCCGCGTCGCGATCGCCTACGCGAAGGAAGCCGAGCGCCAGGGCGCGCAAGGCATCCTGCTGATGCCGCACTACCTGACCGAAGCCAGCCAGGAAGGCATCGCCGCACACGCCGAAGAGGTCTGCAAAGCCGTGCCCAACATGGGCATCATCATCTACAACCGCGCGAACTCGAAGCTCAACGCCGACATGCTGGAGATCCTGGCCGAGCGCTGCCCGAACCTGATCGGCTTCAAGGACGGCGTGGGCGAGATCGAAAACATGGTGACGATCCGCCGCCGCCTTGGCGAGCGCTTCTCGTACCTCGGCGGCCTGCCGACCGCCGAAGTCTACGCCGCCGCCTACAAGGCGCTCGGCGTGCCGGTGTATTCGTCGGCGGTGTTCAACTTCATTCCGAAGACGGCGATGGACTTCTACCGCGCCATCGCGGCCGACGACCATGCCACCACCGGCAAGCTGATCGACGAATTCTTCCTGCCTTACCTGAAAATCCGCAACCGCCGCGCGGGCTACGCGGTCAGCATCGTCAAGGCGGGCGCGAAGCTCGTGGGCCACAGCGCGGGCCCGGTGCGCGCGCCGCTCACCGACCTGACCGGCGAAGAAATGGAACAGCTCGACGCGCTGATCCGCAAGCTCGGACCGCAGTAAGGCCGCGGCGGCGCGCTTGCACACACGCACAAGCACGCACGCGCCGCCAGCCAGACCGACGAGGACCGCACAGACGGTCCCGTCATGCGCGCCCAGCCCGGCAACGCCGCCGGGCGCGCTGCCTTTGCATGACAGGCAAACGGCCGATACGCCGCCCCTGCCGGATCAACTCAGGAGACAACCATGAACATGAGCCGCACGGCCAGTTCCACCAGCGCCGTCGCGCGCACCCGGGTTCGCTACACGATCCTGGCGCTGATCTTTCTGATCACCACGCTCAACTACGCCGACCGCGCGACCCTCTCGGTCACGGGCTCCGCGATGCGCGCCGCGTTCAGTCTCGACGCGATCCGCATGGGCTACATCTTCTCCGCATTCAGCTGGGCCTACGTGCTCTCGCAACTGCCGGCCGGCTGGCTGCTCGACCGCTTCGGCGCGCGGCGCGTGTACGCGGCCAGCATTTTCTCGTGGTCGATTTTCACGCTGCTGCAAAGCTCGATCGGCCTGCTGGGCAGCGCGGGCGCCGCGGTGACCGCGCTGTTCGTGCTGCGTTTCGCGATGGGCGCGGCGGAATCGCCCGCGTTTCCGGCCAACGCAAAAGTGGTCGCGAGCTGGTTCCCGACCAACGAACGCGGGACCGCATCGGCCATTTTCAACGCCGCGCAATACTTCGCCGCCGTGGTGTTCACGCCGCTGATGGCATGGATCACCCACGCGTTCGGCTGGCAGGCCGTCTATGTCGTGATGGGCGCGCTCGGGCTGCTGCTCGCGTTCACGTGGCTGACGTTCATGAAAAATCCCGCCGACCACCCGCGCGTCTCGCGCGCCGAACTCGACTACATCGAGCAAGGCGGCGGCCTCGTGAGCGGCGCGCGCAAGGCTCGCTCCGACGACGTCGAAAAATCCGTCGGCTGGGCGCTGTTCCGCCAGCTGATCAGCAACCGCATGTTGCTCGGCGTCTATCTCGCGCAGTACTGCATCAACGTGCTGACCTACTTCTTCCTGACCTGGTTTCCGATCTACCTCGTGCAGGCGCGTGGCATGACGATCCTGCACGCGGGCCTCGTTGCTTCGCTGCCGGCGATCTGCGGCTTTTCGGGCGGCGTGCTCGGCGGCCTGATCTCCGACGGGCTGATCCGGCGCGGCGCATCGCTCACGTTCGCGCGCAAGCTGCCGATCGTGGGCGGCATGCTGCTGTCGACCTGCATCATCGGCTGCAACTATGTCTCGACCGACTGGATCGTGGTCGCGCTGATGTCGCTCGCGTTCTTCGGCAAGGGCATCGGCGCGCTCGGCTGGGCCGTGGTGGCCGATACGGCGCCGAGGGAAGCGCTGGGCCTTTCGGGCGCGATTTTCAACATGTTCGGCAACGTGGCCGGCATCGTCACGCCGATCGTGATCGGCTATCTCGTCGCCAACACGGGCTCGTTCAACGGTGCGCTCGTGTTCGTCGGCGCGAATGCGCTGATCACCGTGTTCAGCTACCTCGTGATCGTGAAGAAAATCGAGCGCGTCGAGCTGCGCGCGGCCTGAGCAGTCATCGGAGCGACCATCGGGCGACGGTATAATCCCATGCAGAGACCTCTGCCAATTTCCAATCAAGGGGCGTATTCGATGGCCACACCAGTCGCGCCTCCGCCACGACGCGCACGCAATCTTGCCGAGCTCGTCGTCAACTATGTCACCGAGCAAATTGCCGCCAAGGCACTGAACCCCGGCGACAAACTCCCGACCGAATCGCAACTGATGCACACGCTCAGCGTGAGCCGCACCGTGATTCGCGAAGCCATTTCGCGCCTGCAGGCAGGCAAGATCATCGAAACGCGGCACGGCATCGGCAGCTTCGTGCTCGAACCGCCGCGCGAAAAGCTCGGCATCGACGTCGTGCCCGCCACGACGCTGCGCGACGTGCTGGCCATTCTCGAACTACGCATCAGCCTGGAAACGGAATGCGCGGGCCTCGCCGCGCAACGCGCGAAGCCGGACGATATCGCGCGCATTCGCGCGGCGCTCGACGCGATTGAAACTTCGCGCCACAACGGGCAAGACAGTGTGGACGCCGACCTGCAGTTTCATGTCTCGGTGGCGCGCGCTACCGGCAATCGCTACTTTGTCGACATCCTCTCCCAGATGGGTAGCGCGCTGATTCCGCGTAAGCGGCTTGACTCGGCCGGCATTGCGCGCGCCGATCCCGATGCGTACCTGTCGCTCGTCAATCTCGAACACGAGAGCATTTTTGAGGCAATCTCGCGGCACGATGCTGAAGGCGCGCGCGCGGCGATGCGCATGCATTTGTCGAATAGCCGGGAGCGGCTGCGGCGGGCTAATGGGGTGGGTGAGGGGAATAGCTGAGCGTCAGAAAAATCGAAACCGTCCGGCGGACTGCTGCGACGGCTGAAAGGCGAATTCCCGCGCAACGAAATGCCATTGCCCGAACTCGGGGTCGTACACCGCGTACTGGTTGCCTGCTTCGGGTGTCAAGGTGGTCAAGAGCGGCATCGTGTCGAGCGCCCGATCTAGCGCCCGCTGCGTGCGTGGCCGCGCCCAGAGCCTGACCAGCTCCGCAGTTTCCCGCCAGGCAAACAGCCCCGCCTGTTCGTACAGGTAGTCGATATGCACAAGCGCATCCGCGTCCACTTCGATGCCGGACAACGTGGAGCGCGTTCGCGACCCTTGCACGCAGACCACCGCCCATAGCGAACCATCGGGGCGCTCGAGCACGCGTCCGTCATGCGCCGCCCAGGCGATGTGAAGAGAAACCTGCATCTGCTTCGCATCCGGGCAAAAGACGTTCGGTTCAACCCCGGAAACGCGCGCCAAATGAAAGTTGCTGGCATTGCGCCGCGCCTGGTACTCGCCTGAAACCAGCGCATTGAACATCGACAGATAGAAGTTCGGGGTCTCGCCGTCCGGAAGACGACTCCCTTGCACCTGTGCGGCAACGCCATCCGCTACCAGGCGGATCAACATATACGGGTCGATTATTTCGACGGCCTTGATGTTTTCATCCGCCTTGATTTTTTCGTCCGCGGGGCGACGACGCATGCGATTCCAGCCGAACATCTATTTGCGCCCCGATGACGACATACTCGAAATCAACTCGGCCCCACACGAAGTCTTGTGGCCGTTGAATGCCGCAGCAGCGCCATCGACCTTGAAGTTGTCATCGCCGTCGGCAATCACAACTTCGCCATGCAACGCGCAGAGGCACGCATCGCCTTGGCGTGCAACCGCCCGCCCCATGACCTTGTAATTGGGCGCGCCAGCTTCCACATGCCCGCCGTGACTGAGAAGGTCGCCGACCCGGATGATGCCTTGCATAACTTCTCCTTTACTCTGAATAGCCCTGCTTTAAGCCCTTGTCCACGTCGAAGCGGCGGCCCCACCACGGCAGATAAGCATTGTTTCCGCCGCGCGCGCGGAACCAGTCGGCATCGGCATCGATGGGGTTGAGTTTCGACGGCGGCACGATCACCACCGCAACGGGATGATTCGCATCTGTGGTGCCCGCGACCAGCACATTGCCGCCCAGATGATTCGCGCGGCCGATCGCGAGCGCGACGTCTGTCAATGCGGTGCCCGCGCCCATCTCGCCGAGCAGTGCAGGCGTGTTGAACATCTGTTTGCCGTACTCGAAATCGGGCAGCGTTTCGGTGAGCGTGCGCGACAGCGGGACGACGCGCGCCGATGCCTCGTCGCTGGCCCGGCCGGCATCGTGTATGACGTAGTGAATGTCGGGAACAGTGATGCCCGCATTGTGCGCAGCGGCTTCAACCGTTGCTTTCCACGCCTGTACTGTGCGGGTCGTGCCGGCTTTCGCTTCGAAATCGTTCGCGTTGCCAGTTGCAGCACGGCCGATCCAGGCGAGCGGTTCGCGCTCCGTTTTAAAGTCGGGGCCGGTCAGAATCAGCAGCACCATGTTTTCGTTAAGCTGCCCGTCCTTTGGCGGGAAACTCGGTGCGTCCCAGTTCATGACCCACACGCTTTTGTCCGGATTGGCCTGGAGGTAATCGAGCGCGGCGTTCAGCGAGGTGAAGCCCGCGTTCGGGCCGCCCGGTGTCACATGAACGTCGGGCGGGGTGCTGTCGCTCCAGAGTTTGGGGAAATACTTGTTGCCGATGTTGAATTCGCTAATGATCTTTTTTTGTAAATAGGTTTTGGCTTCAACCGGATCGAGTCGTGTGGGAATGGCAAACTCGACGTGGATGCCGGCCAGTTCTCGCCAGTCTTTTTTGTTTTCTGGCTTGACTGTGTAGAAGTATCCGGAATTCATTACGTAACGGGTTCCGAATAGAAGTAGCAACTCTTCAACATATTTGTGATAAAAGCCCTTGAAAGTCTCTGTGCCATCGTTTCCATAAGCAAGAGCACCAATGGACTGCAGCGTCGAGAATTTTTGCGGTTGAGTCCGCACCATGTCGTCGTTCTTGTTGGGCTTCACCAGACCCAAAGCCCACAACAATTGCCATTCGGTCGGATAGTCGCGCCGTTGCAAGGGATTGAGCCATTGGACGCCAACGACCTGCGCAACGAAGGGCCGGGAAGACTCGCTGGTTGCGGCCGCGGTTTCTGCCGGCGGCGTGGCGGTCTGCGCCGTCGCCGGCATCAGCACCGTGCTCAGCACGAACGTTGCCCAAGCGGCAAGACCCGGCAGCAGAAACAGTCGTTTCATGAAATCTCCAGTATCGAGGGGTTCCAGGTTGTCATGCGCCATCCACACCAGCATGACAACCGCTGACAGGATCAACGCGCAGAATGCCAGCGCCACGCGGCGCGGCCAAGTTGCAATCAGAGCGCTCATGCGATTCCCCCGATATTCAGATAGAAGCTGCCTTCACGTTCGTCCGCGATCTTTGCGGGCATTTTTGCTTCGTCATCTTTTTTTGCCCATATATCCAGTGATACGCCGCCGAGAACGCCATCATTGAAGTACTCGGAATATTTCTTGTTTGGATTTTCGTCGCCCATTCCCCTGCCAAACCGCCAGTCAGCTTCAATTCGAAGGGCCTTCATCTGTTCCGGCGACAGGTAGCACAACCCGACCGCAACGTCATACGCGAGCGCCCTTTCCGCATGCATCGGATTCGTCATGATGGTCGAGTGGTTGGTCGGATTGTTGTTCGCGCCCTTGTCCAGAATGCTGACGACCTGCGCGTTGCGCCATTGCGTGTAGCCCTCCGGGGCCGCACTCTTGCCGTCCTCGCCAATCACGTTGCCGTCCCCGTCAAGCCAATCCGGATTACGTTGGCGCAGTGCGCGCATGCGCAAAATGGCATGATCCTCGTAACGCTGCTGCGCTTCGCTGTCTTTATCGCCGATGGCCTTCGCCCCTTTCCCGTAGCTGTCGTACGGATCGTCGGGCTTCACGTCCGTCTTCGCCGCGTCACGTGCTGCCGAAGGCGGGTCGTGGCTCTCGTTGAAGTCGCTGTGCGCATTCGGGCCATCATCAATTTCGACATCCTTACCGTATCGCCGCGCTTTCGGCGTGAACGGTTCATCGAGCTTCGGCGCATCGGCCACGACTTTCCAGCCAGTCGGCGGGTCCGCATTCACGCGCATCGCATCGAGCGACGATGTCACCAGCGTCACGATGGACAGTACCGGCGCCGTTACGGTCGTGGCAAACCATCCGACGGGGTTCTCATTGCCGCTCCACGCATCCGTCAATCCGTATATCGCGGGCGGCGACGGCGGATACCAGAAGCCGCTGGTCTTTCCTTTACCGTGCCGCCAGTCGTCTTCCCAGTAGCGATATTCGAGCGGTGCATTCTTCAGGCTGTACAGCCCCACCGGAAAGTGCGTCGCGAACACGCGCTGTGTCAGCACGCCGTGCGCCCCCGTGTCGGCAAGTTCGTGGCCCGCCAGTCCGCGCCAGCCGATGCCCTGCACGGTCGTGGCCGAGATCACCTGGTCATGCGGACAGCAGTACAGCGTGACGCGGCCGTAAGTGCTGTTGTTCACGCCATGGGCCGCGCGGTCTTCCGCCGCCTTGTAGCGCTTCCCGCTGGTCAGCGATATGCGTTCGTTCGCCATGTCTTCATCGACCTTGTCGACGGGCATTTCGAACGGCTGTTGCGCACGAATGATGTCGAAGAATTCCCGTAGCGTCTTCGTACGCGCCTCATAGGTCTCGCGCCCCCGCTTGTCGCCCGCATCGCGAATCCGGCGCTGCGACCAGTTCTCCATCACCGTGCCCGTGTTCGCGACGCTGTACGGCGGGTTCGCGAGCACGTAGGCATCGGCCACGCAGCGCCCGATGTTGCCCCAGGGGTCAGTGACTTCCGGCAACTGGTCGCCAAAGAAAGCGGCCGCGAGGCCCACCATGTTCCCCTGGCTGTGGCAGACGATCGTGATCGGCACATTGGCCTGTTTCTGCCGGATCGACTGGACCAGTTTCGCCAGCCGCAGCGCGGCCAGCACGCCGTAGGCGCGTGGCGGCGTCCGGTACAGCGGGCGCTGCGTCGGGTTGAGTCCCTGGACGGTGATGAAGCCGAAGATGCGGTCGTCGATGCCCTCCTGCCACAGGTCCGGCAGGCTCGAGCAGCCATTGGCAAACGGGCCGCCGCCCCAGTAGCCCTGTTCGTTCAGGAAGATCTTGTCGCCGTACGCCTTCAGTTCATCTTTGTTCGCCTTGTAGCCCCAGCGGAAATGAATCACGGGCGAGAACGACGGGTCGGGTTTGATGTAGTTGTCGACAAGCAGGTTCGGGTTCAGAAACCCATCGGGCGTCAGGCTCCCGGTGTACTGGGCCGGCGACATCTGCCCGCCAACCACGCCCTTGTGCGCCATCTGGTCGTCCAGACGCGCGAGCCGCCGGTTCAGACCTTTGCACAGCCCTTCCTCGGCGGATTCGTACCACTCGCCTTCGGAGTTGACGCCATGCACGAAAATGACGACGCCGGGCAATGGCTGCTGCTTTACGCAGATCAGTTCGCTAGTTAAATCGAAGACCAAAGGCCCCTGCCCCTGGCCAACCACGATGCGCGGCGGTTCGGTGGCTGGCGCAGCGGTTGGAGTGGGTGACGCCGCGTCTGGATTCGTGAAAGAGTCGGTCATGCTCGAACAAACCCTTCAATCAGAATGGAATCCAGATATTCTGCTTGACGAACTAATTCACGAATGATGCAAGCGGGCTGCCGTTGACGGACAACAATTTTCCCGCGTCGTTTGCTCGGGTCGAGGCAAGATCAGGGCCGCTAACATGTTGTGCTTGCAATAAAAAATGGCCGGGGATTTTGAATCCCCGGCCATTTTTTTGAACCATCGCGCCGTTAATTTAACCGCGCACGATCTCCCCATCACGACGACGCCACAGATCGAGCGGATTGTAGTCAGCCAGCGCCTGCGGCAGCAGTTCGGCCGGGAAATCCTGGTAGCACACGGGACGCAGGAAGCGGTCAATCGACGTCGTGCCAACAGAAGTCGCGCGAGCATCCGAGGTCGCCGGAAACGGCCCACCGTGGACCATCGCGTGGCACACCTCAACGCCGGTCGGGAAACCATTGACCAGAATCCGCCCCGCCTTGCGCTCGAGAATCGTCACCAGCTTCTTCGCGGCCGCCACATCGGCGCTGTCCATCTGCAGCGTCGCCGTCAACTGGCCGGCAAAGTGCTCGGCCACCTTCAGCAGTTCCTGCTCGTCCTTGCAACGGATCAGTGTCGACACCGGGCCGAACACTTCGTCTTCAAGCGCCGGAGTCGAGAGGAACGTCTGCGCATCGGTCACAAACAGCGCCGCGCGCGCCTGGGTCGGACCGGTCGCGGCCACGCCACGCGCCACCACTTCGACGCCCTGCGTCGCGGCAAGCTGGTTCTCGCCCTCCTCATACGCGGCATGAATGCCCGAGGTCAGCATGGTTTGCGCCGGCTTCGCGACCAGCGCCTCGGAAGCCGCGGCGACGAAGCGCTCCAGCGCCTCGCTTTCGATCGCGATCGCGAGACCCGGGTTGGTGCAGAACTGGCCCGCGCCGAGCACGAGCGAGTCGACGAATCCGCGCGCGATGCTCTCGCCGCGCGCCGCAAGCGCGCTCGGCATCAGGAACACCGGGTTGATGCTGCTCATTTCGGCGTAGACCGGAATCGGCTCCGGCCGCGCCGCCGCCACGCGCATGAGCGAGGTGCCGCCCGCGCGCGAGCCGGTGAAGCCGACCGCCTTGATGGCCGGGTGCGCAACCAGCGCCTCGCCCACCGAGTTGCCCGCGCCGACAATCATCGAGAACACGCCTTCGGGCAGATCCATTTCCTGTGCGACGCGCTGGATCACGCGGCCGACCAGCTCCGAGGTGCCGAGGTGTGCGCGATGCGCCTTCACGACGACCGGGCAGCCGGCCGCGAGCGCCGCGGCGGTATCGCCACCCGCCACCGAGAACGCGAGCGGGAAATTGCTCGCGCCGAACACGGCGACCGGGCCGAGCGCGATCTTCTGCATGCGCAGGTCCGAACGCGGCAGCGGCTTGCGCTCAGGCAGCGGCGAGTCGAGCGTGGCGCCGAGCCACTGGCCCGCGCGCACGACCTGCGCGAACAGCTTGAGCTGGCCGGTGGTGCGGCCGCGCTCGCCTTCCAGACGCGCCTTCGGCAAGCCCGATTCGGCCTGGGCGCGCTCGATCAGTTCGTCGCCGAGCGCGGTGATGCCGTCGGCGATGCGCTCGAGGAACTCCGCGCGCACCGCGAGCGGCAGTTGGCGATAGGGGTCGAAGGCTGCGCGCGCCAGCTCGCACGCCTCGTCGACATTGGCCACGGTGCCGCTGCCGAACACCGGTTCGGCAATCTCCGACCCCGTCGCGGGATTGAAGGCGCGCCGCGCTTTTTCTTCGCCGCGCACGGCTTGGCGGCCGACCAGCATCTCTCCGGTAATAGGCATTTGAGCTTTCCTTGAATGGCGTCTTTAGATATACGTCATCCTACAACATAAAAAGACTTGTACGCAACCGGGAGCGCCCATCGGACTGGGGATTCCGGGTTTACACACCCGTTACAAGGACAGGCATCGATGTTAATCTGCCACTAGACATACGATGACTTATAACCTCACAATAGACTGCGCTTTTTCAGCAGGTTTGCCGTCGTCGTCGCCGATTTTCCAGATCCATCGCCATTGAGGAGACACCCGATGTCCACCGTCACGCCTTACCAGTCCCTGCCCAACCGCTTCCGCCAGGCGGTGCGCGGCGGAGAAACCCAGATCGGCTGCTGGGCGTCGCTGGGCAGCCCGATCGTCACCGAACTGCTGGGCACGGTCGGCTTCGACTGGATCCTGCTGGACGCCGAGCACGCGCCCAACGACGTGCTCACGCTGATCCCCCAACTGATGGCGCTCAAGGACAGCGGCAGCGCGCCGGTCGTGCGGCCGCCGGCCAACGACAGCGTCGTCGTCAAGCGCTTTCTCGACAGCGGCTTCTCGAACTTCCTCGTGCCGTTCGTCGACAGCGCCGACGACGCCGCCCGCGCCGTCGCCTCCACGCGCTATCCGCCGCAGGGCATCCGCGGCGTGTCGGTCGGTCATCGCGGCAACCGCTACGGCACGATCGCCGATTACTTCGCACTCGCAAACGAAAACGTCTGCGTGATTGCACAGATCGAAAGCTGCAAGGCGGTCGAGTCAATCGACAGCATTCTCGCGGTGGAGGGCATCGACGCGGTCTTCATCGGCCCGTCGGATCTCGCGGCCTCGTACGGCCACCTCGGCAACGCGAACCACCCCGAAGTGCAACAGGCCATCGCACATGTATTCGAGCGCGCGCAGGCAGCCGGCAAAGCGAGCGGCACGCTCGCGACCGTGCAGGCCGATGCGGAGCGTTATCTGTCGATGGGCTCGCGCGTGGTCGCGGTGTGCGCGGATCTCGGGCTGCTCAAGGGCGCTGCGCAAGCGGCCCAGCAACATTTCATGCAGAAGCGGGCCGGCGAGGCTTGAGCGCCGCCCGCACTTATCCGGAGCATTCAATGAAAGCAGGCTTTATTGGACTCGGCATCATGGGCAAGCCCATGGCCGCCAACCTTCTGAAAAACGGCGTTGCGCTTGCCGCGTTCACGCGCAGCGGCGTGCCCGACGAGCTGATCCAGGCCGGCGCGGTGGCGTGCGACAGCCCGACCGCGGTGGCCGCCCACGCGGACGTGATCTTCGTGATGGTGCCGGACACGCCCGACGTCGAGCGCGTGCTGTTCGGCGAACACGGGCTCGCGAGCGGACTGCGCGCGGGCCAGATCGTCGTCGACATGAGTTCGATCTCGCCAATGGCGACGCGCGATTTCGCGGCGCGGGTGCGCGAGCACGGCGCCGACTACCTCGACGCCCCGGTCTCGGGCGGCGAGGTGGGCGCGCAAGCCGGCTCGCTGACCATCATGGTGGGCGGCGAGCCATCGACGTTCGATGCCGTGAAGCCGCTGTTCGGCATGATGGGCAAGAACGTCACGCTGATCGGCGCGGTGGGCGCGGGCCAGGTGTGCAAGGTCGCGAACCAGGTGATCGTTGCGGCGACCATCGAGGCGGTGGGCGAAGCGCTGCTGCTCGCCTCGAAGGCCGGCGTCGATCCGGCGCGCGTGCGCGAGGCGCTGATGGGCGGCTTCGCGTCTTCGCGCATTCTCGAAGTGCACGGCGAGCGCATGACGAAGCGCGCCTTCGACCCGGGCTTCCGCATCGAACTGCACCAGAAGGATTTGAATCTTGCGCTGTCGACGGCGCAGGCGCTTGGTGTGTCGCTGCCGAATACCGCCACCTGCCAGGCGCTATTCAATGCGTGCGTCGCGCACGGCGGCAAGGCGTGGGACCACTCGGCGATGGTGCGTGCGCTAGAGGTGCTCGCGAATCACGAGATCGGGCAGAAGGCGGCGTGATTTCTCGCACGCGCTCACGCACGCGCGGTTCAAACACCGATACCCAGCGCGACGATCCGCCGGTATAGCGTCGCGCGCGCCATACCGATGCGCGCGGCTGCATTCGCCACGTGGCCGTTCGCTGCGCGTAGCGCATCGGCCAGAAAGCGGCGCGCGAAATCCTGCATCACCTCGTCGTACTGCTGCGCATTGGCGCGATCCGGC
Source organism: Paraburkholderia caffeinitolerans (assembly GCF_902859945.1). Lineage (GTDB taxonomy): Bacteria > Pseudomonadota > Gammaproteobacteria > Burkholderiales > Burkholderiaceae > Paraburkholderia > Paraburkholderia caffeinitolerans. The sequence goes on along the minus strand of NZ_CADIKL010000034.1, from coordinate 46,133 downwards.
GCGGCGGCAATCGGCTCGCCGTGCGCATCGTCTTCAGCCTTGATCTGGCCGCGCCCTTCACCGATGAAGCGCGCCCGCGAACGCGCATCGATCCGCTCGTTCTCCAACAGCAGCACAGCGCGCTCGAGCGTATTGCGCAGTTCGCGCACATTGCCTGGCCCGCCGCGAGGCCATCTCCCCCGAAGATGCCACCCTGAAACTGCTCGCCGAAAAGCAACCGTCGGCACGCTTTGCCACCGTCGAACAGATTGGCGGCGTGGCGGCATTTCTCTGCTCCGAATCCGCAAGCGAAATACGCGGATCGGAGATCAAGGTCGACGGAGGCTGGATTGCGCAGTGAAGCCCGCGCGCAATCTTTACTGGAATCCGCAACCCGCTTGTCCTAAGCTCCGGTGATGCCGCGGCTGCGGCCGCGGCGCATCAGAACGGTCTTCCCGAAGCAGTACACGTTGTCCGAACAACAATCATGGAGACATCGATGAGAGAAACCCCGTTTGCAGTCCGACATAAATTCGCGCTGCTCGGCGCGGCCTTGGCGCTAACCGGCGCGGCGCTCGTGCCCGGCGCGCATGCAGACAATCAAGGCGGCAATAGCAACAGCGGCAACAGCGGCCACGCAGCGCTGAACCGGCTGCCGGCATTCGTGGTTGCGGGCAGCCTGAGCACGACGAGTTACGACGGCGTGAGCGACGATCTGCTCACTGCCGGTCTCGGCAAAACCGGGCTGGCGGGTGCCGCGCCGGCGATTGCGAACCCGGCCGCGCCCACCGCAGCCGAGTTGCGCAGGCTTGCCATCTGGTCGAACTATCGCGCGCTCGTCGACATGAGCGCAAACGGCGGCTATGGGCGCTTCTGGGGGCCCAACGTGGACGTGTACGGCAACGACACATTGGGCGAAGGGAAAATTGCCGGCACCGAATATCTTGCGTATGCCGATGACGGCTCCGGCCGGCAGAACGTCAGCCTCCTCGTTCAGGTGCCAGCGAGCTTCGACCCGGCGAACCCCTGCATCGTGACGGCAACCTCGTCGGGCTCGCGCGGCGTGTATGGCGCGATCTCGGCGGCCGGCGAGTGGGCGCTCAAGCGCAACTGCGCGGTAGCCTATACGGACAAGGGCTCGGGCAACGGCGCGCACGAACTGATGACCGGCGTAGTCACGCTGATCGACGGCCTCACCGCCGCTGCCGCCACGGCCGGGCGCAACAGCCTCTTCACCGCGAACGTGCCCGCCGGTGCGCTTGCTGCGTACAACCAGCAATACCCGAATCGCTACGCATTCAAGCACGCGCATTCGCAACAGAACCCGGAAGCGGACTGGGGCAAGGACACGCTCGAGGCTGTGCAGTTTGCATACTGGGTGTTGAACCAGCAATTCGCGCCGCGCGTTGATGTTTCAAATACGGTGTCAAATGCGGTATCGAATGCAGCGTCGAATCACGGCGTGCGCTACGCGCCCGGCGACATCACAACGATTGCGGCTTCGGTGAGCAACGGTGGCGGCGCGTCGCTCGCGGCGGCCGAGCAGGACCCGGGGAAATGGATCACGGCCGTGGTGGTGGGCGAACCGCAGATCAACGTGCGCATGCCCGGCAGCGCCCAGGTCCGGGAGGGCGGGCAGCGTATCGCCTCGGCGGGCAAGCCGCTCGCCGACTACATGACGCTGGCGAACCTGCTACAACCGTGCGCCGCGCTCGCGGATACCGCCGCTGGCGCGCCCTATCTCACGGCGCTACCCATCGCCACGACAACGGCCATTCGCCAGGCGCGCTGCGCCTCGCTGGCGTCGGCGGGCTACGTGCACGGCAGCGACACGCAAACGCAGGCGAACGACGCGCTGGCACGCTTGCACGCAGCTGGCTACGAAGCCGACTCCGATCTGCTGCACGCGCCCATGTGGGACTCGCAGGCCGTGCCGGCCGTTGCGGTGACTTACGCCAACGCGTACACGCGCTCGAGCGTGACCGACAACCTTTGCGGCTTCAGCTTCGGCACGACCAATGCATCGACGGGCGCAGCGGGCGTGCCGCCCGCGGTCTCGCCCATGCCAACCGTGTTCGGGCTGGGTAACGGCGTGCCGCCCACCAATGGTGTCAACCTCGTCTACAACGTCACGCCGTCAAGCGGAGCCGATCATCGGCTCGCGACGCCCGATGCCAGTTTCGCGGGCGCGGTATGCATGCGCGCGCTGTGGACGAACGGCAATCCACGCATGCGCCAGAGCGTGCAGGCGATCAGCGTGAATGCGAATCTGCACGGCAAGCCCGCAATCATCGTGCAAGGCCGCAGCGATGCACTGGTGCCGATCAATCATGCTTCGCGCGCGTATCTCGCGGCCAACAGCGTACGCGAAGGCTCGCGCAGCCAGTTGTCGCTTTACGAGGTGATGAACGGGCAGCACTTCGATGCGTTTCTGGGCGTGCCGGGTTTCGACAACCATTTCGTTCCGGTGCACTACTACAACATCGAGGCGCTCAATCTGATGTGGAATCACCTGAAGAACGGCACGCCGCTGCCGCCTTCGCAGGTCGTCCGCGCGACTCCGCGCGGCGGCAATCCAGGTGCCGCGCCGGCGCTGACCGTGAGCAATCTGCCAGCCATCGTTGCGAATCCGGGCAGCAATGCGATTCGGGTGAATGAGGGTATGGTGGACGTGCCGCATTGACGGCAGTGCGTGGTGCGCCGCGCGGCACAGCGCGGCGCGTGAACGCTTTCGGTTCAAGGCCTGTTCCGTAAAACGGCCGCGCCGCGGTTAATCCCGCGGCGCGGCCGTTATACATGCAAAAGCCGTGCGGCCGTGATCCGCGTGTTAGTGCGGGGTGTTGCGGAAGTCACCCGCCAGTTCCTGCTCGACTTCCTCGACCGTCTCGGCGCGATTGAACATCGCGTTCAGCACGATCGCAGCGATCGCGGAGAGCGTAATGCCGCTGTGCGTGAGCGCACCGGTCCAGGCCGGCAACTTGTGGAAGAAGGTCGGGGAAACCAGCGGAATGACGCCCACGCCCAAGCTAATCGCGATGATGAGCAGGTTGTTCTTCTTGCCGTAGTCGACGTGGCTGAGGATCTTGATGCCGGTGGCGGCCACCATCCCGAACATCGCGATGCCCGCACCGCCCAGCACCACCACCGGAATCGACGCAATCAGGTTCGACAGCTTGGGCAACAGACCCAGCGACGTCAGCAAGGCGCCAGACACGACGACCACCCAGCGGCTGCGCACGCCGGTAATCCCCACGAGGCCGATGTTCTGTGAGAACGACGAGTGCGGGAACGTATTGAAGATGCCGCCGATCAGCGTGCCGAGCCCGTCCGTGCGCAGCCCGCGCGCCGCATCGATGTGGTTGACCGGACGCTGCGTGAGTTCGCCGAGCGCGAGGAACATGCCGAGCGATTCCACCATCACGACGATCATCACGAGGCACAGCGACGCAATCGCCGCGAAATCGAAGGTCGGCATACCGAAGGCGAACGGATAGACCGGCGCGAACCAGGCCGCCTGCCCGACTCCGGAGAAGTTCACGAGCCCGAACGCCAGCATCAGTACAAACCCCACGATCATGCCGAGCAGCACCGAGATGTTTGCAAAGAACCCTTTGACATACTTATTGATCAGAAGAATCGTGACCAGCACGATCGACGCGATCGCGAGATTGAGCGGATCGCCGAAACCGGGTGAGCCATGCCCGCCGCCCGCCCAGGTAATCGCGACCGGAAACAGCGTGACGCCGATCGTCAAAATAATTGTGCCGGTGACGATGGGCGGGAAAAAGCGCATCAGCTTGCCGAAGAATGGCGCAACGATGATGCCGAAAATACCTGCCGCTATGGTTGCGCCATAGATACCCGTTAGGCCCATGCCCGAGCCTATCATTCCCACCATCGGCCCGACCGGCGCGAAGCTGACCCCCATGATGACCGGTAAGCGGATACCGAATTTCCAGACGCCGATGCACTGGATCATCGTAACGATCCCGCACGCGAACAAATCGGAACTGATCAGGAACGCGACCTGATCCTTCGGCAACTTGAGCGCCGCGCCGATGATCAACGGCACGGCGATCGCTCCTGCATACATCACCAGTACGTGCTGAATCCCGACGGTCAACATTTGCCCGAATGGCAGTACTTCGTCGACCGGATGCACTGAATTTTCCATGTCCCCTCCTGTTTCCTGTTATAGGCAGACCGCGAACACCAAGGCCTTTACGGATGCTAGGCAGACCAAATTTACAGTACAACGGGATGAAACGGCATACCACATATTCTGTTATGGAATGAATAGGAATCGGCTCACCAATCACGCGGAAAGTTAGCCTATATTGAGCGCACCATAATCGAGGGTGCACATGGATCGACTCACGGAATTGCAGGTCTTTACGCGCGTAGTCGAACTCGGAAACTTCTCCAAGGCTGCACGGGAGCTGAATCTGACCCAGCCCACCGTGACCAAGTACATCAACTCGATCGAGCGCCAGCTTAACGCACGGCTGCTCAACCGCAACTCGCGTTCGATCAGTCTGACCGAAATCGGCGCGCGGTACTACGAAAAATGCAAAGACGTGGTCCGCAACTACGAAGAAGCGCAGCGCGTTGCATCCGATAACAACACGCATATCGATGGCCTGTTGCGCGTGGGCACCTCTCTCACCTTCGGGCGGCAGATCATTTCGCCGCTGCTGATCCGCTTCATGCATGCGCATCCGCACCTGCGCATAGATGTGACGCATGACGACCGCTACGTCGACCTCATCGCGCTCGGGCTGGACGCTGCAATACGCCTGGGCTCGCTCGCCGATTCATCGCTCGGCGGCCGCTACCTGGGGCTGAATCCCTGGATCATGGTAGCGTCGCCCGTCTATCTCGAACAGCATGGCGAACCCAGGGTACATACCGAGCTGACGAACCACGAGTGCCTGATTTATAGCAGTGTTCAGGAAAGCGATTATTGGCGTATGCGTACCCCGTCGGGCGAGCGTGTGTCGGTGTACCTGAACGGGCGGCTGCGTTCCAACAACCTGACCTCGCTGATCACCGCGGCCCGCAACCACATGGGCATTACGGCCGTCCCGTATTACGCGGCAAGCGAATCCATTCGCGCCGGCGCCCTGCGGCAGATCATGGCCGATCACGTGCTGCCCGATCAGGAGATTCACGTGGTGTACCCGTCGCCGAAGCTGATTCCAGCCAAGGTGGCCGAGTTGATTCACTTTCTCAAGGAAGCGTTCCAGGAAGAATGGTGGTTGACCTTGCCGTCGATCGAACACGAGCCTCTGATGGACGCGCAAGAGGCAACGCCATGAAAATGAGCGACTAACCGACCTACTGACCGGCGATGGGCGCGCGACACTCACTGCATGGTTCGAGCGCGGCGCGTCGAAATAGCGAGGCACAATCATGAAGCACTATACGTTGGAACAACTGAATTCGATGAACGACGCCGCGTTCGTTGCGGCGTTAGCGGGCGTTTTCGAGCACTCGCCATGGGTCGCGGAAATCGCCGCAAAGCAGCGGCCTTTCGCGAGCATCGATGCGCTGCATCGGACCATGTCGGGCACCGTGGAAACGGAAGGCATCGCGCGGCAGGTAGCGCTTATCATGGCCCACCCGGAACTGGCGGGCAAAGCTGCGGTGCGTGGCGAGCTGACCGCCGAATCGACCCGCGAGCAAAGCGGCGCGGGCCTCGATCAATGCACGCAGCAAGAGTTCGAGCGGCTGCAATATCTGAACACCGCGTATCGCGAGAAGTTTGGATTCCCGTTCATTCTCGCGGTACGCGGCTACGACCGTCACGGCATCATCGCGAACTTCGAGGCGCGCCTGAACCACAACCGCCCCGACGAATTGCGCGCGAGTCTCGATCAGATCTACCGGATTGCGCGCTTCCGGCTCGACGAGCTGATCGACGCGTAGGCTGCGGCGCACATTTGTGTGCCGTCACACCTAAACCGAAAGCCCTCCCGAGACCTCGATGGCCGTGCCGTTGACGAAACTGGCGTCGTCGGACGCGAGGAATGCGTAGACATTCGCGATCTCGTCGGGTGAGCCGAGACGCCGTTGCCAGCACGCATTCCTGAAGCCTTCGATCACCTTGTCGGGCATCGTGCTGAGAATGTCCGTCGCGATGAAACCCGGACACACCGCATTGACGCGAATGCCCTTCGGGCCCAGCTCCCTCGCCCACGTCTTCGTGAAGCCGATCACGCCGAATTTGCTGGCCGCATAATTCGTCTGGCCGAAGTTTCCGTAAATGCCGACGACACTCGATGCATTGAGTATCACCCCGCGCTGCTGCCCGATCATCGTGTCGACAACGGCCTGCGTGCAATTGAATACGCCCTTCAGATTGACGTCGATGACATTGTCGAATTGCGCTTCGCTCATGTTCACGAGCCGCGCGTCCTGCGTGATGCCAGCGTTGTTCACGAGAATATCGATTTGGCCGAAGCGGCGCTTCATGTCCTCGACCAGCGCGTCGATGCCGGCGCGGTCGGTCACATCCACCGCACGGGCAACCGCCGAATAGCCGCTCTTGCTCAAGCTTCGCGCCTCGCGTTCCGCCGCATCTCCTGAACGATCGCATAGAGCCACGATCGCGCCTTCGCTCGCGAATTTTTTCGCCGTCGCCAATCCGATACCGGCGGCAGCCCCCGTAATAATTGCAACCTTGTCTTTGAGTTTCATCGACTTCGACCTCGGTTAATAATGGCGCCGCACGATCGCAATGCGCCGGCGGCGCCATGCTTCACTCACGCCGGGATGGCGCCCGAAGCATCAATCTTCTGCATCCCGCTGATTACGTCAACATGATCTTTCGGCACCAGCCCGGAATGAACCGTCGTCCAGCAGCTGGGGCAGAATTGCTCGCGGAACACGATCTCCGCATCGACATAATACGAGGGATCGACACGCACGTTCGTAGATCCCAAATGGAAATGTCGGTTTCCGCTAAGAGGTGTTAACAGAATGACTTTTGCAGGTGTCGCCAGCATATGATGCAGCAGGCGATTCTGAGGAAAGCCTCGTGGATGCAAGCGAGCTGTTCGAAGCGGATGCCCAGTCGGCGGAATTGTGAAGCCACGAGATGGTCCGCTCCACAACCCGGCGTGTTTTGCCTAGTTCGCTACCATGAAGCGTCGGCAGCAGCGCGAGCATCACGCTGCCGCGCGAGCCCGCATAGGTGCAGTTGATGACGCCCGCCTGCGGAGCCATACCGGTGAAATCGAAGGTCAGATGATCGTCGCGCTTCGTCATCGACAGCATCAGCATGCTCAAGGGCCGCGAGTGTTTGTGAAACCCCGCGTGGCTAACTGATGTTCGTCCGCTTAGCGTCTCTCGAGGTGATCGATGCTGACCATGGCGGCTGCGCGCCGCCATGTTTTCATTGCCGCCACGCTCAGCACGATGGTGACGAGACCTAGCCCGGCGACGACCAACCACTCCACCGACCCGTCGCCCCGGTCCGGATCCCAGCCCGACACGAACTCGATCCAGTCAGGAACGATCGCCGTGACGATGGCCAACAGTCCCGTGATCGTGGCCAGGCCGACCTCGACCCAGAACAAGCGTCTGATGCCGTCTCTCATTTTGATCTCCTAAAAGAAGTTTTATCGGCACCCATCGCCCTCGTTGTCGTCATCGTCATCATCGTCGTCGCAGCACGGGTAGCCCTGCGGGCAAGGCGAGCATTTCCCGCAACAACGATCGCGGTGGCACTCGTCGTCGTCCGAAGCGCGATCGCGGCAATCCTTATCGCATTCCTCCCAGAGCGTGTGAGCCAGTACCTCGACATATTTCACGGGCATCGCCGGATCGTTGCTTTCGATTACCAGTTCGCAGGGACGCGGGCATTTCTCGCCGGCGCGATACTGAATGACGACCGGAAGACACGAACCCGGATGCAGTGCTGCCGGGAACGGATTGTTGAGCAGTTTCCAGCGCCGGCTCCTGCGCCGGAAATGCACGCTGGTCACGTTCAACGCGCAATGACCGGTATTGCAGATCGATACGGTGCGGTCCGCGCAGCACCCGACGCTCACGCCGCCGAACGACGTCGATCCGGCAACCGTCAACTTGCCCGAAGGCACCTCACCGGAAACGGCGATGCTGATCGGGCTCGCCGGATCATCGCTCGTCACCGTGATCGTCGCAGTCGTCCCGCCGAAGCTGAGCGGCTTGAACCGGATCGGGACCGGCAGTGCGTCGCCGGGCCCGATCGCGATCGGATACGACAGCACCTCCGGCACCTGAAACTCGCTCGACGACGACAAGATGCCGGTCACGAGCAGCGTGCACTTGCCACTGTTGGTGACAATCAGTGCCTCGTCTGCAAACGAGCCGATGCAGACCTCGCCGAAGCTGCCTGTGTTGGCGATCATCAGGTTCGCCTTTGGCGCCGGCACGAACCCCGAGACCGGGACGACGTGCGGCCCGGCCGGGTCGTCGCTGACGATCGTGATCGTTCCGGCTTTCGCGCCAAAGAACCCGGTCGGCTCGAATCGCGCAATCACATCGATCGACTCGCCGGCGCCGACCCGCAACGGATAAGCCAGCACACTCGGCGCAAGGAAGTCCGGCGATCCGACGATATCGAAAATCGACAACGGACACGTCCCGCGATTGTTGATCGTCAGTAGCTGATCGGCCTTCGAGCCGAGGCAGACGCTTCCGAAGCTGCCCGCCTGAGCGATTGCCGTCGCTACCCGGCCGCTGCCGATGAGCGCCGTCGCCAGCATATCCACCGCCGGCGCATTCGGATCGTTCGTGATGATCCGGATCGTCGCGGCCTCGAAGCCAGGCGCCCCGGTTGGCGTAAACGCCACCGTGAATGCGATTTCCTCGCCGGGCGCGAGGCTGAGCGGCGTCCCCGGATTCGCGAGCACCGTGAAATCGGTCGAGCCCATGAGCCGTTGCACGCTCGTGATGACGAGATCCTTCACGCCCACGTTGTAGACCGTGATCGTCTGGTATTGCGTCGATCCCCGGCAAACCGTGCCGAAGGCGAGGTTGCCGGAAAGATTGACCGCAATCACCGGCCCCGCCGGCTTGAGGAAGGAGAACACGCCGCGCCCGAACGTCGCCGCCCGCAGTTCGCCCGCGTGGAAAACCAGTTCGAACACCGGCGCGCGCGGAAAGTGCAGATCGTCGAGCACGCCCCAGTTGGCGCCGCCATCGACCGACCGGAGCACGCCAAAATCCGTGCCAGTGTAGATCGTCGTAGGCGTGGTGCTTCCGTCGAGCGCGATGGCATTGAACGGCAGATCGAGCGGCGGGGAGATATCGGTCCACGTCGTATCCGCAATCGTGGTCCGGAACACGTGGCCGCCCGCAAAGCCACTGAACCCGCCTAGCACGGCATAGATAGTCGCCGGGTCGTTGGGATCGAACGCCACGCGCGCGACGAACCGCCCAGGCAAGTCGCGTGTGAGATTGGTCAGCGTGTACGCGCCATTAGCATTCGTCGACACCAGAACCCGGCCGCCGACGGCCACTACCACGTTGTTGTTGTTGGTCGGCGCAACATCGACCTCGTTCGCAGTCCCTGGTATCGGCACCTTCTTGGGCCAAGTCGCTCCGCTGTCGGTGCTTTGCCAGAGGTTTGCGTTGCTGCCCGCATAGACGGTGCCAGCAGTGCTCGGGTCGACCGCGACGGCCGACAGATAGACGTTCGATTCCGCAGCCGACCACGGCGGCGAAATGCTGCTGTAGCTGTCCCCGTTGTTCGTCGAACGGAAGATGTTGGCGTTGCTCCTGCCGTAGACCTTCGTCGCGTTCTGTCCGTCGTGCGCGACGTCGAAACCATCGCCGCCTACGCCATCGGTCCAGGCCGGGAACACGGCGGGGGTTGCGTTGGTGACGATGCCGTTGTCCTGCAGCGCGCCCAAGGTCACGCTCGCCCCCGGATCCCGCTTGACGTCGAGGTTGTAGAACAGCGCGGTCTGCAAGCCATCCCCGTTGAGGGAGGTAAAAGCGGTGCTGCCGCCGGTGCTGCGGAAGACCCCGCCGTCATTGCCGCAATAGACGGTCGAAAGCGGACCCGACTGCGGCACGAACGTCCACGCATGCGTATCGGCGTGCAGTCCCGTCAGCGGCGTGAATGTCTGGCCCGAATCCGTCGAGCGCGCCTGACCGACCGTGCCGAAATAGAGGATGTCGTGGCTGCCATCCCCAGGCGAAGCGGGATCGACGGCCATATGGAAGCTGTACCCGCCCTGTGTGTTGAGCGGCATGCCGAAGCCGGGCGGTTTGCCCGAACCGGGCGGCGTCTGCAGGGTCCACGTCAGACCTTGATCCGTACTCCTGAACACACCCACGGGATCGGGCGCATCGGTGGGCAGCGGCGGCCGATTCACCGGCCGTCCCACCATCGTGGCGTAGAGCACCTGGATGCCACTCGCGACGGGCGGAGAGAGTGGCGGCGCCAGCGCAACGATGAACTTCCCGACGCTGCGGCCCGGGACGCATGGCGGCGTGGGGCAAAGCTCGTTCGCGACCACCGGGGTGGCGCCGCTCAGGATCAGCGCCCACGTCTGACCGCCATCTTTCGATTGAAAAATGCCGGCACTGGTCACGCCCGCATAAAGGATGCGAGCGCCGGCCGGCGATGTCGGGTCGAGCACCAGCGAGCGGACGTCGCCGAACGGCAACGCTCCCTGCGTCCAGTTCAGCCCGCCATCGCCGGAAACGAACATGCCAAAGTTGGTCGCGAGGTACACGACCAGATGGTTCGCCGGATCGACGATGACGATGTTGATGATCTGGTTGAAGAATTGACTCGCATTGCTCGGCGCGCTCGACGGATACCCGGAACCGAGCCGGACCCAACTGCCACCGCCATCGGTCGATTTGAACAGCCCGGCCGGCGGCTGCGTCGCCTCTCCCGAGAACTGCGAGCCGTCCCGGCTGCTGGTCCCCACATAGACGATGTTGGGGTCGACCGGGTCGATCGCGATCCCAGCCGGCTCGCCAACGCCCAGCGCCGGCGCCCGGTCGAAAATGGGAGTCCAGGGTGCGCCTCCGTTGCGCATCCACACACCGCCCCAGGCCGTGCCGATGTAGACGATGTTGGAGTTGGTCGGATGAACCGCGATCGCCGTGACCTGGCCGTTCGAGGTGATCGCCCCCTGGTTGATAGGGCTGGGCCCGATCGGCGCCCACACTGTTCCGTTCAGGCTCATTGTTTCGGCTCCTGCTCGTCCGGATTGACCTGACCCGTGGGCGGCGAGTCACCGGAAGCCGGTGCTCCGATCACTGGGTCCATGGAGGGCCTCGCGAGGACGCCGGGCAATCGGTACCATTGTTCGCGCGCCAACGCATACAACTCCGGCGTCGGCGGCAGACCGCCAGCGAACCGGCGTCGTTCTATTTCGAGATGCTCCGCGGGATCGTCGTATTCCTCGCCCTCGCCGGACGAACCGTTTTCATCGGGGCCTTCCGGCTCGTGATCGTCATGATCATGGTCTTCGTCTCTGCCACGGGAACCGCCGCGCCGTCCTGAACCGGCCATGGCAACCTCCTGTTACGGTTCACTACCTTGCCTTCGTTTTCCGGCTGCCGCACGGCCGTCGACCGGGATGCACAAAGATCGCTCAAATGAGGACGGGTAGGGTCGTTCCTCGCTCGCCGATAAACGTATCCCTCAAGAAAATCCAGGCGTGATGCCGGCGCAAGCAGGTCAATAATTCCGATCGATTTTTATATAGGTTTGCTTACTATTTATCATCGACCCGGTCGGATAGCGCACCCGAAAGCCATTTGCATTGAGTCTGCGTGAGGATGATTGCTTTTATCCTGCGTCACTGAAGGACACGAACACGCGTCTGGAAATTACCGTGCATACATTCATGAGAATAGGCACCGGTCGAAAAAGATCAAGCAGCGGTGAAACGATGCAGCGGCCCGCATCACATCCGCGATTTTGCTCACCATCGGTAGCCAATACCGGCCAAAATGACGTCGGTGTCGCGGTTATAGCTCGTCACCACGCGATTCCATTCGAGCCGTGCATCCCAGTTCGTGCTGAAGCGGTACGAACCGGCAATCGTGACGAGCCCCGAAAATTTACCGGCGCCCGGCCCCGGCGAGGCGCTGTTCTCGTTTTCATTGATCGCGTAGTACGCGCCGGCGCCTACGCCAAGCGTCACCGCGTCGTTGAGGAACGCGCGTGTGAGCCAAAGCTGGCTGGCAACGCCATTGCGGCGGGCGATTGCGCTGCTGCCTTCGTACATATAGCCGACCGTCCAGTCCACATATTTCGTGAGGCCCCGGCGATATTCAATGGCACCGCCAAAGGCATCCGGCGAGCTCGTGGAGTTGACGATGGTCTTGCCAAGGTACAGGGTGACTTCGTTATGGGTCGTTTTCTTCGCCGAGCCAGCCGCCCAGTCGCGCGGCCCCGGCGTATCGGGCGCATCAAGCTGGTAACCGACACCGAGCATCACGCCAGTGGAATCCGGGCCGCGCTGCACGTGCACGCGGTTCAGTTGCAATTGCGTAACCCACCGGTTGGATGCGTACCAGGACCCGCGCAGGCTGTACACCACGCCCCAGCCGTGCACGTCCGAATAGCTGCCGCCCTGGTCGGCGGTGGTCGTATCGAAGTAGCGATACGGTCCGATACCGGCCTGCACCACGAACTGCGGGCTGCCCACCGGCATTCGCGCCCAGAGCTGGACCAGTTGGCCATCGCGGTGATGATTCGGAATGTGCCCTTCGTTGAGCCATGTGAAGCTCGCCGCGAAGTCCTTGCCGAGACCTTCCTGATAATTGAAGGCCCACGTATAGGTATTGATGTTGCTGGCGCGCGAACCGCCGCCAAACAGGGAAAACTCCTGTGCTTTCGCCTGGGACGTAAAGCACAGCCCCAGTATTACGGCCGCAATCGCCGCGCTGAACATCTCCATTCGCATCATTCCGTCAATGCGCGACGTTAGAAGCCGGCGCATCCGCAAGCGCGAAGTCACCCGCATTCGTGCCGGCAACACCCGAGCGCTGCCAGTCGCCACCCAGTGCGAGCAGCAAATCGACACGTTGATCAAGTTGATCGCCGCGTACATCGACGAGATCCTTCTGCGCCAGCAACAACGCTTGCCGGTTTTCCAACACACTGCGCCGATCGACCGACCCAATCGTTGCGCGCGCCTCTTGCCTGCCCAGCAGCGTCTGGCTCTCGTCCACGCGCGCCTGCAACTGCGTGACGCGCGCGGCATAACGCGTTTCTGCCTGAAGACCCGCTTCGACTTCGCTTAGCGCTGCCAGCGCACAATTGCCATAAGCGACCATCGCCGCCTTTTGCGCCTGCGTGTAATAGTCCGCCTGAGCCTTGAGCCTGCCGCCGGTAAAGATGGGCGCCAGCAGCGTGGCGCTCACGCCCTTTACCGGACTGCTGGAGTCCATGAGCGTCAGCACGTTGCTGCGAATTCCCGTAATCGCCGCATTGATCGAGATATCGGGCAGACGCGCGGCCTGCGCCGATTGCCGCTGGTCGAACGCCGCCGCGACACGCTGTGAAGCCGCGACCATATCGGGCCTGCGCTCGACGAGGCTTGCGGGCAAGCCCGCCGGCGGGGCCGCAGGCAACGTCGGCATGTCCTGCTCCGCTTGAATTTCGCCGCCCGGATAGCGGCCCAGCAGCAATTCCATTGCCTGCGCGGCGCGGTTTTTGGCGAGCGTGGCCTGGATGAGGGCATCCTGACGAACCCTCAACTTGTTTCGCGCGTCCTCAACCTCCGTTTGCGGCGCAGCGCCGATCGCCACACGGTGATCTTCGATCTTCACGATCTCCGCCTGCGCGTCGACGATCTGCTGCAGCTTGCTTTCGAGTTGCGTGCACTTGATGAGCGCAAACCAGGCCTTCGCCGTCGTGGCCGCGATCACGCGCTGCGCCCAGACATAATCGGCCTCCGAGGCAGCATGCTCGGAGCGCGCCGCCCGGGCCTGCGCACGGATGCGCCCCCAGAGGTCGAGTTCCCAGCTCACGCCAACGGAAAGATACTGCGACTCGGATTCACCCACCCGCCCCTTCACCCCCGCAGCGGGAAGGAGACCGCTGCTCTGCTCAGCCACTAGCGACTCGGCCTGCTGGACCCGAATGGCGGCTAGCGCAAGATCGCCGTTATGGGTCATTGCTTCGCGCACCAGCCGGTTCAGTTGAGCATCGTTGAAACTGGCCAGCCAGCCGTCGGTGGGGTCGCCCATTACGGCGCCGTTGACCCACTGCCGATGATCGTCAGACGCCGGAATTGCATGGCTGGCAAGCTCGGAGGCCGCAGGTGGTTTCTCGAGCGCGCATCCGGACAGTAATCCGAATTGAATCGCGAGCAGAAGGAACAGCGCATTTTTTCGCATCGAATACGTCACAACGAGTCCTTTAATGCAGCTTGAGAACGAGGTAGTTCAACTTGGAACTGACACGCAGGAACACCATGCGAATGATCTGAATCGGCTCCACGTGCTCCGTATATATCGCGCCCGCCCCGACCGCTCCCACCGGCAGCACACGTCCTTTCGATTCGCCACGCAGCGCCAGCTTGACCGCGAAACGATTCGCGCTCACGGCTGCCGCGCCAGTGTTGGGCAACAAGCCGCTTTGCGCGAATTGACCTTGCGACTGCGCCCAGACAATCGAATCCACTTTCGCCTCCAGAATCGCTCCGGGATTCGTCGGCAGATAAACCTCCGCGAGATCCCCCTCGCGCACGTTGTACAGCTCGTTCTGGTCATAGAACGCGACCAGTTCCTGGTCATCCTCGACGAAGCTGAATGCGGGTGTAAGGGGTAGCGGAACCAGCATCGTCCCGACACGAACCTGCAGGTTCACGACCTGGCCATCCGCCGGTGCGCGGTAGACCGTCTGCGCAAGCTGCCACTTCGCGTTTTCGAGCATGCTTGCGGTTTCTGCCCGATGGGCGCGTGCCGCCGCAATCGCAACGAACTCACCCTGGCTTTTTGCGGAAAGTTTCTCCTTCGCCGCGTCTTCCTCTGCTTTGGCGCTCACGAGCTGGCCTTCCAGCTCGCGCTGCCGCGCCATGGCATCGTCGCGGTCGAACTTCGACCCGGCCCCCGCTGCAAACAGCGCGTCCTGCTCCGTCAACCGTTGCCGGGCCAGCGCCAGCGACGCCTGCACGGTGCTGACTTTGCCCGCTTCGCGGCGCACGGAGTCGGCCAACTGACGGGCCGACGCCTCGGCCTCTGCAACGGCTGCGTCGTCAGCGCGCAACTTTGCTTCGAGTTGCTCGACCGCCAGCGCATAGGGCGTCGGGTCGATGCGCAGCAGGACATCGCCTTTCCTGTAGCGCCGATTGCCCTCAACCGGAATCTCCACGATGCGCCCCTTGACCTGCGGCACGACTTGCAGCACCTTGGCGACGACCCTGACTTCGTGAGTGGACGGCGCCACCACGTTGAGCGTCATGACTATGGTTGCAAGCGCAACGATTGGAATTGTGAACGAGACCACCATGGAAATGGTGTTCCATGGCAGCCATTGGAACTTGAAAAAGACCAGCCATACACAGAATGCGTAAATTCCCAGAATCAAGATTTCCATCTAAACCCCATCCTTCTCATTAGCCAGTGCGTTCGTTACGGCGCCCGTGCGGCGTTTGGCGACCTGGGGCTCGTCTTCGTCCGGTGGCGCTTTGTCAGTGCCATACGCCGCCCGATAGAAAACCGGCTTGGTGTGCGCCCATAGCCAGGCCAGCGGCCATAGGAGCCCGCCGAAGAACAGCGACAACAAGCAAAGGGCGTGAATGGCCTCTTTCTGCGGATGCTGCTTCTTTCTGGCTACCTTTTCCGGCAAAACGTGCAGCATCCAGAAAACGTAGATGCCGGCAACCGGCACGACGGCGAGAACGATCCAGGAGATCAAGTCGGCCGCGTGCTCCAGCACCCCACGCGGCACGGCGGCGAAGGACGGAGTACTGATTTCCAGCAGCGCGGCGCCGGCCGCGAGATATCGACTCGATTTGAGCAATGCATCACTGATGCGCGAATAGTTAGCCATGGTTTCCGGTATAAAAAGATGGATGCAGTCCTCTCTGGACGTGCGATCCCTGCATCAAGGCGCGTGCAGGTTCAGAACGGACGCATGGATGAAGCGATTGGACTCGCAGGCTGCGTAGTACGCAACGCACCGGTTCGATATGGAACCCGCGAAGACCATGAGCGGCACGGCCCCGTTCAAGCCAGGCGCAAGCGTCGCCATGGCTGTGCTCTCGAAGCCGCCCGGCACCGTGCCAGCCTGCGTGTCCATTGGCGGCACCATTGGCGAATGATTGAGCGCTTTCAGCGGCGCAGCGGACTGCGCGCTTTGCGCCCAGTCCCTGTAGAGCAGGTCATACTTGCCCGGCATCGTGCCGGTGGAGCCTGCGGGCCGCACGGCCTCCATATAGAACCCGAACCCGTAACCGGAACGCGGCGAGATGCGCGCCCATCCGTCATCGTGAACGTTCTGCGCCTGTGCGTGGCCCGCTCCGGCCAGCACGGCAGTCAATGCGAGCCTGTGTGCAATTGCCCGCACGGCGTCGCCGCGCCGAAAAGCCTTCTTTGTCCGCATTCGTTCGATAGCGCGACGTCCTCCTGACAAAAGGAGGGCGAACAGACTGGCGCCCTCTCTCGGGGCCGCGGCATGATCATTCCCGTTCATGTGTAAAGTTCCCTTCCAATGGAGCGCACACCGCGCACGGAGATATGCGCGTGTCAATCACTGCAGTAGTGTTGGAAACTTATGCGCGTCGAGCGCCACTCGCTATCACAGGAATCAGAAATTGCCCGGCGGGCACCCCCTTGCATCGCACTTCCAGTGCGCCATCGAAGCGTTTCTAACTTCTACGATAGCCTTGACGGAGAACGTGCCCTATCTTCGGGAAACGATGGAATTCACAACGGGGGAGACGGGCATGATGAGTTGCTTGTGGCGCGACAAGAGGAAACCCAATGTTCTGGATACCAAACTGATTGGCAAAGACCCTCCATCGCCATCGAACCCCGCTTTGCAGGGCGAGTTGCGGGTCGCCTACCAGGCGATCGTCTCGGCGCGTTCTGGCGCATTGACCGGCGCCGAAGCCATCGCCGCCTGGAGTGATCGGCCCAATGCTCCCCTGTCTGAAAGAGGCGCTGCGCCACTCGGGCATCAGGCAAGCTCGCCGCCCCCGGTGTTCGAAACCATTTTCGAACTCGGATGTGCCAACCTCGCTCGATGGCAGCGCCACACGCCGGACGGCGTAGCGCTGTCGATCGACATTTCGCTCGAGCAACTAGTCGCGAAAGACTTCACCCCTATGGTCATGGGCTGCATCCGGCGTCACGCCATACGGCCGGAATGCGTGAAATTCGAAATGCCGGAGCCAAGGGACCGGAACATTACCCGGACGCTCATCGAGCGGCTGTCGGACTTGCGGCGCATCGGCGTCGCGGTCGTGCTCGACGACTTCGGCATGGAACATTCGACGCTATCGAGCCTCATTGCGCTGCCGATCAGCGGGCTCAAATTTGGCCGCCGATTCACAAGCGCACTGCCAGATGACCGAATTGCCAGCGCGATACTGACGAGCGTGGCAAGTCTCGCTCGCGACCTGGGAATCTCGATAGCCGTCGATGGTGTGCAGAGCGATGCCCAACTCGCGTGGCTTCGCCAATTCGCCAATCTCGACGTTCAAGGCAGCCTGATTTCGAGCCCGGTCTCCGGCGAGGCAATCCTTTCCTGGCTGCCAGGGTCCGGCGGTGGAACATCGAAGCGAGGCGGCGAGGAAAAGCGATGGACGTCCTTTGCCGCCATGAACAAGCTCTCTGGGTGAATAAACGCACACGCACCCAATTCACGTTCTTTTGTCCCTCAAAAATACGCTGCAGTCGTAAGCACGGAAGAATGCGTTACTCGGCTAAACTCCACTTTCTCAAAAACGCGCCCGACCGGCCAAACGCCGTCGAACGCCCTTGCGGTTAGTGGCCATCAGCCTCTGGTCCGCACATGAAACTATTTGCCGTGATTGTAATTTTTCGAAATATCGTTGCCGCCGTATGGCCCCATGCACCGCACGTCTTCATTGCGTGGGGAACATGCCGATGACACAAGCACCACTTTCCCGTGCGTTGTCGGTCGCGATTGCTGACGACCATCCGATGATACGGCTGGCGATCAAGGACGTTCTGGGTCCGCTCAGGCTTCAGGAGGTCGCGATGTGCCAGTCGGGCAACGAACTTCTCGAAGCGCTCGAGCGGCAACGCTTCGACCTCGTGGTCACCGACTTCTCGATGGAGCGCGAGCAAGGCAACGACGACGGTCTGCGCATGATCCAGCGGATCAGAAGCCGTTTTCCGCAGATGCCCATCGTCGTTTTCACCATGCTCACCAATCCGGGGCTGCTCGCCTGCATTCAGGCCGAGGGGGTCGGCGGAATTGTCGGGAAAGCCGAGGATCCCGAAATCCTGCGGCGGATCTGCCTCGACGCCCTTTCGGAAAGCGGCGGCACGCATCTCTCCGAGGCGATTGCCAACCGGATCGCCAGCGCCGGCGGACGCCCCGGCGCCAGTACCCGCCTGCTCTCTCCCAAGGAACTCGAGGTCGTGCGCATGTTCGCGAGTGGCGACTCGCTGACGAAAATCGCCGCCGGTTTTCATCGCTCCCTCGCGACCGTCGCGGCCCAGAAACGGTCAGCCATGCTAAAGCTCAACATCGCCAACAACGCTGACCTCATCGCCTACGCTCGCGAGAACGGCCTTGCATGAAGAAGCCGGCAACACCCCGATACAACGATTCGCCGCTACGCACCTTCGATTCCGTTGAGAAAAACCTGCTGCGCGAGCGGCGCGTCTTCTCGATCGTGGTGCTGCTTCTCGTGCTCGTCACGTTCGCGGGCGCCGGTGCGATCTTCCTCGTGCGGCTGAGTGACTCGCTGCGGGCACAGGAACAACTCGCGCGCATCTACGCGCAAGGTATCGTCGATGCGGTGCTCGAGCGCCGCAGCGAGCTCATGGCCGCCAACCTCATACTCGACCTGCGCGCCAACGACCCATACCACGCGGATCACAGCCCCTTAGCCGACAACCTGTGTACCCGTGTCGCTCCGCTGGGTCCGCACAACGACGTTCTTCGGCAAGGCTGCAATGAGGCCGTCCGCACGCTGCTTGCAGCAGGCCAGAGGCCTTCGATCGCGATGATCTCGGTCGCCGACGGCGCCGCGTACTGGTATATCGGGCCGCCCGCCGCGGAGTCGGCCAACAAGGACCGCCCCCCTCCCATGCCTGCCGCGATGATCGTGGAGGCAGTGCTCAACCAATATCGCGCCGCAAAGCTGGATCCGCTGGAGGCCGCAAGAGAGAAACGCGTTGTCTGGCTGGCGATGCCCGCCACGGCCATGAACGACAGCCCGGAAATGATCGGCGCATCGCTGGTCGCGAAAGGCAGCCGCATCTACGCGGTTGCCCTAACCCACATCGCCCTCAAAGATCTGCTTCAGCCCGCAAGACAGGGACTTTCGATTCCGGACGCTATCTTCTTCGACAGTTTCGGTGTGCCGCTGGCCAGTTCGGGAAAAAGCGTCGATGCACAACTGCTCGACCGCAAGCTGCCGGAGCGCGAGGATGGCGTCTTTCACTGGGTGGTGGGCTATGGCTGGGCGCTGCGCCTTGCACCACTCGCCGCCGACTTCGGGCGGCTCGTTTTCGTGCTCCCGCCCGGACAGCAGGCTCACAAGATGGCCGGCGAGTTATTGCTGGTTGGCGCAATTACAGCGGCGGCCCTGGGTCTGCTGTTCGCCATGTACAGGCACTGGAACTACCGGTTTCTCGTTGTCACATACGAAGAAGCCTCGCGCGCGCTCGAGAGCGAAATGCTCAATCATCTCCTTGTTCATGTCACGCCGGTCGGTCTGTGCATCGTGCGCCGCGAAACCCTGGAGATCATCGTTTCGAATCCGATCGCGCGCGAAGTGCTGGGGCTTGCGCAGGAAGACGCATGCCTGCCCCAGGCGCTTCGCGCCGCACTCGCCGCCCGCCCCGACGAGCAAGATCGGGCCACCGGCGAAACCGGCCTGTTCCAGATTCCGCTTACCTTGAACCGCACCGGAAGCAACCCGGTGTCGCTGGAGATCACCTACGCCCCCGCGGAGGTCCGCCACGAAGCCGTGCTGTTCTGCGCCATCGTGGACGTAACGGAGCACCATCACTCGAATCAATTGCTGCGGCAAGCCAAGCTCGCGAGCGACGCCGCCGCGAAGGCAAAACTCGCGTTCTTCGCATCCATGAGTCATGAGATTCGCACACCGCTTTCGTCGCTGGTGGGAAACATCGAGCTCATTGCGATGGGCCCGCTGCAGGCCGAGCAACGCGAGCGCGTACGCGCGATGCAAGTCTCGGCCGAGGGACTCATGCAAGTGGTCAACGACGTACTCGATTTTTCGAAAATCGACATCGGTGCGATGAGCATTGCCGAAGAACCCGGCTCGCTCGTCGAGCTGCTCGAGCACCTTGCCACGTCGCATGCGCGCGAAGCGAGCAAGCGCGGGTTGACCTTGCACGCCGTATTCGACCGTCATATCCCCGCTGAGCTTTACTTCGATCCGGTGCGCCTCGCGCAGATCGTCAATAACCTCCTGAACAATGCCTTGAAGTTCACGCATTCCGGCAAGATCGTATTGCGTGCGCGCTGGAGCGACGAGGGCCTCGAAATCGAAGTGTCCGATACCGGTGTCGGGATACGCGAGGATGAGCGGCATCGCCTTTTCCAGCCGTTTTCACAGGCGGCCCCGAATCGCCTGGCCCGCGCACGCGGGACCGGCCTCGGGCTGTCGATCTGCGCGAAGCTGTGCGAACTCATGGGCGGCCGGATCATGCTGGACAGCATGGTGGGCATAGGCACACGCGTCACCGTCCAGCTGCCGCTCAAGGCCGTGAGCCACGGCAACGAGACATGTGAATCCATGGGCTTGCCGCCGAACCGTACCGCAGTGCTGTTGCGGGCGTCCGAGCACCATGAAGCACTACTGAATCAATTTGACTGGAGCGCATCCACGCCAGTCGCCATGTCGGACCTGAGCGAGCCCGTTGAGCGCGAGACGTTCGATTGCCTGATGGTCACCGAAGAGTTCGATCCCGTGGAAGTGCTCGCGTGGTGGCCCACGGCGGCCTCCATCGTCTGGCTGAAGCAGCAGGGTCCCCTGCTCGCCACCACGCGCGCGGACGGCGGCCAGGATGTATCGATTTATAGCCGCACCGGCATTCACGCCGCCCTGCTGGCAGCGATTTCAGGAACACCCCGGCTTGCCGCGGGCGCCAAACGATCCGCCGACGGCCAAGTAAGCGCTGCGCCAGGCGAACCGTTGGCGGGATTGCGCATGCTGGTCGCGGAAGATAACCCGTTGAACCGGAGCCTTCTGCGCGATCAGCTGTCCATGTTGGGCGCGAAGGTTCTCGAAGCTGGCAATGGTCACGAGGCGCTCGCGATGCTGGCGAATACTCGCGTCGACGTGGTTCTGACCGATATCGACATGCCCGACATGAACGGATTCGAACTGCTTCGCGAAATGAGCCGTCGTGCCTTGCAGATGCCCGTCTATGCAGTAAGCGCGAGCACGCGACCCGAGGACATTGCCGAAGGACGGGCAATGGGCTTCGCCGACTACTTCACCAAACCGGTCCCGCTCGCCGTGCTCGCTTCAGCGCTGCGCGGCAAGGCCACCACCGCGGCCGAGGCCGCTCATCTCGACGAGCGCCTGCAAGAGCCGGATCCATGCGCCCGGTCCGGCACGCACGAGAACCCCGAAATCCCACAAGTACCCGCCGGGTATGCCCTGGCGTTTCTCGATCAGACCGAAGCCGACATGCGTTCCTATCGCAGCGCCATTGCCGATCAGGATCGCACTCGCCTCGAGCGATTGCTGCACCGGACGTCGGGAACGCTCTCGGTGCTCGAACCCTCCCAACTGCTCGCCTTGTGCGAGGACCTGCGCCTCTACCTCACGGAGATCGAGCATTGGGATGACGAAACCCGGCTCCAGTCCGAATTCATTCTGCAAAGTCTGACTCAAATGTGCCGGCTTGCGAGTGCCGATGCCAGGCATCCTGACCGACCCCATTCGCGCCACGTGCTCTAACGCCGTCATTTCCAAGTTCTATGATTGCGGGCGTTATCCGCAAGCTCCAATATGGTCACGACAACTGCAGCGAACACGCAGCAGATCTGTCCAGTTGTGTATGTGAATCCTCCTTTCGCGCCCGCCTTCGTGCGGGCGCCTTTTTCAGGAACATCGCAGGGAAGCTGCTGCGTCTGTACCCAATGTGCACTCGCTTTGCCATCGCACTGAGCGCTGCCAGCCCCCTGTATGCTTGACTTGTCAGGATAACGAATGAACAAACATTCACGTCTTATGCAGATCATGCGGGTAGCACTCGCGCTGGCTTCGGCGAGCGCCGCCTGCCTCGGGCAGAACGCCCACGCACAGGTCGTCTACGCGAAGCCCCTTGCCTATCCCGCACGCGGACAAACACCGTATCAGCAATCCACCGACGATGGCGCCTGCTATAGCTGGGCCAAGCAGCAAACGGGCTTTGATCCGGCATGGGCGGCAACGTCGCCCGCCCCGGTCATGGCGCCCGGCGGGCAGCGGGTTGTGGGCGCGGCCCGAGGCGCCGCGACAGGTGCGGTGGCGGGAGCCATCGCCGGCGACGCAGGAAGAGGCGCCGCTGCGGGCGCCGCTATCGGCACGATGGTCGGCGGCATCGAGCATCGTCAGGAACGACGGACAGCAGGTGCCTATAACGCGCAAGCTGTGGCGAATAACGAGGCCGGAACGTCGTCGTATTGGCGCGCGTGGGGCGCCTGCATGAGCGGCCGCGGTTATACAGTCAACTGAGCAGTCAACTGAGCCGTCAACTGAGCCGTCAACTGAGCCGTCAACTGAGCCGTCAACTGAGCCGTCAACCACGGTAGCAACGAAATACGCAAGACCAACGAGACCCTGCGTATGACGTTGCTACCCGGGTGAGACCGCACAGTTAATGGTATGAATTCCTAACCATTACGCAAGGTCAATGAAAGGTGAGTTGGAATCCATCCAGTCATATTGGCCCTGCTGAGGCGCCCACGCCCAGTTCGGGTTGATGTCACGTGCCAGAACGGGTGTGAACCGGTCCGTAACAGGTTTGGAGTCCGTGCTGCCTACGGCAACGGCTTGTCTCGATTCATACCGATCATTCATCTGCTCCATCCTCCTAAAACATTAAGGAACGGCCTTCTTTCATTACGCAATCGCGTAACCAGGGGCACATTGCTGCCGGTTGTTTAACCGTCAGCTATAAAGCAAGGAATGCGCCAGACAGCCGGCAAGCGCGCAAAACCCGTGCTTTCGCGCCTAAACGGCGTGACGCCAGCAAGATACGTTCAGATTTGAAATCAGATGTTGCAGCTTTGAAATATCCTCTGTCCCTTTTGACAAGAGGCAGGCACTACCTCACGCTCCGCGGCGAACCTGAGGCTGTCCCCACTGATATCGGGGTATCGACCCCTGATTGGGTTGACTGGCCACACGTGAAAACAAAATCACGTGCATCTTCCTTCGGGCTCAAACCGCTTTCGGGCCGATCGAATGCATAGTTCACATGCACAGGTTTCTCGCCGCAAACCTTGCTGGCAAGGGTGAAACAGGTCTTGCTGCTATCGAACAGACCGTGGCAATGAACACCCCAGCCCTGCTGGGAATTCGACAACTTTACGGCTTCTACATTGTGCGTCGAGTTGGATGCCGTCGTACAACCGGCTGCAAATGTCACGACTATCACGGCAGAGAGAATACGGATCTTCATTAGGCTCAAGCGGAATAATTGCGGTGGCTGCGTTTTACTTCGCTCGCCATGACGAGCTTGCGGCGGACTTGCGCCCGCAGGGGTGAGTTCACGCCGTGCGCACAAAGGGCTCCCGCTCGATGGCGGGCGCAAAGGAGGCGCTCACATACGTCAGCCGATATATCTGCTACGTGTTCACTACGCCTGCTCGTGGAAATATTGCTTTTTCGTGATTGCGTCCGCAATCGTAGAAATTAGAAAGTGGGAAGTAACACAACGCCATCTTTCGATTGAAAAATGCCGGCGCTGGTTACGCCCGCTGGAGCGGCCCCACGTATCTGAGGACACAAGGACTCTCTTAAAATAAGGGATAGTCTTGTGCCTATCAGTAAGCCTAGTCATTACGTGGAACTCATCGAAATTCTGACCGAGCCGGGGCGTCGTCGGCGACGCACGGCCCAAGAAAAAATCGCCATCGTGCAGGAAACGCTGGCGCCGGGCGCATCGGTGTCTGCCGTAGCGCGGCGGCACGGCGTGAATCCGAACCAGGTGTTTGGCTGGCGCAAGCAATACCAGGAAGGCAGCTTGGCGGCAGTGCAAGCGGGCGAAACCGTTGTACCTGCATCGGAGTTGGCCACCGCAATCAAGGAAATCAAGGAATTGCAACGACTGCTCGGGAAGAAGACGATGGAAGTCGAAATCCAGAAAGAAGCCGTTGAGTGGGCCGTTCAAAAAACCCGATTGCGCGTTCGCCCTTGTTGCCGAGGGACGACCATTGAAAACGGTCTGCGAAGTTCTCGGCGTGGCGCGCTCTGGCATGGCGGTGAAACAGGCTCGCTCGTCCGATTGGCAAGATGGTCGCCGTGCCAAGCCGACCGACGACACGGAACTGGTCGAGGAAATCCAGGCCCATGTGGCGCACTTTGACCCTGGCCCAGAAAACCGTTCCATTTAAAACTGGAACATTCCGGCATGCTGTTCAATCCCACATCGACAGTCAGTGGTCCCCAAACCCGTTTGACTCTGTCTGCGCCGTATCCAGAGGCCCTCCCCATAGCTCCCCGGCATGGCGGTCCATCGCAAGCCCAAAGCTGAGGTTATGAGTTTCCGATCGGGCATACCTGAAACGGTTGGCGGCTGGAATGTTAAGGCCCGCGCCTGCAAGGTCCGCGGCCACGTCGGCAAAGGAGTGCCCCTCGGTGGCCACGATAAGGTAGTCCACGTCGTTCGGCTGCGGGGCGCCGCCGCCAATGGCACTGTTGAAAAGGTTGACCAGGTTATTCCAGCGCGAGCTGACCGTCCTGTGATACATCGTGATCCGCACCGCATTCCCTAGCCGCACTCGCATCAGACCAACACAGGTGCACCCGCAGAGTCCAGCCGTTGCCAGTGCGGCTGTCCCTCCCCCTTGAGCATCCCTGCTCCTGATGCCGTCCATCTTGACATGGGTGAATTGATAATTCTGGATGCTGGGATGTGGCAGTATGATCCGGTTCATGTTGTTGGGGGGAACTGCCCCAACCTGCCAGGTGGTCCAAAAGTGTCCACGATTGTCGGGCACCTGATAGTCGGGCATTGCGTCTCTCCCTTCAGGACGATGTACCCGTTTCTGGTAGAACGAATAAAGGGTACCAGTTTGCGATAGCAAGGGGGCCGTCGCCAAGGATCAAAGGCGAGTAACCTTGCGCCGGCTCGACGATTTCCAAAGCCTATGAAATCAGGCAGCATCGCACTCCCTCGCGACTGCCAAGATGTTCCAGAACGTCATGAAGTTGACGCAACCATAGAAGGTCGGCGCGCGTCCGATGCCACTCAGTCAGTTCTCCATCGTTTATGACTTGCCAAGCGCAATATCTCAAATCTGAACACACCTGACACTTGGAACATTTTCCTTTTAGGAAAGACCTGATGTCTACCTGCCAAATTTGGCAGGTAAAAATTCCATGTTGATGTAAGGACTGTGCCGCCCCCTCACCCATCCGTGTCAGATGCTCTCCTGCCAATAACAATCTCGGCCCTCCGGCGTGCCTAAGCGACGGCCACCATACCTTAGAAGCTGACTGTGAATTCGTGTCGATCGAGAGGGCCGGAGTGGATCGTCCAGTGATATTCGGATAGTCCGCGCCAAGACGCGTGGTGTATGAAGAAATCCGTTTCTTGAAGGCATTCCAAGAGCGATATCGTTAGTTTAGCGGAATAAATTTCGATATTGCAATATTAGATCTTCGATAGATTGGAAAAGGTTCTGACTGGAATGAATCTACAATATATATCATGAAAACGGGTCAATAACGAGAATCGCTCGCATTTTATTTCGACTATATCGAAGGAATATAGATCATACTCAGTAGAAACATGAAGCTCCGTTTCCCGTACAACAAGGTTCGCCTGAGGTCACGACTGGAACAACAGGCGCTCGCCCGCACGCTGGACAGCGAGCTCCGAAAGCTTTTTCCAACGGGCGCAGCCTCTCACTTATACCAGTGGGTAGGTATATTGCCTCTTTATTTATATATAGTATTCCTACATTATTGGATAAAATGAGCCTTCCACGATTACCGCGGTACGTCCCAGGCTAACGATCGATGGCTGTTACGAACGAGTCGCTCAAGAGGCACTGTCACGTTGCTGAAATGGTCGGGAAAGATCGCGTGATGAAGAATGCAAAGTCGCTCTACCACGGACATCGCTTTCCGGTGGCGGTCATCAGTTGCTCGGTGCGCTAGTATTTCAGGTTTCAGCTCAGCTTGCGTGATATCGAAGAACTGTTGTTCGAGCGGGGGGTTGTCGTCAGTTACGAAACAATCCGACGCTGGTACGATAAATTCGGCGCGTGCTTCGCACACCGTGTCAAGGCGGCTCGTCGCAAGCCCGGAACGACCTGGCACATTGACGAAGTATTTGTGACGTTGCGCGGCGAACCTTACCTGTTGTGGCGCACCGTCGATCAGCACGGCGTCGAGCTCGATATCCTGCTACAGAAGCGCCGCGACAAGGCTGCAGCCAAACGATTTTTCAAGCACGTGCTTGCCTCATGTGCTGAGGCACCGCGCAAGATCGTGACCGACCAGCTGCGCAGCTATCCGGCCGCGAAAGCCGAGATTCCCGAGCTCGCCCACGTCAGGCACGTCTTCGTCAAAGCCAGCGCGCGGCTGAACAACAGGGCCGAAAACAGTCATCAACCGACACGCGAACGCGAGCGACGCATGCGTGGTTTTCGCGATCCTGAACGCACGCAGGCCTTCCTATCGAGCTTCGGTCCGATCCGGCAGCACTTCGCATTCAAGCAACATCTACTGCGCGCCTCGCTCTATCGCAAACAACTGGCCGCACGCTTCGACGCGTGGCATCGCTTCACTGAGATCACCCGAGACCCGTCCGCTTTCTGAGCAAATGCGCGTCCTCTCCGCTACTGCGTCGCAGACGCTTTAACGTGACAGCGCCGCCCAAAGTGCCATCGAGGCGGCGCGCAACAGGATCGGACAGTTCAGGACGTCGCTGGGGACACTCCTCGCAGTGGCGGGATTCCTCACGCTGCTGCTGGTCCTGATGTCGATCGAACGTAATACGCGCCACCTGCGTTTCGAAAGGAAGGTTTGATGCGATTGACGGTATAGGGCCGTCGACATCAATGGAACGTCAATGTTGACCTCGACATTCGCCTTCATCTGCTAATCGACAAGCCTCTGCCGTTCGGGAGTCACCTTCGGTGACCTCCCGAAAGCGGAAAGGCCTCCCCGAACATTCGCCGCGCGAGCCACGTGCCGATTTGCGGAACGTTCATCATATTCACCACGCAATCTCGCAAAAATAGTCCGATTTGGCTACGAGGTGTGAAGGAACCGGCAAAGCGAATGGCAGCATCCTGCTGGCGCCATATGAAGACGCGGAGACGATTTTCGTAGGCCGGGAAGGCGCGCGCGAGATCGCCATCTGCCACGTGCAATTCGTCCGCCAGGATATAGGCACCGAGCATCGCAAACGCGGCGCCCGCACCGGCAAGCAACGACGGGCTATATGCGGCATCCCCCACCAACGCCGTACGGCCTTTTGTCCAGCAAGGCATGCGAATCTGGCTGACCGCATCGAAATAGAGGTCGTGCGCCGTGTCAAGCCTTGCAAGAATCTCGGGCGTTTCCCAGCCGTCGCCTCCAAACCTGGCGCGAAGACGGGCTTTTTGCGCCCCGAAATCGTGAGCGGCGATCGCAGGTTTGCCTGTCTCGGCAAACACGAGCAGAAACGCGCTAAGGCCCTCGCGCATCGCATATCGACTGATCTGCCGCCCTGGCCTCGCGAAACTCACGTACGTTGCTTCATCCCGGTGCGGATAACCACTGGCAATGAACGAAGCCGCAACATAGCCGAGATATTTTTCGAATTGCGCCTCCTCACCAAAGACCAACTCGCGCACGCGCGAATGCAGTCCATCCGCTCCTATCAAAAGGTCGAAGTGGCGCCTCTGTCCTGTCGAAAGTTCGACGACAACGCCTTGTGCGTCTTGCTCGAGTGACTGGATGGAAGCTCCGTACAACACTTCCACCCGATCCTTGACTGTATCGAAGATGGTTTGTGCCAGGTCACCGCGTGGAATGCTGAAAAACTTTCCGTCCAATGCCGTGCGCAATACGGTCCCACCCATACCCGAGATTTTGCGTCCTCGTTCGTCGACAAACCTCAGGCTGTCGAACAGATAGGCGCGCTCCATGACCATCTTTAGAAGACCATAGCGTTCAACGATATCGTATCCGGTGCCCCACACATCAATCATGTAGCCACCATCACGGAACGCAGCGGCGCGTTCGACTATCGTGGGTTCAAAGCCGAATTGCAAAAGCCGATGGGCCAGAGACGGTCCGGCGATCCCTGCGCCAGAGATGAGAATGCGGCGGTTCGCTGGTGCCAAGCGTTACCTCCTCAGACTTGCACTGTGCCTTGCTGCCAGTGCCAATTCGCGTAGTCTAGACTAATCTCGCCTGATTCCGGCGGGCTGCAACGTCTCTGTAGACAGTGCGACGATAAAGTATCAATTCGCAGTGTTACTTTCCTGAGAGCCCCCGTTCCCGGGAACGAATTGCGACATGGAAAGTGAGCCCGTCAGCGACCGCACCGGGGCGGAGCCCATCCCCCAATGAAGTGGCCGCTAGCGCGTGAACCCACGAGGCCGAGTTCGGGCCAGGAAGGATCCTTCCTCGACACGAGTCCCCTGAAGATCGGCCGACGGCTCTACTACAGCGAACCGTGATTCACTGAGCGAAGGCGAGTGAAATATATGCGGTCATTTAACGACGCCGGTCAGACATCCAGATCCACGTCGTTGCGGACGTTAACATGCGCATCCCGGGTGCCATATCAGCTTGACGTCGAGTGATGTTTCTGTAACTGGTCTGAAGCCGAGTTGCTCGTAGAGACGACGCGCGGGATTTCCGTGAAGGACGCTCAGGGAAACGGACACGCCTTCTCGCCTTGCTTCATCCAACACCACGCCGAGGACGGTTTTGCCGATACCTTTGCCTTGATGGGAGGGCAACACCTGGATCTGCTGAAGGTGCCACTCGCCGCTTCTTCGATTGATCTTGAGAAGCCCCACGCTGGTATTTCCCTCGCAAATGATCTTGGCGTCTTCGAAGTTCGACCAGATGCGCTTATAGTGAGCCTCATCGTCAGTCGGCATCGCGGCCCGCTCCAGATGTTCGGTCATTGTCAGCTTGCGAAGCATCAGGAGAAACGGGACGTCGGACGGTGACGCCTCTCGTAATTTGATTTGTTGGCTCATAGGCAGTGATTCCGGCTCTTTACGCGTGAATCTACAATGAGGTTGTCAGGGCATGGTCCACGGCGCATGAGCGCCGCGTAGTCGTCAGCGGTTACAGCCAACGGCAACTTCGTGAACAGCCAGACGAGATAGCGGTACGGATCGATACCGTTCGCCTTGCAACTCTCGACGAGCGAATAGAGATTGGCGCTGGCCTGAGCACCGGCAACCGTGTCCGCAAACAGCCAGCCCTTGCGGCCGACGACGAACGGCCTGATTCGCCGATTATGCCGCGTCATGCATGCGCGCGACGGTGCGTATGGCCTTTCATGACCGCTGTGTCGGCATAAACGTATGATTTCTCAGGCTGGCTATCGCGCTGGCCAGGAGAAGCCACATGAATGCGAAACGCACAGTCAGCGAATCCGGCGGGCTGCCGGCCCATCACGTCGATGCATTTCTTGATCGTCTACGGACGGCACACTATTCCGAGGTATCGCTTCGCAAGAAACGAAGAGTCCTGTGTGTGTTCTCTGGGTGGATGAAGAACCGGAACATCGACCTGATTGATCTCGATGAGTCTGTCACGGCTCGTTTTAT
Source organism: Paraburkholderia caffeinitolerans (assembly GCF_902859945.1). Taxonomy (GTDB): domain Bacteria; phylum Pseudomonadota; class Gammaproteobacteria; order Burkholderiales; family Burkholderiaceae; genus Paraburkholderia; species Paraburkholderia caffeinitolerans. The sequence continues at coordinate 16,009 of NZ_CADIKL010000034.1, read as the reverse complement.
GAAGCGCCTGATCGACGCATCACAAGACCGCGTCCAGCGTGCGCGCCCCACATTACGGCAGTTTCTCGCCTATCTGCGCGTGGAAGCCATTGTGTGCCCGCCGACGTTGGGCCGCCAATCCGCGATCGCGCACATATATGGCCGATACCTGGACTATCTGAGGCAGGATCGTGGACTCGCGAAGAACTCTCTGCTCGTCTACGGCCCGTTCATTCGCGACTTTCTCGACAACCACTCTGCCAGCGACGGAAGCTTATTGCCAGATGCATTTGACGCGGTAACGATCCGGAATCATCTTCTTGCCCGCAGCCAAGGCCGATCGCCAGAGTACACGCGGCTGATGGCAGTTGCGCTTCGCTCGTTCTGCCATTTCCTATTTCTGCGCGGCGATACGGCCCGAGACCTGTATGAGTCAGTGCCTTCGGTTCGTAAGTGGCGACAGTCAACTGTGCCGACGTTCCTCACGCCTGAGCAGCAAGAAGCTCTCATTGCATCTGCAGACCAGTCGACTCCGACTGGGCGCCGTGACTACGCAATCCTGCTGTTGTTGGCGCGGCTCGGTCTACGTGCCGGAGAAATCGTTGCCATCGAACTCGACGACATTCACTGGCGTTCGGGGGAGCTCGTCGTTCACGGCAAGGGGCAGATGGTCGAGCACGTCCCCCTGCCATCGGAGGTTGGAGAGGCAATCGCAACATATCTTCGCGATAGTCGCGGAGGAAGTGCATCGCGGCGCGTCTTCCTTCGCAGATTGGCACCCCGGGTTGGTTTGGCGGGGCCGGGGGCGATTGGCAAGATTGTTTGCCAGGCCTTCGCACGTGCCGGTTTCCGCCCCGCGTGCCGGGGCGCAGCACATCTGTTCCGTCACGGTCTGGCGACGACGATGATTCGCCACGAGGCCTCGATGGCAGAAATAGCCGAGGTCTTGCGGCACCGCTCACCGGACAGTACCGCGATCTATGCAAAGGTCGCGTTTGAGGACCTGCGCGGGGTCGCGCGCTCGTGGCCCACAGTTGGAGATTCAATATGACTGCAATCCGCGATTCTCTCGCTCGGTACGTGGCGGTTCGCCGCGCTCTCGGGGCATCATTCTATGAACCTGCATTGGCACTTGGCCATTTCGTTGATCTTCTGGAACATGAAGCTGCTGAGTTCATTACGACCGATCTGGCTCTGCGCTGGGCGATGACGCCCGCACTCGTCGAACGCGCCACCTGGGGGCGGCGCCTCTCTCAAGTGAGAGGCTTCGCCAGATGGATGAACGTCATTGACGGTCGAAACCAGATTCCTCCAGCAGGACTCCTGAGTGCCCGCAGACGGCGCAATGCCCCGCATATTTATACTGAGCAGGAAATTGATCTGCTTATGACCCGAGCCGCTCAACTGCGATCCCGAACCGGCATGCGAGCACAGACCTATTCGACGCTCATAGGGCTTCTTGTAGCGACGGGCCTCAGGCCAGGCGAAGCGCTTCGGCTCGACCGGTCCGACGTTGACCTCGTCAGCGGGATACTCTCCATCCGGGAATCGAAGTTCGGCAAATCGCGCTTCGTTCCTGTAGCAGAGTCGACCCGGGTCGCACTCGAACACTATGCCCAGAAACGCGATCAACTCTGTCCTTTACGATTGAGCGAGGCGTTCCTGGTTAGTGAGCGCGGCAAGCGACTGAAGGCCGGCACCGCACGAAGCATGTTCGTCAGAATGTCGCGCGCTGTCGGCCTGCGATCGGCGACAGAAGATGGGCGCGATGGTTACGGCCCGCGCCTACAGGACTTCCGGCATAGCTTCGCGACGGGAAGGCTGGTCGAGTGGTATCGCGCCGGTCTGGACGTCAGTCGGGAATTGCCGAAACTTGCAGCCTACCTCGGGCATGTCAACATCGGTCTTACGTACTGGTACATCGAAGCGGTTCCTGAGTTGCTTGAACTCGCGGCAGGCTATCTCGACAAGAGCTGTCCGGGAGAACAGCCGTGAGCGCCGCCAGTCTGCCATCCCTCGTTCAGCGCTTCTTTACCCAGCGCCTGCTCGAGCAGCAAGGTCTGAGTTCGCATACGGTGGCAAGTTACCGAGACACGTTCCGGCTGTTGCTAGCGTTTGCCACGAAGCATATCGGGCGCGCGCCGTCAAAGCTGCGAATCGAGGACTTCGACGTGTCGTTGATTGAGGAATACCTACAGCACCTCGAACACGGCAGAGGCAATTCGGTGCGGACACGCAACACGCGGCTTGCCGCCGTGCATGCCTTCTTCCGGTTCGTCGCGGTCAGCGAACCTGCGTTGTTTCTGCAGTGTCAGCGCATTCTTGCAATTCCATCTAAACGCTGCGAGCACGGCCCTGTTGAGTTTCTGACCGAGAGCGAGGCCGCCGCTCTGGTAGGGGCGCCTGACGTACGAACGTGGATCGGCAACCGCGATCGAACGCTGCTTCTTGTAGCGGTTCAAACGGGTCTGCGCAACAGTGAATTGACCACACTCCGGCGTCAGGATGTGATGCTCGGCACAGGCGCCCACGTCCGTTGCCTTGGCAAAGGCAGAAAGATGAGATGCACCCCGCTGCGACCGGATGTCGTTGCCGTCCTGAAAGAATGGCTGCTGTATCAACCAGACGAACCAGATGATCCGGTCTTCCCCAGTTCGCGTGGTGGTCATCTTAGTGCCGATGCACTTCAGCGAATCGTGTCGCGCAACGCCGAAATCGCGCGTCTCTCGTGCCCCTCGCTGAAGAAAAAATCCATAACGCCTCACACGCTTCGGCACACGGCCGCGATGAGCCTGATGCATCACGGCGTCGACCTAACCGTGATCGCGCTCTGGCTCGGTCACGAGTCCTCCGAGACTACTCAGGTCTACTTGCACGCCGACATGCAACTCAAGGAACGCGCGCTCGCGCACGCCACGGCGAGCGGTGTGGCGCCGACACGCTACAAACCTCCAGATCCGTTGCTCGCCTTCCTAGAGGCTCTCTGATAATGCCGACAATCCGAGCGACCGGGAACAGAGATCCGCCCAACCGTTGTGTGCGTGGATTCATGACGCGGCATAATCGGGGAGTCAGCATAATCCCTGCGAAAACTCAATCCGCCCCTTCTGCGTCGGGCGCCGCGGATGGCTGTTCTCGGACACCGTCGACGGTGCGAACGCAAGCGCCAATCTCTACGCGTTGGTCGAAACTTGCAAGGCCAACGGCATCGACCCGTATCGTTACCTCACCTGGCTGTTCCAGCGGCTACCTCTTGCAAAGACTGTCGACGACTACGACGCGCTGCTTCCCTGGAAAATGCCCGCGGGCCTTCGCTAACCCACCGCCGCGTTCAGACATGCAGCACTCCGCCACTCCGCTCTGAGGGGCGTCCTTCGTGGATCGCATACGGTCTATCTTTATCGGGCGGTGGATCGGGCGGGTCAGACGGTCGACTTCATGCTCAGCGCCAGGCGCGACGTGAAGGCGGCAAAAGCGTTTTTCAGGAAGGCAATCAAACATCAAGTCCAGCCACCGAAGACCATCACGCTTGATGGCTACGCCGCCTCGCACCGCGCCGTGCGCGAGATGAAGGCCGATGGCTCGCTGCCGGAGGACACGAAGGTCCGATCCTCGAAATATCTCAATAATCTGGTCGAGCAGGACCACCGCAACATCAAGTCCCGGACGAAAGTCATGCTCGGCTTCAAACGTTTCCGGAGCGCAGCGATCACTCTCTCAGGTGTTGAACTGGTACATCGCATTCGCAAGGGCCAATTCCGCCTCGCGAAACTCCACCTCAAAGATACCGCTGCGCCCGCAGTCTGGGTGGCAGTCCTGTCTGCCTGATCAGGCATCCTTTATATAGCAAAATATCTCGTCCATATCAGCTATTTGCACCAGAGCCATATCGCGCGGGCTCAGGTTGAAGCGGAAATACCAGCGAACGGCGCAGCTGATGACGCTCGCTGGGAAGCGGTGACCGTGGTAAAGCGACTTCGTCTTCTTCATCGCCTCTTTTTAACGCCGCGCGCTCGCTAACCTGACAACGCCCGCAGTCCACTTAAATCACACGTTCTTTTCCTGCCCAGTACGGCGCGCGGATGTCCTTTTTCAGAACCTTGCCATTCGGACTACGCGGCAGACTGGGCACGAAATCAACGCTCTTGGGTGCCTGCACGCTGCCCAACCGCTCTTTGCAGAGTGCGATGAGTTCGCCAGCATCGACCGCCTGCCCCGGCTTGAGTTCGACTACAGCCTTGACTGCTTCACCCCATTTCGGGTCGGGCACACCGATTACTGCACAGTCCTGGACCGCGGGGTGTGACCAGATCACCTGCTCGACTTCGCTCGGGTAGACATTGAATCCGCCGGTGATAATCATGTCCTTCTTGCGATCCGTGATATGCAAATAGCCATCAGCGTCAAGGTGCCCGATATCGCCCGTATGCAGCCATCCGTCAATGATCGTCTCTGCGGTCTTCTCCGGCGCCTTGTAGTACCCCTTCATCAACAGGTCACCGGACACGCAGATCTCCCCGGCTACGCCCGCGGCGCAGGGATGGCCGGCATCATCCATGATCGTGACCCGGATCAGCGGCGAGATCCGGCCGCAGGACGATAAGCGCTTATCGTCCGCAATCCTGCCGCTCACGAAATGCTCATCTGGCCGCATGATCGCGATGGTGCCAGGGCATTCTGTCTGACCGTAGAACTCGATCATCACGGGTCCGAAGACCTCGATCGCCTCGCGTAGTTTCTCGGCGGACATCGGAGACGCCCCGTAAAGAAAGTAGCGCAAGGAGGAGAAGTCCCGCGTACGGATATCGGGCCTGCTAAGCAAGGCATAGATCACCGTAGGTGGCAGGAAAAGTTCGGTCACCCGGTGCCGCTCGATGGCGTCGCACAGGCCCACCGGGTCGATCTGCTTGAGGATCACCGTGGTGCCGCCTCGCGCGGTGCATGGCAGGGAAGCCAACCCTGTCGAATGCGTCATCGGCGCGGCCGCAAGAAACACCGCCGGCTCGTCGGATCCGTAGTGGCAGGCCATCATGGCGTGTGCCACAAAGGTCTGCAGGCTCCGATGCGTGTTCATCACGCCCTTCGGCGTGCCGGTCGTGCCGCCGGTGGGCTGCACCGCGACCACATCATCCATCTCGTAGCGGACGTCGGGGACGGTTTCCGGCTGGCCCGAGATCAAGGTCTCGAGGGAGGTCGTTTGCCCCGCTTCGCCATCGATGCACACCACCCGTTTCAGCTTGGGCAACTGCGGCAGGATGGATTCGATCGCAGGCCAGAACGCCTGCTGGAAGAAGAGCACCTCACAATCGAAGGCGTCCAGCAGTTGCGCATTATCGGTGACCGAACTCCGCGGGTTGATCGGCACCCATGCGAGGGCCGCCCGCCACGCACCCAGCACGCACGTCCAGGCAACGGGGTCGTTCAGGGACCACACCGCTGCCTTGGTTTCACGCGCGAATCCGCTAGCTAGCAGGGCGTGAGCAATGCGGCAGGACAGCGTGCCCGCCTCCTGGTAGGTGAAGGCCCGCTCGTCCATGACATAGGCGATGCCGCGCGGATTGAGCTGCCACCCGCGGTCAAAGAAATCGATAATTGCCATGCGTGTCTCCTTTCTTGAAGGGTATGTTTTAGATGTGGATTCAGCCCGGCGGCTCGACTAGGCTGATCAGGTCCGCGCGATGTTTTTTGGGCCTGGCGACAAGGCTCACCGAGGTCTCGATCACACCCGGGACCGTTTGGAGTTTGTTGCGGACGATTTCGGACAGGTGATCAAAGTTGCGTCCGCTGAGAATCACGAAGATGTTCGACCGGCCGCTGATGGCACTGACCTGTCCGACCTCATGCTGGGCGACGAGGTAGTTCAGTGCCGTCTTGAACTGGTCGGCCGCAACCTGAAGATAGGCGATTGCTGCGATCTCGAAGCCCATGCTCCGGTAGTCGCACACTGCACCGATACGGATCTGCTTTGTCGTGAGCATGCGATTGACCCGTTCACGGATCGTGCTGGCCGAAATTCCGAGCACGCGCCCGATCTCCCGGTTGCTGATCCGGCCGTCCATCTGCAACTGGCGAACGATGTCATCGTCCAGCGGATCGCCCTGCGGCTCGCCGAGCGATAGGGCCGGGCTGAGACTGACGACGTCATAGCGGTATTTGTAGGCTTTCAGCGTTACGCTGACATCCAGGCGATCGACGCCGCTGACCTGCCCGATATGGTCTTGCAGCAAGACAAGCAGATCGTCGTTGTCCTCGACCAGCGCCGTGACGTGTATCTCGGGACTGCCCACCATCATCATCACGGATCCCGCGCCTGCGAATGCCGCGATGTCATCGGCCACCGCCTCGGCGGAGCGTCCGCGTATCCATACCTGGATAAAGCAGAAAAGCCGGGTCCTCAGATACTCGACATTGCGTTGGGCCATGACCCGCATGACGCTGGCATCGCTCAGTGCGTGGATGCGCGAAGTCACCGTCGCCTCGGTCACGCCGAGCGCCTGGGCAATCGTCTTCGCGGGGCGCCTGCCATCCTCGCGAAGCTGGCGAATGATGTCGAAATCCAGCTTGTCTGGACGGTTATTCTCCAAGATGGCCTCCTAGCCTCTAGGTTTCGTTGCGAAGAATATGTACCACACAGACTGCGCCCGCTCCGAGCATATGAGCGAGGCCGGTGCGGGCGCCATGATGCTGGCGGCCCACGGCCTCGCCACGCAACTGGCGCGTAATTTCGCAAATCTGACCTATACCGGTCGGGCCGAGTGGATGCCCCATTGCCAGCAGGCCGCCTGAAGGGCTCACGGCCACCCGGCCGCCAATGTCGAAGGCGCCGGCGCGCAGTTCCGCCGCCGCCGTGCCCGGCGCACACAGGCCCATCTGCTCAACGTAAAGCAGTTCTTCGACAGTAAAAGCGTCATGCATTTCGACGATGTCGATCTGGCCGGGGGTGACGTCCGCTTCGGCGTAGGCCTGCAGGATCGTCTCCTGGGTCAGGGCCGCGTCCCAGCCTGTCTCGTCCGGGTAAAGACGCTCGCTGCGCGCGGTCGAATTCAGCACGCGCGGGGCCCTGGGCGGTTCGATTCCATGACGACGCAGCGCTTCTTCCGACGCGACCAGGACGGCCGCGGCCCCTTCTCCGACCGGGCAACACTGCAAAGGGGTAAGGAAACCGGCGACCGGTTCGCCGCTCATGATCTCCGCCAGGCTGTGAGCACGCTGGCGGTGGGCCCAGGGATTGCGCGCGCCGTTGCCAAGATTCTTCACCGCGACCCGCGCGAAATCGGCGGCTGTGGCACCGCTTTCGGCGGCGTACTTCTCGGCCAGCAGCGCGAAATGCGTGAAGGGCGAGACCCGGTCGCCCTCCAGAGAGTCGAGCCCGTTGTGCGTGATCCCGAGTGTGAGGGACCGCGGCTTGTCCACCCCTATGGCCAACGCAATGTCGCTCATCCCCGAAGCCACGTCGATCACTGCATTGCGAAAGGCGGTGGACCCGGAAGCCGAGGCGTTTTCGACCTGTTGCATGGGGATTCCCGTGCAGCCGAGATGGCGCAGCATCGGCCGGGCGGGCGCCATGTCGAGCTGCGTCGTGGCGCAATAGGCAGCGTTCACCGCGGACCATTCGACCCCGGCGTCGGCAAGCGCTGCACGCACGGCGGTGAGTCCGAGTTCCACATACGATGTCGCCGACCGGCGCTGATAACGATGATTGCCTACGCCAATCACATAGACCGGCCGCAGCGCAGCAAGCGCATTGTGCATGATCAGCCCTCCACCGGCGCGAAACGCAACTCGAGCGCGGCGCCCGGCCGGTCACCGGCCACCAGCATCCCGCGCAAGCGCGCGCCGACCTTGAGCCCAACGGCGCGGCGCGGTGCGAGCGTGGCGCGCAATAGCGGACCGCCATCCAGCCGGACTTCCGCCATCACGAAGGGCGTGTCGATATCGGCGCCATGATGGCGATGCACTTCCGCGAAGGAGATCAGTTCACCGTCGGCCGGCAGATCCATGTCCGCCAGTGCAGCGCCATGTGCCCCGCAGGCCTCGCAGCCGTAAGCCTGCCGGGGAAAGCCCACGCGCCCGCAATGGGTGCAGCGGCCAGCGAAGATCACGGGCACTCCCTCTGTGCCGGCCCCATACAGGCTCGGGTGCGCCAGCGGCGCATCGGACTTCTCAATCATTGTTTGTCTCCTGCCTAGATTTTTGGTCGAGTCTCGCAGCCGCGAGCACCGCACGGTAGCGGCGGGGTACAGCACGGTTCACACGCATGTCAGGACGGACAAACAGCCTCCAGAGCGCCAGAGTTCGCTGCCGATCCGCCGCCATTCAAGCGCAATACATTCATCAACACAGATCATAAAACATTTTTGATCTAATTTTCTCGTAAATTTTAGTCCAAAATTAACTTACGGGAAGTCCCTATGTATGTTGTGATTGCAAAAAATATTTTTTAACGCCTAGAATTCGTTCAAATGCGGCCTGAAACGATGTTATGCGTGAAACTTCGCAAATCTAATCGCTCAAAACGATTTATGCTGGGATGCAGATAGGTGGATTGGACGGGAGGTCGCGGCGAGCATCGCCGTAGGCAGCCGGCAGAGCCATAACAAGAATGACTTGAGGAGACTTATGAAACACATAAAACTAGCAACGCTCGCAGCCGCATTGACTGCGTGCCTCGCGCCGATGACAGCGGCCGAAGCCGACTCGATGCGGGACATCATTGGCTACGAAGCCGTCGGCGGCGGCCCCGGTGTATTCGGCGTGGTACCGGCCACGAGCATGGTCTCGATCTACGGATCCATGGACGTGGGACTCGACTATACGAATGCCGGCGGCAAAACCGTTACCCGTGTCGAAAGTGGCAATGAGTACGCTTCCAAGTGGGGGATCTATGGCCAGGAGTACCTGGGCAGCCAGTGGACCGCCTTCTTCCGCCTCGAAAGCGCTTTCAACCTGAATAACGGCACGGTGCAAAGTCAGACTTCGTTTTTTAACCGTGCGTCGTATGTGGGGCTGAGCAGTCCGGTCTGGGGTACGGTGTCCGTCGGCAGACAGTTGAGCGGCGAAGGCGCCATGGCAATCGGCTCCGATGTCTTTCTCGCCAATGGCCATCATTCCATCTCCGCCTACCTGAGCGGCTACTCGGATCTCGGCTACGGGGCCAACGTCGACCTCAGCCGGGTCAACAATTCGATCAGCTACACCACGCCGAATTTCGGGCCCTTTAGCGCCAATCTTTTCTACGCGTTGAAGAGCAACCAGACGGTCGGCCCCAGGACAAAGAACGCATCGATCACGTTCGCCTATGCGACCAGCAAGAATATTGCGACGGCGTCATACTCGCAAACCTACTGCGATGCAGACCCGAGTGCCTCAACCCCGTGCTTGCACGATGCGACGATTGAACCGTCGGTGCGCACAGACAATGTTCTGCTTTCGTATCTGCACGATTTCGGTGGCTTCACGGGCGCGGCGTCCTATCTGTGGAATCACCCCCGCTTCCCTGGAGACCATTCGTCGCAGACGCTGGTATTGGGCGCGGAAAAGATGATCAGCCGCAATCTGCTGCGGGCTAGCGTGGGGTATCGCGATACCACGCAAACTGGCAATCACGCCTGGGGCGTTACGCTCGGCGAAGATTATTTCCTTTCCAAACGCACCTCGCTCTATGCCCGTTTCGGCTTCCTAAAGAACGGACCGAAGTCGGCGCAGACCTACAACTTCGACACAACGGACGCATTCCCATTGCCTGCCATGAGCAAGTCCGTGGTCTCTACGACCATTGGCGTGCTGCATAATTTCTAACCTCTGCGAGTGGGTCTCTGGCCCATTCCGGCGAGCGATAAACGATGACAATGCACCTCGAAGCCAAGATGGCCAGTGAAGCCCGCCCATCACAGACACGTCAGTCCAATTTCAAACTGATCATGGCGACTTCACTGGGAAGTGGCCTGGAAGTTTACGACAACACCATCTTCAGCTATTTTGCGATCGTAATCGGGCAGCAGTTCTTTGCGCCGGCGGGCGACTATGGCGCCTTGCTGCTTTCCGTATCCGTGTTTGCCATTGGCTTTTTGATTCGACCGCTCGGCAGCCTGTATTTCGGCAGCATGGCCGACCGGCGCGGCCGCAAGTTCACGCTCTTGCTGACCATCATGCTGATGGCGCTGGGTGTCCTGCTGATTACCCTTTGTCCGCCGTATAGCCGGATTGGCGTAGCCGCGCCGATCATCCTGCTTGTTGGCCGTCTGCTGCAAGGTTTTTCGCTCGGTGGCGAGTTCGGAGCAGCCACGACGCTGGCCATGGAGTCGAGCGCTCCGCGCTCACGCGGGCACGTGGTCAGTTGGCAGACCGCGTGTCAAGGGGCCGCGACGCTAGCGGGTGCGCTGGTTGCCTTCACACTGACCAAGTACGTACCGCCCGAGCAGTTCCATTCGTGGGGATGGCGAGTAGGCTTTGCGATTGGTTTGAGCATCGCGCCGGTCGGCTTGTATATCCGCTCCCAGATGTCGGAGACCTTCGACGTCACCCAGGCCGCGGGAACGCCGCTCACCGATTTGTGGAAAGGCTATCGCCGCCCGGTGTTTCTCGGCGTCCTGATGATGCTGCTCAACTCCTCGCTGCTGTACATCATTGTCCTGTACATGCCAACCTATCTGATGCAGCAACTGCATTTCCCGAGTTCGACATCCTATCTTGCGAGCATCGTATCCAGCGCCGTTCTACTGGTTACGGCCCCCTTGTCCGGACGACTGGCCGATCGCATGCCGCGGCGCAAGCCCATCCTCCTCGTGTCCATGCTTTTGCCGCCCCTGCTGGTCTACCCGCTGTTTGCCATGCTGGCAAACACTCAGGCCCTCTGGCAGGCACTCCTTTTGATAGGCGGCATGATGGCGGTGGCATCGCTCGGCAGTGGTGCGTTCCTCCTGCTGCTACTCGAAGCATTTCCGGCCAGGGTGCGGGCCAGTGCATTGAGCATCATCTACAGCATAGGAGTTTCCGTCGTCGGTGGATGTGCCCAGTTGTTCGTCACCTGGCTGATCAAATTCAGTGGCGATCCGATGTCCCCTGCCTGGTTCATGATGGGCTGCGGCGCGATCTCCTATACGGCCCTGTTGCTGTTCCGCGAACATAAATCCGTTTGACCCGATTCGAGTCACTACCTGAAGAGATATCCCTATGAAATCGAGGACCGTGATTTTTTCCGCGAAGAAGATCATCACCATGAATCGTAGCCGCCCATATGCGACCCATGTTGCGGTACGCGATGGCCGTATTCTGGCGGTCGGTACGCTCGACGAGATGAGTGGCTGGGACGACGCGACGCTGGACAATTCGTTTGCAGACAAGACACTAATGCCTGGATTTGTCGAAGGCCATGCCCACCTGCTGGAAGGCAGCATGTGGGAGCACGTCTATGTCGGGTATTTCGACCGTTGCGACCCGGATGGCAAAGTGTGGCCGGGACTCAAGTCGATCGACGACGTGGTGGCACGCCTTGCCGCGGCAGCGCGTGAACTGGGCGATCCGTCACAACCTCTGCTTGCGTGGGGATTCGATCCTATCTTCTTCGGCAATGGCCCGCGTATGAGCGCACACGATCTTGACCGTGTGTCGACGCAGCGCCCCGTGGTGATCCTGCATATGAGCAACCACCTGCTGAACGTCAATCGCGCGACGCTTGCGAGGGTGGGCATTGACCGGCACACGGCAATCGACGGCGTTCCCAGGGACGACAACGGCGATCCGAGCGGTGAACTGCAGGAGTTCGCGGCCATGTTTCCGGTGCTCCAGCTGCTTCGGGAAACTGTGGGATTCAACTTCGGAGAGGACAGGAACGCAGCCAGGAACTTTGCGAATATTGCACGGCGGGTCGGCATTACGACGTCGACTGACCTGGCCAATCCCCTGAGCGAAACGGGCATTGCCAATTTGCGTGCGGCAACCGACGATCCGGCATTTCCCATTCGCCTGATCCCTGCATTCGCCCCATTGCTCTTCAAGGGCCAAGAGGGTCCTGCACATCTCAAGGCAGTGTGCGAGTACAACACCGACAAATTGCGTTTTGGCCTGGTGAAACTGGTGATCGACGGATCTATCCAGGGCTTTACCGCGCGCCTGCGCTGGCCGCATTACTACCAGAACCCGGGCAACACCGGCTCCAGCGGCAACGGTCTGTGGCTGCTGCCGCCGTCCCAGCTCGCCAGCCAGCTGGCGAGCTACCACCGCGAAGGCTTCCAGGTGCATATGCACACCAATGGCGACGAAGCCTCCGAAGTGGCCATTGACGCGGTCTCGCAGGTGCTGGCCATGCACCCGCGCCAGGGCCACCGGCATACGCTGCAGCATGCCCAGATGGTGGATGGAGCCCAGCTCGCGCGCATGGCCGAGCTGGGCCTGTGCGCCAACTTTTTCAGCAACCATATCTATTACTGGGGCGATGCCCACTATGCCAAGACCATGGGTCCGGAGCGGGCGCAGCGCATGAACCCCGCAGCGAGCGCCTTGCGCTGTGGCGTGCCTTTCGGCATGCACTCGGATGCACCGGTGACGCCGCTAGGGCCTTTGTTCACCGCCTGGTGCGCGACCAACCGGCTGACCCTGTCGGGGCGTGTGCTGGGTGAGAGCGAGCGCATTAGCGTTGCGGATGCCTTGCATGCCATCACGCTAGGCACGGCCTGGACGCTCAAGATGGACCATGAAATCGGTAGCATCGAATGCGGCAAGTTCGCAGATTTTGCGGTGCTGGAAGACGACCCGCTGGTCGTGGCGCCCGAACGGCTCAAGGACGTACGGGTCTGGGGTACGGTGCTGGGCGGGCGCGTCATGCCCGTGCACCAGGCATGACAGCCGCGCTGCATTCCGGCCCTACTCGCCTGACGGTGATCGGTGGCTTTCTTGGCGCGGGCAAGACCACGCTGCTCAACCATATCCTGAGCAGCGGTCTGAGCGAGCGCACCACGCTGTTGATCAACGATTTCGGCAGCGTGAACATCGATGCAAACGTGATTGCATGGCGGTCTGACGAAGTCATCCAACTGACCAATGGCTGCATGTGCTGCAGCGTGGGAGCCGACTTTTCCCAAGCGCTGCTGCGCGTCATGGAACAGCCGCCCGAGCGCATCATCATCGAAACCAGCGGCGTCTCCGATCCCTGGAAAGTCGCCCAGGTCGGCCTGATAGGGCCGCGCCTGCGGCTGGACGCCGTGATCGTGCTGGTGGACGCCACGTCCGTACGTCAGCATGCTCGGGACCGCTATGTCGGCGAGGTCGTTTTGAGCCAGCTGCGCGCCGCCGACATGCTGGTGCTGAACAAGACCGATTTAATTAGCCCGGCACAGCTCCGCGAACTGCACGTCTGGCTGGCCGAAACCGCACCGCGCGCGCCCATCCTGGATGCCGTGAACGGCGCGCTACCACTGGACTTACTGCTCCACACGCCGCAGGAAAGGGAGCATGGGCGCGGCGCACGCTTGGGTCAGCCCGGAGCCTGGCAGGTCAAGCGGCATGACACGGCATTCTTTCGCTGGCAATGCCTAGATCAGGGCCTGCTGGATGCACAACGCCTGCAGGAGCAGCTCGACAAGCTGCCAGCTGAAGTCCTGCGCATCAAAGGTTTTTTGCGTCTGTCCAGCGCGCCCGAGCAATGGCAAATGCTGCAATGGGCCGGCCGGCGCTTTCAGTTGACGCCTGCGCCTGAATATCGTGCCGGCGACGAAGCGCAGCTGGTGGCCATTGGCACGCCTGCGGATTTCGACCTCAGGGTGCTGGACCGGGCGTTTGAGCGGGCGCGTGCGCGGTGACTTTCAGTACCTACCACGCGCTTCCCCAAGCTGCTGCGGACGGACCGCAAGTTCTAGGGAGCCTCTGCGTAATGCAAATCCCACCGTGGCGGTGCTTGAATAAGCCTTGTGCCCCACGCTTTTTCTCCCACTGGATGCCCTCATCCCCAGCGGGCAGTCTTGCGCAGAAATCAACCCTATGAGGGCCGCCTTTGACCGGCGTGGAGCCACGGACCTAGGTTGCCCTTGCGAGAGGTCTGTCAAATGGCCGGACTTGATGGTGCAGCAGTTACTCGGGAAGTGGACCGGTAAAAGTGGCTGAGGTCAGCTGCGCAACTACATGCCATTGCGACTGTATGCATATTTCATTTGACCTCAGAAAAAGTTAATTAAACAGTTTCACGTTCTCTAAACAACGATTCTTCAAGGAGATAATTAAATGGGCCGTCTGGAAGGAAAAACTGCCATTATCACGGGCGCGGCGAATGGCATTGGCCGTAGCTCAGCGTTGCTGTTCGCTCGCGAGGGCGCTAGTGTTGTAATTGCAGACATCGATCACGAGGGTGCCTGCAAAGTTGCGGAGGAGATTGCAAACGCCGATGGACGCGCTATCGCGGTGCATACCGACGTGACCGAGGAGCAAAGCATGTTAGCGATGATCGACATGGCCTTGTCCGCGTTCGGGAACATCAACATCCTCTACAACAATGCGGGAGGATCCACTCCGCGAGACAACAATGTGGTCGACGCCCCCGTTGACGAGTTCTGGCGAGCAATCAAGCTTGACCTCTGGGGTACTTTCCTCGGCTGCAAGCTTGTCATTCCTCATATCGTCAGGGTGGGAGGAGGGGCCATCATTAATACAACTTCGAACGTGGCGTTGATTGGCTGTCCCGGCGTGGATTGTTATACCGCCGCCAAAGGAGGTGTCGCGGCACTCACTCGCTCCCTTGCTGTTGAGTTTGCCTCCAAGCGTATTCGTGTCAATGCCATTGCGCCGACTATAACGATGACGCCACGCGTTGCCGAGCGAATTAAGACAGCCGTCGGAGCAAGTGAACATGTCTCACGAAATCATCTGGGCCTCGCTTACCCTGAAGATATTGCGCTCACTGCGCTCTATTTGGCATCAGACGACTCGCGTATGACGACTGGTTCGATTCAAGCGCCAGATGGAGGCTCCACGATCTCATGAGCTAGAGCGTGTTAGGAACTATTCGTAAGGTTTGCGAAATGAATGGTGCGCGTCAAACAAGATGAGAGCAGCGCGTCAATCAGGATGAGAGTACTGGCGTTGCGGCAGCGGTGGAGGGCGTAGCCCGGAACCGCTGCCGCAACGCCGCGCCGTGGAGCCCCCCGCTGTCTGGGTGCCTTGTCGGTGGTCGCGGTAAATCGGGTATGAACAGCTCGTCCATGTAGCGAAGGGAGGCTGAGTTGCCCGGCCGACACGTCAACGACCATCAGATGAGGCTCTACATGAAGTACAGACTCAAGGAGGGGCCGCCCCAGGCGGCTGCGCGCGCTGGGTTCAGCGCCGCCACGGGCTATCGCATCGAAGAGGACCCGCGATTGCCGTCGCAGAAGAAGGCCCCGCGCGGGCGTCGCCGGGCCGATCCCCTGGTCGCGATCTTTGACACCGAGATCGTGCCGCTGCTCCAGTCCGCCCCCGGCATCCGGCCGATAGCCGTACTGGACGAGATGCTTCGGCGTCATCCCGACCTCCCGGGCA
Source organism: Paraburkholderia caffeinitolerans (assembly GCF_902859945.1). Classification (GTDB taxonomy): domain Bacteria; phylum Pseudomonadota; class Gammaproteobacteria; order Burkholderiales; family Burkholderiaceae; genus Paraburkholderia; species Paraburkholderia caffeinitolerans. The sequence goes on along the minus strand of NZ_CADIKL010000034.1, from coordinate 526 downwards.
ACGTGCGCCGCACTCTCGAGCGGCGTATTCGCGACTGGCGCGCACTCCATGGCGAGGAACGTGACGTCATGTTCCGTCAGGTGCACCAGCCCGGTCAGCTAGGCTTGTCCGACTTCACCGAGATGGACAGCCTGGGCATTACCGTGACCGGTGTCACGCTGGACCACCGTCTCTATCACTTCCGGCTGGCCTGCTCAGGCTTTGAGCACGCTCACGTCATTCTCGGCGGCGAGAGCTATGTCGCGCTGGCCGAAGGGCTGCAGAACGCGATCTGGGCACTCGGAGGCGCGCCGCGCGAGCACCGCAGCGACAGCCTGTCGGCGGCGTTCCGCAATCTCGATGCCGACGCGCGCAAGGATTTGACCACGCGTTACGACGCACTGTGCGCCCACTACGGCATGCAGCCCACACTGATCGGCCCCCGGTAAACAGTGCCATGATGTAAGCGAGTTTTCGGCGGACTTTTCGAAGGAAAGGAGCCGTGCGATGAAACGCAAACGCTTCAGTGTCGAGCAGATTGTGGCTG
>NZ_CADIKL010000033.1 GCF_902859945.1 Paraburkholderia caffeinitolerans | reverse complement strand
CTGGAAGTCGGCGATGAACCAGTTTGCTATCCTGTTTGGCGACCGATTCACGCAGGCGCGCGGGTAACGATTCCTTTAACCGCCTCGCCCACAAAAATGCGGACAGGTTCCTGGACGCCGACAAACCCGTGCACATGCGGGATTTTCTTGACTGGCTGCTACTCACCGGAGCGGAGAGCACGAAATTGTCGCTGGGGTGAAACGCAAAGCCGCCATGAACCAATTCGCTATCCGCTATGAGGATTGCTTCGCTCGACCATCCGTGTGAATCTCAACCCGCCTTGAACACGGAAATTCTGACGCACCCCAAGAGTAGCGACAAAAACATTAGAACAGCCAAACCCGATATTCGCACATGGCCATTCTCGAATCTCCGTAATCGATTTATATCTGCCGCGTCAATTCTTCCCGCTAGCGTCGCCGACCCGACTGACGGGAGCCTTTTCCTACCCGCGCACCGTAATCCAGTGTCACGAGAAGCCCATTTTTCCGGGTTATTTGATAATAAATTTAATTATGTAATTTATATTCATAATTAACTTGATATAAGGAATATTCAATCTCAAAGACACTGCTACATCGATCTGCAAAACTTCTGCATTTCCGGCCAATAAGCCATATTGATGAAATAAACTCATAACTCACCCCCACTACATACGTCACGGCTCCAGTCGGAGCTTGCGCACTTCGATATATTCGGTTAAATATAGCGCGCCGCTATTTCGCAACGACAACCTGAATGACACCCCTCTCTCGATACACCCCATGCACGCTTGCGCTCGTCTGTGCAGGAATCGTTGCAACCGTCCCGGCTCACGCGCAGGACTCCAGTGCTCAACTGGCCCCGATCGTCATCACCGGGGTCACGCCCACGCCTTACTCTTCGTATCAAGTCGATCAGGCCGTGGTCGGGCCGTTGGGCAAGAAGAACCTGCTCGATACGCCCTATTCGATCAACGTCATCCCACAGTCGCTAGCCGAGAATCAGCAGTTGCGCAGCGTGCAGGAAGCGTTCAGCTTCATCCCCTCAGTGCAAGGCATGAATATCCGGCCGCAGACGCGCGGCATGCAGGCCGGCGTGGTCCAGAACACACGCATCGACGGCATGAACATCGCCGCGACAACCGACTATCCGATCGAACAATTCGACAGTATCCAGGTGCTGAACGGTCTGGCCGGCGCGCTCTATGGTCCGGCCAGTCCAGCGGGCACGTTCAACTACGTGCTCAAGCGGCCGACCGATAAGCCGCTGCGCGAATTCACGTTCGGCTACGAGTCAAACACGCTGTTTACCGAGCGGGCGGATCTCAGCGGACATTTCGGCAACGACGATCGCTTCGGCTACCGGCTCAACCTGCTCAACCAGAACGGCGAGGGCTATGTCGCGGACAGTCGCCTGCGCCGGGAGCTGGCGAGCCTCGCGTTCGATATCCGGTTTACGCCGGACACCAGGCTCGAAACCAATTTCAGCACGTACCACTACCTGGACACCGGCTTTCCCGGGACATTCGCCCTGGCGAAAAACGTGTTACTGCCCGCCGCGCTGAACCCAACGACGGTTGGCTACGGCCAGTCATGGGCCGGCGACGACAACGTCACGAACATGATGAGCGCCACCCTGAAGCACGACTTCAACCCGGACTGGCACTTGAGCGCTGGCGTGCTGCGCGAGACAAGCGATCGCGCGTCGACCGTGCCGACGCTCACGCTCACCAACAACAAGGGTGCCTATACGGAAACGACGGCGACGACCACGTACAGTCTCGACCAGGTGATCAGCAACACGATCACCCTGAACGGCCACGTCGCGCTCGCCGGCCTGACCCATGACGTGTTCGTCTCGACCACGGGCTTCTACTGGAATCGATACACGCCTTATCAAACGGGTGCGATCACGCTCGGCACGGGCAACCTCAGCAACCCGACGATCTTTGCCCAGCCCCCATTGCCCGACTTCTCGGATCGATATCGCTCCGTCAGCACGTTCCAGCAATCGATCAACGTCGGCGACACGATCGGTTTCAACCAGCACTGGTCGATGCTGCTGGCCGCGAGCCAAAGCTGGATTCACGCCGAGAACTACAACTCCAAAGGGGCAGTCAAGAGCAAATACTCCGCCGACGGCATCAGCCCCACGGTGAGCCTGATGTATAAGCCGCAGGACAACATGACCGCCTATCTCACGTATGCGGACAGCCTGCAGCAAGGCGATATCGCGCCGTCCGGCACCGTCAATGCGGGCAACTCCCTCGCACCGTACCGAAGCAAGGAATGGGAACTCGGTTACAAGGTCGACATTGCGGGCGCGAGATTGAGCGCTGCGCTGTATCGCATCGAACGGCCGTATGCGCTGGTGGAGTCCAACAATGTCTTTGCCGAAGGTGGCCAGCAGGTCAACCGCGGGCTCGAATTGACCGCAGCGGGCGCCGTCACGCGCGACATCAACATCTACGCAGGCCTTTCATTGCTGGATCCGCGTCTGCACGACACCGGCGTTGCTGCAACCGAGGGCGCGCAGATTCTCGGCCTGTCGCGCGTGGTGTTCGATGCGCTGGTCGATTACTCGGTGCCCGCTGTGGCCGGCCTCGGTTTCAATGTCGACATGAATTACGCGAGCCGGCGTGCCGCCAACTATTCGAACACCGATTACGCGGACGGTTACACGATCTTCAATCTCGGCGCGCGCTACCGGACAAAGATCGCCACCAAAGCCGTGACGCTGCGCGTCGGGGTCTATAACGTCACCAACCAGCACTACTGGGCCAACATCACGCCGGCTGGTCAGAACGGCTACACCGGCACCGACAGCGGCACTGCCACGCTCGGCGCTCCACGCACGGTTCGTGCGTCAATCCAGATCGATCTGTGAACATGAAAAAAACCCAAGCCATCCTGCTGCAGGCCTTGCTGTCCTCCACGCTCGCCGCAAGCACTTGTCTCGCAGTTGCACAGCAGGGGCCCGCGGCGCCGGTCATCACGATTTACACGGCCGGCAGCATGAGCGGCGCGCTGGGCGCAATCACGCGCCAATACACGCGCGAGACCGGTCAGCCGATCCAGCTCGTCAGCGGGCCCGCCGGCGCGTTGCTCGACAGAATCGAACATTCAGCCAAGGCGGACATCTTCGTTTCCGCGAACATGGCGCATCCGCAACGGCTCACCGCGGAAGGCAAGGCGGCGCCCACGGTCGTCTTCGCGAGAAATCGCGTATGCGTGGCGGCGCGCCCGGACGTCGGCGTGACGACCGGCAACCTGCTCGACAAGCTGCTCGATCCGAACATCAAGATCGGTACGTCGACGCCAAAGTCGGACCCGGGCGGCGATTACGCGTGGGAACTGTTTGCCAAAGCGGGCGCCCTGCGTCCCGGGGCAACGCAGACGCTCGAAGCGAAGGCGCAGCAACTGGTTGGGGGCGCAGTCGCTCCTCAAGTGCCGGCGGGCCAGAATCCGGTGAAATACTTCATGGCGACGCGACGCGTCGATGTCTTCATCGGCTATTGCAGTTCGCACGAACCCACGCCCGATACGACGCTGACGCAAGTCGAGCTGCCGCCGGAGCTCGCCATTTCCGCCGACTACGGAATGACCGTTCTCGATTCGCAGCGCAACGCCGCCACGCGCGATGCCGTTTATCGGCTCGCGCTATATCTGATGAGCCCCGCAGCGCAGAGCGTGCTGACGCGCTATGGATTCACAGCTGTTGCGCCGCAGTAGGAGGCACGAGGCAGACGTTCGTCTCGACGAGCGTCGCATCAACCCTGCGCTACCCATACTAAAGATTGATGGTTCCCAAACTAGTCGAATTACGGATTCGGACCTGGTCAAAGCGGCGTCATCTTCCAGCCCTCCGGTGTCGCCTCCAGCCGGTCGGTCAACTCGAGACGCTCCAGCAACGCCTCGTCGTGCGACACCACCATCAGCGCGCCGCGATAGTCGCGCAACATGGCTTCCAGCGCCTGGAGCGAAGGCAAATCGAGGTGATTGCCCGGTTCGTCCAGCAGCAGAAGCTGCGCGGGGGGATCGGCATGAATCGCGCAGGCGAGCGCGGCCTTGAGCCGCTCGCCGCCGCTCAACAATCCGCACGGCACCGCGAGCTTGCTCGCATTCAGCCCCAGTTGCGCGAGCCGCGTGCGCAACGCATCTTCACCCGCCGTGCGGTTGGCCTCGCGCATCTGCTCGATGACCGTGCGTTGCGGCGCAAGACTCGCGAGCCGCTGGTCGAGCCACGCACTCGCCACTCGCACCGAGCGGCTCCCGGCAAGCGGCGCGAGTTGCCCCGCCAGCACTTTGAGCAAGGTCGATTTTCCGCTGCCGTTCGCCCCCGTTACGGCGACGCGCTGCTGGCCGTGCAAGGCCAGGCGGATTGCGCGCGTCGCGGCAGGCGCATGCGGCAGCACGATGTCGTCGAGTTCAACGATCCAGCGTCGCGCCATCCCGGTTACGGGCGTTGAGCGCATGACGATGCGCGCGTCGTCCGCGACCGCCATTGCCGCTTCGCGGACGTTCAAGTCCCGTTGCTCGCGCGCGGCAGCATGTTGCACGCGCAACTTTCCCGCGGTGCTCTCGCTTCGCGCCTTCTGGCGATCGAGCAGGATCTTTGCCTGATTGGCCTCGCGCCCATGACGCCGCCCCTGTGCTTCGCGCCGCTCTGCGCGCTCACGCTGTTCGCGCAGCTCGAGCGCGGCACGGCGGCGTTCGAGCTTGCGACGCTCGAGCAGCGCGAGTGCGCCCGCCTCCTCTTGCGCTCGCCGCTCGACATAGAGCGCATAGCCACCGCCGTAGCTGCGCAGGCCCGAGGCCGACAACTCGACAATGCGCGCCATGCTATCGAGCAGCCGCCGGTCGTGACTCACGACCACGAGCCCTTTCGGCCAGCACTGCAACTGACGCATCAAGGCTTCGCGGTTCGGGCGGTCGAGGTGGTTGCTCGGCTCGTCGAGAATCAGCCAGTCGGCCCGCGAAAGCGCGGCGCCCGCAAGCGCGACGCGCATCGCTTCGCCGCCGCTCAGCGCATGCGCCGGCGCCTGCGGATCCAGATGCCCGAGGCCGCAGCGTTCGAGCTCGGCCTGCAAGCGCTGACGCAAATCCCAGCGCTCGCCGAGCGTGTCGAAGTCTTCGGGGGCGCCGTCGCCGGCTTCGATGCGCGTTAATGCGCTGAGCGCGTTCTGCACGCCCGCGAGAGTGGCGACGCTCGCGCGAGCGTCGTCGATCTGGACTTGCTGCGCCAGATAGAAGACCTCGCCCGCGCGCGTGCAGCGTCCCGCCGAAGGCGCGAGACGGCCCGCCATCATGCGCGCGAGCACGCTCTTGCCTGCGCCATTGCGGCCGACGAGACCGGTGTGGCCAGTATGGTGCGCATCGAACGATGCGTTGAGGTCGGAAAAAAGGGGGCTGCCGTCGGGCAGAACAAAGGAAACGCCTTCCAGCGTCAAAGAGGGATTCGTCATAGGTCGATGCGTGCCGTGGATGCCAGATATTCCCCTCGCTCAAAATCGGCAAACGACCGACAAGCGACCGACAAGCGATCGGCATGGAGCCGGCAAGAACCTGCGAGGGAGCGCAAACAAGGGCCGTCGGGGGCGACGGCGGCATCAATGACGCATGGGACGAAATCCTCCAGATGGAAAAACTGGAACGTCTGACATTGCAAATTCGCTTCGAGTTCCCTACGAATTCCCTACGCGATGCACGCGCCCGTAACGCCAGTGCCGAGAAAACACAATTGCGCGTGCTCCACGTCACACGCATCGGCGATAATCGAATGCTCCCTCTTTCTCTATGACGTGGCCGCGCAACCGCGTCGACAACTCGATCGTCACGCCCCATCACACCGTCTGGATCGTGACCGAGGACGCGGGCCGCTGGGGCATCTAGCAACGCTCGTACTGATCGCAGAACCGATATGAAATCGCATCTTCACGCCATTGCCACGGCACTGCTGGCTGCCGCGCTGTTCGGTGTGGCTACGCCGCTCGCCAAGGCGCTGCTCGGCACGCTGCCGCCTTTCATGGTCGCGGGCCTTTTCTATCTGGGCAGCGGCACCGGCCTCGCGCTCGTCATGCTGGTGCGGCGGCTCTGCCGGCGCGCAGGCGAACCGCCCGCGCACGCGCCGCTGCGTCTGGCCGAAGCGCCCTGGCTCGCCGGTGCGATCCTCGCGGGCGGCGTGGCCGGTCCGGCGCTGCTGATGCTCGGGCTCGTCACAACGCCCGCCGCGACCAGTTCGTTGCTGCTCAATCTCGAAGGCGTGCTCACGGCACTCATTGCGTGGGTTTGCTTTCGCGAGAACTTCGACATGCAGATCGCGCTAGGCATGGTGGCTATCGTCGCGGGCGGCGTGCTGCTCTCGTGGAACGGGCCGCACGCGGGGCTCGCGCCGGGCGCGCTGTTCGTGGCCGGCGCCTGCCTGTGCTGGGCCATCGATAACAACCTCACGCGCAAGGTCTCCGCCAACGACGCCATGACCATCGCCTGCCTCAAGGGCCTGGTGGCCGGCCCGGTGAATCTGGCCGTCGCGCTCTGGCTCGGCGCGCACTGGCCCGGCGGCGCGAGCCTTGCCGGCACGCTGGCCGTGGGCTTCGCGGGCTACGGCGTGAGCCTCGTGCTGTTCGTGATCGCCCTGCGCAATCTGGGCACGGCGCGCACGGGCGCGTATTTTTCGGTGGCGCCGCTGTTCGGGGTCGCGCTCGCGCTGCTGCTCTGGCCGCAGCGTCCAGCGCCGACGTTCTGGGCCGCGCTCGCACTCATGGCCTTTGGCGTCTGGCTGCACGTGCGCGAGCGCCACGAACATTCGCACACGCACGAAGCGCTCGATCATACGCACCGGCACCGCCACGACGCACACCATCAGCACGAGCACAACTTCGACTGGGACGGCACCGAGCCGCACACGCATGCGCATCACCATGTGCCGCTTACGCACACGCATGCGCATTATCCGGATGTGCATCACCGGCATTCGCATTGACGGCATTCCCGAGATTCACCGCACAGAGAACGGTATAGCAATTTTCCCCAGGCGCGCTCACGGGCGTGTGAGCACAATCGCCTTACGACGGACGCCTGCATGCGGGCATGGATGAAGGAGACAATGCGATGGTTTCTCTTTACCGTGAAGTTCCTCTCGAAACCGATGCGGCCAGTGCGTGGGAGACGCTGCGCGATTCGCGCAATCTCGCGCGAGTGTTCGCGGGCGTGCTAACCGATGTGCGCGTGGAAGGCGACCTGCGCACCGTGACGTTTGCTAACGGCAGCGTAATAGAGGAGCGAATTGTGGCCGTGGATGACGCGCACATGCGCGTGGCCTACGCCGTGCGCGGGCCGAACTTCGAGCAGCACGCCGCTTCGATGCAAATCGTGGATGAGTCCGGTGGACGCTGCCGCCTGGTGTGGATCAGCGATTTCCTGCCGGACGACCGGCGCGCCATGGTCGAGCCGCTGATGGACGCGGGCTGCGCTGCAGCCGCGCGGAATTTGGGAAGGTAAAAAACCGCGCGCAAATAAAAACGCGAGCGCCAATGCGCTCGCGTTCCGGTGTGTTCTGCGTCAGTGCTGCGCGTTCGTGGTGGCCGAGACGTCTTCGTCGGAGGCCTCGAAGCCCCAGTCGCCGTAATCGAGCCAGTCGTCGCCAAGTAATTCGATCGGGTGCTGGGTGCGCGACGAACCATTCCCGCAACTGAGCGAACTAGCGGGGCAATAACGGTCGCAACCCCAGCAGATGCGTTCAGGATGCTTCGGATGCAGCGGAATTTTCTTGGCCATGGCGGTGCTGAGACGGCAAATTTATTGGCAACGAAATTGATTTTAGGACACGCGTCCGAACGATCCAGAGACGCATTGCCGCATTCCCTCTACGCACCAAGCCGCACCAAGCGGTCATGCAAGACAACATGAATTGCCGGGTGCAAATGACATCGCGATCCGGTTCCAAATTTGCCGGGATTGCCCCGGATTGGCAGTTAGTTGCACTTTCCGGGGCGCACTACGCACCCATCCTCATTAATTCGACAACTCGTCCAGCGAAAGGCCATTGGTGCGCGGTCCAAAGGCGCCAATCGAAACCATCACGACGAGCATGCAAATCGTGATGCCCGCGAACACGCCATGCACACCGAAGTCGCGCAGCAGCGCGGCGACAATGAAGCCCGACATCATCGCGCCCACGCGGCTCGCCGAATAAACCACGCCGTTCGCACGGCAGCGCACCCAGGTGGGAAAGAGCTCCGCCTGGTAAGCGTGGTAGCAGACCGAGATCATCTGTCCGGCGAGGCTGATCAGAATGCCGAGCACGATCAGCGCAGCGGCGCCGCGCGCCTGGGCAAACCACAGCCCGAAGACCACCACCGCAAGCGCCGAACCGACGATGAGCCATTTGCGCTCGATGCGGTCGGCCACCGGCATGGCGAGCAGCGGGCCGCACGGCAACGCGGTGGCGATCACGAAGGCATAGAGCAGGCTCTTCGTCACGGTCACGCCCTGCCCGATCAGGAGTGTCGGCACCCAGTTCGCAAACCCGTAGTAGCCAACGGCCTGGCACAGATTGAACGCGATGAGCATGACGAGCCGCGCACGGTAAGGCGGCCGCCAGAGCTCGGCAAGCGACGCGCGCCGGTGCGTGGGCAGCGCGAGCACGGCTGCGGGCGCCGGCAGGTCACGCCCGCTCTCGCGCAGCGCGCCACGCTCCAATCCTGCAATGATCCGCTCGGCGTCCTCCGTGCGCCCGTGGGTGGCGAGCCAGCGCGGGCTCTCCGGCACCGCGCGGCGCACGAACCACACCAGCACGGCACCCAGCGCGCCGGCCAGCACAACCCAGCGCCAGCCGTCGACGCCGAAAGGCGCGATGGGCACGAGCCACCACGAGAGCAAGGCCGAAGCCGGCGCGGCCGCGAACATGACGGCCTGGTTGAACGCCATGGCGCGCCCGCGCATCCGCTGCGGCACCATCTCCGTGACGTAGCTGTCGATTGTGACGATCTCGATGCCCACGCCAATGCCCGTAATGAAGCGCCACAGGATCAGCCCTTCTGATGAATGCTGCATCGCCATCACCACTGAGCCGATCGAATACCACAGCAACGAGAACGTGAATACGCTTCGGCGTCCGAATTTATCGGGAAGCCAGCCTAAAAACAGTGTGCCCACGAATAACCCGCCAAAGGTCGCGGCAACGAATGCACCGATGCCGTTGAAGCCGAAAAAGCTCGCCGTGGTGGTATGCAGTAGGCCGCTCTTCGCCAGACCCGGCGCGATGTAGCCCGTGAAAATGAGGTCGTAGACTTCGAAGAAACCGCCCAGCGAGATGAACAGGACAAGCTTCCAGATCTGCCGCGTGACGGGTAGCCGGTCAAGGCGAGCGGACAACGCTTGTGCCGCCGTGTTTCCAGCAGCCGTTGCGCGAGCGGCCGCCGCCTGTGCCGCGTCGGGTGACTCGGCCGTGGTAAGGGTGCGTTGCATGTCTGTCTCCATGTCTGCCGTGCGTGCGACATCGCTCGGGCGATTGCCGCCGCAGGGGCTTCGTTATGCATGCTTGCGCGAGCTGCCACAGCCCGCGATGTGTCACGGCGAACGGGCGCCGCTATGGCTTCTCTGCAATGCCGCCTAGCCGCGCGAGCACTTCCTCCGTGTGCTCGCCCACCTTCGCGAGCGGTTGGCGCACGCCGGGGCGGCGGCCATCCATCAGGAGCGGAAGCAGCACGACCTCGGTGGTCTCGCCGTCGTCGGTCTGCATCGGCGCGAGTCCGCCGCTCTCGCGCAGATGCGGGTCGTCGAATAGCTGGTCAGGGCGCACGATCGGCGCATAGGGAATGCCCGCCGCTTCGAGACGCGGCGTCAATTCGTTCGCGTGCACCGTCTTGAGCACTTCGCCGAGACGCGCGAGCAATTCGGGCCGCACGGCCACGCGCAAAGCATTGGTGGCGTATTGCGGTTCATCGGCAAGATTCGGATAACCAATGACCTCGCACAGCGTCACGAACTGCTTGTCGCTTACCGCGCCGATAAAAAGCTGCTCACCTTCGGCGAGCGTGAACACGTCGTAGACGCTCCACGCCGAGACGCGCGAAGGCATGGGCGGCGGCGCTTCATGCGTCATTGCGTACTGCTGCATGTGCTGTGCGCTCAGAAACACGCAATTTTCGAAGAGCGCGCTCTGCACTTCCTGGCCGCGTCCGGTGGCGTCGCGCTCGCGCAGCGCCGCCAGCACGCCAATCGCACCAAACATTCCGCCCATGATGTCGTTCACCGAGGTGCCCGCGCGCAGCGGCCTGCCCTCCGGTCCCGTCATGTACGACAGCCCGCCCATCATCTGCACGACCTCGTCGAGCGCGAGACGGTTCTCATAGGGCCCCGGGAGAAAGCCCTTGTGCGAAACGTAGATAAGGCGTGGATACCGCTGCGAAAGCGCGGCGTAGTCGAGCCCGAGCTTGTTCATCAAGCCGGGGCGGAAGTTCTCCAGCATCACGTCGCTCTGCCCGATCAACTCGATAGCGGCGGCACGGCCCTCCGCCGTGTTGATGTCGAGCACGACACTTTTTTTGTTGCGGTTGAACGAGCGAAAAAATCCGATGCCGAGCCCCGGCAAATTGCGCGTCTTGTCGCCGCCGGGCGGCTCGATCTTGATGACCTCCGCGCCGAGATCGGCGAGGATCATGCCGCACGTCGGGCCCATGACCATGTGCGTGAATTCGACGACGCGCACGCCGTCGAGCGGAAGCCGCTTTTCTGTGCTCACAATAACCTCAGGATAGCGAATTAGTTTGCGTATGCAGCATGAAATGTCTTCGGCAAGCCCGCTCGCCAAAGCGTGCCGTGCAGCGTTTCGTGCGCTAGCCATTGCGCCACTTGCGCACGCAATGCAAGCAGCGCCTCGATGTCGATGCCGGTCCGGATGCCCATCCCGGCCAGCATGAACGCGAGATCCTCGCTCGCCGCATTGCCGCTCGCGCCCGGTGCATGCGGGCAGCCGCCGATGCCGGCGAGCGAGGCGTCGAAGCGTGTAACGCCCGTTTCCAGCGCGGCAAGCACGTTGGCGAGCGCGAGGCCGCGCGTGTCGTGAAAGTGTGCGCACCAGAGCCGTTCGCCCGCGATGGCGTGCGCCGCTCCGAACAGCTCGCGCACAGCGGCAGGGTTCGCGTAGCCGACCGTATCGGCGAGGCTCACGCGGTCCGCGCCCGCATCGAGCAGCGCCTGCATATAGCGCAGCACGTCCTGCGCTTGCACCTGCCCCTGCAACGTGCAGCCAAACGCCGTGCCGATGCCGCCTTCGATCAGTGTCTTCGCGCCCGCCGCGTCGCGCGCGGCGCGCATGCGTGCGACTTCGGCCACGACTTCATCGGGCGTCTTGCGCAGATTCGCGAGGCTGTGCGCCTCGCTCGCGGAAAGCGGCACGAGCATGAGATCGGCGCCCGCCTCGATGGCGCGCTCGGCACCCTTGAGATTCGGCACCAGCACCGAGACGAACAGGCCCGGCAGCCGCCGCGCGAAGTCGACGAGTTCAGCCGTATCGGCCAGTTGCGGCAGCAAGCGCGCGGGCACGAACGAACCCACCTCGATCTCGCGCAGGCCGGCCGCGTGCGCCGCGCGCAGCCACGCGCATTTGCGCTCAGTGGGCATCACGCTCTGGATGCTTTGCAGGCCATCGCGCAAGCCGACTTCACGAATAACAGCGCACTCGGGGAATGGGGGCATGAAGTGTCTCCATCAGCATTGGGGGGTATTTTCCGGTTCATTCCCAGCTATATGGGGAGCCGGTGCTGTGCTAACTTTAGTCATTCCGGGAGATACATAAAGCGGTATTTTGGAACCGCTGCCATTCCAAACCAGAAACACAATGGAGAGAGACGGAGCAGCGCATGCACGACATCGACATCAAGACCTTGCGATTGCTGGTTGCCGTGTGCGAGCACGGCAATATGGGCCGCGCGGCGCGCGACGAGCACATTGAGCCTTCGGCGATCAGCAAGCGCATCGCGCAACTGGAGGCAAGCCTCGGCGTGCCGCTACTCACGCGCTCGCGGCGTGGCGTACAGCCCACGCCCGCGGGCGTCGCGCTCCTCGAGCACGCGCGCAGCGTGATCTTCACGCTCGAACGCGCGCTAGGCGACATCGCGGCGTTCGGCAGCGGCTTGCGCGGCAGCGTGAGCGTGTGCGCCTCCGCCTCGGCGATAGCCGAGGCACTGCTCGACGACCTCGCCTCGTTCATGCGCATGCAGGAGCACCAGAACATTCGCGTGAACGTGGACGAGCGCACCTCCAGCGAACTGCTGCAGCGTGTGCGCGACGGCGTGGCCGCAGTGGGTGTCTGTTGGGACAACGTGGAACTAGCCGGCCTCGCGTCGCGGCCATGGCGCGAAGACCGGCTCGCGCTCGCGGTGCATCCCGATCATCCGCTCGCGCGCCGCAAGTCGGTCGCATTCGCCGATACGCTCGACTACGAGCACGTGGGCCTGCCGCCCTCCACGGCAGTGCATACGCTGTTGCAGCGCTCGGCGGCGCGCAGCGGACGCACCATCGACTATCGTGCGACGGTGTCGAATTTCGATGCGGCGTTCCGTGTGGTGGCGGCGAATCTGGGCATTAGCGTCGTGCCGCAGGAGGTCGGCCAGACTTACACGCGCATCATGAACGTGCGCATGATCGCGCTCTCCGATGCATGGGCGCGCCGGCGCTTCATCGTCTGCTTTCGCGAGTTCGATGCGTTGCAGCCGGCAGCGCAGCGGATGGTCGAACATCTCGTCATGCGGGCGGAATCCGGGCGCCATGCGCCGAATCGGGAAACACGGGATTCGTGAATGCCGCGCGTCGTTTACACTTCCGGCATTACGGCCCCACGATGATCTTTCAATGAGGCATCTCCCGCCCCTGAACGCGCTGCAAATCTTCGAAACGGTCGCCCGCTACGGCAGCTTCACGCGTGCCGCGGAACACCTGTGCGTCACGCAAGGCGCGGTGAGCCGGCAGATTCTCGCACTGGAGGAATACTATCGGCTGCCGCTGTTCCGCCGCTCGCCCAAGGGGCTCACGCTCACGCCCGAGGGCGAGCAGTTGCTGCCTTCCGTGCGCGACGGCTTTGCACGCATCGAAGAAGCCTCGATGCGCCTCACGCGCCAGCGCACCGAACTGTCGTTGAAAGTGCCCACCTGCGTGATGCGCTGGATGCTGCCGCGCATCATGCGCTTTCAGGCCGAGCATCCCGATCTACAGGTGCAGATCACGACGACCTGGCAACACGAAGCAGACTTCCAGGCCGAACCGTTCGACGCCGCCATCATCTATGCGCAGGCACCCGGCGCGGGCGTTCATGCCGTAGCACTCTTCGACGAATACCTCACGCCCGTATGCGCGCCGGAGCTGCTGGAGAAGCACCCTATCGCGCACGCCGACGACCTCGCGCAACAAACCCTGCTGCACCCGACGCGCGACCACCGCGACTGGAAACTATGGCTATCGCACGCGGGCGCGCAGCACGTGAACGCTCACGTGGGCCCCACCTTCGAATCGCTCGACCTCGCCAGCAGCGCCGCGATGCAAGGGTTCGGCATCGCCATTGGCGACCGCACGCTCGCCAGCGAAGACCTCGCTGCGAACCGGCTCGTGATGCCCTTCGGCCTGACCGTGGCGACAGGCTGGCGCTACTACTTCGTCTATCCCGAGTGCGTGGCCCGGCAACAGAAGGTGCAGCGCTTTAGCGAGTGGATCGCGCACAATCGGGAACACCCCACCGCGGGTTGATCCGCACTCGAAACGAGGGAGCCGGAGTGACGCGGCTCCCTCGACGAGGCGCGCGGCATTACTGCCCCTTCTGCTGCAAATACTGGCGCACGTCGTTCATGGAAACGCGGCCCGTGTGCGCTGTATCGATCTGGTCGAAGTGCTGCGCGATATAGCCGAGACCATTGCTTTGCGCCTGCGCCTTCGTGATCGAGGCGCCGTTGCTCAACACGGAATTCGCGCCGAGCCGCGCTTCAATACGCTTTTGCGCCTCGTCCTGCAACTGCGTTCCCGTGGATGGCGCTACGGGCATCGGACGGTTGGCGGGAAAAAACGGACCGTCCACGCCATGCCCGCCCTGCGGGAGCTTGACGGGCGCCACGGCCTGCGTGGTCCCATCCGTGGTGGTTGCCTGGGCTGCCGCCTGCGTGCTTCCCGCCACGACAGCGAAGACGACTAGCGGCGCGAAGCGCCACAACTTATCGAATTCAGACATGATCGCTCGCATTCGTTAGGTGTACATGAGGTCAACGCTGGCTATCGCGTGGCCGCGGCCTGGGCCGTGACCGTCGTGGGCGTGCCCGCCGGGCTCTCGTCGGACCACGGCGCCGGCAGCGTCCAGAGCGAAAGCGCCTGCGCAATCGGCTGCCCGGCGTAGTAGCTCACGAGATCGGCCTTCATCTTCGGGCGCGCCACATCGTCCAGATAAATCATGTGTCCGCCCTGGAAGAAGTTGACCTGCAGGTCCGGAGCCAGCCCCTTCACCGTTTGCAACCGCGCAAGCTGCTTCTCCGTGTTGAAGAACGGCGTGGCAAGATCGTGATACCCGTTCTCGGCCAGCACCTTCAACTGCGGATTCAACTGGATGGCGGCCAGCAAATCAGGCAGCGTGTCCGGTAACGGCTGGCCATCGTGCGAGAAGTCCCATACGTTGATGATGTTGTCGTTCAGCGGCATGTAGGTCGCATTCGGCGCCCGGTAGCCAAGGTAGCCCGGCAACTGCGTCGACAGCGCCGTCGTGAACGGCAGCGAGATCAGAATATCCGAGGGGTCGCCATCGCTCTGCAGGCGCGGATCCGTATTGGGCAGTGATACGCGTCCGTCATAGCGGCCGATGGTCGTGCCCGGCAGCAGCTCGATATTGAAGGGATTCGCGTTGAAATAGCCCTGGAGCGCCTGCAAGGTGAGGCCCGATGGCCAGCGCCACGAGTCGAGCGTGCGCACGGGCGGGAATACGGGCGTGCCGAGCGCGCCTGGAATGCCAAGCTGGCTCAGCACCCACGATTGCGCGTACTGCCCGAAGTGGTTGTACTGCCCTGTCGCGAAGACTTCCGACTGATACGCAAACAGCCCCTGATCGATCAACGGCGGCGATACCTGATTAAAGTATGCAGCCACCTCGGCATAGCCCGGGTAGTAGCCCGCGAGCGTATCGGTATCGAGCACGAGGCCCTCCGTGGAAGCCGTGATGGCGGTAGCCTCGATCGCATCGGCGAAGTAATTGAGGATCGAAGACTGGAGCACGATGCCCGTGAGCTTCACGCCGGCCGTTTCGAGCGCGAGGGCCAGCATGTCCGTGCGCGGCGTGCCATACGATTCGCCATAAAGATAAATGGGCGAGCCGCTACGATTGTTCGCCGCGAGATAGCGCATGATGAAATCGCGCATCACGTTGACATCGGCATCGCTGCCCCAGAAGTCCTGGTTCTTGTACGGCTGAATCGCCTCCGAAAGCCCGGTGCCGGGGGGATCGATAAAGACCATGTCGGTGGTGTCGATCAGACTATCTGCATTGTCCACGAGCGGGAAATTCGGCCAGTTCGTCATCAACGGATCGGGCGTGGCGACGCGCGTGGGCGCAAACGAGCCAAGACGCAGCCAGATCGATGAGGAACCCGGCCCGCCGTTGTAGATAAACGTGACGGGCCGGGGCGCGCCGTTCGCGCCCGGCGCGGTGTAGGCGACGTACGACATCGTCGCTTCTGGCGTGCCGTCTGGATTCGAGGCGGTCAAATGGCCCGTTGTCGTCGTGTAGTTGATCGTCGTTTTACCCGACGTCCACTGATAATGCATGATGGCCGCCTTCTCCGCGACTTTCTTTAGCGGCAGTGCATCGGCGGCATTGGGCGAGTACGCAATCGGGTCGACATAGCGCTGATTGCCATTTTGCGCCTGCGTGCTGCCGTTTGGCGTCTGCTGATTCGCGGCCACCTCGTTCATCGCGCTCGCGCCGGAAACGCCGGTGCTGCTGTCGCCGCCACCGCATCCCGCGAGCATCAGCACGACGGCGACCAACGCGCCTGGCGCGGCCAGCCGCCCCAGACTGCGCGGGCGGCCACGATTAAAGCTACTTTCTGGGTTCATTTTTGTGCCTGTGAATGGTGAAGTACCGCTACACAAAGGCCGCCTTCGCCGCAGAGACGCATAGGAGAAACAGACCGCACATGCTGGGATCGTCGACACACAGCGGCTGACAATAAGCTTTCTTAATTCCGACTTTTTTAATTCATTTTCAAAACGGGAATTTATTCCGGATTGCTAACGAAATAACGCTTAAAATTTCCGGAAATTTATACCGCGCACCTCAAACACCTGCCGGTGAAATATTTAGTAATTAATCTTGGCAGAGGAAAAATAGGAGGTGTTGCAGCGCGTTGTCAAGGCAGAGTTTCAAGCCTATGCGCTGTGAATCGGCAGTTGAAATAATTCCCGAAAATCGGCGGGTAAACCGCCGACATTCAGTTATAAATACCGGCCGCCTGGACGCTGCAATGCTTGTCGATTAACGACCGCAGTGCTCATGTGCGCGAAAGCACCGCTTGCAGGAAAGTTCGCGTGCGGGGCTGCGAGGGCGATGTGAAGATTGCGGAAGGCGGCCCTGCCTCGACTATTTCGCCGCCATCCATCACGACCACGACGTCAGCCACTTCCTTCGCGAAACCCATCTCGTGCGTGACGACCACCATGGTCATGCCCTCTGAAGCCAGCAGTTTCATCACCTGCAACACCTCGCCCACGAGTTCGGGGTCGAGCGCCGAGGTCGGCTCGTCGAACAGCATCACGCGCGGCTGCATCGCCAGCGCACGCGCAATCGCAACCCGTTGCTTCTGCCCCCCCGATAGACTCGCGGGCATCATGTGCGCCTTGTGCGCGAGCCCGACTTTTTCGAGCAGTGCGAGCGCGGCAGCCTCGGCCTGTGCCTTCGATGCCCCGCGCAGCATGCGTGGTCCGACCGTGATGTTGTGCAGCACCGAGAGATGCGGGAATAGATTGAACGACTGAAATACCATGCCCACTTCGGTGCGCAGCGCGTTGAGCGCACGATCCTTGTGCATCTCCCCCTGCTCGACCAGCCGATGCCCGCAGATATCGACGGTACCGCCCTCGGGGCGCTCGAGGCCGTTGCAGCAGCGCAGGAACGTGCTCTTGCCGGAACCGCTGGGGCCGATCACCACGACCACCTGCTGCGGCTGAATATCGAAGTCGATGCCGTTAAGCACGCGATGCGAACCGAACGACTTGGTCAACCCGCGAATGCGCACGATCGGAGAGTCGGCGGCGTTCGCATTCGTGGCGGCGGTTACGCCGGAATTCGCACTCATTGAACCATCCCTCCCGCGCGCAGGCGGCGCTCGGCACGATGCAGCACATAGTTGGTCGTCTGCGTAAGGACGAGATACACGAGTGCAATCACGAGATACACTTCCAGCGAGCGATACGACACGCTAATGATCTTCTGGCCTTCATGCATCAGGTCGTCGATCGTCAGGAGCGACACCAGCGCGGAATTCTTGATGAGCGCGATGAATTCGTTGCCGAGCGGCGGAATCATGCGCACGATGGCCTGTGGAAGAATAATCGCGCGCATGGCCTGCCCCGCCGACATGCCGATCGAGCGCGCAGCCTCCATCTGCCCGCGATCGACCGACTGAATCGCACCGCGTACGATCTCCGACACATAAGCGGCCGAATACAGGCCGAGCCCGAGCATGCCGCATACGAACGCGGGAAGCAGAATGCCGAACTGCGGCAAGCCGAAGAACAGCAGAAATAGTTGCACTAGCAACGGTGTGCCGCGAAAGAAAATGAGGTAGCCAGTGCAAAAGCCGTAAATGATGCGCCGCTGCGGTGCGAGCCGGCCAATGCCGATCAAGAGACCGAGCATGCAGCTGAGCACGAGCGACGCGGCGGTCACTTCGACCGTGACCAGCGCGCCGTGTGCGATGTCGGCCCAACCGGCAATTGCCGGAGAAAAGTCGAGTTGCATGATTCAGATCCGCAGCGTTACTTCGCGCTGTTGCTCTGGCCGAACCACTTGTTCACGATCTGGGCGTAGGTGCCATCGGCCTTGATCTTCGCAAGCGCGGCATTCAACGCATCGCGCAGTTGCGGCTCGTCCTTGCGCACGGCAATGCCATAGGCCTCCTTCGTCAGCTCGGTGTCGACCACGCGAAAGCCCGTGCGCGTGCGCGCAAACTGAAACGCTGCGGGCTTGCCGGTCACGGCTGCATCCACGCGGCCAATGCCGACGAGATCGAACATCTCCTGGTTCTTCTCGACTTCCACTCGCGTGACTTTCGGGTAGTTATCGCGCAGGAAATTCACCGACTTCGTCCCAACCTGCACCGAAACCTTCTTGCCGTTGAGATCGGCAGGCGTCTTGATGGGCGAGTCGGCCTTGACGAGCGCGACGAGCCCTCCCGCGAAATACGGCTGCGTGAAATCCACGACCTGGCTGCGTTCGGGCGTAATGTAGATGCCCGAGATAGCGATGTCGAAGCGATGCGCAATCAAGCCTGGAATCAACCCCTTGAAGTCGATGTCGGTCCATTGAACCTGCTTGCCCATGGCTTTGGCGAGCGCGTTCATCATGTCGACGTCGAAACCGGTGCGCTGGCCGTTCTCGGTGAACTCCATCGGCGGGAACGTCGCGTCGGTAGCAACTTGAAGAACGTTCTGGGCTTGCGCCGAAGCCGTGCCCGGAGCGGCGGCAACCAGCATCGTGACGGATACGCACGCGGCGGACAGCAACTTATGCAGCTTCATGGTTGGACTCCTCGGTAGGTTGTTCTGGTATTTCGGACATCTGTGTGAAGCAACATCAGGCGGCTTGCAGGCGTTCGGAAATGGCGTGCGCGGTGCGCATGGTCCAGTCGGCAAACTGCATCTCCCGGCCGGCTGCACGCGAAGACGGCGCCATCAACGTGATCGAGGCATTCGCGAGCGCCCCGCGCGCCACGCGCCGAAACACAGGCGCGCTCACGCCCCACACGCCCGGATCCACTTCGCTGTCGCTCATCGCGTAGCCCTTCGCACGGATGAGCGCCAGTTCGGCGTCGATCGCCGCGCGCCCCTGCGTGTCGCCACTGAAAACGCGGTCGAGCGTCTCGACACGCGACTTTTCGGACATGAATGCGAGCAGCGACTTCGCGGACGCGCCCGCCTTGAGCGCAACCGCGCGTCCCTTCTCGAACGAGCAGCGCAGCGAGTGGGAACTCTCGATCATTTCGAGGCAAATCACCCGGTCGTTGACTGCAACAAGGAGTCCGACGCTTTCCTGTGACGCCTTCGCAAGCTGGCACATGCCTTCACGGCTGGCTTCCACCAGCAGCGAATTAATGTCGAAGCCGAGCGCGAGTTGCAGGCTGATGGGCCCGGGGGCGTAGTGGCCCGCATCCTCGGCCACGAAGCCCCAGCGCTTGAGCAGCGCGACCTGACGATAGAGGGTGCTTTGCGCAAGACCCGTGGCGCCGAGCATGTCTTTCACGGACATGGCCTTGCCGTGACTGGCGAGTGCCGTGAGCACCAGAAGCAGGCGTTCCGCACCGGTAACACCGGATTCCTGTTTCACCTGGAGGACGTAAGCTGAATTGATTCGTTCAGCATGCCACATCATTCCCGTAAAACAAAAATTCAATTCCCAGTGGGTGAGAATGATTGGAGAGGGGTTTCCCTGGGCGCGATATCCAACGCGGCAGCGGAAAACTGCCGTCGCGCCCCCGGCACTCCGCGATGACGGCGAAAATTATTGCAGCAGATCCGGCGCGCGCGCCGCATGATGCAGCGGCGCGCAGCATGTCCTGCACACTCAGTGGCTAATATCTTCGAGCGAGAGGCCGCGCGTATTCGGCCCGAGCAGAATCATCACGATGCCCACGAACATCGCCACGCCGATAAAGATCGCCACGCCCGGCACGCCGTAGTGATGCAGCAAGATGCCGATGGCGAGTCCCGCAAACGCCGCCGCAATCCGGCTCCACGAATACACGAAGCCCACCGCACGGGCGCGCACGCGCGTGGGATAGAGCTCGGCCTGATAGCCGTGGTAGGCATAGGACATCACGTTCGATGCAAGCGTGAAGAGCACGCCCAGCACGATCAGCACCGAAGGCTGCGAGGCCTGCGAGAACAGCGCGATCACGACCGCCATGACAAAGAGGCCGCCGACGATCTGCGTCTTGCGCTCCAGCTTGTCGGCGAACCATACGCCAATCAGCGGGCCGAACGGGTTGGCGATGGCGATCACGAACGCATAGGCCAGGCTTTGCGTCACGTGAATGCCACGGTCGATCAGCAGCGTTGGCACCCACGCCGCGAATCCGTAGAAGCCGATCACCTGTGCCATGTTGAAGATCGAAAGAATCACGGTGCGGCGCAAATAAGGCGGGCGCAGCACTTCGCCGAGCGAGCCGCGGCCGCCCTTCTCGACTTGAATGGCGCCGGGCGGCGGCAGCTCGATCGACTTCTCCGCCGCCACGCGGCGCTCGATGTCGGCGACGATACGCTCCGCTTCATCCACGTGACCGTGGCGCGCGAGCCAGCGCGGGCTTTCGGGAATCTTGCGACGCAAGAACCACACCACCACCGCGCCCACCGAGCCGATGAGAATCACAACGCGCCAGTAGTCGAGGCCGAACGGCTGCGTGTCCTTGAGGATGTACGCGAGAAACGCCACCACCGGTACCACGCTGAAGGTGATGAACTGATTGACCGCGTAGGCCCGCCCGCGCTCGGCGCTCGGGATCAGCTCGGAAATGTACGTGTCGATCGTGACGAGTTCGATGCCGATGCCGATGCCGGCGATGAAGCGCCAGATATTGAGTCCGAGGCCGGTGGTCTGGAACGCCATGATGGCCGTGCACGCGATGTACCAGATCAGCGACCACGTGAAGATGATGCGGCGCCCGTACCGGTCGGCCACCTGGCCGAACACGAGCGCGCCCACCCACAGCCCCGCGAACGTCGAGAATACGAAGGTGCCGAAGCCGGCCACCTTGAGCGGCCCGAGCGCGGAAAAGAAGCCGAGCGACTCGGGCGTAAAGAGGCCCGAATGCACCATGCCAGGCGCAACATAACCGGTGAAGAACAAATCATAAAACTCGAACACCCCGCCAAGCGAAAGCAGGATCACCATCGACCAGACCGTGCGCGACGGCGGCAGCCGGTCAAATCGGGCGGCAATTTCCGCGGATTTTTCTATCGACATCGGAATACCTCAACCATTTTTGTAAGCACAACGAAAGCGAAAAGCCGGTGGCTTGCGCGCACGGCTACATGCACGCAGTCTCCCCGGCGCAAATCCTTGCGTCGTCATCGTTCTCGCGACACACCTTGCAGCTTATTGGCACCGGAGCATTGATACACCTGGTTGAAACCCAAATTTGAACAGGCGTTTTTATTTTTTTCTAATTCACGCCTCGCCAACCAGTTCGCGCGCCAGACCGGATGCATCGAATGCCCTGACCCTGGCCGCGCCCGCCGCGCACCCGCGTTTTTCGAGCCGCTCGGCCAGCAGCCAGCAAAACGCATCGAGTTCCGCGCTGCCTTGCGCCGCGGCGAACTCTTGCATGACCTCATGCACCGCGGCGTCCAGCGTTTCGGCAGAAAGTACGCTGGCGATATGCGACGCGCCGCGCGCGAGTTCGAGCACCCAGACCGACTCGTAGTGATACCAGCCACCGTGCCGTGGCTTTTTCTGATTCTTTTTCATTTTTCCCCCGTTCCGCCCCGATCTCGCTGATCTCGCGGATGCCGGCAACTTTGCAGGTAGCGGCGGGTGGTAGCAACGAATCCGAACGGCCGACGGTAAAACCTGTCCATACGTCTCAAATACTTGTTGTGGTGTCTCACCCGGCAAACCTGCGCAATCCGCGCGACGGGCTCAACGCAGCAAGGTCATCCAGTAGCGCCAGTCTTCCGCCGAGGCGCCTTGCTCGCGCACGATGCCGCCGCCGCTCAGCGCCAGCATGCGCACCGCGCGTGGGGACAGCCCGATCGAGCGGCGAAACGCACGAGCGAAATTCGCGGCATTCGAGAACCCATGTTCCGCCGCAATATCGGCAATCGACACGCCGCTGCGCGCCGGATCGATCAGCAGCTCCCGGCACCGGCGCAAGCGCCGCTCGCGCACGTACGTCGCAAAACCGCCCTCCTTTTCGAACAGGCGATACAGCGTGGCGCGCGACATGCCGAATGCGAACGCCACCTGCTCCGCGCTCAATTGCCGATCGCTCAAGTGCTGCTCCAAATAGCGGCAGATCGACACGAACACGCTTTGCTGAACGGCCGGCATGTGTTCCGGATTCGCGCTCGCGTTGATTGCGCAAGCCGCGAGTTGCAAGGTCGCGGACAGAACGGCATGGGCCTCCGCCTGCGTCATCTGCGGGGCATGACGATAGAGCTCGCCCAGATGCTCGCGCAGCAGCGCTACCATGGGCTGTGTGCCCCGCAATATCCGCATGCCGTGCTGGTCGGGGGCATTGAGCAACGGGGAAAGCAGGCGGCGCGGCACCGCCAGATTCAGGAATTCGCTGCGCGTGGTCTCGGTCGCGAGCGGCTGCGCCGCATCGACGATGAACATGTCGCCGGGCCGCGTACACGACTCCGCACCACCGTCGCGTACGCGGCAGCTACCGCCCAGATAAAACTGCAGCACGTACTGGTCGTGGCCGTCGCGCCCGATCTTTGCGTTCGAGCGGTCGTAGCGCTGCGCACCGGTGCTGATCGATCCCAGCACCACGTCCGAAAACAGATACGCGTTCACACTGGTCTGGAAGCCCGCGTCCTGCGCCTCGGTGGCTTGCGTATCGAACACCACATTGATCGCTTCGCGCCACGCGGCGAACTGTCGGGAACGCGGCAAGCCGCGGGTATCGAATTGCGAATGAAGCAGCGCGTTCGGCGCCTGGTTCATGGATCACCTCGGGGATCGCCCCGGCTGGCGAAGCGACATCTGGATTGACCGGGACTTCCCGTCCGGGACTTCCCGTCCGGAACTGCCTCTCTGGCACGAATTATTCCAATCGATAACCAGGATATCGGTCACATAAAGCCGATACTTTAGATTTCCCGCATGCCCTGGATGACCTCGGCGGGGGCGCAATTCTTCTATAAGACTGCCCGGCCTACCAACTATTTTTGTAAGGGTATTAACCAGATTGACGAATACAATTTTAATTAATCCAGAAACGCACGCGGCACATCCAGATAACGGGCCTCGACTGCCAAAGCCTTGTACAGCGGGCCTCCAGCGCAGCAACACTTCCAGCGCGGGGCCGCCTTCGAGGGCCAGACGAGCCGGCTTCAGAACCAAATTGTGTGGCGCAACGCATTTCCATAATATGAAATTGATGGATAGTAAGCCCCCAAGCGCTCCCGAATTGAGGCAAAATTCACCTGTTTCGCCGACTGCGCGCAGCCGGTGGTCTTATCACCCCGTTTTTGGACCCCGCCAAGAAAGCCGATGAGTACCCAGCAACCCACCATCATCTACACCCTGACCGACGAAGCCCCGCTGCTTGCCACCAGCGCATTTCTTCCGGTCATCCGTACGTTCGCTGCGCCGGCCGGCGTCAATGTCGAGACTAGCGACATTTCCGTTGCGGGCCGCATCCTCGGCGAATTCCCCGAGTTCCTGACCGAAGCGCAGCGCGCGCCGGACAATCTGGCCGAACTGGGCCGCCTCACCCAGCTCCCGGACACGAACATCATCAAGCTGCCCAATATCAGCGCGTCGGTTCCTCAGCTCGTTGCCGCGATCAAGGAACTGCAGGGCAAGGGCTTCAAGGTTCCCGACTATCCGGAAGACCCCAAGACCGACGAAGAGAAAGCGATCCAGAAGCGCTACTCGAAGTGCCTCGGCTCGGCGGTGAACCCGGTGCTGCGCGAAGGCAATTCGGACCGCCGCGCGCCGCTCGCCGTGAAGAACTACGCGAAGAAGCACCCGCACAGCATGGGCGAGTGGAGCATGGCTTCGCGCACGCACGTGGCTCACATGAAGCACGGCGACTTCTACCACGGCGAAAAGTCGATCACGAACGACAAGACGCGCGAAGTGCGCATGGAACTCGTGACGAAGAGCGGCGAGACCATCGTCCTCAAGCCGAAGGTTGCGCTGCAAGCTGGCGAGATCGTCGACAGCATGTTCATGAGCAAGAAGGCGCTGCTCGACTTCTATGAAGAGCAGATGGAAGACGCGCGCAAGACCGGCGTCATGCTCTCGCTGCACGTGAAGGCCACCATGATGAAGGTCTCGCACCCCATCGTGTTCGGCCACGCCGTGAAGGTGTTCTACAAGGACGCATTCGAGAAGCACGCAAAGCTCTTCGAAGAACTCGGCATCAACGTGAACAACGGCATGGTCGATCTCTACACGAAGATCGAAGCGCTGCCGGAATCGAAGCGCGAAGAAGTGATCCGCGACCTGCACGCTTGCCACGAGCATCGTCCGTCGCTCGCGATGGTCGACTCGGCCAAGGGCATCTCGAACCTGCACGCGCCGAACGACGTGATCGTCGACGCCTCGATGCCCGCGATGATCCGCGCCGGCGGCAAGATGTGGGGCGCCGACGGCCGCCCCGCCGACACGAAGTGCCTGATTCCGGAAAGCACGTTCGCGCGCATCTACCAGGAAATCATCAACTTCTGCAAGACCAACGGCGCATTCGATCCGCGCACGATGGGCACGGTGCCCAACGTCGGCCTGATGGCGCAGAAGGCTGAAGAGTACGGCTCGCACGACAAGACCTACGAGATCCCGCAAGACGGCACGGCGCGCATCGTCGACAACGCCACGGGCGAAGTGCTCGAAGCGCTCACGCAGCAAGTCGAGCAAGGCGACATCTGGCGCATGTGCCTCGTGAAGGACGCGCCGATCCGCGACTGGGTCAAGCTCGCTGTCACGCGCGCGCGCAACTCGGGCATGCCGGTCGTGTTCTGGCTCGACCCGTATCGTCCGCACGAAAACGAGCTGATCAAGAAGGTCGAGGCCTACCTGAAGGACCACGACACGAACGGTCTCGAGATCCATATCATGTCGCAGGTTCGCGCGATGCGTTACTCGCTCGAGCGCGTGATCCGCGGCCTGGACACGATCTCGGCCACGGGCAACATCCTGCGCGACTACCTGACCGACCTGTTCCCGATCATGGAACTGGGCACCAGCGCGAAGATGCTCTCGATCGTTCCGCTGATGGCCGGCGGCGGCATGTACGAAACCGGCGCGGGCGGTTCGGCGCCCAAGCACGTGCAGCAGCTGGTTCAGGAAGACCACTTGCGCTGGGACTCGCTCGGCGAATTCCTCGCGCTGGCTGTGTCGCTCGAAGACCTCGGCATCAAGACGAACAATGCCAAGGCCAAGCTGCTCGCGAAGACGCTCGACGCCGCCACCGGCAAGCTGCTCGACAACAACAAGGGCCCGTCGCCGAAGACCGGCGAACTCGACAATCGCGGCAGCCAGTTCTACCTCGCGATGTTCTGGGCGCAAGAGCTGGCCGCGCAGAAGGAAGACGCGGAACTCGCGGCGCACTTCGCACCGCTCGCGAAGACACTGGCCGAGAACGAGAAGACCATCGTGAGCGAACTCGCCGCGGTGCAGGGCAAGCCGGTCGACATCGGCGGCTACTACATGCCCGACTTCGCGAAGCTCGCCGAAGTCATGCGCCCGAGCAAGACGTTCAACGCCGCACTCGAAGCCGTGGCGAAGTAAGCCACACTCGAAGCCGGGAGGCCTGGCTGGGCCTCACCCGGCGCGAGGCGCCTTTGCCTCACTCATGAAAATCGCCCTTGCAGCGGGTATCGCTGCAAGGGCGATTTTGTTTTTGGCGGCCATCGCGCGCCCGCCGAGAACTCAATCTGGTTTTCCCTAAGACCACGATCGACGTTTTTTTGGAAAAGTGCTTGCTATCGCACCACCAGTGCAATACATTGGTTTCTTCAAAAACCAATATTGCGAGACCTATCATGCGTCATCTCATCATGACCGTAGCCGCCGTGGCGGCTTTCAGCGCCGCTGCCGCGCAGGCCCAGCAAGTCGTCGTCATCGGCCATTCCGCGCCGCTGACCGGCCCGCAGGCAGCAAACGGCAAGGACAATGAGAACGGCGCACGTCTCGCAATCGACGAACTGAACCAGCAGCACGTCACCGTCGCCGGCAAGGCCGTCACGTTCAAACTGAATTCGCAGGACGACCAGGCCGACCCGAAGGTGGGCGTGCAAGTCGCCCAGAATCTCGTCGATAGCGGCGTGGTTGCCGTTATCGGCCCGTACAACTCCGGCGTCGCGATTCCGGCCTCGCGCGTCTACAACAACGCGAATATCCCGATCCTGCCGGTCGCGTCCAATCCGTCGCTCACCCAGCAAGGCTTCAAGAACATCTTTCGCATCGGCGCGAGCGACGAGCAACTAGGCGGGACCATGGCCGAGTTCGCCGTCAAGACGCTCCATGCGAAAACGGCCGCCATCATCGACGACCGCACCGCCTACGGCCAGGGCGTCGCCCAGCAGTTCGAACAGGTGGCGAAGGCCAACGGCCTGAAGATCGTCGACCACCAATTCACGAATTCGCAGGCCACCGACTTCCTCGGCATTCTCACGGCGATCAAGGCCAAGAATCCCGATGTGATCTTCCTCGGCGGCTACGCGGCCCAGGGTGCGCCGATGGCCAAGCAGATGCGCCAGCGCGGGCTGAACGCGAAGCTGCTCGGCGGCGACGGCATCTGTTCGGCCGACATGGGCAAGGTCGCCGGCGACGCGGCCTCCATCGTGTATTGCGCGCAAGGCGGCGTGGCGCTCGACAAAACGCCGGAAGGCCGCGCTTTCCTGAAGAAGTACCACGACACCTTTCATACGGATACCCAGGTATATGCGGTCAACTACTACGACGGTGTGAAGTTGCTCGCCGACGCCATGGTCAAGGCCGGCACGACCACCGACAAGGCGAAGCTCATCGCTCAGTTGTCCAAGGAAAAGTACAAGGGCGTCGCGGGTACCTACTCGTTCGATGCGAAGGGCGACCTGCTGGGCGCGCCCACCACGGTCTACGTGATTCGCAACGGGCTGCCCGTGCCGTATGAAAAGTAAGCCACTATTCGCTTGAATCCGCCTGACATTCCGCTTCTCATGAAACCGACACGCACCATTTCCACCGTCGAAGTCCACACCGGCGGCGAGGCATTCCGCATCGTCACGAGCGGTCTGCCGCGCCTGCCCGGCGACACCATCGTCCAGCGCCGCGCGTGGCTCAAGGAAAACGCCGACGACATTCGCCGCGCGTTGATGTTCGAGCCGCGCGGCCACGCCGACATGTACGGCGGCTATCTCACCGAGCCCGTGTCGCCCAACGCCGACTTCGGCGTGATCTTTCTGCATAACGAAGGATATAGCGACCACTGCGGCCACGGCGTCATTGCGCTCTCGACGGCAGCGGTAGAGCTGGGCTGGGTGCAGCGCACGATGCCCGAAACGCGGGTGGGCATCGACGCGCCTTGCGGCTTCATCGAGGCCTTTGTCAAATGGGATGGCGAGCACGCGGGCAGCGTGCGCTTCGTGAACGTGCCGTCATTCCTGTGGAAGCGCGACGTCACCGTGGAAACGCCGAGTTTCGGCAAGGTCACGGGCGATATCGCCTATGGCGGCGCGTTTTATTTCTACGTCGATGGCGCACCCTTCGATCTGCCGGTGCGCGAGTCGGCGGTCGAAAAGCTCATTCGCTTCGGCGCCGAGGTCAAGGAAGCCGCCAACAAGGCATTTCCGGTGCAGCATCCGGAGATTCCGGAAATCAACCACATCTACGGCACCATCATCGCCAACGAGCCGCGCCATGCGGGATCGACCCAGGCCAATTGCTGCGTGTTCGCCGATCGCGAAGTCGACCGCTCGCCCACGGGCTCCGGAACCGGCGGACGCGTGGCGCAGCTTTATCAGCGCGGCGAGCTCAAGGCTGGCGAGACGCTCGTGAACGAATCCATCGTCGGGACGGTGTTCAAAGGCCGGGTTCTGCGGGAGACGTCGGTTCAAGGCATTCCGGCCGTGATTCCCGAAGTCGAGGGCGAAGCGTACATCTGCGGCTTCGCGCAGTGGATCATCGACGAGCGCGACCCGCTGACGTACGGCTTTCTCGTGCGCTGATCCCGCTGCGGATCGCACCGGGCCACACAGAATCACGCAGGCGCGATATCGCGCTGGACGCGGTGAATGTGCTGCTCCACGTAGAACGCGGCGGCGTCCGCGTCGCCGGTCACGATGGCTTCGTAAATGAGCCGGTGCTCCGCCACGTAAAGGCGAATGCGGGCGGGATCGTAGATGCCGTCGTCCTTGAGGCGCTTCCACAAGGACTGGTCCATCGTGTCGGCAATCTCCTGGGCCAGCTTCACCAGCAGCGCATCGCCCGTCATCACCGCAAGCTGGCGATGAAACAGGCGGTCGCTGTTGTTCCAGAGCGCACGTTCTTCGGGGTCCGAAACGTCGGTCAGCGTTTCCATTTGCGCGAGATAGTGCTCGGCGAGCGCGTCCCGCTTCTTGTGGGCCGCCGCCCGGCGCGCGATGGCGGGTTCGAGAATCAGGCGGACATCGAGCGTTGCCGACGGGCTGTAATCCGCTTCAACCGAATCTGCTTCGGCCGTGCCCGATAGCGTGCTGCCGCGCGCGAGCACTTCGGGCGCATTCGCCGAAACATACGTGCCGGAGTTTCTGCGCGTGACAACGAGACCTTCATTCTGGAGCGCCCCGATTGCTTCGCGCACAGCGGGACGCCCCACGCCGAACAAAGCGGCCAGTTCGCGCTCCGAAGGCAGGCGCGACTCGGGAAGGTATCTGCCAGCCCGGATTTCCGCGCGGATCTTTTCGGAGACCTGCTCGTAAATCTGTAGAGCGCGGAAGTTCGCGGGAGAATCGATGCGTGCGGAGGCCATGTTGGATCTTTCGATGCGTTGGTTTTCAATATACCACTTTCAGGCTAAACACTCGATTCATGGATTGATAACCGCCCAAATCTGGTTTAAATTTAATCCACTTAAGCGACTCCTCCAAAGCCATGACCCCTCCCCCAGTCAAAACCTTCGACGCACCAGCCACGGCTGCGCTGCTCGACTATCCGGCGCTCGTGCAAATGCTGCGCGAGACCATCGTTGAATACGCCGCCGGAAAGATCGTGAGTCCTGAGCGTCTGGTCATTCCGTTGCAGGAAGGCGGCGTGATGCTCTCGATGCCCTCGAGCGCGAGTGATATCGCCATCCACAAGCTCGTCAATGTCTGCCCTGGTAATGGCAAGCGGCAACTCCCCACCATTCACGGACAGGTCATTGCATGCGACGCGTTCACGGGCGAAATGCTATTCGTGCTCGACGGCCCCACGGTCACCGGACGCCGCACGGCCGCCGTTAGCGCGCTAGGCATCATGTGCCTGCATGCGGGTTCGCCCAAGGAGATCCTGATCATCGGAACCGGGAAACAGGCCGTCAATCATGTGGAAGCGTTTGCGGCGCTCTTCCCGCATGCGCGGATGCTCGTCAAGGGATCGACGCCGGAACGCGCGCGGCGCTTTGTCGAATCGTTGCGCACGATTGCGCCCAATCTCGGCGCACTCGCTGGCGATATTCCCGATTCGGTCGATGTGGTCGTGACGGTCACGACGAGTCAATCGCCCGTATACACCGCACCCGCGCGAGCCGGGCGGCTGGTGGTCGGCGTGGGCGCATTCACGCCGGCGATGGCGGAAGTCGGCAAGACGACCGTGGACAGCAGTTTCGTCGTTGTCGACGACCCTGCTGGGGCGAAGCACGAAGCGGGCGACCTGATTCAGGCCGGCGTCGACTGGGCGAACGTGAATGCACTCGCCGGTGCCATCGAAGGAAGCCTTGCGCCTGCGGCGCCGGTCTTTTTCAAAAGCGTGGGCTGTGCCGCGTGGGATCTGGCTGCTTGCCGGGTCGCGCGGGCGAGGATCGGTCACGCGGCATAGACGGCCCCCCCACGGCCCTCCCCGATTCATGATGACGCGCCGTTTGCAGCGGCGTATCGTTACCCCATGCGGGAGGCACATCTCGCCACCCGCATGAGCATGGACACGCTCATCGGGGAGCGATATGACGATTCGGCAACGTACACGCGAACCCTTTGCGGTGCTGGCGCTGGGTGTTGTGCTGGGCCTGCTGGCTGTGGCGGCAGGCGCGGGGCTGTGGCTCCACGCGATTCACCTGGGCGTGCACGCCGACGCAGGCGCTCAATCGGCCTCGGTGGCCGCGATTCTGTTTGGTGTGTTTCTCGCCGTCTGCGCCGGCCACGAAATCTGGCGACGCAAAACGCACCAGCAGCACCACCACCAGCACTAGAAGCACGCCGCGCCAGGGACAACGCTGCGGCTCAGGCCGTCGCGAGCCCTTCCTCGGCAATCATCTCGAACAGCAGCGTCTCGAACGCCTGCGCGGCCACCGTGCGTGAGGCGCGGCGGCGCGCGAGCAGCGCCACGGTGCGCTGCGGCAGCGCGGGCGTCACGGGCACGCTCACCAGACCCTTGTGCTCGCGCAGCACCGTCGAGGGCAGCAGGGTCGCAAGCGAGCCGTCCTTCACGAGCTTGAGCACGGTGCCAACCGCATTGGCCTGCACGAGAACCTGCGGCCTCAACTGGTGAGCGTGGAAGTAGGCATCGGCGAATTTTCGCACCACGAAATCCGGGCTCAACAAGGCGAGTGGAATGTTATCGAGCTGCTCCGACGTGACCGGATTGCGCCGCCGCGCCAGCGGATGCCCGCTCGCCACGAGCAACGCAATATGCTCGGCGAATAGCGGCTGGGCCTGGATATTCTCCGAGCGCACGTCGGTGAAACCGATGCCCAGATCGAGCATGTCGCGTTCGAGGCCGGCTTCGATCTCGTCGAGCGGCCGCTCGCTCACTTCCACGGCAATGGCCGGATGCATCGCATGAAAGCGGCGCAGTGCGGGGCCGATCAGGTATTCGGCAAAGGTGGGGGCGTAGGCGAGGCGCAGTAAGCCGCGCGTCAGGCCACGCACGTCCTGCAGCGCACGCTTGCCCGCGTCGAGATGTTCGAGCGCCTGGCGAGCGTGTTCGATATAGACGCGCCCGAAATCCGTGAGACTGATCGTGCGGCCGCTACGGTCGAAAAGCGCGCCGCCCAATTCGGCTTCAAGCTGACGAATCTGCTGCGAGAGCGCTGGCTGGGATACGTGCAGCACTTCCGCCGCGCGCGTGAAATTCTTCAACTCGGCCACGGTGAGCACGTAGCGGATCGGACGGAGCAACAAGGCGGCGGCCTCCATAAGGCGCACTTATAGCAACGATCGTAATATCGTCTTGGACTCGCTCGCGCGCGATGCGCAGAATGGAATCGATGCAAAGTTGCGCGGAATGCCGGCATGGCGACACCGCTGGCCGGCGCGCCATCATTCTACCGTTTGGGGGACAGGATGTTCGAGGCCTTCGCAATGTCCATCATTGCCGTCACGGCAGGCGCCAGCCTGACGTTTCTCTGCGCGCTCCTCATGCCTGATGCGTTTGCGCAGAAAAGCGCAGCGAATGGCCCGTTCGCCGGACTGGGCGACGCACCCGCGCGCCAGCGGGTCGCGCGCACGCGGCACTCACGCCGCGTGCGGCGTGCCGGTCATGCGCTGCCATGAATGTGCGACGCATGTGGCGTGATGGCTGTGCGCGCCGGCATGCGCTAGTCAAAGCCGACGTTCAATACACGTCGCGCACGTAGCGGCGCTCACGTGTCATCTGGCCGACGTACTCGCCGGCCGCATCATCGCTCATCCCGCCATGATGCGCGACGACCGATCTCAAGGCGGCATCCACGTCCTTAGCCATGCGGCTCGCATCGCCGCACACGTAGAAGTGCGCTCCCTCCTCCAGCCACGCCCATAGCTGCGCGCCGTGCTCGCGCATGCGGTCCTGCACATAGACTTTCTCCTTCTGGTCGCGCGAGAACGCGAGATCGAGCCGGCTGAGCAAGCCGTCGTCGCGCATGTGCTCCAGCTCGTCGCGATAATAGAAGTCTGTGGCCGCGTGCTGCTCGCCGAAGAAGAGCCAGTTGCGGCCCGCATCGCCATGCGCGCGCCGCTCGTGCAGGAAGGCGCGGAACGGCGCGACGCCCGTGCCGGGGCCCACCATGATCATCGGCGTGTCGCCGTGGCGCGGCGGCCGGAAATGCGTGCTCTTCTGCACGAACACGGGCACGCTGGCCGCGCCTGCACGGTCGGCGAGGAACGTGGAGGCTACGCCCTTGCGCTCGCGCCGGCCATTGTTGTAGCGCACCGCCGATACGGTCAGATGGACTTCTCCCGCGTGCGCCTTCGGGCTCGACGAGATCGAGTAGAGCCGTGGCTGCAAACGCTTGAGCATGCCGGTCAGTTCCTTCGCCGAGAGATCGACGGGGAACTCGTGCAGCACATCGGCCAGTTGTTGCCCCCACAACCAGTTCTTGAGATCGCTCTTGCGCTCGTCGCGCAGCAGTTCGCTCAAGCCTTGTCCCCGCGCACGCGACGCGATGAACGCGAGCGCATCGGGGCCAGGACGCGCGATCTCGTAGTGCTTGCCGAGCGCGTCGGCCAGGCGCATATCGCCCACGCCCTGCACGTCAACTGGTGCATCGGCCGGAAGGCGCGTGAGCGCGAGCAGTTCGTCCACGAGCGCCGGGCAGTTGGTCGGCCATACGCCTAGCGCGTCGCCCACTTCGTATTCGAGCCCCACGCCGTCGCCGCTGCTTGTCGCGAGCGAGAAGTAGCGCGTGTCCTTCACTGCGCCCTTCATGTTCAGGCGCACGTTATGAATGAGATGCGACGCGGCCGGGCGCGTTTTGGTCGCCGCGCAGCCGGGCAGCACCTCGGGAATCGAGCCGCCCGCAGGCACGGCGTGCAGCGCGGCGTCCTCTTCCTTGATGCGGACGACCACGCGGTCGAGCCACGCGTCCGCGCTGTTCTGATAGTCCGTGTCGCAATCCTGACGCGCCATCAAGCGCTGCGCACCCAGCGCTTCGAGGCGCGCGTCGAGGCTGCGGCCATGGCCGCAGAACTGGTCGTAATTGCGGTCGCCCAACGCAAGCACGGCATAGCGCAGCGCGGCGAGACGCGGCGCATGCTCCGCCTTGAGCGCCGACCAGAACGACTCGCCATTGTCGGGTGCGTCACCGTCACCGAAGGTGCTGGTCATCAGCAGCGCGTATTGTGCTTTCTCCAGATTCGCGAGCGAGTAGTCGGCCATGCACGCGGTGCGGATCTCGAAGCCCGACTCCATTAGTTGCATGGCATAGCGCTCGACGAGCGACTCGACGTTGCCGGTCTGCGACGCCCACAGCAATACGACCTTCGGGCGCGTATGGGCGATCCGCACGGCGCTCGGCTTTTCGACCGGTTCGTCGTTATGCAAATGGACCGATTCGAGCGCGGGCTCGATGCGTAATTCACCACGGCTGAACAACCCCGCCAGCAGGCCATCGAGCCACACGCGCGTGCTCGCGGGGAACGGCGCGTGTGCAGGCAGCACCGGAACCGCCACGGCACGACCCTGTGCCTCGGCCTTCGACGAGCGCAGCCCGCCGACAAAACCCGCGAGATAGCGCCGCTCGGTATCGTTGAGTTCCGGCGCAGCCACCGCGCCCAGGTCGAGTAGATTCGCAAACGCATCGATTCGGGACATGTCGAGTTCCTGAGACGGATGAGCCACGCCGGCATCGTGCGCGTCTGCCACGAGAAGGTCGGGCTCAGGCGCCACGCGCGCAAGCGCAACGGCACAAAATTTTAGTTCGGGTTGCTGAGAAAATGAATCGATCGCGTCGTTCGTGACCGCGTTCACACAAAGGTCCTCGCCGAACACGTCGTTCCAGTGCATCGGCGCGAAGCAGTTGCCAGGCTGCACGCGCTCGGTCACTACGGCGGGCAGCACCACGCGCCCACGCCGCGAACGCACCTCCACGCGGTCCTTCGCTACGATGCCTAGCGCACTCGCGTCCTCCGGGTGGATCTCGACGAACGGCGCGGGATTGAGCTTGTTGAGCATGGCCACCTTGCCGGTCTTCGTCATGGTGTGCCACTGGTGCTGCAAGCGCCCCGTATTGAAGACGATGGGAAACGTGCCATCGGGCAACTCGGCGGGCGCCACGTGCGGCCGCGCGAAAAATACGCCCTTGCCGTGCGGCGTGGGAAAAACAATGCGCGGGCGGTCGCCGCCTTCGTCCTCATGCAGAGTCTGGCTCACGCCGTCGTTCAAATAGCGAATGGGATTGCGGTCGCTTTGCGCCTTGTGTTCCTGTGGCGCACAAGGCCATTGCAACGGCGTCTCACGCAGCCTCGCGTGGCTCGCGCCTCGCAGGTCGTAGCCGGTCTTCGGATTCGAAAACGCCACGATCTCTTCGAACACCTCCGCCGCGCTTGCATAACTGAACGCATGCTCGTAACCCATCGCGCAAGCCACGCGCGCAATGATTTGCCAATCGGGCAAGGCCTCGCCCGGCGGCTCGACTGCCTGCTGCATGAGCGTCATGTTGCGCTCGGAATTGATCATCACGCCTTCGGCCTCGGCCCAGAGCGCGCCCGGCAGCAGCACATCGGCGTACTGATTCGTTTCGGTGTCCAGAAAGGCGTCCTGCGCGATCACGAGTTCGGCGGTGCGCAAACCTTCCATCACGGTGCGCCGGTTGGCAACCGAGGCCACCGGATTCGTGCAGATAATCCAGCACGCCTTGATTTGCCCCGTTGTCATGCGCGAGAACATGTCGATCGTGCCGCCGCCGAGCCGCGTCGTGAGCGTGCCGTGCGGCACACGCCAGAGGTCTTCCACGAAGGCGCGGTCGTCTTCCGAGAGCACCGAGCGCTGGCCCGGCAAACCCGGTCCCATATAGCCCATCTCGCGCCCGCCCATCGCATTGGGCTGGCCTGTGAGCGAAAATGGCCCGCTGCCGGGGCGGCAGATCTTGCCCGTCGCCAGGTGCAGATTGCAGATGGCGTTCGTGTTCCATGTGCCATGCGTGCTCTGGTTCAGGCCCATGGTCCAGCAGCTCATCCATTCTTGCGCTTCGCCGATCATCTGCGCGGCGCGGCGGATGTCGGCCTCTGCAAGCCCTGTGATTGCCGAGACTTTCTCGGGCGTGTAGTCGCTGAGGAAGGCCGGCATCGCGTCCCACCCGTGCGTGTACCGTTCGATGAACGAGGCATCCGTATGACCGCTCTCGTGCAGCAGATGCAGCAGGCCGTTGAGCAGCGCGAGATCGGTGCCCGCCTTGATCTGCAGGAATAGCGACGCCTTCTCGGCCGTCGCGGTGCGGCGCGGATCCACCACGATCAGCTTCGCACCCGCCTTCACGCGGTCCATCATGCGCAGGAACAGGATCGGATGGCAGTCCGCCATATTCGAGCCGATCACGAGGAACAGATTGGCGCGATCGAAATCCTGATACGAGCCGGGCGGCCCATCCGCACCGAGCGAGAGCTTGTAGCCGCTGCCCGCGCTCGCCATGCACAAGCGCGAATTCGATTCGATGTTGTTGGTGCCCACGAAGCCCTTTGCGAGCTTGTTCACGAGGTACTGCGCCTCGATCGACATCTGGCCCGACACATAGAACGAGAGCGCATCGGGACCGTGTTTATCGAGCGTCTCGCGCAGGCGGCGCGCCGTATCGGCAATCGCCTGCGCGAGCGGCAGCGGCACGGGGTCTTCGTCGCGCGCGTGGCGCACGAACGCGCGTTCGAGCCGCCCGGACTTGCGCAGCGCCACGTGCGCCGACGAACCCTTGGTGCACAGGCGCCCGAAATTGCTCGGGTGCTCGGCGTCGCCGGAGATCTTCGTGACTTCGCCGTCCTGCACGTGCAGCACCATTCCGCAGCCGACACCGCAGTACGGACAAACGCTCTTGACGGTCTTTTCGGTCATGTGCGGCTCGAATCCGTGGCTATAGAGAATCAGGCCGAAACCCAGACCTGGCCGTTCTCCACGCGCGCGGCGAACGCATTCACCGACCGCACGGGATCTTCAAGGCATTCGCCGGTCGAGAGATCGAAATGGTGCTTGTAGATGGGCGATGCCACGACGATGCGCTCGCCAAGGCTGCCCACGAGCCCGCGAGAGAGCACCGCTGCCTGCGAGTTCGGATCGTAGTTGCCGATGGCGAATACGCGCGCGTCGCCGTCGTCGATATGGAACACCGCGATCTGCTCGCCTCCCACGAGCGCACACACACCCGTATTGGGCACGATGTCATCGAGTTGGCACACGGGAACCCAGGTGTCTTGCGCGATTGCGTTGCTGGCGACGTGGCTCATTTCGTACTCCTCGTAAGTGAAGGGACTCGGTAAAACTCAAACGACTTCGATTACAACGGGAATGTCGGCAAGCGTCTCGTGCTGCACGTGCACCGGAATGTGCTGGCGTTCTTCGGGCGTGGCCGGGCGAATCTGGCCGCGCTCCTCCACGAAGGTAACGTGCTGGTCGCCCGCATCGCTATTGACGAAGTGACGGAAGCGCTTGCGCGTTTGCGGATCGGTCACGGCCTTCTTCCACTCGCACTCGTAGGTATCCACCACAAGCTGCATCTCCGCTTCGAGTTCAGCAGCAAGACCCAGCTTGTCGTGCACGACCACATCGATTAGATAGTCGAGGCCGCCTTCGAGGTTGTCGCGCCACACACTCGTGCGCTGCAGGCGGTCCGCCGTGCGCACGTAGAACATCAGAAAGCGGTCGATGTAGCGGATCAGCGTAGCCCCGTCGAGATCGGATGCGAGCAGTTCGGCATGACGCGGCTTCATGCCGCCGTTACCGCAGACATAGAGATTCCAACCACGCTCCGTGGCGATAATGCCGACGTCCTTGCCCTGCGCCTCCGCGCATTCTCGTGTGCAGCCCGACACGCCGAACTTGATCTTGTGCGGCGCGCGCAGGCCCTTGTAGCGGTTCTCCACTTCGATCGCGAGGCCGACCGAATCGCCCACGCCATAGCGGCACCATGTCGAGCCCACGCACGACTTCACGGTACGCACGGCCTTGCCATACGCATGCCCCGATTCGAAACCCGCGTCGATCAACTCCTCCCAGATGAACGGCAGTTGCTCGACACGCGCGCCAAACAGGTCCACGCGCTGGCCGCCCGTGATCTTCGTATAGAGGCCATACTTCTTCGCCACCATGCCCACGGCGATGAGGCCCTCGGGCGTGACCTCGCCGCCCGGCATGCGCGGTACGACCGAATAGGTGCCGTCGCGCTGGATATTGGCGAGGTAGTAGTCGTTCGAATCCTGCAGGCTCGCGTGCTCCTTCTTGAGCACGAACTCGTTCCAGCACGAGGCCAGAATGCCGCCCACCGCGGGCTTGCAGATATCGCAGCCGAGCCCGTGGCCGTGCTTCGCGAGCAGTTCGCCAAAGGTCTTGATGCTCTCCACGCGCACGAGGTGATAGAGCTCCTGGCGCGAATACGGGAAGTGCTCGCAAAGGTGATTGTTGACGGCCACGCCCTGGCGCCGCATCTCCGCCTTCATGATCTGCGTGACGAGCGGCACGCAGCCGCCGCACGACGCGCCTGCGCAGGTAGTGGCCTTCATCGCGCCGATGCTCGTCGCGCCTTCGCGCACCGCCTCGCAGATCCGCGCCTTCGAGACGTTGTTGCAGGAGCAGATCTGCGCCCCCAAGGGCAGCGCCTCCACGCCGAGCGCGGGCTTGGCCTTGCCATCGGCTTGCGGGAGGATCAGGAACTCGGGCGACTCGGGCAGCTCGATGCGGTTGAGCATCATTTGCAGCAGCGTGCCGTATTCGCTTGCATCGCCCACCATCACCGCGCCGAGCAGATGCTTGCCGCATTCGGAAACCACGATCTTCTTGTAGACCTCGCGGCGCTCGTCGGCGAAGCGGTATGAGCGGCTGCCCGGCGTCTTGCCATGCGCGTCGCCGATGCTCGCCACATCCACGCCCATCAGCTTGAGCTTGGTGCTCAGGTCCGCGCCTTCGAACACACTTCCCACGTCGCTAACCAGCGCCTTCGCAACGATGCGCGCCATGTCGTAGCCTGGCGCCACGAGGCCGAAGATCTGGCCTTGCCACAGCGCGCACTCGCCGATCGCATAGATATCGGGGTCGCTCGTGCGGCAAGCGTCGTCGATGACGATGCCGCCGCGCGCGCCCACTTCCAGCCCGCAGGCGCGCGCGATCTCGTCGCGCGGGCGAATGCCGGCCGAGAACACGATCATGTCGGCGTCGAGATGCGTGCCGTCGGCGAACATCATGCGGTTGGCCGCGCTTTCGCCGTCCACGATTGCCGTGGTGTTTTTCTGCGTATGCACGCTCACGCCCAGCGCTTCGATCTTGCCGCGCAGCATACGGCCGCCGTCTTCGTCGACTTGCACGGCCATCAGGCGCGGCGCGAATTCGACCACGTGTGTATCGAGCCCCAGATCTCGCAGAGCCTTCGCGCATTCGAGCCCGAGCAGGCCGCCGCCCACCACCACGCCCGACTTCGCGCTCGCGCCGCGTGATCGCATCGCTTCGAGATCTTCGATGGTGCGGTAAACAAAGCAGTCCGTACGATCGTTTCCCGCGAGCGGCGGCACGAACGGCGAGGAACCCGTGGCAATCACGAGCTTGTCGTACGAAAGCGTCTCGCCGTTGGACACGCTCACGGTGCGCGCTGCGCGATCGATCGCGACAGCCTTCGCGCCGAGCACGAGGCGAACGCTGCGGCGGACATCGTCGCGCTCGAAGAATCCGTCGCTCACGAGCGAGAGATCTTCGGCGGACCTGCCGGCGAAGAATTCGGAGAGATGCACACGGTCGTATGCAGGACGCGGCTCTTCGCAGAGCACCGTCACGCGCAGGTTCTGCACGTTGAGTGCTGCGGCGTCGGCGAGCACGCACTCCAGAAATTTGTGGCCCACCATGCCGTGACCAATGACGACGATATTCAGACCGTTCGTTGCGAGCGTTGATTGCGTCATGCCTGTAGCCCCTGCCAAATAAAAAGGCGCCCCGCGAATCCGGCTCGCGAAGAGCCAGATTCGGGGGCGCCGTTGCCCTGAGATTGAATCGATTTGCACTGCCACGCTGCAGCATCGCAGCCGGTTCGCCGGCCGCCGGATCGCCGTTGATCCTGTTCGCGAATCGTTACGCAAGCACCGTGCCAGTTCGCGAGAAATCGCTGAGAGCCTCATGCAGCGGGGCGCACACGATTTACTGCATCACCTTGCTCACGCGAGCACTCGTGCCTCGCGATACGGCCCGGCACAAGTTTGGTGCTGTGCAGCACGCTTGCTGTGCGCTTTCGGTGCGCCAAGGCGATGCATTCGCGAATGCTTGTCAATCGGTGCGCGCCCGCTTGGGGCGGCAAAGACCCGATATCGATCACTTCATTGCGCGCTGGTCTGGAACTTGCGTGACGGCATCGGCGAACCCACTGAATCAACGCGAAAGGACAAACATGAACCCAACGGGCAAGGTCACCTTATTGAGCGCGGGTCCAGGCGACCTCGACCTGCTGACTCTCAAGGCGGCCAAGGCGCTCGCATGCGCCGACGTCGTGCTGCTCGACGATCTCGTGAATCCCGAGATTGCCGCGCTCGCCCCGCAGGCGCGCGTGATCAAGGTCGGCAAGCGCGGCGGTTGCCGCTCCACGCCGCAGGCGTTCATCGAGCGCCTCATGCAGCGCTACGCGCGCAAAGGCCTTCATGTGGTGCGAGTGAAAGGTGGTGAAGCGCTGCTGTTCGGCCGCGCGGGCGAAGAACTCGCGGCACTGCAGCGTGCGCGGATTCCCGTGGCGATTATCAATGGCGTATCGTCGGCGTTCGCGGCGGCGGCGGGACTCGGCGTCTCGCTCACGCATCGCGACCACTGCCAGGGCGTGATTTTCGTGACGGCGCATCTGCGCGACCACAGCGAACCGGACTGGCGCGCGCTCGCCGCCACGCGCATGACGCTCGCAATCTATATGGGGATGAGCCGCATCGAGACGCTGTGCGCGACGCTCGCACAAGCGCTTTCGAGCGATACACCGGCTGCGGTGGTGCAGTGGGCCGGCAGCGCGAACGAGCGCCGCGTGACGGGAACGCTCGGCACCATCGCCGCTGTGGCGACGGAGGCCGGGCTCGGCAGCCCGGCCATCATTCTCGTGGGTGATGCGATTGGGGAGGCCATCACGCTGGCTGCATGGGAGACAGAGGCGCCGCTATTGCGCAGCGCCTAGCGAGGGCGAGATCGTTCTATTTGCCGAGGTCGAGAAGATTCGAAATGGCCAACGCCAGACCATCGGGGTTGTCGTACGCAATCATGTGTTCGGTGTCGGCCACGAGTTCAACGGTACAGCCGGCTTGCTCGAACTTCGCAATCTGGTCGCGCGTTGCCGTATCGGAGAGGACCACGCCTTTTATCGCGTTCAGATTGGCCAGATCATCGAGCCAATGGCTCGAGTTATCTTCGATGGCCGATTGGGCCCATTGGTGAATGGCATGAGGCGAGGCTACGGAAAATGGCCCCAGCCACGCATCGTTGCCGCCCTGGATTTTCAATTGCGCCAGCAATTGCGCAAACCCGCCGTCGACAAATTGCGCTTCTGTTTGCGATGCAATTTCGGACAACATAGCAATGCCGTATTCGGTCAGACCCGGTTCGCACAGAATCAGCGTGCTCACCTGAATCGGCAGCTTCTGTGCGAGTTTCAGCGCAATGAATGCCCCGGCGCTGTGGCCGAACAGGGTTACGCGCGAGCAACCCTGGCTCGCGACAAAGTCCGACAAGACAGCCGCCTGCGCTTGCGAATGGTAAGTTCCGTCCGGTGGCTTGTCGCTAAAGCCCGATCCCATGAGATCGACCAGCAATGACCTGCGCTGCGCGTACGAATTGGCGCTGACTACCGGCGGGTAATCGCTGCTGGAGGCGCAGCCCAAACCGTGAATATAAAAGAGCGGCTCAAAAGCCTCGCTCCCGGAATACAGGTCGAAATAGCGAAGAAAATTGCCTCTATCGTCGATAGCGAATTCATCCATCCTCGATCCTGAGTCCTGGTACCCGCGCGCGCCGTTACGCCGTCTCCCTCCGCCCTAGCACTTTTTTTGCGGCAAGCAACGGCAACCGCACGCCGAACCCGCCCAAAAGTCGCAGATGCATCCACGTCAGCAGCAGGTTGTCGCGCGCGTAATTGAAATGCGAAACGCCGCCCTCGTGCGCACTGAAATAGCGCACCGGCGCCTCGATCTGGATCGGCGGCACACCGGCCCAGCAAAGGCGCACAGCGGCTTCGGGATCGAAATCGAAACGGCGCATCCACGAATGACGCTGCATGATCGTCTTGAGCGGCTCGATCGGATAGATGCGAAAGCCGTAGAGCGAATCGCCAATGCCCGCCCACAGCGTTTCGATATCCGCGAACAGGTTCGAAAGGCGTCGCCCCTGCACGCGAATCCACGGCGCGCTCGCATCGAACTTGGGGCGACCCAGCACCATCGCATCGGG
This sequence comes from Paraburkholderia caffeinitolerans, assembly GCF_902859945.1. Classification (GTDB taxonomy): domain Bacteria; phylum Pseudomonadota; class Gammaproteobacteria; order Burkholderiales; family Burkholderiaceae; genus Paraburkholderia; species Paraburkholderia caffeinitolerans. The sequence goes on along the minus strand of NZ_CADIKL010000033.1, from coordinate 52,246 downwards.
CTGCGCCTGCGAAGCGGCCATGAAGCGCGGAATCAATTCGGTCGGATGCTGGCCGTCGGAGTCCAGCGTGAGCACGTGCGTGAAGCCGCGCGCCGCCGCGGCCTCGATGCCCGCAAGCACCGCGCCGCCCTTGCCGCAATTGGTGGGCAGCACCATCACGTGCAGCCCCGGGTCGTTCGCCGCCATTGCCTGCAGGCGCTCGGTGCTGCCATCGGTGCTGCCGTCCACGACCACCCACACGGGGTTCCAGCACGCGCGCGCGGCGCGCACGGTCTCGTCGACCTTGAGGCCCGGGTTGTAGCTCGGAATCAGGACGAGATGTGTGGATGAAGCGGTCGGCGTGGGCATGGAAGCGAGCGATTGCATGAAACGAAATACTGACAAGATTTTATGACCCGCCTGCGATCCTGCCCATCGAGCCGCACGATCGTGCCACGCGAGCGGCTCGATGCGTCCTGCAAAAAACGCGCGCCGGCCATCGGCAGCAAGAGCGGCTGCTTGACTTTGAAATGCTGTTGAAAACGCCGTCGAAGGAAACGTGTGTCGTGCAGCCGCCGCGAGCGCGCTCAGCGCACGCGATTCGCTTCCACGCAGGCGGCCAGCGCGCCCAGCGTCGCGAAGATCTTTTCGTTATCGGGATTGTCGGAGCGCAGCTCGAAGCCGTACTTCTTCGAGATCAGCAGCGCGATCTCCAGAATGTCGATGGAGTCGAGCCCGAAGCCCTCGCCATAGAGCGGGGTCTCGGCGCTCACGTCGTCGAGCGAGACGTCCTCGAGATTCAGTTCGCCGACGATTAGTGCGGCAAGCTCTTTTTCCAGTGCGTTCATCATGCGTGCCCGACAGTTGGCGCACAGGCGGCGCGCAACTGGCGACACGGCGCACGCATCGCACGTGCTCCCCGCCGTCCCTCCCGGCGCCTGCCCGCTGCCCCACCTGCCTGATTTTGGGGTTCGTTTAGTAAAAGTTACGCGGATTCTAGACGATGGGTATCGGGGCGTATACGGGGCGCGCCGCTGAAAGGTTACAAGGGGTCGGGCACGAGGCGCGCCAAATCTGGGACGCGAACGCGCGAGACGCTTGCGCGGCATTGGGCGCAAATGGTTCGGACGCCCGCGCAGCCCCGCGCGACGACATACAAACGGTTACAAACCGGCCGCGCGCCATTCCGGCGATGGTCCGTCGCCATCTTAAAATATGCATGCCGCACTCGTGCGGCCAGTTATTCATATGACATATGGGTTGCGGGCGAGCGTCAAAGCGCCTGAACAGCCACCCGCCCCCGTCAAGTGAGAACTGCCTGACCCCCCCGCCCATGGAGCCGAACTCGCTGTGTCGCACCCGCCCTGTTGCCATCGCCTCGCACCGGACCTCGTTCCGGTAAAATTGCCGGTTTGCCTCGCGGCGGACGGTGGGGTCGGCGCGCGAGGTGCGAAAGGACGCACACACGAGGCTTCGGGCCGGCACCGCCCGCCCGGAGGACCGCGATGAGCACGTTCGCAGGCTTCGCGCGCGCGGCGCTCGCGGTTGGGGCGGTGGTCGCGTACCAGCTCTTGGCCCACCACGCGGTGGCCACGCCCGGCGAGCACGGTTTCGGACTCGCCATGGCGCTGGTGCCGCCATTGGCCATCGCGCTAATTGCTGCTGCCCGTTCGCCGCGCCGGGGCTGGCTGCTGCCGCTCTGGGCGCTCGTGGCGGTCGCGTTGTGGGCCGCGCGCATGCCGCTTGCACGCCATTTCGAATGGGGCCTGTACATCGAGCACGTGAGCTTCAATCTCGGGATGGCGCTGGTGTTCGGCCGCACGCTCGCCAACGCGCGCGTGCCGCTTTGCACGCAGTTCGCGACGATGATTCACGGCTCGCTCACGCCGGCGGCCGCGCGCTACACGCGGCAGATCACGGTTGCGTGGACGGTGTTCTTCGTCGCCATTGCCGCAGTTTCGACGCTGTTGTTCGTCGCCGCGCCGATCGTCGCCTGGGCGACCTTCGCCAACTACCTGGCGTTGCCGCTGGTGGGGGCGATGTTCGTCGCCGAGCACGCGTGTCGCCGTTTTGCGCTGCGTGGCGAGCCGTCCGCTCGCATGGTCGATGCGATTCGCGCGTATCGGCAATCGTCGGCCCAAGGTCACGCAGGGCACCCACACCACGCGGGCCAGACGGTCCACCCGTGCCATGAGTGAATTCCCGCGCGACTGGCCGCGCGCAGCAGCGCCGCCCCCTGTTTCCGGTTCAACTGAAGTTATGTCGACTCATCCGCTCGTTTTTCACGCTTCGCCCCGCCAGGTCATTGCCTGGCGTGACGGCTCGCCGGTCACGGTGCGTGCGTTCCTCGCCGAGGTCGCACGGGTCGCCGCTGCGCTGCCGCCGGGCGGACACGTGTTCAACGTGTGCCGCGACCGCTACCGCTTCGCCGTGAGCCTGTGTGCGGCGCTGGTCGCGGGGCGCATCAGCCTGCTGCCGTCCACGCAGACGCCGGAGATGGTCCGCCAACTCGCCGTGTTCGCGCCCGATGCGTTTTGTCTGCACGACTCGGCCGATTGCGCCATCGACCTGCCGCGCTTTCGCTACCCCGAGACCGCGCCGGTTGCCTCCGACACCCGCTTGAACGTCGACGCGCAGGACGACGCCCCGTTCGACGTGCCCCAGATCGACGCGGCGCGCGTCATGGCCTACGTCTTCACCTCGGGCTCGACCGGCGCGCCGGTGCCCCATCGCAAGACCTGGGGCTCGCTGGTGGCCAACGCGCGCGCGTCGGCCGAACGCCTCGGGCTGCCCGCGGCAGGCGCCGCCACGCATACCGTGGTGGGCACGGTGCCGCCGCAGCACATGTTCGGCTTCGAAGCGACCGTGCTGCTTCCGCTGATCGGCGGCCTTGCGTTCAGCAACCGCCAGCCGTTCTATCCGCTCGATATCCGCGCCGAACTGGAAGCCGTGCCGCAGCCGCGCGTGCTCGTGAGCTCGCCCATCCACTTACGGGCGCTGCTCTCGACCGAGGCGTCGCTACCGGACGCGGCGCTCGTGCTCTGCGCCACCGCGCCGCTCGCCGAAAAGCTCGCCCGCGAGGCCGAGGCGCGCCTGCACGCGCCGCTCGTGGAGATCTACGGCAGCACCGAGACGGGCCTGATCGCAACGCGTCGCACCGCGCAGGGCGCGACGTGGGAACTGATGCCGCGCATCCGCCTGGAGGCGCGCGCAACGGCAAGCAACGAAGGACCGACGTTCTGGGTCTCGGGTGCGCACGTGGACGAGCCCGTGGCAATGGGCGATGCGCTCGAACTGCTCAACGCCCGCCACTTCCTGCTGCATGGGCGCAAGGCCGACCTCATCAACATCGCAGGCAAGCGGACTTCGCTTGCGTACCTGAATCATCAGCTCAACGCGATCCCGGGCGTGGCCGACGGCGTGTTCTTCATGCCTGCCGACGCCGATGCTAGCGAGCGCGCGGATCACGAAGGCACAGGCGCAGTCACGCGCCTCGTCGCGCTCGTGGTCGCGCCTACGCTCACGGCCGCCGGCGTGCAGCGCGCGCTGCGCGAGCGCATCGACGCCGCGTTCATGCCGCGCCCGCTCGTGTTCGTCGAGTCGCTGCCGCGCAACGAAACCGGCAAGCTTCCGCACGATGTGCTCGCGGCGCTGGTCGCACAGCATGCGCATGAAGCAACGATGACAGCCGCGATGACGGCAGCGGCGGCACAGGCAAGCCGCGAAAGCAGCGCAAGCCGCATAAGCAGCACCGCGTCCGCGCGCTCCTTCACGATTCCCGCCGATCACCCCGCGCTGCCGGGCCACTTCCCGGGCCAGCCGATCGTGCCAGGCGTCGTGCTGCTCGACCACGCCATCGACGCCATCGGCGCGGCCCTGAACCGTCCGATGCAAGCGTGGCGCCTGAGCGCCGCCAAGTTCCTGAGCCCGGCGCGGCCAGGCGAGGCGCTCGATCTCGACTTCGACGCCGCGGCCAGCGGCGCGATCCGTTTCACCGTGCGCGCCGGCAAACGCGACGTGGCGAGCGGCACGCTGTCCGCCGCGCAATCCCCCGTCACCACGGCGGCCGTCTCCACGGCGGCTGTCTCCCCAGCGTGCGCCGCGCGCGCACTCTCGCAGGAAGGGTTTCAACCATGACCAAGCGCACCGACTGGGCCCAGCGTCAGGAGCGCGGCAGCGCGCTGCTGCTGCGCGCCATGACCTGGCTTTCGCTGCGCCTCGGCCGCACCGCTGCGCGCGGCCTGCTGCATCTGATCGCCGTCTATTACATGCTGCTCTCGCCGCGCGCGCGGGCCGCCTCGCGCGACTACCTGCGCCGCGCGCTGGGCCGCCCCGCCCGCTGGAGCGACATCTACCAGCACGTGTTCACCTTCGCGACGACGATCCACGACCGCATCTATCTGATCAACAATCGCTTCGACCTGTTCGACATTCGCCCGAGCGGGCACACGATCGTCGACGCAGCACTCGCGAAAGGACGCGGCGCGTTCCTGATGGGCGGCCACCTCGGCAGCTTCGAAGTGGTGCGCGCGCTGGGCCGCACGCGGCCCGGCATGCGCGTGGTCGTGACGATGTTCGACGAGAACGCACGCAAGATCAACGCGACGATCGGCGCGGTGAACCCGGCCGCGCAGCCTGAAGTGATCGCGCTCGGGCAGATCGATTCGATGCTGCACGTGAACGAGCGGCTCGACCGGAATTGCCTGGTGGGCATGCTCGCCGACCGCACGCTGCTCGCCGACGCCGCCAGCTCGATGCGCCGCATGGGCTTTCTCGGCGAGCCCGCCGCGTTCCCGCTCGGGCCGCTTTACATGGCCGCGATGCTCAAGCGGCCGGTGATCTTCATGACGGGCTTGTATCGCGGCGGCAACCGCTACGACGTGCACTTCGAACTGGTCGCCGACTTCACCGATACGCCGCGCGAGGCGCGCCAGGCCGCCGTCGACGCGGCGATCACGCGCTACGTCGCGCTGCTCGACAAGCATTGCCGCGCAGCGCCCTATAACTGGTTCAACTACTTCGACTTCTGGCAGAGCGCGCAGACCGCAAAAGCGGACCAGGCTGCGAAGAAACCGCAAACGGCCAAACCCGCGCCAGCAACGCAAACGCCAGCACACGCGGACATTGCCGCGCGCGTCGCCAGGAACGCCTATGCGACGAACCGCGCCGACACCGCTCGCGTGCACCGCAGCACGGCGGCGCACGCAGGCCTTGCCGCCCGGGAGACTTCCGACGCATGAGCGCCATCCGCCGTTTCGTCCGCCCGTTCATTGGCCAGCGGTTTGCGCGCCGCGTCGTCGCGTGTGTAATGAGCGCAAGCGCCGTGACTGCGCTCACGTTCGCCTCAGCCGCGCCTTCGCAAGCGGCGCAGGCAACCCAGGCAACACAAGCGGCAGAGCCTTCCGCCTGGACGCTCGACCGCCTCATGTCCGCGCTCGCCCAGCACAAGTCGGGCCGCGCCGCGTTCACGGAAACCAAGTACCTCGCGATCGCCTCGCAGCCGATCGAATCGTCAGGAGAACTGGTATTCGTCGCGCCCGATCATCTGGAGAAAAACACGCTCGAGCCCAAGCCCGAGCATCTCGTGGTGGACGGCGACATGCTCACCGTCGAGCGCAACCAGCACAAGTACACGCTCGCGCTCGCGCGCTATCCGGAACTGGGCGCGTTCATCGAGAGCATCCGCGCCACGCTCACGGGCAACCGGCCCGTACTCGAGCAGACGTATCAGGTCGCGCTCGCCGGCAGTGCTGAGAGCTGGACGCTCACGCTCACGCCGCGCGATTCGCGCATGCTCAAGGCCGTGAGCGCGATCACGCTCGAAGGCACGGGCGACGCGCTGCGCAGCGTAGCGATCCAGCAAGCGGGCGGCGACCATTCGCTGATGCGCCTGCGCCCGCTGCTCGCACCGGCAGCGAATTGAGCCCGACGTTGAGCCCAACACACAGGTAAGCAGGTAGCCGCGCGCATGGACGATCGCACCCCACCCGCCTCGCGCCAGCAGCAAGCCCGAGGCTTGCGCGCGCTCGCACAGGCATTGCAGCGCCACGCCGTGCTCGCGTGGCTGCTGTTCCTCATCGCCTGCGCGGGGATCATCGCGCGCACCCATTTCAGCACCGACCTTTCCGCGTTCCTGCCGCGCTCGCCGAGCGCCGGCCAGCGCGTGCTCGTCGATCAGTTGCGCGACGGCGTCATCTCGCGGCTGATTCTCGTCTCCATCGCCGGGGGCGGTCCCAACGGCTCCAGCGATGGCGGCGATGCAGCCGCTCGCGCGCAACTCTCGCGGCAAGTCGCGGCGCGGCTGCGCGCCGACCCGCGCTTCGCGGCGGTCCACAACGGCGAGGCCGTGAACGACGCGCGCGACCAGCAATTCGTGTTCACGCACCGCTACGCGCTGAGCCCGGCGGTCACGCCGCAGCGCTTCACGGCCGAAGGCCTTCATGCGGCGCTCGGCGAAAGCCTCGACTTGCTGAGCTCGTCGGCTGGCCTCGTCGCCAAGGACCTGCTGCCGCACGACCCGACCGGCGAAGTCGCCGCGCTCGTCGGCGAACTCGACAGCGCCGCGCAGCCGGCGAGCCGCGACGGCGTATGGGCCTCGCGCGACGGCACGCGCGCCGTGCTGGTCGCGCAGACCACCGCCGCAGGCTCCGATACCGACGCGCAGGCCAGCGCCATCGACGCCATCCGCAGCGCGTTCGACGCCGCCACGCGCACGCTGCCGAAAACCTCCGCCTCCACATACCGGCTGGAAATGACCGGCCCCGGCGTGTTCTCGGTGGACACGCGCGACGCGATCCGCCACGACGTCCAGCGCATCTCGGCCTTGAGCCTCGTGCTGATCGTCGCGCTGCTGCTCACGCTCTACCGCTCGCCGCGCACGCTCGCGCTCGGCCTCGTGCCAGTGCTCTCGGGCGTGGCCGCGGGCATCGCGGCGGTGAGCCTCGCGTTCGGCACTGTCCAGGGCCTCACGCTCGGCTTCGGCACGACGCTGATTGGCGAGGCGGTCGATTATTCGATCTATCTGTTCGTGCAGTCCGCCGAGACTCGTTCCGGCCCACGTTCGCGCTCGCACGACACCTCGCTGCGCGCCTGGGTCGCCGCTTACTGGCCGACGATCCGGCTGGGCGTGCTCACCTCGGTGTGCGGGTTCGCATCGATGCTGTTTTCGGGCTTTCCGGGCCTCGTGCAACTGGGTGCGTATTCGATCGCGGGTCTCGTGACGGCGGCGCTCGTCACGCGCTTCGTGCTGCCGCGCCTGCAAGGCGGCGCCGTAACGATCCGCGACGTCTCGCGCGTCGGCGGCTGGCTCGCCTCGGCCGCACAAGCCGCGCCGCGCCTGCGCTGGCCGCTGCTGGCGCTGACACTGGCCGCGGTCGCGGTGCTCGCGGTGCACCGCGACGATCTGTGGAGCCGCGAGCTGGCCTCGCTGAGCCCGGTCCCAGCGGCAAGCCAGGCGCTCGACGCGCGGTTGCGCGCCGACGTGGGCGCGCCCGACGTGCGCTATCTGGTGGAGATTCCCGCCGCGAGCGAACAGGCCGCGCTCGAAGGCGCGGAGAAGATCGGCGCGCAATTGCAGCCGCTCGTCGACAAGGGCGTGCTCGGGGGCTTCGAAAGCCCGGCGCGCTATCTGCCGAGCGACGCCACGCAGCGCGCGCGCCTCGCGAGCCTGCCCGACGCGGCCACGCTCGCCACGCGCATGCGAGAAGCTGTCGCCGATCAGCCGGTCAGCGTCAAGCCCGAGGTCTTCGCGCCGTTCCTCGCCGACGCCGAGGCCGCGCGCAACGCGCCCTTGATCACGCGCGCGGACCTTCGCGGGACCTCGATGGCGCTGGCCGTCGATGCCTTGCTGACCGAGCGGACCGACCGTGATGGCCGCTGGAGCGCGATGCTCGCGTTGCGCGCGCCCGAGGGCGCGGCCGCGCGCGCGAGCGGATCGAGCCTCGACACCGCGCCGATCAGCGCCGCCGTCGCGCGCGCGGGCGTGCCCGGCGCGCTGTTCGTCGACCTCAAGGCCGAGGCCGACCGCCTCTACGTGAACTACGTCCACGAGGACATCCGCCTCTCGCTCGCGGGCTTCGTGGCGATCGCCGTGCTGCTGGCGATCGCGCTACGCTCGCCGCTGCGTGCGGCACACGCGCTCGCGCCGCTCGTCGCGGCGGTGCTGGTGGTGGGTGCGGGCTTCGCGCTCGCGGGCGTGCCGATGACCATCCTCCATCTGGTCGGGATGCTGCTGATCGTGGCGGTGGGCTCGAACTATGCGCTGTTCTTCTGCAAGCCCGAGGCAGGCGCAGCAAACGAACCGGCGAACGCGCCGCACATCACGCCCCAGACGCTCGTTTCGCTGCTGGTCGCCAATCTTGCGACGGTTGCGGGCTTCGGCCTGCTCGCGCTCTCGCGCGTGCCGCTGCTCGAAACTTTCGGCCTTACGGTCGGCCCCGGCGCGATGCTCGCGCTCGCCTTCGCCGCGATTCTCGCGCCGCGGGCACACGTTACGGCACGGCCAGGCCACAAGGAACACCGCACATGAACACGCCTTCGACACTCGCACCGCAGCTGGGCGCGGCGCGCCGCTGGAGGCCCACGCCGCTGATCACAGGCTCGGCGGCACTGCATGCGGGCGCAGCGGCGGCGCTGCTGGCCCAGCCGTCGACCTGGCCATGGGCGGTGGGCGGCGTGATCGCCTCGCATCTCGCGCTAGCGGCGGCGGGACTCTGGCCAAGGAGCGCGCTGCTCGGCCCAAACTGGACGCGCCTGCCGCGTGCAGTGGATGGCAGCGACGACCGGCGCATCGCCCTCACCATCGACGATGGCCCCGACCCCGAAGTCACGCCGCGCGTGCTCGACTTGCTCGACCAGCACGGCGCGCGCGCGACGTTTTTCTGCATTGGCGATCTGGCGCGACGCCACCCGCGTTACGTGGAGGAGATCGTCGCGCGCGGCCACGCCGTCGAGAACCACAGCCAGCGGCACCGGCACAATTTCTCGATCTCGGGCCCAAGCGCCCTGCGACGCGAGATTGAAGCCGCGCAGCGCACGCTCACCGAGATCACCGGTATGCGGCCGTACTTTTTCCGCGCCCCGGCGGGCCTGCGCAATCCGTTTCTCGAACCGGTGCTGTGCGAGTTCGGCCTGCAACTGGCGAGCTGGACGCGACGCGGCTTCGACACGCGCGAGCACGACGGCCACAAGGTCGCGCAGCGCCTGCTGGACGGCCTCGCGCCGCGCGACATCCTGCTCCTGCACGACGGCCACGCGGCGCGCGGCCCGAGCGGCAACCCCGTGGTGCTCGACGCGCTGCCCGAGGTGCTGCGCGCCGCGGCGATGGCTAAGTTGCGCTGGACGACGCTGCGCGACGCCCTCGACCTCGACCTCGATCTGGCCCCGGCGACGGTGAACACCGCAGCGAACCCAGCAGTGAACCCAGCCGCGACCGACTCCCGGCAAGCCGAACGCCCCCGCCAGCCAGCCGGGCTCCCTGGCCGAAACGGAGCCGGCCACCCCCCATTTGATAAAATTTGATAAGGATCAATGCGCGGCGGGCTCGCCTTCGAGCTCGCACGCTACAGCCACCGGATTCGACCTTCGTGAAACCCCTTCTGCTCTCGCACTTCACCGCCACCAGCTGCCTCGGGCGCGGGCTCGACGCGACGCTCGACGCGCTGCGCAGCCAGCGCGGCGGCCTCGCGCCGTGCGATTTCGAGCGCGCGGAGCTCGAGACGTGGATCGGCGCGGTCGAGGACGTCGAAGCCGTGCCGATGCGCGCCGATCTTGCCGAATACGCGTGCCGCAACAACCGTCTCGCGCAACTCGGCCTCGTGCAAGACGGCTTCGCCGCGCATGTCGAGGCCGCTGCCGCGCGGTATGGCGCGGAGCGCGTCGGCGTGTTCATGGGCACGAGCACGAGCGGGATTCTCGAAACCGAGCACGCGTACAGCCAGCGCGACCCGCAAACGGGGGCACTGCCCGCAGGGTTCCGCTACGCGCAAACGCACAACGCCTATTCCGTGGCCGCATTCGTGCGCGCGTATTTCGCGCTGCGTGGCCCGGCCACGGCGATCTCGTCGGCGTGTTCGTCGGGGGCGAAGGTGTTCGGCTCCGCGCGGCGCATGATCGAAGCCGGTCTCATCGACGCGGCGATCGTGGGCGGCGTCGACTCGCTGTGCCTCACCACGCTGTATGGCTTCAACTCGCTCGAACTGCTCTCGCGCCAGCCGTGCCGGCCATTCGACGTGGCGCGCAACGGCATCTCGATTGGCGAGGCGGCTGCGTTCGCCTTCATCGAGCGCGTGCCCGAGGGCCGCAGCGCGCTCGATGACGATGCCGTGCTGCTGCTCGGCGTGGGCGAGTCGAGCGACGCCCATCACATGTCGTCGCCGCACCCGGAAGGGCTGGGCGCGCGCGCGGCCATCGAGCAGGCGCTCGCGACAGCGGGCGTCGCGCCGCACGAGATCGGCTACATCAACCTGCACGGCACCGCGACACCGAGCAACGACGCCGCCGAGAGCCTCGCGGTGCGCGCCCTCTTCGACGGCACGCCGTGCAGTTCGACCAAGGGCGCGACTGGCCACACGCTGGGCGCGGCAGGCGCGCTGGAGGCCGTGATCGCCGCGCTCGCGCTGCGCCACCGCTTCGTGCCCGCGGGCGTGAACACGACGCAGCCCGATCCGGCGCTCGGTTTCGTGGACGATGGCGCGCATCGGCTTGACTATGTCCTGCAAAGCCGCGACGCAGACCTGCACACCGTCCTGAGCAATTCGTTCGGCTTCGGCGGCACGAATTGCAGCCTGATTCTTGGCAGCGCGGACCGCTTGTCGAGCGAACGGCACGAATCGCACGATTCGCACGAACAGCGAGCGTGAACCCATCATGAAATTGCGCGCCTCCATCGAAAGCATCGGCCTGATCGGGCCTGGCCTCGCCAACTGGCCAAACGCCGCCGACGTACTCGCAGGCCGCGCGCCATGGACGAGCGCGCGCACCGCGACGCCAGCGCCGGAGGGCCTGCCCGCCGCCGAGCGACGCCGCACCGGCCCGATCGTTAGAATCGCGCTCGCCGCGGGCCACGAAGCCCTCACCGCGAGCGGCCGCGACGGCGCGACGCTCGCGACCGTATTCGCCGCATCGAGCGCCGACGGCGAGAACTGCCACGCCATCTGCGCAATGCTCTCGAGCGACGACCGCCATCTCTCGCCCACGCGCTTTCACAACTCGGTGCACAACGCGGCGGCGGGCTACTGGAGCATCGCGGCGCGCTCGCGGGCCGCGTCGAACGTGCTGTGCGCGCACGACGGCAGCTTCGCGGCGGGCCTGCTGGAGAGCCTTTGCCAGATCGTCGTCGATGGCGCGCCGAGCCTGCTGATTGCCTACGAGAGCGCCTACCCGGAGCCGCTGCACACGGTGCGCCCGATCGACAACGGCTTCGGCGTGGCGTTCGTGCTCGCACCGCTGGCCGAAGACGCTCATGCAAACGGATTGGCGTGCATCGAAGTGAAGCTGACCGACGCGCCAGCCACGACGCTCGCCTCCCCCGAACTCGAAGCCCTGCGCGTGGAAAATCCCGCCGCGCGCGCGCTGCCGCTGCTCGAAGCGATTGCAACGGGACGCGCGGAAAGCGTGGTGATCGACTATCTGCCCGACACGCGTGTGCGCATCGACGTGACGCGGTCGCCGGGAACGCATGCGGAGGGATCGCGATGACGCAAGACGCACAGGACATTGCGCAGCGCCCGCCGCTCGACCGCGCGTGGATCGCCGCGCACATTCCGCACAGCGGCGCGATGTGCCTGCTCGACAGCGTTGACGCATGGGACGACACGCACATCCGCTGCACGGCCACGAGCCACCGCGACGCGCACAACCCGCTGCGCTCGCAGGGCCGGCTGGCCTCGGTGTGCGGCATCGAATATGCGGCGCAGGCGATGGCCGTGCACGGCGCACTCGCGGGCATGCAGGACAGCACGACCCGCCCGCGCGTGGGCTTTCTTGCGAGCGTGCGCGGCGTGGAAGCCCGTGTCGCGCGCCTCGACACGTTCGACGCGCCGCTCACCGTGGAAGCCGAGCGCCTGGGCGGGGACGGCAACAACGTCCTCTACGGCTTCACGATTCGCTGCGGCGACGCGGTCCTGCTTGACGGGCGCGCAGCCGTGATGCTCGACGCGTCCGGCGCGCTGGCCCGAACCACCGATAACCGTTTGAAGGGAGAACCCACGTGAAAACACGCCACATCGTTCTAGCCGCGCTGCTGGCCGGCATGGCGAGCTCGGCTGCCTACGCCGATCTCCATGAAGTGAAAGAGAACATCAAGCAAGACTCGAAAGAGGCTGCGACGAAGACCGGCCACGCCGCGCGCGACTTCGGCCACGCCACCGCGGACGCGGCGAAAACGGTCGGCCACGGCATCGCGCATGTTTCGCGCGAGGGCTGGGAAGGCACCAAACATGTCACGCGCGAAGGCTGGGAAGGCACCAAGCGCGCCACGAAGCGCGTGTTCCATACGGACAGCAGCAGCGCGAGTCAGCATCAGGATAGTGCTTAAGCGCACGAGATCCGGCGGCGTTCACCTGGATAGCCCCGGGCCCTCGAATCCTTTGACCCGGATGGTCTGCACTACACTCAACCGCTCCAGCGCCAGACAAATCACCATCCCCCTGTATCCCGGCAGGGGCCTTAACCAATAGGTCTCGGCGCCCGCTTTTCCCGGCCGCCATCCTGAAGCGTTGATTGGCGGCCCGTATAACCCGCGCATGCCGAAATCAAGCCCCACTCCGATCAACTTCAACAATGATTCCTTGGCCGTCCAACATTCAAGAAAAAGATTGACGTCCGGGAATGCCGGGAGATCCTGAGGTTCATTGATCCATTCATAGATCTCCTTCCACCTTTCTGGATATCGAAGATGCACGATATCCACACCAAGCCGCTCCGGCCCCACTGCAATGACGAGACAAGCTCCACTGTGGCTGATGCTCATATGCATGCGTGCGCCAACGACTTGTGGACATCCCGCTGCGTCCTTGACGACGCGCGCCCCAGGGGCAAGCACGCTCAAGAGCCGCTGTGCGAGTTCGCGGCTGCAGGCGCGCATGGAGCAGCGCCCCTCTTCACCGTCAAACGCGAATACAGAAACACTCTCGCCGTCGTAATCGAGCGTGGACAGACGGTCGAAAGTGGTTTCACGCCACATGGATGCGTCCCATTGGGGCGAAGGCATCACCCGGTCTGGAAACGCTGCCTCAGACCCGTGCATGCGTCATGTCGATTACCGCCTTGCACCTGATCACGAGTTCTTCGACAATCGCGGATGGAGACAACGAGAGTACGAAGTCCACTGCTTTTGCAATATCATCCGGTGCAATCATCAGTTCCGACGGCAGAGCCGAGCCTTTCGACATGTCGGTATCGACAACGTCTGGGCACAGCGTGGTCACCCGCACATTTTCGCCAAGCAATTCGCGCGCTAGCGACTGGCCATAGCCGACCAATGCGAACTTGCTGGCCGAATAACCTCCGATCGGCGCAAACCCTTCGAGACCGGCAACGGACGAAATATTGATGATGTGCCCCTTGCCCGAGGCCTTGATCGCGTCTGCGCAGAGCGCGCAAAGATTGTGTGCCGCAGTAACGTTTGTGGCAAACATCTTATCGAGATCTTCAGTCGCTAACGTGCGGGTGCCGAAGCGAAAAATACCCGCGGAATTCACGAGTACGTCAAGCCGGCCCGAATCGCCGATGCGTGAATTCACGCGCGTGCGCACGGCCTCAAAATCCGTGATGTCCACGGCAATGCAACTGACGTTCACGCCATAATTCGAGCTGATTTCTTCCGCCACCCGCTCGAGCGGATTTTCTTCACGTGCGACGAGAATCAGATCGTAGCCCCGGGTTGCCAGCAGAGTCGAAATGGCCCGGCCGATTCCACGGCTTGCTCCTGTCACCAGCGCCAAGGGTGTCGTCATTGCGCACGCTCCCGAACAGCGACTTCGGCAGCGTTAGTCGAGACACCCTCGATGCACGCAACGCGCTCGCACAGTGACGGATGTAGCTTGTATTGCCTGGAGCGTTCACGGTGTTTTTCGTAGGCGCGATCATTCAGCGCATGCAGGAATTGATCCGCGCTTTCCCATTGAGCCAGATTCACGAGCCCGTACCGCTCAATCGCACCGTCGGCGCGCAACAGCCTCGCATTGACGAACCCAGGACGGGAAACCATGTGATCCTTCGCCTTGTCCCACATGTCGAGGACATCGACTATCTCCTCGTCGGATATCTCGAACGGGTTGACGAGCCATGCCGAACCATGTGCATGTGGCGAGAATTTCGACAGTTCAACTGCAAGACCGCACGTCACGCGCTCCACAGTGGCACCGCCAATTTCCCGGCCAGGAAAATCCCGCTCGAGCGCTTCCCGCCGGAAGTCCTCGCTGGACCAGCAATATGCCGCCAGATAGTCGTAACCGGCCTCGCCGATTTCCTGTCGTTTTGCGAACAACTCCGCATGGCAAAATCCAGTGAACCCGCACAGTTGCCGGACCTTGACTTCCCACTTTTTGGCAAACTCGTCATCACGCACATGGGAAATAATATCGACGACGTAGCTCATTTGGCGATCTCCGATGGCCGGTTCGTGAAATTTGTTCCGCCCAGCACGCAAGTTGACGAATTGCTGAGATATAGCGCGAAGTCCTGCGCGTAGTCGCCCAGAATTTCGTAAAACTCCGGTGTATCGAGCGCTTTAAAGAAATGCTCCATGGTGCCCCACCGAGCGATGTTCACGTACTTGATATCGTTCGACAAGTCGATCGTACGATAGAGGCTCGCGCCGAGATAGGCATCCTGCTTGCACATGAAGGCCTTCGCCCTGGCCCACATCTGCGCATAGCCCTCCATGCGTTCCTCGTTCATGTAAACGACATCGACCAGCACCATGCTTCCGGCACTGCCTGATTGCACATCGTAGCCGCACCCTGCCTGCAGAACGCCATTGAACGCCGTGAATTTCGCAGGCGTCGATGCACGGATACGGGACAATCCCGCATCCTGTCTTGCGAGCGTACGCGCCGCCTGCCACGCTTCGGCGCTTTCCCACTGACAGATGCTGGTAAATTTGACGTCTGTGCGTGGCTGGACGCTCCGGATGGTTTCAAGCAATTCGCCTGCGATATAGCCTGGCTGCATTGACAGGAAATCGCATACGGCCAGCCAGACAGCCCGCGCGGCCGGCGCGTCGCTTGTTTCTATAAAATCAATTACGTCAACCATTTATCGCTCCCTCCTGCCGGCACGAATTTGCTCGCCACCCGATTCCCCTGAAATTTCGCTCACAACGGTGGACAGGCAGATCGAAAATATGCCCTCGAATGGTTCGACGATGCGCCTGAAATCCTTTCCCTCGAACTGCTTCATAAACATTTCCTCGCTTTTCCATTCCGCCCGGCTGATAAGGAAATAGTCACTCTCTGGATTAACGCACTGAAAAAGAAAGGCATTCACGAACCCCGGCTGCATTTCCATGTGACGCTTTGATTCATCCCACATTTGCGCATACTTCGCTGCTTCACCACGCTCTATTCGATACGGGTTGGTCACCACGACGTTTCCCGTAAAGGACATCTTGCGCACGTCGCCGCCCTGGTTCAACACCGTATAAAGGTTCCGCTCTCCCCGAGCATCGCCTCGAGCAGAACAAAGCGGGCATGGTCTCGCGGCGCGCGGATCGGCATGCGCTCCATCCCCCTCCCATTCCGTAATGCCAACCAGCTGATACTCATCCTGGTTCAGGCATCGGTAGGTGCTGTGGAGCCAGGCTCCTGAAAAAAATGGCGCCTTGTCCAACGTTTGCGCGAAAGTCCGCCATTGGCTCGTCAGAACTTCCGGCTCTTCGGTCTTGATGAAATCGATATGAAAGAACATTTGTTTTCCCTAATTACCGATCATGATGCGATGTGCCACTAGAATTTCACTCGAGTATTCAAAACCTCCAGCCACTATCGACTTGAATTCTGGAGCATTGAATGCCGCAACGAAATCGTCCGTGCAACGCCATTGCGCCACGTTGACGAATCGGAGATCCGCTTCGTCGTCCACGTTCTCAAATAATCTTGCCCGGACGAACCCCGCTTGATTCCGCATGTAAGCAGCCGCGCGACCGAACTGTTCCATAAATCGATCCGCATCTCTGGACGCGACACGGCAGGCTGTAACGAGGAAGCAATCATCGACGCCAGGCGACATGCCACCGCGCAACTTGCAGATGAGGTGCGCGTGAACGAGGATATCTCCCGGATCCCCGGCTGCCGCCATATCCTCCGCCTCGTACCGTCCTGACGTGCCGGTCGACAACGCAATCTCGAGCCCCCGGTAGCGGCCCCGGCCGTAGTTGCCCGAGTCGAAATCCACGGTGCTCCGGCAAGTCAGAATCATGTTTCGATGACCGGATCGACTCCGCGCGGAACGATGTGACACTCGTGCGTCCGTGGCCAGCCCGAACCCACACTGAGAGATGAACCGAATCGATGCTAGCATGGTAAATTAGATTCGCACTGCAAATTAAATATCGCCAATCTTCACGACATATGTTGCCTTCAGCTTATTTTGCAGAAGAAGAGATTACTTCGAT
The DNA here is from genome assembly GCF_902859945.1 of Paraburkholderia caffeinitolerans. Lineage (GTDB taxonomy): Bacteria > Pseudomonadota > Gammaproteobacteria > Burkholderiales > Burkholderiaceae > Paraburkholderia > Paraburkholderia caffeinitolerans. The sequence goes on along the minus strand of NZ_CADIKL010000033.1, from coordinate 35,652 downwards.
AACTTCCCTTGCAACATCATCTGGCGTCTCAAGATTGCTGAATTTCACGCCCTTAAGATCAATATTGAATTTCTTTTCCAGATCTACCGCGAGACAAACCATCTCGGTCGAATCGAGCCCGAAGTCTTGTTCGAGCAATGAGTCGTGTGCGAGACGGCCCTCTCCTTGTTCGCCGAGATATTCAGCAATAGTCGCCATTACGGCCACCAGAACTTGTTGTCTATCAATCATGGTTCATTCAGCTCCGTGAAGCATCAAACTGCAGGCGGCCCCACCCGTCGCGCGGGCATTGACCAGGATTCGTTTCGGTACAACGCCCTGACCGGGAAGATCAGTTCCAGGACAAGCATCGAATGACGTCGCAACGGGACAGCGCGGCAATGTCCGCCCGCGATCGAGCATCAGGCAGGCGAAGGCAATATCAAGCGCACCTTCCGCACCGAATGTGTGCCCCGTGCGCGCCTTCGGCACAACGGTCGGAACCCGCTTGAATGTATCGTGCAACGCCTGCCTCTCGGCTCTATCCGGATCGATCAGGCCACAGGCATCCGGCATGATCACGTCAGGAATATCCTCCGCGCATGCCTTGCGCATGACGGACTTCATGAGTTCTGGATCATCGCTGTATCGGTCACCGTCACAAGGTGCGTTGAACATCGCCGATCTGCCAATCTTGGCGTAGATTCGTGCCCCCCTCGATAGTGCGCGACCCTGTTCTTCGAGCACGAGAAATACGGCCCCCTCGGCAATCCGGAATGCTTCCGGGCCGCGGTCTCCGTCACGTGCCGCGAGGCTCGCGAGCGCAAGACGCACGAATTGAGTGTTCGTGCTTTCCGTCCCGCCCGCAATGGCCACGTCGAGCTGACCGAGCTGAATCTGTCTTGCGCCCGCGGCCACGCTCAGCAAGCTGCTGGCTCGATCGGCCATATAGGTCTTGCTATGCCCCTTGATCCCATGGAGGATCGTGATCTGCCCTTGGGGCGCGGCCGGAAACCAGCTCGTCGCCTGGAACGGACTCACGGCTCGCGGTCCTTCGCAGTGCAGATTGCGCAATTGAGTCTCGGTGAACTGCCATCCGCCAAAGCTGTTGCCGACGAAGACCCCGCAACGGGTCCGGTCGATTTCGTCGAGGACGAGACCTGCGTCTCCCAACGCAGACTCTGTGGCAACGAGCGCATAGCGCGTAAAAGCATCGAGTTTGTTGGACAACCTTGGCGAAAGACGCCCGTTGATTGCCGAGGGAACGATCTCGGATCCGTAGAGGCCATTGGCCAGGCGCCTTGGTTGCGCACAGTCCGTAAGTTGCGAATTCCAGAGTGCTTCGAGGCTGTCGATGGCCGGAAGGAGCACACCAATGCCAGTAACCACGGCGTTCTTCATCGCTGCATGCTCCTCGGTTCGTTGCCGTTTACGCGTCCAAGCACCAGCGCGCTATGAATACCTGAAAATCCGCTTGCATCTTTCAATAGACAGTCGATCTCGACTTCCCGCTCGCCTTCGACGACATAATCGAGATCGCACGCCGGATCGCGATTCTCATAGTTGATCGTTGGCGGCACCCGCCGATGAACGAGCGTCAAGGTAGCTGCGACAGCCTCGATTGCGTTCGCGGCCGCGAGCGCGTGACCGATGATCGATTTCAGGGAACATATTGGGATGCCGTATGCGTGATTGCCGAGCGTGCGTTTGACGGCATTCGTCTCATTGATATCGTTCTGTTGCGTGGAGCTTCCGTGAGCGTTCACGTGCCCCACGTCGACGGCGTCGAGCCGAGCATCCGCCAGGGCCAGCACCATCGCGCGATGCAGGTCGATGCCATCGGGCGCAAGGTCTGTCATATGAAATGCGTTGCAGGTAGAACCAAATCCCTTCACTTCGGCAAGAACCGTCGCACCACGCGCAATAGCGTGATCGAGCGATTCGAGCACGAACATTCCGCAGCCTTCGCCAAGCACGAATCCCGCGCGCGAGGCGTCATATGGCCTCGAAGCCTCGGTGGGCCGATCGTTGCGATCGCTGGCGAGCGCACCGATAATGTCGAATGCAGCCATTGCAATGGGCGTGAGCGGCGCTTCCGTCGCACCGGCGATCATCACATCCGCCTCGCCGCTTCGGATCAGATCGAACGCCTGGCCAAGCGCATCGAGCCCCGCTGTGCAACCCGTCGCGAGCGTTTGAACCGGACCGTGTACATCCAGGGCGCGCGCCACCTCGCTCGCCGCCATGTGAAAGCTCGCGCCGTAAAACAGCCAATCGGACGCAGCAGCCGGATCAATAGGTTCGGCGCCGCCGTGTGTCAGGCGCAGAAACTCCTCTTCCATGAACTTCGTCCCCGCGATAGCAGTCGCAATACATACCCCGACACGCTCCGAATTGGACGGATCGACGTTGAGATCCGCGCGAGATACGGCTTCCTGCGCAGCCGCCAGCGCGAAAAGCGCGTAGCGGTCGAGCCGCTCGCTTTGGGCCGACGCAATGCCTGCGCGCATCGGATCGAAATTTTCGACAACGCCCGCGATCTGGGCATCGAAGCCATTCACGTCGAACTCAGTGATCCGCGTGACGCCGCTTTTTCCAGCGAGACAATTTCGCCAAAAAGCGTCGATGCCGATTCCATTCGGTGCAACGACACCAAGTCCCGTAATTACCACTCTTCGCTTTGTCAATTCCGGACTCCAGGTCATGAGTATGTAAATTCAGTAATTGCCCAAACCACCACAGACGTTCATAGCCTGTGCCGTGATTCCGCGCGCAAGGTCCGATACCAGATACGAAACAAGTCCGGCGACTTCGGCCGGCTCGATATAGCGTCCGATTGGCACGCGTTGCTCGATCCGGCGCTTCGCTTCATCAGTGGAGACATTCCAGATACGCGCATAATTGGTACGCACCTGTTCGGCCATTTCCGTTTCCACGAAGCCGGGGCACACAGCATTGACCGTAATGTCGGAGCCGTCGCGCGCAAGCTCCAGTCCGAGTGCCTTGGTCAATCCGATCATTGCGTGCTTGGAAGCACAGTAAGGGGCACCGTGGATCACGCCCTGCTTGCCCCCAGTGCTCGCGATGTTGACGATGCTGCCGCCTTTCTTCATGCTCCCCGACGCCAGCACCTCCCGCGTCACGAAGAACGTCGCGTTGAGATTGGTATTGATCACGTCGAGCCACAGTTCGTCGGTAATAGTGCTCGTTACGCCGCCTCCACTGCGTCCTGCGCAGTTCACGAGAACATCGACGCATCCGAATGCCTGCGCGACCGTGGAAACCAAGTCCTTGACCTGAGCCGGCTTCGTGATGTCACAGGGAACACACACGACCTTGCCGCGATCGCTTCCAAGCAATTCGGCGGCACGGCGCAACTTGCCGGCATCCCGGCCAATCAATGCACAGTCGAATCCGTCCTGCAGCAACCGCTCAGCGATTGCCAAGCCGATGCCGCCACTGCCTCCCGTGATAATCGCCTTCTTGTCATTCACGATGCGCTCCCAATTTGTTCAGAATGGCCTGCATGGTTCCCAGACTGTTGCGGTTGATGGCTCGCTCCACGATTTGCTTCGCCTCTGTCGCGCAATGCGCTGAAAAGAATGATGGATTGAGCACGACGGCATGCGATGACGTGACTTCGATGCCCGCCCCCGTGTCGCGTAATCGCCAGTGGCCCTGATGCTCCGTCAAGGCGGGCGGCGGCTCGGGCTGGAAGTATTCGATCGAGTCCCCGAACAACCTTCGGATGCTCCGGATCTCCTCCACGTTGCCGTCCACCTTTACAGTCATCGTGAACTCCTGGTTCCACGGGTCCTCGTAGCGCATGTCGACAGCAAGACAATGAGGCAACAGCGACGGCCAGTTCTCCGCATCCCGCAATAGATCGTAGATCGCACGAGACGAGGCATTCATGACAACCGATTCACTGAACTCGTGACGCCACGCCTGCCTGCGCAACCACGTCACGATGGCCTCGAGCTCTCGTGTGCTATTCGCATGAAGCGTGCTGCGCATGAAACGCTCTGCATCGGCCGACGTTGCAACACCTTCTACGCGGCCGCTCACGTCATCATGCAATTCGAATTCATGGCTCAAGGTGATCCGGCAGCCATTCGCCCCCTTCGGCGTGAACTCCCACACGCCCTGCATCGATTTGACGAGCGGCGCCGGCCTGACCTGGGAAAACGTGACACGACAATTGGCCCGGTCGATGCTTCTCACCGATTCCCAGGTAAAGATCCGGTCGTTTGCCCGTGCCGTAAGGCGCACTCGCTGGCTGCGCATCGTTTCCTCGAGCACAACCGCGTCGATGCAAGGAGGAAATATTTCCGGCCAGCGCTCGACTTCGACGCATACGCGGAACGCTGCCTCTGCCGAAGCGTCCACATCGATAAAATGATCTGTCTTCATCTCATTCCCAATCGGTATTCAAAGTTTTCTCTCAATATCGTCCCCGGCGGCAGTCGTCATGTCTCTCGTCGTGTCCCTGCTGTCGCTTTCCCGGTTCGAGTCCGCTTGAGCAACAGGCCGTCCCTCATATTCAGAACCAGCATCGTCAGGTTCGTGAGCCCCGCGAGTATCTCGATCGACTGAACGACATAAAAGCGAGCCGTCAAGATGCCGTACGTGGCCCAATACGCCAGCAATATCGCGCAAGGGATCAGGATCGCGATGCCATTAAGAGCGACGAATCGCATGCGCCTCGCTTTCTTTGCAGCGAGCGCCACGGACCTGCTTTTCGCCAGACTCCGACCGCTTCCGCCCGCGAGTACCATCACACAGACGAGAATTTCGATTCCGGGGAAGGCAATGCCGCGTTTGACGACAAATATGAGGTCACGATTACCCGAAAACTCTGAATAGAGCGTCGCGACGATAAACAGGACGATCATGGCGATCGCTATCAGCCCGGCCATCGCGTGCAAACTACGTTTCATTTCTTACTCCCCTCTTCTGTTCCAGTCCACTGCCAGCCCTATATCGATTCAATGCCGGGAGTGACAAGATTGGTTGGTTATGCACGGCGATTTCCCGCACGCATCTCCGGCGTGTATCCAACGCTTCATTCGTGAGCCCTCTCCTCTGAAATATCACCCATTAAATTCAAGAAATTATCCAATTTCACCCTTCCAAATCATCAGAAAAATCCATAATCCGCCGACAAAAATCGATCTTATTTATCCAGATTTTCTCGAATTACGTTTCCAGTCACGCGACGAATGAATGGAAATTTCCTTTCCTTCCGACGAGCCAAGATTACTTCCAATTAAATTAGAAATAGCGCGACCTTCCGCCGCATACTTCAGCGCACCTGCATGAATTGCAATCTTGATTAATCACCGTGATTAGTATTTAAAATTTCAAGTGCGCGCCATTAATTTTGTTAGCAATCAACATTACTATCGATTTAATATGCCTCTCGCATATTCAGCGCACTTCAGCACAAATCGCTATCCAGGACATTAATCAACTGAAAATCACGCATGACGCGTTCAAGCGAGACGGCGGCGCGTATCGAGTTACCTGAACAACAAGCGCGACACGAAGCTGGCCCTCACCACGGCCACTCCCCCGCGCGATTGATTCCCGGTCCTCTCGCCCGCGATAAGGCAAAATACGGGTATTGAGCCCGTGCCGGGCTCATGTTTTTCCTGCCGGCTGCCACACGCGAGGGGCTCGAACGTGCTCACCGCCGTCACACACTGGACGTCCCCGTGACGTACCGTAAGCGTCTCGACGCGAGGCTGGCCGGACCGCTCGCCCCAAGCGCGCGAGCCCACTGGAGCTGTTTTAATGACCGAAACCAAGATTTCCTTCGCGGGCAGGCTCTCGCTTGCCTTCGGATCGTTCTTCGCCATTCTCGGCAATGCCGAACTGGCCGCCGGCGTGCGCCGCCTGCGCGAAGGCGAGACGCTGGTATCCACGCCTGCGCCTGCGCCCGCACCCGCTCCGGCCTCCGCGCCGGTCGCCACGCCCACGCCCGCACCCGTGGCCGCCATCGAGGAAGCCAGCCCACAGTCGGCGCTGCAACTGCTGGGCCTGCTCCAGCGCAACGCCCGCTTCGTGGACTTCGTCGAAGAAGACATCGCCAACTATGGCGACGCCGACATCGGCGCGGCCGCGCGCCTCGTGCACGAAGGCTGCCGCGCCACGCTGCGCGAGCACTTCACGATCCGCCCGGTGCGCACGGAAGCCGAAGGCAGCCGCGTGACCATCGCCGAAGGCTTCGACGCCACCGCCATCCGCCTGACCGGCAATGTGGTGGGCGCGGCGCCGTATAACGGCACGATCAGCCATCGCGGCTGGCGCGTCGAAGACGTCAAGCTGCCCAAGCTCGTGAAGTCGAATGACGCCAAGGTCCTCGCACCGGCAGAGGTGGAACTGTGAGCGATCCGCGTTATTCCATCGGCGTCGACCTCGGCACCACGCATTGCGCGCTCTCGTACGTCGATCTCGCAGGCAGTGACGGCGAAAAAGCCACCCAGGGCGTACTGCCCGTCACGCAACTGACCGCGCCCGGCGCGATCGAATCGCCCGAGCTGCTGCCCTCGTTCCTCTACCTGCCCAACGCGGGCGAACTGACGCCTGGCGACCTCACGCTGCCCTGGACCACCACGCGCGAATACGCCGTGGGCGAGATGGCGCGCAGCCGCGGTGCCGGCACGCCCATCCGTCTCGTGTCGAGCGCGAAGAGCTGGCTCTGCCATCCCGGCGTGGACCGCCGCGCCGCGATCCTGCCCAACGATGCGCCGCCCGAAGTCGCGCGCGTCTCGCCGCTCGAAAGCTCGATTCGCTACCTCACGCATCTGCGTGAAGCATGGGATCACGCGCATCCCGAGGCCCCGTTCGCGGAGCAGGACATCACCGTCACGATTCCGGCTTCGTTCGACCCGGCCGCGCGCGAACTCACAGCCGAGGCCGCGCAGGCCGCCGGCTATGCGCGCATGACGCTGCTGGAAGAACCGCAGGCCGCGCTCTATAGCTGGATCCAGAAGAGCGGCGGCGCATGGCGCAAGGAAGTGAAGGTCGGCGACGTGATCCTCGTGGTGGACGTCGGCGGCGGCACGACCGACCTCTCGCTGATCGCCGTGATCGAGCGCGAAGGCAATCTGGAACTGCACCGCGTGGCGGTGGGCGAGCACATCCTGCTCGGCGGCGACAACATGGATCTCGCGCTCGCCCACGTGGTCGCGCGCAAGCTCGCGGCGCAAGGCACCCAGGCCGATCCGTGGCAACTGCGCGCGCTCACCTACGCGTGCCGTTCGGCCAAGGAAACGCTGCTCTCCGACCCGAGCGTGGAGACCGTGCCGCTCGTCGTGCCGAGCCGGGGCTCGAAGCTGATCGGCGGCTCGATCCGCACCGAACTCACGCGCAGCGAACTCACGCAGATCATCCTCGAAGGGTTCTTCCCGCAAGTGGACGCGGCAGCGCGGCCCGTCACGCGTGCCCGCGCCGGCCTCACGCAACTCGGCCTGCCCTACGCGCAGGACGCGGGCGTGACGCGCCATCTCGCGGCCTTCCTCGGCCGCCAGGTGGGCGCGCTCGCGGAACTCGAAGGGTTCGCGGCAGCCGCCGGTCAGGCCGGGAGCGCCAGCTTCCTGCACCCCACGGCGGTGCTGTTCAACGGCGGCGTGTTCAAGTCGCCGCTGCTGGCCGGACGCGTGCTCGACATTCTCAACGGCTGGCTCGCGGCTGAAGGCGCGGCGGCTGCACGCCTGCTGGGCGGCGCCGACCTCGACCTCGCCGTGGCGCGCGGCGCGGCGTACTACGGCTATGTGAAGCGCGGCAAGGGCGTGCGCATTCGCGGAGGCACGGCGCGCGCGTACTACGTGGCGATCGAATCGGCCATGCCGGCCGTGCCGGGGCTCGAGCCGCCGGTCTCGGCGCTGTGCGTCGCGCCGTTCGGCATGGAAGAAGGCACGGACGCCGCGCTGCCGCCGCAGGAGTTCGGCCTCGTGGTGGGCGAGCCGGTGCACTTTCGCTTCTTCGGCTCCTCGGTGCGCCGCCAGGATCAGGTGGGCACGCTGCTCGATTACTGGTCGCCGGAAGAACTGCAAGAGCTCGAAGAGATCCAGGCCACGCTGCCGGCCGAGGGACGCACGTCCGGCGAAGTCGTGCCCGTCAAGCTGCACGCGCGCGTGACCGAAGCCGGCACGCTCGAACTCGAAGCCGTGCCGAGCGGCAGCAGCGAGCGCTGGAAGGTCGAATTCGACGTGCGCGGCGGCGCGAACGCCTGAACCCAGCCAACCGTCTCTTGAGTCCCATGAAGCGATACGTCGTAGGCATCGACCTCGGCACGAGCAACACGGTCGTTGCCTACGCAGAAGCAGGCGCGGACGAGATCCGCGTCTTCGATATCGAGCAGCTCACCGCGCCCGGCGAAGTGGGCGCGCAAGCGCTCCTGCCCTCGGCGCGCTATCACCCCGCGCCGGGCGAGCTCGCACCCGGCGCGCAGCAATTGCCGTGGCCCACGCCGAATGCTTCGGATACCCAAACAACCGAACCGGTCATCGGCCGGCTTGCGCGCACGCTCGGCGCGCAGGTGCCGGGTCGGCTCGTCGCCAGCGCAAAAAGCTGGCTTTCGCACGCGTCGGTGGACCGGCTCGCGCCGATCCTGCCGTGGGGCGCGCCCGACGACGTCGGCAAGGTCTCGCCGGTGGACGCGAGCGCGAGCTACCTCGCGCACGTGCGCGCCGCGTGGAACCACCGCTTCCCGCACGCGCCGCTCGAAAAGCAGGACGTGGTGCTCACTGTGCCCGCCTCGTTCGACGACGGCGCGCGCGCTCTCACGCTTGAAGCGGCACGGCGCGCGCAACTGCCCGCGCTGCGCCTGCTCGAAGAACCGCAGGCCGCGTTCTACGACTGGCTGTTCCACCACCGCGAAACGCTGCAGACCGAACTCGCTCAGACGCGCCTCGTGCTCGTGTGCGACGTGGGGGGCGGCACGACCGACCTCACGCTCATCAAGGTCCAAGTCGAGAACGGCGAGCCGCAACTGAGCCGCATCGGCGTGGGCAACCACTTGATGCTGGGCGGCGACAACATGGACCTCGCGCTCGCGCATCTGGCCGAAAGCCGGCTCGCGGGCGAGAACGCGCGCCTCTCCGCCGCGAGCCTCTCGCAGCTTGTGGAGCGATGCCGCGTCGCCAAAGAACAATTGCTAGGTGAAGCAGCGCCCGAGGCTGTTGGCGTGACGCTGCTTGGCGCGGGCTCGCGGCTGATCGGCGGCGCGCGCACGACCCAGCTTGCACGCGACGAAGCCGAACGCATCGTCGTGGACGGCTTCTTCCCCGCAGGCGGCCCCGACGACCTGCCGCGCCGCTCGCGCGCGGCCATCGTCGAATTTGGCCTGCCGTATGCGGCCGATGCGGCGATCACGCGGCATATCGCGGCGTTCCTGCACCGCTTCGCGGCGCAGTCGCGCGAGGCGCTGGGCACGACGGATAGCGATGAAACCGCGCTGCCCGCGCCCTTGCCTGTACCCGATACGCTGCTGCTCAACGGTGGCGTGTTCCGCGCGCAAGCGCTCTCTGGACGGCTGCAAGAAACGCTGGGCGCCTGGCGTGAGCAGCCCCTCACCGTGCTGCAAAACGATCAGCCCGACGTGGCGGTCGCGCGCGGAGCTGTCGCCTTCGCGCTGGCACGCGCGGGGCGCGCGCCGCGCATCGGCGGCGGCTCGCCGCGCAGCTACTTTCTCGTGCTCGACGAAGAAAACGGCAAGCGCGATGGCGACGACGACGCAAAAACGCGCGGCATCTGCCTGCTGCCACGCGGCACCGAGGAAGGCCACGAAGTGCGCCTCGACGACCGCGTGTTCGCGCTGCGTCTGGGCCATCCCGTGCAATTCCATTTGGTCTCGACAGTCGCGGACACGACCTGGCGGCCCGGCGAGATCGCCGATGTTTCGTCGTCGGACTTCGTGCGCTTGCCGCCGCTCTCCACCGTGGTGCAGCGCCAGGAAACCAGCGGCACGGCTGGCAGCCGCGCGGAACAGGAGCGGCCGGTGAGACTCACCGCGCAACTGACCGAAGTGGGCACGCTGGAAGTGCGCTGCATCGCCACCAACGACGATACGCAGCGCTGGCTGCTCGAATTCCAGCTACGCCGCGACGAAGCCTCGGGCGCGGCGGCGAATCAAGGCGAGCGCCACGCCGGGCTCGACGAAGCCATCGCATTGATCGACCGCGTCTTCGGCGCGAAATCGGCGAAGGTCGATCACAAGGAAGTGAAGCGCTTGCGCGCGCAACTCGAACATTGTCTTGGGCCGCGACAGAACTGGGACGGCCCCCTGCTGCGCGAGCTATTCGGCGCGCTGTGGGAACGCGCAGCGCGACGACGCCGTTCGCCCGATCACGAGCGGTTGTGGCTGAATCTTGCTGGATTCTGCGTGCGTCCGGGATTTGGTTATCCGCTCGATGAGTGGCGCGTCGAGCAACTCTGGACGCTCTTTGACGACGGTATTCAGCACGTCAACGAAGGCCAGGTCTGGTCCGAATGGTGGACGCTGTGGCGGCGCACGGCAGGCGGGCTCGACGAAGCCGCGCAGGAGCAGGTGCTCGAAGCGATGCGCTGGCTCGAAGAAGCGGCGAGCTCGAAGAAGCACAAGCTTCCGTTCGATCCCGCGAAGCTCGGGCATGCGGATATGGTGCGGCTTTATGCTTCGCTCGAGCGCATTGCCGCCGAGCGCAAGGTCGAGATCGGCGAGCAGCTTTTGGCGCGGTTGCAGAAGCCTGCGGAGAATCATCAGAGTTGGTGGGCCGTGGGACGCATTGGGGCGCGTTTGCCTTTTTATGGCAGCGCGCATGGGGTTGTCGCGCCCGAGGTGGCTACGCGATGGCTCGATGCGATTCTCGCGCTTGATTGGAAGAAGGTTGAGCCCGCGATGTTCGCTGCGGCGCAGATTGCGCGGATGACCGGGGACCGGTCGCGGGATTTGGAGCCTGCTGTGCGTGAGGCGGTGCTGCGACGGCTTGAAGGAGCTAACGCGCCGGCTACGTGGGTTGAGATGGTGCGTGAGGTTGTGACGCTCGATCGTGCCGATACGGGACGGGTGTTTGGCGAAGCGCTGCCGGCGGGTTTGAAGTTGATGGGGGGTTGAGGGGGATGTTGCGAGTTTTAATGACTTCAAACCCACCTAGTTTTTCATCTGCTGTATTTTGATTTCCTGTCGCAGGGCAGGATTTTTCCCGATCGCAACTTCCTTGGTGAAATCGCCCACGGACAAACCCCTGTCTCCCGTTGCCGGCTTCACGCTTGCCTCCAGCCTGTCGCCACTTTCGGCAAGGTTCGGAAATTTCTTCATATTCTCTGCCAGCTCGATAGATAAGCGACGGGTATTGGCGTCGCCCTTGAACATTTCTTGACCTGACGTATCGGACTGCTCTTCAAAGGCCTTGTTAGGTGACAATTGATTGAGCTTGTAGTTATTGAATTCCTGCGGTGGAGCGCCTTTGAAGAACTGCGTTTCGCGCGTGACACGCTGGAGATGGGTTGCGAGATTCAATACATAGGGCGACCGAGCCGCCTTGTCGGAAGAAATATCGGCCTTTCTTAGTGCCTGCGCTGCGACCGTGTCCAGGGACGCCGCCGAGAGCAAATCAGCCGTGACCACCCATTTTTCACCGCCAGGAAGATCGGGGAGATTTTCGTCAATCGTCTTGTACGCCACAGACGCAAGTTTATCCGTACTCACCTCGTTGGCCGAAGCACCATTTTGATCACTGCTCGCAAGGTACGAGTTAATGTTTGAGAGCATGTCCTGTGCTAGCGCGGAAGTCTGCTGACGAATACGGTCGATGTCCGGAACATCAACTACGATAGTTTCGTCTTCGTCCGTGTTCGTCTTGAGATGAAAAGTGTACCGACTTGCCTTCGCATTCAACATCAGTAAAAGCTTCAAATTCTGACTGCTTTCTCCTGCCAACGTAGCGCCCGATTCATCGGGAAGAATATACAACGCGGCATCCTTCTTGTCGGCTATCCAGTATTTTAAATCCGCCGACCCCAGATTCATTATTCGGGCGGTCTTCATGTTGGAATCCATCAAAAAGTGCCACCCGTCGTCGTGACGGGTGAAGTCAGGCATTTCCAAACGAGCACAGCACAACTTTGGAAGAACGAAGCGGCGCATTGCCGTTGTAAGCAACACAACAGACGGATGGGTTGGCCGGTCAGGCTTGACGATATCGATGTGGTTCGCGCCATCAATCGCTTGACCGGGTTCTGTGCAGAACCGCGTTGAACTGTTCCACGGCACTACGAGAACTCCGGAGGTCTGAGCTTTTTCATATCCGCACACAATCTGTGGCTTCTTTTTTACGCTCGTCCAATCATCAGTCAATTGCTGAAGCCACAGATTGTCATTGACTGGCGTCATATGCGCTAGCGCCGGATTCTCCAGGGCGAGTTTAGCTATCGAGGCGATCTGCGCCCCTTCTTGCGGAGAAGCGTATAAAACCACCAACGGCACTTTTCCAGATAAAGAACTGTCCCGATCGATATTGCTCGCGAGGTAGCGTAGAACAACGAGCCCGCCCATGCTGTGCCCGACGAATACCACAACCGGATAGTCCAGAACATGCTCGCTGTAAAGATATAGCTTTAGCTTGTTGGCGCCTTCTCGAACGTCCAATGAGCCGCCACCATTGAACATTTTTGATTCAAATCCGAACGCAAAAACGTCGACCTTCGGCCCAACTTCCGGATCGGCCTTCAACAGTTGAAAGAACGTCGTCCCATTATCGTTCGTCCAGGTACCTTTTGTACTTCCGAAGATACCGTGAACGAAGACGACAGCAATCTTGGCAGGCTTGGTTGCATCCCGGAAGATCCACTGGGGATCCTCGGTATTCGTCGCCATCGGCGGCTGTTTTTTACAGCCCCAAATGCCCACGGTTAAAGACGCAAGCAATGCCAAAACCACCAGCTCGCAAGCAAGCCACCGCTTTCCGCATTCTCGCCACATGGCTCCCCCAGCATCTTTCTCGTGGCTCCTATGAGTGCATTGGGAGTATCCAGCGCACCAGGCAAATGTTGGCAACCGCAAGTTTCATCGCCGACTTCAAAGGTATTTATAGCGGCAACGCATTCACACGCAAGACATCGAATTTATGCGTAGTCAATCGACTTTCAATTGCCTGATTTAATTGGATCGTAGGCAACTTCCAATGGGTACGCATATCAGGGTTTTCCGATTCAGTTGCCACACGAAAAAGGCCAGTGCATGTGCGCGAGCGCACAGTCACCAAATGGTGGCCAGAGTAGGACCGGAAGCAGCCTCCACGATTGCAGCTCAATTGCCACCCAGCAGGCAACGGGCGAACGAAGCCCCCCTTCATCAAAAATTCCGAACCGATGACACATCCCATGTCTATCCAGAGCACAACCGAAAGTTAGCTGTCGTTCATAGCCATCGCCCCTCAACCAACGACGCAGTCGCAAAGCGCCGCATGTCGTTGAAAAGGAAACATAAAAGACTATTCTTTAGACGGACGTCGGAGTCGAAACACTCGCAACGAGCTGCGCAACACCCGTTTCCAATCATCCCTATTCGGCTTCGAAATGATCAAGCGCATCACGCTGATTTCGGCTTCGATTGCCCTCGGGTGCCTCGCCACTATCGGCCCGGTGTTGACCAGCCTTTACGTCGCCGACAAAGACGTCGAAAACCGCGACCGCGAGGAACTGCGCGAGTTTGCAAACAAAGCGGTCATGCGCACGGATTTCGTGACGTATCAGGCATTCGCCGCGCTCTCCGACCTGGACCGGGTACCCGGTCCGGTTTGCTCGACAGCGAAACTGGAACAGGCGGCACGCATCGTCTACAACTACCGCTACGTCCAGGACGCGGGGTCGTATGGCGATGGGCACTATCTCTGCTCGCCACTGCTTGGCGATGTACGCACAAAGAATTTTGCGCTGCCTCCGCCGGACTTTCGCAGCAACGACGGCTACCTGGTATGGCTTCAACAAAAGAGTCCATTGAGCGACGTACGCAAGGACATCCAGATCGGCCGAAGTGGAAATTACGTCGCTGTCGACTCCGGGTCCTACGTCGATCTCATCGATCCTGCGCAGCGTCCCATCGCGGCGATTCTAACCACGACCGGGACGCTTATGGCCATATCGCCGGGGGCCGATCCCGACGAAATGCTCAACGCGTGGAAGCACGATGGAAACGTGAAGAGCGACCAGTGGTATTACGCGGTTGCCCATTCGTCAACACGTCCAGTTGGTGTCGTCGTAAGATCCCCGCACGGCCATATCGCGGGAGACTGGCCCAAGGTGCTGATTGCCTGGCTATCGATCGGCGTCATCGTGGGCGCGGCACTGGGGTGGCTCGCATACCGGCGGGTCACGCGGCAGTTGTCGTTTCCCGCCACGCTCGAATGGGCCATTGCGCGCCGCATGATCGATGTGGTCTATCAGCCAATCGTCAATCTCACTGACGGTAAATGCATCGGCGTGGAAGCGCTGGTACGCTGGACGTTGAATGGAAGAAGCATCTCTCCCGAAGTTTTTGTGCGAGTTGCTGAGGATAACCAACTCATCCAGCCACTGACCGATCTTGTTCTGGAAAAGACCCTCGCACAGCTAGGCGCCCTGCTAGTCGCCAGCCCTTCCTTCTACGTCTCGATCAACGTGAGCGGCGAAGACCTGGCTACCTTCCGGTTCCTGAATCTCCTTAATGCCTCGCTCAACGGGACCGGCATCGCGCCAAAGCAAATTCGCATAGAGGCAACGGAGCGTAGCTTCATGAACGCCGAGACAACCCGGGGTGTGATTGCCGCGTTCAGGGCAGCGGGGCATCCGGTCTACATCGACGATTTCGGAACGGGCTACTCAAGCCTCTCGTACCTCCAGACGTTCGAAATCGATGTCTTGAAGATCGATAGATCTTTCGTCGAAACGATTGCCCAGGATACCGCATCAAGTGTCGTTGCCCCCCACATCATTGCGATGGCACATGAACTGAACGTGGAAATTATTGCGGAAGGCGTTGAGTCGGCGGCTCAGGCCGCGTGGCTTCGGGACAAGGGCGTGCAGTACGCGCAGGGATGGCATTACGCCAAGGCGATGGCCACCAATGAACTCACGCGCTGGCTTGGCCAGAATCGCGCTTCGCATGGGGAAAACAGGTTCCCGGAAAATTCGCAGGAAACGACGTAACAAGAAGTCGCTGATCCGCGCGACGCGAATCAGCTTATTTGGCCGTACTTCCTCTCAGGAATAACCTCAACGAATTTCCACCTCGACAAACACCACCTCGTGATCGCTCGCGTTCACGACGTTGTGCTCCACTCCTTTCAATCCGGCGTAACTTTGCCCAGCGCGCAGTTGCGATTCCCGGTTGCCTTGCGTTGTTTCGAGAAGAAGTTGGCCGTCCGTTTGCGGAACCACGACATAGTCGTGCCCGTGAACGTGCCAGCCGGTTTCGGCGCCGGACGCAAATCGCCATTCGGTGACAATCACGCGTTCATTCGAAACCTGCTGCGTTGGAACCGCCTGCGGACGTTTCATGAGAGCTTCCTCAGCTAAGTGGGGTGGACGTGCTTCCGGGGACAATACATCTTTAATCATTCTAAAGATGAAGCCCTTTGCCTGGCGTTACAGTGCATTTGCTCTGACCAATACAGTTGCCTTTCTGGCCGTCATTGGACATTGTCACCGAGCTGGCCGACAATCGCCGAACGTGCCCCGTCGATCCGATGAATCGCGAGCCTGCCCGTTACCCAGATAAGGAGCGCACCATGGCGACCCTATCCCTTTCCAGCGGCACAACCATCGATGAGATTGCGAATCGCATCTATCGCATCTCCACGCCGGTCGAGATCCCTGGTGGTGGATTCTCGTTCAACCAGTATCTGATCGACGACGACGAGCCACTGCTATTTCATACCGGCCTGCGCAAACTGTTTCCGGTCGTGAGAGAAGCTGTCGAGCGGATCATGCCAATAGATCGTTTGCGCTATATCGGTTTCTCGCATTTCGAATCCGACGAATGTGGCGCACTCAATGAGTTTCTCGCCGCCGCTCCGCGTGCGGAGCCCCTATGCGGCCAGGTCGCGGCCATGGTTTCGGTGGGCGATTTTGCCGACCGTCCGCCACGTGCGCTCGATGATGACGAGACGATCTCGCTGGGGCAGCACAGCGTGCGTTGGCTTTATACGCCGCATCTACCCCACTCGTGGGAATGCGGGTTCCTCATGGAAACCACGTCGTCAACGCTGCTCTGTGGCGACTTATTCACTCAAGGCGGTTCGCATCCTCCGCCGCTCATCGAGAGCGACATCCTCGAACCCAGCGAAGCGTTCCGTCAACAGATGGATTACTTCTCGCACACCACAAACGCCCGCGCCATGCTGGAACGCCTCGCAGCATTGCAGCCGACAACGCTCGCCTGCATGCACGGCAGCGCCTGGCGCGGCGATGGCGCGGCCTTGCTGCGCGCGCTCGCCGATCGCGTCGAACGCAATTAGGCGCTAGGGCAAGGGATCGCTTCGGAGCCCTTGCGCCTCACTTCCGCGCGGGCGGTTGCGGATTGTTGGCCGGGTTCGTATCGAACCGGCTCACTGCTTCGATGCCCAGCTTGCCGGCGAGGGCCGAGAGCCGCTCGTGCAGCCAGTCGGCTGTTTCCCTGTCGTAGACCTCGTCCCCTCGAACGTACACAGTGAACGACTTTAGATACTTCGCCTTTTTCTCGGGGTTATCGATCGTATCCTTCGTCCATTGGTACAAGGGATAGCGCTCCTGCCCCTCCCGCTCCGCCTCCTCGACGTACTCGGCGAACGCATCGTACTGACACTTCAACGAGGCGCTGCGCTCACGCAAGACCGCTTCGAGTAAATCGCGCCCTTCATGTTGGGTACGCGCGCGCAACGCCTCGGCCAGTTCGGGCGTAACGGTAATCCGGATCTGGAATTGCCATGTCTCTGCCATGTACGCCTCCTGTGGTAACGAGCAGCATAGCTTCTCAGGTCGGAAACGTAATAGTCGGATGCCCGCCATGAAAGTCATACCAGCGGACCAGCCAGACCGATCCGCCCGTTCGGTGCAACCCGCCCCGCCGGGCGCGTCCATGAGTTTTTCTAATTAATTCACCGCCAAAGAATCGTTTGTTGTCGCCGTTGAGCACTTCGATAATTTTCACCAATCCCGGCCTTCCGAAGGCTCCGGTGAAACAAGTTACGCGAACGTGCCATGGAGACAAACACGATGAACGCCCCCACTGAAATCAAGTACTTCCCCCTCAGCCAGTTGCAAACGGTGCTCAACCCCATCGAGCAGGCCGCCGGCCTCGGTAATGCGTTCTACACGAGCGAGCAATACTTCGAGGTCGAGCGCGACACCGTGCTGAGCCAGGAGTGGGTGTGCGTCGGTTTCGCGGACGATCTCAAGCAGCCGTCCTCCGTGAAGCCCGTCGACTTCATGGGGCTGCCGCTGCTCATCACGCGCAATCGCGAAGGCGTCTTGCAGGTGTTCCATAACGTCTGCAGCCATCGCGGCATGAAGCTGGTGCAGGAAGCCGGGGAAATTCAGGGCGTCATCCGCTGCCCGTACCATTCGTGGACTTACGACCTGAACGGCACGCTCAAGGGCACGCCGCACGTGGGCGGCATCAATCAGCACAAGGACGCGCGCGTGCCGTGCGAAAAACACGGTCTGAAGGCGCTGCGCAGCCATGTCTGGATGGGCATGGTGTTCGTGAATCTCTCGGGAACCGCGCCCGATTTCGCGGAGGTCGTGCGTCCGCTGACCGAACGCTGGTCCAAATTCCTCGGCGACGACGGCAATGCGCTCATGACCGTGCCGAACGAAGGCGGCGCCTGGTCGGTCGAGGTCAAGTGCAACTGGAAGCTCGCAGTCGAGAACTACTGCGAGGCCTATCACCTGCCCTGGGTCCATCCGTCACTGAACTCGTATTCGCGCCTCGAAGATCACTACAACATCGCATTCGCCGATCAATTCGCCGGTCAGGGCAGCTACGCGTATAACCTCGCCGACGTCGAAGGCACGTCCCTGCCGACCTTCCCGTCCTGGCCCGCCGACCGCATGCGCACGGCCGAATACGTCGCGCTGTTCCCGAACGTGCTGCTCGGCATCCAGGCCGACCACGCGTTCGCGATGATGCTGCAACCGCTGGCCGCGAACCGCACGGTCGAGCACCTTCGCCTGCTGTTCGTCGGCAAGGACGCCGCCGACGCGCCGCAATACGAGGCCAGCCGCCAGGCCGTGCTGAATGCGTGGCGCGTGGTGTTTTCGGAAGACATCGGCGCGGTGCAAGGCATGCAGGCGGGCCGCCAGTCGCCGGGTTTCAAGGGAGGCGTGTTCTCTCCGGAGATGGACCAGCCGACGCACTACTTTCATCAGTGGATGGCGCGCCGCGTACTTGCACATGGGCAAGCTCAAAACCCGGACCAGCAACGCGCGGAGTAAGCCATGGAACGCTCGATCGGTCATCACTGGCTCAACTACATCGACGGCGAATGGGTGGACTGCCCGAACCGTCTGGACGTGACCAACCCGGCGAACGGCGAGCCGTTCGCCAGCATCGCGCTCGCCAGCGTCGAAGACGCCCAGCGCGCGCTCGACGCCGCCACGCGCTGCGCCGCCAGCGGCGAGCTCACGCGGCAACGGCCCGCCGAACGCGTACGCTGGCTGCTGCGCATTGCCGACGAAATCCGCGCGGTGACGGAAGAAGGCGCGCGCATGCTTTGCCTCGAAAACGGCAAGCGCCTTAGCGACGCCCGCGACGAATTTGCCGAAGCCGCGCGCTACTTCGAGTACTACGCGGGTCTCGCCGACAAGCTCGAAGGCATCTCGGTGCCGCTCGGCGACGACTACGTCGACTTCACGCGCTACGAGCCGATGGGCGTGTCGGTGCAGATCGTGCCGTGGAATTTCCCGGTTTCGATTTGCGCGCGCTCGCTCGCCCCGGCGCTTGCGGCGGGCAACGCCGTCGTCGTGAAGTCGCCCGAGCTTTCGCCGCTCGGCATGTGCGTACTGTTCGAAGCCATCGCACGGGCCGGTCTGCCGCGCGGCGCGGTGCAATTGTTGTGCGGCCTGGGTCGCGATGTCGGCGCGCATCTCGCCGCCAGCCCGCAGACGAGGCAAATCGTCTTCACGGGGTCGGTCGCGACCGGCCGCTCGATCCTCGCCGCCGCCGCGCAATGGGCCACGCCCAGCGTGATGGAACTCGGCGGCAAATCGGCGGCCATCGTCTTTGCCGACTCGGACCGCGCGCAACTGCTCGCCAGCGTGAAAAGCGGCATCTTCTTCAATTCCGGCCAGGTGTGCTCAGCGATGTCGCGCCTTGTCGTGCACCGCGACATCTATGACGAAGTCGTCGCCGATGTCGCGCAACTCGCACGCGGCCTCACCATCGGCCCGGGCGAGCAGGACCCCGATCACACGCCCCTGATCAGCGGGCAACAGCTCGAACGCGTGGTCGCCCTGTGCGAAGCGGCAATCGCCGAGGGCGCGCAGCCGGTCGCAGGCGGCGCACGCGTCGCCAACCGCACGGGCTTCTATATGCAGCCGACCGTGTTCGCGGGCGTGAATCCCGAGATGGCCATTGCCTGCGAAGAGGTATTCGGCCCGGTACTCAGCGTGATTCCCTTCGACACCGAAGAGCAAGCCGTCGCCATCGCCAACGGCACGCCGTATGGCCTCGTTGCCGGCGTGTTCACGCGCGACGTCAATCGCGCGCTGCGCTTCGCGCGACGCCTGCGAGCGGGTCAGGTGTTCGTCAACGAGTGGTACGCGGGCGGGATCGAAACGCCGTTCGGCGGCGTGGGGCTCTCCGGCTTCGGCCGCGAGAAGGGTCAGGAAGCAATCTACAGCTATGTGCAGACGAAAAACGTCGCGATCCGGGTTGCCGAAGGTTAAGAGGTACGACGATGAAAAAGTGGCTCTGTATCATTTGCGGCCTCATTTACGATGAGGCCGAGGGCTGGCCCAAGGACGGGATCGCCGCCGGCACGCGCTGGGAAGACGTCCCCGACGACTGGAAATGCCCCGATTGCGGCGTAGGCAAAGCGGACTTCGAGATGATCGAGATCCGCGAAGAAGCGGTCGCTGCCGCGCCCGCCGCGCCCACGCCGGCGGCTAAACCTGTGCCCGCACCGGCCGCGCCGCGCCGAGAGGGCCCGATCGTCATCGTCGGCTCGGGGCATGCGGGTTATAGCCTCGCGCAAGCCATCCGGAAACACGACGCGAACGCGGAAATCGTGGTGCTCACCCGCGAATCGGGCGATCTGTATTCCAAGCCCGCGCTGTCGATCGCCACCTCGCAAGACCGCAGCGCCGAGGCGCTCATCAGCGAAACCCCATTCGATATCGAGCGGCGCTTGAAGATCCGCGTCTATCCACGCTGCGAAGTCGAATCGATCGACGCCGAGGCGCGCGCCCTGCACACCCGCTACGGCGCGATGCCCTATTCGAAGCTCGTGCTCGCGCTGGGTGCAAGCCCGATCCGGCTCGATGTCGCGGGCCGCGCCGACGCGCTGCTGAGCGTCAATAACCTCGACGATTACCGCCTCCTGCGCAGCCGTCTCGATGGCGTCTCGCGTGTCGCCATCGTCGGTGACGGCTTGATCGGTTGCGAGTTTGCCAACGATCTCGCCAAGCGTGGTCTGCACGTGAGCGTGATCGGCATCGGCAAATGGCCGCTCGAACGGCTCATGCCACAGGAAGCGGGCAACCATCTGCAAGACGCCCTCGCCGCGCTCGGCGTGCAGTGGCATCTGCAAAACTCGGTGCGGGAAATCACGGGCGCGCCCGGCAACTGGACGCTCGCGCTCGCCGACGGCGCGCGCATCGAAGCCGAAGTGGTGATCTCGGCCGTGGGCCTCGCACCGAACGTCGCGCTGGCAGCGGCATGCGGCGTGGAGGTCGGACGCGGCATCCGCACCGACGCGCAACTGCGCACCAGCTTGCCCGACATTTACGCGCTGGGCGATTGCGTCGAAATCGATGGCCGGCCCGCGCCCTATCTCGCGCCGATCAATCACGGCGTCGATGCGCTCGCGCACACCCTGACCGGCCAGCCGACGGACGTGCTTTATCCGCCGATGCCCGTGCAAGTGAAGACGCCCGCGGCGCCGTTGATGCTGTTGCCGCCTGCCGCGCCGGAAGGCGAATGGCGCATCGACGCCACCGAGGACGGCTTCAGCTGCGGCCACTTCGACAGCCACGGCAAGATGCGCGGCTTCGCGCTGATCGGCCAGCGCGCGCAAGCTTTGCGCGGCCGCTGGGTGGAACAGTGCCAGCAGGCTAACTGACTGACTACAGAACGCACACCATGAATCTGCCCCATGACGACAAAACCTGTGGCTGGTACGCCGCCTTGCCGCCGCCACAACCCGCGCGACGCCTGAGCGGTAGCCAGCGCGCCGATTACGCCGTGATCGGCGCCGGCTTCGCCGGACTCGCAGCCGCGCGACGCCTGGCCGAACACGAACCCGACGCGCGCATCGTGCTGGTGGATGCCCAGCGCGTCGGCGAAGGCGCCTCGGGCCGCAACTCGGGTTTCGTGATCGACCTGCCGCACAAATTCGCGCTCGAAAATCCCGATGCACAATTCAAGCAGCGCCTGCTGCGCCTGAACCGCACGGCCATCGCGCAACTGCAATCGCTCGTCGACGAACATGGCATCGCGTGCCAGTGGTCGCACGCCGGCAAGTACCAGGGCGCGGTCGGCGAACGCGGTCTCGCCTATCTCGCGCACTTCGAAAAGCTGATGGCCGCGCTCGGCGAACCGTTCCATGCAGTCGAAGGCCGCGAACTGGCGAAGGTGCTCGGCACCACGCACTACAGCCGCGCGGTGTTCACGTCCGGCTGCTATCTGATGCAGCCCGCCGCACTGGTGCGCGGCCTCGCGCGTTCGCTGCCCGAGAACGTCGAACTGCTCGAAAACTCCGCGATCCAGCGCGTGGAGCGCGATGGCCTCGGCGGCTACGTGCTGCATGGCGCCGATGGCCAGATCCACACGCCGCGCCTGCTGCTGGGCACAAGCATCTTCACGCGCGAATTCGGCTATCTGCACAATCGCCTGCTGCCAGTGATGACGTTCGCAAGCTGGACCGCGCCGCTGAATGCCGCGCAATGCAAGCGCTATAGCGGCACGTTCGACTGGGGCTTGACGCCCGCCGACCACGCGGGCACCACCGTGCGCATGACCCAGGATCGCCGCATCATCATCCGCAACACCTATAAGCATGTGCCGAAGTACGGCCGCAGCGTCGACGACAGCACGCGCGAAAGCATCCGTGCGGAACACCGCAAGGCGTTCCTCGCGCGCTTCCCCGATCTCGCCGATGTGCCCTTCACGCACACCTGGGGCGGCGTCTACGCAATCTCGCGCAATTTCACCAACTTCTTCGGCCAACTGGAAGACGGCGTATTCGCCTCTGCATGCGACAACGGCGTTGGCGCGGCATGGGGAACGATCTCCGGCACGCTGCTTGCCGATCGGGCGGTAGGCGCAACGTCCTCGCTGCTCGACGATATTCATGCGGTCACGGGCATGCCCTCGCTCAATCCGCCCGAGCCATTCCTGGGCATTGGCGTGCGCACGCGAATTCGCCTCGCGGCCTGGAACAGCCGGGCGGAAGTATGAGCGAAACACGCATGAAAGCAGCCACGGGCGTGCAGCTCGTCGATCACGCGGAGCTGGGCTTTGTCGTGCGCGGCGGGCCGCCTGGCGCCGCCTACGTCGCGCGGGCGCTGAGCGACGAGATTTCGCCGAACCTGGGCGTGGGCTTCGCGCGCTGGGAGGGTGCGCAAGTGAGTTGGACGACGCTCTACGAAGAGGTGATCTTCACGATCGAGGGCTGCCTGGAAGTCACGGCGAATGGCGTGGCGCACCAGATTAAACCGGGACAGGTATTGTGGATCCCGAAGTGCACGGCGCTGGTCTATTCGGGATTCGCGCTATTCGGCTATGTCGTCTATCCCGGCGACTGGAAAAAGCGCTGCGACGAGGCATGCCCAGACGACCCCGCCGACTGCCTCCAGCCCCGCTAGGCGCGGTAAAAGCACGGGCGTTGGCCGCCCGGACGTGGCTTGACGCTGTATGGCGTTAAGGCACAATTTCAGGTCTGAAGACACGCTCGCGCAGCGCCGTCCAGACCTGAAATCGCGTTCGATCGCATATATATAAAGAAGTCCCCGGAGACACGCCTTCCCATGAGGATCCAGCCACTGCCACCGTTCAAGGCGCTGGTCGCATTCGAAGCGACTGCACGCCTTGGCAGCTTCACACGCGCCGCCGACGAGCTCAGTGTTACGCAAGGCGCGATCAGCCGGCAGATTGGCCTGCTTGAAGATCTCCTTGGCGCTCATCTGCTCGATCGTACGACGCGTTCGGTGCGCCTCACGCCCACCGGCGAACAATATTTCCAGTCGTGCAGGGAAGCCCTGCTCTCGCTCGCGGACGCCACGCAACTCATCAAACGCTGGCACGGCGATCAACAGGTGACGGTTGCGACCAGCACCGCGCTTGCGTCGCTGTGGCTGCTGCCGCGGATTCCCGAATTCAACGAAAGCCACGAAGGCATCGACCTGCGCATCGTCGCCTACGATCACGTCAAGGACTACCGCAAACTCGAATGCGATCTGGCGGTGTACTACTGCAAAAGCCCGCCCGAACACATCAAATACACGCCCATCTGCAACGAAGAAATCTTCCCGGTATGCAGTCCAGCCTACCTCGCACGCCACGGCGCCCTGCATCGGCCCGAGGACCTCGCGTCGTGCACCTGGCTATGGCTGGACGATTCCGAACGCGACTGGGTGACATGGAGCGAGTGGTTCCGGCGCAGCGGCCTCACGCCGGTCACGCCGCGCAACAAGATCAACCTCAATAACTATTCGATGGTCATCCAGGCCGCACTGAGCGGCCAGGGCGTGGCGCTGGGCTGGCGCAATCTCATCGATCCGTATCTGAAAGACGGCACGCTCGTGCGCCCTATTACCGAAACGCTGCAGACCGAAGGGCAATTTCTCGTGCTCGAACCGACCGGCCCGCACGAACGTCGCAAGAGCGTCGCGAGCTTCCGCGACTGGCTGCTTTCGCTGCGCTAAACGATTACAAAAGCGCGTAACGCAGGCTGGTTTTCATCGAGCGTCTACGCTGCACGCCGGCTGTACGGGCGTGCTTCGTCACGTCTGGACAACGCCTCTTTCTATGACAAAAATTGATGAATGCACGCACGAAATATCGTTTGTCCAGGCGCGCTGACTTCAACACACTGCTCATGGCGTTCACGCGGAACAAGGCCAGCAAAGCCGGTTAGCAAAAACCAACGCGGACCCACCTGACTTCCCACAAAACATCAGGAGACAGCATCGTGCCGAAAAGCATTCCTCATACCGCCACCCTCTCAGGCAATAGTCCACCCGCGCTCTCCGGCAAGCATCGCCGGTTCATCACGCGGCTCACCGCCCTGATCGGGGGCGGCATGTTCATCGACGGCTTCATCCTCGGCTGCATCGGCATCGTCATGCCGGCGATTACCGCCGACCTGCATCTCTCGCTCGCGTGGCAAGGGCTGATCGGCGCGTCGGCGTTGATCGGCATCTTTATCGGCGGACCGCTGGGCGGCTGGCTCGCCGACCGCGTCGGCCGCAAGCCGATGTTCACGATCGACCTCGCGATCTTCCTGGTCGGCTCCGTTGCGCAGTTCTTCGTCAACGAGCCGTGGCAACTCTTCGTCGTGCGCATCCTGATGGGCATCGCGATCGGCGCCGACTATTCGATCGGCTGGCCGCTGCTCGCGGAATTCGCACCGGCGCGCCTGCGCGGCAAACTGCTCGCCCTGCTCGAACTCGCGTGGTACGTGGGCTATCTCGTGTCGTATGCGCTCGGCTGGATGTTGACCGAATCGAACGCAGCGGGATGGCACGTCATCCTGGGCCTGAGCACGATTCCCACCGTCATTGTCTTCCTGATGCGCCTGGGCACGCCCGAATCGCCGCGCTGGCTCATGAGCCGTGGCCGCCGCGAAGAAGCCAAAGCGCTCGCCGCCGAACACATGGGACACGAGGAACAGCTCGATCTGCATGCGCAGGCCACGGTGAAGGCGCAAGGATTCGGACGCCTGTTTTCCGCCGACTACATCAAGACAACGATGTTCGTGTCGATCTTCTGGGTGTGCAACGTGACGCCCTATTTCGCCATCGGCGCATTCGCTCCGGTCGTGCTGCAAAAGCTCGGGCTCAAGGAAGGCCTCACGGGCGGTCTGGTGCTCAACAGCGTGGCCGTGCTCGGCACCTTGATCGCGGTCGTGCTGATCGAGCGCGTGGGGCGTCGCAAGCTCGGCGTGCCGCCGTTCTTCATCTCCGCAGTGGCGCTCATGTGCGTGGCCCTGTTCGCGCATGCTTCGTCGACACTAATCCTCGTGTGCTTCTTCACGTTCTCGCTATTCAATGCAATCTCGACGACGCTGTGCGGCGTGTATCCGGGCGAAGTGTTTCCCACGGAGATTCGCGGCATCGGCGTGGGCTTCGCAACGGCGTTTTCGCGCATCGGCGCAGCGGCCGGCACCTTCTTGCTGCCGCTCATCATCGGCTCGTACGGCGTGGGCACGGCGATGCTGATCGCCGCGGGCATCAGCCTCTTCGGTGGTCTCGTTTCGTATGCGCTGGCGCCGGAAACGCGCGGCAAGCTGCTTAGCGAAGCCTCCGCACCCGCTCGCAAAACGGCTCCGCTCGCCACGCCCGGCGATCTGAAATCGGCGCGATAAGCGCATATTCGTGGCGGCGAGGCATCGGCATCGCCGCCATTTTTAAACCTTCAATCTATAAGGATGACGAATCGATGAGTCTGTCGTCCCTGCAACAAGCCGCCCAGCGCAAGATCGGCCCCGCCCTGGCGCACGACGAAGCCTCGTTTCTGGGCTGATGAACGGCTTGGATACCAAGATCAACCGCTATTCAACACGATAATGAACACCGCTGACTTGATCGGCATTTTCGGCGTCATCTGTTATCAGATCGCCTACGCAGGCTTGCAACTCGGTTTTCTGCAACGCGAGGATCGCCGCTACCTGGTCCTCAACTTGTTCGGACCTTGTTGTCTGCTTTATTCACTGCTATTTCACTTCAATCTGGCGGCTGCGGTGAGTCAGGTGCTTTGGCTCGTATGGAGCGGACTCGGGATCAGGAAGATCATGCTGGCGCAGCGAGGCGCGTCCGTAGCAACAATCGGCAATGCTTGTGCCGCCACGGGGATCGCTACGCCCATTGCCCGTGTGGACATGCCGATGACGCAGGTGTCGGTTCCCGCGCAGGAGACACGCGAGTTTGGCAGTGCCGAGGATCGCAAATAGCCAGCCTGCCATAGCTTGAAGAGATCCACCGAATCTGGCCGAATACATCATACGTTTTATGCTCGCTCCTCGATGGCGCACAAGTTCTGTGCGGTATTACACATAAAATTGTTTTTTATGCTCGTTAGCTATAGCGAAAACGATCATTGGTCAAATGCATTGCCACAAATAATATTTTTCGATAAAGCCCTACCAGTCGTTCCGCGGGATCGAACTCCATCGCCGATTTAAGGCGCCTGCCCCACTGATCTCACGTTGAACCCACCGCGTCTGGCCGACGACATTCATGTTTGCCCGCATGCACTGCCCGTGGCGCCACGCGCAATGGTCTCCACGATCGATCGCAGAGCAACCACCTTCAACGGGCTGAACTGGCCCGTTCGCTCGGTCTACGCAGGCGCATTACGAAGGCGCTTCACGCGCCGAAGGAGAGCGTCATGCCCAAGCCGACAGTGTCGTGGCCAAGCGCCACGGGTGCGGTGAACGACGCACAGCGGCACGAGCCGCGCGTCGAACCACCACACGATCTCGAAGCCCATATGGATGATCTGCGGCAACTCGACAAGATCAGGAAAGACAGCGCGGACATGCGCAACCAAGGGCACAAGGCGCTGACCGGTCTGAAGCCGACCGACGACCAGCGCTATGAACTCTGGAAATACGCGCGAGTGCGTTTGCAATATGCGCGGGACCGCGATGACGCGATGAGTAGCGTTGCCGAGATCGAATCGTATGCCGACAAAGTGTCGATCGACGAACTGAGGGAGCAGGTCGCGCCCGTGCTGGCTGCTTCGGAAGCCATGCGCATGTGCATTGCGACCGGCCATTTTGCGACCCACAAAGCGACCATGTCCGCGTGGTATTGGGTAGTACGCGAAATTTTCACGGCTGCGGAGCCGGACTGGTGCATCGGCGGAGCGCGTGGCGGCGAGGGAGGCTGGGTGACCGCGTACCTCACATGCCAATGCGTGCGTGCGCTCTGCGATCTCGCGAAGGTGCTCGAGCAAACGGCTAATCTCGTTGAGTATCTGGACCGCACCAACGCCTATCTTGTCACGCTGGCCAATCCGGGCATCCCGGAGGCATGGAAGGAAGTCGACGAAACCAGGCTGCGGCGGGAACTCGAAACGGAATTGTCGCTGGCCGAGCACAAGGTCGTATTCAACATCACCCCGTTGATCGGCAAAAGTTCGAGTTTCGACGTGCTGACCAAGGACTTTCATGACATCGCCAAGACTGGCCTTCAGGTGCTGGCCAATAATCTGGACATTGTCTCAAGGGAACTCCCTACCCATGAGCCCGCACCGGGTGACTGGCCGTCAAAGACCGGCCATGCGTATGCGCTGACGGCGATCGCGCGCGGGTTTGAATTGACTCAACGCGCGCAGGAAAATGTCGCTGGCCCGGACTGGATGAAGGAAATCGCGAAGTTGTTCCGTGAGGCGGCGGGGAACGTGCGGCACAGCATGGGTGCGAGCAAGCGGTATTTGTCTTCCGTGATCGATACGCAACTTGCTGCCGCCAACCATACCGACACACGAACGTGGGAACCCGGCGAGGTCGCCTACGCCGCGCCCGCGTATGCGCTCACACTCGGCGAGAAACCCGCGTCGAGCGAGCTCGCACGCCTGAAGCTGGCAGCCCAGCTGATCTGCACCGACCTGTCCGCCGACGGCACGCTCACCGGCCTCATTCCTTTCCACGAGCACGACAATTGCATGTACACCGTGCATACAGAGGAACAGCTGGGCGCCGTAGCGGAACTCATTCGCGTGGCCCAATGGCCCATTAACCGGCAACGCGCGAGTCATATTTTCCACTTCTTCAAGCGCCAGTGCGCACGGAGCGAAGACGGTTCCATCAAAGGCTGGTACAAGGAGTTCGATCACCGGCGCACGAAAGCCGATGCCGAAACCAGTGTCGATACGGTGGAGAGCCTCGCCTCGTTCAATCGCATGCTCGATGAAGGCATGAACGAGATGATCCTCGACCACTTCGCCGTGCACCCCCAGACGGCGAAAGACTTGAAACTTGGACAGCTCTTTTACCCGGATTATGGATTCGCCCAGAAGGGGGGGTGTGACCTCAAATTTGGCGATCGTAAAATCGGCCGCGAGTCGCTGGCCGTGACGATGCAGAAGATGCGCGCACACGTGATGCGAGTCGGCGGCGACGTGCGCACGTCGCTCGTTCTGCACGGTCCCGGCGGCACCGGTAAAACGATGCTGATCGAAGCGCTTGCGCACACCTGCGATTTGCCATTGGTCGAAGTGACGCCGAGCGATTTGGCCAAGAGCGGTGAAGCCAATGTCGAAGGCCGTGCGCGTGCAGTGTTCGATGCCCTCGCGATGCTCTCGCGCGTCGTGATTCTGTTTGACGAGTTCGATCCGATTCTCAAGCGTCGCGACGAATCGGGAGAAAAGGAAACTAACTTCTATACGTTCGTGACGCCAGGCATGCTTCCCAAGCTCAAGGCGTTACAGGAGAGTGCGAAGGAGCGCAGTTTCGCGTACGCGCTCATCACCAATCTGGTCGGCACGCTCGACTTGCCGGCTGTCCGCAAAGGGCGATTCGATGAAGTCATCGGGGTGTTTCCACCCGACCCGCTTTCACGGGCGGGCCACTTTGCGCGCGTAGCCGGCGCACTCGCCCATGCGCGCGATTGGGACAACAAGAGCTTCACGCCCGAACACTTGATGGACGTTGTTGCGAAGACCGGCTCAATTGGCATGACGGCAGTCAATGCGGAAAATATGTTTCGCGCGAACGCTTCCGGCGGGATGAAGAACGGTGCCGTTGGCTATATCTACGATCCCAAGCAAAAAAAGTGGAAAGCCGACTTCCTGGCTGAAGACGAATTCAAGGGTATTCGGGGCGTGGGCCGCTTTGCGGAAATCGAGTGCCTGCAATGGGGCATGTTGACAGAGTGGGACAAACAGGCCGCCAATCTTCTCAAATCCAAGGGGTGGCGCAACAAGAAAGCGCGCAAGGAATTGTGGGAAGAATTGCTGCGATGGCCCGCCAAAACACAAGGAAAGGCCGCGCTCGACAAGATTTACCGCAAGATGGAAAAGGCACGGGAGAGAGCGAAGCGGCGCGCGAGGCGGTGCGCGAGGCACCCTGAATGACATAAGGAAAGCCCCGTTGCGAGATCACACCCTATAAACTTTTTATTTACAAAATAAAACTCTTATGACATGATGCGCCGGTGATATCCGAGGCATCAAAAAAGAGGGCATGATGCATAAGAGTTTTAATGTCGATGAAATCCGTGCGCTTGCCGACGAAAGCGAAATCAATCGGCAGTTCTTCGACCGTCTTGCTAATCGGTCCAAGAACTCGCGCGTGACGACGGTAGATCATGTCGTGCGTTTTACGAGGGGAAGCCGCCGCGAAGTGGTTGATCTCTTCAGGGCGATGACGGAGCTCGGACTAGGTGAATTCGTGCTGGGCCGCAAGGGCGCGCCGTCCCGTTTCGAATGGCAGGCCCGCCTGACTGAAGTCGGTCAGGCGGCAATCGGCGAAGCGGACGAAGTCGAGCTAGTTGAGGCGGATGAGCTGGAGGACGACGCCGACGCTGACGAGCTGGATATGGCGGAAGTCGAGATGCTCCCCCACTTCTATGTTTTACGTCCCGGCCTGTCGCCTGTCCATTTTTCATTGCCCAGCGACCTGACTCAGCAAGAGGCAGAGCGACTCGCGACTTTCATCAGGACGCTGCCGTTCGGCAGCTAAGGCAGCTAGACATTACTGCTTTCCGTGCAGCGCATATTGATAATCAAGACATTCAAAAAATTACCCCAAAAAATGGCTACGCATACCGTTAAATTCAACCTCCCGGAACGCGAACTCGGCAAAGCCGACATCACTTTTCAGGTGAGAAAAGACTCCGATAAATTCGGCGAATTGAAAATTTCGAATGGATCCGCGGTCTGGTTCCCGAAGAATGGCAAGCAGGGATATCGAATGAGCTGGTCCAAGCTTGAAGAGCTCTTTCTCGGCCACGGGAATAAAGTAGAAAAGCGATAATTGCTGGCCTCCACATCGAAGGGTCCGTATATGGCGCGCCGACCGGAACAGAGCACATTGCCCGCAACCACGCACGATCAGACGGTACGTTTCTATTTCGACGTCGCGATCTCATGTCTGATTCCGGAATATCCGCACAGACGACGCGGCAAATCCAGCGACGCGGCTTGGGAAGCGCGATACATGGAAGGCGTTCAAGAGGATGTGAGCGCGGCGATTGATATGGAAGGGCTTTCGATCGCCCATCGAAAACACGAAGTCGTCGATGCTGCGTACCGGCTGCACACAGCTCACTTCACCGTATCGGTCACACAGAAATTCACTGCCGCAGAGTGCTTTATTCCGCGAGAAGGGTACGTCGGGTTCAGCATCAAGCCGAAGCAATTCCTGAAAGCCAAGGCAGCCCTGGAAGCAAAAATACGTAACGCGCTCAAGGAGAAATGGATTGTCCATACCGTCTCCTACGACTATGCCGCCTCCTGGATATTCGTGTACGAAGTCAAAATTGCCGGAACCGTCGAATTGAGGCGCATCTTTTCTCAAGAAGAGATCGACGATGCTGACGGTAGCGTGCGTCAGGCTATTGAGAATTTCAACTATGAAGTCGTATCCAACCTGGAATATCCGGGGTTTACCGTCATACCCCAAATATCCATGCGCAGACCGAAGGACAATATATATAAATTCGATGTTTATCGGACAGAGTATTGCGGGGTTACCGAGGATGCCGTATCCGGCGACATTGCTCGCTTGAAAAAAGAAAATAATACTAGCAGCGTTCACTATCTGGAATTGAAGAGCGCCCGAGATAGTTTTGGCGGACATGTCGAAGACGCTGAAATGCTACTTGAACTCCAGGATTTGCCAGAAGGCACGCAGCTTGTCCGAGCCGCGCTCGATCTCGTGGACTACGACGAGGATATCTATGATTGTGGGAATGATTTGGTGTATTAGAGGCGCAGCGGGCCGCCGTGCAGACTACTAAGCTGCCCTGCTCCCCTACATCCCGCCAAGCACCCAAAAAAATCCCCGCGCCCCAAGCCATTCATATCGAACGACCGGTAACGCGGGGTTTTACAGCATGTGGAAGCAGCGGCCCAAACAAAAGGCCGCCCCACCACCTTACTTCTTCTCGTCCTTGATCTGCGGCAGCGCCGAAGCTTCACCCGGCGTGAGCAGACCCACTTGCGCGTAGACGCGCAGCTTGTCGCGCGTATCGGTAATGTCGAGATTGCGCATCGTCAGCTGACCGATACGATCGCGCGGCGAGAACGTCGAAGCCACCTTCTCCATCGACAGACGTTCCGGCTGATACGTGAGGTTCGGCGACTTCGTGCTCAGGATCGAGTAGTCGTTGCCACGGCGCAATTCGAGCGTCACTTCACCCGTGATCGCGCGCGCGACCCAGCGCTGGGCGGTTTCGCGCAGCATGATCGCCTGCGGATCGAACCAGCGGCCCTGGTACAGCAGGCGGCCAAGACGGCGGCCGTTCTCGCGGTACTGCTCGATGGTGTCTTCGTTGTGGATGCCGGTAACGAGACGCTCATAGGCGATGTGCAAGAGCGCCATCCCCGGGGCCTCGTAAATGCCACGGCTCTTCGCCTCGATGATGCGGTTCTCGATCTGGTCGCTCATGCCCAGACCGTGACGGCCGCCGATGCGGTTCGCTTCGAGCAGCAGCTCGACCGCGTTCGGGAAGGTCTTGCCGTTCAGCGCAACCGGCTGGCCTTCTTCGAAACGAATCGTGACTTCCTCGCGGTCGACCTTGACATCGTCGCGCCAGAACGCCACGCCCATGATCGGGTTCACGATCTTGATGCCCGACTCGAGGCTCTCCAGATCCTTGGCTTCGTGCGTTGCGCCCAGCAGGTTCGAGTCCGTCGAGTAGGCCTTTTCGGCCGACATCTTGTACGCGAAACCCGACTGCTGCATGAACTCCGACATTTCCGCGCGGCCGCCGAGTTCGTCGATGAACAGCTGGTCGAGCCACGGCTTGTAGATCTTCAGATCCGGATTGACGAGCAGGCCGTAGCGGTAGAAGCGCTCGATGTCGTTGCCCTTGTAGGTCGAGCCGTCGCCCCAGATGTTGACGCCGTCTTCCTTCATGGCGGAGACGAGCATCGTGCCCGTCACGGCGCGCCCGAGCGGCGTGGTATTGAAGTAGGTGACGCCGCCCGTCGAGACGTGGAACGCGCTGCTTTGCAGCGCAGCGATGCCTTCGGCCACGAGCTGCGCGCGGCAGTCGATCAGGCGGGCGCCTTCGGCGCCGTACTCCGTCGCGCGGCGCGGGATCGAGTCGTAGTCGTCTTCGTCGGGCTGGCCGAGGTTGGCGGTATAGGCGTACGGCACCGCGCCCTTCTTGCGCATCCAGTGCAGTGCGGCGCTGGTGTCGAGGCCACCCGAGAACGCAATACCTACTTTTTGACCAACCGGAACATTTTCAAGAATCGTACTCATCGACAAAACCCGTTGAATGAAGGACATAGACCAGGCGCATAGTTTATCCGATGCGGGAGGGCTGGACCTTGCTCCGGCAGAAATCGTGTCGGGCCGCGACTTCTGAAACACAGCAAGAACATGGGTGACGGGGTGAGGCGAGCCCATCGCATTACCGCATATATTTTTATCATAAAGTACAAATTTTTCCGGAGAAAAATAGAATAAATCATGTACTCGCCGCCTGGATCGAATACACTGATGATGCATTCCTGCCGCCAACGTCAGAGGTCGACGCCGGGATTTTTCATGATTTATTTACATTAACTACTGATTTTTTTGTGTTGCCACAAAAAAATCATGCCCCGCGACAGCATGGCCAGCAAATCACTCCAACGGCTCATGGAAAGCGTCCCCCGCGGACAGCCGCTTGATCCCCAGATGCTCCGCGACTGCGGCGTAAGTGCTCAGCAGACCACCTACCTGGTGAGCGCCGGTTGGCTGCAACGCCTTTCAAAAGGGGCATACCTCCTCGCAGGCGACACGCCTACGCACGACGGCGTACTCGCGTACCTCGGCCGGCACGTCACGGGCATGCATGTCGGCGGCAGAACGGCACTCGATTGGCAGGGCGTGCGCCACAACGTGAGCTTTCGCGAACGTGTCGTGCTCTGGGCCATGCGTCCTTATGTGATGCCGGACTGGATCAACGAACATCTGCCCCACACGCTGCAGACGACCCGCCTGTTCGATGAAAATCTGCCGGAAGGCTTTGCGATCTCCGCGCTCCCCAACCGGGACCCCTCAATCCTCGTCGCCGAGCCCGAGCGCGCCCTGCTTGAGCTCGCAAGCGATGTCGGCAAGCGCCTCGCGAAAGGACAGTCTCTCGAAGAGGCGATCAATATCGCGTCCTCATTGCGCAACCTGCGTCCGAAGGTACTCGATACGCTGCTCTCTCATTGCACACGGGTGAAGGTCGTCAAGCTGGTGCGTGATCTTGGAGAGTCCAGCGGCTTTGCCTGGGGCAAGGATCTGCAACGCCATGTCGATAGGCTCGGCCCCGGAAAGCGCTGGACCAGCAGCCGCAAAGGCACGCCTCCATTGAACCTGAAGGCATAACGCGTCCATTTTCCAGGCAGCCGCAACCCGATGAACGACCCGTACCTCAACACCGCGCGCCTTATGCTGGCAATCGCGCCAGATGTTTTCGACACGCCGCATTTCGCCATGAAAGGCGGAACAGCGATCAATATGTTCGTGCAAGACCTGCCGCGTCTGTCTGTCGACATTGACGTCGTCATGCGCTCACATGTGCCGGACCGGAGTGAAGCACTGGAGATCATCAACACCGAGCTGGCACGCGCAAAACAGGCGTTTGAGCAGCAGGGCTATCACGTGGCAATCGCTGGCGCGAGCGGCAGAAACAGGGCGATGACGTGAAACTGACGGTTGCTTCCGCCGATGCCCAGGTCAAGGTGGAAGTGAACTATGTCTTCCGGGGCACCCTGTGCCAACCGTCGTGCGCCCTGTCGTCCCGCGTGCGCAGAATATGTTCCGCGTCGACTTCGAGGTGCCAACGCTCGCCGACGCTGAGTTGCACGGTAGCAAGCTTGTAGCGGTGTTGGACCGCCAGCACCCGCGCGACATCTTCGATGTGCGGCACATGTACGAGACGTATGGCCTGCGCGACGATTGCGTTACCGCGTTCGTCGGCTATCTCGCTGGCCACAACCGCCCGGTGCACGAAGTTCTGTTTGCAAAGCCACATTCGCTTGCGCATGAATACGAGGCGGGTTTCGTGGGGATGACCGTCGACGCGCTCAGCCTTGCTCAGCTCGAGGAAGTCCAGATGCAGCTTCATCACGATCTGCCACGCGCGCTGCCCCCGAATCACCGTGAATTTCTTTTATCCCTCGTCAGACTGGACACGGACTGGGCACTGACGCCCTACGACCATCTGCGCGACATGCCCGCGATACGCTGGAAGATCGAAAACCTGCGCAAACTTCGCTCGCGCGACAAGCAGCGCTTTGCCGATCAGGAAGCGCTGTTGCGAGAATCGTTTTCAGCACTTGATCGCGGGAATAACCGCGGATAGGAGATCGCGTGCGCGTTCGTTCCGCCGAGTAAAGCGCGAACTGGCCAAGAGGCGACCTTCGTTCGCTGCGTGGCCATGACATTCTGGCGACCGCTCCACTTTGCAAGCGGTCATTCGAATGCCGAGAGCCAGCGTCGCGTCATCGGCCATTTGCCGACAATCAGGTGTCGCCGTTCGTGAGGCGGCTTCAGAGCGCTTTACTGCCATCCGGGCCTCCGCGACCCGGGGGCAGGTTTCACCCGTGCGAACGCGTGCTTTCGACCCCCAGCGCGCGCTCGATCATCGGAGACGAACGTCCAAGTCACCCGCACAAGCGGTCACAGTCCATTTAGAAGGCACGAAAAGCGTGCAGGTCGGCGGGTTGGCGATGATGATCATGTAGCCGGTCGCCTCGCCGCGGATGTGCGGCAAGGCACTGTCTGGTACCCGAAAAACGATGATCCTTGTCTGGACGCGCGCTATACAAGATGCACCGAATTCGACGAATTCGGTGCAGGAGCGGTCGTCTTTCTTTCAAGGAGCGCGGCAACCATGAGCTCAATCGTCATTGCCAAGTTTTGGCCAGTCATTATCGGCCTGGGCGGAATTTCTGGCGTCTTCCTGCTAGGCTGGGTCAGAACGAAGCACCCGGGCAAAAGGCCGTAGACGCAGAAGCGACCGGTAAGCGGGTAATACCCCCGTCCAGTAAGCGGGATCAGAAGTAGAATTTCCAGCAAAGGGAGTTCTACGCAATGAAGAAGTCGAAGTTCACGGATAGCCAGATCATGGAGGCGCTCA